>CAWDMW010000002.1:0-1764673 GCA_963803575.1 uncultured Alphaproteobacteria bacterium
AGAAGCAAAGGCACTGACAACAGCGCTGGCTACTAACCACCATGAAGCAACAATTGCATTTTTGCGTAATGCTCTGATGCAATCACCGCCTTGCGACGCGCCATCTGGTAACGTCGATTCACTTCTTTTTGTACGCCATCAATCGTATTCACAGCGTTATCTTTCGCCATTAAGATGTTATCGGCAATAGATTCAGCCTGTTCTTCACTGATACGGGAATTACTGGATAGCAGGCTAATCGCCGCACCCTTATCCATTTGTGCAAGACGATCACGCACAACTTGCGGCGCAGAAGTTGGCTCTTCCAGAATATGCTGAACGTCGCGTCTAATGCCATCATATTGTAGTGAAGGCTCACCTAGCCCGTCAAAGTACGTAGCAATACGTCCCTCAACAGCAGCCGGCAAATCCTGCGCTGACTGGAATGACTCACGGTAACGCGTTGCCGTGTTGCCCATAAATTGCTGCATCGTATCGTAAGCCAAATCAACTAAACGATCAGACTGAGCATTATCCATATCTGAGAGTTCATGCACAATTTCCTTAATGGTTGCACGATCAAAATGCTTCAAACGTGCCAGCACTTCTTCACTTGCGCCACGCGGATCATCAAACGCCTGCTCAAGATGCTGCTTAAATTCTTCCGAATTTAATTCATCTTTGCTGGTGCGGTCTAATATGTCAGCCACACGTGTGCGATATTCTTTCGCTTCCTCATCAGACACAGGAGAGATGCTATCAATCACGGCAAGAACTTTATCTGCTCGCTTAGGCTTATCACCAGATGCCGTTTTTGCTTTTTGGAATGAGTCTTTCAGCGCTGTAGCATTTTCTTTGTTAAGGCGAGACTTTTTATTCACCTGTACATCCAACACGCGTTCCAGTTGCTCATCCGTAATATTAATACGTTCCTGCACTTCCAGCTTATTAACAAACTTTTCCAGTTCGCGGAATAATTCATTTTTAGTTGGCACGTCAGGTGTCAAGCGATGAATATAATCTTCCAGACGCTTATCCACATTGTTTTTACGCATCAAATGATCCACTTCCTGATAAAGCGCACGCACGGTTTGCTTCACCTGCTTCTGAGACTTGCTGGCCTCTGACGGCGTTACTAAGTTCCCTAAAGCACTGGCAGAATAACGCAATCCACTCAACGCCGAATGAATCAGGCCACCCACAATGGTGTGAACCGCTTTATACTCAATATAGAGCAGCGTAATGAAGAATAATGCCCAGATCACCAAGCCTGCGACCATGGCAACATAAGGTGAGACTGGCAGCAAACTAATACCAAAATATGATCCGGCAAATAATGCCAGACTTGAGGTAATTAATACCCACGCACCCACAGCAGAGGTGATGGTTGTGCTAGAAATGCCGTCATCATCGTCATCGTCTTCATCAAACGTTGCATCATCTTTGGTTAAGCTATCAACGCGCATCTCCACGCTTTTCTTCTTAATGTTAGGAATCATGGATACGCCCGTTGCCAAAGACAGAGACGAGAGCAGGAACTGCACCCCATATGCTATAATGACGCTGACCACCAGCCCAACAATAAATAGTCCATCCAGACTTTCGTTAACAATAATCGTATCCATACCTCTTTCCTTATATCATTGAGATTTTTATAACTGTAAAACAAACTAATCATTAATAGGTGCTATATAAAGAAGCTATACGGCAACATGATGTGAAACGTAAATCGGGTTTTAACATGTATGATTAAGTTGCATTGTAGGTTAAACACCTAGTATATAAGTACGTACATATACATATATACATCATGAATACTGCACTTACCTTGCCACCAATCACTTATCGCTCCACCCGCGGGCAATCACCTGAAGCCTCATTTGATGATATAGTTCTCACCGGGCTGGCACCTGATGGCGGGCTGTATGTTCCCTCACATTTGCCACAATTCAACCCGTCAGAACTGGCTCGCATGGCCTCCCTGCCCTATACGGAACTGGCCAAGCGCATTATTGCCCCTTTTGTAGGTGATGCCGTTGCCAGCGATACACTCAAACAATTAATTGATGAGAGTTACAGTACCTTTCGCCATCACGCCGTCACGCCACTTGTGCAGTTAGGTCATCAGGAATTTGTGCTGGAACTATTTCACGGCCAGACCTTGGCGTTCAAAGATGTCGCCCTACAATTGCTGGGCCGCATCATGGATACGGTACTAAAACGCGACAAGCAAAAACTGGTGATACTGGGTGCCACGTCCGGTGATACGGGATCAGCAGCGATTGCCGGATGTCAGGGACGCGAGCAAATGGATATTGTGATTTTGTATCCTAAAGGGCGTGTCTCGGACGTACAACGCCGTCAAATGACAACCGTGACTGATACGAACGTGCATTGTCTTGCGGTTAATGGCACCTTCGATGACTGCCAGCATATTGTCAAAACCTTGTTTGTGGATCAGGGCTTTCGCAGTGAATGTCCGATGGGCGCAGTCAATTCGATTAATTGGGCACGGATTGTTGCGCAGATCGTATATTACTTCTATGCAGCGTTCCAACTTGGTGCGCTAGCGCGTTCTGTGTGCTTTTCGGTGCCGACTGGTAATTTTGGTGATATTTACGCAGGATATCTGGCCAAGCGTATGGGGTTGCCCATGCAACCACTCATCATTGCCAGTAACAGCAATGACATCCTTACGCGCTGCTATCACACTGGACGCTATGAAGTGCAAACCGTGGAACATACTATCAGCCCTAGCATGGATATTGGCGTGTCCAGTAACTTTGAACGACTACTCTATGATTTACACCAAGGGAATACGGGTGACGTGGCAGAGTTAATGACCTCACTGAAAGAAACAGGCAGTTTCACGCTTTCGTCTTCCGCTCAATCGGCATTCAAACAATCTTTCATAGCACACCGCGCAGATGACGCCCAAACATCCGCAACCATGAAGCGCACCTACCAGGAGAGCGGGTACCTGCTTGATCCCCACACAGCTATTGGTGTTCATGCAGTGCAGCAAATGCCTAAGCACCCAGATACAGCGTACATCACACTTGCCACAGCACATCCGGCAAAATTTCCGGATGCTGTGCGCCACGCCACCCACATGCACCCCGAACTGCCACAACATCTGGCAGATTTGCATGATCGCGTGGAACGTTTCACTGAGATTAACAATGATGTGGAAGCCGTAAAGGAGTATCTTCGCGATATGTAGCAGCGTATTACTTCCTTGCATACAGGGCTATTTATGAGTATGTACAAATCTGAAATTTGTTTTGCACTAAACACCTAACATCACATGTTCTGGTGATTAGTGCTTACCCTATTTCGGTAGTTTCGTTATCAGGTAGATGATTAAATTTAAGCGCACGATCGCACTGTTCACCCTATCAGCTTTCCTAGTGATGGGCGCACCCAAACAAGCAAAGGCTTTAGATCCCTTTAGCTTTTGGGGCATCATGAAGATACTAGGTATTGTTGCATCAGTAGGTACTGTTTGGTACGCTTATCAAGAAGTAGCTGCTGCTGAAGTTGTTAAAAATGAACAGACTATATTGGATCTGTTCAATGAAAAACGTTACCCGCTTGAAACAGGCATTGCTTTGAACGTTGCTAAAAACGATAAAGGCAATCCTACTGGCAAAGTTTTCTTTGTTAGCATTGTCAAGGGTAAGTACGCGGACGAAGTTGTTAAAACACGTATGGCTGAAACCGGCGTACTAGGCGAATATGAGGGTAGATTAGTAATAGGTGTTTTTTCCGATCCTAGCTCTGCTCAAGAGTTCGCTAACGTTTTCAATGCAATGACAGATGGCGAATTTCGTGCTGTTCGTACCGCAAATCCTGTCCTCATAGACAAGGTGAACTAACTCCCCCTCCCTGCTTCCCCAAGCAGGGACTTTTCTTCTTGTGGGGTTTGCATTGTAGTGATAATATTAATACAAACAAAATAGGATTATCGATTATGGTTTCCAGCGCAATCCCAACACTTGCTGTGTTAGATCTACTCTATGACGATGAATTTGACGAAGCATTAAGACAGGAAGAAATCAGAAATCAGCCGCCAGGCCATAAGAAAAGTGCTTTAGAAAAATTTTTCTCGCTTTCCCAATCTGAACCCGCATCTCAACAAGGTTACCAGACAGTGGGAGCCGATAGGGTATCCGGTGTTAATTTTGATTCTGTTGATGCGTTTCGTACTGCCACGTCACTGAATAACCCCGATATGGCGGCTTACGCCTCTGAACAGAAAATTGCTGGCGTGGCATCCTATTGCCAGCATTTTGCTGATGGGCTGGATTATGTGGCTGAGCATTACGGCATGGTACCAGCTGGCATCTTTTTGGTGAAAGATGCAACTCCTTACGCTTACGCGGATGCCTCCAATGTCACCATCACACTATCGACAGGGCAAATCACCGCATTTCCAGACAAAGGCGCTGCCCGCGACCCGAAAATTGCTCCATTTCTGGTGAATGCCGATGATGCTGCGTTCATCACCGGTGTTGAGGAAGCTGCCCACTTATTTATAGAGCGCACACAACCCAGACAATATCAGCTAGCTAAAGAACGGCAAGACACGCTACTGGCTACCCATACTGACATAGACCCCAATCAACTCCCCCTAGAACAAATGGTCATGCCTATCGTCAGACAAGCAGCCACGGAGCATGGAATCATCGCGCATTCCCCTGTGGATACGCTGCATAAACCATCCGTTAGTCACATGGACTGGGCGCAATCCATTCTGGAAGACCGTACTACCCCCGCCATGGAATCCATGCCGATACGGTAAGGGTGCTACCTTATGCTTACTCGTCGCCCATCTTTAATGCTGCAATAAAAGCGGATTGTGGAATATCCACATTCCCGATAGAGCGCATCTTTTTCTTACCCTTCTTTTGCTTCTCAAGCAATTTGCGCTTGCGGCTAATGTCACCGCCATAACATTTTGCGGTCACGTCTTTGCGCAGGGCTGAAATCGTCTCTCGTGCAATGACCTTGCCCCCAATGGCTGCCTGCACCGGAATCTTGAACAAATGCTGGGGTATCAGGTCTTTTAAGCGTTTGCATAATGCACGACCACGATAATCCGCTTGCGAGCGATGCACAATCAATGCCAGCGCATCCACGGGTTCAGCATTCACCAAAATAGACAGCTTCACCAAATCACTCTCACTATACCCGTCCATTTGATAGTCAAAACTGGCATAACCACGTGTGCAGGATTTCAGGCGGTCATAAAAATCAAATACGACTTCATTCAGCGGCAACCGATACACTGCCATCGCGCGACCACTTACGTACGTTAAGTCCACCTGCTCACCGCGTTTTTCGGTACATAAACTCAGCACATTCCCCAAATATTCATCCGGCACCATAATTGTGCCTTTAATCCATGGCTCACGCATGGCCTGAATATGGGTAGGGTCAGGCATATCTGCGGGGTTATGTAACTCTGTTTCTTCCCCGCTATTAAGCGTTAATTCATACACTACACTTGGCGCGGTAGTAATCAGGTCAACGTCATATTCACGCTCTAAGCGTTCCTGGATAATCTCTAAATGTAGCAACCCCAGAAAACCACAGCGAAACCCCATGCCCAGCGCAGATGAGCTTTCGACTTCATAATGGAAGCTGGCGTCATTCAAATGCAGCTTGCTAATACTGGTTTTTAAATGCTCATATTCACCTGTATCTACTGGATATAACCCACAAAACACAACAGGCTGGCTGGGTTTAAAGCCGGGAAGTGCCGCGTCCGTTGGCTTTAAATCATCCGTGATGGTGTCACCTACGTTTGTGTCAGCCACCTGCTTTATGCCTGTGGTGATGTAGCCCACTTCACCCGGAAAGAGTTGCTTCATGCTTTGCTTCTTTGGCGTGAACACACCCACATCATCTACATGGTAATTTGCCCCATTCGACATCATGCGAATCTTCTGCCCTTTGGTGATGGTGCCGGAAAAAACGCGTATCAGGATAATCACCCCAAGATACGTGTCGTACCAGCTATCAATCAGCAGGGCTTTAAGGGGGCGTTGTGCGGGTGGAAGCTCGTTTGTCATTGCGCCAGTTGTAGAATATTTCAGGCGTTAACGCAAGCTTGCCTTCACTTTAAACAGCGCACAAATGCATCAGCGATGGTATGCATTAACCCTATAGGTTGACTCTCTTGTGCAGTACCAAGCGGATCAATAGCCACCATCCGAATGGGTGTGTTTTGTTTTAGCGTGTCTAACATACGCGGTGAAACAGATGTTTCATGTAGCAAGCAGGGTATGTTTCTTTGTGCAATCAACTTACGTGCTGCCATCACTTCACGTGCAGATAGGGGGACGTCAGGCGTACTGGTCAGTGCAGCCATTTGCGTTAAGCCATAATGCTGCGTGATATAACGGTACGCATCATGGTACACAATGAATGGTTTGTTTTGCAATGGATGCAACTTACCTTGCAATGCATCATCAAGCCGTCGTAATCTGTTCACCAAACGCTGTGCATTCGATACATATACTGGTCTGTAGCGCGGTTGACGATCAGATAATATCGCTTCTATTGCCTCTACCATATGAATCAGGTTAGGCACGTGGAGCCAGATATGCACATCCGGCACATCAGGGTTTTCCGAAGAAGGTAGCAGATACATATCCGGCACCTGACTTAACACAACATGCTGAGCTGAGTCTGCTATGACGTGTTGCGCTTTATACAAGAACGTTTCAAATGACGGATCTATCGAGAGAACTATATCAGCATCCTGCAATACCTGCATGTGGGAAGGTTTCAGGCGGAACCCATGCACCGACTGCCCTGCTGGCACCATTTGTACTACCTGCACTGTATCGCCTGCAATCTGCTTTACCAACGCAGAAATTGGCACGATGGTGGTTACCACTTTTATAGGTTGCGCTGTTGCAGTAACAGGCAACAAGCATATGATAAGAGCAAAAAACGACAGAAACTTCATTATCTTGATGAATATGATGCAAATATTAAAATAAGGACTTTCACTATCTGCGGTTTCTGATTATAATGCAATCATTCTTTCTTTTGGAGAACATTTTATGTTTTCAATCAGTCTTTTTAGAGCGTTTTTCACTCTTCCCTTACTTGCTGAAGGAACGGTCGAAAAGCTGTTTTTAAAGGTAATGCTGATCGCAGCATTACTAACGTTTCTCAGTGTGCTGGTTCTTATAGGTGCTATATACCTGTTGCTAGCACACTAAACCTCATAACCGGTAGTTTCTTTGCATAAGAATCATACCGGTTCTTTTTTGGCTCACATAGCAGATGACTAGACATTCCGTACTCTCTATGCCATAAAAAACGTCCTTACACAATTCAAGGAACCACACACTATGCCAGATATTGTTTACGACATTCCCGAAACGCATAACGAATTATGTGACTATACGCTGGCTGTGCTGGTAGATAACGAATTTGGAGTGCTTGGGCGTGTCATTGGCCTGTTCTCCAGTCGTGGCTACAATATCACCAGCCTGACAGTGGCTGAAGTGGATGATGAAGCGATGCTCTCACGCATCACCATTGTTACCCGCACCACTCAACGTGTCGTGCAACAGATTAAAGCATTATTGGAGCGTATGGTGCCAGTGCATAAGGTGCATAACCTGACACAGGAAAGTGCTTATGTGCAGCGGGAACTGGCACTGATTAAAGTGTCCAGCAAAGGAGAACACCGCCTTGAAGCTCTACGCATTGCAGATATTTTCCGGGCGCGCTCTGTGGATGCTACAACGGCCTCATTCATCTTTGAACTGACTGGCAAACCGGAAAAGATTGACACCTTCATCAGCCTGCTTCGCCCCTTAGGGCTGGTCGATGTCGCCCGCACAGGATCCGCCGCTATGGCTCGTGGTGAAGAAGGGTTTTAAAGGCCTGCAAATAATAGTTGAATTAATTAAGAATCTATGTATAATGTTGTTAGTTGTTTAGTTATTCAATTAAGAAACATCATGGCTAATTCAAATTCAGGCAGAGGCAGTTATCGTGACTCAAACGATAACGATCACAAACCGACCGATCCAGAAGTTCTGGATCGAATAAAAGAAGAAGCGGAAGAAATAAAACAACCCCGATCAGATGATCAGGCTTCTAGTGGAAGCAGGTCTTCCGGTCGATAACTATAAACAGGCCGCCTTCGGCCTGTTTTTTTTGCGCTTAATATTAACTGCAAGCAGATTACATTAATACCACTCCATCATTGCTATGGTAACACTACTTACCCTATGATGCCGCATGACTGCTTTGTATATTCACTGGCCATTTTGCCGCAAAAAATGCCCCTATTGTGACTTTAACTCACATGTGCGTTCATCAGTGGACGAGATAGCGTTCACACAAGCCTTACTAAGTGAAATGCGGTGGATGGCTGAACATGCGGGCGTACATGACATTCATAGTATTTTTTTCGGTGGCGGCACGCCCTCACTGATGCCACCCGCTACGGTGGCAGCATTAATTGATGAAACGGCGCACCTATGGCCAGTGTCACCATCATGTGAAATCACCTTAGAAGCCAACCCAACCTCTAGTGAAGCAACGCGCTTTGTAGCATATCGTGAGGCAGGGGTAAATCGCCTGTCGCTTGGCGTGCAATCACTCCATGATACAGAATTACAGTTTTTAGGACGGGAACATTCCGCCAATGAAGCACGTAACGTGCTGGAAATGGTGCAGAAGCATTTTGCACGCTATAGTTTTGATTTGATCTATGCGCGCCCCCATCAAACGGCTGCCATGTGGGAAGCAGAATTGCACGATGCCATGCAATACGCTCGTGGCCATATCTCACTTTACCAGCTCACCGTAGAGCCAGACACCCCCTTTGCTCGCTTATATCGCGCAGGTGGATTCATTTTGCCTTCTGATGACATAGCAGCAGACTTATATGACGTCACACGCTCGTTATGCGAAGCACATAATCTATACTCTTACGAAATATCGAACTACGCTGCATCCGGTCAGGAAAGCCGCCATAACCTGGCTTATTGGCAGGGCGAGGATTATATTGGCATTGGTGCAGGCGCACATGGGCGCATTTATAACATGCAGGGGCAATGGGAAGCTACAGCGGCCATCAAAAGCCCTGAACGCTGGCTAGATGCGGTACAACGCCAAGGCCATGGTCTGGAAATATGTGACCCCGTACCGGATGACATACGTATGGAAGAGTATTTACTTGGTGGTTTGCGATTGAAAGGCGGCGTGTCTTACCAAAAGATCCATGCCCATATCAACCAGCAGCAATGCAGCTTAATGCAGGAGATGGGACTATTAACGTTAAACGCTGATGCATTATCTATCACTCAGCAAGGACGATTAGTCACCGAGCGTATTATACAATGTTTATTGTCATAGAAATGACATAGAATTGTGGTAATATCGTACTATGTCAGAAGGAATCTCCCCCGGCCCCGATATGGCGGCACTCAACTCAATGATGGCAAATGGTGGCAGCGGCTTTAGTCCCGGGCAGTCGTTGCTTGGCTTGCCTGCCATTGATAATGTCCGGTTAAATCTAAACCCTATGAAACCATGGGGAACCACCAGCATGTTCCCTATTCCTATGCTTGCCAGCGCGCAGGGTGATTTAAAAATGGGGCCTTTTAAATTTTTATCCAGCCTGTTTCAAGGCATGTTTGTTTCGATGAGCGACTTTTCGCGTTCTTTCGTAGGTGAAGCTAATATATCCGCTCCCATGATTGACGCACCCCATATGCCGGATGTGCGTATTGAGGGAATGCCTATCAGTGCAGCGTCCGTTGGCATGATTGATGTGCAAGCTCCAAACATTGAAGCACCTAAAGTACATGCTCCTTCACGTGGCACGCAACGCGATATAGAAATCTCTTAACATACGATAAAACCCTTGACAGCCACTCAAACCGTTTGCTACAAACAGCATCTTACAAATTTACGAGTCAAACCATCTAAGGCGTCTTTATGTCAAAACGTTGTGCATTAACCGGAAAAACCATTCAGTTTGGAAATAATGTGTCGCATTCACAGCGCAAGACACGTCGCCGTTTTGATCCGAACATGCAATCTGTATCACTACTTAGTGAAGCACTAGGGCAGAAAGTGAAGCTTAAAATTCCTGTGTCTACACTGCGTACTATTGAGCATAATGGTGGTATCGACCCCTACCTGCTTAGCACTTCAAACCTGAAGCTGACGGCTGAAGCAATTGCTATAAAGAAAAAAATCGCCGCAAAAGCATCATAAGTAACGCATAGGCATCTTGCGCCTGTTACATGATTACCTACACGATACAGTAGAAATACCAAAATACTCCCTTATATCGTAACTCTATGGTTGCGTCTTGCGCGTGTGCAGCGCACAATGGCGGCTATATGGTTCGTTAACAGATACAGGGAGAACATACGATGCGATCAATTCAGGATATTCAAAAAGACTGGGAAGGATCACCGCGCTGGAAAGGCGTTACACGTGATTATTCTGCAAAAGACGTGGATTCTTTGCGCGGCACGGTTCACGTAGAACACTCGCTTGCACGTCAGGGTGCCAAGAAATTATGGAATTATTTTCAAACCGATGATTACGTGAATGCATTGGGCGCGCTAACAGGTAATCAGGCCATGCAACAAGTGAAGGCCGGTCTGAAAGGGATTTATTTATCGGGCTGGCAAGTGGCAGCAGATGCGAACTTATCGGGCAATATGTACCCGGATCAAAGCTTGTATCCGGCGGATTCTGTGCCTGCGGTAGTGCGTCGTATCAATCGTACCTTGCTTCGCGCAGATCAGTTGCACCATGCAGAAGGGGATGACTCTATTGACTGGATGCAACCTATTGTAGCAGATGCAGAAGCAGGATTCGGCGGGAACCTGAATGCATTTGAACTGATGAAAGACATGATCGACGCCGGTGCGGCTGGCGTCCATTTTGAAGACCAACTGGCAAGCGCTAAAAAATGCGGTCATATGGGTGGCAAGGTGTTGGTGCCAACACAGGAAGCCGTTAATAAATTGAAGTCAGCACGGCTGGCAGCAGATATTTGCGATACACCTACCATCCTGATTGCTCGTACTGATGCGAATGGTGCATTCCTCATCACCAGTGATATTGATGAGCAGGATAAAGAATTCGTAGTGCAGGAACGCACGCCGGAAGGGTATTTTGAGCTAAAAGGCGGACTGGATTGTGCCATTGCTCGCGGTCTGGCTTACGCCCCTTATGCAGATATGATCTGGTGTGAAACCTCTACTCCGTCACTGGAAGAGGCCAAACGTTACGCAGAAACCATCCGCAAGCAATTCCCGGACAAAATGCTTTCCTATAATTGCTCTCCTTCCTTTAACTGGCGTAAGAATCTGGACGACATTACGATTGCCAAGTTCCAACGAGAGCTGGCTGCCATGGGATATAAGTTCCAGTTTATTACACTAGCAGGCTTCCATGCACTGAATTACAGCATGTTTGAGTTGGCCACCGCTTACAAGAGCAGCGGCATGACAGGTTATGTGAACCTACAGGAAAAAGAATTTGCGGCAGAGTCTAAAGGCTTTACGGCTGCTAAACACCAGCGTGAAGTCGGCACCGGTTATTTTGATGAGGTAGCACAAATTATCACAGGCGGTAAGCTGTCTACTGCAGCCCTGAAAGGCTCCACCGAGGAAGCGCAGTTTCATTAGGCAACGTCAAATCAAAAAAAGCCCTTGTGGGGGGAACTTCCCACAAGGGTTGGAGCATTAGCAGCTACTTAGTCGAAAAAGCCATCTTCCTAAGGGGTCGCCAGCTTCTTCGTAAAGTCGCGATCTGGTGTGACCCACATTAAAGTTACAGATAGTCACCAAGTCACCTGTTGCCCAAACCGTTTGGTTGCGGGGCTGAGCCAGTGCTGCATTATGGTTTCCACTGAACTTCTCTGCAATTTAATTGTTCAGAAAAAACTTACCGCCCAAGAAGTTGTAGGGAGGCACACTGAAAACATGCTTGTAAAAGCAGGCTTACTGGTTCGTGTTCCCGAATAACATTTTAATCTCCGGCACCCTTTGCCGGAGACTTTTTTTGTTGGACGTAGCGTAATTTACGCGCTGCGATCTGTGCCAAATGTTCCCGGCTTTGACGTGCATCACCGACAATCGACACTTCCTCGCCCGTCATCGCATCCACCGCACATACTTTAACAAACATGCCTTGCGGAATATATTCAATGAGTACGTTATGCTGCACCATGATGCGTCAGGGTCTTTTTTTCAATAATCAATTGCACAATCTGGTTTGCGCGCTTCTCATCCACCTTGAATCGGTATCCGTGCAAAGCAAAAGCGGCACCTTCATCGGGGATAGAGCGGGTTTCGTGAATCACTAATCCGGCAACAGTGGCAGCCACGTCGTCGGGCAAATTCCATTCCAGCAGACGATTAATATCACGTATGGTGGTGGTTCCTTTTACGCGATACCCGCCTGAGGGCAAACGCTTCACCCCGGCAGTGCCTACCACATCATGTTCATCCACAATGTCCCCCACAATTTCTTCCAAAATATCTTCCAGCGTTATCACCCCCTGAGAGGCACCATACTCATTGACGACAATCGCAAAATGTCGTTTCTTTTCGCGAAATTTATGTAATTGCTGACTGAGTGTCGTAGATTCAGGCACAAACCAGCTAGGTGACAATAATTCCAGCATATCATCAACAGACGGCTTATTATTATATGCCATCAACCGCAACATGTCTTTCACGTGTAAAATACCAATAATATTGTCCGGGTCATCTTGCCAAAAAGGTATGCGGCTATGAGCAAAGGCCATAATCTGGCGAACAATATCCGCAGAAGATTGCGACGCATCAATCATATCCATTTGCTTGCGGTGCGTCATCACGCTGGACACCTCCACATCATTCAAATCAAGAATGGAGCCAAGCATATCGCGTTCATGCTTGACCATATCTCCTTCCTGATGATGCATTTCAATGGTTCCACGAATGGCATCGGTTGCGGAAATCAGACTATCTCCACCTTCAAAATCAATCGAGAATAAACGCAGCAACCGATTAATAAACCATTGAATACTATGCGTTACCGGGGAAAATATCCGGGTTAATGGCTCCAAAAGAGGTGCTACGAATAACGATACACGCTCTGCATAATGAAACGCAAAGGTTTTGGGTAGAATCTCAGAGAAAATCAGGACAAGCACGGTTAAAGCAAACGTAGCAAATACCACGCCTTCTTCACCAAACAGACGTATTGCCAGGCTGGTGGATAAAGCCGTGGCGGCAATATTGACGAGGTTATTACCAAGCAATATGGTGCCAATCAGTGCCTCTTTCTTCTCGCGCAATTCATTGACTTTCTTTGCGCGGCTATTGCCTTCCATTTGCAACTTATACATACGCGCACGTGACACAGCCGTTAAGCCAGTTTCCGACCCCGAGAAAAAGCCCGAGCAAATTAGCAGCACGAGAATAATGAGTAAATCCGCTATCCAGTAAGCATCTTCAACCGCTACATCCATGTTCAAATAAACTCCTCAAACACCGCTTCCACCATGTCTGCATCAACATTATACGCCATCGTCGCTTGTCCAATCTGGTTCAGTACGACAAAATTTAGACGGCTATGGCTGGATTTTTTGTCTTGATACGTATGGTACATTAATGTCTCAGCATCCCACGGCTTTCGGTGCTGCAAATCTGACAAGCGACATGGCAACCCAACAGCATTGTAATGACTAGTTAGTGTATGCATCATCGCGCGAGTCACCGAGTGACCAAGCCGTACCGATAATTCCATTGCCATTAAGCATCCAAGCGCCACTGCCTCACCATGTAGTACAGAACCATTATACCCTGCTTCACGCTCAATAGCGTGTCCAAATGTATGCCCTAAGTTCAATAATGCACGTTTTCCTTTCTCGCGTTCATCCGCAGACACAATAGCCGCTTTCATCTCGCAGCATGTTTGAATAATGCGGATGCGGCTTTCATGATCGCCTTGCAGCAACAAATGGCCGGACTCCAGCAATTCCTGGTAAAATGTTTCATTACCCAGCAACCCGTATTTGATGATTTCTGCATATCCAGCAAGCAATTCCCGCTTTGGCAGGCTATCTAGCGTGTCGGTATCCGTAATCACGGCTTGAGGCTGGTAGAAAGACCCAATAAGGTTTTTACCATAGTGCGTGTTGATGCCTGTCTTCCCGCCCACAGAACTATCCACTTGTGCCAGCAATGTGGTTGGCACCTGAATAAAGGGTACACCACGCAGCAGCACTGACGCCGCAAATCCGGTAATGTCACCAATCACGCCGCCTCCTAAAGCGATCAGCGTTGTTTGGCGGTCTGGATGATAGCTTAGCAAGTCATCGCATAATGTTTCAAAATGACTGAAAGATTTTGTTGCCTCGCCAGCAGGTAATATAATCACATGCGTGTCTTTATTCAGCTCAGACAATGCATTAAGCAGTGCGTCACCATAATGCTTATGCACCTGTTCGTCTGTCACAATAATTACCTTACTCCCTTTGATGTAAGGCTTAGCCAGCTTTTCTGCTTGCGCTATAGCTCCCTGCTGAACGAAAATAGGGTAGCTATGGCTGGCCGTATCAATATGTAGCACCTCATCCATCAGGCAACACCTTCTGACAAGGTGACATCATTGATATATTCGCTGATATTTTCTGGCACAGGAATATTTAAGGCGTGCAAAATATTCGTGACAATCTCCTCATGCGTCCCCTCATCACTATCAATCGTGATGTCTGCTTTAGCATATTGCGGGTTTCTCTCATCCATCATTTTGGATAAAATCGCTTTCTTGTCGCCATGTTCCAGCAACGGGCGGGTGTTTTTGCGCGCTACCCGATCCACCAGCACGTCAATATCTGCTCTTAGCCAGATGGAATCTGCATAGCGACGTGTCATAGCGCGTACATCTTCATTCATCCATGCCCCACCACCTGTAGCCAGCACTTTAGGTTCATTATTCGTAAGTAAGCGCGTAATGACCCGCTTTTCCAAATCCCGAAAAATGGCTTCACCATGAATATAGAACAGGTCTGATACGCTACACCCCGCTGCTTCCGTAATTTCGTCGTCAGAATCGCAAAACGCAATATCGAGTGTTTTTGCCAGCCTTCGACCAATGGTAGATTTGCCTGCGCCCATCAATCCTACCAATACAATGATTTTTTCCATGGGGCTACCATATAACATGTTTAATTGTTGCACAATATCACAGATGCTATTACCAGTATCTTTATATCATAAAACGAAACTGAAGGATTACGCTGATATGCCAAAGAACACATCAAAACGCTACCCTATCGTATTATTTATCTTATTTGTTGTGATTGTTGCTTTTGTGTCTCTTGGTGCGCTGAATCTGGCACCCACATCTGGTGAAGCACGTATTACCACCAATACTGACCAGTTATTGAAAAGAAGTAAATAATACTGGCATCTCTATCCTATCATGCTTATGATAATGACTATCAGACTATAAAATTCGTGACATACGTGCAGGAGACGCCAGACAGTGGGATCATTCGTTGACAAGCTTATTTCCAAAAAAGGGCATTTGATACATAAATTAAAGGCCAAAGACTCTACAGGGCAATGGGCATATTACTTTGTGTTGGTGGAACAAAGCAAAGAACAATCCTTCATGAGCGCACTGGAAGCAAATGAGTCTATTGATCTGGAAGATTATGGGCGCGTGATTGCGTCCAATTATGGTGAAGAACCATCTGATGACATCAAGAAGATGCTGAAAGAAAAATACGGGTTTGATGTATAGCAGATGTAACTTAGGCCATTGGCTATAAACATACCTTGGCTGATCCTCGCACTTCAGTTTGGTCATCTTTTTATAAACTGGTTGCACAAGCACGGTTCTAATGCTACGTTAATATTGTTATATCGTTTCTTTTACTAAAAAGAAGCTTTTCGAATTCGCTGACTACAGATCAGCTTACCTGCCTTAAATAGGTTTTCTACAGCCCCGTACATAACGCGGTTGTAACTAACTTTATTTTAGGACAAAAAAAATGACTAACATAACTGGTTTTAACGGTTTCCAAGTTCCTCAGGTTATTCGCGCATGTGTGTTTGAGGCTTTTCGCCCCAAGCACACATGCGCGAATAACCTGAGGAATTGTAAATGAAAGCGGGGTTTGTTCAGATTCGCCTGTCCTTCGTTGCCATCAAGCAACGATTGTAGGATATGGACGATATCCCGGACTAGAGGTTCTAATTGTTTCCATGAAGGGAACAATATACAGGCCAGACGGCAAGGTTTACAATCTTCCGCTATCGTGGGATCTTCAAGAGCTTCAAAAGCTCTTCAATGAAGAAATTGCACAGCCTGAATACCCTCACGAAGACTTGTGTCAGTTCTGGCAGTTGTTTGAAGCTGCTAGAACGTCTAACTATACAAATGCATACGAAAATCCGTACGCATTTGCAGACGCACTAATTGACATTGATGGCTTTAGGTATTTGCCTGAAAGCAAGCATTTACCCATAAGCCCGCTAATCCCAAGTTTTTATAACCCCAACAAAGAGTGTTGGGATTGGCCGAAAAACTATTGTTAATTTAATTACATATATTCTGCATTTTGTCACAGAACAAAAGCAGGATTTTTTTTATTCTATCTGTAAATTTTTTTGGCAAACAATATTTTGGCACGCCCTAAGCCTGCCTTTATATAACGTCATTGGTTTAGCTATCGTGGCTTGATGAGTACCCGCCTTATAGTATGTATCGTTACATGATAAGGATACATTTTAATGCGTATTGCGTTACTTACACATATTCGCCACCCTATTAAAGCTCCGTTCAAAGGTGGTATGGAAGCACATAGTCATGGTTTGGCGGAAGCTTTAACTCGACAGGGACACGACGTAGGTCTGTTTGCCAGTGGGGATTCTGAAACCTCAGCAACATTAATCCCTACACTTGATAAACATTATGAAGCTACACACCCGTTTCACGTGCATCACGGGACAGAGTTATTCATCCATTACCAACAGCG
Source organism: uncultured Alphaproteobacteria bacterium (assembly GCA_963803575.1). Classification (GTDB taxonomy): domain Bacteria; phylum Pseudomonadota; class Alphaproteobacteria; order Rickettsiales; family UBA998; genus CAWDMW01. The sequence continues at coordinate 17,021 of CAWDMW010000002.1, forward strand.
CGTTTTCGAGCGTGCCATGGAACGCATTGCTGCGTGGGGATGTGATGTTGTGCACAATAACTCTTTGCATCATTACCCTATTCAATATGCCCACGCACATCACGTGCCTATGGTTAGTTCTATGCACGTACCGCCTTTTGCAGGGCTTCGAGACACCATGCATACGTATCAGCAACCATGGCTGTATTATACCGCCACCTCAACACGACAATATCAGGCATGGGATATGCAACACCTGCCTGCCCGCGTTGTTCATAACGGAATAGACATGCATCACTGGCAGAGTCATGGGAAAGAAAAAGGAAATGGGGAGGCTATATGGATAGGCCGTATCACCCCAAATAAAGGGCTGGTTCATGCCATTGAAGCGGCAATTGAAGCAGATATTCCTTTATCTATTTATGGGCCTGTAGAAGACGGTGCCTATTACCATGAACAGATCAGACCGCAGCTATCTTCTACGATTTGCTATCATGGACATCATCACAGCAACAAGATTGCCCATCATCTGCGACAAGCATCCGTATTGTTGTTTACCCCTATGTGGGATGAACCTTTCGGCTTAGTGGCTGTAGAAGCACTGGCAAGCGGTGTGCCTGTCGCGTGTATTGATAATGGTGCTGTCAGGGAAGTACTGGGCGAGTATGCATGTTACGCGCCACAAGGAAATACGCAGGCATTGGCAAGCGCCATTCACGATGCACAACATATCAGCCGCAAAGGGTGCCGTACTTATGCTATGTCACGCTATAGTTACGATGGCATGGTGCAATCCTATATCGCGTCATATCATCAGGCAATCAATTCTGTACCACCCGTGAAAGCAATTGCTTAACACTGGTGGCGCCCCATTCGCAGAAATTAAGAGGCTTTAAGCTGGGTGCTATGAAACCATGTAAGAAATTCATTAGTTGAGGCGTATGGCATATCGCTACGTTGTGATGTTATGTCAAAATCCTGTGCATTTGGCTGACGTATCATACGGAAATCACCCTGATAAGGCTCAATTAAGCCCATCAGACAAAAAGCCTTAAACCAGTGTTCCATGGTATTTCCACCCCATTTTTGCTTATATACACGGTTATTGTGCAAAACAGACTCCAAATGATGTACAGGGGGCATATGGTGTGAGTGGTATTGATGGTACGCTGTGGCATTGGCACACCAGTAAAGCGTCAATCCTGACTGCTGTACTACCTGCCCATAATCTGTATCTTCTGCACCATACCCCGTATAATCCTCATCAAAACCACCGGTTGACATAAAGTTATTACGCCGCATGGCAAATGATAGTGACCAGAAACAACGAAACTCGTGACACACCGCAATGCCTTCTTCAGGTGGAGCTGGACGCTCGCTATGATGTACTGATACTGCATCTAATGCATCCCAATTCATCGGCAAAGATACGGCACCTTTAGGTAAGTAACGCACTTCCCCCATCATAACGCCGTCTTGTTGGTCAAGCCCTGCTCTGTAACCTGACAAACAGGTAGGCGCAGGGATACAGTCAACATCCAGAAATACTAATGTTTCATGCTTTGCCGCGCGTGCTACAGCATTTCGCGCCTTTGCCAGTGGCAGGCCTGCATCTGTTATGGTAATAATATGGATAGGAAAGCCAGTATTAGGTAGCCCGCTATAAGGAGCTTCTCCCATATAGCCAATCACTAACTCGTCCGGTTGTACATCCTGCTGATTCAACCCGTGTATCATGTTGATTAAATGTTCGCGACGCCCTTTTACCAGCGTCAATACACTTATTCCCATTACTCTCTATCCTTTTTGTAATATGCCATATTAGAACAGCTAAGACGCAACGTGGCATTTGTCAGCTAATTCTAACAAATATTTAGCACTGCTGCGCCCAGCATAAACATCAGTTAAACGCATTTGGGTATCAGGATTCAATGTGGCGGCGCGTACTAATACATCATGCCAACATGATGGGCTAGCCGGCCAGCGATTGACGAAAATGGCGGCCTTAGCATGATGCAATGCTGTCGCTTTACAATATTGTTCATCATAATACCGCCATTCAGGGATACAAATGAAAGGAACACCGTAGCGCAATATCTCGTGTACTGTGTTATTGCCCGCAGATGCTACCACCACATCTGCCGCCGCAATATAAGACTCACTCTGGTCTGTCCAGCCAACCAGTTGCAAATTGCCTGAGTCCGTTGCATGCCATGCCTCGCTTACATCACCTAATACGATAATATGATATTCTGGCAGACATCTGGCAGCTAACGTTAAAGGGGCGTAAGGCGTTCCCTCACCACCTTTACCTCCCATCACCAGCATCATCGTTTTGTTTTCATCTATTCCAAGTTTTTTACGCGCTTCTGCTTTGCTAGTTTTTATGCCGCCCGGAACCATACCGCTACTGTAAAATGTTTTTGCTTTCAGCCATTCTGGCATGTTTGGCTGCTCTAACGCTTCGTGAAAAGGCGCGAGTAAACCCACGCATGATTGATATGCAGCGAGGTGTCCTGCATCCAGACGATCACCATGCTGGCGTATCTTCACAGCCGGAATACTGGCAATACGGCACAATAATGCGATTTCCGCAGACACGTCCACTACCATCAAACGTGGCTTCACCGTATCACACCAGTTGGTTATGATGGCAATGGCGTGCGTAATAGATGGCCAGCCGAGTGGTACGCAATGCATAACATCCGGTGTTGGCTGATGGTGTAAAAACGTATTATGCGGCGTTTCATCCGTTCGTTCAAACAGGCTTGGGATAGCACAGATGGTGATATGGTCTGGTAGCGAGCAGGAAAATAATGCAGGGTTTGCTGTAAAGATCGTAACCGGTTGCGCTTCAGGCATGTGGCGAATAATAGCCAGTATCCGTGTCGCGTGTCCCCTCCCCTGATGATGTACAAAAAACCCTATCGGCTGCGTCACACGGTCGTTTCCTTTGATAAACGCGCAAAATATCTCATACCGTCAATCACCCCATCCGCGTAACACAGGTTAGAAAAGTAAGCATGTGCTGATTGTTTCAACGGATGCAGCTCATGTGTATGGTTCCCAACGATAATGGCATAGCAGACCATTTGCAACATGAGCAGATCATTGCCTGAATCACCGGCAGCAATCACTTGGTTCCAGGCAATATTACGCTTTAAACAGACATGTCGCAATGCTTTGCCTTTACAGGCATCTTCAGGAAGGATGTCAAGGTACTGTTCGTGTGAGTACACTACTGTGCAGGCGATATGATGTTTCCTCAAACATGTCTGCACATGTTCAACCCACCGAGGATCAGGAGACACGTCATAACTAATTTTATGGCGGCGCTGTTGCTGTTTTGGCTGCAATTGCGCCTTTGGAAAATGCTGACGCATCATGTCGTGTATCAGATCAGGCTCCCATCCGTCATCCAGTGAGGCTGCCCATGCATCATCTGCGCGATATATTTCTCCTGTCTGGCGATAATAAATTTCTGCACCAACGGAACTGATTAATACATCAGGCAGTGGCGCGCCCCATTGCTTTAATACTTCTAACGCAGCATGGAAGTTACGTCCGGTTGCAGCAACATATAGCATATTTTGCTGATTATGACACCACGCGGCAAAACGTGCCATAGCTTCGCGATCACCTGTGATTGTGTTGTCAATATCTGTTGCAATGACCTGCGTGAAAGGATGCTTAAGCAACGGCGTTTTGCCAGACGTAAACCGCTGGAGCAGTGCCACATAATTCGTGACAAAACGATCCCACTGAAATAGCTGACAATTAGCTTTACCATTGTCAGAATAATGCATCCACTGCGCTGAATCTGTGAGCAATGTTTCAATAGCGTCAGCAAAGGCGTCTGTTTCAGTTTCAGCCACTAAACCATGGCGACATTGCGCCACAATATTATGACTTCCGCCAGAATCTGTTGCCACAACCGGCACGCCATATGCAGCAGCTTCCAGTAAGGTCAGACCGAATGGTTCATTGATGGCCGGATTCACAAACACTCCGCCTGTCAGCCAGGCATAATGATATGCAGCATTTACCATGACTGCGTCATGCTCTTTGGGGATAGCAACGTTTCCGTACAGGTTATACCGATCAATCATTTCTAACATCAGCGTGCATACATGTCGGTGTTCTGTATCCGCTTTAGCAATGTCAGTGCGCTGCCCCGCAAAAATGACCAGATTGGCTTTGTCCTGTAATGACTCACTTTGCCCGTACAGCTCAACTAACCTATGCAAATTCTTCCGCATTACCGGACGCGCAATAGCTAAGATGATCGGTTTATCAGGTTGCCGCAGGAAAGGACGCAGCGAATGTTGAAGCGTCTGTAATGCTTCAACAGAAGGAGGGTCTGGAGTCGTTACCGGAGAACCGGGTGGTATGATATGTATCTTATGCGGGCAATAGGTATGGTAGAGTGCATATTGGTTTTCTGCTTCATCCAGTGAACTGGCAATTAGCGCATCACCGGAAATCATCATTTCCTGCTCTGCCTCGCAACGTCTGGCGTGATGTAACTCTTGCACATCCACCATAGCATTTCCCTGTTTCGCTTTACCCAAAGAATGTGCCGTAAACACACATGGTATGTTCAGGCGCTTCTTTATATCCAACGCAATATAGGCACCATCAGCTCCATGAGCATGAATAACGTCAGGCAAGGCATCCTGCGTTTGAATATAGGCCAATACGTTATCACACAACACATCCAGTTCCGGCCATAATGCCTCTTTGCTAAGGTACGTTGTGCGTTGTGTCGGCAGTCGAATAATCTGTGCTTTAGGGCTAAGTTGTTCCTGCGCATCATTATGCGATTCGCCAAGGGTCACATCGTCAAACTTGCGCGTGATAATATCAATACGTGATACGCTTTCATGAAAAGATAGCGCATCTGTCAGCCCTAATAAATACGTAATATGTCCGCCCGTATCTGCTGTTAGACCATACATGACAGGAGGCGCTTTCAGACAGCCAGCAATGGCTATATGCATAATGTACATAAATGAAAAACAGCATCCTATAAGTAAAGTAATCCACTACAGCACCGATTAAAGGTCGGTTATAGAGGTTGTACCAAAAAAATACTAAATTGCAAAGCAATACGCCATAAACTGGTTTAGCCTATATGAAAAAACAGCAATTTCAATAGATAAGATTGTTGCCTAAACAGACTATCAGGGTGTTACCGCCTGATTATGTGTAAGATCACGCGTCATTGCTTTCCATAGACGGCCAATTTGCCAGACCATGATAAACAGGTACGGAATACCACCAAACACTGCCAGGCTACGAAAGAACATCGTACCTTTTCCAGTTAGCACGGCGCCAATACTGACAGCACCAATCATTGCCCCCCAAAATAGCCGCTCACCCCGTGGTGGCTGTAAACTTCCGTTGCACGTAAACATTCCCAGTACGTAAGTACCGCTATCCGCGCTGGTCACCAAAAAGATAAATAGCAGAAGCAACGTCATCAGGGAGGTGATTTCAGCCAGTGGCAATGCATCCAACATCGCGAATGTCACACGTTCAGGTTGAGACACAATGGCACCAAAACCTGGCAGATCAAACATTTCCAGATGGATAGCCCCCCCGCCAAGCGTAGCAAACCAGATAAACGAGAAACCTGTTGGTGCCAGTACTACACCCAGCATAAATTCTCTGAGTGTTCGGCCACGGCTGATGCGCGCAACAAATACGCCCACAAAAGGCGCCCAGGCAATCCACCAGATCAACAAAGTAATGGTCCAGTTGCCCATCCATCCGGAATCATCGGAGAAATGCCGCATATCAAACGACATACGCAAAAACCCGTCCAGATAATCACCAATACCGCTTACAAACCCCTGCATAATAAATCGCGTGGAGCTTGCAAATAAGATAAAGACCAACAGCGTGACGGCGATGCCCATATTGATATTGCTGAGTATTTTAATGCCCTTTCCAAGCCCTGTACAGGCAGATAAGGTGTAGGATAGGCATAACATTGCCAGCACACCCACCTGTACCAACATGATATCATCGCTGCTATACTCCATCACTCGTATAATGCCGTCAGAGAGCTGCAACACACCCTGACATAATGAGGCCACCACCCCAAAGACGACCGCCATAATGGCCATGCTATTAACTGCAACCATGACTCCCTGATGAGATGAAACCGATACGCTTGGCAGCATGGGTTCATCATGACGGAAAGAAAAATACGCAATGGTTAGCGCTGCCATCGCATAAATTGCCCATGCATGGATTCCCCAATGAAAATACGTGATAGCCATAGCGCGCCTTGCACGTGAAGCTTCATCCGCTAGAGCAGCCGCTGAGGGTGGCGGGTTCACGAAGTGCATTAATGGTTCCGCGGCACCATAAAAGACCAGCCCCGTTCCCATTCCCGCAGCAAACAGCATCGCCAACCATGAAAGCATCCCATAAGCTGGTTGTTCATCCGGCTTACCTAGTTTTAAACGACCATATGAACTGAACGTGATAAAGATGCAGCATCCAACGAAAGCAGCGCAAACCAGCATCACCAGCCAGCCAAAATTATAGGTAAACCATGTGGTAAAGGCAGAAAGCCATTCGGGTAAGGTGTCTGGAAATAGTATTCCAAGCGGAATGAGAACCAGAAACACCATATGTCCCGGATGCAAACGTGAGATAAGTGACTTCATCGACAGCCTGCAATAATGATTGAACATAAACCCATAGCAATAGTCATATCCCACACAGCCCTAAAGCACAAGCCTTGCAACATTCAGGCATCATAACAGTGCATATTCCTGTTGCGGCATCAGCAAAGCTCACGTAAGTTACCCACATGAAAACACTGTATCAGGGCAACTGGCTGACCTTACTTGACGATAAAGGGTATGAATATGCCAGCCGTTCACGTGGCACCGGCGCAGCAATCATTATCCCTATAACAGATAACCATGAAATGGTGCTGGTACAGCAATATCGCCCGGCAGTGAAATCTCATATGCTGGAACTACCCGCTGGACTGATTGGTGATATGGACGATACCGCGCAAGAATCAGTTAAGGATGCAGCTAAGCGGGAGCTACTGGAAGAAACAGGGTATGTTGCCGGGCGTGTAGATGTGCTATTTGAAGGAGCTATCTCCGCTGGTATGAGCGATGAAATGATGACATTTTGTTACGCCACGCAATTGCAACGCCATCATGCAGGGGGTGGAGATGATTCTGAAAATATCATTGTGCATCATATGCCTTTAGATAAGGCAGAAATCTTTTTAAGCAATATGCAGAATCAGGGTATTATGATTGATCCGAAAATCTATATAGGCCTTTATTACGCAAACGCCCGCAGTAAAAAGCCCAAACTACGTTCGTAGAAAAACCTTTAGCATAATTGGTCAATCTTTGCTACATAAGAGCAAGATTATATGATTACAGGATGACTTGAACCATGCAGCAACATGCTATTATCACTGAACTGGAACATAAGCGGGATCAAGCCCGGCTGGGCGGCGGCCATCAGCGCATTGAACGTCAGCATGGACGCGGTAAACTGACAGCACGCGAGCGTATTGAAGTGCTGTTTGATCCTGATTCCTTTGAAGAATTTGACATGTTTGTAGAACATCGCTGCAACCATTTCGGTATGCAGGACAAACAAATTCCGGGTGACGGGGTGGTGGTTGGAACCGGCACCATTAATGGCCGGTTAGTCTTTGTCTATTCACAGGATTTTACCGTACATGGTGGATCACTATCAGAAACCAATGCACGCAAAATTTGCAAGATTATGGATATGGCCATGCAAAATGGTGCGCCTATCATTGGGATTAATGATTCTGGCGGTGCGCGTATTCAGGAAGGTGTAGACTCGCTTTCCGGTTATGCCGAGATTTTTAAACGCAACGTACTGGCATCCGGTGTTATTCCGCAAATCTCCCTGATTATGGGGCCTTGCGCGGGTGGCGCGGTTTATTCCCCTGCCCTGACAGATTTCACAATTATGGTGCGCGGCAGCTCCTATATGTTCGTCACGGGGCCTGATGTGGTGAAAACAGTGACCCATGAAGATGTCACGCAGGAAGAGTTAGGTGGGGCTTCCATCCATACCCAACGCACCACTGTGGCTGATCTGGCGTTCGATAATGACATTGAAGCATTGCTGGAAACACGCCGCCTGATTAACTTCTTGCCACTGTCAAACCGTGAGAAACCTCCGGTACGCCCGACCACAGATCCGGCAGACCGCGTTGATTTAGCACTCAATACGTTAGTGCCTGACAATAGCAACAAAGCTTACGATATGCAGGAACTGGTGACTAGCGTCATGGATGAAGGCGATTTCTTTGCCATTCAGCCCGATCATGCTCCCAACATCCTCACTGGATTTGGACGCCTTGAGGGTTCAACCGTTGGGCTTGTCGCTAATCAGCCGATGGAACTGGCTGGCTGTCTGGATATTGATGCATCGAAGAAAGCGGCGCGGTTTGTCCGGTTTTGTGATGCCTTTAACATTCCTATCATCACGTTTGTTGACGTACCCGGATTTCTGCCCGGCACCGCACAGGAACATAACGGCATTATTAAACATGGCGCCAAACTGATCTATGCGTATGCAGAAGCAACCGTGCCAAAGATTACGTTTATCACCCGCAAAGCCTATGGCGGTGCGTATATTGTAATGAGTTCTAAGCATTTGCGTGGAGATTTTAACTTTGCGTGGCCAAGTGCAGAGATTGCCGTGATGGGACCTGAAGGCGCAGTCGAGATTGTTTTTCGTGGTGCAGTCAGTAACCCTGATGACCGCCAGCAAAAAGTACAGGAATATAAGCAAATGTTTGCCAGCCCATTCGTGGCAGCAGCTCGTGGCTATATTGATGATGTTATCCGCCCTCAAAATACCCGTTGGCGTCTATGTCGCGCGCTTGCGATGCTACGAAACAAGGAAAGTACCAACCCATGGAAAAAGCACGATAATTTGCCACTATAACGCAACAAAAAAGAGCTTGTATTTTTAGACATTATCTTTACTATCTCGTGCATGTATTTGACTATATTCTAACAAATACCCTTATCGTTTACGGGCGTCGCCCTTTTTATAGCATTTTCACTTTTCATAGATCAGCGTTGCTGATCTATGAAAAATGAAAAAAATGCTATATATTAAAAGATTATAGTGCTTATTTTTATTTTCAAAAACGCATAAAATGCGTAAATAAAAATAAAAAGCACTATAAATTCATGGCACATTATTGTTTGTCGGTTGCGTTTGTTTCATCCCTTGAGCAAGCAGTGCTTGCAAAACGCGATCCAGATGAAACTGCGCTAACGCAGCAGGAGGCAAAAGACATATCCGCTGTGCTGGTAAAAGCATTAACGACTAAAGAGCAGAACGCAATGCTTAAAGAATGGGCGGTTAAGTTCGTAGAAGCGTTTAAGCACTGGACTAGTCTGGAAAACCTTATCTGTTTTTTTGGTAAAGGTAAAATACCGGGCACTATTTTCGGTACACCTTTTCAGATTAATGATGGAGTTGCGGGAACAGAACAAATACCAATTAACGCGATACATATTGCTATTACGTGTCACTTTCATGCTGACTTTGACAGAGCAGCTGACCCAAACGCAGCTACTACTGCGTTACAAAGGATCATACACGGTTGTGCTATTCAGCACGCTTATTGCGTGAGTGAGAAGGTACAGATTGCTCTATATCCGTTGAAATAAGCACTTCCCTCCCAAAAGAGGGAATTTTTTTGTCTTTCGTATAAAATAGCCACTCAACACATTGTGCATGAATACATCTAAAAACAACATGTTCGCTACGCTATTTTATGAAGTGTTCCTGCACGTAGCCTTTCTGTTGTACATACCAAGCATCACGCCATACACTACCCTATGGAATCATTACCAGAATACCGATTGCTATTGCTGGTTGCCAGTAGCTTAGGCGCTATCATGATAGGGCTACTCTATCCACTGCATCGTATGTTAGGTTACCACCTGCCAGCGCAGATGGTGCGGGGTGCTGTAAGCTTTGCCGAAAAACGCTTGAACCGTCAGCATCGTAGTGTTGCAGACAGACGATCCCGTGGTCGGTTGATTGTGATGGTTTTCACTGCTTTGAGCTTAGTCATTTCAGGTGCCGTATGGTGGGCAAGCGTTTGGATGCCATGGGGATGGTACCTTGAGTTGGCCAGCCTGATATACCTGCTCCCCTACACTACCTGCCTGTCACCTATATTGATTGCTCGCAAAGCATTACAACGAAAAGATTACTCTGCCATGGCAAGAGCTTTACAACGAATCAGTGCCAATGATCTGGAACAGGCAGATGGTCATATGTATATTCGCGTGGCTATCACGTATCTTGCACGTGCTTTGCCTCGTTATGTGATTGCACCAAGCCTATGGTATCTGCTGGCCGGATTGCCGGGGCTGTTTCTATGCCGCCTACTTAGCTTTATGAGCGACATGATGCCAGCCAGTCATCCGCACTACCGCGCTTTTTCAGCGGCTGCACATTTTTGGGATCGCATGATGCAAGCTATTCCCGTTAGACTCGCTATGCCGCTGTTATGGATTGGCCTGATCTTTGTTCCCCGCGCTTCACTGGGCAAAGCGTTGCAAGCCTTTAGCACGCCTAAAGCAGCCGAAGCTCCATCCAATACACGCACATTGCCACTGAGGTTAGCCGCTTACGGTCTGCACATCAGTTTAGGTGGCACGCGCATGGTGGGAGGCATTTCACGGCCAGACCCATGGATTGGTGACGGCAAAGCACGTTTGGATAAAAGTGATCTCTCACGTTGCCTGCTGTGGGTAGTTTGCAGTATAGGGCTGTATTTTACGGTAATTAGCGGCTGTTATCTAGCCGTTGCATCATACTAGAGCCAGAAGCTACTCTTCATTGACCGGCAACGTAATATAGTTTGACTGACCACTGCGAATCACCCGCAGCAGCACATAATCACGACCCGCCTGACGGGCAGTGTCAATCGCGTCTTTTATATCATCAATAGATGCAATATTTCGCTGATTCACACCGGCAATCACATCGCGCTGCTTTAGTCCACGTTTTGCTGCCTCACTATTTTTTTCTACAGCTGTGACCAATACACCCGAAACATTTTTCTTCAGTTCCAGCTTTTGGCGATCCGCTGACGTTAGTGGCGCTAGATACATCCCCGAGAGCAACGTACCAGGTTTACTCTGATCTTGTGCAGGTGCTGGCATATCTTGTGACTGCTGTTCTTCCTGAGGAAATTCTCCAAGCGTGAGCTTGATGCGCTTTCTTTGCCCTTCACGCCAGACACTGACACTCACAACATCACCTACAGGTGTTTGAGCCACCATGCGTGGAAGCATTCGCATTTCTTTCACAGGCTTGCCATTAAATGAGATAACAATGTCACCGGGCTGAATGCTTGCCTTTGCTGCCGGACTGTCCGGGGTAATCTCAAGCACTAATGCACCCATTGGCTTAGCCAGACCTAAACTCTCGGCAATTTCTTCCGTCACATGCTGAATCTTCACGCCCAGCCATCCACGGTAAGCACGTCCATGCTCACGTAGCTGATCTAAAATAGGCTTCGCCATGGCTGAGGGAATCGCAAAGCCAATACCTACATTTCCACCAGATGGGGAGAAAATCGCAGTATTTACGCCAATTACTTCCCCGCGTTGGTTAAACATAGGCCCGCCGGAATTGCCTCGATTAATGGCGGCATCTGTTTGCAGGAAGTCATCAAACGGCCCTGCATTAATATTGCGTGAACGCGCAGAGATAATACCCGCTGTTACGGTACTACCTAGCCCAAACGGGTTACCTATCGCAATAATCCAGTCACCCACCCGCATAGCATCAGAATTACCAAACTGCACGTAAGCGAGTGGTTTTTCAGGCGTTACTTTCAGCAACGCTAAATCCGTTTTGGGATCGCGCCCGACAACGGTTGCTTCCAGTTTGCGATCATCTGAAAACAACACGTAAATTTCACTTGCCTGAGCAATCACATGATTATTAGTCACCACGTAACCGTCAGGATCAATAACGAAACCGGAACCTAGTGAGTTAACTTCCTGATTTTCAGGCTGCATTTGCTCTAACGGAAACCCAAAGCGTTCTAAAAACTTTTCAAGCTCTTTGCGTCGTTCATCTTCCATCCCCTGAGGTAAGCCAGGTGCTGTGGGTGCGGATAGTGATTGCACTTTCTGGGTCGTAGAAATATTCACCACAGCAGGTAAAGCGCGCTCCACAACAGGTGCAAAACTTTCTAAAGCCATGGCAGGTGACGCACATAGCAGTATGCATATCGTCAGGATGCTATGAAGATGACGGACTATAGGCATAATGTCTTTTCCTTTACTGCTCGAAATGCTTCAAAAATGAGTGATTAGGAGACAAAATCATAGTCGTATCATTCTTACCCAGTGTTTTGCGGTAGGCTTGCAGTCCTCGATAAAATTCAAAAAACTCAATATCTTTACCAAATGCTTCAGCAAAGATACGTGTAGCCTCCGCGTCACCTTCCCCTCGCAATAACTCTGATTTACGATTAGCTTCGGCAAGCAAAATGGTGCGTTCCTTGTCTGCTTCCGAGCGGATGATTTGCGAAGCCTTCTGTCCCTCTGCACGAAAACGCTCTGCCACTTTTTGTCGGTCTGAACGCATTCTGTTATAAATAGGCGTACTTGTTTCCGGCGGCAGATCAGTACGAACGATACGCACATCCACAATATCAATCCCGAAACCACCACGATCCTTAGTGGCTGATGCCTCGTCTGTTTCATCACTAGCAGGCAAGTTGTCTGTTAATGTGTCATCAACAACCAGATCAAGTTCCGGCACATCTAACCCTGCTTCTTCAGGGGCAATACGTTTCCCCCCAACCACCATGCTTTTACCAGCAGCAAGGCGTGAGACGTTATCGCGAATATTATCCATGATTTTTGAGCGCTTCGGTGACAAAAGGGTGCTTAAATTTTCGCGCCCCATTACTTCACGCAACGATGTCTCTAAAATATTTTCCAATCTGGAATTCATTACACGTTCTGTGCGAACGGTTTGATAAAAACGCAGTGGGTTTGTCACCTGATAGGTCACGTATGCATCCACAACCAAGCGATCCTGATCTTCCAAAATCACAGTTTCAGGTTCTGCATTAAATGTGAGCAGGCGACGATCAAACACTTCAACATCATCAACCAGCGGCACTTTAAACTGCAACCCGGGTTCCGTTACCATTTTTACGGGTTTTCCAAAACGTAGCACCAGTGCCTGTTGCGTTTGGTCAATAATGAAAAACGCATTAGAGATGATATTAAAGAGAATAAATGCCCCAAACATGAGACCTATGGTACGAGCTGACATAGACTTATTCTCCTTTTTTCTTCGTTGTGCGACGATTTTGTAGCTCTGGTAATGGCAAGTATGGAGTAACCCCGTTACCCGCTTTGTCATCAATAATCATCTTATTCATGCCATCCAACACATCTTCCATAGTTTCCAGATAGAGGCGTTTACGCGTCACGTCACGTGCCTGACTATATTCCTCATAGATGGAAGCAAAGCGCCCTGCTTCCCCTTTCGCCTTGGATACGTTCGCCTGTTTATATCCTTGTGCATCCTTAATCATTTTCTCAGCCTGCCCTTGCGCCACTGGAATGATACCGTCACGATATTTACGTGCTTCGTTTTGCAACGTTTCCTTTTCTTGTTGTGCAGACAAGACGTCAATGAAGGCATCTACCACTGGTTCAGGTGCATCTACAGCAAGCAGGTTGACCTGATAAATCTCAATACCGGTTTTATACTCGTCAAGAATCTGTTGCATTAACTGCTTGGTATCTTGCGCGATGGCCTGACGTTTGTCTGATAAGGCCAGTGACAAGGGAGTATTCCCCATCACTTCACGCATAGCTGTCTCTGCAATGGGCTTAACCACCATGTTGGGTGCGCGAAGATTAAACAGATACCGCATAGCATCTTTGATACGCCACTGAACCTCAAACTGCACACTCACCAGATTCTTGTCACCGGTCAGCATCAGGCTTTCTTCGGGCAAATTGCGGCGATCCCCGTTAAAGCCGCTTTGGAATCCAATTTCTTCGCGGTTAATCGTCGTCACTTTAGGCGTGTAGGCCACTTCTACCGGATAGGGCAGATGATAATTCAGTCCCGGCTCACTTTCGCGAGCAAATTCACCGAACCGCAACACAACGCCCTGCTCATCCGCATCAACGCGGTAAATCCCCGAAGCCAGCCATAATCCAACAAGAATCAATCCAATGAACAAAAACGGTTTATAGTTGCGTCTACCACCGGTGCCATTACCGCCACCCATGGAGTTGCGAAGTGCCTCACGGAAACGTTGCAGGATATCTTCTATATCTTTCTGGTCACGATGATTACCGCCGCCGCCAGATGGTTTACCCCCCCCTGGCTGGCCACTACCTGGTGTGGAACCCCATGGCCCCCGATTTCCGCCTTTATTCCAGGACATACCCGATCCTCTCTTGATTTTACCGTATTGCTATTGGTGTGACAGATGTATATAAGATGATGCAACCCTATTTTGCAAGTATGACGCACGCTATTACCGAAAAAGATATTTATCGCTATCTTCATCACATTATTGACCCTGTGAGTGGCACATCTATCGTGGAAGCAAAACTGGTTAGCGGCATTGTGATTAAGGGAAGCGCTGTTGGGCTGATGCTGGATATCGCACCAGACACCTACAATGCGCGCGAACCCATTGGACGCGCGATTGAAGAAATGCTGATACAAGTGGAAGGGATAGAAAAAGTTACGCCTGTCATGACGGCTTCCAGCGCCCCATCAGAAAGCACCTCCTCGCCTGCCAAGCGTGCTACGTGGAACTTAACGCCTATCCCGCATGTGAAGCGGGTTATTGCCGTGATGTCTGGCAAAGGAGGAGTAGGAAAATCCCTCACCACTGCATTGCTAGCACGTGCATTTCACGAGCAAGGCTTGCGTGTTGGGATATTGGACGCAGATATTCAGGGGGCTTCCATTGCCCATATGTTTGGACTGACGCAGCAACCAGATTATGATGATAATCAAATCATCCCACCCATTGCTGGCGGCATTGCCTGCTTATCTATGGGGATGTTGCTTGGCTCAGATCAGGCTGCCATCATGCGCGGGGCGATGGTCAGCAAAGCATTACGTCAGTTTGCCCGTTCGGCGCGGTGGGGAACCGCAGAAAATCCGCTGGATCTTCTGCTGATAGACACTCCTCCCGGCACAGGTGATGTGCATTTAAGCCTGATGCAGCAAATTCCTTTAGCGTATCAGGGCGGTGGTGCTATTATTGTAACCACCCCGCAGCCTGTCGCCACTATAGACGCCCAAAAATGCGCCATCATGCTGCAAAAAACCCATACCCCTCTGCTTGGCATCATTGAGAATATGAGTTACTGGCAGGATGATTCAGGCAACCACCATACTCTGTTCGGTGAAGGCGGCGGCGCAACGTTGGCAGCCGATACCAACGCACCCTTGCTAGGCAATATTCCCCTACAACAACATTGGCGGGAATCCGCTGACGCAGGGCAATGCGCTACGTTAGATGTTAGCGCAACAGCGTGGGAGCGGGTAGCCAGCCAATTACTACCCTAACGCCTCAACGCTTCTTCAATTAATGCGGCGGTTTCCTGCGTACCATATAGTGCGATAAAGGAACCCATACGAGGGCCTTGCGTTTGGCCGAGCAACACTTCGTACAGGCAGCTAAACCAGCTACGCATCGGATCAAAACCATGTTCGCGACCAATGCGATATATCTCATCTTGCAATGTGCTGGATTGCTGCTCGCCTGCCATGTCCCCTTGCAGTGATTCCAGCAATTCGCGTAATGCATCACGCTCATGTGCTTCAGGACTGCGGAATTGTTTATGCGGCTTGATGAAATCTTCATAGTAGCGCACCGCATATCCGGCTAACTCATAGAGAAACCCATGGCTTTCAGGGGTTGCTTGTGGAATATAGCGTTTAATAAAGCCCCATAGCACCGCTTTGTCTTCCGGATTGCAGGCACTGGCCAGATTCAGCAGCAGAGAAAACGAAATATCCGCCTGCCCTAACGCAGGCACGTTGCCTCCATGAATTGCCCAGACGGGGTTATCCATTTGCTTAACCGTATCTTCCTGCTCATGGTATTTTCCAACAAATGTCACATACTCATCTACTGCTTTAGGAATCACGTCAAAATGCAACCGTTTAGCTTTCTTCGGTGATTGAAACATATACAGTGCCAGACTTTCCTGCGGTGCGTAAGCCAGCCATTCTTCCAGTGAGATACCATTCCCTTTAGATTTAGAGATTTTCTGGCCGTCTTTATCAAGGAATAACTCGTAATGATATTGTTGCGGTGGAGTACCACCCAAAATCTTACAAATAGCCGAATAAATCTTGCCATTTACCAGATGGTCTTTACCATACATTTCAAAGTCCACGCCCAATGCTGCCCAGCGCATACCGAAGTCTGGCTTCCACTGCAATTTGCATTGGCCTCCTGTCACCGACATGGTGACGTCTTGGCCATCTTCTTCAAACGTAATTGTACTATCTTGTGCATTCACTGCTTTCATCGGTACGTAAAGTACCTTACCCGTGGTAGATGAAATGGGCAAAAAGGGACTATAGGTACGTTGCCTGTCAGCCCCTAAAGTTGGCAGCATCACATCCATAATGTCATCGTAACGCGTGACTGCCAGCCGTAACACATCATCAAATGTACCATTTTGGTAACAGTCGGTGGCAGAGTAAAATTCATAAGCAAACCCAAAGCGATCAAGAAAGTCTTTTAGGCGATGATTCATATGATCCCCGTAACTTTCGTGGGTGCCAAACGGATCAGGCACGGCACTCAGGGGCTGATCCAGATATTGCGTGACCAAATCAGGGTTTGGAATATTGTCAGGTACTTTGCGCAGGCCGTCCATATCATCTGAAAAACAAATCAGCTTTACCGGTATACCACTAATCTCCTGCAACGCGCGCATCACCATGGTTGTGCGCGCAACTTCGCCAAATGTGCCAATATGTGGCAGACCGGAAGGGCCATAACCTGTTTCAAATAACACATAGTCATTACGGCATTGTCCTGACTCAAAGCGTTGCTTCAACGCGTATGCTTCCTGAAAGACCCAGTTCTTTGGTTGCGCGGTGGTGGACTGATTCATCGTATGGTACCCTGCTATCATTCTGGTATGTATTTGTACGGGTGTCTGGTATAACGGGATGGTACGCAGAAAGCAAATAGGATGTAAAATACACAATAATTGCTAATTATGTGACTTTTTACTTTATCATTTGTGCAGGGTTGCTATATTCACCGGATTCTTAACAGTAATGGAACTAATTGTAATGGGCATGTTCGGCAGAAGCATTTTCTTTTTCACGCTTTTCATGGCAGCACCGATCGTTGCCAGCGCACAAACCGTTTTCATGGTACAGCTTGGTACATTTGAGACAGAGAAAGAAGCACAGCAGCATTGGAAGAAACTATCTAACGAGTTTCCTAACCTGTTTGATGATTTACGCTACACGCCTAATGAAATTGTGATGCGTCCTGATAACTTCATTACCTACCGGACGCAAGCAGGGCCAGTTGCAACACGTGAAGATGCACAGGATATTTGTGTGACTGTGCTGGAAGAAGGCTATGAATGCTATGTTGCTGAAACGGCGATGTTCTATAGTGACTCTCAGGAAGTGACAACGGCCAGCCCGAAGGCGGCTCCTAAAGCACCCGTAACTCCTGCGCCGGCTCCTGCGCCCGTTGTTAAAACACCAGCAGCAAAAACACCGACACCGGCAGCATCTCAGCCCATACCAGCGAAACAAAGCACGCCAACTCCTTCCGCAACACCGGGTTCAGCAGGCTCACCAAGCGTGAATGTCTCTGCTGCACCTAAAGTTCGCACTGTAGGCGTGCCAGCCAATGCCGGACGTGGTACGATTGCCGTGGAAGAAGCCATCCCCGTGCCGCTGTCTGCTTCTGGTAAACGTAACCCCTACCTTGAGCGCAATAATCGCTTGATGGATGCGCATCCAAGTGATAGCACACGCATCAGTTCTTTCTGGGCAGATATTGCTTACTTCACTAGTGAAACTGCCGCAGCGCAATATGTGAAAGTGTTGAAAGCACGTGACCCGCTACTGCCAAGTAAATTGCGGATTCGTATCACTCGCCCTTACAAGAACGTGAAAGGATTACAACGTCTGTCACTGCGTATGGGGCCTTTTGTGACTACACGTCCTATACGCCGCCTTTGCGCGTTGACACGTAAAGACAATCTGCGTTGCAGAGCCGTGAAAGACCTTGGTGGATCTGTGAATTACCGTAGCCGTTATGATAATATGCCGGCTAAAGCAAAACGTACTCGCCGCTATTCTTCTTACCAGCAACAGCGCAATGAAGCCAAACAACGCTCACGCGCCAAAAGTGGAAATAATTACTTTGTGCAGTTAGGATCATTCCTATCTTCCCGCGCAGCACAGGATAAATGGTCAGAGTTATCTACACGTCATGGTCGCCTGTTAAATAATGTCACTAATGACATTAAACCACCCGCTCGTGGAAGCACGGCCAGCCGCCTGTTCCGGTTACGTGCGGGGCCCTACAGTGATTTTAGTGCGGCTACTGCTTTATGCCAAAGTTTGAAATCACAGGGAACACTTTGCATAGTGGTAAAACAGTAATTGTCTTTTAAAAACCGGACTGCGTAATGTACACGCAGTCCGGTTTCTTTGTGAGATGCGCTAGCGTCGCCCAAATAGTTTTTCAATATCGTGTTTATGTAACTCCACATAGGTAGGCCTTCCGTGATTACATTGCCCGGAATGTGGGGTTGTTTCCATTTGGCGCAGTAAAGCATTCATTTCATCCTGTGACAGCTGTCGCCCTGCCCGCACACTTCCGTGGCACGCCATGGTAGAGCAGATAGATTCCAGCTTTTCACGTAATACCAGCGTTTCGCCATATTCCGCTACATCATCGGCCAGATCGCGTACCAATTGCTGTACGTCACAGACTCCAAGCAATGCAGGCAGTTCACGCACCACCACCGCACCTGTCCCAAAATGATCCATCACTAGCCCTAACTCTTCCAGACTTTGTTTATGCGTTAGTAATCCGGCAGCAGCGGCTTCGTCCAGTTCAATCACTTCAGGAATTAGTAATGGCTGTCGCGCAACACCATTTTGCGCCAGTGCTGTCTTCATCCCTTCATAGACTAGCCGTTCATGCGCGGCATGTTGATCCACAATCACTATCCCCTTATCGGTTTGTGCAACAATGTAGGTACCATGCAACTGGGCACAGGCAGACCCCAACGGATAATCTGCATGCGTGGATGTATGAGACTCATGATGATACGTAGCACTAGCGCTATCTGATTCCTGCATAACAGGTGCCTGAAAAGAAGCCACTGCATCACGGTGTGATTGCGTAACGTAACGCGTTTGTGGCTGCCATTGATACAATGATGCATGGGCAGGCGCTGGTGCCGTATCATCAGACGGTTTCATGGCAGACAATGCATGATGGGCAACGGTTGTGGATGCCTGATGACCTGCTTTCGACAGGGCTTGGCGTAACCCAGACACAATCATCCCGCGTATACGCGCATTATCCTGAAACCGCACCTCAGCCTTAGCCGGATGGACATTCACGTCCACTTCTTCCGGTGGTACGGTAAAGAATAACGCACATACGGGATGCCGATCACGCGCCAGATAATCCTGATAGGCACCCTTAACCGCTCCAAGCAGCAACCGGTCACGTACGGGACGATTATTGACAAACAGATATTGCAAACCAGACGTACCACGATTATAGGTTGGAACTGCCGCGTACCCGCCCATATGGGTGCCATCACGTTCAAGATCCAGTTTCATAGCATTCTCGGCAAAATCACGTCCCATAAGATGCTGCAATCTGGGCAGTTGTATATCTAGCAACTCACCCTGTTCTGCGGGTAGGGTGAGTTTTTGTTTCTCATTATGTGTTAGCGTAACATGCGTTTTCGGACAGGTCATGGCAATACGTTTCACAATGTCGAGCGTTGCATGATATTCTGCCGTATCAGATTTTAGAAATTTCAGTCGAGCAGGCGTTGTATAAAACATATCATCTATGGTGATGCTGGTGCCGTAAGCACATGCCACGGGTTGCGGCTTTTGTATCTCACCGCCATCTGCACGCACCTCCCAGCCATGTTCAGCATCTTTTGTGCGGCTGACAATACGGCAGCGGCTAATGGAAGCAATGGAAGGCAACGCCTCCCCCCGAAACCCCAGATGCTGGATATGTACTAAGTCGTCACCGGGCATTTTGGATGTTGCATGACGGGTCAGTGCCAGTGCAATCGAGGTACTATCCATACCAGACCCATTATCACTCACCTGAATACGTCGCTTTCCTCCAGCCTCCAGCACAACATCAATGCGGGTTGCTCCGGCATCCAGCGCATTTTCCACCAGTTCTTTCACAACCGATGCTGGCCGTTCAATCACTTCGCCAGCGGCAATACGATTAATTAAATGTGTGGGTAAAATACGGATAGTCATCTGCTTTATGTAGCACACAGTATGTTTATGCTGCAAATACCTTGTCAGATGACGTCCAGTATGATAAAAGCGGACTACAAATTAGGGAATACCCTTTATTTCTCGCCTGCCAGGTAGCAGGCTTACTACTATATGCGCTATCGTCGCTTGCCTTTATATGGTCTTTGCATAGCTGTTCTTGCCATCGGTTTTTGGCCAAGTAGTAATACAATGCGCTTTCATCGCGCTGTAGGTGAGTTAAATAGTTACATTCGCACAAACTATAAAGAAAACAGGCAAATCATCTGCGAAGCAAAGGGATCTATTGCTCTACTGGAGCATCAACAGGATGTGATGAGGCTGGTTTACAGCCAACCTAACACTTCTGGAGCCAGTGTGTCTTTATCTTTGAGAACTGATACAACATCAGTAGAGATGAAAGAATTTGTAGACACGCTTTCAGATGAGAATCAGGCAGTACTTACCAAAACACTGGAAAACGTACTCGCAATGTGTCGAGCCAATAACACTTAGGTGATGGTGCTACCTGTCCAAACACAAGGACGGGTAGAACCATCACCGGTTTTCTTGACTTTAAGCACCCAGCACTTTCTTTGCGCGAATTTTACTATCTTCCACAGCCGGCTGGTCAAATGCATCCACTCCAATCATCTGGGCAATCAAAATTGTCTCTAGCATCACAGACATTAATAATGCACCTAAATGGAAAGCATCCAAGGCTGGCATATGGATTGTACGCACAGGACGCTTAGATGCCTGCATCGAACCAATCGTTCCACGCTGAAACGCGTTCAACACATTACCAAGTGGAATATCAGCCAGATAATCCAGACCGCATAATTTAGCTAGTGCGGAGGGCACATTGCTGCCTTTGCCTTCCTGATCTGCGGTCACCACGGTGAAATATTTATTATCAGGTCCATCTAACAACAATTGAAGCATACTATGCTGATCCACGGTTCCCAGCGCCGCTAACGGAGTAATACCTTTCCCCTGCTTACCCAGCGACTCACTCACCAGCTGACGGCACCATGCCGCCATATATTTCAGGCGATCCATATACGGCATGATCGCGTGAGTATTGCGCCCCTGCTCTGCCTGACGCACACCATATAGCGCGCCTTGTAGTGGCTGATTATCCTGAATGTCTGTGCTTAATGTGTGTTGCAACATTGTATGACATCCACGGCGAAATGCCTGAATATCCACACCACATGCTGCAGCAGGCACTAGCCCTACATTGGCCACACACGTCCAGCGGCCGCCTAATTCCGGGTCATGTGTGTAGCGAGGGATGCTGTAATGATCTGCTAAAGTCGTCATGGCAGAAGGCTTTGGCTCTGTCACAATCGTGCATCGTTTGGCAATCTCATCCTTGCCAATAGCATTCTCTAACCAATCAAGCACCATCATCACCTGAGAAACCGTCTCCAGTGTGCCACCAGACTTGCTCACGAACAACCATGATGTTGTTTTTGGGTCAAGCGTTGCTTTGCGAACAGCAAAACTATCCGGATCAGGGTTATCCATGACTTCCAGTTTCACTGAATGACCAATCGGGCGCAACGCGGTTAAGGCCTCCGCACCCAAACTTGAACCACCAATTCCGACCAGCACCACAGTATCAGATTGTGCAATAATAGTGTCTGCAATCTGTTGTATTTCTGCCAGATCATTGGTTTGTTCCACCAGTTTTAGCAACGGCAACCCATCATCATATAGGCGTTTCAAGCCACTTAAGGCTTGCTTCGCACGACCAGACTCATCGTTGCTATTAGCATCCGGCTCCCATAAATCAACCGTGAAAGGACTCTGAGTATGAGGGGTAGTGTTAGTCATGTGCAACGTCTCCTGCTAAGATCGTAAAAGTATGTTGTGTATTAAGTAACTCTTGTGCAACAAAAATAACATTTTGTAAAGAGACATGTGCAATTTTTTCGTTCCTTGATTGCAGATAATCCGGCGATAACCCAAATTGCTGCATCATTGACAGATACGCAACTTTCTCCGCGTTCGCATCGGTGTGAATTGGGAATGATCCAGTAATATAGCGCCTAGCCTTATCCACTTCCTCAGCAGAGATAGTGCCATTCGCAATATCCTGTAACGTATCCATCACAACGTCAATCGCTTCTTGCGCTGTAGCATTTTTGGTAGCGAAATTTACGCTGAACCATTGGGCTTTATCTAGTGTAACCAGACCAGAATTAATCGAATACGTTAAACCACGCTTTTGGCGTACATTATCCCCTAAACGAGATGATAAGCTACTGCCACCAACAAGATGATTTAACACATAAGCCGTTAAAAACGTATCACTTCCCTGCCTGATACTGTGTGGCAAGGCAATCCGTACCGAGGTTTGCGGTACCTGCATCGGCACAGTCACAGGCTCTTGAGTGGTTCGCAATGTAGCGACAGGCAGTTCACGCTGATAGGCTGATACAGGCAACGCAGTTAAGACGGGAAGCAAATGCTGTTGCAATGTCTCTAGTGTGGTATCTCCGGCAACAGAGACCTGCATCTTACTTTGTACAAAGTGCTGGCGTACATAACCCTGCATACGGCGTTGCGACAATGACTGTATGCCTTCCAGCGTGCCATAAACGGGCATGGCGTAAGGGTGGCCAGTAAAGGCAGACGCGTAGAACGCATTGTTCAGGCGGTAAGAAGGGCGTTCTTCAAGCCGCTGCAAATCGGCGAGATGTTCTGCGCGAATACGTGCAAGCGCACTATCAGATAATTCTGCCTGAGCGAGCAACTCACCAAGCAATTCGTACGCGATGTCCGTATGCTCTGAGAGATACGTCATGCTAATGACGGTTGCATCCCGTCCGGTGCTAACCGAGAGTTGTATACCATACTGATCCAGCATTTTCTGAAATGCATCACCTGGATAAGTGCCTGTACCTTCGGCTAGCAATTGCCCTGCCAGATACGCAGTGCCGGAAGCATCAGGGGCGTCATAAGCGCTCCCGCTTTGGGTGATACGCAGCACCAACTCTACCATCGGCAAGGTGTGATCTTCCAGCAACCATACCGGCACATCACTTTCCAGTACCTTCACCTGATAAGGAAGTGCTTCTACCTCAACGTTAGCAGGGGCAGTGTCATCCACAGATGCACAACCAGACAAACAAAGTAACGTCATCATCGCTGTAAATACATGCCTCATCATTGGCGCGCCTCCTGACGAGGCAGCTTAGGCGTTAAGTATCCTGTCACGGCCAGATCATGCTTCACATAGGTTTTCAAAGCCGCCTGAACATCGGATGCCGTTACACCATCCACCATATTTGGCCACGTGTTGAACCATTGCGGATCCATACCAATCATCAATGATTGCCCCAAAATGAAACTCATTGTTTGCAAATTATCGCGGGCAAATATTGCCGATGCCTTCATTTGATTAGCTGCACGTGTCATCGCCTGCTTAGGGATATCAGAAACAAGAAATTCATCCAGCGCAGTCTCATAGGCCTGCAACACTGCATCTGAATCAACATTCGGTTTAGGAGTAATACTCACATTAAGGACGGCCTTACCTGCATAAAACGGGCTATAACTCACTGATACGTCACTCGCCAGCTGCTGTTCTTTCACTAAGCGGCGGTACAGCACCCCAGTGCGCGTATTGCCAAGCAACTCTTCGGCAAATAGAAGCGGCATCACCACATCACGCACATGTGATGCGCTAGCCGGGTCATCCCCGATGGATGGCACGACATAGGCACGACGAATACGAGGAAGCGTTACACCTACATGGCGCAACGTGACAGCATGTGATGCACGGACTGGCGGATCACGCAGCATAGCCTGATCTACAGCAATATCACTTGCCTCCCAATCACCGTAAAACTGACGTGCTAATGTTTTGGCGCCATCTATCGTCACATCACCCACCAACAACAAGGTTGCATGATTCGGTGCATAATATTGTTTCAGGAATGCTTCTGCTTCTTTTCTGCCTAATTGCTCCATCTCGTGCAGCCAGCCAATAATGGGGGTACCATAGCTGTGATGAGGAAAGAGTGCAGCGCGCACTGCTTCATCCAGTAGTGCTGCAGGGTTCACTTCCACGCGGAGACGGCGTTCTTCAATGATAACATCACGTTCTTTCAGGTAGGCTTCATCGGATGGTTCCAGATGTTGCATTCTGTCTGCTTCCAATTCCATCACTGTGTCCAGATGCTCACGAGCAATGGTTACATAATATCCTGTCATGTCAGCGTTAGTGAATGCATTATGCACCCCACCAAGGGACTCAATACGGTCACTATATTCCCCTTCCGGCACGTTGGGGGTGCCTTTGAATAAGACATGCTCCAGATAATGCGCCACACCTGATGCACCGGGTGAATCAGCAGCAGCACCTGCATCAATCAGCAACATATGTGTCACGACCGGCGCGCGATGATTGGACGCCACCACCACGCGCAACCCGTTATCCAGTGTAACCTCATGGATAGGCATACCTGCTTCACTACTGAGTGCAGGTGTCATCCATGCATAGCAAACAAGTATTGCAAGTAGTTTAAAGACGCACTTTACCATTTAAAACAGCCAGTCCCACAGAGATTCAGATTCCGTCACGGTACTGATTTCCCCTTCATTCACTGGCTTACCTTCTTTCGTATTATCGCGAATACGCTGCTGTTCTTTACTGGCATTGACAATTGTTTCCTGATTTCGCTGTGGAGAACGCAACCGTTCCAGCAATCCATCATCTTGCGCTTCTTTTGCCTTCAACTCTTGTTCAAGTGACGTGCGTATCGCTTCGTCACGTTTGTTTGTGCCTAACTGTTGCAAAAAACGTGACTCACCACCGGAAGGTAGCGCCGAACCTGTCACCTGCGGTGCTTCCACAGCAACGGCCGTGTCATCTCCACTAACAGCCATATCACGCGTCTGGTATCGCTCCAGACGCTGCACGTCATTTGCACCGCTCTGCCCAGTCAACAACAGACGCGCCTTATCCTGCGTGTTAGTGACGGGGCTGCGAGTTGCCGCTTCATCTGGCGGGTAAAGGTAAAATTCATCAGGTACACTTAACGGAGGACGCGATACAACGCGAAACTCATCCGGTGCAGCCTTGTTCAGGCCAAGCGTGTCCTGAACCGTACCGCCGCCACATCCAACTAAGAGTAACGTGGCCGTATAGCATAAAGTATATTTCATAAAAGGCATGATAAGCGAATTAAGCATGAAATCAAGCAATGAGTACAAAAATCATACAGCCGTCTCTTATCTACCGCGTATTACTTGTCATTATATAGTATAATTTGACAATCTAATGTGGTTTACTTAAGGTCACACGCAATATTTGAGGATAACAGGAACCCGATTCATGATGGAACTTATACAACTCTTTGGTGGGCTGGCTGTGCTGGTCTTTGGTGCTGACATAATGATTCGCGGCGCTGTGGCATTAGCTAAAAACTTAGGGATGCCCACCTTGATTGTGGGTTTAACCATCGTTGCCTTTGGTACCTCTGCCCCTGAAATGGTGGTAAGTGTGCAAGCCGTGTTAAACGGATTCCCTGACATCTCTATTGGTAATATCATCGGCAGTAACGTAACCAACATTATGCTGGTGCTGGGTGTAACTGCACTCATCTTTCCGGTTGCAGTGGAAGCAAAAGTTCTGCGGCGTGATACACCATGGTTTATGTTCGCCTCTATCTTGTTTGTCGCTTTTTGCTTCACCGGCACCATCGGACGAGTTCAGGCCGGTGCATTATTATTACTGATTATTGTATATCTGGTCTATCTGTTCCGTACTGCCCGCTCTGGTGTAGATACCGACCTAATTGAAGAACTGGAAGAAGAAACAGATGTTAACTGGCCAAGCTGGAAAGCGATTGGTGCATTGTTAATTGGGTTGGTAATGATGGTGGCGGGTTCAGACCAGATGGTGATAGGTGCCTCTGCCCTAGCACGCGAGATGGGTGTGACGGAAGCGATGATTGGCCTGACTATCGTTGCCTTTGGAACCTCCGCGCCTGAATTGGTCACATGTGTGATGGCGGCGTACCGCAAACATTCTGACATTGCTATTGGTAACATTATTGGCTCCAACCTGTTCAACGTTGCGACCATCACGGGTGTTGCAGGTCTGGTGAAACCTATTTATGTTAATCCGGCCTTCCTACAATATGATATGTGGATGTTATTGCTGGCTTCCATGATACTGGTCGCATTTATGGTGACAGGGCGCAAAATTTGTCGCAAAGAAGGAACCTTGCTATTTATTGGCTATATCGGTTATACCTTGTGGCAAATCCAACAAGGAAGCGTGCCAGAAGCGATTTAACTTAAGTTCGAGCACGTTTTTCTGAAGTTAGCATAAGGCAGAAAACATGGCACGTGTCGTCGAATTTATCCCACATTCTACTAACATACGCTTCATGCGTATGGGCAACGTGACTGGCATTGTCTCTGCTTTACTAGTGATCGCCACGATTGCTTTTATTGCGCTGCGTGGCCTGAATATGGGCATAGATTTTGCTGGCGGCATTTTGCTTGAGATTCGCACACAGGATGTAGCTGACTTGTCTGCGCTTCGCCCTTTGCTTACCGACCCTGCTTTTGGAGATACCAGCCTGCAACATTTTGGCGATGAGAAAGAAGTGCTTATTCGGTTGGAAGGCAACCCAAATGTAGAACAAGCCACTATTGTCACGCAGGTGAAAGACATTATTTCCACACATTATGGTAATGACGTAGAGTTCCGCCGCGTAGATTATGTAGGCCCCACAATCGGAGCGGAAATGCTGCAATCAGGTGCATATGCATTACTATTCGCATTTGGTGGAATGCTGCTCTATATCTGGTTTCGTTTTGAATGGCAGTTTGGACTGGGCGCACTGCTCGCACTAATACACGACGCAACACTGACGATAGGTTTTTATGCCTTACTGGATATTGAGTTTGGCTTGAGCGCGATTGCTGCTATTTTAACGGTGATTGGATATTCCATCAACGATTCTGTCGTCATTTTTGACCGCATACGTGAAAATATGCGCCGTCACAGCAAGAAGCCGTTGCAAGACATTATTGACCTTAGCCTGAATCAAACCTTGTCGCGTACCGTGCTGACGGGCATCACGACATTACTGGCGGCAGGTACACTGGCAGTGTTAGGTGGAGACATTATCCGTGGCTTTGCATTGGCACTATGTTTTGGAGTGATTATCGGTACCTACTCTTCCATTTACGTTGCCGCACCATTGCTGCACCGCTTGAATGTCTCACGAGATACCTTTTTAACGGAAGAAGAAGAAGCAAAGAAGAAAGCTTAAGGCCGGATAGCTAAGTGAAATACTGTTTGAAAAAAGAAAGCTACTATTAATAGTAGCTAAAAAAGCTCATAGCAGCCCACGCACTAACATGTGTATGCTTAGGCCTGCAGCAAAGGTAAAGCCACATGCAATTACCGTTGCAATCACAGTACAGGTCTTGGATTGTGAAGATGGCACATAAAATACATGACCATCTAACAGTAATCCTAAATAGATAGTAGCGAATGCTGTGGTCAAAGACATCATCGCCAAAAATAAATATTCAGCGTTAGTTAATACCTTAATTAACATAGTGCTATAGCTAAAGGACAGTTTCAACTATAGCATTGATGTCTCTTAATGTAGAGTAATATCATCATCCCCTTTAGAGGCAGGCTGAGTATTGATAGCTGTTTCTTTCTTCTTGGGCAAAGAGGAACGCATTTTCTTTGGAGCAGGCTTATTATTGCTTTCGCGGTCTAACGTTTCACCTGCGACGATTTTCTTGACTTCATCACCTGAGAGCGTTTCATACTCAAGCAGTGCTTCTGCCAGCATTTCCAGTTCATGGCGGTTCTCTTTCAGGATAGTAAAAGCACGATCATGCGCGCTTTCAACGATTTGCTTAACTTCCGCATCTACTTTAGCTTGGGTAGTACCTGCAATGCTGTTGCGGCCACCTCCACCGCCAAGATACCCTTCATCCTGACCAGCGCCATACAAAACTGGCCCTAGCTCATCGCTCATACCCCATTCAGATACCATAGCACGCGCCAGTTTGGTGGCGTACTGAATGTCGGAGGATGCACCACTTGAAACTTTATCATAACCAAAAATCAGTTCTTCAGCCACACGCCCCCCCATAGCCACCGCGAGATCATCATACATTTTGTCACGATGATACGAGACTTTATCTGCTTCTGGCAAACGCATCACCATTCCAAGCGCACGACCACGCGGAATGATGGTTGCTTTATGAATAGGATCAGATGCCGGACAATGTAGCGCAATGATCGCGTGTCCACCTTCATGGTAAGCCGTCATTTTCTTTTCATCATCGCTCATCACCATAGATTTGCGCTCAACTCCCATCATTACTTTGTCTTTCGCTTCTTCCAGCTCACGCATGGTGACAACTTTTTTGTCGCGACGTGCGGCAAGCAATGCGGCCTCATTAATCAGGTTTGCCAAATCTGCACCGGAAAAGCCGGGTGTACCACGGGCAATCACGCGTATATCTACGTCAGGTGATAATGGAACTTTGGCAGAATGAACATGCAAAATAGACTCACGGCCATTAATGTCGGGATTGGGTACAACAATCTGACGGTCAAACCGTCCGGGGCGTAGCAATGCCGGATCTAACACGTCAGGACGGTTGGTTGCCGCAATCAGGATAACCCCCTCATTCGACTCAAACCCATCCATTTCAACAAGCATCTGATTGAGCGTTTGTTCGCGTTCATCATTACCGCCGCCCATGCCGGCACCACGGTGACGACCTACCGCGTCAATCTCGTCAATAAAGATAATACACGGTGCATTTTTCTTGCCCTGCTCAAACATATCACGTACACGGCTGGCACCTACGCCAACAAACATCTCTACAAAATCTGACCCAGAAATCGTAAAGAACGGCACCCCTGCTTCACCTGCAATAGCGCGAGCAAGCAATGTCTTACCTGTTCCCGGAGGGCCTACTAGCAAACATCCTTTCGGAATTTTGCCCCCTAATCGCTGAAACTTGGCCGGATCTTTCAGGAAATCAACGACTTCCTGCAATTCTTCTTTCGCTTCGTCAATACCTGCAACGTCTTCAAAGGTTTTTCGCTCAGTCTTTTCGTTAAGCAGTCGCGCACGCGACTTACCAAACCCCATCGCACCGCCGCCGCCGCGACCACCCTGCATTTGTCGCATGAAGAAAATATACACGCCAATAAACAGCAATAACGGGAACCATGAAAGAAGCATACCCCATACGCCGTCCACCTCAGACTCAGAAGGCGTGGCAGATATTTCAACATCATGTTCTGTCAGCTTATCAACCAAACCGGGATAATCCGGCGCATTCGCCATGAATGCGTTGCCACTTGTGTAATGACCGGAAATAACATTGGAACCGTCAGGAGTCTTTTTAATCGTAACATCCTGTACTTCACCCTCTTCTACCTGTTTCATGAAACTTGAAAAACTTGGTTTTTGATAACCGCGCATCTCCATGTTATTTCCAACAAGATCAAAGATAATTAGCAGGACAACAAAGATGCCCAGCCAGATGAATATATTGCGGCTCATATTAGGCATTACAGAAAGGTTGCTCCATGGTTCAGGTCGTTAGATGCGTTATCTGGCAGTTTCGGTATATATTCCATCGAATACTCCCAGTTTTCGCATGATTGTGTCATGTAGTCAATATGGGGTACTGTTGCAACCTCGTCAAGACAGTATAATGCTGGCAACCCATGTAATATAGCCGCAGGCCATGCTGGCAACACAACTTGCCTGTCACGCAACTGCTTTAATCCTTTTACACTTAATGGTTGTATTTTGGCGCACTCATCTATGGTTTGGACAGTCACCTTAATGCGCTTATCCCATATAACAGCATGATGTTTCGTGAATGTATTACATGATATACGGGCTGGCTCTCGCCCGATATAAAGATTGCCTTGATATACTCCTACCCAGCATCCATGCAAAGTCATTGATCGAAATGAATGGCAAGTTTTCACGTCAGCAACCAATGGTTGAATAGATACAAATCTTGGCGTGTGTGTATTCCCTGCAACATAGCATAAAAGTAGCCGCATCACCCTTAACGCCAGCTCATCATGTAACGTCTGAAAGGCCTTTATGGGTATACATGCAAAAACACTATGCTGTAGGGCATTTTGCGTGTGAATCCAGTCAAGACTGATCTGTTGCAGACAATGACTGGCACGCTGCATATGTGATGCAGTCTGGCTTAAACGCTGCTGCGTTAATCCTTGCGTTGCTAAGGCAGGCATCAAACTCCGGATGCGGTTGCGTGTATAAGCATTCGAATGATTGGACGCTTCATCAATCCATGGTTGCTGTTGCTCTGTTAGGTATGCTTCTATCTGCTCACGGGTAACAGATAACCACGGACGCCATAGCATGATGCCGGATACCCTATTGTACGTTTCCATACCACGCAAGCCATCAATACCGCTACCACGTGCCAGCCGCATTAGCACTGTTTCCGCCTGATCGCCCATATGGTGCGCGGTGGTAAGATAGCAGATATGGTGCGCGTCACACCACTTCGCCATCACACTGTAACGCTGTCGTCGTGCCTCCTGTTGCCGGTTGCCTGAAGCATAAACAAGCTGGTCAAGGGTAAATACTTCGCACGCTACACCGTGACTTTTTAGCCATGCCACCACTTGCACTGCTTCTTGCCCAGACTCCGGGCGCAGACCGTGGTCAACATGCAGTGCGTAAAGAGTAATGTGGCGAGATTGACACCATTCTTTCAGACATAGTGTAAGCGCCATACTATCAGCACCGCCAGACACGGCAACAGCAAGTGTGGTTAATTCTGGCGGTACTGTTGCATCCAGCGCATCAAATAAATGCGGCATACATACTATGGCTGACAGTTATTAGCCCGCTCTGTTTCTTGTGCAAGCCCTGAAACTTCCAGATTCGTTTGATTATAGCGCCGTTGAATTTGTTTTAACACCACACAAGCATCCTGTTTCTTGTCGATATGTAGCAAGGATTTGGCCAGCTTATATAGATTATCCGGCGCTTTAATGCCGTTAGGTTTCACTTCAAACCCCTGACGAAACGTGTCTGCCGCAGTGAGGAAATCATTATTCACGTAATACGTCTCACCCAACCAGTAATAGGCATTACCAATTAACTCATCTGATGGATGGTTAGTGATAAAGCGTTTAAAGCTGTCGCGAGCGCGATCAAAGCGTTTTTCTTTAATCAGTGATACAGCAAAATTATAATGCTCACGCGGCTGACTAAAGCTCATGGCCGGGCGGCTCTCTTTCACTTGTGGCGGTATTGGTTGCGCCGCAGGTGTTTGAACAGGAGCAGCAACAACCGAACGGCCATTTTGCATGATGATCGGCGCAGGTTGCGTTGTTTTCGCAGATGATTGTGACTGTATCGGGATAGTACCGGATTGCCCCATGTCGCCTATGGGCATCGCAATACCCGTTTTCTCTTCCAGCGTTTGCAGACGGTAATCATTATCTTCTGCCGCCAGCCTCACTTCACGCTGCAACTGGTCAATAGCAAAGCGATTTTCTTCAATGCCCCCACGAATATTTCGCATTTCTTCCTGAAGACGCGACAATTCCACCTGAATGGCAGGTAAGCTCGCAGGGGAAGACGTTGTAGGGGGAGAAGAAACGCCATTACCTTCCAACGCACGTTCCAACCGCGCAACATCACGCTCTAGCGTACTTAAGCGACCTGTCAGATTAGGAATATAACGCTCCGCATTCGCATCTTGCCATGCGCTTGCTACGATGACTACACTAATTGCGAAAGCACTTAAATAGTGTTTGCAGTGAGTCAGGGAAGATATACGGGTATTCATAGGGCTATCCTGTTAAGTATTATGTGTGACATAGTCGTAACAAGTTCTGCTTAGTGATGCACTAAAAAACCTCTCATACGCTATATTTTAACGGATTTTTTAGTAACAGGGCGAAGATGCCACTAATACCCTACCGCTTCCGGATCAACAGCGCGCCATAAAAACCATGTTGCCGCACTACAATAGGGGTGCCACGTCTGAGACAACTCACGCGCGATGTGATCGGGAAAAGGTTTGGCTTTAGCAACGCCATATTCCTGATAAATAGCACGTTGCAACCCAATATCTCCAAGGGGCAGGATGTTTGGACGCAGCAGGCAGAACATTAGAAACATATGCGCCGTCCACTGTCCAATACCTGTGACCTGCGTAATATGAGTTATCACCTCTTCGTCGCTCATAGCATCCCAACTACCAGTATGTAATTGTTCATCCAGAAAGAATGTCGCCAGCAAACGTATATAGCGGAGTTTTTGGCGTGAAAACCCACATGCTCGCAACTGTTCATCAGATAGCGCTAAAATGACGGTAGGTGTGATAGGGGCATTATCTGTTTGTGCTTCCAACTTTGCCCATGTGGCATCAGCAGATTGCACGGAAACCTGCTGGCCGATAATCGCGCGCGCCAGTGTGTAAAACGGATCACCACGACTGAACAGCCAGTCATCCGGGTACCGCGTAATAAGTTGTGCCATCACCAGATCATGGCGCAGATGCGTTATGGCATCATCCCAACAGGGGGCAAATATTGTGGTTGCTTGAGTCATCGTAAAATAAGGTTAGTAAATAAGCATTAGACAGACTATATAGGATGTTTAGCATACTTTTTCATCGCTTAATATCTATGACTGACTTACCTCGCATCCGTAATTTTTCTATTATTGCTCATATTGACCACGGCAAATCTACCCTTGCAGACTGCCTAATTCGCTATTGTGGCGCGGTGGAAGATCGCGATATGCAAGCGCAGATGCTGGATAATATGGAGTTGGAGCGTGAGCGCGGTATTACCATTAAATCACAGACCGTGCGGCTAACGTACAAAGCGCAAGATGGTGAAACCTATATTTTGAACCTGATGGATACGCCCGGGCATGTGGATTTCAGCTATGAAGTAAGCCGCTGCCTGACAGCCTGCGAAGGATCACTCTTGGTAGTGGATGCCTCACAAGGGGTGGAAGCGCAGACGCTGGCAAACGTCTATCAGGCGATTGACGCAGATCACGAGATTATTCCAGTACTAAATAAAATTGACTTGCCCGCAGCAGAGCCAGAACGCGTGCGCGAGCAGATTGAAGAAGTAATTGGACTAGATGCGTCCGATGCGGTGTTGGTGTCGGCAAAGTCCGGCATTGGGATTGAAGCATTGTTGGAAGCCATTGTGACACGTTTACCTCAGCCACGCATCCTGTAGCCAATCCTTTACAACTCTCGCTAAAGCCGCTATGAACGGAAGCTGCATGTGGTTCCGTAGCTCAGCTGGATAGAGTACTGCCCTCCGAAGGCAGGGGTCACGCGTTCGAATCGCGTCGGAACCACCAATCCTCTTTATGCTTGACAGGATGATAGTCTTAACCTAAAGAAAAGGCTTGTTTATGATATGCCTAAATTGGCACACTATATTATGTCTGAAGTTCCTATGAACGAATATCTTCGACAAGCCGTCGAAGAGCGTGCTACATCAGATGCCAATAAAGGCATTCATTGGCAGCACGATGGGGAGTGGGAAGACGTCTATGATACGGCTCATAAAGCTGCATTAGATGCTAAAAACTCTGCAAGAGGTGAAAGCAACACTGAAATCGAAGTTACTAACCGAGGCGAAAACCGCTCAGCTATTGATGTTGAAGCTTCGGAGATCAGAGAACTTCCTGAAGCCAAAGAGGAAGAGCAAAGAAACTCTGGAAACTTCGATAGCGATTTGTATCCAAAAGATGACCCTAGTTCTTGGCCGGATTAATCGCCTTCCTTTACCGTGCGGGTAAAGGGTTTTAGCTACACTCCTGCCTTATTCTCCTACAGAATAAGGCACTTTTTTTGCCCGGCGTTTACTGATGAACGCATCATCCCCCCTCTCATCATTGTAGCTAAAAACGCTGGTTAATAAATCGTGATAATGGCATTATGATAAGGACATTATCATTTAGATACTTCATGTATATACCATACTTTGTTTTCGCAGTCGTTTCGTTCCTTCTGGTTCCTGCCAGCTTGATGTATGGGAAGGCGCTAGACGATGAAGTTTTTATAATGGATGGAAGATACGGTATGGGCGTCCGAATCGGGGTTGTTTTCGCTGTTGCATTTGCAATAGCAGGGCTGATCGGCATAACCGCCTTTATGCAATCCCTACCATTCAACTAAGCTATTTCAGACAATGTTTTGAATGAGCATTGTCTGAAATAGCTCTCTTTTTTATCGCAACGTTATTCTGCCTCTTCCTCGGGTGCAGAAAACTCAATGAGTAATTCATTGGCTCTCACACTTTGACCACCTGCCACATGCAGTGCTTTCACAACTGCATCATCCTGCGCACGGAAAATATTTTCCATTTTCATGGCTTCAATCGTCAGCAATTCCTGCCCTGCATAGACGCGATCCCCTTGTTTCACCGATACACTGGCCACCAGTCCGGTGATAGGAGAACTTAACTGATTCCTGCTGTCGCTATCATCACGCTCAGGCATATGAATGGCCAGCTCCGCCACACGCGGGGTGCGTACTTTCACATTGGCTTCTGACCCGCCATAATGCAACTCATACCCTTCAGTAATGCGTCGCATCTGGACACTCACCGCTTTGTCATTCACGGTACCCTGAAACAAGCGCCGCCCCAACTCCCAGTCTGTGCGCACAGTTGCCACACCGGTGCCAAAACTAATATCGTAGCCACCCTCTGTTTCTGTTGCAATCACCGGATAATCATTCCCTTCAATATGCACTACCCAGCGCGCACCCAATATTCGGCTATACCCCGGCATCTGTCCACTCACACACGCCGCGCGCGAGGCATCTTTTAGATAAGCAGACACTCCAACACCAATAAAGACACGTAAATTTTCTTCGGTTAGCGAGTTGGATGCATAGCCTTCCGGATATTCCTGTGCAATAAAGTTGGTAGACAAATCCCCTTTAACAAAGCGCTCGTGATTCAGGATAGACTGCAAAAAGCTGATATTATGTGCGACCCCTTCCACCACGTATGCGGATAGAGCAGATTTCATACATTCAATCGCTTCCTGACGTGTGTTGGCATGAGTACATATCTTGGCAATCATCGGGTCATAAAACATACTGACTTCGCCGCCACTATACACACCTGAATCAATAATGATTTTTTCGTCACCTGTTGTCTGCGGCTCTTCATAGCGTGTAACACGGCCAATGGATGGTAGGAACCCGCGTTTAGGGTCTTCCGCGTAAATACGACTCTCAAATGCCCATCCTTGAAACGTCATATCTTTTTGCTGGAACGTCAAAATTTCGCCTGCTGCAATACGGATCATCCACTCCACTAGATCAATACCCGTAATGAGTTCACTGACGCGATGTTCCACCTGCAAGCGGGTATTCATCTCCAAAAAGTAGAAATTCTTTTTATCGTCAACAATAAATTCGACCGTTCCCGCCGAAAAATAATCCACTTTTTTGGCAAGCGATACAGACTGACGCCCCATTTTAGCGCGCAGGCTTTCATCTACGAACGGGCTTGGCGCTTCCTCAATCACTTTCTGGTGACGTCGCTGAATGGAACATTCACGCTCACCCAAATGCACCACATTGCCGTGCTTATCCGCTAGCACCTGTATTTCAATATGGCGCGGATTATCAAAGAATTTCTCGATAAAGACACGGGAATCCCCAAAGCTGGAACGCGCTTCACTGGCGGCCAGTCGCATACCGTCTTTTAACTCGCTTTCATCGCGAACAATCCGCATGCCTTTGCCACCACCACCAGCGGCAGCTTTAATCATCACCGGGTAGCCAATTTTACCCGCCTGCTTGCGAGCATCGGTCAGCGTAGTAACGGCGTCCACGCCACCCGGCACCACATTAACCCCCGCTTTTTTAGCCAGCTTCTTTGACTCAATCTTATCACCCATCGCACGTATAGCCGCAGGTGACGGGCCAATAAGCGTGACGCGTCGCTTGGATAATGCCTCAGCAAAATCTGCATTTTCTGACAAAAACCCATATCCTGGATGAACAGCTTGCGCACCGGTCTGTGCAACAGCATTTAGGATTGCTTTGACATTCAGGTAACTCTCGGAGGATGGAGACGAGCCAATGTAGATGGCCTCATCCGCTTCCTTCACATGACGGGCATTCGTATCTGCCTCAGAATACACCGCCACTGTTTTAATACCCATGGTGCGACAGGTTTGCATAATACGCAGGGCAATCTCCCCACGATTCGCTATCAGAATCTTTGTAAACATGGTTTGTGTATAATGCACGCGCTGGCTGCTGACAACAGGATATTGATTTTCCATTAGACATTTAACCACAACATCTGACTGTTTTTCTCATGCAAACATTGCTATACCGTCCGACTATGACGACATATGATATTACACCATGGCTGGAAACCAGCGAAAACCAACCGGACTTCCTTGCAAAACCACTCCATGACATGACAGAAACCGAATGGGAATCACTATGTGACGGGTGCGGGTTATGCTGTCAGATACGTGTGGAAGATGGCACCACGGGTAAGCAACATATTTCTTGTGTGGCCTGCCGTTTGCTTTGCCTGAAAACACATCAATGTAGCCACTACACGCAACGGCACGCCTACGTACAGGACTGTATCAAAATCACCCCTGACAACGTACTGACGCTTGACTGGCTTCCACCCACCTGCGCGTACCGACTAACAGCAAGAGGAATGCCACTACCTCACTGGCACCATCTCATTTGCGGCGACAGAGACACGGTACATCAGCAAGGTGCTTCTATGCTGGGTCAAACGGTTAGTGAAGACACACTGTAAAGGTTATACGTGACAATGGGCTGTAACGTTCTATGATGTGACGCGTGATGTCTTCAACCGAACCTTTCATTCATTTGCGCGTACGCACTGCTTACTCATTGCTGGAAGGCGCAATGACGGTGGACACGTTAATTAATGCAGCAAAAGCAGAATCCTACCCTGCGCTAGCTATTACCGATAATCATAACCTGTTTGGCTCAATGGAGTTTTCGCTTGCCTGTATCAAAGCAGGTATTCAACCCATCATTGGATGTCTGTTTCGTTACCTGCCACACTACCCAACTGGCACGCTCGATGAATCCGATCAAGTGCTACTGCTAGCCAGTAACCAGACGGGCTACTATAACCTGCTTAAACTGGTCAGCCGCACTTACATGAATCCAGACGATGACAGAAACAGCCTTCTGTCGTTTGAGACGATTAAAACCCATGCAGATGGATTAATGGCGCTAAGTGCAGGCATTTATGGTGGTGTTGGTAAAGCTCTCCTGCGAAATAACGCAGCGCAGGCAGATGCCATTACCGGTCTGTATAAAGACACATTTGGCGATAGGTTTTATCTGGAGATCATGCGCCACGGATTGCAAACCGAGCAGGACATTGAAGCGGGTATGTTGCAGCTAGCGACACAACATCATGTTCCTATTGTTGCCACAAACGATGTGTATTTCCATGAAGCACATATGATGGAAGCACATGACGCACTCATTTGCACGGCGGAAGGGCGCTACGTGATGGAAGCTGACCGCCGCCGCATGACACCAGAGCATCGCTTAAAAACCCCGCAAGAGATGCAGCAACTCTTTAGCGATTTGCCCGAAGCATTACACAATACAATCGTCATTGCACAACGTTGCGCGGTAATGTCACCACCGCGCGATCCTATTTTGCCCGGCTTTGCTATAGAAGAGCAAGGGCAGGTTTTATCCGAAGCCGATGCCCTCAGGAAGCGCGCACATGAAGGGCTGGATATGCGCCTGCACAAACATGTCTATACACCCAACATGGACGAGACGGCGAAACAGGCTGCAGCAGAACCTTATTTTAAACGGCTGGATTATGAGCTGGACGTTATTATTGGTATGGGATTTCCCGGGTATTTTCTCATTGTCTCGGATTTCATCACCTGGAGCAAAGAACATAACATCCCTGTAGGACCTGGGCGTGGATCAGGGGCAGCATCTGTGGTGGCGTGGTCATTACTCATTACCGATCTTGACCCATTGCACTATGATCTGGTTTTTGAGCGTTTCCTGAACCCTGAACGCGTATCCATGCCGGATTTCGATATTGATTTCTGTCAGGATCGCCGCGATGAAGTGATACGCTACGTACAACATAAATATGGCCGCGACCGTGTGGCGCAAATCATTACCTTCGGAAAGTTGCAGGCACGCGCAGTATTGCGGGATGTGGGCCGCGTCCTGCAAATGCCTTACGGGCAGGTAGACCGGATATGTAAGTTAGTTCCCAATAACCCCGCAGCGCCTGTTACCCTAGCGCAAGCCATTGACATTGAACCGATGCTCAAAGCGCAGATGGAAGAAGAGCTATCGGTGAAAAAGCTGATAGATATTTCCCTAAAACTGGAAGGACTATACCGCCACTCTTCCACCCACGCCGCTGGTGTGGTGATTGCGGACAGGCCGTTGGACGAGCTGGTACCACTCTATCGTGACCCTAAATCCGACATGCCTGTAGTGCAATATTCCATGAAGTATGCCGAAATTGCCGGACTGGTCAAGTTTGACTTTTTAGGGTTAAAAACGCTAACTGTTCTGGCTAAAGCCGTAGAACTGATTGGCCATTTGGGTATTCAAATAGATTTGTTGGCATTGCCCATGGATGACGCACCAACGTTTGAGTTACTCAAAGCAGGTAAGACCATTGGCGTGTTCCAGTTTGAGAGTGCCGGAATGCGTGATTCATTGCGGAAACTACAACCGGATCGGCTGGAAGACTTAATCGCCCTTGGTGCGCTGTACCGCCCGGGGCCTATGGATAATATCCCGTCCTACATTGCCCGTAAACATGGACGGGAAAAGCCAGACTATCTTCACCCCTCACTGGAAGAGGTGCTGAAAGAAACGTACGGGGTGATTATCTATCAGGAGCAGGTGCAAAAGATTGCGCAGATTCTTTCAGGTTACACGCTAGGTGCAGCAGACTTATTGCGCCGTGCGATGGGAAAGAAAATTAAGGCTGAAATGGACATGCAGCGACAGACCTTTGTGGATGGTGCTGCAAAAAATAACGTGAATGCCAAACAGGCAAACGAGATTTTTGATCTGGTGGCCAAATTTGCGGGTTACGGATTTAACAAAGCTCA
The DNA here is from genome assembly GCA_963803575.1 of uncultured Alphaproteobacteria bacterium. GTDB lineage: Bacteria > Pseudomonadota > Alphaproteobacteria > Rickettsiales > UBA998 > CAWDMW01. The sequence continues at coordinate 56,773 of CAWDMW010000002.1, forward strand.
CGCCGCCGCTTATGCATTAATAGGGTACCAAACTGCGTACCTCAAAGCCAATTATGCAGTAGAGTTCTTAGCAGCGTCCATGACGTATGATATGCACAATACCGATAAACTCAGTATTTTTCGCCAGGATGCCATGCAGGCAGGCATCAAGATATTACCCCCTGATATTAATCATTCCTGTGCCACCTTCACGGTAGAGCATCAGGGTGATACCCGACATATCCGTTATGCATTGGGTGCATTGAAAAATGTCGGTGAAGTGGCAATGCAGGAGGTGGAAAAGGAACGTGAGACGAACGGAGCTTATGATAGCATCTTTGATCTGGTCGCACGTGTTGGCACGAAAGCAATGAATCGCCGTCAGTTGGAGCATTTGGTGATGGCGGGCGCGCTGGATGGCCTGCATAGTAACCGCGCACAATTATGCGCCTCACTCGATAGCATCCATAGCTATGGCCAGTCTGTTGCTCATGATAAGGAAACATCACAAGTCAGTCTGTTTGGTGAAGATAGCGGTATCTCCAATATTCCAACGTTGCAGGACGCACCAGACTGGCCACCGCTGGAACGACTGGCGAATGAGTATAAAGCAATTGGCTTTTATTTATCTTCGCACCCGCTGGAGGGCTATGCCAGTGCTTTAAAAGCCCTACGGGTAAAGTCATATGCGCAAGCAAATGCCACGCTTGGGCATGAATATATTAAAATAAAACTGGCGGGTATCGTGATGGGGCGCAAGCTCAAATCCAGTGCGCGCGGGCGTTTTGCGTTTATCCAGCTCTCTGATGCGACTGGTGTGTATGAAGCCTCCATTTTTGATGAAACATTGCTGGATACACACCGTGAGTTACTGGAAAACGGCACGCTACTTTACATGAACGCGGAAGCCAAAATGGAAGAATCCGGCATCCGTATCATTATTCAGGGACTGCAAGCCCTGGACACTGCCATTGGTTCTGCCAGCTGGCATGGTAGCGCGCTGACGCTTACCGTAGAGAACGCCGCATCTATTGATAAGATCGCCAAAACGCTCACTACCCCTGATGCAAAAGGCCGCATGGTCACACTGCACGCAACACTGGATGATACAAGTTACGCCGTCATCACCCTCCCTTCGTATAAAATTACTCCGGAAGCATTAATGACATTGCAGCAGCTTCCCGATGTGGAAGTAACGGAAGAAAACCGCTGACAAAAAAAGACCCACGTCTTATGACGCGGGTAGATTGAATACTTTAAAGTAAGAAAATTACTTTTTCCTTACTACAAGTCCCCAGCAGCCTTTTCTGCCTTTGGAGTTTGGAGAAACATATCCTAGGTCTCCCCATTCACCAGTTAAAAGAAGGACTACGTTATCATTGGTATCATACTCAGCTTCAAAATATCCGTTTCCACGAAGGACTCCACCCATTTCTTGCCATTCGGCAACGAGATATTTAGCAGAGCACTCGAAGGACAGCTGGCCTTTTGCGAAGCCATTATATTTATACTGAATCGTGACAAATCCAGATAACGGGTTAATGTTTATTCTTTCAAAGGAGGAATTAAATATGAGATTACCTTTGATGTAAAAGGTGAACTCATAATCATTATTTCGTGCCGCGGAAAGTAGTATTTCCATGATTTTTTGAATATATAAGCTCAGGGGATTTTCTTCCCAAGCGAGTTACTGCTATAATAGAGTTATAGCAAGCCGTTTCTTAAACAAGAAAGTCTTAAATAAGAAGAAGCGAAAATCAACCTCATTATAGGCAGATAGCACCTGTCATGTCAAGAAGCACAAGGCATGTTGCCATTAACGCTAGAGCATAGCGAAAACAACAGGTTACAGAGGGAACTGGAGCGGAGTGTACTTTAGGTACATGAGCATAGTAAGCGTAGAAACCTGTTGTTTGCAGTGTGCTGTAATAGTTAGTATCAACGCGCCCTAATTATTTCCAAATAATCCGCCTTGCTGCACTACTCGTATGACGGGAGGGCCTAGCACCAGCATGAAGATAGCTGGCAGAAGCAACGTAATTAAAGGAATGGCCATCAGCGCAGGTAACCTTCCAGCCTTTTCTTCAGCTTTCATTAATCGAGTCTGGCGATAATCTTCTGACAAGACACGTAACGTATCGGTTAGATTTGTACCAAACCGCTCTGTTTGAATGAGTGCCGCCACCAGTGAACGATACGCGACCAAATTAGTGCGTTCTGCTAAGTTCATCAAAGCTTGAGCACGATTATTTAGCAAAGCCAGTTCCAGGCGTGTCTGGTTCAGCTCTTGCGCCAATTCAGGATGTGCATACGCCAACTCATCACAGACACGGTTCATTGCAGCATCCAACGCTAACCCAGATTCCACACATACAACCATCAGATCCAACCCATCCGGGAATGAACGCAGCAATTTTTGCTGACGTTTCTGAATGGCGTTCGTAACATATAGTTTGGCACCAAAGACACCAATAATAATGATAATGCCACCAACCAACAAACTTATTGTATCCCCTTTAAGCAGGAACACAACACCAATAATGACGCATAACACACTGATAACACGTTGGTAGAATAATAGATACACAGGTGCATTAGGCGATATAATACCAGCATGTAGCAGCTTTTTCTTCGCAGCATTTTGGGCAGAATCCATATTCATGCCTAAAATACGCATAAACTGTTCCAGCACTTTGGCAAGCAAGGATTTCTCTCGTTCTAGCTCAACGGCCTGTGCAGTATCCTGCTCGTATCCCAGATCATCATAGGCCTTAGTCATACGTGCATCACGTTCTAACTTGGTCATACGCTGACGCCGCATATAAGCAGCATCAATCACCAAATACACAATGAGCAGCAGCAGACTAATAATCGCTGCAACAATAATAACTTCCTGATTATCAAACATCTTATCTGCCTACTTCTAAATATCAATATCAATCATTTTACGCACAATAACTTGCGACATAATAATGCAACCAAGCGCAGCAGCTAACACCATATTCCCCGTTGTACTGTCAAATAGAGGATCTAAATGTTCCGGCGAGGAATAGAGCAGCGCACCAAACAGAACAAAAGGCAATGCACCCAGAATATATCCTGTTGCACGGCCTTCTGAAGTCATGGCACGAATTTTGTGACGCAGTTGTTTGCGTTTACGGATAATGTTCGACAGATTCGTAATAACTTCTGCCAGATTACCGCCTGTTTCCTGCTGAATTTTAAGCACAACCACAAAGAAACGTAAATCCTGTTCATCAATACGCGTAGCCAGCCGGTTCAACGCTTCATTCAACGGACGTCCCAGCGCCAGCTCATCTCCCAACTGTCGGAATTCGCTTTTGACAGGATCTTCCATATTTTCAGCAACCATCGTAACCGCCGTATTAATAGGGAAACCGGATTTTACACTACGAACAATCATATCTAATACATCCGGGAACATATTAATGAATGCCGTGTTACGCTTATCAATAGCCCCCTGAATGATGCTACGCCCTATTAACAGTGGCACAGCAATAGCAACAAAAATCAGTAGCGGACTAAGGTTGAAGAATGAGATAGCCAATATTCCTGCTAACATTAGAATCACAATTGTTAACACAAAGATACCAGCACTTTCATGCTTTCCTGCTTTCACCAAACGTACAACCAGATTTTTCCCCATCGGCATATATGATAGCGTTTTCAAGGTAGGCGACTGATCAATATCTGCTTTTAGCACTGCAAGCGTTTCATCAGTTTCATTCACTCTACGTGAACTATTCTCGCTTTCCTGCTGAATCTGTTCTAAAGCGTTCTGAGTATGCGCGCTATTCATCGTATATCGACTTGCAAATACTCTGACATACAAAAAGTAAATGGCTACACCAACTATTAATCCTATTATTCCGGCAATCATAGGTTTCCTCCCGAATTTGGTATTCCTAAACTATCAAGCATTGCACCATCCATATTGTAATATTCTGCACGTGTTAAAAAGCGGGGACGAATATTGTGCGATACAAATTCACCCATTAACATTCCATCACTATCAATACCTTTAGGTTTATAGCTAAATAAGGTTTGCGTCAGGATGCTTTCACCTTCCTGCCCGACAATTTCTTCAATATGCGTAATTCTGCGGCGTCCGTCCCGCATACGTTGCAACTGGATAATCAACTGCACCGCACTGGAAATCTGATAACGCAGTGACGCATTGCTGACAGCAACGCCAGACATGTTCACCAGATTTTCAATACGTGACAAGCAATCGCGCGGTGAATTAGAATGAATGGTTGCCAGTGACCCGTCGTGGCCAGTATTCATAGCCGACAAAACGTCAATCACTTCATCTCCTCGTATCTCTCCCAAGATAATACGATCAGGCCGCATACGTAGCGCGTTTTTAACCAGCTGGCGCTGCGTGATCTCACCCGCCCCTTCATTGGACATAGGACGTGTTTCTAAACGCAGCACATGTGGTTGCGCCAGCTGCAACTCGGCTGCATCTTCAATCGTAATCACACGTTCACCGTGATCAATATAGTTAGACAGCGCGTTAAGTAACGTTGTTTTCCCGCTACCTGTACCGCCTGAGATAATAATGTTTAAGCGTATATGCGCGCAAATAGATAAGAATGTCGCCATATCTGGCGTGAGAGAATTATATTGCACATAATCACTTAGGCTGATTTTGCTCTTTTTGAACTTCCGGATGGACACAAGCGCACCGTCCAGCGCAATAGGATTCACAATAGCATTAAAGCGCGATCCATCAGGCAACCGTGCATCTACCATAGGGCTCGCTTCATCCACTCTACGGCCTACCCGTGTCACAATACGTTGAATAATCGCCATTAAATGGCCTTCATTCATGAACGTCACATCGGTCAGATAGATTTTTCCGCTCTTCTCAATATAGACTTGCTGTGCTGTATTAATCATAATGTCCGACACATCAGGATCAGCAAGTAGTGGCTCTAAAGGCCCATACCCCAGTATCTCATTGATCGCTTGTTCCTGAAGCAGAGAAATTTGCGCCGCCGTTAGCGGAGCCTCGATAGTTTGAATCAACCTACCAGCTTCAGTATAGATACGTTTGCGTCGGCGCTCTTCTGGCAACTGATACAGCGTGGCAATATCAATCTTATCTACCAGATCAGAGATAAGCTCCCTACGTACTTCCATGAAGCGTGATGTCTCTAAGTTCCGATCCGTATACTTGATAATCGCCGTTTGCTGACCATGAAAATTAAGATCACTTTGCTCAGCATATGGCTGGGATGCTTTACCCTCATGCACGTTCTGGCGCGCGCGTTTTGTAAGGCTATCTGTGCTTTGCTCCTGACCAATCGTCGCGGGAAGATGTGATGTTCCGCCCATAAGCTGGCGATTATTTTCTTCGGGCTGTGGCGTAGGCACAGGCATACTGCCTGAATTGACAGGAGGTTTTTTACCAAACATAATGCAATGCCACCTTAGCCTTGCTCATAGTCAATCAATCGGCTGGCTACCCGTTCAAGTTCATTTGCCAATTGAGAATGTCCAAGCAGTGACACCGGCACACCTTTATTTTCAGACTGACAGATTGTTTTAATATCATTTGGCAAGTAATGGTCAATTTCACGTGCAGCAATGCGTTCAAAATCCTTTGGGTGAACCGCTTCTTTGTAACGTGATCCACTGCGATTAATAATCACCGACATTGGTTTATCAATTAAACCTGACTCAGACCATTTATTTAATATCCGCGAACTATGGGTAATCGACTTGAGTAACAATTGTGCGACCAGCATAATATGATCGCTAAATCCAATAGTAGCAGAAACCCAATTATTCCAACGATGCGGTACATCAAGAATGATATACTCATATGACTCTGCAAGATGTCCGACAAATTCACGCACTAACTCCGTTTCAACTGGTGGCATAAAATAGAGTTGTTGTGGTGATGTAATAATATCCAAACCATCGCGATAAGGAACAACCATACGCTGAATCAACGTGCCGTCTACCCCTCGCTCAGGGTGGTCAAAAATTTCTTTAATGCCGTAGGTAGGTTGTAATTCCAACTGACGAGCTACCATACCAAATTGATAATCAAGATCGACCAGAACCGTTTTCTTCTGATGTTTTTTTGCCAACAGGTATGCTGTGTTTAAGGCGACCATACTTGAGCCATCACCGGAACTACCGCCATACACTGCTACCACACGGCCTGTCTGAGAACTAGATGCCGTCACTTGGAAAAGCACGTTACGCACATCGCTTGCGGATGCAGCATAATTAAAATACTCAACAACCCCGCGATCTTTTAGTGCGCGGTAAAATCCAATATCGTTTGTTTCACCAATAACCACGATCCGGGTAGTAGACTCGCATTGTTCTGCAAGTACATCAAGCTCGGGCAGTATATCGTGGCTACGGTCTCCGATAAACGCGATAATATAGTTTGGGCTGTAATGATTCTGCTGTATCCACTCAGAAGCGGTGGCTGGCGTTCCTTCAACGACTTCAGCGTGTTGATACCCTAGAGCGCTGGTGATCGTGTTGACGGTATCCAGTTCACTTGGTGATGAAATAATAGCAAAAACAGGACTACGATCCATAAAACCCTTACAATATCCTATTGAAGATTGATATTTCCAATAAGTGAATTGTCTTTGGAATCATCAAAATATTCCACCGCATCAAAGTCACGCATACGCTGCATACCCTTAGCTGCAGAACGACCGTCATAGAAGCCTTTGAGTGATGGATTAACAAATTGACTACGATCACTCACCATTTGCACCATATTTGAAGCCACTGAACAACCATATGTTGGATGATTCAAATTATATGGGTTGATGCGATTGTCAATAAATCGATTTTCACAATCATGTGCAATAACACGTTCATACACAAGGTTAATTTCGCTTATTTGCGCTGGGATCCATTCATATTCTACATTATACAAACTTAAGGTCTGTTCTGCTGAATCACATAGCACATCTCCTTCGACGCAATATAATTCCGCACGGCTTGGCTGATCGCTTTCTACCCACTCCTGCAACTCGTCGATGGATGTAACTGATAGCAACTCAATAGTAACAATCTCAGATGAAACGTCCAGCAACGATTCAGGGGTACCACGATCGGAATAGGCTGATGGTGGAATGATGGAGCAGGCAGAAGTTACCAGCGATGCTGCACAAAGAAATAAAGAAGTAGATAATTTCATAGTTAGTCTACCATAAACCCTACAGGGCCCTCAATAGTTGGGGTTTGGGACAAGCGGTCAACTCCGCCATTCAGGCTACCGATCGCGCCGTAAAAGAACATCTCCATCATACTAGCCGGACGAAAATCGTCAGTTGGTAACTTAATATCAGACGATACAACCGGATCCACGATGTAAGGCGTTACTGCAAGCACCAATTCTGTTTCCTCACGCTGGAAGCTAACGCTACTGAACAGCGCACCTAAAATAGGGATTTCTTTAACACCAGGCATAGAACTTACACCTGAGGTCAGCTCATCCTGAATTAACCCTGCAATCATGAAGCTTTCTCCGGGCGATAGTTCAATCACTGTTTGAGCGCGACGTGTGATTAATGCAGGTACGGTAAATCCGTTAAACACAAGCGCACCTTCATCACTAATTTCAGACACCTCAGGTTGCACTGCCACACGCACACGGTTTTCAGACAATACAAATGGTGTAAATTTCACGGACACACCATAAGGCTTATATTCGATCGTCACCTGCTGGTTTCCATTAGGCACAGGAACCGGGATTTCACCACCAGCCAAGAACTGTGAAGATTCGCCAGATAAGCTCACCAGATTTGGTTCAGCCAGTACTTTAAACAAGCTATCGCGCTCAAGTGCCTCAAGCAGGCCACTAATACTATCACCGTTGCTATTGCTGAATCCACCACTTGCAAACCCGCGTACATCATCAAGATTGTCAATCAGAAAACCACCTGTACCATCAGTAAACCCATTACGGAGAATACCGCTCATACCGCTGCCTGTCGCCATTTGGAAGAAGCTATTACCACCAGCTGCTACTGCCTGAAGATCAAGACCCAGGTTTTTCAATGCGCTACGGCGTATTTCACCGACACGAACACGCAACATTACTTGCTGGCCAGACATAATCTCTAGCATATTGATAACTTTAGACTTGTTATTATCCTGCGCAGAGCTGCCAGCACCTGAAGAGGCCTTATTTTCTAAAGCAGGCTGAACAAATTCAGTTACAATCTGTACGGCGCGTTCTGCGGCAGCAGCGTCACGTACATACCCTGTTAAGACCATATTGCTATTAAGCATTTCTATGCCAACATCTTCATCCGGCATAAATTCCTTCAGTGCCTTACGAATAGCAGGAAGGTCATAAGTTACGTTCACGGTAAAGTCACGTAACACACCGGATTCTCCCAGTATGCGCACATCCGTCAAACCAATGGATTTCCCCATAACAGATATTTTACGTTTATCATGAACATATGCATCAGCAATGTTGGGACCCGCCACAATCACTTCAGTCATGTCACTTGAGACATCTACCAATTGCGAGCGCCCTACTGGTACGATAATTGTTTCTGCAACAGCATCGGCAACACATAGCGTTACGCCAATAGTTACACATGCTACATATTGTTGTATTGTTTTATACATTGACATCAACCTACTCACCCAGCTCGTCATCATATTGTTGGTTCATTCCATCATCATCGAACGACTCATCAGCCATTGATAACGGAACTTCTTTCTCTGTTTGGGATACACCACGTACCACTGAAACAGTATCAGTCTTTTTCGTTTTCTCTTCATCACCCGTCAGTTTATTCTGATCATCCGTCAGGGTAATATCTGACTCGGTAATCACCAGCGGCATATCATCCATAATACTCTTATCTTCTAGAGAACGTAGCACCAAAGCGATGTAGCCTGTTTCCTGTGCAAGCCTCAACTGATGTGCCTGTTCAGGTGTCAACTCAAGACTAACTGATGATGGTAATTTGCTCTTTGAGCCTCTACCTTTATCATCTTCTTCCTCACTCAACGTAGCACGCTGATTCACTGCAAGCACTTTAACATTAGTCATTAACGTCTCAGTGACAGATGTTTCGCGACGGCCACTATCTGCAGCCTGCTCACGTGTCAGCGGGAATTTATGTGTTACGGTTACATCTACGCGATCACCAGGATACATAAAGCCGGCAAGCCCTGCAATGGCATCACTTGACACCGTCATCATACGCATACCCGCAGGTAAATTAGCCGCAATAAAGTTAGGATCTGCCGGATTAGACAAGCGATTCATATTAATTGGCTCACCTACAGCAATCGTTGAACGCGCCACCTGACCTATCACTGCGGCACTTTGCTCTGCTGTCACGGCAAACCCATCGACCACCAAATGAGACGGCCACTGTTTTGCTTCCAGATTATCGGACACAATCACGTCACCCAAATCAATAGGCTCTGCTGCAACCAGCACGTCAACCAGCTTATATGCCGGATCGCCTGATTCCACAATGATTTGCTCTTTTTCTCCCTTGTCTCCCAGCAGGTTGTACGCCAACCAGAACGCTGCCAGCGCAAAAACAAGTGCTATTATAAACCCTATGATTCTCATTTCATGTATCTGCCATGTAAAAGTGATCCTTATGTTTTGACCACAAAGACCTTTATTTGTTACTTAGTATCTCTTATCTAGCCGCTTATACCCTAAAACGTCAAGCAGCTTTATACAGCTTTTGGTAGGAAGTATCAAATAACTGGCATCCGTGATGATTTTACCAGCCAGACAGCCTGTTATTGACGCACCGAATACCGCTTGCAATATAGGTTTTAACTTCATATAGGTAAGAGTAGTTGTAAAATTACCATTAACATAAGGAATTTTTTATGTCCATCGACACACGTTTATCCGAATTAGGGATTTCATTACCACAAGTAGCCATACCAGCTGCCAACTACGTTCCATTTGTCCGTACAGGCAACCTGATTCATATTTCAGGAAGCCTGCCAATGAAGGACGGCAAGCTTCATGGGGTAGGAATTGTTGGCGACAGTGTAACAACAGAGGATGCCGTTGCAACAGCACGCTTATGCGGCATCAATATTTTGGCTGTCTTACGTCATGCGTGTGATGGCACACTGAACCACGTGAAACAATGTGTAAAGCTGGGAATTTTTGTGAATGCCGTGAATGGTTTCACCGATCATCCAAACATTGCCAACGGTGCATCTGACCTGATGGTTGACGTGTTTGGCAAAGAGATTGGCTCACATGCTCGTTTTGCTGTCGGTGCTGGCGGGTTGCCATTTAATGCATCTGTAGAGATAGATGCGCTTTTTGAAGTGGCTTAATATAGAATGGGTATTGGACGGAAATAATCTGTTTCCGTCCAATACTGCGTTCAAAGAGTTTTTTCTACACTTGGTTGTGGCAACTGTGATGAAACGGAAGGCGGGGTTATTTCTGTCTCATCCGATGACACAATCGTTACAGGCAATGCCGTTATTTTACCGTCTTCCCTTATCAAACTGGCGGCATAGACAGGATCATTACCACCAATATTATTGTAACCAGACTTGGCGAGGATAGTATCAATCTCTTGCTGGGTAGCCTCGTTCATCTTGCCGGTTACTGGCAAGCCCGCATAATGCTGAATGCGTTCAACCGATTCTTGTTTTTTCTCAGGTGAAGCCTCTTTGTTCATACCCGGCAATATGCCTGACTGCACCACATGTTCAACCACGCTCATTACCTGTGGCGCATGCGTTTTCACATCGTTTAAAAAATTGTCCGGTAGCGGTTACATATTCAGCATCTTTCTGACAGCATTAAATACGGGCATTAGCACATTCAGATAAGCAGGCACCTGAAAGCCTGTCTCTGTTGTATCAGTTTCGTTCTTCGCTTCTGCCATGCGCTTAACTCTTAATATTTCTTGTATACAAACATACAGCATGGATGCGTCAATATGATGACAGTGCGCCTAAGCTGGGGTGTGCTGCCACTGTCTAAGCACGCACCAGCGCACTATAGTCTGCAATCAATCGTTTTGTTACATCGCCAACCGTAAACTGATGGTCATCAATGGAGCCAACCGGCGTAATCTCTGCTGCGGTTCCTGTGAGGAATACTTCTTCAGCTTGCGCCAGCTCTTCCGGCATAATATGGCGTTCTATGAGGGTATATCCTGCCTCAGCGGCCAGCTGCATGACAGTACGGCGCGTGATGCCATCCAGAAAACAATCTGGCAGAGGCGTGTGAATTTCTCCATTCTTCATCACCAGAAAAATATTTGCCCCTGTCGCTTCCGCAATATAGCCGCGCCAGTCCAGCATTAATGCATCATGGTATCCATCGCGTTCCGCCTGATGCTTGGACATAGTACATATCATATAGAGTCCCGCGGCCTTGCTGGCACATGGAGCGGTTTCAGGGGACGGACGACGCCAGTCAGAGGTTTTTAACTTCAGTCCTTTTGCTTTTAATTCATCCGCAAAATAACTGCCCCACTCCCACGAAGCCACCGCCAGATGCACCGTGTTATCTTTCGCAGCAATTGCCATCGTTTCACTACCCGACCACGCAACTGGACGGATATAGCCATTACTCACCCCATTTCGTGATGCAGCCTCACGGCAGGCTTCGTTTATTGTGTCAACGCAGTAAGGGATATGCAGATCAATCAATTCACCAGACTTGAGCAACCTCTCAGAATGTTCCTGTAGTTTGAAGATTGTTCCATTATAAATGCGCAAGCCCTCAAACACGGAACTGGCATAATGCAGCCCATGTGTCAGCACGTGTAGTTGCGCGTCCTGCCATGGTACAAACGTTCCATCCAGCCATATTTCACCATCGCGCTTATCAAAGGGTAAGGGTGCCATCGTATTCATCTATCCTAGTGTCATGTTATGCTTCGTTTAACAACGTACAGTGAAACTATAGCAGCGCAAGCATTTTGTCTGTTAATGGTCAGATTTGCATGCACATAATGATAATAAATAGTGGTACTTTTCCAAGAATTTGCCTATAAAGCATTCATGGAAATTAACGTTGTTCTACGATACCTCATTTGTCTCGTACTCTTACCTACTGGGGCAATAGCTGCCGCATGGACGTTACCTGAAGACCTGGCGCAACATATCGTTACTTATCGCTATTACAGTACCGATCAGTTTTTCGATGCACGAGGAAAGAAGCAGGATAAACGCGGACATTACCGGAAACATGAAGCACAATATTACGGTGAATATGGTGTGACAGACAGGATCACCACTGGCCTGTCACTGATTGCCAGTCGTGAAAAAGATATTCCACGCATTGATGCGTTCGATTTAAATAATGCAAGCTCGGCTGAAACCATCAGCATTTCGGGTTTAACACGCAGTGATGTGTTTGCACGTTACCAACTATATCGTGACAACAGAAACGCATTGTCTGTGCAAGGCACCGTGACCATGCCAGCACTCTACACGGAAGAATTGCCTAACACGATTGTGAAAGATGACTGGGCAGGCGAAATTGCTTTATCTGCCGGACGTAATTTTGCCTGGCTTGGACAATATCATTTTGTTGATCTTCAGGCAGGGTATCGTTACCGCCGTGGCATCTTAGGGAATCAGATCAATATGCAGGCAACGCTTGGCCTTCGTCCTTATGCGGACTGGCTAGTGTTGGCGCAATGGCGACAAACGGCTGCGGTAGGCGGCATTAATTACGCAGCGACTACCATTACTGGACAAAATGATCATGATTTGACGGTAGCGCAATTAAGTCTGGCGCATAACATCCATGAGCAAGTGACACTGGAAGTTGGTGGATTTTCACATATTGATGGACGTAATACGGGTGCTGGCGGCGGCGGCATGGTTTCTGTATGGCTACGATTTTAAATCACCCGCTACATCACCGTGCCTTTCAAACGCAGGATGCCTTTTGTGACTGGCTTCATGAATGCGGTCATATTGATAATGACACCTTATGGCATATTAACGCAGCCATTCAACATGATTGCTCTTTGAGCGGACATGCTTACCTGCTTCATGCAAAACATATGGACGAGCCATCGCTTTACCGTCATCTGGCTGTTTTTTATGCACTGCCTTTTTATAGCCTTGATACAGATATAACACTGCATATTAACCGTGTTGACGCGGAATATGACCGCGTTTACTGCCGTATTGATGGAGCCGAGTTATGCATTGGTTGCCATCCTGAAGACACAGCAGTCACTCACCTCAGCACGCCCTCAAACATACGAGACACGATAAGACATTATGAACAAAACAACGTATTAAAGCATGCCACGTGTGGTATGCAACAAAACCATCCGACGTATGCCATTCATCCTCGCCGTCATATCCTGCATGTGTTGCGCGTACTTACAGCCATTATTAGCGTAACAGCCGCCTTATATGCTTACCCCACTATCATGCTGCCAGTATGTTTAAGCATCAGCATCGGGTTCTTTGTATTCATGCTGTTATTCAAAGTGCTGATATTAGTAACTGGCTTGCAGTGCCGCAAAAAGACACACGCACAAAGCACCTGCCATCCTGCTCTTGATGACGCCGCATTACCCGTCTATACCTTGCTACTACCGTTATTTGACGAAGCAGACGCTATTTCAGGGATTCTGATGTCCTTGCGGCAACTGGATTACCCGTCACATAAGCTCGATATTAAATTTCTGGTAGAGGCCTCCGACTCCGCCACACAAATGGCATTACAGCAACACACGCTGGATGCATGTATGGAAGTCATCACCGTCCCACATTCCTTCCCGCAAACCAAACCTAAAGCCTGCAATTATGGTCTTCACTATGCACGAGGCGCATATGTCACCATCTATGACGCAGAAGATGTACCGCATCCTCAACAATTGAGACACGTAGCCAGCATCTTTCACCATATGCCACATATTGCCTGCGTGCAGGCACGGCTGCATTATTATAATGCGCAGGAAAACTGGCTAACCCGCGTCTTTGACGTAGAATACCGTATGCTATTTGACTATATGCTACCGGCACTTTATCATTTAGGTATCCCCATACCACTCGGTGGCACCAGCAACCATATACGCTGTAACGTTTTAAAAGAGTTGGGCGCATGGGATGCGTATAATGTTACAGAAGATGCTGATTTGGGTATACGTCTGGCTTTGCATGGTAACACCACGCTACCCATCACCTCATATACGCAGGAAGAAGCGCCGATCAATACACACACGTGGGTTAAGCAACGCTCACGCTGGATCAAAGGTTACATCCAGAGCTGGGGCGTGATGCAGAGGCACCATGGCAGTGGCGCTATTGATGTTGCCGGATGGTGGGGCATTCATTTCTTTCTGGGCGCGTCGTCCCTCGCATATATTCTCGCTCCTCTGCTTTGGGGTATAGCGATTATTTTAGCACTGACAGACATGAACGGATTACCCGACTGGCTGCTTGATGCAAGCCTATGGTTACTCAGTGCAGGCTTTATTGTGCAGTGGCTCAGCGTATACGCCATCAAACGTCACCATAGAACCATCTCATGGTTTACTGTAGTTACCTACCCATGCTATTTCTTTCTACATTCGCTGGCAGGTATCAAAGCATTATGGCAATGGGTGGTCTGTCCCTCCTTCTGGGAGAAAACAACCCATAGTGTTAGCCGTTTCATTCGCCCATCATAGTTTCACTGTAAGCTAGCAAAAAAAATGCCGCGCTGAAAGCGGCATTGAGTCAATTTACGCTGCGTTAGACATTCATTGCCCCATCAGCGTTTATTAGGTTTTTCCTGCATTGGTTTGCCCTCTTTTGGCGGTTCATCATCGTCGTCTTAGACCCACATAAACCCACAAAAAAAACGCTGCTTACAAAAAGCAGCGTTAGAGGGATTGCACTTCAACTAAGTAGCTTCGGGAACAGGTTGCTGTCCCCAAGGGGTAGAAAGTTTTTCAACCTTCTTAAGCTTCCTTTTCTTGGGAGGCTTCTTGTCGTTGTCGTCATCGTTTGATGGGAGTGACCACAATCTAAATAATGTGATCATTCCAAACGCTTCAGAACTAGAAGAGATAATCTCACCTAGATTTTTAAAAGGACTCCATTCCAACGAAAAACATAAAAGCACAACAGCAATACAGCTAAGAATGGCTATAGCATTTTTGTACTTTTCTTCATGGCATTGTTCATTTAGTCTTGCGTCTTGGAAGTAATCACTCGCATCAGAACCTCTTGACACTTTTGAAAAAACACACTAAACATACGCTCTTTAAGATTTTTAGGTATCCACATGAAAGTATTAAGCTCACTCAAATCCGCGAAAAAACGCGATAAGCATTGCCGTGTTGTCCGTCGTAAAGGCCGTTTATACGTCATTAACAAGGTGAACCCACGGTTTAAAGCACGTCAGGGCTAGTCGGTCATGTCTATTATGGCAACCGATGGGCAAGCTGCGCATGTCACTTCTGAACGTGAACAGCCAGTCGTGGCCGCGCATGAATCGCCTGCCAATAAACCGGCCGATTCCCAAAAAGCGTATCATCGCTTTGCCAGAATGCGTGACGCTATGCAAAAGCGTTTAAATGCCACCGGCAAACGGATGTTTGCCGGACGTAACCGCCCTGTCGGGCATATGGGCGTGCAAGCCATCACAAGTGGTGACCGCGTGACCTTTGCCGAGTCTGTTGGCCAGCCGGATTTAGCGGGCAATAGCTTTACGGTTGGTGTGCCGACTTTGTATCAGTTCACGAAACATCGCTTTGTTTCGTATCCGCTTAATGACGGCAAAGATGCCTCGCACTGTCAGATGATTGTTGCCACGCCGGAAGAAGGCGCGCCATATCTGGCATTGTCACGCAAAGTAAGTACGCAGCGTTATACGGAACTATGCGCCAAAGATGACATAGATCGTCTGCTATCTGGCGAAGTACCAGATAATTTGTACGTGCGTGAACATATGCGCGGGTTATCTGACTGGCTTTACACGCATTATGAAGCGAAAATTCGTCATCGCCGAGGCACCAGCGTATCATCTGATGATGAAGTCAAAACATTTGCTTACACGCTTTATCTGTCATCCAAAGGGTATAAAGCACTGGAAATTGAACGCTTACCTTCCGGTGAATGTGACCTGTATGCAACTGTGTTTCTGCCTGTGTCTGCTATTACGTCCGTTAGCAGCCATAACCCCAAAGATATGGATCATATGCTGACACTGGCGCGTCAAAATCAGCTAATGCGCGATATGCACACAGCGCGCCAACCACAATTGCGTACCCCCAACACAGCGTCATCACAAAAGCAAGAAAGCGAAACCACCAATGACACGGTGCGTCTGGTAGATACGCTCTCCGATATTCGCAAGCGTAGTGCGCCACCTCAGTCACATACCAGCCCTTCCGCTATGGCTCCGCGCAATCAAGACGCTCTCAAATGTAGTCTACGTATGGCGTCCCACCTTATCAACGAGGCATTACATAATGACATGCGTGTGTCAGATGTCATACGTAAAGCATTGGGTTTAAGTGTCGCACATATGGATTATATTCCGTTTGACTTGGATTTAAACACGCAGGAATACGAGATGCTGGCCGCACGTTACGGTGTGCTTACTCAGGATCGCAACGCTATTCACGAACATATGCTCAAAGAGCTGGCACAATTTACAGGTGAAGAAGCCGCTTAAACGTTTCTTTGTGTTGCGCGCTCGATAGCTCTGGTGAATCTATCATATGTTACATGATGTACTGCTCACCCTTCCACATAAATCATGGCTTGGCGGACTGGCAGCATTCATCTCTTTTCTGGCGCTGATCCCTTACATACGGAACATATTCAGAAGACATACGCAACCCCATATTTTTACCTGGCTGATCTGGGGCATTTCTACCCTCACCGTATTTGCCGCGCAATGGACAGACCACGCAGGCGCGGGCAGCTGGTCAACAGCGATTGGCGGCGTCATGACGTTTGTTGTCATTGGGCTGGCATGGAAATACAACACTAAGCACTACATTACGAAAACGGATTGGTACTTTTTAGGGCTATCTTTCGCAGCACTGATGCTATGGGGAGCAACAGATAATCCGTTACATGCCGTCATTTTGCTGACGCTGGTTGATACTGCCGCGTACGTACCAACCTTTCGTAAAAGCTGGCACCGCCCACATACGGAAGCACTCACCATGTATAACATTATGACCATACGCAACCTGATGGCTATTGCAGCACTGGAACATTACTCGCTGACAACCCTTCTGTTTCCTTTTGTCACTTCATTAGCCAACACCATACTCGTGGTCTGCCTGCTGATACGCAGACACATGCCACAGGCGGCTCGCACACGTATTAATGTTTGACCACTTGCTTAAATAGTGTAAAACCTCACTCATGATACAGCATACGCCACCTCCATCTTCTGATGATAGCCGAAATATTATCCTCGCCCTGATACTTACCGCATTAGTAGTTATTGGCTGGCAGTGGTTCTTCCCTTCAGCGGCACCTCAGCAGCAAGTGCCAGATCAACCTGTTGCTCCAACAGTGACGCAGGCAAAAAAAGCTCCTGCACCTGTGCAAACGCGTGAAACTATTTTGGCAGAAGCCACACGCATACGCATCGACACACCTCGTTTGCATGGCTCCATTGATACGCGTGGATTGCGCTTAAATGACTTAACACTGGCAACCTATCAGGAAACCATTGACCCAGACAGCCCAGAGGTCACATTACTTACCCCACGCACAGAAGGTGAAGGCTACTATATGGAGCTGGGCTGGGCTGGCAAAGAAGGCGACCTTCCCAACAAAGACACTATCTGGACAGCTTCACACAATACATTAACGCCTGAGCAACCTGTCACCTTCCATTGGGTAAATGCACAAAATATCCGCTTTGAGCAAATTATGGAAGTGGATAAACATTATATGTTTACCGTCAAACAACGTGTTATCAATCAGTCTGATAAAGCAGTAACGTTTGCCCCGTACAGCCTGACTAACCGCACATTGAATGAAGAAGAACAAGCCTACCTGATTATGCATGAAGGGCCTTTAGGGGCAGATATGGAACGTCTGTATGAATATGGTTATGATGAGCTGCGCGATGGAAATATTACCCGCAAACAACAACATGGATGGGCGGGTATTACCGATAAATACTGGTTAACTGCCATGATTCCGGAAATGCCCGGCTTTACCACAACGTACCAGTATTACCAACAGGCGGATGATGCACGTTATCAGGTTGACGTGCTTGGCACCCCTTACACTGTGACACCAAGCGGAACCGCACAAACAGTTACACGCCTGTTTGCCGGTGCCAAAGAAATGGATTTATTGGACAGTTACGGTGAGCGCCACAACATCGTCATGTTTGATCGCGCCGTAGATTTCGGGATTCTGTACTTTCTAACACGCCCGATGTTTGAAGCATTACAGTATATGCATGGGGTGATGGGCAACTTTGGACTGGCCATTCTGGCGTTAACCGTATGCATCAAATTGGTGATGTTTCCACTCGCTAATAAATCTTACGGCTCTATGTCGCAAATGAAACTGCTGATGCCCAAAATGCAGGAAATTCGTGAACGTCACGGCGACGATCGTATTAAAATGAATCAGGAAATCATGGAGATGTACAAGCGTGAAGGCGTTAATCCGGCATCTGGCTGTCTGCCATTGCTGATCCAGATTCCTGTCTTTTTTGCACTGTATAAGGTACTGTTCATTACGATTGAGATGCGTCATGCGCCTTTTTATGGCTGGATTGAAGATCTTTCAGTCAAAGACCCGACTAACATCTTCACCTTGTTTGGCGCGATTCCATGGGATCCTCCCTCATTCCTGCATGTCGGGTTATGGCCGCTGATTATGACCATTACGATGGTGATTCAGCAACGGTTAAACCCTAAACCAGCCGATCCAACGCAGGCACAGGTCATGCAGATACTGCCCTATATGTTCCTGTTCCTGTTTGCCTCTTTTCCAGCTGGACTAGTGATTTACTGGGCATGGAACAATACGCTTTCCATCATCCAGCAATATGTTATTACGCGCCGTTACAAGAAAATCTATGACAAAGAAACAGGCAAGCGCATTAAAAGCCGCAAGCGTTCCTAATGGCGCGGTTTCATGACTGCCAGTTTATTGCAGGCGTCGATAATCAAGCGGCCATGCCACGGTTTCAATTGCCTGAAATCGCCTTGGCGGGTCGCTCCAACGTAGGAAAGTCCAGTCTGATTAATGCATTAGTTGGACGAAAAGCACTGGCGCGCACCTCACAAACGCCAGGGCGCACACGGCAACTCAATTTTTTCTCGATTGAACAACGCTTTATTCTGGTAGATTTACCGGGTTACGGCTATGCCAAGGCCTCCCGCAGGGATGTGCAGCACTGGACAGGGTTAACGCAAGACTATTTATGTACGCGCCCTAACCTGAAACGTGTGTATGTGCTGCTTGATGCAAGGCGTGAGAAACTTAGCCCCGATGATACAGACTGGATGGCCATGCTGGACGAATATGCCATCAGCTATCAGCTTGTTCTGACCAAAGCTGATAAATTATCTGCGAGCGCACTGGAAACACGCACTTCCATGGTTGAAGCAGTAGCAGCGCTTCATGGGGCGGCTCTGGATGAGGTGTTGGTCACATCCAGCAGCAAAAATACGGGCGTTACACAATTACGCGGAAAAATTTTGGAGCTGCTGACTATTTAGGGTTTGACTTTCCTTGCCAGCTTTCCTACAACACATATGCGCTATTTGTGGGTGAGTAGCTCAGCTGGTTAGAGCACACGCCTGATAAGCGTGAGGTCGGTGGTTCAAGTCCACTCTCACCCACCATCCTTGACCGTTAGATCAAAAAAAGGACGAAACCTCTTATTTTCTGCGGGTTTGAGGGTGATTTTAGCGGTTCAATCTTGTCTTCGAACCTATGCTTCGGTAACGTTGTATTTGCCGCTTTCTCCTGCATAACCAGCTTATGCTTTTCCAGTATGTCGATCTTCTCTTCATAGGCTTACCGTTAGCCATCAATGTTTCTAAACTGATTCTAAGTGTTTCAATACTGCTGATTTTCCCCTCTTGTTTCACATTGTTTTCTTTCTCATACAAATCTAGCTTAGCTTTCGTTTCACCTATGTAAATATATTTAGCTTTTTCATTTTCAAATGCCTTTACCTCTTCTGGTAGTAACGCGCTTCGAGTCGATATGCAGACACCTGCTTATGCCCCATCCACTTATTATGCACATTGCCAGCAGCAGCGTGACCCTGCTTCTCGCTGCGCACGTGCAAAGCGTGATACTCTTCTTTGTAAGGAAATCACACGCATCTGGCAGGAAAATCATCACAATCCTGCCGGATATGATGCAGCCATGCCCACGGGATAAGGTAAACCGCAAGTTTGTGGCAACACGACCAAACCAGCTATGGGTATCAGACTTCACCTATGTCTCAACATGGCAGGGCATGGTCTATGTGGCGTTCATCATTGATGTGTTTGCCCGCAGGATAGTAGGATGGCGTGTGTCTCTACCTCAATGACAACCGCGTTCGTGCTGGATGCACTGAATCAAGCCATTGCAACCCGCTTGCCCGATAATACACTCATTCATCATTCTGACCGTGGTAGTCAGTATCTCTCTATCACTTACACTGAACGGCTGGTTGAAGCAGGCATTGAAGCCTCTGTTGGCAGTTATGAAAACTTAGACCAATCAGTTATAAAGGCAGCGTAACTTTCTAACAAAAACTTCTCCGGTATACTCGGGGCAGTTCATAACTTCATTAGTTACGCCAAACGTTCCCAAATAGTTATGAATAGCCAATCAATTCGTAAGCAAGTGAAGTGGCATTGGAACATGATTCAAACGAAGTTATCGGAATAAACCAACTACTCCCAAGGCAACTTCTTTTGTGGGGCGCGGTCGCCAAACCACCATGCTAAGGCGGCGGATGCCATGAATAATATGCCGTTGGCAATCTCCTGCTGCAAGTAATGATTGGTTGGTGCAATAGTGTGCCATATGGCCCAGACCAGTAGGATTAGCAATAATGTTAATAGCGGTCTGACAAGGCGCAGTAGGTTATTGACCCATAGGCTGGTGTGCGTCGTGCTTATGTCATGGTGATAGGATGCTTCTCGCATAGTGCTGTACGCCGCTTCTTGCGCGATGGCCAGTTCATTCTCTGTTTCAGCCTGGCGCAATGCCATTTGCATCTCTAGCAGTTTAAGCTCATGAGCAAAGCTCTGCTGCTTTTCCAAAATGCCAAAGATACGGCCTACCCATGACCCAAGCCCTCCGGCGATCACGCCTAATATCGCTTCTATGATACCCATGTCTTCCCCCAAAATCGTATTCTGCCTGTATCTATGTGCAGAAAATGTTGATAATACCCAAACCCTGCAAACCCTACTGTTTTAGCTGCATCTACTAATAAATGCCGATCATGCCCACTTAACACTACATCAAATGCGCGTCCGGATTTATGTAGGCTCATTGGTGCGCCGCCAACGGTTGCATTATGATGCGGGCTTCTATAGGCAGAAGTGATGATGATGGGGCGTCCAATCATACGGCGCAAATTTTCCAGCCGTGTGATGGCATCGTGATTTACTAAAAGCGACCGATTTCCTTTGCAGGCTAGCTCAGATGGACGAAAGAACCGGTAAGGCCAGTCCTGCTCTTTGATATGGGTGTAATGACGATAGAGCATTGCTAGTTATTCCTGTAATTCCCGATATTTGAGCGCATTAATTTCCCCTCGGTTATTGTCTACAATTGTCTTTAAATCGCTTAGCCCAATGGCAAGGTTAGAGATGGAGTTACGCAACGTTGAAGTCTCTTTTTCTAAGTCCGAGAAGCGATCTAATCGTCCACTTTGAATACCTCTAAGTTGTGCCACATCGCGTTTGATCGGTTCAACAATCTCCAATGTTTCGTCTTTGGTATGTCGTGGCGCTTCCAGTTTGCGCTTTGATTCACGCACATCTATTGCCATATGACGGTAGTCACTTTGCAGCTCGCCCAGCGATGAGAGCATTGAAATGCAAAACCCAAACAGGCTGACAATACCAATCGTGCAAAGCCCAGTCATGATTTTAACAATCACATCACTGACGGCGTTTTGTCTTTTGCTAAGGTGTTGTACGATTAGATCCAGTTTATCGTCGTGCATCATATGTATGTCCTATGCTCTGGCGTTCGTGTCAATACGCCCTAGTTAATAATATATCTCTCTCTATTTTATGGCGGGAAGTGCTGATCGCTTTATCATCGGAAGAATTATGGGACAGATATTACATGGTAGCGCCAAAACGACTAGTGACATTATCTGATATATGGCTAATAGGGGAGGTGATATTACTGGTAGGCTGTTTGTTACCAACATTAGTCGTGTATCGGCTGACAATGACACGTCAATTAGTTGGTGTTCGTGCGTTTATCCAGTCCATTATATGGGGTGGCTGGGTGGTATTTTTGGTGCCTGCCATTACTTTTGATGTGTTTGGCGAAGATATATGGTCTGTTTTCAATCGAACAGACTGGAAAGTCATAGTGTTTTATCCAGCCACGGCCATATTCATGGCACTTGGTTACTAGGCATTGTATGAGTTTGCTGCAAAGGGAGGCGGTACACCCATTCCTTTTGACCCTCCTAAGCAGCTAGTGACCACTGGTATATATGCGTATGTTGCTAATCCATTGCAACTCTCTACGGTAGGCATGTTTCTATGCCTCGCGTTTGTGTATGAAAGTGATGTTTTGCTGTTGGGGAGTATGACGATGGTGGTGTTTGCCGAAACCTTTGTGCGGTGGCACCATACTGTAGGCGCTGAAGCACGATTTGGTGAAGAATGGCATAAATATCGTAAGCATGTGCGCAATTGATGGCCGCGATATACCCCCTATCATCATTCATGCCCGCATGATTAGACTCGCGGGCTACGCTGTAACACGCATGTGCGAAACAGGTTGTCCCATATGATGAAGCGATGATTGCTGGTTAGTAACGGCCATAGCAAGATTGTTTGCACCAGCAAGCCCATTAGCATAATAGTGTAGAAAAAAGGATGGATGGTCGCCTGAGCGTCTAGGGGAGCCCAGTCATAGAGTGGGTAGAGTAATAGAAGATCTTCGATCCCGTAAGCTAAAGACACTAGTAGTGAAGATGAAAAAATGACAAAACGTCCTGTAGCAGCAATGAGCGTGAGTGTTTCACCAAAGACATTACACACATAAATGTTTAAAGCCAACTGCCCGGGTGTTGCGCATAGAGGGGAGATCGTGAAGAGAATGCTATAAGTGCACCATGTGATAAAGCAAGCCATTACAAGGGTATTAGGGATATAATGGTGTCCATAATTCATGGCATATAATGTGTCCATCGGAGCAATAAATAATTGTTGCAACGCAGGAAATACCAAAAACAAGGTAATGCAGATAATCGCTACCGTATCTAAAAACATTGCTCCAAGCCTCCGAGATACACCTGCCACCAGAATGTCGGACGCTAGCGGCAAATTGCCTGCTTCTGCGTCAGGTAAGGGGCGGCTTAGTTTATCGTGCGGGGAGGGCATCATTTGCCATGCATAAGCTAGTGATTGCCGTCAGTGCGCCAGCCAGATTTGGAAGCTGTAGCGCCACAAGCTGGCGTGACGTAGAATGCGCCGTATCTTCTTCCATGCCTGCTTTTTGCATCACGGATTGCAGACTATCCTGCATCATTTCATTGGGTTTGCTCAAGACACTATTAAACAGCACTAAACTACCAAGCCATACTGCGGTGTCTGCCATGGTCGCACGCCCATATGGATTATCCCATGGCATCCCCGTTCCCGAATCAGGAATATGGATACCTGCCAATTGATCGAAATGTTGCTGTGAAGCCATTTGCGAAAGCTTGGACAAAGTGCCTTGTATGGTCGTATTAACAATAACATCTGCAAAATGATAAGCTTGATCGTGCTGATTGCCTTCCATACGTTGCTGAGTTTCTTCTTCTGTTTCCAGCGCGTCAAAGAAGTCTGCTGTGTCGTGAAGTGCGGGTAAGAATGGCTTGATTGCTTCGGCAACAACTTCTTTAACAGGCGCAAAGTCATAGCCCTTTTCCAGACATATGCCAGCACCAATGAAGACGGCATTGGACACAAATTCTGTTCCGATACGGTTAACCGATATACGTGCCGCATCTGGAGGATCAGTAAAGAATTGTTGAACAGAGTCAGATACCATAATACTCTTTAACATACCATATATCACAACGGCAATGCATGACAATTCCATGACGTTGTATAGAAAAAACGCTGGACAATCCTTACGGATAGGTTGGGGTGCAAAGTAATACAGATGCCAATATACTCTGTAAGGTTGCAATGCTGTTCTTGTTACATAAGTATTTTCATTTTAAATGCATTTAATAGACCGGATTGTTAAAATGTGTATACTTGTAAAAAATAATCTAGTTGTTTAGTCCCAGTTTGTGCTGGTTTGGATTATGTATAAATCGTTTTAGTTTTAGTTTCCATGTTTTGATGATATATTCGTATGGTGTAAGTCCCTGCAGTGTTTTCAGCCTTTTTGCGAAATTGTATGCATTGAGGAAGTTATATAGATGCTCTTTAAGCTCAGCATGCGAAGCATAGTGATAGCGCTTGACGGCGGCTTCTTTGAGGGTTCGGTTCACTCTCTCTACCTGTCCGTTTGTCCATGGATGATTGACTTTGGTCAGCCGGTGTTCGATGTCATGTTCAGCACATACGCGATCAAAGATATGCGGGAAAGCGTGTTTATCCTTTTTGCGATTGGTAAACTGGATGCCATTGTCAGTGAGGATGGTATGGATTTTATAAGGAATGACCTCAAGGAAGTTACGCAGGAATTCAGTCACCAGTGAAGTTGGAAGAGCCTTGATAGGCATCACAACTATGCAGCTTTGTATCAAGGCAATATGTCCAGAACAAAGTATCCGTTTGCATAAAGGCGGTACGGGTGGAGGAAGTAATTTCTATGAGAACTTTGGACAAAAGCCACATCACCCCAATTTTAAGGGAGTACGACTTGCTAAGACTCAATGCGGATGGGTTTATGATGACCCGTTCACTGGCCGAAAACTATCCATATTCCAAACTCTATAAAGCGGCCTTGCGTGGTGGAAAAAGCGAGTGGCCTGAAATTGTTGAAGATTTAGAAAGCGGAGAATTGGAGGCTTTAATTGGGCTGAAGCATTTGATTGCCTTGCTTATCAACCGTTCCAATAAGGCTCCTATTGATGAACCTTGTGAGCATTGGATTAAAAGTTTATCAAAAATTACAGAAGGTTAAGTATTTATAATACTGAGTGGGTTAAGATGGTGTAAAAATTTGCTTCCGCCTTACGCCGCCGCACTAAGCCTCGCAGCTTCCTGCCACCGGCCCAGACCCAGCGCATGAACTCGGCTGGGACTTCTTCGTGTTCCTCTCGGTTGACCTTGCGACGCAGGGTTGAACGCTGTAACGCGCCGCTTCCCAGATTGAAGGTGAACGACACCAGCGCATCGAACTGGCCATCTGTGAGTGGTACGCAGATAAGACGGATGACTGCACGTTCTGCGATACCCACATCTTTGATAAGCAATGCCTCACCAGCTGCTTCCGAGATGCCGCCTGCGAACATTTTATCTTCACCGGGACGCAGCAAGTGGCCATAGCCAATAGTTGGTAACCCTGCGGCATCCAGATAAATTTCCGGCTCGAATCCCTCAAATCGCTTAATGAGATCAATTCCTTGTTTCAGTGATTTGGCGCATGTCATCGCCCCTGACGCAATTTGCTCATGGCGCGTTGGCCAAAATAGAAACTGATGATGCCTGCGAAGATTGCCTGATCTTCTACTGTCCAGAGCAGCCACGGTAGGTCAGCAGAAAACTGCATCGCTTTGATCACGGCATAGAGAATGAAAAAGCTGTAGGCGATGACTGGCCGGACGGTGCCATTGAGCACATCCACCCATTTGATGCCGGTGTTGTAGGTTTTATAGAGTGCGCGGCTTTCAGCAATATCGGCAGCGGCTTTGGCTGGCTGAGAGGTGGTGAAACTGATACCGGCCTCGTTTTCCTGCTCGCGTTCCTGTTTGATCTGCTCGAATATGTCCTGCGGATTGCCGCCACGCTCGCGGATAACCTGCGCCCGAGATTTGAAGCCCGACTGCACCGCTTTTTCCTCAGCGGTGATTTCTTTCTGCAGGTCAATCCACGGCATGGTTGGGCCTTGGAACCCGGCTTTCTTGAGGGTGCACGGGTTAATTGCGCTTTGCGGCACTTTCAACTGACCTGAAAGAATGGCCATATCCACGAACCTCTCCCAGATCGGGCGCACGCAGCGTTCAATGAAATATTCACGCAGCACTGCGTAATACACCGATTGCTCCACCAATTCCTGACGTTGCGCCGAATAGGTGCCGTTGTAATCCTTAGAGATGCTTGAGAAGCTGGTGTTGGTTGCCATAGACCTTGGCACGCACCAGTCGACGCTTGCCACCGGGTTGTTGGGTTGGCTTCTTGCTACCCACCACAAACTCAATCAGCTGCAGCGCACGATCACGCGCCACCAGTGTGGCCCAAAGCTGTTTGAACGTAGCCTTGCGGGTTTCAATACGGCGCTTCACAGCGGCCTGTCTGCTGTTCATCTGCTGGGCGATGTGCCGGGCAGACGCCACCTTGGCGCTCTCAGCCACACGGTTTAGCGTGCGGATGGTGGCCTGTGGCGCAACCTTGGTTTCAAGCGAGTTTAAGCCGCGTCTCAATTTCTTGAGGTCGTTCTGTACGGTAATATCGAATGCCATGGGAATATCTTGACCGCGATATGGAGGTGTTCCTACGTGCGCACCTCTCGCGATTATGGTGTTGATTATGCTGAAAAATGTTGCAAGTGTCGAGAACTAAAGTGTTGCAACACTTTTTACCCTTATTGTCAGATAGATAGCCTTCAAGCCGATATTATACCTTGCAATTTCGGAATAAAAATCCTATAATGCAAGGTATGTTAAAGAGATTAATCACAGACAGGCTGAATAAAAACATCGCTCGCGTACCAGCGGTCGCACTGCTTGGTGCGCGTCAGGTGGGTAAAACCACGCTTGCGAAAGCCATCGTAAAAGAGCGGGATTCGCTATATCTCGATCTGGAATCACCGGAAGATTTGCTCAAACTCAGTGATCCAACCAGCTTTTTGCGTAATCACAGTGATAAACTCGTCATTCTCGATGAGATTCAACGTGCGCCAGACCTGTTCATGGTGTTGCGTGGCCTCATTGATGAAAACAGACAAGACGGACGCACGACAGGGCAGTTTCTATTGCTTGGTTCTGCTTCCATGGATTTGCTGCGTCAATCATCGGAAAGTCTTGCAGGGCGCATCAGTTACATCAACATGACCGGGTTAAACATTCTCGAGACCGGGAATGACCGAAAAGATATTCAAAGGCTTTGGTTGCGCGGTGGTTTTCCGGATAGCTATCTTGCGGCTGACGATGAAGCGGCGATGGAATGGCAGGAAGATTTAATTTGTACCTACCTTGAGCGCGATATTCCGCAAATGGGCTTTCAGGTTCCGGCAGCAAGGCTTCGCCGCTTGTGGACGATGCTCGCGCATCTGCAAGGTGAAACCGTAAATTACTCCAAACTGGCGACTAATCTTGAGGTGGACGGTAAAACGGTCAGCCATTACATCGACATCCTCAACGACCTGCTGCTGGTGCGCCGTATTGAACCGTGGCATGCCAATGTCAAAAAGCGGCTGGTGAAGTCACCGCGCTATTATGTGCGTGATAGCGGTGTGCTGCATCGTTTGCTTGGTATCGGCAGCTATGATGCGTTGCTGTCTAATCCGATTTTGGGAAAAAGCTGGGAGGGGTTTGTGGTGGAGAACATCCACTCGGTGCTGCCACGCTTGGCTGAAACGTATTTTTATCGCACTTCAGCGGGTGCGGAAGTCGATCTGGTCATCAGAATGCCAAACGCAGAAGTCTGGGCGGTGGAGATCAAACACGGTGTTGCGCCCAAGCTGGGCAAGCATTTCAATCAAACCTGCGAGGATGTTGGCGCGACCCGCAAATATGTGGTCTATGGCGGCGATGATGAATTTCCTATCGGCAATGATGTCCGGATGATTTCCCTGCCAAAGCTGATGCAGGCGCTGCAAGTCTAAACCTTGCAAATTGTCGTTTTCATTCCAAAAATGCAAGGTATCCACCTCAACCATTTAACCGCGCCGCAATTTTCGTGCAGGCAATAACCCATTTACGCCACGCGGTGGAACGGTCACAGCCCAACTCCCAACAAATGGTTTTCCAGCGTACTTTAGCGGCGCGTTTCCAGATCAGTTTGCGTTCTTCAACATCAATCCATAGCATCCAGTCAAAGGTCTGCTCCAGCCGGGTAATGGCATCCAATGTTGCCCGAAGCCGCATCGGCATCGGCTCCATCTGCATGATTTCATTAGGGCTGTGTTTCATGTCCGGCCAGAGATTGAAATATCCCTGTACGCGCACCGGCGGTAATTTCTTGAGCGTATAGATCGCTTCCTCAAAATGCTCTGCCACATCCTTTGCTGTCCATTTATCTGCCATGCGCACCTCCTGACTGTTTTGTGACCTCAGCAAGCACCGCCGCATAACCTGCGACATCAACCATGCTGTCGGCGTGGGTTGGGTCGTTACTCAGACGGGCGAGTTTGAGGTCCAGCATGCACAGCACGACTTGGCTGGCAGTGATCTCCACGCCCAAGGTGAGTGACCAGCGTTTAGCAATCTGGTTGAACAGCGTGGTGGCATCGCCGTAGCTCTGCCCACGTTCCTCCACGATGGTGAGTGCGTGTTGTAATAATCGAACGGCGTTGCTCATGCTGACCTCCCAATGTTGTGTTGTTGGATGGCGTAGTGAAGCAGCGCGATAGCATCGGCTTCGTTGTCATCTTCCGGGTTGTGGCCGAGCGCTTTCACCGCTTGGATGACGGCCTGCTTGCCCGCATTGCCCTTGCCGGTGATGAATTTCTTTATGGTGCCAACCGGCACGCCCTCGTAAGGGAGGCGGTATTCTTCACACCATGCGGTGAGTGATGCGAGGAACCCTCCATAGGCATGGGCAGCATCGACACCGAGGTGGCGGCGCACTTCCTCGAAATAAACCGCTTCGATCTCACCAGCGATATTGCGGGTTTCATTGAGCCAGCGATCAAAGCGCAGGTAACGCATACCGCCACCCTTAAATCGCCGTGGCCGGAAATACGCGGTGCCACTCAGGATGCGTCCGTGTTTATTGGACAGCGCCCAGCCGGTCTTGGTGCCAAGATCAAGGCTCAGGATAATAGGGTTAGGATTGTTCATGTGTGACCTCCGGATTGGTTGATGGTTTGAACGGACTGCGCTGCTCCCACTCGACCGGGGAGATGTGTCCCCCACAGGGACACTCTCTCCCGTAGGGAGAGGGAGTTTCACCCGAAACTGGATTAGGGTTGGAAAGCGTTGAAAACATTGGGGTTTCAGGCAGTCCGCGCAGTTTGTTTTGCAGATTGGGTGTGCGGACTGCGAAAATCGCGCAAAGCGTTGCTAATGCTGATGTTTTCACACATGCGCAGTTTTTCGCAGTTAGCATATTGGTGAAAATCTGCCGCAGTTTTGCCTCAAAAAATGGGCGGGCATAGAGCATGGAAAGAAGGAATTCGGTCATGCCTGTTCCTCCTCATCGTAAATCCACACATGCTTGTTCTCGACCTGCAGCGGGGCTGCAGAGAGTTTGCATTTGTAATGGGTGGGATAGATGTGGCGCAGCTTGGCGCTGATCTCTCCGGTTTCCGGATCAACCACTTGCTCGCCGGTAGCAAGCTGCTTGCTTTGCGATCCTGATCAGGAATGGTCTAATCAAATTATTTTATTAGACGTAGCTTCTAAAATATCTTTCATAGTTTTTTTTGTGTATTCCATATAATCATTCAATTGTTCTTTTGAAAACGGCTCTTTTTCAAAAGGACTGTGTCCGTTTTTATCAAACATTCTATGGCAATAATCATTACGTTTTCTTATTACAGCGTCTAATTTTGTAAACTCTACTTTTGTTTCTGGTATAAAATAATCACAAAACAGTTTTAAGTCTTTTTCTAATGAAAAAGAGCCGCTAGCTTTACCGTCAAAATGATTTTTAACTGCGCCATTTCTCATGCGTTCAGTACATTTTTTAAACGCTCTCGGTAGAAAGCATTCTAATGCTGAATTCAGCAGTATGATAAAACTCATTATTTTGTGATGATTTATATCAAAGTCATCTTCTGATATTCTTTCTTGTTCATTGCTTAATTGTGTAATTATAATAACATATAATTGATGCAGAGAAGCAGGCATAGCTATCTACTCTCTTGCAAAGTGATTACAAGCAAACTCTATCATTTTTGGAATACGTGCTGGCGCAGAAAACCCTCTTTTTGCAACGTCTTGATTAGATAATTCCTGATATGTATCTTCAATTTTTTGCTTGAGCAATGTATCATCAGGAAGGTTATCGAAATTAAACGCAATGCCCAGTGTAATGGCACCAAAAACTGTATCCGAGTATCTTTGACTACCAAAAAATATTTTGGTTTGATCATTTAGACTGAGTGAGTTTATTTTTGTTAACACTTTGTCAAATAATGCCAAATCATCTTCGATGATGCCTTCTTCTAAGCATCTAATATATGATGTTATATAGCCCTCAACACTTGTTACCTTATCTTTTTTATTTTTTATTTTGTCTGCTTGCCTATAAAAAGTTAAGAAAAAAGCTATAATGGCTTGTGGCAACAAAGAATCATTTACAAACTGTCGAACAGGGAAAAAAGATTTAAACATCTCAGACCCACCCACATTTTCTATTTTTTTCAAAATAGCTGGGTTTTTATACAATAATATTGATCTTCTAAGATCTACATAAGTTATTGGTGTGCCACCTTGATTAACCCGCTGAAATAGCTCATACTTAACATCGTCTCCTGTTCCCGATAGCAAAATAACTACATTTATGCGCTGTCTTTTGAACTCCAATTGAATTTTTTGTGGAAATTCATTGAATTCTTTATCTTCAAATGTAGGGTCTGCATTTTCTCCTCCTAGATAAACTAAGTCATCTCCCAAAGTTTTAAATCTTATGTATTGGGGTTCCATGTATCTTGTATCATCGTCTTTTAAGCCAGAGACATAATCAATGATAGTTGAAAGTCTTTGTAGCCCATCAACTATTTCCCATTGCCCTTCTGCGTTGGCAGAAACAAAAACAGATGGAGTTGGCAAGCCGAGCAGTAATGATTCGATAAGTAGCGTTTTTTGTTTAGCTTGCCATTTTAATAATCTTTGATATTCGGGTCTTAAAATAAGTTCGCCATTTTCATACATAGAAATAAGCTCACCAATTGACATGGCTAAGTTTTCTACCTTTACGTTTGCTTTGTTAGAATCCAGCAATTCAACCAGTCTTTCATCTTTCATTCTGTCTACTCCTATAGTAATAATTAGGTCTTATCACACCGTACTGTA
Source organism: uncultured Alphaproteobacteria bacterium (assembly GCA_963803575.1). Lineage (GTDB taxonomy): Bacteria > Pseudomonadota > Alphaproteobacteria > Rickettsiales > UBA998 > CAWDMW01. Next base: position 88,280 of record CAWDMW010000002.1, read on the forward strand.
AAAAACAATTCTTGGTTATGGTGCCCGGCAGGCAGTAGATGCGAAAGCACCTGATCAATGCGATCAAGCAATGCGGCACGAATATCATTAGTCGGCACCGTTTCGGATTTGGTATCCCAGCCCTGAGTGGGCACATCGTTAAAGTCAGTCCAGCTTTGCGTCATGCATCCACCTCCCAGCAACGAGTGCGGTAGGCGCAGAAGCGACATTCAAAATGTTCAGGATCAGCCGTATGGCGCGGCAAATGCTCACCGGCTTCACTGGCTTTCAGAATATTGACAGCGCGGTCACTGGCTTTTTGTGCCAGCGCGGCATCAAACGGAACCAACTCAAAATACAGCTCTGCCGTGTCTTTATTAATGGCGGTAAACAGCGCCGGATTCTGGCAAATGCCCGGAACCAAGCCTTCCATATAGGCTTGGTAAATGGCAATTTGCGCGGCATAGACCGGCTTGGATTTGGCAACACCACGCTTATACTGATAGAGTTTGCTCGATTATCAAATCCGCCACTTATTACCCCGAACTAGCTCAGGAGCCACACCGCTATTACATCTTTGATGCAATACAAGAGGTAAATCTGCAAAAGATCAGCCCTCATGGAATACAAGGAAAACGGTATTTTGACTTGAAAGAAGATTTCTGCCCATCTCTTAATAAAAAAATGAGCACTGCTGAGATAGCTGAAGCGATCAGGGACAAAAGCTTCACCTAGCCTATCGCTATAATGCAAAACCGGAATCGTATTTCCGTGCTTCTTCGATAATCTTATCGCGCACAAAGGTTTTGTATTTACGCAGCTGTTGACCAGATAGTTGGTACTGAACGTTTGGGTGCTGGTTAAAAACACGCATAGCGCGGAGATGGTATGTCATAAAATTACTTTCCACTCGTTTTTTATTATTGGCTGGAGCCTGCCGCTTCTCTTCATGTTTTTTCGTTATATAGGCCTTATTTAAATAGGTTTTGTTGAGTTTTTATAATTTATTGTGTATAATCGATGGAATTGAGGAGGTTTTATGTCTTATACACAACGAATTGGTCAGCATCAGTGGGATTCTATCTATATGTATCTAAACGACTTTGCGAACATATATACTAAGAACGAGGCCGATTGTCGTCGCTTTGTTGAAGCGGTGTTTTGGATGGCGCGTTCGGGGTCACAATGGCGACTTTTGCCGCCAGAATATGGCGCATGGAATACGGTCTATCGCCGCTTTTCGGATTGGGCAAAGAAGGGCGTATGGTATAAAATGATGTATTATTTTCAGAATGATCGCGATATGGAGTACATCATGATTGACTCCACTATTTTGCGTGCCCACGCTTGCGCCAGCCCTTCAAAAGCAAACAAGATGATGAAGGGCTAGGGCGATCCTGCGGCGGATTCTCTACAAAAATTCACGCCGTTTGCGATGCTTTGGGCAACCCACTTCGCTTTATTATCACGCCAGGTCAGCGCCACGATGTTTCACAAGCTATTGATATCATTAGTGGAATTAATACGCAAGCGTTATTAGCTGATAAAGGGTATGATTCAGACGAGCTGCGGGAGTTTGTCCAAAAATCAGGTGCGGCTGCGCATATTCCGCCACGAAAAAATCGGCTAAAAGAGAAAATTTACGATGAGAATCTTTATAAAGAGCGCCATAAAGTGGAGTGTTTATTTGGTTTTCTAAAGCATTACAGGAGGTTATTTGCACGGTTTGATAAAACCAAACAAAACTTCTCTGCTTTCCTCCATTTTGTCGGCGCACTTCAATGGCTAAAATAAAAACCTCAACAGAACCTAGTTTATTTATTCTTACCAACAGATAAAATCAACTCGATATTAACATTAGCACGTTAGTCTGTCTCAATATTCAAGCAGAGACTCATCACATGATTACACAACTAACTATTGCTAAGAAATTATATATTGTTTTTGGTCTTATTATAGCCATCAATGTCAGCTACGGCTGGTATAGCCTAAATAGTATCGAAAATCAGTCCAATTATTTCTCTAACTATCGACAAACAGCCCGACAAAGCCTGCTCTCAGCACAGCTGCTGGAACTGCTTATGCAAGCCAGAGTGAGTGTGTTGAAATATCGTATGATTCCATCTGAACAACAACGCTACTACGCAAATGTTAAAGATAACTTTGATACGATATCTGACAAAAAGGAGGAGATAGCAGAATTATTTGAGAAAGACTCTAGTGGCTATGAAGGCCTTCAATCTGTCATAAATAACGCTGCGAAATACTGGAATACCTTTCAGGAGGGCGTTAGACATCAGGAAGCCATAGACATATTGACTAAAAAACAAGCGAAGTTAGTACCAGGTATTAAAAACCGCATCGAGCGTATTGAACGTTACCTCATGAATCAAGGAGACTATAGAACTGCATCTTCTATAGCTAAAAATCTTCCTCTATTTGTACCAAACCCGACGCCTAAGCAGTTTGATACATTAGCACAATATATAGAAAAAGCACCATATGCTATCACTTCAGACAGCGTACTTATGGACGATATTAAGCAATATCGTTCAACGTCTAATGCAATGTTGCAGCATATTTCCACCAGAGAAGCTAATTTTGTTGAAGGACTTGATACAATAGGCCCTCTTATCACAAGTGCCTTACATGAAGTTATGTATGCCACAATTAAACGTCAGGATACTATTGGCCCTCAAATGTATCAATCATTTGAAAACACTAGGTTCTGTTGAGATTTTTATTTTAGCCATTGAAGTGCGCCGACAAAATGGAGGAAAGCAGAGAAGGTTTGTTTGGTTTTATCAAACCGTGCAAATAACCTCCTGTAATGCTTTAGAAAACCAAATAAACACTCCACTTTATGGCGCTCTTTATAAAGATGCTTATCGTAAATTTTCTCTTTCAGCCGATTTTTTCGTGGCGGAATATGCGCAGCCGCACCTGATTTTTGGACAAACTCCCGCAGCTCGTCTGAATCATACCCTTTATCAGCTAATAACGCTTGCGTATTAATTCCACTAATGATATCAATAGCTTGTGAAACATCGTGGCGCTGACCTGGCGTGATAATAAAGCGAAGTGGGTTGCCCAAAGCATCGCAAACGGCGTGAATTTTTGTAGAGAATCCGCCGCAGGATCGCCCTAGCCCTTCATCATCTTGTTTGCTTTTGAAGGGCTGGCGCAAGCGTGGGCACGCAAAATAGTGGAGTCAATCATGATGTACTCCATATCGCGATCATTCTGAAAATAATACATCATTTTATACCATACGCCCTTCTTTGCCCAATCCGAAAAGCGGCGATAGACCGTATTCCATGCGCCATATTCTGGCGGCAAAAGTCGCCATTGTGACCCCGAACGCGCCATCCAAAACACCGCTTCAACAAAGCGACGACAATCGGCCTCGTTCTTAGTATATATGTTCGCAAAGTCGTTTAGATACATATAGATAGAATCCCACTGATGCTGACCAATTCGTTGTGTATAAGACATAAAACCTCCTCAATTCCATCGATTATACACAATAAATTATGAAAACTCAACAGAACCTAGCCTACCTTGTGATAAATTTGAGAAATGTTCAGGTTTGCTTTAAGCGGTTTACCATTTCCCTTGATCTTTTTTTGCTCATTGCCTTCCCCCTTCTCATAAGCCTTTCTAACAAATGACTGTATGCTGAAGGTGGCATCACGCTTGTAATTGCTGATCGTCTTTTCTCGGTACAGTGCCTTTTTACCATCAAAGGAGAACCCTAAATAGCTGAATGGATCGCCTTGGTACGACAGCACCTCCCCATCCTGAGTAAAATTTGTGCGAGTGGTTTTATCTTCACCTATTATTAGCGTACTATCACCCTGAAGTTTAATACATTCTTGTGTAGCAACCTCCATGAATTCAGCATCAGCCGGATCGCAAATCCATAGAATATCATCGGAATATCTTCGATAGTAAGCGCCTCTCTCCTCTGCCAGAGCCTTCATCGCAATATCAAAATCAAGCATATACACATTCGCTAGCACATCTGAAATGGGTGAGCCTTGCGGAATACCCTGCGGGATATCTTTGCCTCCGTAATTATTTTTCTTAACTAATCCGGTGCCGACTACTTTTGTTCGGTACTCTTCGCTGCTGCAGAGCATTTTTTTGTGATTAAATATGTAGAATGGACAATGCAGAAACTGCTTCTTATTTCCATCAACCCTGATAAACCCTAGCTTTTCAAAGCAATCACGTTGATTAACAACACTGTAATTTGTAATAGCAGAGAAAACGGATTGATGGTCTTTTGGCAGCTCTTCAGCATGAAGTAACTGGCACCATTTCTGGTATAAGAATTTATGATCTAAGGATTCAAAAAAGCCCTTAACATCCATGGTGATGACTGCAGCGTTTCCACGCCTAACAATTTCATCAAAGGCTTCTTTTGCGTAATGAATATTACACTTACCTTTTTCTGGATTTTCTTTTGTAGGGATTTTACGGTACGCTATTACATTATCCGCGATGCCGAGCTCTGTAAGTTTGCTCTCATATTCCGAGGAAAGTATTGTGCGATAATATGAAAAAATCTGTGAATCTTGGTGAGATGCATATTTTATCGGCCTAGGCTTCTTCACTTTCACATCGGAAGAGTCAAGACCAGCCTCAAGCAACCTAGTCTTTTCTAAATGCTTTGAAAAACGGCGCAGTTCAAGAGGGCATTCAATGAAAGGTAGAAAAGAATGGACTCCAGTTTTTTGGAAGTTTTTTATAAGTTCTCTGGCTTCTTGCCCAGGGTAGATGACATGATCAAAATGCGGATACACACGAGGTCTAAATTTCCAATCAACTTTTTTCTCCACCACGACTCCTTCTGATGGAGGTGAGGCTATACGCTCTCCTGTATGAGCTAACCTCACCTCGCGACAGATACAACCTAAGCTATTCCTTCTAAAACAGCGTTAGGCTAATTACAGGACACTTTTCAGACTATTCTATAATCACAATGGCGAGTTGCCGAGTCAGATTATGAAAATTCTTCTTAATCTTACGATGGCAACGAGTCATAGAACATCGGAGCAAGTTATAATGATATTATTCATCATATCCAGATCGACGCTTATAATTGCTATTGCAATTAAGCTCAGTTTTACTTCCGTACTTCCGTTAGAAAGATGAGATATATATAGGTAACAGGTTGTTAATGTTCAAGAGGGAGAAGGATTTTTTCATTCCCCAGCATTCACAAAACTTCATCCACAATGCGGCACCAGTGCGGCACCAGTGCGGCACCGGATTTTTAAGCGGGAAAAACGGCACTTTGGTGCCGCAGTATAATCTTTATAAATCAAAGGGAAAATTGGTTGCGGGGATAGGATTTGAACCTACGACCTTCAGGTTATGAGGCGTATGTAAGCAAAAATTGGTAACACCTCAAAACCAACTACAACAAACAATTCAAATGGTTGTGTGGCATTGCATTTTGTCAGTTATCGACAGTTTTTGCCATTTTTTGTGTGCAAGTGGCCCGTCAATGGCCCATGAACACCCTTCAGACTGGATGCGTTGATGGTCGTGGTGAGCATCATAATTCAGTGCTTTCTGGCAGGCGGTAGCTGGTGCTACGTCCTCCGCCGGGGTTCTGAATAAAGATACCATGCTCCTTTAGCTCCTGAATATCACGCAAAGCCGTATCGTTTGAGCATTTGGCCAGCTTCGCATATTTAGAGGTATTGATGTATCCCTCGAAATCATCTTCCAGCATACGGTTGATGACGAGCCGCTGCCGCTCATTGACTGAATGCTGACTGATTGCCTCCCACAGATGCGCTTTGAACAGGACATTACCAAGGGTTTGCTCAGCACCTGCAATAGCTTGCCCAAGGCAGCCAAGAAACCATTCCAGCCATCCCGTAATATCGGCTGTGCTACGCTGCTGCTTTTCCAACTGATCGTAATAATCTTTGCGCTCCAATTCAATTTGGCTGGAGAGACTATAGAACCGATCCGGGGTGCCATCAGCACGAGCCAATGCCATATCGCCAATAGCTCGCGCAATCCGACCATTACCATCTTCAAAAGGGTGGATAGTAACAAACCAAAGATGGGCTATGCCTGCTTTCAGCACCGGATCAACTTTATTCTGCGATTTCTCAAACCACTTCAAAAATGCCATCATCTCCGCTTCCAGACGGTTCGCATGCGGTGCTTCAAAATGCACTTTCTCTCGTCCCATTGAACCAGAAACCACCTGCATTGGCCCAGCATCTTCTGAGCGCCAGTTAGCAACCGTAATGCGCTGCAGCCCACTGCGTCCGGTAGGGAATAACGCGGCGTGCCAGTTAAACAGGCGCTCTTGGATACCCACGTTGACTTAGAGAAAAATCGGCGCGTTTCTTTTTCTTGGAGAATCCATTCTGTTTGCATAATAAGAGTCTACCTATTCTCATGACTCCAAGCGCCGGAAAGCGCCTCTGCCTGCTTAAGCACTAGCTCAACTGCTTCTGCTGCCTGATCGGGTGGGTATTTGTATTTCTGGAGAGTACGGCGCACCATAATGCGCAGTTGCGCCCGCACGCTCTCTCGCACCTGCCAGTCTACCGTGGTTGATTTTCTCAGTTTCTCTGTAATCTCTATCGCGATCTTCTTGAGTATCTCGTCGCCAAGCTCACGTGTTGCACTCTCATTATTGGCCAGCGCATCATAAAATGCGACTTCATCCGGGCTGAGGCCAAGTGATTCCTCACGCGCAATATCTGCCTGAAAATCTTTAGCCATCTGAATGAGTTCTTCGATAACTTGAGCGGTTTCTATTGCTCTGTTATTATACCGCCGCAATGTTTCCTGCAGGCGATCTGCATATTTCTTCTCCTGCACCACATTATTACGGGTTTTGGCTCTGATGTCGTCCTTCAGCAGCTTTTCCAGAAGTTCAATCGCCAGATTCTTCTCTGGCATCTGGCGCACATCTTCCAGAAATTCATCGGATAGCAGGCCAATATCCGGTTTATCCAAACCGCATAACGCAAACACATCCGTGACACCCTCGGCAATCACGGCATTATCAAGAATCTGCCTGAGCGCAGAATTTTTATCTTCCTGTGTCAGCTTTTTATCGACACTGGTAAATTTGGTGATGGCCGATTTTACCGCTGTGAGAAAAGCTATCTCTTTGCGATGCTGCTTTGCCTGATCAAGCGTGCTGCATAATGAATAGGCTTTGGTGACTGCCAACACCAAGTCGAGGAAACGCTTTTTTCCATCCTCAAGGCCCAGAATATAGTTCGCTGTAGGCACTAAAACGCGGTAGGCATCCTCCTCATACCCTGAATAATCAAATCCATCTGAAGTAGTGCTTCGGGCAAACATGCCGTGTATCGCATCCAGCTTTTCAAGCAAAATAGCATACGCTTCTTCAGCATCCAATGTAGGCTGGCCCTTACCCTTTGAATCCGTGTAGGTTTTCAGCGCTTGCTTTAGCTCATTGGCAATGCCGATATAATCAACCACTAGCCCGCCGGGCTTGTTTTTGAACACCCGGTTCACCCGAGCAATCGCCTGCATGAGGTTATGTCCCTTCATCGGCTTGTCGATATACATGGTATGGCAGCATGGGGCATCAAAACCGGTCAGCCACATATCGCGCACAATAACGATATTTAAGTTATCCTTCGGGTCGCGGAATCGCTTTTCCAGCCGCTTCTTGGTCTGCTTATTATAGATATGCGGCTGCAATAATGCTTTGTCCGATGCAGAGCCCGTCATTATGATTTTTATCTGTCCTTTTTCCGGGTCTTCATCATGCCAATCAGGCTGGAGAGCAATGATCTCATTATATAAATGCACGCAAATCTCGCGGCTCATGGCAACAACCATAGCCTTGCCTTCCACAGCAGAGCTGCGCTCCTGATAGTGTGCGACAATATCTGCTGCCACTTGCTTTACGCGCGGTGTCGCTCCCACGAGTTTTTCTAACCGGCTCCATTCGCCTTTCGTTTTTTCACGCGTACCGATATCTTCTTCATCTTCAATAACCTCATCGACCTGAGAAGAAAGCGCTTCAATTTCTGCGCGGTTGAGGTCTAGCTTAGCAAGGCGCGACTCATAATAAATTGGCACCGTGGCTTTATCTTCTACTGCATCCTGAATATCGTAGATGGAAACGTAATCCCCAAAGACTGCTCGCGTATCTTTATCTTCAAAAGAAATGGGCGTACCGGTGAAGCCAATAAATGCAGCATTGGGCAGCGCATCGCGCATATGTTTTGCGTAGCCGTATTTATACGTTCCATCGGCAGATAGCTTTGCTTTCAATCCATACTGGCTGCGGTGCGCTTCATCGGAAATCACCACGATATTATGACGATCATTCAGAATAGGGTGCGCATCTTCATCATCCAGAGGCGAGAATTTCTGCACTGTAGTAAAAATAATGCCGCCAGATTCGCGCTCTCCCAGCAGTGCGCGCAACTCCTCGCGTCCACTGGCTTGCACCGGCTTTTGCTTCAGCAAAGATTCCGCGCTGCCAAAAGTGGTAAAAAGCTGACCATCTAGGTCATTACGGTCTGTCACCACTAGCAGCGTAGGATTATTCATTTCCTTCTGCTGCAAGAGCATACCAGCATAACAGCACATGGAAATGCTTTTGCCTGAACCTTGGGTGTGCCACACCACACCGGCTTTTTTGCTGTTTGGTTTGATGTCGCTATGCAGCTCCTTATGCGCCCCCACCGATGCAACAACGGTTGCTTTCACCGCCTCACGCACCGCATGGAACTGATGATAGCCAGCAATCTTTTTGATAATCGCGGCATCATCATTTTCAAACAGCACAAAGAAGCGGATATACTCCAGCAGCAACGTGCGATCAAAAAAGCCGCGCACCATGGTTTCCAGCTCCCACTCTAACTGGGGCTTATCATCCTCATGCTGCAAGGTACGCCATGGCATGAAGCGCTCCTGACTGGCAGTGAGTGACCCTACACGCGCCGTGTAGCCATCGCTGATCACCAGCGCCTCATTACAGATGAACAGATCACTGATTTCGTCTTTATAGGTCTGGATTTGGTGATAGGCATCCCACACATCGGTGTTTTCATCATCCGGGCTTTTCAGCTCTAAAACAGCAATCGGCAAACCGTTAATAAAGGCAATCACATCCGGGCGGCGCGGCTGGCGCGTACCGGTGATGGTGAACTGATTTACTGCGTAGAACGCATTATTGCTCATCTGGTCAAAATCAATCAGCAATGCGTGATCATGCTTGATCTGGTCATCATGCTTATATTGTACTGGCACCCCTTCCAGCAACAGGCGATGGAAGGCTTGATTGCTGGCAATGAGATCAGGGCTTTCCGGCTTAGTGACGGCAGCCAATACCTGCTGCAGACACTCTGCAGGTAAATGAGGATTGATGCGCGAAAATGCCGCCTCCACATGCGCTTCCAACACCACCTGCGCATAATCACGACGCAGCGGCGCGGCGCTATCGGGGGCAATATCGGGACCGGTTGCCACTTCCCAGTCGCACTCACGGAACCAATCCAAACAGCGATTTTCTAATTCAGTTTCGTTCATTTTGGTTCTCATCTTGAAGGTTTATCACTGTATAAGCCTGCTCCGGGTGGTTGGGATCATTTGGATAAAGGAAAGAAATTTCATTATTATTAATCATGTGGCGGATAACTGAGTGCCGCAAATAATCCGCATCTCGACCTACTAATCCGGCTAATTTACGCAAAGTCTGAGGGCGAATCTGACATAAGTTGATAAGTATTTCTTTCATTATTGAGGCGTTCAGCTTTTTGCTATCCCTTGCTGGTTGAGCAATTTCATTTTCTTCCTGCTCTAAATCTTCGGAGTTAACTTGCAAACCTTCGGAGCTTCCCCTCAAACCTTCGGAGATCGGCTCCAAACCTTCGGAGCTTGGTTGCAAGTCATTGAAATTATTGACTACTCCATTTTCTTCGGAGGCAGAAAGATAGTAATACGTTCCCCTTCCTGTTCCTCCAGTCTTCAAAAAGCGTTTATTAACAAGGCCATGCAGAGCTTTAGATATATCAGCAGGGTGTTCGGCAGATATTTCGCGTAATCGCTTGTGATCAACCGTTTCTTCTGAGTCTGCTATAACTAAGGCGATCCGCTCAATTTCAGATAGCTCTCTGAAGGAAGGTCCGAATTGTTCATCGAGCTTATTGACGATAGCCTCTGGTAATAAGCTCTCCATGTGAAGTTCAAACAGTGTCTGAGCAGGCTCCCTTTTTTCTGAAATTTTTGGGGTGCGCCAATGTTGTTGCTGCCAATTTTGATAAATTCTAGGAATGCCGGAACCAGCCTGCTCACCTGCACCGACAAATTGAAACATTTTTTGAAGATTACGATTACGGCAATCGCTATCACCGCCTTGGCGCGCCTGCTCAATGGGAACGCGCATTAAGCCTGGGTTTCTAAAGCCAAACATATCAGGGCGTTTAACTGCCAAAACCGAAACCCGACCAGAATAATCAGCATGAATAAGTGCATTTACCAGCGTCTCACGCAATGCCTCATGTATCGGCGTTTGTTCAATGCGTGTCGCCCCTTCAAGTTTGAACGGCACTTTTAGGTCACTCACCAGCTTATGGTAGGATTTACGGTAAAAATCATACAAATTACCAGACCAGCTCCCATCCGTAGTGATGCGATCAATCCAGCGGTTTTCTGTTTTAGCTTCAGGGCGCTCTTGATAATCAAGAATATAATGCGGCAACTCATCCAGAATAGATCTGTACCGGCCAAACATTAGAAGTCCTGCCAGCGTTATGCCTTCCGTGCCATTTTCTCTGTCTTTCCTCCAGGCACCGATAGACCGAAGAAATTCTGGTATAGATTGATTGAGAAAGGGATGAGTAGGAGAACGCGCCGCAAATACATTTCGGTAAGCCTCCAGCGTCTCGTGATCCAGATCACCAACACCAAAACCCTTCAAAATGCGCCCATCAACAGCATCTTCCCCCTGCTCGGCAAGCATCCGTTTAACTGCTGTTTCATCAGCAACAAAATCACCCTCATTGCGCCGAAGGTACGCACCCCTTAACGGGTTTTCTCCAAGGTAGACGGGGCGTTGGCGGCGGTGCGCCCTAGGGATATGCACCCGCAACACGGTTTTGCCGTCAATGTGAATTTCCTCAATAGAGTCATTGCTCAGTAGATTTGAACTGACTTTCTGGCGATTGTTCGCCTGATTATACAAGTCCTGCCGAAGACGCTGCACATCCGCAACACCGCTGATAACCGAGGAATGGTCGCCTTTTTCTTCCACACCCAAAAAGACATCACCACCATCGGTATTGGCAAAAGCACTGTAGGTTTCCCAGAAGCTTTTAGGCACTGCTCCTTTGCCATCTTTGCCCGAGGCTTTTTTGAGCTCGACTTCCGATGTCTCGCGCAGCGCGATAATATCATCCAATGTCCATTGCATTACACCGTCTCCTTTTGATTTTGTGCCGCATCAACGGAGATTTCACCCGAAAGCAGCTTGGGCAGCAGGCTGTCGCGTAGCTGGGAGAGGGTTTGGGATTGTTCGGTTAACACTGATATTTCTTTATAAAGCAGATTGATAGAGCTATTGAAGGTTTTGATAATATCGCTAGGGGGAAGGATCACATCCAGCCGATAGACATTATTTCGATTTAAGCCCGGAACTGCGGCATCAGTATTCATATTCTCCAAGCCCTGAGTTTTTAGGAGCTGATAGCAATAGGTGAGTGAAAAACCAGATTTAGGAATTACATAGAAAACAGTGTCGATAGGGAAGAAATCTCTATATTCCCAATAAATGCTGCCCACGGTTCCTTTTCGACCCACAATTATTCCCGGGCCATTTACTATAGCCTCATCGTGTGAACCATTGACTCCACCAGATCCATAGACAGGAAACTCTCCTTCGATTCGATCTGTTTTTTTGAGTGCTTTTCCATAAGCAAGCTCAAGCACGCTATTGATATTTCCAACCTCCCATCCCTCTGGTATCTCGCCCAGTTCGCTTTCACGCAAGCGGGAGGGGAAGAGGCTGGCGGTGGTGTGGAGGTCGGCGTAGGATTCGGGGTTGGTGGTTTTAAGGGTAGTAAGTGCCTCGCGCGGTTGACTGCTGATGGCGCTCATGGCCGCCAGTGTGGCATCTTCCGCTGTGCCGCCAGCCTCCAGCGCGGCCATCTTCGCGCGGGTGGGTTCAAAATCCACAAACCAACTCTTGAACACCCCTTGCGCCATCGCCTCCAGCGTTTGATTAATCTGCTGGTTGATGGCGATTTTGTCGTCAATGCTGCCAAGAGTGCTGGCTATGGTTTCCTGTGTCTGCAACGGAGGCAGTAAGAATGGCACTTCAGACAAAATAGACGTGTTCAGGTTTGGCATAGTTGCACCGACTGCATGCGCAACAATCCACGCTTTAATTTCCGGGTGAGAGAGAAAGTAGGCAATATAACGTGAATTGATGCTGCTTTCGGTATCAACAAAGCTGACTTTCAAACAGCCAGTACCACAAAGCCAGCCCTCTTGATCCTCTCTAATCAGAGCACATTTTTCTACATCTCCCCTGCGGCTGTAAATTATATCACCTAGTTTGACCTTATGCTTGCTCAGGCGCTCGGCATCTTCTGCCGTTATCTTGGCTATATCCAATGTATCGACTGCACCGTTTATAATGTTTTTCGGCATGATACAGGGAATGCCAGACTCCACATAATCTGATGCGTGTAGCTGACTACCGAAGGGGCCTGTCTGAATTTTTGATGCCACTGCCCCAAGTGTAGTTTTCTCCCAGTGATCAGGGGCGGATTCGATGATGTTATATTCCATCACGCCACCTCCCGACCGTGAAAGAGGCGGTCTTTTCTGGAATCATAGGTGAAGGTTTCATCCTCATAAATGCGTTGATAATCCACCAGCAGATTGAGTTGATGCGCGAACTCTACATCCTGCTTTTCCGTGTCATATTTGAACGATAGTAGCAGATGCTTTTCTCCTGCTTGCATGGCTCCGCCGGGAACATATTGGCCCGTGTACACATCCATATAGCCCTCGCATTTGTTTTTCAAAAAATCATCGTAGGTTTTTCGGTTATTGCGCGAGACTTCTTGATCCCCGAACAGCAGCACGAAGTTTTTGATGATCGCTGGCCCAACCCCGCAATTGATGAGCTCAAAGGCGACATAGCCGATATTATCTGTGACATGATGGTGTTCCATGGTGGCCAGCAATGGCCGAACTGATAGCTTATTATGCTTGTGATTTTGCCGCCCCTGCCAAATGGTCACGCCAAGGGCGCAGGCAGCAACAAAGGCAGAGGCAAGCGCGATGGATGTGTTGATATCAAGGCTCATTCCTTCTTCCTCTTTGCTTTTTCCACCAACGCGTCAAAATCAGAGCGAATCTTCTGGGTTTTGTTGAAGTGCTTATATTCAGCAAGTGCTTTTTTCTTAGCCTGCGGGGCGCTGATACTGCCTTTGCCATCCAGCACCTCATATTCATTAAAGGTAAGGAATTTATCGACGCTCTCAGCCAGATCGGCCATGGTCATCGCCACGCGGTTTTCGATGATGTTTTCGATGTAATCGAAGAAGCTGGAGATGGTGCGCTCCAGCCGTTTGATGTGTTTCTCGTCCAGATAGTTCTTCGCCACCGTCACATCCGATGCCAGGACGCGCCCTTTGGGGCCGTTTTTCCATGACATCAATCCGGCATAAGGGGCATTACGGTCTGATTTGCTGTGGATGATTTCTGCCGCTGTCTGACCGGTAATGGCATAGTGAAATTTATTTTGGATCATCGCGTAGAAATTCTGCGTGATATCTGCCTTCGGGTCATAATCAGTACTGATTTCTGCGAATATATCGGTGATCTTCTGATAAATGCGGCGCTCGCTGGTGCGGATGGAACGGACGCGCTCCAGCAATTCTTCAAAATAATCTTCACCAAAGATGGTTTCGCCCTGTTTCAGGCGCTCATCGTCCATCACAAAGCCTTTTTTGATGAACTCCTTGAGCACTTGTGTTGCCCAGATGCGGAACTGCGTCGCTTTTTTGGAATTAACGCGGTAGCCCACGGCGATGATAGCGTCGAGATTATAGAACTTCAGGCTGCGCTTCACGCTGCGCCCGCCCTCATTTTGAACTACCGAGAATTCCTCGGCAGTTGCGTTTTCTTCTAATTCCTCATCCGCATAGATATTTTTCAGATGCAGGCTAATGTTATCTGGCGTGGTGTCGAACAGCTCAGCGATGCCGCGCTGAGGAAGCCAGATAGTCTCATTTTGCAGCAGCACGCGCACCTTAACCTGCTCATTATCCGTTCCATAGAGAATGAAAGGTGTCTGCGCATCAGAAACTGTTAAGTCATTTTTAGAACTCATAACCTAACCTCGCCAGATTCTTTTTGATTTCCCCTTCTAAGCGGTCACTCTCGGCAAACTGGTCTTTCAGTTGCGCGGTCAGCCGTGTCATTTTCTCTGCGAACGGCTCTAGGTCTTCCTCTTGATCAGCCGCACCGACATAGCGCCCCGGGGTGAGCACAAAATCATGCTTTGCAATGTCTTGGAGTGAGGCAGACATACAGAAGCCTTTTCCATCCTCGTATTGCTCTCCCATCTGCCATGCATGGAAGGTGCTGGCGATTTTGCCAATATCGTCTGTGGTAAAATCCCGCAGCACGCGATCCTTCATAAAACCCATATTGCGTGCATCAATAAAGAGCGTTTCGCCAGAGCGGTTGCGCTTCTTCTCATCCAACCGCAGGCCATTAGCTTTGTCTTTGGTCAAAAACCAGATGCAGGCGGGAATTTGGGTGTTGGTGAAAAGCCGGCCCGGCAAGGCGACAATACATTCCACCAGATCGGCCTCAACCAGATGGCGGCGAATCTCGCCCTCATTGTTTGTGTTAGAGCTCATGGAGCCATTGGAGAGCAATAGCGCCATTGAGCCTTTGGGCGAGAGATGGTGGATCATATGCTGCATCCACGCGAAATTTGCGTTGCCCTGTGGGGGCGTACCATATTTCCAACGAGCATCACCTTTCAGCTTCGGATGCCACCAGTCCTTAATGTTGAAGGGTGGATTAGCCATTACAAAATCAGCGCGGAGATCGGCATGCTGATTATCAAGGAAGGTGTCGGCGTTCTTTTTGCCGAAGTTAAAATCAATGCCACGAATGACCATATTCATCGCCGCCAGCTTCCATGTGGTCGGGTTGGCTTCCTGTCCGTACACGGAAATATTCTTCTTCTGCTCGGAGGCTTTGTAATGCTTCTCCTGACTATGCGCTTCAATGAAGCGGTCGGTGGAAACAAAGAACCCACCGGAGCCCATCGCCGGGTCATACACACGGCCATTATATGGCTCCAGCATTTCCACAATCAGCGTAACGATGCTTTTGGGGGTGTAGTATTGCCCGCCCTGCTTGCCTTCTGCGAGAGCAAACTGGCCTAGGAAATATTCGTACACATGGCCGAGGATGTCTTTGCTGTGTAAGTTAAGACGCTGCCCTTTATATTCCGGGCGCGAGAAGCTGGTATCTGAGAAGGTGTTGACAAGGCCAATCAGTTTGTCATTATCCAGCTGATACTGGCTGATACGATTGAGGATGCCCTTGAGCTTGGGGTTGGTTTTCTCGATCTCGTCCAGCGCATTGTCATTCAGCCATGAGATAGAACGCAATTTTACATCAGCGCCTGATGCATCTTGCCAGAGCACTGTGCCAATCGGCAGTGCAGCAGTTTCGCTGATATATTTCCACCGCGCATGTTGCGGCACCCAGACTACATTTTGCTCTTTGTAGTAATCCGCCAGTTCCAGTTCTGATTGAATGGCAGTATTATACTCATCCTTGCTGTCATAATCATTACGCGGCAGGTGGTAGATGTTGCTCTCGCTATCGTCCTGGAATAGCTGGATGAGTTCCTGCTGCCGTTCTTCGAACGCATCAGATACATATTTCAGGAAAATAAGGCCAAGCACCACATGCTTGTAATTCGCAGCATCCATACTGGAGCGCAACTTATCTGCTGATTTCCAGAGCTTATCGTCCAGATCTTTGAGGAATTGCTGCTCAATATTCTCCATGCGCTATTTACTCCCATTCGGCTTTTTAGGGGCGCGTGTCTGTTCGTCTACCCAATTGCGTATGTCCTGAATTCTGAATCGCCATGATCCACCGGCTTTGAAACCGGGGATTTTACCATCTGCCACCAGCTTATAGGTGGTCTTTTCATTCAGCTTGAGATAAGCCGCCACCTCTTTAATGGTCATGATTTCATCATCGTCCACGGCATTTCGCTCCCATGATTATTTCATCGAAAATAAGAGAATATTTTCCAATATGCAAAAGGTTTATCAAAGAAAAACAGGATTGTTGTGTATCCATTTGCAAATCTGATCCGCATGTTATGATGCGACCATGCAAACTGATCTTTTCCCGGCACCTCATGAACCTGCAACTGAACGCGTTACTGGTCTGACTTATGTGCCTGATTTCATCACGCCACAGGAGGAAGCAGCGTTTACTGACATGATCGATAAGCAACCGTGGCTGACTGCCCTAAAGCGGCGCGTGCAGCATTATGGCTGGAAGTATGATTATACTGCCCGGCAGGTGGACGCAACGATGCGACTTGGGCCGCTGCCAAACTGGTTGATGGATTACTGTCAGCGATTATACGATGGCGGACATTTCCGGAAATTGCCGGATCAGGTGATTATCAATGAATATATGCCCGGTCAGGGGATTGCATCGCATGTTGATTGTATGCCGTGTTTTGCTGAAACGATTGCCTCGCTCAGTATTGGGTCACCCTGCGTGATGGATTTTGTCGATACAGCGACTGAAGAAAAAATATCGCATCTGCTGGAACCGCGTAGCCTTGTGATATTCACACATGATGCCCGCTACCGGTGGAAGCATGGTATCGCTGCCCGTAAAACCGATAGGTATGAGGGGCAGATTATCCAGCGTAGCAGGCGCATTTCCCTGACATTTCGCAATGTGATTTTTGAGGGCTAAAAAACGAAATGCTCTCCAATATCCCCATTTCGCTATCTTGATAAACAAGCTATTGATATTGTTATATTCTGACCTCAAGAAAACGAAACGAAATGCATTTTTCCAAACTGACCCTAGCTAAAGACCGCGCCCTCGGCGTACCCGTAGGGGGACCCTCCGGGAGGACCCGTTAATCATTTTGAGGGAGCAACAGGCGGTGCGGCCAACTTCTCAATGTGCAGGAGTTCATGGGCGGGCGCATATTTCTCAAACACCATTTCATAGCGTGGGGCATGGGGTTTGTTGCCATCATCCACGCGCCGCATATGCGCATTGACGAATGTCACAATCTGATTCAGTCGCTCCACAAACTCACGCTGCATATCACCATCAATATATTCATGAGCGGTGCTGCTATGCAGACGGGCGATGTCGCTGAGGCAGTGCTGTGCCAGCTCGCGCAGATGCACCAACCCATGCCATGCATCCTCGGTCTTGGATAATATGGCGTTCATCTGCTCCTGCGCACCGATGAGCGCATCAGAGTCATAGGAATAGCAGCGTATGGCGTGATGCATCTCATCTGTGAGATGGTCTTGATCTTCATTTGTGATGGGTAATGTGGGTGCTGTCATGGCATCAATCTCCGTTGGGGTTGGCGGGGTGATAAACTGGTTCCGGCGCTGAAAAACGCATCATCATATGGGGGCGTTCCTGACGTCCCCCATATATGAAATATATAGGAAGCCGGAATGTAGGTTTTCTGAGGGTTTAGCGGCGTTAGGAACGTCAGGAAGCCGGAACGGCATTTCTGCGCGAAAGGCTCAGTTTTCCTTGGGTTTTGTTCGTTCCGACTGTTTGCGTTCCGGACCGGAAGGCCGAAATCAGGAACGATGTGATGATCAATGTTTGTCATATTCACTGACCTCCTCAGCACCATCTGCGAGCACACCATTACCTTTGGCAAATTCGCCTTCTGGTACATCCAGCCATTTTTCAATCGTACTGCCTTTAGTGCGTCCTTTGATGATCTTCTTTTCATCCAGCAGGTCAGCGACCATCATTTCCAGCCTGTCACGACCAATGCCGCGAAGCTGCTCAGGCAGACGGTGGCGGTTCTGATAGACACCATTGCCACCGGTCTTGGTAAAGGGATAGCCATTCTTCGCGGCACGCGCCATAGCATCACGCAGCACCGCAATCAATTCATCTGCATTGGCTTCCTGCTTCCGGGTAAGAGCGGTGACATCCACCAGTAAGCCGGTATCATTTCGCCAAAAGGTGCGCACAGTACGATCTGCCTTGCCATTAGATTTAACCACGGCACCCTGAAACAGGGCATTAGGCTGAGGCTTCTCACCTAACAGTTTGAAAACTGCAGCCTGTTCGCGTGGGGCATAGGGCCAGATGGCATAGGCGCAGCGCACGCCATCCACCAGTGCACTGGTCCCACGTATCGCATCCCGCGCCTGTGCGGCGCTTTGAATCGGAATGTTACCTTGGGGCTTACGCATATGATGGCTGATCAGCACGCATGCACCGGTTTTAGTGGCAAGACCTGCCAGTAATCCCGTCAGCAGACTACCAGTTGCCGGGTCTGCCGTAATATCTGCCTGCGCGAAGGAAGAAAGTGGATCAAAGACAATCAATCGCAAATCTTCCATAGCGCAGAGCTGATCTTCCAATTCACGAAATGCGTCGGTAATTTGTGGCTTGCCTTTTTCTGCTGCTTGTACAATGGGCAATGGACCACCGGCATTAGGCAATGGTATAATATAGAGCTTGTCGGAGTGATTAAGATAGTGCTGATCAGGATCAAGCCGTTTCAGGCGACGATGCACCTCTGCCTGATCATCTTCAGCGGTAAATACAACAGCTTTGCCGAAAGAAGTAACACGGTTGCCGAGGCTTTCCATGCCCGGGCTATATGCCGGGCGATTTTCACCCGTTGCAGATGATCACGCGCTTGCCTTTCAGTGGCGACCAGTCGGTTTTATCGAGCGGGGCGTTGGCTCCTCCCATTGCAGAGCTTGCGGTGTAGCCCTTATCAATCAGTACCTGTGCGGCTTTTTCGCCCTCGCAAATAATGAGCTCATCTGCCGCCGCGATGCCGGGCAAATTATACAGTGGGCGTGGTGACGGCATACGCCATTTTTTGCCGCGATGGTCATGCATGGTGATCGTTCCATTGTGTGACCAGGATCAGACGGTTCGAGATAGTTTGGCTGGAATCATGGGCATTATTTTGCATCGCTTTACTCCTTCGTAAGGTACGGTTTCTAGCGGTGTTGCCCGCTATTGCCCGGAGTAAAACAGGTGCATGTCACTGCTAGCATTAGTTAGTAACAAAATATCACTAGCGATAACTTTTAATCGTCAATTTCCTCAAACAGCTCTTTTTTCAAAGCGGAGAAGCGCGTCTTGAACGAAGAAAAATTCAGCGATCGTTCAGTTCCATTGCTGCTCAACCAGTGGATTTGATCTGCAGTCATCTCCTGAATGAGGTCAATATCCTGCTGGCGCTTGCGCAAATAATCCCAGACCTGTCGTGCTTTCGGTGATTGTCTATGCTCACGCGCCATGCGTTGCATCACTTCCTTTATCAGTTCGTGAAGTTCATTAGTACGCACATCCGAAGCCTTGGTGACTTTTAGAGCAGGTGTTTGCTCAAGCCATTTGCGCAGCAAAGGATAGCCGGGAAGCGGCCATTCGCCTTGTTCTACAAAATAGGCCCTAAGCTGCTCCTGCGTTATCCAGTATAAATCGCGTTTGGGAATTTGGCGAACCGGTCCATTTGCTGTGGAGCAATCATTCAAAACCAGCGACTTATCATTGAGCAGACTTAGCTTATCAGCCTGCAAGAATTCATCTATACGCCCGAATTGATCAAGTCTTTCAATAAGTAGTGCTGTTCGCTGCCCAAGCCTGTTCAATACATCACCCTGCATATTCTGATCATTCTTGTTATAGCTTTCAGCGTCATGCCTACAGGGAATATGCAGCGCACATTTAAGCGCACGTTTCCTGATGGCAGATATCATTCCTTCTTCCAGCACCTGCTGGTGTTGTACGCAATCCGGAAATGCGAGCTGCGCGATCTGCCCCACCTCCAGCCTATCCCTCAACAAGCCCAGCTCGGCCTGATCAAGAATATTCATATCGATTTCGTAATCCTGTAGCAGTGACCTCATGCATGCTCCGCAAAAATTTTGTCGTTCATTTTCTCGACTACGGAAGCCGTGTGGGATTCAGACAGGTGGCTATAGCGCTTCACCATTTGCAGCGTCTTATGCCCTAGCACCTCTGCAATTTCAGCAATGCTGGCACCGTTCATGGCCAGATAGGAAGCCGCCGAATGGCGCAAATCATGAAAACGAAAATCTTCCAGCTTGGCCGTTTCCACGGCATTTTCCCATGCGGTGCGAATATCTATGGGCTGGTCTTTAATGTTACTTGGAAAGACATAGTCTGAATGGGCGGGGCGATTCTCTGGATGCTGCTGCAATAATTTGAGTGCAAATCCACGTACCGGAAGGGAACACCGCTCTCCATTCTTGGTTTCATGCAGGGTGATCATGCCACGCCTGAGATCGACATCTGGCCAGCGTATACGTAGCAGTTCATTTTTACGTGCGCCGGTGCTGAGTGCCAGAATCACCACCATATAAAGATAGGGGTTGGTACTCGCCTTGCAGGCTTCCAGTATGCGCTGCCGTTCTTTGTCGGAAAGAAAGCGCACACGACCGCGCGGCTCTTTCAGTTTAGAGATTTTGCGCACCGGGTTCTGGTCAATCCATTCCCACTGGTTCAATGCGACCATGAATACATGTCCAAGGGCAGTGGTGTAGCGATTAGCGGTAGTGAGTCCTATTTCACGTCCGTAGCGATTCTTAGTGCCGATAAGCTGATTGCGATAATCCGAAATCATGCCCGGCGTTACATCGGCAAGAAGATAGTCGCCCAGCGTATCTTTCCAATATTTCAGGTAGTGGCGTTGATTAACTGTCTCGTCCGGGCGCAGATCCAATATCTCCCACGTGTATTTTTCAATCAAGTCAGCCATTGTGTGCTTTTTTGCCTTGGCCGTTTTGAAATAGCGCCCCTCGCGGATCGCCGCTTCGGTCTGCTGCACCCAGATTTTTGCATCCGTCAGTCGTTGAAAAGTGGCCGTCTGTACCGGATGCCCTCTCAGGCGCACGCGAACACGATAACTGCTGTTGCCATCTTTATTTGTGCGCTTCTCAATATTTGCCATAGTTTCCCCGCTATTTTTTGTCGTTTGTCGTAACTTACCGTAGCGTGCGGGAAGCTCCTAGCGAATAGCACATCAGTCTATGCTATTTCGAAAACATTGTAATCACAGCGTATTGGCGCGTATTTACTGGCCCATAGGACATCCGCATGTATACCTATCACATGGGGTTATACCGGGAAGCTATGGCGATGTGTCGTGGGGATTTGTGGCCAACTGGCCCGTGAGTGGCCCATTTTACGAAGAGCCCTGAAAGCAGGTTTGCTTACCGCCTTGTAAATCACTGTAATATAAAAGGAAAGTTGGTTGCGGGGGTAGGATTTGAACCTACGACCTTCAGGTTATGAGCCTGACGAGCTACCGGGCTGCTCCACCCCGCGACAATCTATGGGTGTTATAAACGAGACGCGCAAAAACGCAAGCATTACTTTTCAACAAACGACACAAAAAAAACGGCGGGAAGCAACCCCGCCGTGTAAGTGTCTGATTCTGCGTCTGAAAAGACTATTATTTATGAAGCTGCACGCAAATCTTCGATTTTTTCTTCATGGCGTGACAGTTCTGCATGGAAACGTCTGAGCAACTCACTAACTTGTGGATCAATATCCTTATCTAACGCGTCTTGTAGCTGCTCTACCAGATACTCTTCACCACGTTCAATCTCTGCCAATGCTGCTTTGCGGCTATCCTGAAATTTGCTGCGGAAGCTGGTAAATGCCTGATGCAGTGAACCGCTGGTCGTGCCATCCATAGATGTCAGGTCAATGGATGCATCAATTGATTGTAGGGAGGCTTTTAATTCTTGTAGCGTTTTCGCACGTGCAGCTGCACAACTGCGGAAATAATCCGCCAGTTCCACTTCATCGTTTTTCACTAAATCTGCAGATTGCTCATACCCTGACTGGCTATCAGCCACGTGGTTAGCAATATCTTTAAGCACATCAATCGTGTTTTTGCGTTGTTGTTCTGTCAATGTGCCTTGTTGTAATGTTGCCATGTTCATGACTCCTTGCGTTATGTTGTTTCGACAAAAATGACTATGGCATAGCGTAGATCAGTTCACAGTAAGAGACATGAACGAAAAACATAAAGGCACTGCAAAGATTGGTGCTGTACATTCGCTTAAGCAGCGGCTATAAGTGAGACAAATTCATTTAAGCATTTCAGTAAGCTTAAACTGCACGGCTTAAATGAAGCTGTCGTTTATTTGAGGCTAAAATCTCGTGTTTACAATATTATTTGGTCGTCCGCTGTTTAATGCCGTCATTAAGCAGGAACGTTTGGCGTTCTTGCTTTGTGCTTCACCGGAGCCAGAAGATGAAGAAACCCCACCCGTTCCTGGGGACATCACAGAGGAAGAAGCAGAGACCGCAACAGTTCAGACAGATGAAGAAATAGACGAAGTATGGGGTGAGACGGAAACTGTAGAAGTAATATCTGATACTTACGTCGATGAAGAAAACCCCGAGAACGACACAACTACCACAAACTAACACCTCCTTGCCATAAGCCCCTTAGGCTTGTGGCATTTTTTTGTCCGGCACTTATCCCTCCAGCTCGCGTGCTTCTTCTTTCAGCAAAATCGGAATGCCGTTATGAATCGGGTATGCCAGTCCTGCTTTTGCACTCATCAGCTCCTGTGTGTCTGCCGCGTATGTCAGAGGTGCTTTACTGACAGGACAGGCCAGAATATCCAGCAATGACATATCAAAAGACGGGTTAGACGTATCAAACGAGGTCATAGGTTTTGGCCTTATAAAAAATTAAGTGAATCAGAAAGCATTTTTGTGCTTGCAAAATATCATAAGGTGGTTAGTATCCGCAAGCATATCGTGCAAACATGGCATTTAGCGGGTGTAGCTCAGGGGTAGAGCGCAACCTTGCCAAGGTTGAAGTCGAGAGTTCGAATCTCTTCACCCGCTCCATATACGTTTAGTTACCAGCCCCTCATACTTGATCGTTCAAACAAGGATAGTTTCCTTATGCAAGCTCCCTATAACTGGGCAATACTTGGCGCAGGTCGTATCGCTCATACCTTTGTACAATCCATGCGGGACGTGAGACAAGCCAATCTATATGCTGTTGGCTCACGTGATGTAGCACGCGCGCAATCATTTGCCAGCCAATACAATATTAATGTGGCGTATGGCGACTACCTTTCCATGATGCGAGATGAGGCTATTGATATTGTGTACGTGGCCACACCGCATTCGCATCACCATGCATGTGTCATGTTGGCATTAGAACACGGCAAACACGTATTATGCGAGAAACCACTGACAATTTCCCATGCCCTAGCCAAAACCATGTTTGACAAAGCCCATACGCAGGACCTTCATCTGATGGAAGCCATGTGGACACGGTTCCTGCCTGTATGGCAACAGGTGAAACGATGGATTGACGAAGGGTTGATTGGTGATATACGCATGATGATGGCAGATTTCACCCATCGCAGTGAATCATTTGACCCCACAGACCGAAAGTTTGACAAAGCCCTTGCTGGCGGTGCGTTACTGGATATTGGTGTGTACCCTATTGCACTGGCTAATTTTCTGCTGCCCGAAGCACCGTCACATATCGCTAGTCACGCCAGCTTCAGCGAGACGGGGGTTGATATGCAATCCAGTTACTTACTCCACTATGCAAACGGCGCGCAAGCAGTACTGGCTGCCAGTTTTGAAACGCATGGCACCAAAACTGGCAGTATTTGCGGTGTAGATGGGATGATTCAGGTTAAGGATTTCTGGAAAGGAGACACGGCCACTATTGAGCGTTACGGGCAAGAATCAGAGGTGCATCATTTCCCTATCACCTCCAACGGGATGCAGTATCAGGCCATCGCTATGATGCAGGATATAGCACAGGGTAAGCAGAGTAATAATGTCATGCCACCGCAAGATTCCCTACTGATTGCCCAAATAATGGATGATATAAGGGAGATATGGGAAAACCAACATCGTTAAACCCTTTAATATGTCATGAAATCGTCATGCACCTTAATGCATGAAAAGGCTATACTGATAGTTCATTATTTCCTAATAGCAGACATAAGCATTTGCTTTACCATGAACCCTTATGCTTCCACGAACCAACTTTCTAAGCCAGTCATTTAGCCGCATCGGTGATACTTTCAAAGGTATGACCACTGCAACGGCGCATGATGAAAGCCGCACGGACAGCCAGTACCGCACGGAAGCACTCCATAACTTTAACCAAAGCAAAAACCAGTTCATGTGGGGGGAAACCAGCAAAATCCTCACCATGGCAATGTCCGCTGTATTAATGGGCGGGATCACGGGTACGGTGGTTAGCATGTTGTCTGGTTCGGCTTTAGGCATGGGTATGCTGGCCGTTGGAGGGCTGGCATTAGCAGCAGGCGCGATAGGCGCGGCCTATATGGGCTTTAAATCGCGTGGCATGAATTTTATCAATGTCAATGAAACAAACGCAGAATTAGCCGCTCGCAAACACACACAGGAACTTACCCCTACCCTATCAAAAGCGGTTGGCACAGAAGTGGGAAAAGAAGTCAAGCAGGCGATGAAAGAAGCATTCGCTGAAGCTGGCATGCAACAGCTTCATCCTCATCAGCTTGCCACAGCCAACGTATCTGCTGGTAGTGTAGACGCCGCTGTAGTGGACGTGCCATTCAGAGAAATACGCCATGATCTTTCACGCGCGGAACAACAGCAATTACCCGCCTCACCTAAGCCTGAAAGCCGTATTCTGACAAGCGAGATGCAACATGATGCACGCTTATTGCCCGAGCATAGCACTGCACTGACCCATGCCTCAGGCAGATAAGATTACGCGTCTACTTTCTGCATATCTTCGCACGCCTGATCCAGATACTCGTTCATCTTTTGACGGATATCGTCTTTAGTGATGTTGACATCTGCTTGTTGCAAGTCCACATACACTTTCCGCAGCACATCATCGTCACCCACTTCCTGAAAATCCGCAATAATCACTTCTTTTGCGTATGCTTCGGTATCTGATGCATTCTTGTGCATTAATCCAGCCGCCCACACACCCAGCATTTTGTTGCGGCGCGCTTCAATTTTGAAACGGACTTCTTCATTATGGGCATATTTCGCTTCAAAAGCCTTTTGCCGATCCATCATATCTGTCATATTTCCATATCCTTATTTGCAAACGTGTCTAATGTTGCATTGAGTTTACGAAGCAGACATGGCACAGGGCAAGCAGAAAATGCATCTACGTGTAAACTAATTTTCATCTGCTGCTGTCTTTTCCCCTTTGCATCGGGAGCAATTTTGTGGTTAAAGGATACTTTACATATATCGTGTTACGCATGACCTTTATATATGTGAAGGAATATAATTCTTTATGCTGATGAACCTGTCACACCACCGACGTATCATGACCACTAATAAACGCATCCCCATCTATGAAGGCAAAGCCAAGCAACTCTTTGAAGGGCCGGAACCCGGCACGTTGATTGCTCATTTCAAAGATGACGCAACCGCGTTTAATAACCAAAAGAAAGGTACTATACGCGGCAAAGGAGTCATTAACAACAAAGTGTCTGAATATATTATGACACAACTTGCAGCCATCGGGATTCCTAATCACTTTATTCGCACACTGAATATGCGTGAGCAACTGATTCGTGCTGTTGAAATTGTGCCGTTGGAAGTGATTGTGCGTAACAGTGCCGCTGGTAGCTTTTGCAAACGTTATGGCGCAGAAGAAGGCAAAAGATTGCGTATGCCCATCATTGAATTTTGCTTAAAAGATGACAAGCTGGGCGATCCGTTCATTGGTGAAGATCATATTTTTTCGTTTGATATTGCTGATCCCATTGAAATGGAAGATATACGCATGATTACGATGCGAACTAATGATTTCTTAAGTGGCCTGTTCCGTGGCGTAGGCTTGCAACTGGTAGATTTTAAAATCGAATTTGGCCGGCTCTATGACGAAGATGGCCGATCAAAAATTATTTTAGCTGATGAAATTAGCGCTGATTCCTGCCGCCTGTGGGACATTCATACAGGCGAAAAAATGGATAAAGACCGTTTTCGTCAGGATATGGGCAATATTGAAGAAGCGTACAGGGAAGTTGCCAAACGGCTGGGCGTCTTACCTAAAGCAGAAATTGCAACATTTGATGAAGTACGTACCGACAAACCAGAGCAGGAGTAACCCGTTATGAAAGTGGATATACATATTACGCTAAAAGCAGGCGTGTTAGACCCGCAAGGCAGAGCCAGCAAAGATGCACTGCATCATCTGGGCTTTACTAGCGTAAACTCAGTGCGTCAGGGAAAATTGCTGGAACTGGACGTGCAGGACGGCACTAGCAAAGAAGATATCACCAAAATGTGTGAAGCGTTGCTGGCGAACACGGTGATTGAATCTTACACCATACATATGCCAGAGATGATGGCGGCATGAAAGTTGCCGTTATCACCTTCCCTGGCTCCAATTGCGACCGTGATATGCGCTTCACCTTTGATGCGATGTTTGATGGCGTATGGGGCGAAGCGTTTGAAGGCGATGTACAAGCGGTATGGCACCGTGATAGCATCTTACCCAACGTGGATGTCGTGGCATTACCCGGCGGATTCTCTTACGGCGACTATTTGCGCTCCGGTGCCATTTCCGCACGCTCTCCCATCATGGATGCAGTGCGCGCTCATGCAGATCGTGGCGGGTATGTTATGGGGGTTTGCAACGGGTTTCAGGTACTGACCGAAGCAGGGCTGCTTCCGGGTGTGCTGATGCGTAACCGTGACTTACGCTTCATTTGTCGCACCACCCCGCTGAAAGTGATGCAAACTACCAGCATTTTCACACGCCACTACGCGCCGGAAGCAGTCATTTCTATGCCAGTCGCACATCATGACGGGAATTACCGTATTAATGATGACGGCCTAAAGGAATTGCAGGATAATCAGCAAATTGTCTTTAGCTACTGTGATGCGAAAGGCCATATCACCGATGCAGCCAATATGAATGGCTCTGTTGCCAATATTGCAGGTATCGTAAACGTCAAAGGGAATGTCATGGGCATGATGCCCCACCCCGAGCGCATCTGCGATCCCCTCACCGGTGGCACTGATGGTCGTGGCGTGTTCCAGTCACTCTACGCACAAGCCGCTTAAAAGCAAAAAAGAGAGGATGCACGATATGTGCAATCCTCAAAAAAGTTTAGTGGAGCTGATTGAGTAAGTTTACAACTGCCTCAGTACAAAACTTAACAATGTAAGTCCCGAAACCACCAAACCATATGTGGTGGGTTTTGTACCACTCAACGAAATCAGCTGTTTTTTCAGCTGAGTCGGTGACGTTAGTCAGAGCGGTATGAGTAGCGATTTCATACCATGCAGGAGCGTATCCAAGCAGCCAATGGTGTTCTAGACCGCCGAAAGCAGAGAAAGCACCCAAAACAATAAAAAATGCGCAAACCCCGAAAAAGAACATGTTGTGTTCTTTCGCAAATATTTTTACGTTATCTAAGATATTTTTGTAGGACATTTGCCTTAAGCCTGAATTAAATTCAGGGTGAAAAATTTACAGTTATAATAATACTACAAATCCCAATAAAAAGCTACTGTTTTGCAAGCAAACACTACTCGTGAATCACGCTGCCCCAGTCACGATTAATGCCTTTTTCGCGAATTTTGCCGGTTTTCTCCAGTCGTTTAGGGCTGTCTTTCAACCGGATATAACTCATCACCTTGCGTACACCTTTGCTCACGCTGGCAATATAGGCCACATTGCGGCGTTCCTCTTCGCTTTGAGCAACCCCCAGCAAATACGCAACACCATCCACCACTTCTACGGTAAAATTGATGGAGCGGATACCACGAGTCGCCAGCAAACGCGCTTCAATTTGTGTCTCCACCAAATTATCCTGCGTGTAATCCAACAGATTCGTGCCTTCCTGCCCCACTTCAACGGCATTAATCACTTCTTTCACGCCTGCTGCCTGCCAGGCCAAACGTACTGCTTCCAGTGCCACAGGCGTAGTGCCGGTACGCCCTGTGAGCATCACTCGCCCTTCATGTACACGCACACTAATGTCCTGCAATAATCCATTCATTTCACTCACGGCAAAATAATGGTGAATCTCGGTGCTAATGGAGCGATCATCAATATTATCACCCAGCGAGCGTTCCTCTGTTGCCGCTACCCCCACCACACCGGCACCACCAATAATGGCAGGCACGCAACCAGCGAGAGACAAGACAAGGATAGGGTAAAAAGCAAGAGCAGAATATTTCATTCGCGTATTATGGAGCAGCTACGTAAATTCGCAAGCGTTAAGTGTAAGCGATTAGCTTGTTTCACTCACCTAAATCTTTTACACTAGAGTATATGACTAACGACACTTCCCCCCACCCATGGCTTGCCCATTACCCTGACGCAATTGACTGGCATATGGACTTTCCAGACATCAGCTTGCACGATATGCTGGAAGAAACGCAAGCGCGGTTTGGCAGCCACATCGCCATTGACTTTAAGGGTAAGCATTATTCTTACGATGAGCTAGGCAGCAAAGTAAATGCTTTTGCCAAGGGCTTGCAGGATATGGGAGTCAAACCCGGAACGCGCATAGGGCTGTTCATGCCTAACTGCCCGCAATTCGTGATTGCCTATTATGCAATTTTGAAAGTAGGCGGCATTGTCGTCAATTATAATCCGCTCTATTCTGCAACGGAATTGCGCCATCAGATAGACGATTCCGGCACCGAAATCATGGTGACGTTAAGCATGACTATGCTTTATAACAAGTTAGAGCCATTTATTGGCCGTACCTGCTTGCAAAAAGTGATTGTTGGCAAGCTTACCAGCGTCCTGCCTATCGCCAAGGCGGCACTTTTCGCTATGATGAAAAAGAAAGAGATTGCGGATTTTCCGGATGATGATCGTCATATCACCTTTGCCAGCCTGCTCGAGAGTGAAGGTAACCCCTACCCCATTGCCATCGACACGCATAATGACATTGCTATACTACAATATACAGGTGGCACCACCGGCACACCCAAAGGCGTTATGCTGACACATCGCAATCTGGTGTCTAATACCTATATGTCTAAAGCATGGTTTCAAGGTGTGCGTGAGGGAGAAGAAAGCCTCATGGCCGTACTGCCACTCTTCCATGTGTTTGCTATGACAGTCATTATGAATCTGTCTGTTGCATGTGGTTTACGGATGATCCTCCATCCACGCTTTGAGTTAAAGCCGTTACTCTCCGACATACAGCAAAAGAAACCTACTCTCATGCCGGGTGTCCCCACCATGTTTGCAGCCATCATTAATTATGCTGGTGTTAAAAAATACGATTTAAGCAGCCTCAACAGATGCATTTCCGGCGGCGCTGGTCTGCCAGCAGAAGTGAAGAAACAGTTTGAAGCCGTAACCCAGTGCAAACTTGTGGAAGGATATGGCCTGAGCGAAACATCCCCTGTCGCTGCATGTAACCCGCTGGAAGGCATCAATAAAGATGGCTCTATTGGCTTGCCGCTACCCGGCACAATCATCGACGTACTTGATAAAGATGATGAAATCACCGTCTTGCCACAAGGCGAGATAGGCGAAATCTGTATTCGTGGCCAGCAGGTGATGCGGGGCTACTGGAATCAGGGCGCAGAAACCGTCAATGTGCTAAAAGCCGGACGTTTGCACACAGGAGACATTGGCTACATAGATGAAGAAGGCTACGTCTTTATCGTGGATCGCAAGAAAGAAATGATTCTGTCTGGTGGGTATAATATCTATCCACGCCACATTGAAGAAGTGCTCTATACCCACGAGGCTGTGATGGAATGTGCAGTCATTGGTATAGACCACGCCACACGCGGTCAGGTGCCTAAAGCATTTATCGTACTGAAAGACGGCAAAGAGGTCACGGAGTCTGACATGAAAGCCTTCCTAAAGCAGGAGCTCTCCGCCTATTCCCTCCCGCAAACCATCGAATTCCTCGAAGAACTCCCCAAAAGCATGATCGGGAAAATCCTTAAAAAAGAGTTGAGCTAAGTCAGAAATTTTGCCTATAGCCACAAAAACACATCCTCAGATTGCAAAAATACAACTAGTATAAGATTCTTACTGTAGTTCAGGTAAGTTTTTACTGTTCCTCTTTGTATTGGTGCGGCTACTTGTTGTCCATACAAAATACAAATAAATCTTGGGGTAAGGGAAAAACAGTATGGAAATCAGAACGAAGACAATTTTAGGTCTTGGTGCGTTTGTATCAGCTGCCATAGCAGTATTTACAATAAAGAATACCAATCCTAGTATTAGTATAAACTGGAATGATATTACCAGTATAAACGATACAGTTGTATGTGAAGAAGCAAAAAAACAGTGCTTTACGGGTGTTACTAAAGATGGAGTATATCCTGAGATTTCTTTATTTGCACAGGGCAAAGATGAAGAAACAGCACAAAACGATTTAACTTACAGTTGGTCTGTTCACAATGTTAAAGATACAAGTACACTAGCAGGCTTGCCGGAATGTGCTAAGGAAAGCTGCAAGTGGCTTCCTGCAGAACCTGCAGAGCATTATTTCGTACACGTTACCGTTACAGACGGTGCGTGGTGGTGGTTCAAAAGAAAAGCCACAACAAAAATAACATTTCAGACAAAACCAAAAGGTCATAAAAACAACAATGACTTAGCATTGTTAGCTACAGAAGCCGACGTAGTTACCTTACAAAATCCTGAAACAATAGTGCAGTTAGAAGATG
This sequence comes from uncultured Alphaproteobacteria bacterium, assembly GCA_963803575.1. GTDB lineage: Bacteria > Pseudomonadota > Alphaproteobacteria > Rickettsiales > UBA998 > CAWDMW01. The sequence continues at coordinate 119,225 of CAWDMW010000002.1, forward strand.
CTGTATTATCTGGCAGATCGTTAGCATTAGAAACCAAGGCAGTTGTTGCGAATAATACAACTGTTGCGAGCTGGGAAGACACAACACCTCAACCAGCAAATGCTGGCACATCCGGATCACGTGGTAGCCATGGCAGAGCGCATTCAGGCGATAATGGAGCGTCCGGAGATTCAGGAATATCTGGAATATCTGGGGCTGCTGGAAAAGACAGTAAGAACGTTTCTATTGACACTGCATTGCTGGAAGGAACGCTGACCATCAACGCCAGTGCTATGGACGGCCAAATCGGTGGTGATGGTGGCATGGGCGGAAACGGCGGAGATGGGGGTTCCGGCAGAAACGGATCATCCGGTGTGTTTGATTGCCGGAGAGGCCCGGGTAGTGGAGGAAATGGTGGAAATGCGGGTGCCGGCGGAGATGCAGGAAGTGGTGGAAATGGCGGAAACGCAGGTGACATCACTGTTGAAATTGATGCTCTGGCACCTGACACTGTCATTGAATTAATCGCAAAAGGAGGCAAAGCTGGTCAGGCTGGAGTCTCTGGAGCTTCAGGCACCCCTGGTCAGGGCGGGCCACGTGGTTCTGCACCTGGGCTTTGTGGTGTTGGAGGCGCAGGCCGTGGCAATAATGGGGTAACCGCTACAGCTGGAGCAACTGGAACGTCAGGAAAGCTAGGTAAGGATGGCTATATTACGCTAACCGTGGGTGATGACACATTCACAGCAACAGGCTATCTTCGTTATCCATCTTTGAAGAAGGAAGAAGAAATCAGCTATAACCTATCTCATCAGTAACGATGACGGTGAGCCGGTTGGCGTGTACCTGAAGGAGGCTGATAAATGCGAGTGCGTGGCGTTGATGAACGCACCTTAGGTGACGGCGGCTGGTAAGATGGAGTTGTGGTAACAGGCATTTGTGTGCCATTATTTGATGGAACCACTGGTACATTCACGGATGGCTGCACGGCTGCTGGTCTGGAACGGGTAATGACGCCTGCCGGCATATTAACTCTTGATGCACTATTATTGTAAGACTTTCGGGCAGGTTTTAATTGCGACAGCATCACACTGGATTCTGCTAAAATCTCCATCCCCTCACCGTCTTTAGAGGCATAGGTACATTGCAATAGCACCTTATCAATTGACTGAGCATTCTTCAGTTGCTGTGCATCATTCGCTGGCAACGTGCGTGCCTCACGTGCGCAGGCAGATTTGCACGCACCCTTGAATTGTGCGGCCTCCCCTGTCAAAGACTGTATGGTCATATGGCGCAAAATATGCTTCGTATCCTGATATAGCCGCTGCACTGTACAGGATGAAGCCTGCGCGTCCACTGCACTTAATATACTTGTCATAAGCGCAATAAAGAGAATATTCTGTATTTTCATAGTTATGTATGATACATAAAAATTTGATAAAAGGAAAGTAGAATGCGTACAGCTACCATTGAAAGACACACGAAAGAAACCAATATCACCGCCACATGGAACATTGACGGAACGGGGGAGTATGATATTTCTACCGGCATTGGATTTCTGGATCATATGCTGGAACAGCTCTCACGTCACGGGCTGATGGATATTACCCTTAAAGCCACCGGTGATCTGCACATTGATGCACACCACACCACAGAAGATTGCGGCATTGTGCTGGGCATGGCACTGAAAAAAGCGCTGGGTGATCGCAAAGGCATCACACGATATGGTCACGCCTACATTCCTATGGATGAAACGCTAACACGTGGTGCCGTAGATTTGTCTGGCCGGCCATATCTTGTATGGAATGTCACCTTTAGCCAGTCGCAACTAGGCAGCATTGACACTGAATTATTCCGCGAGTGGTTCCAGGGCTTCACTTTTGCATTGGGTGCGAACGTACATATCGAAACCCTGTACGGCGTCAATAATCATCATAAAATCGAATCCTGCTACAAAGCCCTCGCACGCGCCCTACGTGTTGCCTGCACACTGGATGAGCGACAAGCAGGCATGGTACCCTCCACCAAAGGAATGTTGCAGGGGTGAAAAATTTGAGGCTGTCCCAGATAACGTAATTGCAGGAATGATTGGCTTTGAAAAAAAATCAGAGCCTTGATTTTTGTAATGATTGCACAGGCCCTTAAGCTACCTTACTTTTTCTCACACGCAGCAAATGCATCTGGCAGGGCGCGGCGTTCTTCTAAGATATGCTCCCAGCTTTTACCTGTTTTAAAAGAGCCTAATTGCTGCGTGGCCACATCTGCACTTGGTAGCGCGCTTTCATCATACCAGCTAAAAATGTCAGGGGTTTGGCTGCGTAGCGTCTCCAGCATCGTGTTAACCTCTTCTTCGCGCTGTTCATCCAATTGAATACGACACAATAATGCCACCGAATCCACGTTTAACCAGCTATGGCACATACGCTGTTGCACTTGCTGCTCAACATGTTGAGTACGTAATTCGCGCAGTTCATGGCGCATTTTGCTCAGCCGTCCATCCGTGTTGTGATATTCACCTAACCCATACACACGCTGCGCCATATCCCGAAACCACGCCCGCCCTTTCAGCGCGTCGGCTTCCTGTTTCGCTACGTCACCTGTTGTTAATGCCATAAATTGTGTTTCTCCGTCACCAAGCTTAGATAAACTATAGTATAAAAGATGCACTCGCCGGATAGTATGAAGATTCCATGATTATGCTTCCAGGTCGCGTCACCTTACCGTTGGCAAGGCAGAGCATAGCTGTTATAAGTGCGTAATCACTTTTGATACGATAAGGATTCTGACAATGTCCCACCCACACATTACCGCGATTGGCAACGCCATCACCGACATATTGGCCTATGTACCAGACAGCTTTCTAGCACAGCACGACATGACCAAAGGTGCCATGCAACTGGTGGAACACGCAGCAATTGAACGCCTGCAACAGGAAATTGGCACTGATGCACGTATTTGCTCCGGAGGATCAGCGGCAAACACCGTGGCAGCACTAGCATCATGCGGCGTGCGCGCTGGATTTCTGGGATCAATCGCAGATGATGCAACAGGTCAGCAATTTACCCGTGACATGACACAAACAGGTATTACGTTTTCGCCAGTGATTGCGCAAACAGATCAAAGTTCAGGATGCTGCATTGTCTGCGTTACACCAGACGGAGAACGCACCATGAACACGCATATTGGTGCCGCAGGTGCCTTTGCACGCGCACATGTTGATGACGAAATGATTGCCGCAAGCGACATCCTGTATCTGGAAGGATATTTATGGGATGACGCTGATGCCAAAGAAGCGATGCGCCATGCAATCACGGTTGCCAAAACCAACCATACACGGATTGCCTTCTCTATGTCAGACACATTTTGCGTCACCCGACACCGCGATGAATTTCTGGCTTTGTTACGGGGTGACGTTGATATTGTCTTTGCCAATGCACAGGAAGCTATCGCGTTAACGGATTCAGATACGCCTCAGCAAGCCGCGCAAATACTGGCGAAATCGGTTGCCGTAGTGGCGGTCACAGATGGTGCCAATGCTGCAACCATCATAGATGCTGGAAACACATTATCCGTCACCCCTGAACCCGTTGCAAAGGTCATAGACACCACAGGCGCGGGGGATTTGTTTGCAGCCGGATTCCTGCATGGCCTGCTTGGCAACGTATCCACCGAGGAATCCGCCCATAGAGGTCATCAATTCGCCGGACACATTATCACCCAACTAGGCGCACGCAGCAACACGCCATTGCCTATTTAATTGCTGTAATACTGATAACGCTGGTATGGCTGGCGCGCGGTGGCGGAACTGGTGCCGTAATAAACCGGTGCCTGTATCTCGGCAGCCGCCTTAGCAGACGCTTCTTCAGCCGCTGCATTTTCCTCAGCCGCTTTCGCTTCTTCTTTAGGGTCAACATACCCTACATTTGGCACTTCCTCGCGAACATCCTGCGACCATTTGGTAATACTATTACCAGAATACGCCATATCTCTGCCAACCCCTGCCATCGTATTGCACCCACTGACTGTAACAGCCATGCAAAGTAGCGTGATGATGTGTCTATTCATGGAAGTTATCCTGTTTTTTATTATTACGTTACTAATTGAATGCACGTATATAGTACAGGTCACCTCAATAATCAAATATCCATTCCACATCCGTCACGCAATTGTCATATGCAATGTATGAGGTATACACATAAAAAAACCCTCACCTATAGGGCGAGGGAGACAAGGCATTACTTGAAATCTTCTTTAGAAATGTCAGGTCTAACGTAACGACACCACCAACCTAATCTTTCAGTCAGATCAGCTTGTGAAGCCTTAGCTTCAAACTCATTGAGTAACTGCTCATGTTTTGGATTACGTGGCGGTTCACCATTACGTTTTAAAGCAGCATATGAAAGCGTGCCCATACCACCTGTAAACATACCTAAAATAGTAAATGGATCGTTTACAGATGGTGTATGAGTAGCTACGTAAGCACCTGAAGCCATATCTTGACGGGCTTTTGCCAGCCTTTTATTATAAGCGGCAACAGGCATATCCGCCAAATACGTTAGCAAGACTCTTTCATAAGCTATATCTCTTTCCATTATTAAATTGGCACAAGTAACTAATTGGTCATTTAAAAACAGGTCAACCAAAGTAAAATCAGCATAATCCCTAGCAACCAAGAAAAATGCGTAAACCTCAGCTACAGCATCGTTCGCAAGACACCAATTCAATACAAGAATTTTAGCAACTATGGTCTTTTTACGAGACTGTTTAAACATCACATCTTTCACGCTTTCTCTATTTAAAGACGACGATGGAGCTTTACGAACCACATCTAAAATACTGTCAAAGCAAGGTAATGAAACAGATTTGAACGCTTTAAACGTCCATTTTCTATTGGCTAATTTTTCATAAGCCTCCATCTCCTCTATAGCCAGATCCTCAAGATTTTCGTGAAGAACAGCAAGCAACTCATCCAAAAAATGTCCGCTCATGATGATATGATATAGGTAAAGTACAAAACAGCTCGCAAGCTGTGAAAAGCACAATGTTTCCGTAAACATTGTAGAAGCTATTAACAGATAACGTAAATAGCGAATTCTTAAGGAGAATGTACGGATAAGCATGATGTATGCCAAGCACTATAGCATTTTCATTTTCAAAAACGCATAAAATGCGTAAATGAAAATAAAAAGCACTATATTATGCGGTGCGTTGCAGAGAAATACCGGCTTTGTTCCAAAGGTACGTGACTTGCCACAGGTTTTTCTTTATGTATAATCAATGCTAATATCGCGTCCATGAGGGAAAATATGCGTAGTTTCTTGGTCACCGGTGGTGCCGGATTTATTGGGTCTAATATTGTGGCAGGGTTGCGTCAGCGTTATCCGGATGCGCGGGTCGTGGTTGCGGATTATTTAGGCAGTGACGATAAATGGCGCAATATTGCTGGTATCCCACCGGATGAAGTGGTGCTACCCAACGAGATGTTTTACTGGATGGAAGCGAATCAGGAATCGCTGGACGCCGTCATTCATATGGGTGCGCTGTCTTCCACCACGCAAACGGACGCAGATCGCGCATTGGAAATTAACGTTTCTTTGCCCAAGCTGCTAAGAAGCTGGTGCATCACCCATCAGAAACGCTTCATTTATGCCTCGTCTGCATCGGTGTATGGGAATGGAGAGCATGGGTTTGACGATGATCTCTCGACAGAAGCCATGCGGAAATTGCAGCCACTCAACACCTATGCATGGAGCAAATACGCGTTCGACCAGTATGTCGCTGCATCTATGCATCGCCATGAGCCACAACCAGCACAGTGGGTGGGCTTGCGCTTCTTTAATGTTTACGGCGCGAATGAATACCATAAAGGCGGGCAACGGAGTGTCGTGGCCAATATTTTCCCTTATGTCAAAGCCGGACGTCCAGTGCAGCTATTCAAATCCTATCACCCGGATTACGCAGATGGCGGACAATTGCGGGACTTTGTGTATGTGCGTGATTGTGTGGAGGTGGTATTGTGGTGTATTGACCATCCAGACGTGTCAGGCATCTTTAATGTAGGCACAGGGGAAGCACGCTCCTTTGCGGATCTGGCCAGTGCTACGTTCCATGCGATGGGGCAGGAACCCCAAATCACGTATGTAGATATGCCCGAAGAAATTAAACCACGTTACCAATATTATACGCAAGCTAATATGCAACGTTTGCGTGACGCAGGGTATAGCGCGCCATTCACCTCACTGGAAGATGGTATACATGATTACGTTACCCATTATTTGAATACGGATAATCCGTATCTGACATAAGTGATAAATATTAGGGGCTGTCCCAGATAACGCAATAATGTGTTATAGGTGGCAGTATGAGAAAGAGTCGATTAAGTTGGTATAAGCAGGAGCGATTGATAGAGCATTTTGTGAGTGGTTCAACGGCGCGTTGCGCTGGAGAGCTTGTTGGTATAAATCGCAAATCATCTGCCTATTATTTTCAAAGACTTCGTGAAATTATTGCGTATCAACTGGAGCAGGAATCTCACGAAGTCTTTGACGGTGAAATTGAGTTAGACGAAAGTTATTTTACGAATAGATTTTGTATGATTTAAGGGAATTAGTTGCCCCTGCGCTACGCTTGTGGTGGCGGAAAACGTAAAGGCAAGCGTGGTCGCGGCTCGGCTGGGAAAGTGCCTGTTTTCGGTATTTTAAAGCGCGATGGCAAGGTATATACAAAGATAATTCCTGATGCTTTAAGCGCTACGTTAATGCCAATTATTACGAGAAAAATCACCCTTGATAGCATTGTATACACCGATTGTTGGCGTGGGTATAATGCGCTAGATGTCGCTGAATTTAAGCATTACCGTATTAATCATAGTATGCTGTTTGCAAAATGGCGATTTAACAACAGTGAACCAAAATCACAATTAAAGCAATGGGCTAGAGAACATTTAAACTAGTTATCTGGGACAGTCCCTTTTTTTAATGCAGCTAAGCGAAAATCATAGGTTCTGTTGAGTTTTCATAATTTATTGTGTATAATCGATGGAATTGAGGAGGTTTTATGTCTTATACACAACGAATTGGTCAGCATCAGTGGGATTCTATCTATATGTATCTAAACGACTTTGCGAACATATATACCAAGAACGAGGCCGATTATCGTCGCTTTGTTGAGGCGGTGTTTTGGATGGCGCGTTCGGGGTCACAATGGCGACTTTTGCCGCCAGAATATGGCGCATGGAATACGGTCTATCGCCGCTTTTCGGATTGGGCAAAGAAGGGCGTATGGTATAAAATAATGTATTATTTTCAGAATGATAGCGATATGGAGTACATCATGATTGACTCCACTATTTTGCGTGCCCACGCTTGCGCCAGCCCTTCAAAAGCAAACAAGATGATGAAGGGCTAGGGCGATCCTGCGGCGGATTCTCTACAAAAATTCACGCCGTTTGCGATGCTTTGGGCAACCCACTTCGCTTTATTATCACGCCAGGTCAGTGCCACGATGTTTCACAAGCTATTGATATCATTAGTGGAATTAATACGCAAGCGTTATTAGCTGATAAAGGGTATGATTCAGACGAGCTGCGAGAGTTTGTCCAAAAATCAGGTGCGGCTGCGCATATTCCGCCACGAAAAAATCGGCTGAAAGAGAAAATTTACGATGAGCATCTTTATAAAGAGCGCCATAAAGTGGAGTGCTTATTTGGTTTTCTAAAGCATTACAGGAGGTTATTTGCACGGTTTGATAAAACCAAACAAAACTTCTCTGCTTTCCTCCATTTTGTCGGCGCACTTCAATGGCTAAAATAAAAATCTCAACAGAACCTAGTATCCTGTTCAGAATTGTTTGTTTCGGATCATCATAATGCACAAAGAGCGTTTAATTCCCAATGGTACCGAGGTTAAGCTGACGAAAAGACACCCAGACCACCAAAATGTTTCTGGAAAACTATTAATTGTCGACAGTGACCGTAACGGATTAGGCACCTACTACTATCTGGTGCCTATGGAAGGTAAGCCAAAGGGCATAAATCAATTGATCGCATTCACCCATCAAATGAAGCGATCGTAAACATACGATGGCAGACTCTACCTACTAAGTAGGCGAGAGTCTGCCTTTTTTATTTACGCTTGTTTGCGTTGATACGGCTTATCACCGCCAGCACTACGTCTGTTCTGTCCTGAAGATGCGCCACCATCAGATTTACCCTGAGGTTTGCCTTTAGCGCGAAATGGCTTTTTATTACCATCCTGATGTCTGCCTGAACCGCCACGCGCATCATCACGTTTACCATACGGCTTGCCTCCACCTGGACGGCCACGACGATTCCCTGACGGCTTACCCTTGCCACTACCAGCAGGGCGAGCATTCTTGTGACGCTCTGCATCTGGATCCATCAGGCGGTCAATAAGCTGCCACTGACGGCGATCATGTGGAGCAACAAAACAAATCGCTTCCCCTTCTGCACCGGCACGCGCGGTACGGCCAATACGGTGGATATAATCTTCAGCGCATTGTGGCAAATCAAAGTTGATGACGTGAGCAATATGCGGAATATCCAGCCCACGTGCCGCAATGTCTGTCGCCACCAAAATACGGTAACGTTTATTGCGAAACGAATTAATCACGCGCTCACGCTTATTATGACGCAAATCCCCATGAATCGCATCGGCTTTATGACCTTCACTACGCAAGCGGGTTGCCAGCTTATCTGCACCCCATTTGGTTTTCACAAACACAATCACCGAGCCTTCACGCTCATTTAACTCATCACTTAAACGCTGATGCTTACCTTCCTGTGACACTTCAATCATCTCATGCTTGATAGCCTTAGCAGGAGTAGACGCCCCATCCACAGCCACACGTACTGGATCATTCAGGTAACGTTCTGACATTTTAATGATATGATGCGGAAGCGTTGCAGAAAATAACAATGTCTGACGTTTGGCCGGCAGGAACTTCATAATCGTATCAATCTGCTCAGTAAAGCCCATATCCATCATGCGATCTGTTTCATCCAATACAAGAAACCCTGCACTGCCAAGCATTAACGTACCACGGCGCAAATGGTCATTGATACGTCCTGGCGTACCCACAATCAGGCGTGGACGGTTACGCAATTGCTGCAACTGACCGGGCATCGCTTCCCCACCAATTAGTAACGCAGAAGGAATGCGGGACTTCTTGCCGCCTGCCAGCTGTGACAGCATGTGCATCACCTGAACCGCCAGCTCGCGTGTTGGTGTCATTACCAACGCACAACCTTTCGTGTTTTCCATTAGGTGAGCTATAAGCGGTATCCCAAACGCGCCGGTTTTCCCTGTACCTGTCTGGGCAGACCCCAGAACGTCGCGCCCTTCAAGGCCGGGCGGTATGGCCTGTGCCTGAATAGGAGTAGGCGTGTGAAATTCCATGCTCTCAAGTGATTGCATAAGTGTAGCCGGAAGGCCAAGTGTGGAAAAGTTTTCCATAAATGTTGTCCTGATAAGATTTATCGGTAGTTAAGGGTCTGAGACAGAGTGCCTGAGGGCGGTGCCTGATAACCTTGGTGAAAATAAAGGTATCGTACGCGCAACGAGAAGAAAGGACTATTTGCTCTGTAAGTGTTAACTACCTAACGATGACCCTTTCGGACGTGAAAATACGTATATCTGAAAATGCTTATATCAGACAGATGGCATGCTTGCAAGGTATTACTTGCATTCAGTGTGTTTGTACGGTAACACAGCCCGCATCAACTATAAGGATATTATATTATTATGACTCAACAGACTTTCTCAATCATCAAACCTGATGCCACACAACGCAATCTTACTGGCAGCATTAACGCATTGCTGGAAAAAGAAGGGTTTCGCATTGTTGCACAAAAACGTATTCACCTGAGCCGTCGTGAAGCATCACAATTTTACAACGTGCATAAAGAACGTCCTTTCTTTAATGATCTGGTAGATTATATGATTTCTGAGCCTGTTATTGTACAGGTACTGGAGGCACATAACGCCGTGAAAAAATACCGTGATGTGATGGGTGCTACCAACCCGGCAGATGCAACAGACGGCACCATTCGCAAACAGTTTGGTGAATCTATCGAGCGCAATTCAGTGCATGGTTCTGATAGCGATGAAAACGCCGCAATTGAAATTGCGTTCTTCTTTAGTGGCACTGAAATTGTAGGGTAATACGCTCTTACACTACAAAATAAAAAGCCCGCATAAAGCCCGCAAAAAGCCCGCATTACGTCATAATAATGCGGGCTTTTTGGTGTATTAAATAACGAATTGAATAATGGCTATACCAGACGGTACAAACCTCTGCGACCAGCTACGCTTTTAATAGTAGGGTTATCGGCACGTAGCATTTGATACAGCTTAGACATAATCTGCTGACGCGTTTTAATATCGCTATACTTGCGATAATACGCCACCTGTATTTGGTCAATATTAAGCGGGCACTGTGCCAACTGGAACAGTTCAAGCAAACGGGTTTCCAACTTGCCACGGCGCTTACTAACCAGTTCCTTCTTAATAGTATCAGGTAAATCCTGAATGTTGTTTAAATCAAATAATGTGTTTTGGGTATGTAGAATTTTTTTCATACATCGTACTATATAAATATAGTATCTTTTTTCAAGTAAATTTTAATATAAGCGTATTTATCAGTATATATAAAAAGAATTGAGCCTAAACTTTACATCCATTTAAAACAGCAACGTTACTCTGCTTCCTTATCATCTGTTGGTTTATTACCATCTGCTTTAGCATCATCTTCTGAGTCTTCGACAGCTATTTTGTCTTGTGCTGTTTTATCTTCTGATGTTGAATCCGCATCAGGTTCCGCGTCGGCTTCATTCTCTGCTTCTGGCTCTGGCGTAGGAGGAAGCGGCAATGGCACATCACTCAACGAACGCAAATAGAGCAGCAGGGAAGCACGTTGCTCAGGCTTACGCATGCCTGCATAAGCCATTTTTGTATTTGGAACATATTTTTTAGGTTTTTCTAAAAACTGTGATAATTCCTGAAAATTCCATTGCCCGTCAAACGATGCTAGCGCATTAGAATAGGAGTAATCAGATTTATTAGCGGTCGGCGAACCAACAATACCATAAAGATTTGGTCCTACTTTATTCGCACCACCTTTATCAAAACTGTGACACGCAACGCAGGCTTTCGATAATGCTTTTCCTTTATCCAGTGACGCATCAGCAAAAAAGGCGGCAATATTAACTGGCACATCCTCTTTTACTTCCGCCGTACCTTCAATATCCGACACTTCAATCTCGTAACCACGCGTTACTTCATGCCCATGACCGCCAGCTGCCGGATCGTAAAGTGCATTCACTGTGAGGCTAATTCCCAGTGCAGCAATACCCGCTACAAATATAGCGCCTGCAATTTTATTAATTTCAAAACTATTCATACGGTTATTATTCCGGTTACATCATATCTGTATTATCTCTTTTTTATATACTGATTTGAGGCTCCGGATGCAAGAAAGAATCGATGATGATAGGGGTAACCCTTAAGCTTAATGCCTCGTATAGTGACATGTTTCAGTCATCAACTATGCATGATTTAACCCTAGGCACGCACGTACACCCTGACTTGAAACTGTCATAATTCGATTGTTGCAAATGATTCGCAACAAATATATAGTAGATACACTATGTCAGGTGCTTTGCCTTCCACTCCCCTTTCCGCTCGTGAACGCGAAAATAGCAAAACAGATCAGCAGCGGCTGGATGACTGGGCGTACCTGATGACGCATACAATTATCTGCTTTCTGACAGATCCTCCGTCACTCATTGCCAATAACTGGGCAGAGCATAACATTCATGTGACACCGCCATGGCAGGATGGCGGACGCTTAAGCATTGATATTGATTTACTGAAGCCGCCCCCAGATGGTGAACCGCAGAATCTGCTGGAAGCTATTAAGGAAACATTCTTTAATCCAAGCGAATTGAAGGTATGGGCGCTTAGTGAAGGGTTTGGTGATCTTTTCGCCATCCCGGCCACCGTTGCTGTGCAGCGTATGGCACCGGAAGTAATGGAAGCCGTAAGGGCACCCATTGAATGGACAGCCGGTGCTTTCTATCGGGATTCAGCCAGAAAAGCCACTGATCGCTGGGCAGAAAAAGAAGGTATATCAGACACATCTGACGCATATAAAGAGCATATGCACGCCCATTATGAATCAGAAATGGGGCATATTGCTCAGGCATCTATGTGGACGGGAGTCTCCATGGTTGCGGGTGCTTTAGCACAACAGCATTTAGCCGGGCATGTGTTGGGTGAAGATGCTGTGGAAAACAAAGTATTTGTGGATATTATTAAAGGCAGTATTATCGGAAAAGTAATTACGCTTGGTACTGCCAACCTACCGCGATTACTGGCGCCGGATACAACACGTCATATGGATGAGTTTATTCGCGACAAAGTCGCCAAACCTGCTACACATTTTATTTCCAATTTTGTGACAGAAGGGACAATACAGGAATCCCCCCAACAGGACATGCAATACGCTTAATACCTGTATCACTCTGTACATAACAACGCTTGTACTGGTCACAAAAACCCGTTACATCTAGGAGCATGATACAGACACCTACTTCCATATGGACACCTGAAAGCTGGAAAGAACGCACCATTCGGCAACAACCAGAATATGCTGACACTGACGCGCTCGCCAATATTGAGGCACAGTTACAAAGCTACCCTCCCCTAACCTCACCAGCGGAAATACGCGCCCTAAAGGCAGAGCTGGCACAGGTCAGTGAAGGAAATGCATTCCTGTTACAAGGCGGTGATTGCGCAGAAAGTTTTGCTGAATTTAACGAACAGAATCTGCGTAGCTTCGCGCGGGTGATGCTGCAAATGACGGTTGCACTCATGTATGGCGCAGGCTCACACGTAGTTAAAGTCGGGCGCATCGCCGGACAATTCGCCAAACCGCGCTCAGACAATATGGAAACCATTGATGGTGTCTCGTTACCCAGTTATCGTGGGGATATGATTAACGCGCAGGAATTTGACGAAACGGTGCGACTACCAGACCCGGAACGCTTACTCAGAGTCTACCTGCAATCAGGTACAACGTTAAACTTTCTGCGTAGTCTGTTTTACGGTGATTTTGCCGCATTGGATCGTATTAGCCAGTGGAATCAGGATTTCATTACGCTTTCAGCTCAAGGCAAGCGGTTTGCATCCATTATTGAACGCATTGACGAATGTATGGCTTTCATTCGTGCCTGCGGCATTTCACCAGCGCAATCGCGCCAGCTCAACGAAGCCACGTTTTACACCTCGCATGAAGGGCTGTTTTTGAATTACGAGCAGGCCTTTACCCGTCGTGATGAAATGGATGGCAAATATTATGCCTGTTCTTCACATATGCTATGGATTGGTGATCGCACCCGCAACCCCGATGAAGCGCACGTGGAATTTTTGCGTGGTGTCGCAAACCCGATAGGCTGTAAATTAGGCCCCTCTATGACGCGGGATGATTTATTGCAATTGTGCGATACGCTCAATCCACATAACGAAGCAGGCAGACTGACCTTCATCACACGTATGGGAGCAGAAAAAGTGGGCGAATTATTGCCACAACATGTACGAACCCTGCGTGATGAAGGACGGCAGGTTGTTTGGTCATGTGATCCTATGCATGGTAACACGATCAAGTCGCCTAATGGCTATAAAACGCGCAAGTTTAATGATATTCTCTCAGAAGTTCGTCAGTTCTTTGCTATTCATAAAGCAGAAGACACCCATGCGGGTGGAGTACATTTTGAAATGACAGGGCAGGATGTGACAGAATGTTTGGGAGGCGCACAGGCAATTTCTGAGCTGGATCTGGGCAGCCGGTACCATACACATTGCGACCCGCGCCTGAACGCTTCGCAAAGTTTAGAGTTAGCCTTTTTGCTGGCAGAAGAATTACGGCAGCATCAGTAATCACGTGACGCATGTTGCCCCGACCATTATGCAGGTTTTGCCTGAGCTTAATAGCGGCGGTGTAGAACGCGGTACCGTTGACATGGTGCAGGCTATTACCGATGCAGGCGGCAACGCACTGGTTGTCTCTGCCGGAGGGCGTCTGGTAGATAACATCAGGCAGGCAGGTGGTGTACATATTACGTTACCGGTCAACAGTAAGTCACCACATCGCATTTATCGCAATAGCCGTGAGTTGGCAACCATCATTGGGCAACGTAACGTGCATATCGTGCATGCGCGTTCCCGTGCGCCCGCATGGAGTGCATGGTATGCAACCCGTGAGACAAATACACCGTTTGTCACAACCTTCCATGGTACTTACGGCATGAAGGGTGTTGGTAAAAAGAAATATAACGCGGTCATGGTTAAGGGGCAGCGTATTATTGCCGTGTCACACTATATCGCTAACTATATTGCCAATCACTATGATACTCCGCAACATAAGGTGCGTGTTATTCATCGTGGTGTAGATCTGGACATATTCCATCCTGAACATGTGGTTGGGCAGCGTATCAGCGAGCTGGTGCAGGAATGGCATCTGCAGGATGTACAGCACCCAATTATTTTTGTGCCGGGTCGTTTCACACGCTGGAAAGGGCAGCATGTCGTGCTTCAGGCATTAGCCCGGCTACCACATCGTCAGTTTTTGTGTTTACTCGCTGGTGATAGCGATAAGCATGGAAAATATTATGGTGAGTTACAACAACTGGTTAATGAACTGGAACTTGGCAGCCATGTGCGGTTTGTTCCCGCCACACAACATATGGCAGAGGCTTATGCACTCAGCCAATGTGTGTTATGCCCATCTATACGGCCAGAAGCATTTGGCCGTATTCCGGTGGAAGCACAAGCCATGGCGAAACCAGTGATTGCAGCAAATCATGGTGGCTCTCGTGAAACCGTTTTGCATGAAGAAACCGGCTGGCTTGTCAACCCCAATGATGTGAATGCGCTCACCAATACCCTGAAACATGTGCTGGAACTACCCCAAGAGCAGCGGGCACGTATAGGACAGCAGGGAATGCAGCACGTAGCGCAGCATTTCTCGCTAAGCACCATGCAAAATCAAACCCTAGACGTCTATGAAGAGCTAATGCGTGGCTAATAAGCGTATCCTTATCATCAAACACGGGGCACTTGGAGACATTGTACTTGCCAGTGGTGCAATGAAAGCCATACGGGAACATCATAGCGATGCACACCTAACATTACTAACAACACGCCCTTATGCCGGCTTGCTAGCCACGTCAGGCTGGTTTGATACGATCTGGATAGATACACGCCCGAAACTATGGCAACTGAACGAATTATTGCATTTAAGAAAGCAATTGCGTGATGGTGCGTTTGATCGCGTTTATGATGTGCAAACCTCGCAGAGAAGTAGCCAGTATTTAACATTATTTGGGAACAACAAGCCCGAATGGGTCGGCATTGCACAACGCGCCAGTCACTGCCATGATACACCTGAGCGCACACAGCTTCACACGCTGGATCGCCTGGAACAACAATTATCACTAGCCAATATCATGATGCAATCGCCTGACGTTAGCTGGTTGCATGGAAATGGTAACATACACGGGCTGAAACCTCCTTACGTATTGCTGGTGCCGGGAGGATCAGCGCATCGTCCGGATAAGCGCTACCCTGAAACACATTACGTTGTTGTGGCGAACCATCTGGCCGCACAACATATTCAGCCCGTATTAATTGGCAGTCAAGCAGAAGCAGCATTGCTAGAGAATATTGAGCGAAACGCACCAGACTGTCTCAATTTATGCAACACTACATCTATCGCCGACGTTGCCGACTTGGCCAGACATGCCACGTGCGCTATAGGTAACGATACAGGGCCTATGCATGTAATTGCGGCCACTGGTTGCCCAAGCGTTGTATTGTTCTCGGCTGCGTCCAATCCTGCATTATGCGCACCACGTGGTGAACATGTTTGCGTGATCCAACGCGATATATTAGGTGATGTTACGCCAGCTGAAGTACTCCATGCTGCTCAGACGGTAGCGTTACAAGGCGTAATAGAAACCGCTAATTAATCACTGCTTGATGCATGATCCTCACGAATAAACGTTTCATAGTTGTGGTATACTGGCTTATCTGATGTATCTTGTGTTGGCAAAGACTGTAACTGCTTTAGTAGCGCGTCCCGATCATCCGGCGACACAGTAATCACTGTTTGAGATGGCACGTCATTTAATCGTGTTTTCATTTCAGCACGATTATCAGCACGCGGACTCCCATAAATACGGTAAGTATGCGGTAACGTTGCTGTCGCACTTGTTTCGGTATGTAATGTATCATTCCACACATGATTAAGACCCCATACTATCCCTCCTCCAAAGAGGAAGGATATAGCAAGATAGATCAACACCATATGTTTCCCACACCCACCATACCATGGTAATGAGGTTGATGATGAAGATGACGGCAACTCATGTGTTTCTGGCGAAGTATAATAGCTGACTTTAGGTTGAATCAGCGTGTCTTCATTATCATCAGAATGTATGAGGGACACTGCTTCAACAGGCATACTAACCGTATCCTGCGAGCTTACTTTAGACTCAATGGCACTGTTTTGACGTATAATGGTGTTAGCAGATGGGTGATCCATACTACCGTGAATACCCCGCATCACAAACCAAGTCTATAGCTAATTGATGAGGGCTTATTATTATGAATAGTATTGTAAAGAAGTTATAAGATAGAGCAAAATATTTGGGTGCGGGTGACATACGCTATTGTTTATAAGAGTGAAACTATGAACAAGTTCAAGTAGTTTCACATCCATAAAAGGAGGTAATCCAGCCGCAGGTTCCCCTACGGCTACCTTGTTACGACTTCACCCCAGTCGCTGCCCCTACCGTGGTAGCCTACCTCCGAAAGGTCAGCCCAGCTACTTCAGGCAGAGACAACTCCCATGGTGTGACGGGCGGTGTGTACAAGACCCGGGAACGTATTCACCGTGGCATGCTGATCCACGATTACTAGCGATTCCGACTTCATGCGGGCGAGTTGCAGCCCACAATCCGAACTGAGATGGCTTTTTGGGATTAGCTTCACCTTGCGATGTCGCTGCCCACTGTCACCACCATTGTAGCACGTGTGTAGCCCAGGACGTAAGGGCCATGAAGACTTGACGTCATCCCCACCTTCCTCCGGATTAACTCCGGCAGTTTCCTTATAGTTCCCAGCTTAACCTGATGGCAAATAAGGATGAGGGTTGCGCTCGTTGCGGGACTTAACCCAACATCTCACGACACGAGCTGACGACAGCCGTGCAGCACCTGTGCACTGTCCAGCCAAACTGAAGGAAAGTATCTCTACGATCCGCGACAGGCATGTCAAGCCCTGGTAAGGTTCTTCGCGTTGCCTCGAATTAAACCACATGCTCCACCGCTTGTGCGGGTCCCCGTCAATTCCTTTGAGTTTTAATCTTGCGACCGTACTCCCCAGGCGGGATGCTTAATGCGTTAGCTTCGCCACTGAGACGTAAGTCCCAACGGCTAGCATCCATCGTTTACGGCGTGGACTACCAGGGTATCTAATCCTGTTTGCTCCCCACGCTTTCGCGTCTCAGCGTCAGTATTTGTCCAGAGTGCCGCCTTCGCCACCGGTGTTCCTCCTAATATCTACGAATTTCACCTCTACATTAGGAATTCCGCACTCCCCTCCAAAACTCCAGATAGCCAGTTCCAAAGGCAGTTCCGGGGTTGAGCCCCGGGATTTCACCTCTAGCTTAGCTATCCGCCTACACGCTCTTTACGCCCAGTAATTCCGAACAACGCTAGCCCCCTTCGTATTACCGCGGCTGCTGGCACGAAGTTAGCCGGGGCTTCTTATCCGACTACAGTCATTATCCTCGTCGGCGAAAGAGCTTTACAACCCTAAGGCCTTCATCACTCACGCGGCATGGCTGGGTCAGGCTTTCGCCCATTGCCCAATATTCCCCACTGCTGCCTCCCGTAGGAGTCTGGACCGTGTCTCAGTTCCAGTGTGGCTGATCATCCTCTCAAACCAGCTAGGCATCGTAGCCTTGGTAGGCCATTACCCTACCAACTAGCTAATGCCACGCGGGCTCATCCAGTAGCGATAAATCTTTCCCCCGGAGGGAATATATGGTATTAGCCAGCGTTTCCACTGGTTATTCCATACTACTGGGTAGATACCCACGCGTTACTCACCCGTGCGCCACTATACTAAGTTCCGAAGAACCGTTCTCGTTCGACTTGCATGTGTTAGGCCTGCCGCCAGCGTTCGTTCTGAGCCAGGATCAAACTCTCATATTGAAATCAAATTTAATCCTGCATTGATTTACATCAAAGCAATTTATTCAGAAATCACGCACATATCACACTATAGTTCACAACCACAAAAGTGGATTTACGTATATCCTATACCATGACACATGTATTATTCTTGTCTAATAAAATTAGACAGGTACGTATGTGTTTTAATTGGTACGAATGATATGCACGTCATTGGTAATATTTCTATTACTATATTACGTATATCACCCGCACCCAAATATTCTTTACTCTATCTAACAACTGCGCTCCTTTCGGTGCGCTACAGCGTTTCGGCCTTGGCCTCCATCGCTGCGGGAACGTATGTATATCTGCGAGCACCCACTTGGTCAACAGCAAATATGCATTTTCGCATGTTTTCTTGATAATCCATTGTATAACAACAATTATTCACTGCTTACTGGTATTTGGCTATGAGGATAATATAGCTACTATATAGTAACCGTAGAATAAGCATGTCACACAACACTTGACTAACCGTGCATTGCAGCGTTTCATAGATGTCTATATTTGTGATCTTACCATATAATAGGAAGCTTTCTCATGACTCGCAGCACATCACCTACTCTGTTATGTATCTTAGATGGATGGGGGCATCGTAGTGAAAACACCCATAATGCCATTGCCGGTGCTGTTACTCCACACTGGGATCGCCTGATCGACAACTGCGCCCACACAACCATTGATGCCTCAGCAGAACAGGTCGGGCTGCCACCTAAACAAATGGGTAATTCGGAAGTCGGGCATATGAATATAGGGGGGGGACGCCCCCCGCGCCAGCTTCTTCCACGCATTAATGAAGCTATTAAGCATGGTACGCTAGGCGATAATGAAGCCCTGCAAGCCATGCTGTCAGATATTACAACATCTGGTGGGGCGATTCACCTGACGGGGTTATGCTCAGATGGTGGTGTTCACGCCCACATCACACATATCATCACCTTGGCACATATCATCGCTGATGCAGGCATTACTGTCTGGCTGCATTGCATCACGGACGGTCGGGACACACCTCCCCAGAGTGCGCGTGACAATGACTATATTGAACAGCTTGTACAATGCGCCGCGCACCCGCTCATTCATATTGCTACCATAAGCGGAAGGTTTTATGCAATGGATCGCGATCATAACTGGGATCGTGTGCAGCGTGCTTATGATGCCATGGCGCAAGCGATTGGTTTTGAAGCACCTGATGCACTATCTGCCTTAGCGCAAGCCTACGAGCGAGGGGAAAGCGATGAGTTTATTCAGCCAACAGTGCTGGGGGATTACGAAGGCATAAAACCGGAAGATGGCATACTCATGGCAAATTTCCGCCCTGACCGCGCAAGACAGCTCATGCAAGCCTACACACAAGAAACCTTTGACGGTTTTGCTCGCGCGATACCACCACTGCGCGCGCTAGGAATGGCGGATTACTGGTCAGAAGATTGCCCGCTGGATATTCCGGCTATTTTCCCCATGGAGAAACTAGATGATACGTTGGGAAGCATCCTAAGCAATGCGGGAAAAACCCAATTGCGTATCGCTGAGACAGAAAAATTTAATCATGTCACCTTTTTCTTTAGTGGTAGTAACGGGAAGTTTGCAGGAGAAGATCGTATTATGGTTCCTTCACCTTCCGTAGAAACCTATGACCTGCAACCGGAAATGTCTGCACCAGAACTAACGCAAAAACTCACACACGCCATTAAAAGCGGCACATATGATTTTATTGTCGTGAACTACGCTAACCCCGATATGGTCGGCCATACCGGCAATTACGATGCTGCAGTGAAAGCGATTGAAGCAGTGGATGCGTGCCTTGGCCAGCTAATAGACGCTATAGATGAAAGTGGTGGCGTGATGCTGGTGACGGCAGATCATGGGAATGTTGAACAGATGGAGGATGCAAAAGGCAACCCTCACACACAACATACCGTAAATCCTGTGCCGTTCGTCGTGTACGGTCGCCATGTCACGTTACGAGAGCAAGGAACACTTGCAGATATTGCCCCTACGATATTGCAATTAATGGACTTACCCAAGCCGCAAGCAATGACGGGTACGCCACTTATTATATCATCTCATTCCACAGATGCTGTTGCCTGATGCAGATGCGTGCCGTTACCCTATGCTTCCTCACAAGCATCATGTCTATGAGTGCCATAGCCAACCCGTTGGATCAGCTCAAACATGTGCAGGAAGGTGTGGCTAGCAGAGCAAATCAGCATGCACTGACACAAGCGAAACTCCACCGGGTAACAGATACGCTTCAGCAGCAACAACGCAATGTGCTGAGAAAGGCAGCAGCTATTCAGCGATTAGAGCGTGATATGGCGCAAGATACAAGGGATATGAAGGCATTATTTGCAGAAGAAAAAGCAAAAAGCGCTGCACTACATACGTCCAAAGCACAGGCATCTAAAATGGTTAGTGCGGCGTGGAGCATGAAGCACAGGCCACAACTCGCCGCATGGTTGCTGCCCGAAGAAACACGCCAGCAAGCATTAACGTCCCGTGCTATCCATATGACCAGCGCCGCCCTAAAAATGCGTATGCATGGCCTGACACATAAGCTGGACGAATTATCAACACTTCAGGAAACCATCCGCGATCGTCAGGCCTATCGCCAGACCAATAAGGCGCGTCTTGCACGTGAACGCAAGCAATTGCAAAGCAGCTTAGAGAAACAACAATCTCTGTTTCATAAGCTCAAGCGGGAAGAAGGCGCGTATGAGAAAGAGATTGCGCTACTAAGTAAAGAAGCACGAACACTGGAGTCATTAGTTGGCACAGTAGAAACGGCTCGCACGAACAATGAAGCCAGCTTTTTAAATATTTACCCCGTAAGTAAACCCGGCATTGCGGATAATGCACAACGCAATGCTGCAACAAAGCGTCAAAAGACTAAGCAATTCACACAAGCCAAAGGCGTCTTGTCACTTCCGGCAGAAGGCCGCATTACCGGACGATACGGCCAGAAGCGTGGTAAAAATGACCGGCTCAAAGGGCTGGAACTTGCTACCCTTGAACGCGCCATGGTCATCACTCCTTATCAGGGGGAAGTGCTATATACTGGCAGCTTTCTGGATTACGGCAACATGGTGATTATCCGGCATAGTCAGCAATATCACACACTTGTCGCGGGATTATCGCAAATACATGTGACCATCGGTCAGTTTTTATTGGACGGCGAGCCAATTGGTGTTATGGGTGAAACCAATGACCAACGCAACCTTTACCTCGAACTTAGGAAGCAATCTAAAGCGATTGATCCGGAACCATGGTTCGCGATACAGAAACATCATTATGCCAAACGCTAGACACTTTTTTCTTTCATGGCTTGCCATTCTTTCGGTAAGCACCACCACCGCCTGTTTGTTAGCGCCCGCTCATGCAACAGATACCAATGAGGATACGTATGAGCTACTCAACCTGTTTGGTGATGTGTTTGAACGTGTAAAGCGCGATTACGTGGAAGAAGTTGAAGATAAAAAACTGATCGAATCTGCGATTAACGGGATGCTGACGTCCCTTGATCCACATTCCGGTTATCTTAATAGCAAACATTTTGAAGAGATGCGCGTGCAGACCAAAGGTGAATTTGGTGGGCTGGGCATTGAAGTCACCATGGAAAACGGACTGGTGAAAGTCGTGTCCCCTATCGACGATACCCCCGCTTACAAAGCCGGTGTGCAGGCTGGAGACTATATCAGCCAGATTGATGGCGAACAGGTGATGGGCATGACCCTATCTGACGCAGTAGAGCGCATGAGAGGGCCAGTAGGTACAGACATTAATATTACTGTGTTGCGCGAGGGTGCGAAAGAACCCCTGGACATCGACATTACCCGCGACCTCATCAAGATTAAATCCGTACGCTCGCATACAGAAAGCGATATTGGTTATGTTCGTATCACTTCATTCTCTGAGCGCACCTTGTCCGGGCTAGAGCGTGCGATCACTAAGTTACAAAAAGATATGCCTGAAATGAAAGGGCTGGTGCTGGATCTTCGTAATAACCCTGGTGGCTTACTGGATCAGGCAATTGCAGTATCGGATGCCTTTTTGGAGCAGGGAGAAATTGTCTCCACCCGTGAGCGCAACCCCAATAATACGCAACGTTTCTCTGCCAAAGCGGGTGATATGATTAATGGTCTGCCAATGGTAGTCTTAATTAATCAGGGATCAGCCTCTGCATCAGAAATTGTGGCAGGTGCATTGAAAGATCACCGCCGCGCCGTAGTCATGGGAACCAAATCTTTTGGTAAAGGCTCAGTACAAACCGTGATTCCATTGAAAGAACATGGGGCAATGCGCCTGACAACGTCTCGTTACTACACCCCGTCCGGCACCTCTATTCAGGCGAAAGGGATTACACCGGACATTGAAGTAAAAGCGGCAAGGATTGAGCAGATTGAACCGGGTAAGTTCCGTACAGAAGCAGATTTACGTGGTCGCCTGAGTAACGATCAGGAAACCAAAAAACAGCAAGGCAAGAAAGCGAAAGGGGCGAAAGATAAGAAAGAATCCCTCAAAGGCGTTGAAACGGAAAAAGATTACCAACTCAACCGCGCGCTCGATCTGATACGTGGATTGCATATCTACAACCATAGCGCCACTACCACGAAGTAGTCGTTATCAATGGAGCAACCTGTTACGCCCCGTTCTTACCCAACCAGCATCTGGATATTGTTGGGGCTGCTCATAGTGCTGCTGCTAGGGTGTGGTGGCATGATAAGTATGTTGTATCTTCAAGGTGAAGATAACGCGCTTGACGCTGTTAAAGACGGGCGTCGCATTCGCATACTTGTGAAATCCGGGAAAGTAGAAGGTAATATCAGTCAGTCCGAACAAACCGGACTCACGCGCGATGAGTACCGCGCTCAGCGATTGCAGCAACTAACGGGAAGTACAAAAGAAAAGCAACTGACACCAGCCATGCCATCTGGCGAAAGCACTATAGAACGTCAGACACCTGTCAAACCATCCGTGCCAAACGTCACGGCAGTTAAACGAGACATCACCTACCCGCTAAAGAATGCACCAACACCTGCGCTGCTGGAAACATTACCCAATGGCCTGACATTACCCGCTCGCAATGCAGACAACACCGTTGCCCCGTGGGAGCATTACAGTAAACCGTACAATAGCGATGGTTCACCACGCCTGCTTGCATTAGTTGTGACTGACGTTGGTATAAACACGCAGCAAACGCAGCAATTTCTTTCACTCGATGAGCGGATCACGCTAGCTTTCTCGCCATATGCGCCCGACTTGCGCGAGCAGGTGAATGCAGCGCGTATGTCTGGCTTTGAAAGCTGGCTGATGCTTCCTTTGCAGCATAATAACTACCCGATCCATGATTACGGCCCTCTGACATTACTGAAAGAGGAAGAACCTGCCGATAACCTGCAACGTGTGCAAACGATGCTATCAAGCTCTGACGGTATTGTTGGGTTGCTTGGCACATTTGACGAACGGTTTAGCGCTGGCAAACAGATGGGCATTGTGTTTGACGAATTGCACAAACGCGGTATCTTACTCGGGCTACACACCAAAGACTTCAACCCCAAATTACATAGCTACATGGTGCAACATCTGCACAGCCATATTAATGCCCGCACGGTTCCAGCGTCTACTAAACAACTTTTTCGTGATATTGAATCATACGTTCATTCCAAAGGAAATATCGCAGTGACATTGTCCGCTATGCCGAGTGTGTTGAACGCATTGGATGACTGGATTGCCACCTTGCCGGCCAATAATATACGGCTAGTACCCTTTTCCGCACTGGCTAAAGAACAGCAAGCAACGTACCAACCCCCTGCGACAGCACAAGACGCTCCATAATGTGCATGACAACTGACCTACAAAACACGCAATCAACAGAGCGTTACCGACCATGTGTGGGGATGGTGGTTGTCAATGCAGATAATAATGTGCTGGTAGGCCAGCGGTTGGACTCCACTACGGAAGCATGGCAAATGCCGCAAGGTGGCATTGATGATGGCGAAACATCACAAGACGCAGCGTTTCGTGAATTGCGTGAGGAAATAGGCACGGATGACGTAACCATTATCACCCGGATAGATGACTGGCTTTACTATGATTTGCCCGAAGCACTTTGCCACACATTATGGAAGGGGCAATATTGCGGCCAGAAACAACACTGGTTCCTCATGCGCCTAAACGGTGATGAAAGTGCCATCAATATCAACACCGCCCACCCGGAATTTTCCAGCACGGCATGGGTAGAACTTGATAAGACCCCCGATTTGGCAGTACCGTTTAAACGCGCCATTTACCGACAACTCGTCAAAGCGTTTTCACCGTACCTGTAACGAATTTCTTTGCTTGAAGCCTAAGCCTGTTCTTTGCTATGGTACGTGCTTCATCCACTGACCTTATTTCTTTGCCTTATGCCTGTTGCCATCGCCCCATCCATCCTGTCTGCGGACTTTGCCTGTTTGGGCAGGGATATCACTGATGTGATTGCCGCAGGAGCTGACTATATTCATGTGGATGTCATGGATGGCCATTTCGTACCCAACTTAACCATTGGTTCCTGCGTGGTGAAAGCCATCAAACCCCATAGCACTGTGCCGCTGGATGTGCATTTAATGATTGAGAATCCGGAATATTATATTGAGGATTTTGCAGAGGCCGGTGCTGACATTCTCACCATCCATGCAGAAACAGGATACCACATACACCGAACCCTGCAATCTATCCGTGGTGCTGGCATGAAAGCCGGCATCTCGCTTGTGCCTGCCACGCCTCCGGAAGCCATCCATTACCTGCTCGATAGTGTAGATCTAATTCTGGTGATGAGTGTCAATCCCGGATTTGGCGGGCAGGCGTTCATCCCTTCCCAACTAGAGAAAATACGTACACTACGTCAGATGATTGACGCATCAGGGCGTGATATTTTGCTGGAAGTTGACGGTGGAATCAATGCAAAGACTGCGCCAGATGTCATTGACGCCGGAGCAACTATACTGGTTGCTGGCTCTGCCGTTTTCACAGGCGACAAAGCCGACTATGCCACAAACATTCAACGTTTACGAGGCACGCAAGCATGAAAGCATCCACTCCTTTTCCTCCACCACCACATATCCCCGACTACCGCGCCTGTGCGCGTGAACATACTCGCGTTGTGAGTCAGTTTTTTGATACCTCGCATGACAGGCTGGTAGCGTTAACCGAGCATATCTCTACCCTGCTTCAACGCGGTAATCGCTTGTTGATCTGTGGAAATGGAGGTAGTGCCTGCGATGCAATGCATATCGCGGGTGAATTTGTCGGACGCTTCAAGCAGGAGCGTCAGGCACTAGCCGCTATGGCATTGTCTGCTGATAGTGGTATTATCACCGCCATTGCCAATGACTATCACTTTACCCGTATATTTGCCCGTCAGGTGGAAGGACTAGGGCAACAGGGGGATATGCTGATTACCTTATCCACTTCTGGCAGCAGCCCTAATATTGTAGAAGCACAGGATACCGCCATAGCTCGTGGCATGGATACCTGCCTGTTTACCGGACTAAAAGGACGCGAACGGGCAGAGCAACTTGATTTTGGTTTTGTGATAGATAGCACAGACACCGCACATATTCAGGAATGTACCATGGTTGCCCTGCACGCTATCACAGAAGGGGTTGAAAACCGCTTGCTATGCGCTTAGTCTGTTTACGACTCACTGACACTTGAACCAACATGATATTATGGCGTTATCTTCCCTATTGCGGCTTACCGCCTACTCCAGCCTTCAAAAGCTCTACGCGCCATCTCACACACATTTCAGTAACACAAGCTATCAGCCAGACTGGCCGCTAACTTCGTCTAAAGGTCGTCAACTCATCAAGCGACAATTTCACTTTTGTGGCTATACCGTACATATGCCCGGTCGTATTCAATGGGTGATTCCCGAAGCAGGCACCGACTGGCACCGCGAATTTTTTGCGTATGGCTGGTTGCAAAGCGTCATGCATAGCAATAGTGAAAAAGTCGCAGGCAGCTTCGCCAGAGAATTTGTCAACGGGTTTACGCTTATCAAACGACAGGATGAACGGCACCCCTGCGCATGGGAAAGCGATGTGGCGGGGCAACGGCTGGCACACTGGCTCTATTATCAGGATTTCATCCTGCGTGGTGGAAGCAAGGCATTTAGCATACGTTACTACCGCGCATTGCTGGATCATGTCCAGAAACTCTATTACCGTTTATGGCGCACCCCGCTAGAACGTTCACCCAATGCCCTCAAAGGACTGATCGCAGCAGCTTGCCTGTTGCCAGATTGCCGGTTTCTGCTACCTGAATTATGTGTATGGCTAGATGATCTTTTGGTGCAGGATATGCATGATGACGGATCACATCGTTCCGCCAGTCCATCCCATCATTTGCACTTTTTGCTTAGCTGCATTGAAATTCATACGATGCTCACATATAGTCAACAAACCGATACAATGCCTGACAGCATGACTGATCTACGCCATGCTATTGCTCGTCTCAGTCAGGTGCTAACCTTCTATTGCCACGGTGACAACCGACTAGCGCTATTGCATGATAATATCATGGACTCTGCTGATCTGATTACGCACGCCATTCACAAGGCCGGAAAGATTAACCCTAAACGCACCAGCCTTACCAGCTTACCCAATGCAGGCTATATCCGGCTGGATAATCACACTGCCTGCCTATTTGTGCATGCTATGTCCCGTATTCCTCATACATGCGGCGCCATAGAGTTCTCGCATAAAGCAGAACGTATCTTTGTTCATTGCGGAACGTATATTGGTATGGACTCTGACTGGCATAAAGCAACCCGTCAGGCTTCTGCCTACACTACGCTCTCAGGCTTTCCAGAAAATTCGGTACTGCCAGAACCCACACTTCGCCCACCAGAACATCAACTGGAAGAATATGCCACGTATCAGCAACTCCATATTCGTCATGCTCCTACCCCAAACATCCTGCATAACCGCACCTTGCAACTAACCCGTCACGGAGACAAACTCTCTGGCACGGATGCCATCACCACGCAAGATAACGTAGTGATGACTCGCCCTCTATATGCACGCTTTCACCTACACCCTGACATACGCTGCACCATGCGTGATGATGCATGGCTGCTTTCCACCTTGTCCGGACAACAATGGTGTTTTAGCTGTTCGGTGCCGGAACATATCAGCATCGAAGAAAGTGTTTATCTAGGCGAGCAAGGCAAACCAAAGAAAACCCGCCAACTAGTCATCACCATTGCACCTGAAGCAGCAGGTACACCACTACAATGGGAATTACGACATATTGCCTGAGGGCAACCATTGCATAATATTTTACGCAAAAATAAAGGGAGCATGGTTGCTCCCTTTATATGAATTATTGTGCCAACACTTCTGCAAGTGTGGCTTCATCTACTCGCCCTTGTTCAAGCAGTCCTTTCAACATAAACGCTTGAGAAGGAGTCAAGAGCTTCACGGCAGATACCATGATGATGTCCTGCCCATAAAGCTCAACTGAAACGTACTCAACGTAAGACGGTTGATTCACTTCAATTGCCCCGTATGTGTCTGTAGCATCAAAGTAGATGCTGCGTAACACTTCAGCCTCTGGCTTCCAGTCACACGGATGTCCTATGATTTGGGCAACCCTACGATCAGAAGTATTTGCCATTAAATAACTATCTTCATTTGTGTACTTCGAGGTAAAAACAACAATATCTTGCTGCGTTTGCCCCGAGCATATCTTTTCTATTGCATTAGATGCAGCAGATCCAACGTTAGCTATGTTCCAGATAATCACTCCGGTAATACCGAAAAACAAAACGAAGAACACACCTATAAAGAAACCTAAGCAACCAGCAACAGATTTTTGATCAGACATAAGAATGAGTTGAACATCGAAACAACATGTTCCAAACCGTAGCAGTTTTTTTAAGGTAGGCTCACAATGCCTAAAATCAACATGGTACTATGTTAAACACAGTATAACCGCCCAGAAAAAACGAAACGGTAAAGAAACAGATTGAATAATAATTGATTAACTTAAACAAGTCAACGTTAATTCAAATTCTTCAGCCCTACCCGCAAGGTCACGCTGGTGTCCGGTTCAAAGTCACGGTCACGGGTAAACTCTCGCACCACATTCGCTTGCAGCGTGATGCAATCATAATTCCAGACGGCTCCCCCACCGGCGATAACCATGGCATCCAGCTCTAAATCACGACGACCAAACGCATTGAACATTAAGGAGCCCGTAGCGCGTACACTTACCGAAGCCGTTAAATCATTACGATCTTCTAATATGGCATCTTCATTCACCATGAAATGGTCAATCCCGACACCCACACGGCCAAGGCGATAATTCCCGCGCAATTCACTCTGGCGTAATTCCATATCATCGCTACCCAACCGGTAACGGTATCCGGCATACCCGGACGCTCCCGTATAGCTCACATCTCCGACAATATCGGAAGCATCGCGGCCAGCATCATTATTCACCGGATAACGTGATTCACCATCCAGCTGCACTTCCTGCCCAATCATCGCCTGTACCCTGCTACCACTCGGCAGCACGCTATGAACGCGCACTCCTGCAATCGCACGGCTACCTTCTTCAATACGGTCATATCCGGCGTAACGGTTATTAGAAAACAAATTCAGGTTGGTAAATTCTGGCGTTAAGCTATCATCATTCTCTATCGTATCGGGGTTATGCCCGCGAGTAGAAACTACTATACGCGCCATTGGCTCCACGGTAACCGCCGCACTAGATACCTGCGTCATTAACGGATACCGCCAGTTCAGGGCAGCGTGCGGCACCATGCGTGTGTCTGTGCCGTTATACTCACTACCATCACTACGCATTAAATCCGTGTGATGATACGCATCCACGCGCACGCCCGCATCAGCTTTAAACACATGTCCACCATCAGTAACGTAAGGCACGGTTATAGCGGTTTCGGTTGAGAAACGTTGCGTCTTGGTTCCTTCGTCACGTGTGAGTGCCATCACATTGGCATCTAATGTAGCGCGACTATTCATCCATAGCGGATCGCTTTCCAAATGCGTACTGGCAAACGGAATCACGATAGGTTCCTGATCCGGATCATCGGTTTCATCCAGCCCCTGAAACGCCAGCCCTTCCACCACCGTATAATCCCTGTCCTCAATACGCTCTGCATACGCACGTGACGTCAGTGTCTCGGCATTACTAAAGCGATACCGCCGCAAATACGTATCATCAGAGGCCCGATTAATATCAAACCCCCATTGCCAATGCTCGCTTAAGTTAGCGTTACCCGTAGCATTAATATGCCCGCGAAACTCATTACCCGCCACTTGGTCACCTGTGCTATTGTCACGTTTAGCGGGCAAGGTGCCACTACCATTAAATTGAAAATAACCGTCATCTGTTAAATGTCGGTACTCCCCAATCATCACCAGCCCTTCTTTACTGGTCAGCCATGGCGTAATGGTCGCATCCTGATTCGGTGCAATATTGAGGTAATACGGCACACGCACGCCAAACCCTAAATTCGTTGATTGCCCATATTCAGGCCGCAATACTCCGCTTTTGCGATCAGCGTCAGGGGTTGGGTGCTGAAAATACGGGGTGTAACCCACCGGCACGCCCATCAATTCAAAGGTAGCATCACGATAGGTGATAGCCTGTTCTTCCGTATCAATCTTCACATTATCAGCTTTAATCTGCCATAACGGTGTGTCGCCTTCATACTTGTCACAAATTTTACAGGGAGAATAGACCGCCTGACGCAATTCCACCTGCGTGTCATTCAACCGTTCTGCCTGACGGGCGGCAAACGCGGAATCATCACTCAGGCGTGCTTTGAACTGGTTAATGACCCCTGTTTTCATCTCAGTTTCCAAAATCAGATTATCAGCAAACAACACATTTCCATCGGACTGCAACAGCGCAATATTGCCCTCCGCCCGGACAATATCTTGCTTGGGGGAATAATAAATAAGATCAGCTAGCAATATACGATCACCACGTACCACTTCCACACCACCACTAGCCGTCACCAAATCCTGCACACTATCATACGACACCATATCTGCTTCCATATAAAGCTGATCCTGCGGCGGTGCATCTTTTGCGTGTAACTCAAGACTGGACGCGGTTGCCACAAATAAAATAAATAAGAAAAAAGAAGTGGCGCGCAGCATCCGCATTACATGAAAAAACTCTAAATAATATCGCCGCCACCCTATCGTATACCCACCCCCTTGTAAAGCGGGATGCCCTGCAGTGGCAATTTTTCAAGGAGTAACCTAACTCCCCCCCTGCTCCCTAAGCAGGGGCTTTTTTTTGCCTATTTTACATCTGTCGCGCTTTATCACTATCAACTTGCGTTCTTTCACGCAGCACTTCTTTTGCCCAGGACATTTCTTCTGGCATTATGTTCACGACCTGAATAGGCGAAACTTCTGCAAAGCCCAAATCAATCATGGCTTGATGCACTACCTGTTTCGCTTCTGACTCAAGCGGTTGCGTATCATAGGCATTGCTGCCATCAGGGGACATGGTTTGTTGCGCTAGCATTGCCTCTGCGCGCTCGGGATCACTCGCCATTTGATGAACATGGTACCCCTCTTCAACTCCATACATCATCGCCATCTGATTATTATTCAATGCAAAGGGTGCTGTTTTACTCTGGATACTGATACCTTCGCCAATATGATCTTCAATAAACTGGCGTGGGATACGAATGCTATACGTGTCTGCATTCGCGCAAGGGGTTTTCATATCCTCATCCGTAATAATAATGCTGGCTGGCTGTGTTCCGTACTTTTCTCGCACATAATTCACACCTGCTGCAAAACTATGACAGAAGTCGGAAAACTCCTGCTTTGTCATTTTCTCTGATAAACTTCCCATAATTCCATCTAGTGACGGGTTTTGCACGTCTGTGATGGCGGTAAAGTATGCAACGGAATTATCACGTATTGCAGGTTTTTCCGTAATCTTCGTAAGGTATTGATCTGATGTGAGGGGAGCAGTGGTCTGGGTCATCATAACCACATTGTACCCTGTTGATTATCTATTGACCAGTCATAAACACCCGGTTGCTTATGACAGTTTTATTGAGCAAGCGATCATAATTCCAATTCCTGCACCACCTGCACCACGCATTGCGTTAAGTGCGCCAGCTCTTCAGGCGCAATCACGTATGGTGGCATGATATAGATAATATCGCGGTATGGACGCAACCAGCAACCCATTTCCCAAAACACGGAGCGCAAAGCAAACATATCGATGGATGCATCAAGCTGCACCACCCCAATGGCACCTTTTACACGCACATCCAGCACATGCGGTAAAGATCGCAATTCTGATAAAGCGTCTATAAAATGCGCTTCAATAGCCTTTACCTGTTGCATACGTGGTTCCTGCTCAAACAAATCCAGTGACGCATTCGCCACCGCACAAGCTAGGGGATTCGCCATGAACGTGGGGCCATGCATGAGTGCTTTGCCCATATCATCATCATAGAACGCTTCATATACTTGCGCGCTGGCAAGGGTGGCAGCCAGCGTCATAATGCCACCTGTCAGCCCTTTCCCCACACACATAATGTCTGGCACAACATCCGCTTCCATGCACGCAAACATGGCGCCGGTGCGTCCAAAGCCTGTCATAATTTCGTCAGCGATGAATAACACATCATGATGCTGACAGATATCAGCCACTGCGCGCAATATTTCATCATCATACATCCGCATACCACCTGCCCCCTGCACCAGCGGCTCCACAATGAACGCTGCCAGCCTATCGGCATGTGTCGCGATTTCTTCCTCAAACCCAGTCAAAGCATTTGGTGAGGCAGGCAGTGCCAGCGAGATTGCTTCCACCAAATGTGGTCGATATGCATGATGCATCCCACGCGCCGGGTCACTCACCCCCATTGCACCAAATGTATCCCCGTGATAGGCATGTTGCAGACACGCAAAACGCTGCTTGTGTGACTTGCCACGATTTACCTGATATTGCAGTGCCATCTTCAACGCTACTTCCACCGCTGTAGAGCCGGAATCAGAGAAAAACACACGTGGCAAGGCATCATCCGTTAACGCACTTAATCGCCTAGCCAACCGGTATGCCGGTTCGTGCGCCAATCCGGCAAACATCACGTTGGGCATTATATCCAATTGTCGTTTCGCTGCTTCTACCAGATGCGGATGATTATGCCCGTGTGGCGTACACCACCAGGAACTCACTCCATCAATCAACCGCCGCCCATCTTCCAGCACAATATGGCACCCATCTGTATGCGACACCGGCAACGGCAGCGGCGCAATCTTCGCCTGCGCATAAGGCTGCCAGATGTGGTTTAAGCCGGAATCATACCAATCAGACATAATACAAAATAACGGGTAATATCCTACCAAAAGCAACATAAAGTGGATTTGCTCTAAAACACTTAAACGGTTGATATTTCATAGCTATATTTATTTTCTGTACTAGATTTGGATTTGCTCTGAAACACCCTAAGCCCATGTTGGAATATAACGTGCATAACGTGTTGACTGGGTTTCCGACTCATCCGCACAAACTAAACCGGCATTTTTGGCTTTGCTAATAATGCCTGATATCGTTGCGGCTTTTGACTTTGGCAGACCAAAGCGCTTACGTAATGATTCATTGGACATATGTTTACGCGTAACATACATCAAACAGCAATGTTGATAGCATGCACGAATACGATCCTTTTTACTCATTTCAGAAAAGTCTTTATGAGCAAATAATATGGCTATCGTACATAAATTACTAACAATGAACTCAGGCGCAGGTAACTGATAGAATTCTGCCGCATGAACAACTTTATCTACACCGCTACTCTTTTCTTCGCAAATTCCTAGCTTTCGCATATAGTTAGCAAAATTTTCGTTAGCAGCTTTGTTCCCGTCAATAAAACGTTCTACATGAATAGGAGGACTACCTGGATTAGTAAATTCAACGCGATCATTGTACATTTCAATCAAAGTAGCTTTACCCGTGGCTAAAAAATCCTGATGTACCAACGCATTAGCAACAAGTTCTCTGATTGCCTGCTTAGGAAATACCTTAAGCTCTTCCCGTATAGCTTCTTGAATGACCTGATTATTCGGTGCTGCCCTGTAAACAAGAGCTACTAACTTTTCAAAACCAACAGCATAACCTTGTGATATAATAATCTCTTCTTTAGTTTTAAGCTTATTACTAGCTTCATAAATAATGAAGCGAGGTGCTTTTGCAGCAAGGGCTGGAGATATATCCTCAAGCTGTTTTGCAAGAAGAATACTACCTAAGTTAGTTATAGCCCATCTATCATAACTTTTTGTAATAAAATGTTCTTTTTTAAGTTTTTCTAAAACAGCTTCACGGTTTGTAGGATATGGCTTATCTAATAGATCAAAATAGCTCTGTGTGTCCAAGAGACTAATAACAGTGTCGGCATCAATTGACTCTATAGCTGACAAAGAAAACCAATCTTGCTTACCTTCGTCAAATATGCGCTTCAACGTATCTGGCTTCATTGG
Organism: uncultured Alphaproteobacteria bacterium; assembly: GCA_963803575.1. GTDB lineage: Bacteria > Pseudomonadota > Alphaproteobacteria > Rickettsiales > UBA998 > CAWDMW01. The sequence goes on from CAWDMW010000002.1 coordinate 153,041, forward strand.
TTTCAAGCTTTTACCCGAACGCATCCAGTAGCTTCCTTCGTAGCTGACTGGCTGTCCCTGGGGTCTAGATGGTATGGAAAACACAAGAATTCGTTTCTCGTTAAAGAAATACACAGACGCGTCTATGCGAATACCAAGCTTGTCTACCAATGAATTCTTTAATGTTCCAAGTTCACTTGGTTTTGAGAAGGCAGAAGAACCTGTTACGTTTCTTGGTCTTTTATCTGTAACGCCAAGAATAAGACGTCCACCGCCTTCGTTAGAAAGTGCAACACAGTATTTATATAAATTAACTCGATCAAACTGTGTTTTTGCTTCTTTAAAATCAAGATTCTCATTTTCGTCTGCGTGCTCTATTAAATGATGTAGATCTTCAGATGATAATTCAGTGGTCATATTTCTTCACTCTTAGACGCTTGAAATCAATCACATGTTAGGTGCAAATAATACAAGCTAAACCAAAATGGTGCCCCCAGCCGGACTTGAACCGGCACTCCCGAAGGAAATGGATTTTGAATCCATCGCGTCTACCATTCCACCACAGGGGCAACAGTAATGCATCATAGCGTGCTTGCCAGAAGCGTCAACCGTTTTCTCTGGTGACTTGCAGGGGCTTGCGGATTGTGCTAGCATAGTCAACTCATGAAACGCCTGATACTGCACCCATACGGCTACCCCATCCTGCTTGGCAGCGCGGCACTTGGTGCGGCACTTATCAGCCAGTATGGCTTTGGCGCACATCCATGCGACTTATGCATTCTGCAACGATACCCTTACCTTATGGTCATCGTAGCTAGTGCCATTGGGTGGCTGATCGCCCCGAAATATCAAACCTTCATTCGTATTGGCATTGTGATAGGGTTCCTCACCACTCTCGCGATAGCTGCGTATCACAGCGCGGTGGAGCAAGGTTGGGTGAAAGGCCCCAGCGGCTGCACCGTCTCACTGGATAAGGTTTCCTCACTAGAGAGCTTAAAACAACAGATACTTGGCTCACCATTAGTTAGTTGCGGTGAGATCAGCGTCTCTTTTGCCGGACTTTCCATGGCAAGCTGGAACGCTCTGTATGCCTTGTTCGCTGCTGTCACGTGCCTTATTATATGGAAATCTGTTCACGTTAAAGGATCCGCTTTATGAAACGTCACTCGCCTTCTCTCGCGTCTATGCTGCGTGTCAATCACGCAGGTGAATATGGGGCTAAACGCATTTATGAAGGGCAAATGGCGGTGCTGCGTGGCACGCCCTCTTATCAAACCGTTAAAGAAATGAAAGAGCAGGAACTGCACCATTTAGAAACCTTCGAGCATTTGGTGCGTGATCGTCACGTCCGCCCAACCGCACTTATGCCGCTATGGCATGTTGGTGGCTGGGTGCTGGGTGCCGCAACCGCCGCCATGGGGGAGAAGGCTGCCATGGCTTGTACGGTAGCGGTAGAATCTGTCATTGGAGAACATTACGCCGAGCAGGAAGCCGAGTTACCCGCACACGAAGCCACATTAAAAGACACGATTGCCAATTTCAAAGATGAAGAAATGGAACATCATGACACCGGCCTCGCTATGGGCGCAGAAGACACCCCTGCATACCGCGCCCTGTATCATGGTATTCGTGGCATCACTAAAACCGCGATTGCCTTATCTAAACGCATCTAAGGTGTGCTGACACTAAAACCTTATAGTATTTTGATCTCTTTGCCGAGTAACATTCTAACATGATACATTACCGCAAAGACTATACGCATGACATGCAGACCATAGACCAGCTTGCACGCTGGCTGGATACACGCTTTACGCTACCTGGCACCTCGTTTCAGTTTGGACTGGACGGCATTATCGGACTCATCCCCGGAGTGGGAGACACCATCTCTGCTGGCCTGTCCAGCTTCTGCATTTATAAAGCCCATCAATATGGCGCACCATTTAGCTTGAAAATGAAAATGGTTTGGAATGTAATCATTGACTGGTTTATTGGACTGATTCCGTTTGTTGGAGATATTTTTGACTTTGTCCATAAAGCAAACTATAAGAACGCTATGCTGCTGAAAGACTATCTGTATGGCCTGACTGATGACGTAGTAACCGCGCAGTCAACCCATACAGCATAACTACATTACCAAGTAATGTTGAAATACAGATCACCTATTGACAAGTATTGATTTTGTGTTACTATGGTGGCTATGAATGATAACGCCAAGCCCTAACATAAACAATGCAAAGATTGAACGCGTTGTCGACGTAAATGTAGAGAATCCTATTGCCTTTACCCCGACAGATGAAGCTGAGGCGAATCAGTATGGTAACATTGTTGATGGAGTGCGCGATATTCGTGCAGATGAGAAAACAACCAATGTTATTAAAGAACGTCTGGAAGCCTCATTCGAAGAGCAGCCTAAGAAGAGCCACGTAGAAGACTTACCTCAACGGCGTGAAAACCAAACAAACGAACGGCAGTACCCATCACCTTGAATATACCCAGTGAAACATCCCGCTGACGACACAAAATAGCAAAAAAGTTTCAAACTTTAAGAGTTTTTTGGGGTTTTTATGATAAAAGCTATTTAATACACCCCTATTTTGTGGTATAACTATAGTCAAGCGAGGCACATGCTTCGCTGTTTGTATTAGTCATATTAACATGTTTCACAACACCTTACGGTGCTACACACCGGAGGCAACCACGTGCGTTATATCGCATGTAAAGGGGTATCAATGAAGAAAAAAGAGGTTACATTTACAGTCGGACAATTTGTCGTGTATCCAACACACGGCGTAGGCGAAATCACCGCCATTGAGACACAGGAAATTGCCGGCGTCACATTGGAAATGTTTGTCATCCATTTCAGCCGTGACAAAATGACATTACGCGTACCAACGCACCGCACAGAAGCCGCAGGACTGCGAAGCATTAGTGAAGGTGCTGTCATCGACAAAGCTATGCGTACCTTAATTGGTCGCGCAAAAATTTCACGAGGCATGTGGAGCCGTCGCGCGCAAGAATATGAAGCAAAAATTAATTCCGGCAACATCGTACAAATTGCCGAAGTCGTGCGTGATTTGCATAAAAATGTCGATCAATCAGAACGCTCTTACAGCGAACGTATGATTTATGAATCAGCGCTTGGACGTTTGGCAGGTGAAGTTGCTGCTGCCGGTTCCATTGAACATGATAAAGCCGCAGATGATCTGGTAAGCGTATTGCGCAAAAACGCTGCCTAACTGCTTAAATAACCTACACTTCCCCTGTCATTTCTACTAATGGCAGGGGTTTTTTTATGTTGCCCTACACGATACATGAACGATACCCGCCATCGCTACACATCATTATTAAACACGATTTTAAGCAACTTGAGTGACGCTGAGAAGCAGGGGCTTCCTGCTATTAGACGTCAGCTTATCAATGGCTATCTTAATTTGGGTGAAGATCTGGATATAAATAACCGAGAAAACCTGCGTTTTGCCAAAAACACACCTGCGGAAACTATTGCTGAAGCATTGAATAAAAAAAACTGTACCGTGATGTTTGGTGCAGGGAAAGATAGTTCCTTTGTTTTGACCATAGCCCGAACAGTACAATTGCAATTGCTAGAAGAATACGGAACCACGTTTGAGTTACGTGTGGGCATTGGACGACACCCCGGAATGATTGATTGTCTGCAAACGCTGGATGAGCATCACAACATCGTTGATGGAAATATTGAGCGAGTCTTTACCGCACTGGATATGCATGATGACCCGCTAGTGACGATGTTCTTCATCGACAATAAGCGTACCACGCCATATTCATATGATATACATCACCCAAATGCACAGATACCCGATGATGTAATGCAGCAGCACCGCAACGATGTATTGATCAATGGCCATATGTGGGGCGGTGCTGGACGGCGTACGTTTTGCGATGACTGTAACAAAAACCTTTCCCGATGGATTGCAACGGCACTAGCGTATGATGGCGGCGCTGATTTGTACATGACCGGTGATTCACGCAAAGAACTTAACACGCAAATTGGCAGCGATATACCGAACATGATGAACGCGCTGGGTATTAGTAGCGATTATCTAGCGCAGGAGATGTCTGACACACAAAAAGCCTTTCAACAACTGGATGCCGTAGGTGAAGCCCATACACGGCTAGTGCATGGCGCAGATGAACATAACATAGCACCGCGAAGCATACCTTACGCAGACGTGCCAGACAGAACACGGTTAGTCACGGTATTCGACCAGATCGCTTATGACAGCAATAAGCGTATGGCATTTTTTAACGACTTTCTGAACTTTGACTTTGACTCACTCATGTTCAGCTTTACTGAAACAGATTGCGGCAATCCTGCATTGATGTGCCACAATATTGGATTAATTGCAAAACAGATAGGCTCCAGCTACGAAGAAGGCATACGAGCTTATGTAGAGTATGGCATTGGCAAAATGCGAGAAAAAGGGTTTGCTGATGAGCTGATTGACACAATGCGAATGCGCTATCAGGATGATGATGCCATCACGCATATCCGTGCTATTGTAGAGGATTATGCTCACCGTGCTTACCAGCTAGAGCCACAACATCTTGAGGCCATGGTCTATGCCCCTTTCACCGAGGGCGGGAAGAATCTGGATGCGTGGCTGGATCATTTAGATAATCCAGCACTTACACGACATCGTGATGAGATTTACGACACGATTATGCAAGAGAAAGATACGGCTATCACGCTTGTGCAAACCATACAGCAAACGCTGGAACGTTACACAGGCCTATCCATAGATCAAATGCGTCATCTGGCAAAAGCCCCACTCATGCTGAATAACCTGCAACAGCAGCGCACGAAGAACCTTGAAGCTTCACGATTCGACGATGCAACAGATTCACCTGACTTACAGGCACTCATTCAACGAAGACTCGGTCTTGGCATCGTCAGCCTACACGATACACTCTATCAGGGGAAAGTCACTATTCCTTCGCAGGCAATAGACGGTACAGATATTGAACTGAAGGTAATGGGGCGATAACAAAGTTATCTTCACATAAAAAAAGAGAGAGTTAAAAGCTACAAGCCATTACACTCTCTAAACAAATTAACGAACCCAAAGCCTTTGTAGGCATTTGGGATTCAAAACACTGCCGCTGTGGAGGTATCGTTTTTCGTACTCTTTCATAGAGTACGAGTGCGTACCACGGGGATACTGCACTTCTACAAATGCAGCACCTCCGAAATCAATGTAAGCACTTACGACGCCATCAGCTCTTCCTTGCAGAGGAAGATAAGCTGATCTTGCGTAAGATTTGTTTACACCACCAAACCCAAGAACCACGCTAGCGTAAGGAGTACACCTGACGGTGACTCCTTGCACTTCTTGCTCATATCCTCCGTTAGAGTGAACCTCCTGCCAAGAGGGGTTCACCAAATTCATAGAAGATTTAAGCTGTGCAAACATTTGCCTTAGTTCGTTAATAGACGTTTTTTATTCGTGCATTAGCATATTAAAACAATAATTGTTCTTCAAAAGAGAAAAACAAAAAACCAACTATATAGCATCACAACAACTCTTTAATCTCAACTAATATCTATGTTTGTGAATACCAAACATATGTAAGATATAGTGGCTATATCACTTCAGCAACGAAGCCGGATCAACAGGTCTGGTGGATTGACGAATAGAAAAATGCAGTTGCGGCTCATCCACTTTCCCGCTCTCACCTACAAAACCGATTAACTGCCCCTGCATCACGTCATCATTCACGCTGACCACGGCGTCACTTAAATGTGCATATGTCGTCACATATTTATCAGGATGCTGCAATATCACCATATTGCCAAATCCTTCCACTTTATCCCCTACATGCACCACCACACCGGAAGCAGCTGACCGCACCGGCTCTCCTACACGTCCGCTAATGGCAATACCACGACTATCCTGTGCAAATGTTTTGAGCAGCGTTCCGCGCAATGGCCATACAAACAATGCTTCCGTAAATTCCGTTTCAGTTAACGCCTTTCCTGTAGGGGCTAATGGAACTACCGGAGCAATCATATCTTCAGACATATCCGTCACTGGGGGTAGAGCCATGTCAGGTTGCAATGACTTATCTGCCTCTTGCGAAAGCATGTCTTCGGTTTCCTGTTGCACTGCTTTTTGTGCGTAATCATCCAGCTGCTCTGCGGGTGTGATGGGTGCTTTTGCTTCAATAGTCTCTTCCCAATCCTGCGGCAAATAACGCGCTTGCTCTTTCTTCTGGGCATCAGACACTTGAGCAGGTGCCGGAACAATCGGTGCAACCACCACTGGCACATCAGACGTTGAGTTGTCCGTCATGTTTGAACCGTAGGAAGCAGCATTATTTGCGACTGGCGGCAATTCACTGCTGCTCACATCATCCAGCGCAGCACTCACCGTGTAATTATGTTCGTCTTCCACGTAACGCGAAGCCTGCTGATGTGGCATGGGCGCACGCTGACGATCATTATACCGCGCCAGTTCCTCACCACGCGAATTATAATGCCCATCACGCTCATAAAACGTCCCTTCCTTAAATTCAATAGGTGCTGCACGATCCTGCAAACAAGCCGTCAGGCACAAAACAGAACAAAAAGACAAGAGAGAGGTACGATAAGTCATAACTGCTATATAACACGCATTGGCAAAGGCTGTACATAGGGAAATGCATCTAGGGCGTGTTAACACGCCCTATGACACAGTGCCTTTCACAGCAACCAATGGGTCATCATGAATGTCTAGAAAATAAAATCATCCATGTCTAATGCAAGGTCGCCATGCAGCATCACGCGGAAATCCTGATCCGTGTTTTGCAGGAACGTATGGCCTGACATCTGCATAATATCAAGCTGATTAGCATCCGACCCCAGACCCGTCAGCAATAAAGCAGAAACATCCAGCTTATCAACACCCACCTCAAAATCCATCACATGATCGTGTGACGCGGAACTACTCTCGCTGGCAGAGTTAAACACGAACATGTCAGCACCTTCGCCACCCATTAGCGTATCTTCACCCATCTGGCCGGCTATGGTATCATTTCCGGCATTACCGCGTATTTCGTTACCGTACTCATCCCCATGCAACAGATCATCAAAGTCAGACCCCCAAAGTCCTTCCACATTATAGTAAAAGTCTCCTTCCGCCTCACCAGTGCCACCGGTAGCGTCACGCTCATCCTTATCCATGTAAGCATTCACCCCCGCATCAGCGTTGGCGTAAGAAATCGTATCAGTACCCCATCCACCAAACATGGAATCCGCACCCAGACCACCTTCTAGCACGTCGTCACCGGCATGACCGTCTATCGTATCGTCGCCCATACCACCAACTAAGATGTTTGCTCCGGTGTCTCCATTAAGCATATCATCAAAGGCAGAACCTATCAGATTCTCAATGCTAAAATACGTGTCTCCAGCCGCACCACCAGTATTCTTAAACTGACGCAGCAGATTCGCCACAACTGCCGTTTCGCTATTAGCGTAGGTAGCTGTATCAGTACCTGAGCCGCCCTGCATGAAATCCGCGCCTAAGCCACCATCCAGCACATCATCACCTGCATGGCCATCCATCGTGTCATTTCCGGCACCACCAAGCAACGTGTTTTGTGCTCGATCACCATGCACCACATCATTAAAAGATGATCCTTCCAGATTCTCAATGTTTCGGTACGTATCACCTTCCGCGCCACCGGCATTTTCAAACTGACGCAGCAAGTTAGCATTCACGGCTTCCAAACTATTGCCATAAGACACCATATCCGTACCGCCCTGCCCGTCATAATTCTGACCAGCTTGCGTAGCATTAAACCGGTTATCCTGCTGCGTGCCAATACGATCATTCGATGGCTCGGCAGGTTGTGGTTGCACAACGGTTTCTACTGGCTCAACATCTTCTAGCACTTCCACCGCAGCTTCCAGAAATTCATCATTATCTGTCAGCAACAGATCAAGCATCGTAGTTTCCAGATCAAACCCTTCATTAATGCCCGCTTCCAGCACACGCGCACGTACATTTGCCACCAACTCAGGATCAAAACTATCCAGCGTAACATGAGCATCAGGGAAAGAAAGATCAGCAAACGTTGTCGTATCTTCACCCGCTTTATACGTAAATAACGAGCTATCGACATCCACACGCCATGCATCTGCATACTCACCATATAGCGTTTCCTGACTTACAGGCTGCACAAGCTCCGTACCATCGGCCAGTTGCATGTCATCAGTTGCTACTCCGTCAAAGTCTCCAAATAACCCCTGAACAGCTGTATCCATGGATTCAGGCAAGCGGACTTTAATATTCATATGGCTGGATCGAACATCCACGCTTACTTCGTAACCTTCATCTGTGCGAATAAAATAGTCACGACTTTCATAGCGTACACTCCCTGAACCTAAATCCAGCATATCCCCTGATTGCAACGTTGTAGCAACGCCATTCACATACACCACACCCGGTTCATTTAAATACATACTAACCACATCATCATGCACATTCACTGCAACTGCCGTATTGACAGACGCATACTGGCTTACGGGTTCCTGACGTGCCTGTACTGCAAATAATTCATCCGCAGTTTGTGTCAGAATAAATTCACCTGCTGCCTGAAATGAATACCCTAACCCGTCAAAGGTACGAATATGTGGATCAGTGGTACTGCTTGCCACCATATAATCTGATTCTTCTTCAGTAAATCCTGGTTCCTCTATGAATTCTATAATGTCGCCAAATGACAATGTATCCGAATCATCCATGAAGCCAAATTGCTCAATCGCATGGCCGTCAAAATAGTCATGAATATGAATCACCGCTTCATCAGGTAACGTAATGTTCAGACTATTATTTACACGTGTAAAAGCTAAGTCTCCTGATCCAATACCCGTATTAAAGGCCAATGTATCATTACCACTTGCATCAAAAATGGTGTCGTTCCCATCCCCAAGCGTATATTGATATACATCATTGTCACGACCACCTTCCAAACGGTCATCACCTAAACCACCATTCAGCGTATCATCACCTGTGTAACCACGCAAAGTATCGCTATTATCAGTTCCTTGCAAGATATCGTCTCCGTCGCGTGTACCCCATTCAGTAATTTCAGAAGCGTTTAATGTAGTTCCATCCTGAAAGCTTAGCTTAAACTCTGTTGAGTTATTGGAAAACCGACTGTACCAGTCCATCAAAGTAATTATGGCATTATCTGGAAGATGAATATTCAAATAACTGGAAAACTGATTCACAGATGTTTGCGAGAACGAAATATTGTCTTGGGAAATACCTGTTCCAAATTCCAGTGTGCTTTCACTATTACGATTGTAAAAACTATTTATTGTATCGTTTCCATCCCCTAAAGCGTAGCGAAATATGTTAACACCTTCAGCATTTACATTATAATTTGCCAGTAGATCATCTCCCTTGCCACCGATAACTGTACTGTCACCATTTGAGCTTTGAATCGTATCATTGCCATCGCCACCATCCAGTAAAGATAGGTTGTTGGAATTATCTTCAAAGTCATAGCTCCACAAAACATCGTTACCCGTTCCACCTACTAACGTAGAATTTGTACTATTGCCCCCGCCGTACAAGAAATCATCGCCATCACCGCCATCGAGCAGATTTTGTTGAGTCTCCACCTGAGTGACACCTTCATCAGGAAGATCATATAATGTATCGTTACCCTGCCCACCCAGCAGCGTATCATTTCCAACACCACTATAGATTAGATCATCACCGTCGCCACCATTAAAAAAATCATTGCCCGTCCCGCTGAAAAACACGTTATCAGTAACAAAATCATACAAAAAGTCATTGCCACCGTTACCTTCCAGCGTGTCATTCCCATTCAAGCCGATAATTGTGTCCGTTTCATTCGAACCAATCAAACTGTCATTGCCGTTTGTTCCTGTGATTATAGCCATAATGTTTCTCCTTGTAGTGTGGGGCTGGATGGGAACATCCTATTCAAAATCACATCTTCCACAAGAACTATTATATAACCATACAACCACTACGTCTTGATTCTAAACAGTGTCGGTATTATTGTTACAGCTATCCGCCAATTAACCCCGGCGCTTGGTGCGGTAACGTTTACGGTTGAGCCACTGGTCGGTGGTGTGTTCCACCATGTTGGTGATGCGCGCCTGATTTTTGCCAAGCGCCCCACCTACGCGCAACACATCGGCAATACGACGTTCTAAGAATGCCCTAGTCTCAATATAATCGACAGATTCATCATTCAGCCAGTAAAGCAGCGTTGCGCCATACACTTTTGCCAGCAAACTGCGCTTCGTATAATAATTGAAATCCAGCGACGTATCCCCCGCCAAACGCCAAATCTGATCGCACACTTGCCAGACATTCTGCGTATATTGCCATGCAACAGAGGGCTGAACAGATAGTGCTACAGCGCGTCTGACCGCCTCGTGGTGTGGCTCTACCAGCTCCAGTCGCTTCCATACCAGCCAGATCACCCGCTCATGGACGCGCATGGATGCCAAACCTGCCTTGGCTGCCTCATCTTCCAGCTGCACCGCCACCCAGTCGGCAAAGCATTCCAACACTTCTGGCACACCACTGGGAAATACCTGACGCGCGGTCAGCGGAGCATATCCGGCATGTACCGCAGCTTTCACTAATGTTGCCTGATTCCAGCCATCAAACGATGCCAGCGTCAGTGTTTCGCGCATAATGGCGTGGCGTTTAATATCACGTATGGGAGTGCTGGTGTAGGGAGGCGTCTGTGTCATAGGCATGTATCATACCACGCTGCAGCTTACACGTCAGCCGCTAATTTAATCATCAGCGTGTCATGAAACTGTCATATTGTTTAGCTATACTAAGAGTCATAAACAGTTAGATTACTAAGAAATATTATGAACACTACCGTTGCACCCCCACCACCCTATACATCCGGAGTTGACGCTCAGCTTGGCCAGATGGCTTCAGAATACGAGGCTCAGGCTAATCAGGCTGGACAACAAGCTGAGGTGCTGAAAAACCAGTATAGCAATATGGACAAGCCCGGCGGGATTCATCAGCCTGCGTTAACAGTGGGTGGCTCCGTGGTTGCCGGTGTCGGTACAAAGACGCTGATGGAAAATGCTGGTCGCTCGTTAAGTTCTGAGGCCAGAGCGGAAGACGCGATCAAAACCGCAGAAGGCGCGCTTAAAAAAGGGCTTTTCGGCAGAGCAGGAGACGCAAACAAGGCTGCAGAAGCCATGACCAAGCAGTTTGGTAAAAATAGTGAAGTCGCTAAAGCTTTTTCTGATACGGTCAAAAATGCAAAAGAAAACATTGATGTATTACAAGATACCACAGCCTTGCAGGAAACGGTTAAGGATGTTAAAGACAAGGGTGCAAAGAAACTGGTTGAACAATTTGTCAATAAAGTTCAGGAAGATTCAGGCAAAGTGTTTGACTATGATAAAACAGGAAAACTGGCTGAAAAGTTACAGCAAGATTTGGGTGATAAACTAGGTTCAGAATCAAAAGCCGGAGATTTAGTTAAGGATATCATAAAAACAGCTAAAGAAAACACTGGTGAAAAGGTCAATGTTCTAGAGAAAGTAAACTACGCTGTTGAAAGCGCGGGCAAAGAAAACTTAGCTGAGTTGGCACAAAAGGATATTGATAGCAGCTTTATTTCCCGTAATCTGGCAAAAATTCCCGACGGTGCTAAGAAGGGTATTGCCGGTACAGTTATTGCAGGCGCTACTATTGGTACTGGCATATTAATGGCTAATCACTATGCAAAGGAAAACGCTAAAGCGCAACAGAACCTTAACACCATTGAAAATCAGATTACCAATCTGACTGCTGAACGCGGTGAACTGCAAGCGAATGCACAACAGGTCTATGATACACAAGCCATCGGACGCCAAACGTTAGCCACTGTGCCACCTGAAATAGCGCAGGCGAATCAAGCGCAGGAATCAGGAAAATGGGCATCGCAGTTTCAAAAATCAAGTCCTCAGGCAAGCTGGGGGGAGCAGGTTAGAGCAGAGCAGGCGCAACAGCCTGGTATGTCTCTTGGTGGTGCATAAGGTTAATGCGCCATCAGCACCGGGCAGTTTGCGTGATGTAGCACATAATCGGTTGCGCCACCCATAATCATCTGGCGCAACCTGCTATGGCTGTAAGCTCCCATCACTAATATATCGCCTCTACATTCCTTCATGCCCTCAAGCAATGACTGACCTGCATTACCGTTCATCGGCTGCACATAAATATCACACATAATATTATGCAGCTTAAAATAGGGTGTAATCTCTTGCATATGAAAGGATTGATCGGACTCTTCCACATGCAGCAACGTTACTTTTTGCATGGTTTGTAATAACGGCATAGACACGGCCAGCGCACGTGCTGACTGCATACTCCCATCCCACGCAATCACCGCATGTTGTGGCGCATATTGTGGCAGCTTATCAGGCACCACTATCACTGGACGGCCTGTCTGAAACAGACAATTGACTAACGCATCATGGTAGTAATCATCATGCTTACCAATATCACGATGCACGATTAACATGTCATGTAATCTACCATAGCTAGCAATCGCTTCATCCACCGTACCCATATGATCTAACCATGCAGCGCCATAAGGCTGGATATCTGTAACGACAGGCACCGCATATTGTTCACATGCGGCACTAAACAACGTATGCGCCTTGTTAGTCTGCTGTTGCGTTTGCTCGATCACCGCGTTACGGATTGAATCAACAACAGAGACGGGCATCATTGCGCCCATATGACGTGTTTGCTCAGGATCTGCGGTCACGTGCAAACATTGCAGATACGTCTCATACGTGTTGCACAGCATCAGAGCATAATGTAACGCAGCCATTTCACGTTCATCACCTGAAAAGGGAACCAGCATACTACGCAGTGTCATATGTACATACCTTTTGTGCTATTTCGTTATAACTAAAACCATATCATGCTTTGGATAAGCGGCAAACACCTATTGCGGCATATCACGGTGAGTACGGTTGCGATGGCAGGAATCCGCATTGCAGTCACATTGCTCGGCATCATCACACCAATTATGTAGCTGCCGTGTCCAGTCTATCGTCGTATCACATCCGCTAAGCCAGAGCATAGCACCAGCTGCCAACAGCATTCTAACGTTACACACTACGTTGTTCCATTCTGACCGCATTATTATGCGTAATGAATGCATGGTAAGGCAAATTCACCATAAACCGGTATAGCACAAAAGATGTCAGCAGAAATGTCAGCGCACAGGAAAGGAAATACCCATAGCCATAATATGCAAACCCCATTTCCATGGTAATGTAGGTAAAAATAATGTTGCTTATAAGAAAGAAAAGCTGCAACCACATAACCCGCATCCGGCTGTCAAAATATGACAGAATAATCATCTGGAACAATGCCAGCACGTGTAACATGCCACCCAGTGTACCTAGGCGGAAAATTCCTACCTGACGGAAACTAAAATTCACTAACTCCAGAATATCTGCAGCCAGCACGATGGCAATAAAGGTAATAGATCCTTGCACCACCATAAAGGTACGCGCATGATACAGAATACTATCCAGCATTTTCTGGCCATTCTCTTTAATTCGTGAAAGCGGCTTATGGTCTAAAATATCATCATAGAAACGACGATACCGCTCAAAGAAACTTGTCTCCACGCTTAAGAAAAACACCGCCATAGCAGGAACAATCGTCACGTAAGCCAAGAACATCGCGCTATCATAGTTGGGATAAAAGATCATTTTACTTGGCAGCAGCTTGGTGCGCTCTGGCGCAAACCACATAATCAGTTTATCCACCCAAATCGCCAGGTTATAAAATAATCCGCCCAACGCTAATTGGTAATAACGCTTGAAAAACACTAACATGCCAAATGGTGAGTTATAGCGATATGGATATTCCGAAAACACTTTCGCAGTGAGTGAGAACACAATAATCATGATGCCGGCACTAAAGCCGTTTAGCATTCCAACAGAGCCATAATCCACACGCAGCCACTGCGCCATTAACACCGCAATTAACATACCAATTCCGTAAGACCAATTAATGGTGCGGAAATCCTTTAACGCCATCAAAAATACGCCAAGCAACCAGACGCCACTAAGCAAGAACAGGTTTGCCATAGCCGACAAGCGTAGGGACAGGGGCAATTCAAAATAATACCCATAGAAAAACAGCGCCACTGGCAGCTGAATCATCAACATCATCACCATACAGCCAAGCAATGCAGACGGTACGTTCGTCACGTTCTTCTGGCTAATCCCGTCAGCAATATAGCGTGTCACGACCATAAATACGGGAGCGGACAGCACCAACGATGCCGCCAGATTATATACCAGAATAATCCGGAAATGAATCAGCGCACTGTAAGACAGTCCTTCCGCGTATAGCACCGTAATGCCTGCAATCGCTAAAATCGTGAACAACCATGGGCCAGCCGCAGCCAGTCCGGCACTCATATAAGCGTGAAGGACGCCCATCAGATTATCATGATTCGTGAGTTTTTTCAGCTCAAATCCTATTCCAGCCATCTTATATTACTCTGCTCTGTGAAGGTGTCTGATGAAGGTACGTGGCATAGAGTGCGCGGTACGCATCCTGCTGCTGTTGCTTATTATAATAACGCTCCACGCGCGATTTAATCGCTATTGAGCATTCCTGATAATGCACGGTATCGGTAAGCAGCCTGATAGCCGCGCGAGCCGTTGCATCAGGATCAGAGAGCGGCACCACAGCCCCCCCCGCGCCCAGTGCTGGCATTTCATCAGCCGCGCCATTAATCATTTCGTCACAAGCCCCAACATCAGTACTGACCACAGGAATCCCCGCAGCCCCCGCCTCCAAAATCACCAGCGGCTGTGCTTCAGACACCGAGGTAAAGACGATGACATCCACGTTAGGTAAGTAATCATCAATTCGCACAGATCCCGTAAACGTAATTACATTATCTAAAAGCAAATGTTCCGCCAGCAATTGACATTCTGCAAAATATTCCGGGTCTTCTTCCGTATTGCCCATCACATAAGCGCGTAATTCACCCAGCGTATCACGCATGATCGCGCAGCAACGGATAAAACTTTTTACATCTTTAATCGGCACCACACGGCCAATCATGGCAATAGTCGGCACGTCATGCTCTACACGCTCAATGGCGTTAAATCGTTTAAGGTCAATACCATTTGGAATAATCTGCATTTTTTCAGCTGCCGCACCATCTTCATATTGTGCCACCTGATTGCCACGATACAATGTGACAATCTCGTCACTGGCATCATAACAAATACGCGAATAGCAGGCGAACGCATCAATCCATAAATCTCGCAAATCGCGATGCAGTGAATCAATCGTCAGTTGACTACTAGCCGTCTCTTCCAGCCAATCGGCAGACGCAATCTCAATACGTCGCTCATTGGTATAGATTCCATGTTCGGTTAATAATACCGGTTGACGTTTTTCCAGCTTCGCGCGCGTGGCAAGCAATCCTGCATAACCGGTACACAGCGTATGATACACGCCAGCATCCGGTAGCGGATGTAACAATATCGAAAAAATACTGCCAAACAATGCACGCCATGACCAGAAATAATCCAGCATAGAGCTTTCATGGTAGCGCTCTTCGTACATTTGTTCTAACACGCCCCATGCATCCGTACTGTTAAGCAGGTAATCACTTCCGGGCGCGCGCTTATTATTGCCAAGCGCATCCATCACATGTTGCAAATCGTCTACGGTGGCACTGTTATGGGCAATACGCAGCAGAGCCGGTTTCATATCCTGCATCACATTACGGGTCGGGGTGCCAGACTGGTGCGGCATTGTACCAAGAAATATTTCTGTCACGCTTAACACGTTATCGGGCAATTCATAACTCAGCTTAGGCGCCTGAATCCCCGGCAGAATGCATACAATATGAAATGTTAAGTGGTGCTGAGCCAATATTAGTTCATGTGTCCAGCTGGACACCCCCCCACGGACGTAAGGATAGGTTCCTTCGAGGAGCAAGCAAACATCAGCATGTTTGTCAGAACGCGTAGGTTTACGTTGAGAGATCATAAGCTGTGATTCCCCCAGAATTCAATACTACGTGAAAGACGCGGGCGCGTATCTTTCCACTCTTTTGCCATATGTGCGCATCTCGGTGCCATAGCCCTCAGCTCAGCGTAACGACCAGCAGCATAAAGTGCTTCCATCAACCATGCATTGAGTGTTTCCGTCTGATAACCAGCACTAAGACAGTCTTGAAACAACGTCACCACCTCATCATACGAGCCATTACGCAATAACAGACGTCCTGCCTCAATGCGCACATCAATATCGTTGGGGAACTCTTCAAGGTAAACACGATATTTCTCTAATGCTTTTTGGCGATTATCGTGCTCACGTTGGGCATCAAGCAAGCCGGTAAAGGCATAATCATCGTAGAAACGTGCCAGCCCAAGCTTTAATATCATATCATCTGGGTTCATGGCTTCCAGCTGCTCTACACGCATCAACATATGGGTAAACTGATTTTCAATTTTAGCGACAGATGATGCTGCCTGCACACGAATAGTGTTATTTTTATCCTGTAATGCCTGCCGGTAAATAGGCGCAAATGAAGGATGAAAACGGTCTGTCATACGGGTTAAGGCACGGCGCTTTTGCTGCTCGGTTCCCAGCACCATGACATCACGAAACGACACAACATGATAATCGCGCGTGCTTTCATCTTTGCCGCTGGTAATCATATCATAAAGCTTCTCTTCCCGGGAAAAGCCGAAATCCGGATAAATGGCACGATACCACTGAGCAAATGGTTGTGTAAACCGTCCGTACATCATTGACATCACGCAGGCAAGCATCGTTCCCGCTGTACCTAAGATACTTGCAGCACCGCTCGTGATGCATAGCATATATAGATGCCTGATATCACGTCCGGCTGCTTTCAACATAATGGTAACTACTGTTATCACAATAGTGAGGATAATATGGATCAATACACTATAGATGAATGGCACGTTATTCCAGAACAACCAGTAAATATTCAGGCCATGCAGTAATGTCCATACAGCAGCAGCTAGTAAGGCTAATACTTCATTACTCGCTGAAACACGTTCAGCGTCATGAACGTCTTCAGGAATCAGATACGATTTTACGGTATTATAGGAGTGAGGATAAAGCCGCGACATAGATGCTTATTCCTCATGCAATGCAGAAAGGGAAAATGAATAATTCACTCCACGCGCATGTTTAGATGTTTCTTTAAGCAATTCTTTTTCAATACGATCACGCACAATTCTCGCACCACGTGCATCGGTTGCTGGCAAAATAATAACGTAATGACCATTAGTTTGCTGATGGTCAAAGGCAAAATCCACCTGTCGCAATGCCTTATCCGCAATGCTGGAAACCAACCGCGCAACACGCACCCTTGTATCTGGGTCTAATGCATCGTGATTAGACACATTCACGTTAAGCATGAATACGTTAAATTTCACCCGCTTCGCCAACGACGTTATATAGTCGCGATGACGGTTAAAGAAGCTTCGGGTCATCAGGTTATGCTCAGGATTAATTGTGGCATCATCCATTGCAGATTGATAATGCTTAGCATTTAACAGGGCTAAAGCAATCCACTCACATAAAGCACGGAAACTTTGCACTGTTTCCAGATTCAGTTCTAAAAATGGTATAGACTCTATCTTTAACATGCCAAGCACCGTACCCGTTTCAGGGTCTTTCAGACAACCGGCCAGCACTCCTGCACCATTTAGCAAACGTTCATGTTCTTCATTTAACACACATAATGTTTCATGCTGAGTAATCACCGCTTTAAACAACGCATCCTGACCATGAAACAAACGAGGATAACGATCATGATCTTCCTGACTCCAGCCTTCCGTCAAACGACACTCCAGCCCCTCACCTTGCAGCAGATAAAGAGAAAATTTCTCAGCACCCAGCGCAGACTTCACCATGGTAGACACACCATCAATCACCTGATCGGGGTTAAGTTTCTCAATTGCTCTGGCAGCACGCAGGGCGCCTGTTTCTGTTCGCACACGGTTTACAATATTTAGTTCTAGCTGTTCCTTACGATTTCTTACCTTCTCAAATGAGTCAGCAAAGGCCACTTCACGCTCACGTGTATCTTCCAGATCTTCAATCAGCTTGTCGTATTTATGAATATGGCGAGAACGCAATTCACCAAGTGCTACGGCTGTCATCAGCCACATAATAGGGCGCAATGCCACTTCAAACAACCAGTCGTAAAAGTCCTGATCAATCTGCTGCTCAGGCAAATTCCCCAGCAACAGCACAAGTGTTGCAATCAGCACAGCAAAAAGCCCTTCATTCACCCCATATTGCGCGCTGATAAAAACAACCGCAATCCAAAATGGATGGGGATACACATCGACAAAACGCGGGCTGCTATCTATCATCAGATTGAGTAATATCGCTGCTGCAAAAAAGAGCGCCAGTTCAATCAGCGCCGATAGGCGTAGACCAAAGACCCGCCTATGGTGCTGATGATGCACGTGAGCTGAATATTCTTCCATAATTAAGTATAACCTCTAAAACATCTCTTTAATAACGATACTGCAACCGCACACCAGCGCGTGTTACATCTCCCTCTGCTGCACCACCGCGGAAACCGTAACTGGCACGCCCCTGCACAGACACTTCGTCAGTCAGGTAATGCGTCACACGCCCTTCCACTGTCGGGCCACTATCTCCGCTAATACGGTCAAAACCGTAGCTAGCCAGCCCCTCAATATTCGTGTCATCATTCAGATCATAACTGCCAAACACTGAAAGGGAATGCACTTCACGGCTATCCATCGGGAAACGCTGAAATGGTATGCCATCTGCATCAATAGCATTCTTCTCGCTCGTCTCATATTCTGCATCCAACCCGTAAGCAACAGATACATAAGGGATTTCCATCAACCGATACGAAGCCATACCCTCTAGCGTGACGGTAGATGACAACCCGTCTTCCTGCTGAGTATTATAACGGTTCAGACCCAATTCTCCTGAAAGCGTTACCTTATCATTCAAAACATAGCGATGGCCGACCTGCACACGATCACGAGTGGCATCATCAAGGATACCTTCAACAAATTCCCAGTAAGGGCGGTGATATTCAATACCAACATTCGTCATACCATAACGATGAATCACGCTATGATACGCACCAAGCCCCGCTGTATCATTATTGGCGAATAATGATATTTGTGACTGTGTTCCTTCATCGGTGAAATACCGGAAAAAGACCTCTCCGCGTTGCAGGTTATCTTCAAACGCGTCCCGGCGTCCATCAGCACGACGCAATATGACTGAGTCAACGTCATTATTTTGCACAATAATACCTGCCTGCATATGCTCATTTATATCATAGCTGGCTCCAAAGGTAGTGATTACCTCATCATTATTCCCCAGCGCCCGCCATTCAACATCAGCATACACTCCAGCCGCGTGACTGCGCTCAATGCCTCGTTGTAGCCTGATAATATCTTCATTATCCGGATCACGCTGATGCGCCTTATGAATGAGCGTGCGGGCATACGGCCAGTTCCCAATATAATTCTCTACATTCGCGGCAAAGCCAAGCACTTGCGCATTGTCAGGATGCACTTTAACCAACTGGCGAACCTGACGGCTGGCATCATATGCGCGACCGGTTTCTATATCTATGCGCGCATGAATCAACTGATTTTGAATAGCATAATTCTGATTACGCTTCACCATATCCGTCTGATTCTCACGCACCGGATGCACCCACACAGCCCCATTTGCATCCTGCATGACGCTAAACGTATACCCCGTTTCTGCCACTAGCAATGTTTCGCTATATCCTTCACTCGTGTAGCTTAACCAGTCATAGGCATTTACATCAGGCAAACGTAATGCTGGTAGCTCATCAGTGTTTTGTGAAACCGGGTTGACCAATAATAGTTTCCGGCCATTATCCAACAAACGATAAGCAGTGGCTTGCGTACTACTCAAAGATAGGGGAGTAAGCATAACGGCAGATGAATCTTCCGGATCCATCCAGTTTGCTAACGACTCTTTCGCCATGGCGTGCTTATCAATATCTACCAGCATGGCAGAGTAGTCCGCTTTCAACTGACGATCATCCGGAAAGTCTTTCAGTAACGCATTAAAGACTGCAACACCCTGTTCAGGGTATCCTGCAAAAGCTAATGAACGGGCAGCCATAGAGCGCAGTTCTGCATCATCGGAGGCCGCACGCTTACCTGCCTGCATGACTTCCTGATAATATACCGCTGCACGATCATCGCGATCACGACGCAATATTTGTGCATATGAAAAGTGCGGTCGATATGCGGTCGCTTGTGCAAGAGGCTGTGGCATGGTGCCATGGAAATAACGTTGCAACGTTGTACGTGCCTCAGAGTAATCAGCATCATTATAATACGCCACCCCTAAAGCACCCAACACTAACGGATTATTGGGGGATACGTCTAATGCTTTCAGATAAGCCCGTTTTTCATGTTCTTCCAGTTCATACTGACCCGCCAGCTCACCATACCGCATCAGGCGCTTTACCTGCTGCGCGCTCGCAATACGCGTATCAAGAAATGCTCCCACCGCTTCGGATGACGTGCCCTCTTCTTGTGCCGCCGCTAATGCCTCAATATAACGAAACTCCGTAGATTCCGTATCAAGCATGGCAGGGTATTGCGCGGCAAGCACATGCAACTGCTCATCCGTCACACCTGCCGCTAACAGATCCAGCCATTGATGATGCTCGATAGCGTCTGCTGCACCATTGGCACGTTGAATAATCCAGACTACCGCGTCTCGCTCGTAAACAGGCCCCCATAAATAAAGAAGCTGCTGAACCAAAGGAGAGTCCGGCTCAGAGGCCGTAGCAAGCGAAGCAAACATCGCAATCGCCGTATCACGCTGACCATGTTGCAGCAAATTATACGCGATTTGTGCATGAAGCTCGCTATCGTTTGGGTGCTTGTCAGCCACTTGCTGCCAAAAATTCACTAAAACATCCTGCTGTTTGGTCTTTGCCAGATGGTCGGCATAAAGTGATGCCCACGCACGAGGCTGCGCGATTGCCATATCACGAATGTAAGGCATGATATAGGCTTCCTGTCCACCATCAACCAATGCATAAATAATCGCCTGACGTCGCTTTTCACCCGTTCCCTGGCGTAAAATCGCCAACCCATATTGACGCAGCTCTGCTGCGTGTTCCGGACTGCTACGTGCCAGTTTTGACAATACATACAGGTAATCCCGTTCCGTCTGGCCACCTGCACTCCTACTCTGCCGAAGCAAAGGTAACACTTCAGCATATTGTCCAGATTTAAGATATGCTTGGGTAACAAACGTACGGTGTAGCGGTGTTTTTGCCCCACCATATAAATACTCGGCAATTTCCACGGCATTCTGGTATCGCTTATATTTCATCGCTGAATAATAAGCCGCTTCGTAAATATCCGCATTAAAGGACACACCATCCTTCAAATAATCGCGGATTACCTGCACATCTTCTCTGGCAGCAGCCATTGGGAACCATGCTGCATCCAGTACGGTATTTTCACGCATTTCTCTGGCGATAGAAAGATACGTCAGGGCTGAATCAAGCTTGCCACTATCATGTAACAACTGTGCAACCGCCACAACTTCGGTATCGGTTAAACTATCTGCCGGAGGTAAAGCAGCCGTAAATTCATTGACGCACTGATCAAAGCCTTTGCGCGCGCATAATAGCGCAAGCTGCAATCTGCGGGAGAAGGACAACTCTTCACGCATAGCGGCGGTCACATCTGCCTGCGATGACTTCTTATCGTTCGCTACCAGTAAGATGGCTTGCAAATAAAAGTCATTATTTTCCTCTGCCATCGCTTTAGCACGGCCATTGAGCTTATGTAACAACGCACGATCATCGCGACCAATCGCAAGATCCACAAGCACAAGTACCTCGTTAGCATCAAGCTGATCGTAATCAATATGTTCACGCAATTCACTAACAACCGCCTGATTGCCAAACAGCGATGCCAGCACCATTAAGTCGTCCAGCAAACCTGCCTGCAACCGATCATCCTGATAATGTGACAGCATTAACGCGTAAGCCTGTTTTTGCTTACCCGTATTACTCAGAATCACAATATACTGAGAAAACAGCCGTGCATTATCTTCAATCTGATCGCGGTAATAACTGATGAAGTCATAAGCTGCTTGCGGCCTGACACGATAGAGCAAGATATTAGATACTTGCGCAATATAAGATGGGCGCAAATTCAGTTCATGTAGCGAGTTGGCGTAGTCTGCCACTTTGTCCATCTGATCCGTATCGGCATAAAGTCGCATAGCCAGATCATGATCGCTAAATCGCATTTTTTGCGGGAATCGTTCACGGAACAATACCAGCATATCTAGTGCTTCTTCGTAACGCTTAACCGATGCAAGCAATCGAATCAGATCGCGAAAATCCTGCGGTGCCGCCTGCTTTTCGTTCATAATCCGCTTGACCATCAGCGGAATATTTTTATCTGTATTCTGATTCAGACGGTATTGCTCCAGCAGTTTTTGGCTATTAACATCACTGGCAACCAGCTGATTCATCTCTTCCAGATTACGCAAATAATCTTCTGGCCGCTGGCCATACTGATACAACCGCCCCAACTCCTCACGTGCGCCCAAATGGGAAGGATTGGCAGAAACAAACGCCTCCATCACTTCAATGGCGTCTTCCACTTCCGCATATTGCAAATGCACTCTGACCAAATGCATCACGGTGTCAATCGACACATCACCCTGACGATATTGTTCTTTATATAAGCGCATTGCTTCTTCATATTCTTTGTCTTTATAGCGTGTAAGTGCGATTTCCTTATCACTGGGAATCAGGAAGATGCTTGCCACGATGGCAGCAAAAACAAACAAAGTGGCCAGAGCTAAAAAGCGGGTACGACGTTTCATGAAAAATTGTCTAGATGGATGAGTACAAACAGCAAATAAAGAAACCTGCCCTAAACATCATCCACCCCTGTCAGCACAAGCTGAAGTGGTTGGATAGCAGACGAACGGATAACGAATTTTAACATGTTGTTGTCTTTAACAGTCAACACCTCATTATGCAACGTTTTCCCATCCTGTATCACATGCATTTGCACTTTTTTCGATAATGGCCAGTAAAATTGCATCACACCGCGACCAAATCCTTGCATAATCATCTGCATCTGCCCGCCATTAACGCTTCTTTCATGAAAGGTCATGGCTCGCACTACCCAGCGACTACCTATCAAATAAGGATGCCGGGCTTTTAAAGGGTACGTTAGGCGCTGCATATCTGACAACGCAATAATCGGCGTATCAACAGAAGGATTTAGAAAGACATATAAACTCCCCTGATAATGCTTCATACCCAGCAC
The DNA here is from genome assembly GCA_963803575.1 of uncultured Alphaproteobacteria bacterium. GTDB lineage: Bacteria > Pseudomonadota > Alphaproteobacteria > Rickettsiales > UBA998 > CAWDMW01. The sequence continues at coordinate 176,433 of CAWDMW010000002.1, forward strand.
TCCTTCAGAGCGTTCCCAATCAACCGTCTTTAATGTAGCGCGATCAAAACGAATGGTTTGCAATTGCCCACGATGCGCAATCTGCCAGCGATCTTTCTCTAAATAAATAAGCTGCGCCTGAAAAAACCCATTGGCAATATCCACATAATGACTGGCAAATACTGGCGTGATATCCTGTGACAATGCATAACTAAGATTCTGCCTTAAAGCAGATAAGCTGGTTTGTTTCTCTGCTGAGTAGCTATGGTAATAGATATTGAATGGGCTAACACGTCGTGGCGTCTCGGTGTTTTTGACGGTATTCACCAAATGCCGATACCCAAAAAATTGTTTGCGCCACAAATCAGTATAGGTGTTTTCATTACTATTGGAGGAATAAACCTGCCGCTCTTTCCCGACTTTCAACCCAATAGGTGCCACGTAAGAATAAGATGGATAGGCAGGATCAAACCGGCTATCACCGCCATTAATGTTCAGTAATTTTGTCTGGCGCGCTTCACGCAAGGCAGATTCTGCCGGATTCGTATCCCCTGACCATTGAATCAGACGAATACGCTTATCTACCGGTGCCAAATCCTGAAGATACCGCACAGATCCACCAATTTCCAGCGACAAATCAAACGGATCACAGGAATAACTACGAGGCCGTTTATAGTATTTCTTCACAATAGCATCGTAAGGCGTATCTTCAATAGTAATACTGCTCTCCAGCAATGGTTTCCAGCCTTCCCGTAACGGCGCAGCATGGCCAAACACCTGCCCAAGCGCATTATAAATAGATTTCTGCTGCTTAGGCGGTGCCGGATAATCATCTAAGTACTGAACTTCGTCACGTGGGTGTGCATGATCGAAATACCGCCAAAATAGCGGATGACTATAGGTGTGGCTGGCCGGCTCAATATTTTCCAGCGCAAAAATATCGCGTGCAACATCTGCACTATGAGGCAATCCATAGCACTCCGCATCCAGATCAGCTACAATGGGTGCAACCGTAAAGGGAAGCTGATGATAGGGGCGATAAATTTCACGACGCAGGACTTCTGCCGTAATAACACGTTTCGCTGCGTATTTTTCAATTTCGGACACATTATTCCATCCATCACCATCCATATGGCTATAAAAGATACGGTGACCATTCAAGGTCGTCACATCAGGACGTGGGCGATCATCCGCGCCCAACGCACGACTTAAGAAACGGAACGGATCAACCAGCCATCGTTGCAGCAGCACCTCTTCATCCTGAGCGTCCATCTCATAATAGAATCCGTACCCTTCCGCAATGTAGCCACCATTCTCATGCGTTGTCACAAGGTCGCTACGCAGCGTTGTACCCAGTTCATTACGGCTATTCATAGCCAGATGTATGGAAGCTTCCGGCAATGCCTGCATATTATAATAAGCAGGCAGCACACCATCGTAACTGCGCTCAAATTCAACCATCAAATCATTTTGCTTGGCAATAGTCGTGCTATAGGTCAATTCTGTCCAGTTACCTGTGTCATGCATACCAATGTAAGAAAATAAACGATTCACCCGTGCGCGCCCATGTGCCATATCACGCCAGCGCGTATTAATCCCTGGATTCCCCATAATTAACAGCTTCTTTTGCTTAGATGCTCCCGCTTCAAGCCATTCCATGTAACGCTCAACGTTCTTGACCATCACACCCGAAGGAAGCCATAACACCACACCGGCCACATCATCACGCCATGCAGGGAATGCATCCGTAATATCAATATACTCCATGTGAAACCCAAGCCAGTTAAGCGGCATTTCCAGCACACGATGCACCAGCGAAAAGCGCGGTATTTCCTCTGAAGCTGGATCATATAATGCATAGACCACGCGCGGCAATGGCGTTGGATCATCCGCCCATATTGCCGAAACTAATGCCGTCCATACGATTATGCTCGCACAGATCATTCCTATCATACGTTGCATCATTATGGCCGTGGATCCACCTGATTAAGTTCAATCGTTGTTACGTAGGGTAAAAACCCGTTTGCCTCATGTTTCTCATAGATGGTTTTCACCATCTCCGTATCATCCATATGCCAGTAATCCAGTGCCAGCAATTGCAAGTGAGGTGCTTTTTGCTTTAATGCCAACATTTTGGCAGCATATTCTTCATACACATGGTCAGGGAACAAGGTATGCTCACCATCGTCAAAATCATAATTCACCAAAATACCTTCGGCCAGCACATAATCCACTTCATGCACCACTTGTGGCATCACGTGAAAGCCACGATTCACCATAATTTTGATGTTTGGGTAGTGCTGACGTATCATCTTAATCATGTTTGCTGAAGCCTCAATCATCCCTGCATATTTTTCAGGCTGCTGTAACTCCATCGCTTCCACGCTATCCAGCGTATCCAAAAAAATACCCTTGAACCCTTTTTGCAGAATTGAAGGGATAACATCTTCAATAATATAACGTGTCCATTCCGGATTGCGGACATCCACCGCAAAATGTCCCGGCCAGTTTGGATTTTCTTCCAGCAATGCATTTGCCTGCTTCACCTGCTCAAAATCCGTGCGATACGTTTCAATCTCTCCGGCACTAACGTAGCCCAGTATGACCCGGTTGCGACCTTTTAAATCCTGCAATGACGGGTGTTTATCACGATCGAACACAATAATGTCGTAAGAGTTGAACTCACGCGCTTTTGCCTCGTTGGCGTAATACACAATCCATTGCTTGTCAGGTGCCACAATCCGGCTTTCTTCCGCAGCTGCGTGCGCTTGCATCGCGTGTGTCATCACCAGCCACCCCGCCACAATAATGGCTCCAATCACATACCCCATATGCCTCATCCTGTTGCCGTCCTCACATTGTTACCCTGCATCCAGCTTACCGTGCGTTGCAACCCGTCCATCAAGAGCATGTTCGCCTGTTTTCCAAGCATGACGTGCAGATATTCAGGACTTCCACAAGAGTAATAAATATCTCCGGCGCGTGCTGGCGCGTGGGTGATAGCACTATCGCTATCCGTAATGTTTCTCAGCATTCCCGCCAACTCCATAATCGTAGTGGCATTTCCGGTACATACATTCACAACCCTTGCCTGCGAATGTTCCTGCGTGTGGTGCTGGCGCATGGCCGCAATTAACATGCCGGCCACATCACCAGCATAGATAAAATCGCGGCATTGCTGACCGTCACCATGAATCGCCACAGGTAATCCTTCCAGAAAGCGCTGGGCAAAGATGGAAATGACCCCCGAATAGGGTGATAACGGATCCTGCCGCTCCCCATACACATTAAAGAAACGCATCCCCGTAGATGCAATACCATGAATAGCTTCACCAATACGGGCGTGACATTCAGAAGCATATTTATCCACTCCGTAAGCCGTTTGCGGTTGCGCAGCGAATGACTCATCAATCACGCTGTCATACGTGCCATAAATGGCCGCAGACGATGCATACACGCAAGGTACAGGCGTATCCTGCCGAGCAATCGCTTCCAGTACCGTAACGGTGCCAAGCGTATTGACGCAACTGGTATCTCGCCAGTGAGTACGGCTTTTATCCACAGATGCAATCGCTGCCAGGTGAAACACGCCATCTGATTGCGCCACTAAAGATTCCATCAGCGCGCCATCCGTTACATCTCCCTGCACAAACGCTGCTTGAGCAGGAATATTCGTGCGTTTACCAGAGGATAAGTCATCTAATATCAGCACCTTATACCCCTGACTTAGCAACGCTACAGAAAGGTGAGAGCCAATAAATCCTGCGCCACCCGTGATAAGATACGTAAAAGAATGTGACGATAAGTCTGTCATGGATTTAGGGCTTTAGGATAATCCTTACTAAAATGCAAGCACTGCCTTACATACCTTACCTATATTGCCATAATAGCGATACTATCATGTCACAAAAAGCTCGATCTAATGCTTGACCATGCCAGAAAATCCGGTTAATGATGGCGCATAGTTGCAGTTATGCACTGACGGCTATGGCGGGTGTAGCTCAGTTGGTTAGAGCGCCAGTTTGTGGTACTGGAGGTCGCGGGTTCGAAACCCGTCACTCGCCCCATACCGATTTTATTAATACCTCAGTAAGCATAACACAAAAAGAGACCATGAAACAAAGTTTCATGGAAAGTTGAGATAAAAACGTTAATGCTTGCTGTTCTTGTCTTCCTCTTTTGCTTTTTCTCTTTCCTGCCTTTCCTGCTCAACTTGAGCAAGATTATCAGGAAACGGAGCAGGGGAAGACCAGGTGGAAATTGGTAAAACCTTTTTTACTTCAGCCATAATTCTAGTGGTAAAAACCATAATAAAAAATCATGTACAGCATACCATATTTGCTCTCTTAATACAATCACTCAACCCCATACCTAAGGGGTTTATTTTCATCCATAATCTGCTATATCTCCCCTCATGAACACGATAGCCATACCTTACGCCCCAGCCACCACAGAACCATACTGGCAGCAACGCTGGAAGGAAGCGGACTGCTTCACATGCGCGGATGAAACGGACAAGCCAGACTATTATGTGCTGGAAATGTTCCCTTACCCCTCCGGTAACATCCATATGGGGCATGTACGCAACTATACACTCGGGGATGCAAGCGCACGCTTTAAACGCGCACAAGGATATAACGTCCTGTACCCGATGGGTTGGGATGCCTTTGGGCTGCCTGCGGAAAATGCCGCCATCCAGCGCAACACCCATCCGGCAACATGGACGTATCAAAACATTGACACTATGCGCGAGCAATTACAATCCATTGGCTTATCGTATGACTGGTCACGCGAATTTGCCACGTGCGATCCAGAGTATTACCAGCATGAACAACGTTTCTTTTTGAAGTTTTTGAAACGCGGGCTGGCTTACCGCAAAGAATCTTATGTGAATTGGGATCCGGTGGATCATACGGTGTTAGCCAATGAACAGGTGGTTGACGGAAAAGGCTGGCGCTCTGGCGCAACGGTTGAGCGGCGTAAACTGAATCAGTGGTTTTTAAAAATCACGGATTATGGTGACGCTCTGCTGGAAGGATTAGACACCCTCACAGACTGGCCAGATAAAGTCCGCACAATGCAGGAACACTGGATAGGCCGCTCTTACGGCGCAACCATTCAGTTTCAGGTCAATGAACGAAGCGGCGAACAGATTAGCGTCTATTCCACCCGCCCCGACACACTCTATGGCATGAGTTTCATTGCTATTGCTCCCAACCATCCATTGTCTGAGGCACTAGCGCAACAAAATCCTGACTTACAGACGTTCATCGCAGAATGCACTGCCACCGGCACCAGCGAAGCCGCATTGGAAACCGCCGATAAAAGGGGTTATGACACAGGCCTGACGGTAACCAGCCCGTTTAACGGCACATCGTACCCTGTGTACGTTGCGAACTTCGTCTTGATGGATTATGGCACCGGCGCAGTGTTTGGTTGCCCGGCGCACGATCAGCGCGATCTGGATTTCGCACGAAAGTACGATCTGTCCGTCACCTCGGTCGTCTCTCCCGATGGCGAGCATCCGGCGGACGTTACTGACGCCGCCTACACTGATGACGGTATCATCGTACAGTCAGGCTTTTTAAACGGGTTAAATGTGACGGATGCCAAAGAAGCAGCCATAACAAAACTGGAATCCCTAAACGCAGGAAGCAGAAAAACCACGTTTCGTTTGCGTGACTGGGGCATTTCCCGTCAACGCTACTGGGGCTGCCCGATCCCCATCATCCACTGTGAAAGCTGCGGTGCCGTTCCAGTGCCAGATGAGCAATTGCCAGTGACCCTACCGGATGACGTCACCTTTGATACTCCCGGCAACCCGCTAGACAGGCACCCGACATGGAAGCATGTTGCCTGCCCGTCATGCGGCAAACCGGCTTTGCGTGAAACAGACACGTTCGACACCTTCTTTGAATCCTCATGGTACGCTGCCCGCTATTGTTCCCCCCATCACCCACAAGGCATTGACAAAGCGCAAGCAGACCGCTTCATGCCAGCAGATTGCTACATAGGCGGTATTGAACATGCGGTACTGCATTTGCTCTATGCCCGCTTCTTCACCCGTGCTTTGAGTGATTGCGGGTACGTGTCGGTGAAAGAACCTTTCAAACGCCTAAAAACGCAAGGCATGGTCACGCACGAAACGTACCAAACGCCAGATGGAAAATGGTTATACCCTTATGAAGTCACCATCAATGCATCCGGTGATACCATCACACAAGAGACACAGCAGCCAGTGACGGTTGGACGCTCTATCAAGATGAGTAAATCCAAACATAATACCGTTGATCCACGCCACATGATGCAACAATACGGAGCCGACACTGCCCGCTTATTCATGATGTCAGACTCCCCACCAGAGCGTGATCTGGAATGGACAGATGCGGGCATTGAAGGCGCATGGCGCTATATTCAGAAACTCTGGCGCATGACGCAGGACTGCCCTGGCCATGCTACCGATCAAGAAGATACACAGACAGAATCATTACGGCATAGAACCATTCATCAGGTAACAGAGGCGCTGGAGCAATTCCAGTTCAACAAAGCCGTGGCACTCATTCGTGAACTCACTAACGCTGTGACTAAACTGCCACCTGCCTGCATCACGTACCGCCATGGGCTGGAGACTATCGCACAGCTTATTAATCCTTTCATGCCCCATCTGGCAGAATCCATCTGGCAGGATTTAGGGCATGAGACAATGCTGGCCACCCAACCATGGCCAGTGGCAGATACCTCACGCTTAACGCAGGAAAGCGTTACTATTGGAGTGCAAGTGAATGGTAAATTACGTGATACGCTTGACATTACTCAGGACATGGCCAAAAGTGATATTGAACAGGCGGCATTGTCTCTAGAGAAAATCCGTAGCCATACGGATGGCAAAACCATTCGTAAAGTCATTGTTATACCAGGAAAGATTGTCAATGTTGTTGCCGCGTAACACTGCCCTTATTGTACTTATCTGCCTCATCATATCTGCCTGCGGCTTCACGCCCGTCTATCAGAAAGGACAGGCTGGAGACAAACTGGCACGCATTAGTGTTACATCTGCCAATAATCGCCCCGCGCAACAAATCCGCACCTTCCTGCAAGACAAACTGTCTCCATCCGGTCAAACCCCATCCGGTCAAACCAATGTGCAATATACCTTACGTGCCTCCCCTACCATCACGTTGGAGCCGCTCAGCATTGAATCTGACGGAACCACACGCCGTTACCGTATCATAGGGCGCACTGCCATTGTGCTAACAGATACAGGCACAGCTGATGTCTTATTCACCAACATGGTAACCGGCTTTAGCAGCTACAACATCTCAGATGACGCGGATTACTCGACCTATGTGTCGTCCAAAGACGTCACCACACAAGTGCTGGAAGCCATGGCAGAAGATATTCGCTTGCGTCTGATAGGGTATTTCAACTCAGATGGGTTCAAGAAACGTCAGCACATGAATGTTTCGCCTGCATCATGATCTCCTATATCTCTCGCAAGCTAGCCTATCTTTTTGCTATTTATATGGTTTATACCTTTTCCATACGTCATTTACCCAAAGGCTTTGAGGAAATAGGTACCTTCATTTTTGCGACCGTGTGGAATTTTGGCGTGCAATGGGGATGTTATCGCCTGACTCAGTTAGCGCGCATGGAATGGATGAAGGGTGTAGCACTTGCTTTGCAACTTATACTTGTAGGTTGGTCTGTTTACGCTTATAGATTCGCTTACCTCTATGTCTCAAACAAGCCCGCACTCGTGTATGATAAATTTACATTTTTCTACACACCACTTTCACAATATGGCGTAGTGGCCATCGCATTTGTTGTTTTCCTCTTCATTAATACGGATCGCTAATGAAACTTGCTCCTCGTGATACTGACCGCTTCTTTAAAGCGCCCTCTAATGCTTATCAGGCTATCCTGATTTATGGTGCAGATGACGGATTGGTTAGAACACGGCGGGATGCATTGCTCAGCGCATGGGGGATAGACAAACAAAACCCGTTCACCTATCAGGAACTGGAACCAGAACTCATCATACAGGAACCCTCCCGCTTATATGATGCGCTGCGTGCTACCAGCCTGACCGGAGAATCTCCATGCATCGTCATCAGGCAAGCGGGCAACACACTCACACCACATATTAAGCAGGCGCTACAGGATACAGGTTCCATTAACCGCCTGCTTGTCACTGGAGGAGACTTAGCCAAAAACGCATCGCTTCGCGGCCTGTTCGATGATGCCAAACAACCGCAATTACTGTCTGTTGCCTGCTACCGGGATGAAGGCAATGCACTAGCGTATGTGATTCGTCAATTCTTCAAAGAACGCCATATACAAGCACAAGCTGACGTGATTCCATTGCTGGCATCCAGACTTGGTAATGATCATGCGGTAACACGCGCAGAACTGGAGAAAATCGACCTATACTTAGGAACACAACGGACGTTAACCACAGACACAGTAGTCATGTTGCTGGGCGATAACCAACATATGTTGCTCAGTGACGCAGCATTGTCATGGATTTCCGGCAACCAGTCCCGCTTTATCATGCTAGCCGACCAGTTATTGCAGTCCGGTGAAAACCCTGTGGCACTATTGCGTATCTTATGCAACTATGTGCAACGCTTGATTGTGCTGCAACAGCAATGCCAGCAAGGCAAAACACCCGCACAAGCCTTAGAAAGCGCACGCCCGCCTGTATTCTTTAAAGAAAAACCACTCTTCCAGCACGCGATGCAACAATGGTCACTCACCGCACTCATTCACCTACTGGCTGATCTGGTACAGCTGGAAGCCGACATTAAACGCACCCCGCTTCCAGCGATCCTCCTGCTGCAACGTCTAACACAAACCGATATAGTAGCCTGCGAGGCATAGAGAGTTTAGAGTAGCTTCTTATTGCATCCAATGCACAATCATAGGATATATTGTCTTACGTGAGATTTCTGTGTTTTTACTTGATCTAATTTCTTCATCAGCCTTTCACACCATGTATCGCAGTATTGTCATCAACTTGTCACAGCATCAAAGCAATCCATCCTCTATAATCAAAATCCTATGAGTGGGGAAAATGCATCCTGGGTGTCTCGTATTGGCGGAGACAATAACAGTCTGAAGGTGGGCATTAACCGCGTTATCAGTGAAGGTGCCTCTATGGCCGCATTCTCTGGCGTTGGATACATTATGGACAATGTCTATGACTTCAAACCCTTCAAGCAAATGGTTTCACACGTGGTTGAACCCGTTGTTGGCGGGCTGGACACCTTAGCAAATGCTTTACCTGCGCTGGAAAGTGATGAAGAAACACAAACGCGGCACATGCTTTCACGTAAAGAGCGTGCATATCATTACAGTGACATCGCGGTCGATTTCGGGTTTAAATTCGCTGCTGGCTTCCTGACCCAAACCTTTACTCAGAAGATACTGGATGACATAACAATTGGCGGTGACCTGCCACAATCCGCGTATCTGGCCTCCACGCGCTGGGATAAAACCGTACAGCTTGGCTCGGTGATTTTACTTAACACCTTACTAAGCAAACCGAACGAGCAGGTGCAGGACTCCATTCAGGGCGTTATGGAAAAACAACTGGACATGCCCGAAGAACGCGCCAATACAATCGCCCGTGACTTAATCAATATGCACATCCCCAACCTTGCCGGTGCCGCTACCTCCATTGCCCTGTTGTGCAACTCCCATAGCGCCCATATTGGTAATTAACCCGATTTTTGAGCAAAAAAAACCCTGCCTATGGGGCAGGGAGAGCTTCTGACGCAAGCGTAACATTTTTACAAAAGACAGCGGTTCGCCGCATATTGCGACGTTCTGCTTCGGTGAAGAGTTCCAGAACATCCGGATCTCCTCGTTTAATAGCATTTGCCATACCCATAAAATTAATATTATTTTTTTTATAGGCGGAACATGCTTGTGCCATTTTAACCGTATTTTGCGTGCTTACACGGTCAGTTAGCAATCGCGAAAGTTTCCGACATTGCTTTCCAACGCCACTTCTTCCAAGTGGGACACGGAGTTGAGCAGACGCGCTAAAACTCCCCGTATCAGTAGAGAAATCAGGCGAAGCGTTCGTACTAAAGTCTGTAACGCCCCCACCTATCTGAAGCTGTGCACCCCTATTTCCAAAACATCGTCCTTCTTCAGTTTGTATCCCAAAGTCAGACGAACTTTGGATGCTCGTGTTATATATTGGACTATTACTTTTATTATCAAACGTGGCATTATCCACGTTTGAGTTACTATTAGCATTGTCCTGTTGTATGTTTGAAGTAGTAGCATCGGGAACAGTTACCTGAGCCTGCGCGGACATATTGCCACCACCAAACAAAGCAGCAGCAGCCATTACACCAGCCAAAATAAATCTTTTCATGATCTTTAGTGATAAAATGAAATGAAGTGAACTAATAATCGAAAAATTAAGCACCCAAATAGAAAGAAAGCCGGAATCGCTTACCTGCCCCATGGAAGCAAATAAGGGATCCGGCTTCAGTCTGTCAGGCGGTTACACCTGACGCGGAAGAATTACCAGTCGAAAGAGTTATCTACCCAAGTTTCCTTGCTACTAGAGTTCTCCCAACTGTTGGAAACAGAGTTTCCAACATAGGTCTGCGTGTCATTGAGTGTTCCAGAGTTGATATTTTTTTTATCTTTCTGAAAACTAACGCCATCAATCGTTCCAAATTCGTTTATTTTAGTTTTTTCACTAAAATTGCTATGCTCGACCCTTGTGCCATTAAAGTTCACAGATTGGTGAGATGTTCCTCCACCATATCTGTGAGTGTTCTGGATCTTAATTCCATTACTTCCAGCAAGCGCAGAGCTTGCAGAAGCAACGATACCGACAACACCGATAGCAGCAGCGGTCAAAACTTTGGATAAATTCATAGTCTTGGTTTGTATTTTTGTAATTGTGGACAAATCTAGTCTGGCCACGATTTAACTCTTCTAGAAAGAGTAGTAAAACGCCCCACACATACCAAGTGCGAGACAAAGGCCTGAAGAAAAAATTTCTTCATAAAGGCTAGATTTGAAATGACTTATATGCCCTCCCCCTCGACATGTCAACCAGTATTTTTAACTTTTTTTGTAGAGAAAGGTTAGCTTATCTGCAATACGTTTTGCTTCATCCAACCGTTCTCCTCCTGTCCAGTCATGTACATAATTCTCAGCCATACGTGCGTGGCCTGCGTCACACATAGCGTCAATAAACCGTGTGTGCTTCGGACTTGCTGCATGTTGCATAGTCAACACATACACAGGTTTGGCCGTATATGCCGCTTCCGATAGCATAGAAACACTATCTGCCGTTACCACCACCCTATCTGCCTGCGCCAGCCAACTATGATACGGATTCTGCGCGGTACTACCTGGCACATAATCAAGCACTGGCTTGCCACTTGCCTGAAGCGCGTGGCATAATTGCTCAGTGATGGCTGTGGGAGTGCGGCGGCTGGCTGTTACCAGAAAGGTACCCGTATCCTGAATGCATGGATGCATTGCTTTCATCCATCCCTGCACATCTCCTGCTACACATTTACCATATGCTGTGGTGCCTCCTACGCAAAGCAGCGTATAAGGGCGCGGCATTTGTACTGGCAAGGCTTGCGCTGCCTGCTGCAACATTTCATCCGTTAACGCATGTGGCGCACCCAGCGTAGAGAAGATACGTGGATCAGCATTAGAAGGATTATCATGTAGAGGAAGAATGACCTGATCAAATGCAGCGCTATCCTGCATCCCTGTATGCATAGAATGCACCAGCCGCACATTAGGGTGCTGACGCTTAATGTAGGCTGCGACCGGCGCACTACGCCTGCCAGCAGACAACACCATATCCGGCCATGGCGGGGCAATAATATGCTTGTTGCGTATCCCATGTAGCCCTCGGGCAAAAAACCCCCAGTTGGGCAGCTTTGCTAAAGGGCTATAGTCAAGTGGTTTATCATGATACGCTGCATCCAGATGTTGCGCGATGCCGCGCACCTGCGATGCCGTACCCGGGCGATGATCGGTCAGTACCCATAACATTTAACGTGCAGTCATTAATGCTTGCTGTGGCATGGTAACTAATCCATCATTACTGATACCCACCGTATCAATCATTGAATGAGGATTCAACGGTGCCGCCTGCTGGTAAGCTGCGGATTCCTGTGGCCATAACCGAATCGCGCTGCCTTCCACTTGCTGCGTGAGTTCAGGTGGTAGCGTGTCGGGAATCACATCTGGCATAGGTACCGTTGTTGCCATATCTTCCCATGTGGCCGCTACCTTAGACGGGCGGGTTTCCTGTATATGCTCCAGACGCCGCTGCAAATGAGGCAGATAAATATCCTGATAAATCTCGGTAATACCCGGCACAATAAAGTCCATCATCCCCTTATGATCCACATGTTCCACGTAACGCATCTCGGCGTAGCGCGGAATCACTTCACGAAAACGATCCAGTGGCTCTTCATAGCTTTGAATGCGATCATAGGTAGGAGATTCCATTTGCAAAAACTGAAAGGCTTCATTAATCGCACCAATAAAGGTCTGAACAGACGTATCTTCTGAGCGCAACATTTCAGAAACGCTTTGCCCACCTGATGCATAACGTGGTGAATCAAACATCGCCATGACGTGCGCTTTTTGCTCTGCTGTGCCTGTCACATACTCGTCCGCCAGCGCCTTCAACTCAATCAGCCGCGCTTCATCAGATGCCAGTAATGCATCACCTCTTTGCCCATCTTCCATAGACATAAATTGTGATGGATACATTAGATGATGCAACTCATGCACCAGCGTGCGATTATTGCGCGGCGTGCCTAAATCCTGAGAAAGATAAATCTGATACATGGAATGCGTTTCGCCGTTGGGTGAGACAGACTCAAACGAAGTATGATATCCTGTGGCAGCCGTACCCGTCAGCGTATAAAGGTCAGGCTCCTGCGTCATAATAATCACGCCGCCTTCTTCAAAAAATAATTCAGACACCACTGGCGGCACATAATCCATAGCACCTGCCACCAATTCTTCATTGCGGCGTTGCTCGGGCATATTCACATAATCATCAACCCTGTTGCGATAATCCGTAACCGTAGAATCAATACGCACCTCTTTACCCATAGCAATGGCTTCAGCAACAGGTGCAGGCGACTGACCAGTTTGCGCTTCATGCACTCGGCCATACGTCCAGTTAATCACATCATTAAGCGGAAATCCGCGCGTACTCATATGATCGACCAGCGCATAAATATCGCCCTGCAAATCAGGATCAATCCCGATAAGCTGCGCGACACTATCTGCACCATCTGTGGCAACCGTCTCTACCATTTGCGTGGTTGTCGTTCCCAGCGCATCACGCAGATCATGCAGTAATTGCTGCAGTGAAGGATGCGCCACACCGCGCTGTTGCAGGGAATCCGCTGTCGTTCCTAGCAATTCGGGGTACCCCTTATCCGCCAGCACACATTCCACCATCAGGTAAATCTTTGTTGCTTCACGATACGCTTCAAATCCGGCGGCACTCAATAATTCCGGGAAAGGTTCGCCATTCACCATATGCGACAATGGGTAATCATACGGATCAGATGGTAACGGATGAAAGGCTGACACATCAGGAATGGCATTACTTAAATTAGGCGGTACAGCCACTTTATCCTGCAATGCATTCATGTACATTCCCCTAACCGGATCATCTTTGTATGGTGGATAGGGTAATGAAAAAGCGTTCTCTAATTTTTCCCGCAATTGTGATTCGCGCGCTGGTGTCAAATCATCCGGATGAATCCAGATAGTCGGGTTCATGGCATCCTGAAAGGCTATCTGATCGGGCAGAATACGATTATCACGGACAAATAAGTCCGGATCAAATGGAGGGTATAACGTGTTAATGGCCATGTAGAAGTAACTATAGGTGCTTACTTTGCATCATAGCAACCTGCTAATATCAACGGTATGACAATTCCATGACATTTCATTACCTTACTGTCTGGCAGGCATCAGCAACGTGGCAATTGCGGAGGTTTTAACCGGTTGAGGAATGGAGGCATAAAGCTGCTTTTCTACTTCCACCAGCAATACACCACCCCAATGTGGGATACATAACCGTCCCAACACTTCCAGCAAACGCGATAGTTTACGAATAATCCGCCAGTTAGCCGGACTATAAAAAATGGCACTGGTGGAGCGCATAAAGGTAAATCCAGCCTGTTCTGCACGATGCCGCAATGACGCAACATGGTAAGGATAGCCGCTACCAAACGGGTTGTTACTATAGCGTGACCATACCCCGCTACGGTTTGGCACTACCAGCAATGCTCGCCCACCTGGCACCAGCACACGGTAAAGTTCTTCCATCAGTTCCGGCACATGTGAGCTATGTTCAATTGCGTGACACACCAGCACCCGCCCCACGCTGTTATCCTGCAAGGGAAGTTGCGTACCATGACACAACACACTGTGATTACTCACATCAGCCGGCCAATACATCCCGCCAATTTCTGGCAGCATGAGGGAAGCCACATGCCGTGCAGGCGCAATATAGCGCCGCAGGTACGGCAGCGCAAACCCAACTCCTGCTAGCGATACATCCTGCATATCCGGCCAGATACGCATAATAGCATTACCCATATCTCGCCTGACGCACTGACCCAGCGCAGAAGCATAAAATTGCCGCAGCGCGACAACATCAGGGCGAAACATAACGCACCATCACTAACCCTATCACCACATCACGCATCAGCTTATTTCGATAATTTGCTGATCCGTCAAATTGCCCGGCACCAGCATAATGGGCATAAGTAATTTCTCCCCCAACTGCGTGGAAAGCCATGCAACCAGCTTACCCTTGGAAGAACCCGGCACCACTCCAAGCACCACCATATTCACATCACTATCCTGCGCCACCGCCACAATCGTCTCTCCAATGGCACCTTCCTGCAGCATGACGTTGGGTGGCATTCCGGTAATTTCTTCAGACAACGTGCTTAAATCTGCCAGCATCATGCGCGCCCGGTCGTAACGCTCCTCACGGATGCGCTCCCCCACACCAAACAGCCCATGCGTATCATCCACAGGAATCACATGTAAAATATCCACGGTGCCGTTACGTTTGCGCGCTTTAATGGAAGCCAGCCGCAAAGCCACCTCCGCCTCTTCCTGATCGTTCACGCACACCATAAACCGTATAGGCGTTGGCGGAACATTCACATAAGCAGCAGGAGGGTTGCGATGTGTAGGAAATTCAGAATCTGTCATACCAGTCATTACTCTGTTGAACGTTCATTATACACGGTGGAACAAACGAATAGCAAGCACGCCACCAAACAGCGCAACCATAATTGCGATAACGCCATAAAGCTTCGGAGACTCATGCGCCAACCCATACACAAACGCATCTAATCCGCTCTTATAGACATGGATAGGCGTGGTATGAGTTGCCGTGATTTCACCGTCTGACACCAGATACACCTCCACACTATACGAGCCGGTTGGCGTGTTATCCGGAAAAGGAATCGTTGCACGGAACAACCCACCACCCACAAAGGTAATGGGCAATATATCCGGGTGGTATAATCTGGCAGTCCTCAAATTTTGCAGTAAGGCAGAAGCAAAATTCGTGCGCTCATCATGCTGTGGCTGTGGCAAAGCATTGTCAGAAAATGGTTGGATAGCCTCGTCATAACCAATTTGCAAAGCCTCAAAATAGACACTTTTCATGATCTGGTCATAGGGGCGTGACGCGGCAACCGTGTAAAATGCTGGTATAGCATCAAATGTTTCCGATGCACGATTCACCCATATACCCGCAATTTGCTCTTTCTTACGCACCACTGCATTACGACGCGCACCTCGCACGACAACAATAATGTCCCCCGTACCGTTGCGCGTACCGAAAAGCAGTAACTCGGTTCCATCAAATGCACTATGAATCACAATGTCATGACTGGAAATTTCCGCAATTAACGGACGGCTAGATGCAGGTGGACTCCATATCAACGCTATCAGCCCCAATAATAACGCAACACCATGTTTCATACGAACTGCATACTGAAGATGTTATCTGGCGTAGACACAAGATTGATGCCCAGCCGTAATGCGACCATCAACACAATACCCGCCAGCATTGCCCGCAAATATTCCTCCGGTAGCTTCAACCCAAAGCGCGTACCAAATTGCGCGCCAATCGACGAACCAATCAGCATCAACCCGGCCAGCACAATATCCACACTTTGCGTGGTCATGGCATGAAGGAACGTCACATTGGAGGTCACAAAAATCACCTGAAACAGAGACGTTCCAACCACCACAGATGCAGGCATTTTTAAAATATACAGCATCGCCGGAATCATGAAGAACCCACCACCAATACCCAGCAAAGACACCAGCACCCCGATAATCGCACTGACTCCCACCGGTACCAGCACACTCATTTCCAGTTGTGATTTAGGGAATTGCATTACAAATGGCAAAAAAGCAAATGGCTGCTTTTTAGGTGCGATAACAGGCGGGGAAGCAATCACAGCACAGCTGGATATGGTGGTACCCTCTGCCATCACCGTGTGCTTTGCTGCGTGACGTTTACGGTAAATTACACGGCCACTTTCAATCGCCATAGTGCCACCAATGAGCGACAGAAATAACACGTAGCTGACAGAAATCACCAGATCAATTTGTCCAAGCCCTTTAAGGAAGGAGAAAATCCATACCCCTACCGTGGAACCCATCAAACCACCCAGCAACAATAATCCGCCCATACGGAAATCTACATTACCCTTGCGCCAATGCGAATGAAACCCTGACACAGAAGATGCAATAATCTGGTTAGCCACACTCGCCACCGCCACTGGAGGTGGAATACCAATAAAGATCAGTAGCGGTGTCATCAAAAATCCGCCACCTACACCAAATAATCCAGACAATATCCCTGTCATGCCACCTAAAAACAGTAGCAACACCATATCAACAGACATTTGTGCAATAGGCAGATATAGAGAAATCATAGGATTATGGCTGCATCAGATAATTGCCAAAATACGTCTCTAGCTGGGTAGGAATATTACGTTCCAGCCGATCAGCCACCGCGCGCGACATTTCTGCAAAAAACATCTCATACTCTGGACGCGATGCATCTTTTTCCAGTTCACGTGTCACACGGATGGTTGCATTAGAGGTAGCACGTGCCAGCCGGTCTGTTGACTCATATAATTTCAGTTCCAGCTCTAACACTGTTGTGTAAGAGTAAAAATCCGTATGGGTTGCACGCTTATTGCGCGCTGTCTCTGACTTGACCACATCCACTTCCAGGCGCGCACCATTTTGCCCCGTTGCCGTCAAGCGCTTCTCAAACCATTCTGCGGCCAGATTATGGGGCGAGACAGGCAAAGGGCTTGGTGCATTTTCTGGCTTACGGCCAAACACCTGTATTTTTTCTACTGCCATGGCAATAGGGTACGTGTCATCAATGTAGGGAGCGCGTGCATCATAATGTTCCGTACAACCCTGCAACACCATCATGCTTGCGCAAAGCACCATCAGCATCAGAAAAGAGCGAGGAAAAAAAGAATTAAGGCAGTATCGTTGCATGGTAGGAGTACCTGTCGTCAGTCAGTAGTGAATATCATCTACCTGCATAGAGTGTCAGCTATCGTGTCGTCAATCCAGTGTTTTATGTTTTTGCGTATCGTTGTGATGAAATTACAGCCTTCACGTGTTGCGTCTAACGCATAGCCGTCCTTAAGTACCGTAACAATAACACAAGAATTAATTAATTTTATATTTAGATTAATTGTATATAATGTTAACAATGGATAATCAGGATAATAAATCAACCATACATCATGTTGCAGACCCCACAGGAGCCTGGCGCGTTGTACGTAAACTTCTGTCAAAATTTCCAACGGTTGGGCCTCTGTTTAATCTTGGTGATCTGGCCAAAGACACCACGGAGGCAAATGTAGCATTAGGACGCTATGGCGTAGCAAGAAAAGAGGCATTACGCAACGGCAACATTAGCCCAGCGGAATCAGAAAAACTTGATGTGCTATACGAGAAATCGGTGAAAGAAGTTACCGATCTGGCTGAAAAGATTCCTTTTGGCGTAGGAGATATTATTGGTGTGACACGCGATGTGCAAAAGCTCATTGACTGGAGCGACAGGCAACCCACATGTGTCATGGATCATAAAGCGTGCAGTGATGCAGAGTTAGGCCATATAGAGTCACAAAATATTAAAGCTAATTCAGCATTACGTAGAGATAAACCTAGTCAGATAACGCGGTAACTGGCTTACCTGTAGATAGTCTCATGCACATCAGGAAAAGGTTCCTGGTCTTTCATACGTTGCACCCATGACATTTCAGTTTGCGCTGGATTTGCCTCAGCCGCTTTACCTGCTTTTTGCTCTTCAACTTCAAGCTGCTCCTTCAGAGCCTCCAGTTTATCCGCACCTTTCATTTGTGAAGGCGAATCATAATTTGTCGGTTTGGCCTGTGGCGTGCGTTCATACGTATCCAAGCCATGTTCTTCCAGTAATTGCCGCG
Organism: uncultured Alphaproteobacteria bacterium; assembly: GCA_963803575.1. GTDB lineage: Bacteria > Pseudomonadota > Alphaproteobacteria > Rickettsiales > UBA998 > CAWDMW01. The sequence goes on from CAWDMW010000002.1 coordinate 194,951, forward strand.
CATCTGACACAGACAAAAATGCACCATCTAGTGTTGCTTCCTTCGCAATACCCACAAATTCATTAAGGTAGTCCACCCAGGTCTGTGCTTGCTCCACATTTTCAAACCCCGGATGATGACGCACCTCAATTGTGCCATGCTTTTGATAAGAACGTAAGTTTACTTTATAGTAACGCCCGTCAGGATTAACCGTGTTAATTAAATCATCTATCGTTTGAGCGTTATCAACTCTTGCCTGCATCGCCATATCATCCGGCATATGATAAGAGTTTCGTAAACTACCTAAAGCATCAGCATACATCGTGTTTCCACGCAGGCCATTATCCAGAGCATCCTCTGCCGCAATATACAACATTGACATATTTTTCATGAACAGCAAATGATCCGAAGCATTTAGCCCTGTTTCTGAAACACCAAGATGCACATGCATCCCACATGTTTTATTCGATGAAAGGTCAAGAAAATCCGTCACATCCCTAAGAGAATCAAAAAATTCGTAGTAATTGGGATCATCAATTACCGGAGAGACAATCTCTACTGGAATCAAATGACTTTCCAGTTCCTTCCCATTCAGTTCTGAAGCCACACTTCTGTCCAACACAACCTGCATACCAACATCATTAAATGGGTATATAGCGTTTTCAACATAATCGATTTTCTGGTATTCATCCAATTCCACTACCCCTCTCATTGCCGCACTATGAAGCTGTTGATCTTCCTCAGACAATAACGCATCGATAGTCTCATCTTTATGATAACCCTTATCTTCAGGTTCTTTAATAGCCTGACTCAATCGACTAATGAGTAATTCTGAAGTGCGCTCAGTTGCATGATTATTAGGCTCGTCACGCTCTTGCAACAGTAACGAATCCAGAAAACTTTGCTCATTAAAACGTGTTCGGGCTCCAGAAATGACGTTATCTACATTCACCATCCCTTCAATTTCAATACCAAAAGTCGTGTTAAGCATACTGAGCTTCCCTATATCAATAGATTAAAGATATAAGTATAATCAATATTTTTTACACTTTTATGAAAAACTTCTAAGAAATTTTAATAAAATTTCGCAAAAGCTCATAAAACCCAACATTTTCCTGTTTTATCAGCATTTGATTCCGGCAGAATCTTAAGAAAAGAGACTTTAGCCCGATCGATGTAACAAAAAATAGGACATTTTTTGCAATTATTAGTCCCTATTTGGATAGAATAGAAAAAAGGCTGATAGAAAACTATTCTCCTGCCAGCCAGTCGGATTAGAGTTTATTAAGAGCCTATCATGTTGCAAAATTCGCTACAACCCAACTCATACTTCTCTCACCGCTCCATAACGGGCTTCCCTTTGCCCTGAATTGGCGCAATCGGCACCAGAAAACCCGAATCCGTTTCAGGCTCTGAAGCTGGTGCTGTTGGTTGGTTTCCGCTTAAACGGTTAATTCTTTCCTGTACGTCAGGATGCGCGTTCAGCCCCATCATGTCAAAGCTACTGCCAAGCATATTTTCTTCCCCTTCCTTCGGGCGTAATTTTTCCAGCGCTGCTGCCATATCTTTCGATGGCACATACGCTCCTGCAAACTGATCTGCCTCAAATTCCTGCTGCTTTTGCACTTCACCATGCTTTCGCATTTCATCAGCTACTACTTTCGGATCAATATTAGGCTTACCTGCATATTTCGCAATAATCTCCTCCAGCGCGTTATTGTCATAATTATGATTCTTCGCATCATGGCCATATTCATGTGCGATCACAGCAATAATCTCATCTACATTTAGCTTCTTCAGTAATGCATCCGACACCTGAATCACTTCTTCAGATTCCACACCATCTTTAATGGTAGCACGGTAAACCGCCTGAGCATCCCCAGGCGTATCAACATAAGAAACAATCTCAACATTAGGCAGCATCTCATCAGGGTAATCTTTCTGTATCTGTTGGCGCAACTGTACTACCTTATCGTATAATTCTGGATGGTCTTTCTGCGTTAAAGGGCGGGTTGTAGGTGTGTCATTATCTGTCATAGTAAATCTCCTGTTAAGTGTAAGATGAAATACTATATCCATCTATTATGACAATTTCAGGAAGCCCTATTTGAGGCGTGTCAATACGACCTAACTTGCCATGCTTAAACCATCAAACGACACAGAATATTGCACCTCTACGTTCTTGATCTGATCGCAAGACGGAGTTCCCCAACCAGATTGCACAATCTGGCCGTATTCTTCCATGTTAACCTCACGTTTATCGTCTATTGCCCGTTGCATCGCTTTCATTAAAGGCAACGTAGAATGCACAAAATAGAACGCTTCCATATCATCGGGAAACACTACCTGAAGATACGCTATATCGCCACTACGCAGAAAATGCACCATTTTCCAGCTTTTTGTGCGCGTCATGCGATCCCTCCTTCCAGTTCCCGCTGCTTTTTGCTGACATCGAACCCCATCGTTTCGACACCAGCCGGAAGCGTGGTTGGCGGCCTGCTGGTCACTTTCTCACGTACAGAGTCCAGCGCATCCTGTACATACATACTTGGTGGCTCCTTCCCTTTCAATTGTTCCAGCATCAAAGTAAATTCTTCCAGTGATTCGGGGTCATCAATACCATAGCGGTGAAAACATTCACGCAAATATTGTTCAATATCTTCTGAACGGGCAGGCTCACCGTTCGCTGGATTATCATAAGCCATCAGCAACAAATATGGCTGTGAAAATTCATTATCCACGTTTGGGCGACTGGTATAATCAATTGGCACAATATCAGCACCCCATGCCAGTGTCTGAATATGGATACGGTTATACGGATCAATCACATCGTCAATCTGTTGTTCCATCATCAGCTTAGGCACAGACGCCTCACTTACATATAAACGCACATCTGTATCGTAGATCTCGGCAATTTCTAGCATATTGCGCTCACTTAGTGCTTTGAGAAATTTCCCCCGAACACGATTCTCTTGGTTTGGATCATTCGCAATATATTCCAGCACCATCGTGTGGCTGTCAGGGTATAAACTACTAATCACCAGCCCCTGAACATCAGGTTCACCAGAGGTCAATCCTTCACCTACAATCGAAATATCATAATATGGTGGGGTCTGGGGGCGTTTAACCACTTCCTCAAACGCTGCCAGCGACATGCGCTCGAATTCCGGAAAAGAGTCGCTGTATACCCCCCCATACATCGCCCCCAGTAACGCTAATCGGTCAGCTTCCGGCAAAGTGGCCGAACCATCATGATCGACCAGCTTAATGCATTCCTTGCCCTGATTTGCGTAATCCTGCTGAAGCTGATCGAAGTCGCTATCTTTCATGCGCTACCTACTATCCAACATGACCTAGCTTACTCCATGTATTGCCCACCATTAATGGATAATGTCTCGCCAGTGATGAAGCCGGAATGTTCATTAATCAGGAATAATACGGCGCGGGCAATTTCTTCTGGCTCACCCATGCGGCCAACAGGAATACCGCCAACAATTTTCTCTAACACATCTTCACGCATACCAGCGGTCATATCGGTACGGATATAACCTGGTGCAATGGAATTTACGGTGATGCCTTTCGCCGCCGTCTCACGCGCCAGTGCTTTGGTGAAGCCCAATACACCTGCTTTTGCAGCGGAATAATTCGTTTGTCCGAACTGCCCCATCTGGCCGTTAATGGAACTGATATTAACGATACGGCCAAACCCTTCCGAACGCATAGATTCAATCACCGCACGTGACATGTTAAAACAGGAATTGAGATTCGTATTAATCACATCATTCCATTTTTGCATATCCATCTTATGCATTGCCCCATCACGGGTGATACCCGCATTATTGACCAGTATGGAAATAGTGCCACCTAACGTTTCAGCGGCCTCTTTGACGCCACGCATAGAATCATCAAAATCCGACACATCCCATTTGATAGCCGGAATACCTGTTTCTTCCGTAAAGGCATTAGCCGCCTCCACGCGAGATGCATAATTCACCGCGACCTTATAGCCCTGCTCTTTCAGTGCGATTGCGATAGATTTTCCAATACCGCGTGTGCCGCCAGTAACAATTGCGTTATGTGTCATAAAAATATGCTCCTTTGTTTAAGTATGTATGTGTATGTATTTATAGTGCTTTTTATTTTTCATAGATCAGCAACGCTGATCAATGAAAAGTGAAAATGCTATAAATATAATTAGACAGATTCAACAGCCATCGCAATGCCCATGCCGCCGCCAATACATAGCGTGGCCAGTCCTTTGCCCGCCTGGCTGCGTTTCATCTCATGCAGTAAGGTGGTCAGCACGCGCGCACCGGACGCGCCAATAGGGTGCCCCAGCGCAATCGCGCCGCCATTCACATTCACCTTATCCATATCAAAACCCATTTCTCTCGTGACAGATAGCGCCTGTGCAGCAAATGCTTCATTTGATTCAATCACATCCAGATCATCTACTGACCATCCGGCTTTCTCCAGACATTTTCGTGTAGCACAAATAGGCCCCGTACCCATAATGGCCGGATCAACTCCCGCCTGCGCCCATGCACGAATCACTGCCAGCGGCTTCAATCCACGCTTGCTTGCTTCTTCTTCGCTCATCAGTAATACTGCCGCAGCGCCATCATTCAAACCAGACGCATTTCCCGCCGTCACGGTTCCTTGTTTGTCAAATGCCGGACGCAACGCACCCAGTTTTTCCGCTGTTGTCTCACGAGGGAATTCATCCGTCTCAACCACTGTCTCGCCTTTGCGATGTTTCACGGTTACCGGCACAATCTCATCCTTGAACTTACCGGCCTTAATCGCTGCTGCTGCTTTCGCCTGCGAACCTGCCGCCAACGCATCTTGATCTTCACGGCTTATCTCATACTGCCTGGCAATATTTTCTGCGGTAATCCCCATATGATAATGATTAAACGCATCCCACAAGCCGTCATGCACCATCGTATCGGTCATGTTACCATTGCCCATTTTCACGCCACCACGCAAATGCATCGCGTGAGGAGACAGAGACATATTCTCCTGCCCGCCAGCAATCACAATGTCGCTATCACCATTCGCAATGGCCTGCATCCCTAAAGCCACAGCGCGCAAGCCAGAACCACATACCTGATTCACGCCCCATCCCGGCACTTCTTTTGGTAAACCTGCTTCAATCACTGCCTGCCGAGCGGGATTCTGTCCCTGCGCTGCTGTCAGCACTTGCCCTAAAATGACTTCAGACACATCTTCCGGTGCCACTTTACTACGCTCACATAATGCTCTAATCACCGTAGCGCCTAATGTATGGGCTGGAACGCTTGCGAGTCCACCGTTAAAATTTCCAATAGCCGTGCGTACTGCATCGACAATAACAATATTCTGTGTACTCATACTGATTTTACCCTCTTGCGTTTCCGGATCCAATGCCAGACCCAGTGATGTTACGATTTTATGACATGTAAGCATTCTCACAGTAAATGTCTAGTATGTATCACATGATTTAGAGAGAATTCCTTATATCTTTCTACAGAAAACGGGCAGGTATTCTGATAAATCAGTTGCAAAAAGGCAGAATCCTACCTAGGTTGAAAGCAGGTTTTTTAACGGGATATTATGGTTTTCATGGCACTATCAACGCTACAGACATGCAGATACATTCAGGTGCAACACACTCGTTTTTCTGCACATCTGACAGGGAATATTGTTCCGGAACACGTTATGGGAAGTCACCCACAGGCAGATGATGATGGCGATGTGTTGCTCACCGCACCACGCACCACTGTCAAGCGGCCAGCCATGTTCCGGGTGATGATGCTCAACGATGATTATACCCCAATGGAATTTGTGGTAGAGACATTGAAGCGCATTTTTCACATGCAACATGAAGATGCACTCAGCACCATGCTACAAGTGCATCATCAAGGTGCAGCATCCTGCGGTGTTTACACCAGGGATGTCGCGGAAACCAAGTGTGATCTGGTCGCTGATCTGGCACGCGAGCATGAATATCCCCTGCAATGCAAAATAGAAAAGGAACCGTCCTGACTAATTTGTGCCTTATACCCATGTGGTGAGATAATTAGTACAGAAAAATAACAACACGACACACACTATCTATCAGGGTCTAAGGACACACCAGCTATTATGTTATCGAAAAATCTTGAATCCACCCTCCATCGCGCGCTGGCCATTGCCAAAGTCCATCGGCACGAGTTTGCAACGCTGGAACATCTGCTGCTTTCGCTCTCAGATGATCCGGACGCTTCCGCTGTCATGCGTGGATGCGGCGTAGATTTAGCAGATCTCAAATGCAAGCTCTCACACTTTCTGGAGGAAGATTTGCGCTCACTGATGGTGGAGCATATTGATGAATCACGTCCCACGGCTGGCTTTCAACGTGCCGTCCATCGCGCGGCCATACATGTGCAATCTGCTGGCAAGCATGAAGTTACTGGTGCTAACGTACTGGTTGCACTCTTCTCCGAGAAAGACTCTCACGCGGTATTTTTCCTAGCTGAACAAAACGTTGCACGGCTCGATATTGTGAATTACATCAGCCATGGTATCGTGAAATACGGTGACTTCATGCAGATTGGTGGCCTAACTGATGCCAGCAAACTGAATCATGGCGGCAATACCTCCACCAACGATACCAGCGGAAGCGCTTATGGGATGGGCGTGGGTGATGACGGCACCGCATCTGGTGAACAGGATGCACTGAATCAGTTCTGTGTCAACCTCAACCGTAAAGCCAAAGAAGGCCGTACCGACATCCTCATTGGTCGTGAAACGGAAGTGGAACGCACCGTGCAGTTGCTCTGCCGCCGCACCAAAAATAACCCGCTTTATGTGGGTGAGGCAGGTGTCGGGAAAACTGCGATTGCCGAAGGGCTGGCACTGCGCATTGTGCGCGAAGAAGTGCCGGACGTACTGAAAAATACGGTCATTTTCTCACTGGATATGGGTGCGCTCATGGCGGGGACTCGCTACCGCGGTGATTTTGAAGAGCGCATGAAATCCGTCATCACCGACATTGAAAAACTGCCTGGTGCGGTGCTATTCATCGACGAAATCCATACCATCATCGGTGCCGGCTCCACCTCAGGCGGCGCACTGGATGCTTGCAATCTGCTCAAACCAGCTTTGGCACGTGGCAAGTTCCGTTGCATGGGTTCCACCACTTTCAGGGAATACAAAAACCACATTGAAAAAGACCGCGCGCTGGCACGGCGTTTCCAAAAGATTGATGTGGAAGAACCAGACATCGAGACCGCCATTAAAATATTGCGCGGGCTACAACCTTACTACGAAGAATATCACCATATTCGCTATCAAAGCAACGCCATCAAGGCAGCGGTAGAATTATCCGCACGTTATATTCATGACCGCCAATTGCCGGATAAAGCCATTGATGTCATGGATGAAGCCGGCGCCGCGCAAATGTTGCTGCCAGAATCCAAACGCAAGAAAACCATTTCTGCCAAGGACATTGAAGCGATTGTCGCGAAAGTGGCGCGTATGCCATCCAAACATGTCACCATGCACGACGCCACCATGCTCAAAGAGCTGGAGACGCGTATGAAAACCATGGTGTATGGGCAAGACAATGCCGTAGACCAGCTTGCCAGCGCCATTAAAGTCTCACGCGCCGGATTGCGGGAACCGGAGAAACCCATAGGTAACTACCTCTTCACCGGCCCCACAGGCGTGGGGAAAACTGAAGCCGCACGCCAACTGGCGGACGTGATGGGCATGGAACTAATCCGCTTTGATATGTCCGAATATATGGAAAAGCATTCGGTTGCCACCCTCATTGGCGCGCCTCCCGGATATGTCGGCCACGATGAAGGCGGCCTACTCACGGACGCTGTCAATAAAACACCTTACGCTGTGGTGCTGCTGGATGAAGTGGAAAAAGCACACCCCGATATTTTCAACATCCTGCTGCAAGTGATGGATTACGGCAAACTAACCGATCAAAATGGTCGAAGCATTGATTTCCGCAATGTCATCCTCATCATGACCAGTAACGCAGGTGCAGCAGACATGGCACGCGCGCCCATAGGCTTTGGCCGTATATCCCGCGAAGGAGAAGACACCGAAGCGATCAACCGCTTATTTACGCCGGAATTCCGTAACCGTCTGGATGCCATTGTACCATTCATTCATCTGGACGAAACCATGATTGCCCGTATCACAGATAAATTCATTGCCCAGCTGCAATCACAACTTAAAGACCGCAGCATCACCATTGCCCTGACGGACGAAGCACGGGCATGGCTGGTGCAACATGGTTACGAACGCAGCAACGGCGCGCGCCCTATGGGCAGACTAATTGCCGAACACATCAAAAAGCCTCTGGCCAATGATATTTTATTCGGTGATCTGGTGCGTGGCGGGCATGTGATCGTCACTGTAGAAAATGACGCACTAACACTACATTGCCAACCCGGCACCCAAAAAGCCCTCACCAGCAATGAAAAACATCTGGAAGACGCATAAATTGGTTGCCAACATTAACCATTACTGATAAAATTTAGCGGATTCTTAGTTACAGCCACGTGCTGCACAAAACATGCCTCACTTTTCTATTTCAGGTACAGTAGTGTTACTTGACTATCTTGAACAACTTGATCCCTCTGCCTTCGACACCAAAGGCACAACAGATGGTAGGGTAGTTGAAGTTAGCAAGACTATTCCTGCTGTTCATATTTTAGTAGATAATAAATCCATCTACTATGCTATACCAAAGAGCATAACATTACCGGCTATTGGAAATTGGGTTGAGGCTCAGGTTTGCGAAATATCTAATAACGATTTTCCAACAGCTTTTGCCGGTTGGGTAGTCAGAATAATCTCCTAACCCGCTTTAACTAGCGGGTTTTTTTTGCTTACTAATTAAGCGTAGCAACTACCATCACATCAGACAAAAAAATCCCCGCATGAACAATTAGAGGGTGCTTTGCAACACCATAAGTTTCATACGAGGAGCGGACTACTTAGCGTCTTTAGCGGAAACATCATCAAGATCTTTGATCTTAAAAGACGCCTCTTTTAAAGACTCTTCATCGTCTTTTTTCAACGATGATTTCAAATCTTCAACTAACCCAACTTGCACGGCGATTTGCCATGCTGTAAGAAAGAACTGCTGGAGTGAAGCCGCCTCGTTACCCTTAGACCATTGTCGTAACTTCAAAGCCGGAGGCTTTGAACGCTGGTATTCTCTTACAGAAAGAATACAAACGGCCACAACCATAATCAAGAGGGCAACAGCTAACAAAGTAACTACTGCGGTTAATTCAACAATCTGAAAAGTAGTCATAATTTTCTTAGATTGCGCAATCGCGCATAAAAGACAATGATTTTTGACTTAAATCAAGAAGTAAAAATCCAGATCAACATAACCGAACCTCACCACATTGTCAACAAAAAATTAATACTCACATCACTTGAGCCGCACGATGCTTTGGCGTATAACCAATACCATGTTCACTGCCTTTGCCAGCCCTGCGCGCTTCTCCAGCCTGCTACATACCCTCAATCCATGGTTAATCGGTGTCACACTGCTACTACTGGTTAGCGGCACTTACACCGCACTCATTGCTTCGCCGCCGGATTACCAGCAAGGAGAAGCAGTACGCATCATGTATGTGCATGTACCAGCTGCATGGTGTGCGCTGGGGCTGTATGCATCCATGGCCATCCATTCCTTTATCTTTTTGGTATGGAAACATTCCTTAGCTGACCTGCTCTCACGCCAAACCGCGCCCATCGCCATTGCCATGACCACCCTATGCCTGCTCACTGGCTCACTTTGGGGGCAGCCAACCTGGGGAACGTACTGGGTGTGGGATGCCCGCCTCACCTCTATGCTGATATTGCTCGTCATCCTGATCGGCTACGATATGCTGGCACGTCAGGCGCATTTCCAGCTGATGCGTCAAAAAGCCTGCGCCATTTTGTGCCTGTTTGGCACCATTAATTTGCCCATCATCAAATTCTCGGTGGAATGGTGGAACACCCTGCATCAACCTGCCAGCATCTTGCGCTCTGGCGGCATTGCCATCGATAGCGCTATGCTCACCCCGCTATTGCTGATGGCAGGCGGCTTTTTTGCGCTAAGCCTGCTCATCCTCTCTTTACGAATACGCACAACCATGCTACAAGCCAAACTCATCCGGCAGCAACATGTTCTGCGCCGTAAACAGCAACAAGGACGCACCCCATGACCTTTGTCGTCACCGATGCCTGCATCAAATGTAAATATACAGACTGTGTGGAAGTCTGCCCGGTGGACTGCTTCTATGAAGGCGAAAATATGCTGGTGATTCACCCTGACGAATGCATTGATTGCGGTGTCTGCGAGCCAGAATGCCCCATTGAGGCCATTGTGCCTGAATCCGAAGGTGTGATTGACTGGGTAGAGCAAAACCGCAAATATGCGGAAACCTGGCCAAACATCACTACTCAAAAAGCCGCCCTCCCTGAAGCAGAAGCCTTCAAAGACGTCAAAGACAAATTTTCCACCCATTTCAGCCCGGCCGCAGGTGACGGAGATTAGGGCGTGTTGACACTAATACTAAAGCATAGCGAAAACAACAGGTTGCGAGAACCGGAGCGGAGTGTACTTTATGTACATGAGCACCGGAAACGCAGAAAGCTGCTGTTTGCAGCACGCTATAGTCGTTAGTGTCAACACGCCCTAAGTCGGTTCATCGCGCTGCACAGGCCATCCGGCTGTCTTTGGTGCTATCGCCCACTCATACACTGAACCATTCACGCCTACGCTTGCGCGAAGCTGGCCTTTACCTGCTAAGTGTTACCGCCTTCTTTGCGCTGTTCCTGCTTGGCCAGATTGGCACATTGGACACTAGCGAGTATGGGTTACTGGAACATTTACAACTCGCCGTACTCTGCCTGATCGGCACGCTCTGGCTGCGCAACCGTCACAAGTTGCCCGCCTGCTTTATGTGGGGCGGAGTGTTACTGATGATTGCCACCATCGGGCGCGAAGTTTCATGGTTACGCATCTGGGGATGGCACCAGCCTTATGGCATCTCGGTGAAACTCCTTTGGCTGAGCATCATTACACTGGGAACACTGGCCGTCATCCGACTATGGTGGCAAACAGGTGCTGAACGCTGGCGGATCATATTGACCTATCCGTTTATTTACTATTATGCAGCAGGCACCCTATGGATTGCATTATCCATGGCCTTTGAAGAAAGCTGGATCATCAGCACCCACCCTGAATATATGGAAGAACTCTGTGAACTAGGTGGTTACCTAAGCTGGCTGTATGGTGTACGAGTTAACTCGCCTCGTTAATATACATTCACTTTAGATTGACTTTTATTTAAATAGTTGATATTTTTACTAGGTCACTACTTAATAAAAGACAAATAAACATAAGGAATATTATGAACGATATCTTCGATGTACCCACCATGGATTTGGATCAGGACTCACCATTTGCGAATGACCCATTTGCCTTTCGCACCTATCAAGTGCGTGTTACCGCTGAAGGCGAGGCATATAAAGGCTTACCTATCCTAAAGCTGGAAGCGGACGGAACCGCTATTTCACGCACGGAAGTGTTAGAAGGCACTAATGAATATGTATTCACGTTTGATGCCATTGTCGTTGACGAATTCAGCTTTTCATTCATCAACGATGCTTGGGGTGGAACCGCAGATACCGATCGCAATCTGCATATCAAAAATATTGAAATCAACGGTGTTGACGTCAATGACGGCACAAGCTTCTTTCGTAAAGGCACATTGGATATTGATATTACGGATTTAGAAGTTGAAATGTTTGAACCTGACGCAGATGGCAATCTCTTTGAGCCTGTTGATTTGAGCGAGCTAGATCAGGAGCCTGGCACACCTGACGTGCGCCCAGAACCAGAAGATATTGTACCTGGCGGCGAATACCTTGACGCGGCAGGGTCAGATCCAGACCAAGCGCACTGGATCACACTCTCTGTAAGTGCGGATACGTACAGAGGCAATGCACGCATGGAGTTTGAAACCTACGATAACGGTAAGACCGTCAAATCCATTGGTGAAGACACAGAAACCTTTGCCTTTTTGGTACAAGAAGATGACCCAAGTTTTAGTATCGCATTCACCAATGACAAATGGGGTGGAACCGCTGAGACTGACAGGAACCTTATCATCCACGATTTATTTATCAATGGCGAAAAAGCGGATGATGGACATGTTTTCTACAGAAATGGTGAGAAGGAATATGATCTGTCTGGTTATACCCCCGTAGATGTTGATATGGTCAGACAGGAATTTGAATTTGACAGTATTGTACTCGAAGAATTCATTTAAGCCACTCAAACACTATAACACCCGCATGTGCAGCCAGCATGTGCGGGTGTTGTATGTTGTTAGCCCGGCATATTGCTCACTACCGATACCACACATATGTGCAGAATTTTAGTATAGACAATAGATTCCAGACAAAAAGAGAGGTATACTGAAGTTAACCTACAATGTAGTGAAATCTAGTATGCCTCTTTAAGTATTGTAAGGGAGAAACTATCTTCTATATTGGGAGAAATAATCCTCCACAGAACATATTGTCCTCCTCCCTCTTATGCATATTCTTATGTGTCTATAGTCATCCAAAGTAACCCCTTCTATATCGTGAAAGAGGCTGTAAATAGTGGCGTGCACCAAATGTTGGCCATGCTCGTTACCGTAGTAACAAACGTAGCATGAGTAATCCCCCATTTAATGACACCGCCTTCTAAGGGTTCCAAAACAGTTAGATCCAAGCTGTTCAAAAACTCTTCGGCTTTCTCAGCCGAGAATAAAATACCATCTTCGATTTGTTCGATTGTATAAGCTTCGTTCATAGTAACGGCCATAAATAAACTACAAAACTATATTACTAAAAAACCTTAAATATTGGGAACTGTTTGATTAGCATAGTTTATGTGATATAGTATTTCTGCAATTGCAAGGAGGTGTTATGTATTGTTCACGCTGTGGTTCGACGGCTTGTTTCAAGAATGGTAAGATGCGAGGCAAGCAGCGTTTTCGCTGCAAGGGTTGTGGATATAACTTCACGAACTCGCATGGTCGCGGCTATCCCCCTGCATTAAAGTTGCAGGCATTTCAGTTGTATACAGAGAATATGGGTATACGAAGCATTGCCAGATTTCTGGGTGTCAGCCCCTCTACGGTGATGCATTGGCTGCGCGATGAAGGTCGTGATATAATGGCTAAAATCAAGAATTCACTGCCCGATGCACTGCCTCCGCAGGACATTATTGAGATTGATGAGATGTGGCATTACACCCAAAAAAACGCCGAAAATTATGGGTATGGGTTGCTGTATCTCGCCTCACACGACGCATTCTCGCCATCGAAATTGGCTCTCGTGGCGCTAAAACGCTGAAGCGACTCTGGGCAAAGTTGGCGCATCTCAGGCCTTTTTGCGTGGCAACAGACGAGTGGAAGGTTTACCAGAAAATCATTCCAAAAAAATTGCTTATACAAACAAAAAAACTCACCTCAACTGTAGAATCCGTCAATGGTCAGATCCGAAACTACCTTGCTAGATTCAATCGCAAAACAAAACGATACTCAAAATCACCCGAAATGGTCGAAACTTCACTGTACATGCTGTGGGTACAAAAACTATGCTAATACAACAGTACCAAATATTGTAGTAACTAATTCACCACCGACACCACCATCCCTTGCAGCAGCTTATGCATCGCCTGATGCATCAAAGTTTCCAACGCACTCACCATGGCGGTGGTAGTGTTTGTCTCTGCTGACATCACCGTATCCACGTTTTGCTGATACACTACCTGCCCGCTATCTGCTTCAATCACACGAAACCGTATCGTTATATGCATCACCGGCACGCCTTCTCCAGCTTGCGTATCATATTCTGCCTGAAACGCCGTTACATCAGACATAAGATAATGCTTGGCATAAATCAGATAATCTGTTTCCTTAACCGCCGTCATTCCTTCCACAGAATCCAATGTATCATACATATATTGCAGCAAGACTTCATCAAGCCTTCCTGCCCAACGCCCCTGCTCCACATACCGCAGCGTGCGTTGCTCCTGCAACACAGCAATTTTATCCGTATCTAATCCATTCGCCAAATGCGGTGTCATAATACGCAAGCTAATATCCGAAGAGACAGCAGGCATATGGTCTGCTGGATGCAGCACATATTGCAACGTTGCCGGACGTGCATCTTTAAAATCCGGGACACATGCGCTAAGCAATCCTAAACTCATCACGGCTAATATCATAAACTTCATGGCGCGACCTCCACCGCATTAGATTTCGGCTGATAAAGAAGTTGAGAAGGATTCTCCTCCAGCGCATCCGCCAGATCACGTATCTCGGATGCCATCTTTCGCCCATCCTGCACCAGCCCTAAAATCTGGTCAACCGACTTGCGTGTCAGGGTGCCAAATTCTTCCTGACCAGATTCCACTGCATCCCCCAGCTTATTGGCCAGCACTTCAATTTCCTCTGCTGTGCGTGTGACTTTCTCACCCACTTTTGCAAAATCCTCACTCGCGGTTTCTGCATTATCCAGAATATGCTCTATACGCTGTATATTTTTATCGCTCATCAGTTTTTTTAATTCTTCGCTCAACTCACGAACATTATGAGAAGACGCCCGTATATCTTTGATGGTTTGCTCATCCAAAGTTGCATCAATCTTTTGCGAAATGCTCAAAATTTTTGCAGCAATTTCTGGTAAATCTTCCAGTAATTTTCCTAACTGACGACTATTTCCCTGCAATACCGGATACGGAAATTCGGCAATTTTTTCCGGTGGCTCGTGCTCTCCCAATGGCGTGTCCAGTTCAATGCGTGACAGTCCGGTAATGCTCTGAATGCCAAGCGATACATCCGTATAAGACTGCACCGGTGTTTTCTCTTTCACCTTCATATTCACCTGCACAATGTTGGGGCGTAAGGGATCCAGCACAATGTCGGTGACCTGCCCAACACGAACCCCTTTATATTCCACAGGTGAATTGATGTTCAGCCCACTTACGGCATTGGTAAAAATCACGGTATAATATTTATAACGGTTCTGATCCAGCCCGCCAATCACCCAGGATGCAAATACCGCAATCCCTGCCAGTGTCATCAGCACAATGACGCCAACCATTACATAATTTACGTTACGTTCCATGAACCTTGTATCCTTACTTGCATCATTTACGCTTCCATCACTGTTTGCTGCAATTGCCGCATCCGTTTTCCGTGGAAATAGTCTTGTATCCACGGGTGTGGGTCTGCCATGATGTCTTCCAGCGTTCCGCTTTTCACTTGTTTATCAATCAGCACCGCTAAGCGATCACACAATACAATACTATCAAGATCATGCGTAATCATCAACACCGATAATCCAAGTGTCTTTTGCAGGAATCGCAGTAACTCGTCAAAAGCTGCCCCCGACACCGGATCTAAGCCAGCAGTTGGCTCATCCAGAAATAACATAGCAGGATCTAAAATGAGTGCGCGCGCCAGCCCTGCACGCCGGTTCATACCACCAGATATTTCGGACGGATACTTACACGCGGCTTCTGCTGGCAGCCCCACCATTTCCAGCTTCATTACCGCCAGCTCATGGATTAATGGCTCTGGCATAGCCGTATGCTCGCGCAGGGGCAATTTAATATTGTCCAAAATAGTCAGGGCAGAAAACAACGCCCCATGCTGGAACAACACACCACAGGTTTGCAACCGCTGTGCCTGCATGGCTTTGATGTTGAGTAATTGCCCGTCATAACGCTGGTGCGCCGTATGCACCGTAATATGCCCTGCTTTAAGCGGCATCAACCCAAGAATTGTATGAAACAACACTGATTTCCCTGAACCCGACCCACCGACCAGTGCCACAATCTCATTCTCATACAGCGTAAAATCCAGATTCTGGTGAATCGTTTGACTTCCAAAAGAGGTGCTAAGCCCTTTTACTTCAATGACAGGTTGCTGCGTCATATGCCAAACTCTGAAAACAGGATAGAAAATAACGCATCCGCTAATATCACCAGAAAAATAGACTGCACCACCGACGCAGTTGTTAAACGCCCAACACTTTCTGCCGAGCCATCCACCTGCATCCCCTGATACGTTCCCACAAGCGCTATCAAAAACCCAAATACGGGTGCTTTAATAATACCGACCATAAAGGTGTTCAGCTTAATCACCATCTCGCAGCGCTCCAAAAACTGATCCAGCGATATATCCAGCAACGTATATCCCATCAGGTAGGTGCCAGCAATGCCGCATAAATCCGCCAGAAAGGTCAGCACCGGCATCACCACAATTAATGCCAGCACACGTGGCACCACCAGTACCAAAAACGGGTCTAGGTGAATAGTTCTCAGTGCATCCACTTCTTCATTCAGTTTCATCACACCAATTTCAGCAGCAAACGCACTGCCTGATCGCCCTGCCACCATAATCGCTGTCAGCAACACCCCCATTTCCCGCAAAATCGAGATCACAGTCAAATCAACGGTAAAAATATCCGCGCCAAACATTTTCAGCTGCGTGGCTCCCTGATATGCCAGCACAATACTAATCAGAAACGCCAGCAACCCGACAATGGGAATAGCACGCACGCCGGATTCATCCATATGCCGCACCCACGCATTCACACGCAACCCTTTGGGGCACTTAATGAGGCCAGCCAGTGCCACAAAGATCTGTCCAGCGAATCCTAAAATGCCATGCATTTCTTTGTAGGTCAGTGATGTCCACTTGCCAATCGCGGCAATAGATGCTGCTACTGGTGCTAATGCAGGAAGGGAGGAAGGAATATCCCCTGTTTCATAATGCATCACCTGCTCAATGAAGGCCTTGTTATGCTCAGGCACATTCAGCCAATTCGCCTGCCCTGCGCCCACACCTTGCGATGCCAGCCAGCGTTTCAGCATCACCATGCCCACCGTGTCCAGCCGCTGCAAGCCGGATGCATCAATGGATAAAAACGCACTGCCGGAAGCTAGTTTCATGTTATCCAACAACTGCGTCAGCGCATCATACTGCGCCAGCGTCCAGGCACCACTCATGTGAAGATAGTCTTCACCCTGCACACTTAATAACGGGCGTTCTTCCTGCATTAGGTGACAGCCTTAGATGATTGCCCCATTAGGGTTTTGCTATGTTCCGCGCCCAGCAGCAAAATCACGCAGGAATAGGACACCCATAACATCAGCAAAATTAATGACCCGGTCACCCCGTAAGCAGAGTCCGGACGGGCGGTGCTAAAATAAATTCCCATCGCATATTGCCCTAAAATAAAGAGGACAGCCGACAACATCGCCCCTGCAAAGGCACTACGCCAGCGCACATACGCATCAGGCAGCAGCTTCAGTAATACCGCAAACATCACCGTAATTGTACCAAATGAAATTAAAATATTCATGCCATGCAATAACACCGAGAAATATTCAGGTAAATAGGTTAGCAGCCATTTTGTCAGCACGCTAATCAGTGACGTTACCACCATCGAACTCAGTAGCGTAAAGCCAATGCCCAGCATCACACCAAACGAAATAGCGCGCCGTGCCAGTACCGTTTTCACATTCACAGATGATTCATCCACCTGCCAGATATAATTTAATGCTTTTTGAAACTGTAAAAACAACCGCAATCCGGCATAAAGCAGCGTTGCGCCCCCCACCACAAATGCCCAGATACTAGTGTCTTGTGGCGCAGTGTTTTCAATGATGCTGCGAAACTGCCCCGCCGAATCCTGCCCAAATCGCTCTGACAAAAACGCATAGGCATCCTGCTGCAAGGCCTGACGTTCCACAAACATGGAGGCCGTGGCAAAATACAGAATCATCAGCGCCGGAAAGGAAAAGATGGTATAATACGCCACAGCAGCACTCTGGGTAAACGGGTCACGCTTCCACCATGAGACAAACGTTGTTTTAAGGTGATACATGTGACGAAGTATATCAGTAATCATAACGCCATTCCACGCCAACCGTTGGCTCTCCCTGCGAATTAGCAGATGTTTCTGCGGTAATATCCGGTGTTAACTCAATTTCCGTTTTAATCCTGCGACTATCAGGCGTCGTACCCTGCTCTACGCCTACAAACACGCGGTCTGTGACATATTTACCGGCACCAATCGTTGTATTGCCATCATCATCCTGCCCTACATTCAACGTATCCACCCCCAGCGCATCACGCACTGATCCCAACACCGACCCACCCCCGCCTTTACCAGTCAGGCTGGAAGCAGCACGTGCAAGCTGAATAGCCTGAAACGGTGTGATGTCCTGCACAGCTCGTCCAAACAGCAATAACGCCAATATTTCGTCGTTAGGCAGGGCAGGATCAGAGGATAGCGTCAGTTTAGGCTTCTTCACCGTGCCTTTCAAAGCAACCTGAATCTCGGTGCCACCGGCATTGCTGCTAGCCTGTATATTAAGGTAAGGCTTGATCGGGTTGCGATCCAGGAACCGTATCGTACTTTCATCCAGCGTTAACGTAGACCCCAGCACCTCTATCTGCCCGCGTCGTGAGCGCAGCACTCCGTCAATCTCAGGTTCAGATACCGTACCACCCACATGCATATCCCCCTCAAATTCAGCCGATAATCCACGCCCGCGTATAAACACTTCCTGCGGCATATGCACGGCAATATCCAACCGCATCACCGCGTCTGTCGCGATGGCAGCAGAGCCAGATTGCCGTGCTTTTGCATCTAGTTCATGTTGATACACGTGCGCTACTGTGGGAATAGAGGATGCACCGTTTGACGGCAGGTTAATCGCCAGCGGTGTTAACGACAACTCCCCTTTAGCCAGCATATCCTGCATTGAGCCACTCACACCTAATGTGCCATCAATCTTGCCTTCTGCCAGCCCCGTACAGAATAAGGCTAACTTGTCCATATCAATGTCAATGCCTATCTGTCCGCTGCCTAAATCCAGTGCGCCGGAGCCATTTAATGTGCCACGCTTGCGCTCACCTTTTGCATATAACTTGGTCAGTGTTACCTGATTATCCTTATAGGATGCCTGCACATCCATCGTTCTCAGGCACACGCCATAAAGTAAATGATCGTAGGCGCCGTTTTGCCAATCCAATGTCGCCTGCACATCAGGCTTGGCAACCGTACCCCCGATATCAGCCACGGCTTTCATCACGCCACCCAAACGATGTCCAAGCGGTGCCAGCGTTCCATTTAATTGCGCCAGTGGCACATTTAACGTTGCCTGACCATCCATTGCAGCTTCATCGTGCAGAGTAAACGCAACAGGTTGCAATGACAGGCTGGCTGGCACCACCATCTTAACCTCTCCAATCTCTTTATCTGCCAGTAATGTAACCATTGTGCGAATGGCAGGGGAT
Organism: uncultured Alphaproteobacteria bacterium; assembly: GCA_963803575.1. Classification (GTDB taxonomy): domain Bacteria; phylum Pseudomonadota; class Alphaproteobacteria; order Rickettsiales; family UBA998; genus CAWDMW01. The sequence continues at coordinate 214,294 of CAWDMW010000002.1, forward strand.
GACTGGGTATTATCCCATAACGTGCTACCTTCCATACGGAGTGCATCATCACCACTGACACCACTGTAAACATGCACATCATAGTCAGCCCTCACCATTGGTGAAGTCGCGTCGCCTGTTGCTTTCACGGTCATATTCGCCATTGTACGAGGCATAGAGGCTTTCACCAGCGAATGTACGGGAATGTCTGCAAGCGTCATATCCCATAACGCACTGCCCGAACGCTGAGCGCCGCTTGCCTTCACCACCCCTTGTGCGAGAGTCATATGCAACATGTCCAGTGATACATCGCCGTGCCTCAACATCTCCAGTGTAGCGCGTTCTTTCAGTGAGAATGGTAATGTGGCAAACGTGCCATCCACCGCATCCAGCATGACGCATTGCCCTTCTTCCGTTTGCTCCACCGCACCCTTTGCCGTCACATCAAACGCATCCTGTTGTTGCGTGCCTTTAAGCGCTATATCAAAATCAGCCTGCCCACTTGCAGCCTTTTCACTATGCAACGTTGCTGTTCCTTCACGAACATACGTGCCTCCCATGCGTGCATCATCCACCTTAATATCTGCCTGCATCTGCGCCAATGATGCTACATCCTGACTATTGGCATCTACAGTAATGTTTTCTACTGCCACACCCTTATCTGGAACAGTAATGTCTTTTGCCATTGCCTGTACGTCCAGTTGCTGCAACCCGTCTGCATGATCTATTGATAAATCCGCGGTCACACTACCTGCCGCGTTTTGCAAGCCCAGCCATCCTGCCAGCGGCGTGATGCTGCTGATATTCAGCGCCAAATCTCCTTCTGCCAGTCCACTCTCTGTCAGATACCACACATACCCTTCTATCATCATGCCTGCCGTTTGTACATTCAGTGCATCCAGCTTATACTGGTTCTTCAATTGCGTCACGTTCGCGGACGCTTTAATCGTGTCATATTGTTCATGCCTGAGCGTAAATTCTACCGGAAAGGCTTTACTTGTCTCGATGAGTGGCACTTGCGCTTTAGCAGTGGCATACATTTGCCCTGAACGCAATGTTACACGCGGAATGCTTAGCGTGCGCGGCTGATAAACCAGCTCCGTTTGAAGAGATGCCTGACGCCCCATCCATTGCCCGGCTGGCTCAGGAATATTCGCTAAATTATTCGCTTCACCTGACACCGTAACGGGCAAGCGATCCAGCGTACCGTCAGCCATAATGTTCATACGCACTGTCCCTTGCACCGCACCTTCAGAGAGAGCGTCTAGCGAAACACCTGCAACAGTCAGATCAGCCGTAATAGCCTGATCCTCTATGCCATATTGCGCTTTGCCATCCACTTGCCCGTAAGGTGTATTAGCCTTCATTCCTGATACCGTTACATGCTGCTCATCCATATCCAGCACTATTGCATCAATACGCGCCGTCATATCCCCCCATACCGCATCAAGATGACGTAACTCCCACTGCGTATCCTCGGGCAGAACACTGGCAGACAATGTCCAGTCACGATAAGGCAATTCCGGCGCTAATGTTTCCGGTATCATCCCTTCAGCCTTCACAGCAACAGGCTGGCCATGATCGCGCACAGCTTGCATATCCAGCAATGTATCATCCGCCAGCATAGCTTGCAATGATAAGGTAAACGCCTCTGCATCACTGCCGCGCCCTGCTACTTCGGCACGTATCGGCAATGAAGCAGGTAGCCCGGTCAGCGTTCCAACCAGCCCGCCAGCCTCTTCTTCAAACGTACCGTCAATCACAAGCGGCGTGCTAAGTATCGCATCCAGCGCCAATGTCGTCTGTTTACCCGACAATGTTTCTATACGTGCATGAATCCCGTTATCACGCGCCTCATCTCCTGTGATGGCAACTGCCAACGTCAACGGTTCAGCAGATTGCACCAGTTCCGCGGGTAATTCTATGTACGGCACAGCTATACGGCCTATGTTAAGCGTAGGAAAAGACGGTAGTTGAAATGGCTCTGATGAGGTTTCCTGCTCTGACGCTTCTGGCAGGCGTGTCATCACCACACGATCTGCGCTTAACGTCTCCACACTTAATGTACCATACAGCAAGTCCAATGGACTCCATACCAGTCCGGTAGCCTGCACTGTCAGCCATTCCCCTTGCGCGTCCGCAAGACGTAACTGATCCAGTTGCAGCGTAAACGGTAAATGCCCACTCAAGCCTTCCAAAACGATACGCTGCTCAGGCGTACTGGCAGCCTGCTCTATCCACTGGGCTATATGAGATTTCACATACGGCGTCTGCAGTGCGCCATATAGCAACACTACCAGCACCAGCAACGCCAGCACGCCATACACCATCCATCGTATGATTCGCTTGAATATTACCATCAAAATGCCTGCCCAATACTGGCATAAATACCAAAACTTGTATCATCGCCCGGCACATCATCCAGTGGCACCCCAACATCAAATCGAATAGGCCCAACCGGACTATAGTAACGCGCACCCACACCCGCAGATAAAAACAGCGATTCCGCTGGATCAGGCACATCCCCGTCATACACAGCACCCGCATCCATAAAGGCCACAGCGCCTATGGTATCAGTAAAGCGCAACCGTATTTCTGCGCTCAGTTCTGTCCATACCGTGCCACCCAACGGCTCGCCATTACGCTGCTCACCAATAGCGCGAAACCCGTAACCACGTACAGAGCCACCACCGCCTGAATAAAACCGTAAATCTGCCGGTACGTTCTCCACCGAAGCCCCGTTAATCTGCCCGTAAGCAGCGCGCAATGCCAGTGTCGGTGACCATTCCCAGTTATCTTCCGTCAGATAGGTTTGCGCTACCACATCAGTACGCACAAACCCAACGCCCTGTCCTGTCACATCATAATATGGAGACACACTAAGGCGTGCATACAGGCCACGCGTGGCGTCAAGCAGATTATTTCGCGTATCCCACTGCGTATAAACTGGCACATAAACCAGCCCATAATTCTCCGTTTGCAAGCCTGCTTCCGTGATACGCGAAAACCGCACGCCTCCGCCAACACCCACCAGCCATGCATCCCACAATTGACGCTCAATAGCTACTAATGCAGAAATATTATCCGCATCAAACGTATCTGTTGTTTCCTGCCTCAACGCTCCGCTAATGCTCAATGTTTGCTGATCGTGATAAAAATACGGTATCCGGTATTGACCGTCTATTGCGGTTTGCAATTGTGACCAGCGCGCAGAAGTACTTAAGCGATGCGCTTCCCCATACATGTTGCGATGCTCCCAGCCAGCATTCACCCCAACGCCCTCACCTGTCGCAAAATTCACGCCTGCTGTGATAGTGCGGTGTGGGCGGTCTGTCACATGTATCGTCACCGGCACTTGCCCTTGTGCATTAGGCTTGTCAGCAATCTGCATATCAGCCTGTGCAAAAAGCTGGCTTTGTAGCATGGTCACTTGCGTGGCATCCACGGCAGACTGTGAGAAACACTCCCCTTGCTTCCAGCCAAGATAACGCCGCATCACCTCTTCACTGACCGCGCTGTCTCCGGTAAATGTCACATTACCAAAATCGGCTTCTGCGCCATGCTTCACATTAAAGCGTACATTTGCGCTGTGGTCTGTTGCATCCAGCACCAGTTTAGGCGTCACATCCAGCGATAAAAAGCAACGTTGCTCGTCCATCGTGCTTTTCATTGCCTCTGCCGCCTCCAACATACGCTTGGCAGTCGCTGGCTCGCCTGCATGTGGCAAGACTCCTTGCTCGTAAGGTGGAGGTTTGTGTAGGGATGCTGCGTCAGGATGCGTAATGCTTGCATGGATAATGTGGTAACGCTCACCCGTTACCGCAAGCAGCGTCACCAACGGATCATCCTCAGGCCGCTTCTTTACCACTGCCCGTACAGTAGCATCATAATACCCGTCTGACTCCAGCCAGGCGCGCAAACGCTGCGCCATCAAACCACTCACCGTGTTAAGTGCAGCCATATTCTCTGGCGGATTTTCCGGATCTATTGCCTCATTCACAATATCCTCAAGGCTATGCTCTTCAACCATCGCCTCATCCAGCCCGTCAATAACCAGCTCATACGCTATGCCATCATCAAACGGCCAGAAATCCAGCGCGGTCGCAGGCGGCGCATACGCACATAGCAGGAAGAGACATAAGAGAAATCGCATAATTAACCTATCTATAGACGGCTATAGATAAAAAGAGAATAAGAATAATACTTTAATATGTTAAACATTCTCGCTATACTGGTGACGTATGGAAAAGCCACTATCCTTATTTGAACTGCTGAAAAAGTCAGCGAGCAATGTTGCTAAAGGCGACCCTGCTGCTGCACGCGACGTGCTGAAAGAGTCTTTTTCCGGTGCGATGCAGGCTGAACCGTCTAAAGGAATGAAAGAACTAGGCGATAATTTCTATACCAACATCTGGACAGCAACCGACGATAACGTCTATAGCCGTCTGGATAGAAAAGCGTTTGACGTGAACATCATGAAAGCTCTGGACGCTCCAGCGGGTGCAAAAGTCAGTGCTAAAATAGACTATCTGAAGCAGGCAACCGCATCGTTACACTCAGCTATCGACAAAATTAGTGAAAAACGTTTGAAGGAATCCGATCTTTTCACCAAGCATGAGCAGGAACTCTTTGAAGAAGATGGCATGATAGGCTACGCGAAAGGGTTGATAGAGCGCCGCTGGGGGAATCTGGATCAGGTTAGTGAGGGTTATAGCCTTACTATTCAAAAGGAAGCCATACCAGATGCACCTCAAGAACCACCTTCACTGCTTTCAGGAAGCGGAACGTTTTTCATTGGTGGTGGACGTTTGGATGCCTCACTGAACCATCCTCCCAAATCTACGGTAGAAGAGATTACGCTAGATGGCAAAGCACTGGAAGAATACGGTAAAGTCGCCCAACTGGATACCGCATGGAAGCGCCTATGTGCCACTGGTATCAGCTCGGTAGGCTTGGGGCTAATGGTACATGGCGGCCATAATGTCTATCGGGCATTTAACCCTGATGAGGAAGAGCGTCTGGAAGTGTCTGAAATTGGTCACGTCAAACCTGACGGCACAAACTGGACACGACTGGCGGTTGGCGTAACGGAAGCTGCCGCTGGAGCCGTCGTACTGCACCGTGGCCTAACTGGTCATTGGAACCCTCTGAATGCTGTTGAGGGTCAGGCAGAGCCTTTGTTCAATTGTGAGCATGTACCCGCTGGGGCTGCCCGTGGATAAATCCACTGCACAAACAGAGGAAGAACGCAAAACCGCGATAGAACGCGGTGAAGATATTGCCTATGCGGTAGATCACGCCGCCAGCTGCTCACTGATTGATGTCTTCAACACGCCATTTGAACGCCTCACGCAAAAGTACCTTAATCAAAAATACAGTATTTCTCTATGTAAGGGATGTTCATCCGGTGAACATAGCGGATTTTCGCCTGAAGATCATCAAAACGAAGTGACAAACACCGCCCGCTGGATGTTAACAGAAATAGCCTGCGACTGGATAGGTATTGTACCAACCATTGCGATGCAACGCTACGCACCGGACGTGATGAATAGTATCGGACAAGGACTGACCTACCTTGGTGGCTGGGCATTTCGCGCAGGAGCCGACCATAGCGCTGAGCGTTGGGCAGATAAGAACGGGTTGGATAAAGACGATGAACGCATCCAACAACGTGCGGATGAAATTTACAGCCATGAAATGAAACATCTCTCCACTGCGTTTGTCTGGACAGCCTTCTCTACCGGCGGCACACTGCTTGCACTTCGCGCACAAGGTGACGAAACCCCCTTCATCGTCAATGCTGGCGCCAAACTGGCAGGTGTGGCCATGAGCTTCTTTGGCGTGCTAGGTGCGCGTGCGGCCGCACCGGAATTCACGCAGGGGCTTGACAATCTCACCAGCAAACATGTGCTGGTTCCCTTCACCCGCCTGCTAAGCGGTACACTTGGCATTGACGGTCAGGTTGTTGACTCGGTGCAAGAGAAAAAAGATCAATACCGCACGGGCGAGCAATGGCTAACGCGGGAGCAGGATAAACGCGAAACGCCTGAACTACACGCAGCGTTAGCATAGGACGTAACAAACCATTAGTATCCTGCACATTAGTCTTGACGAACTTGACCATGTAGCATTATAACTGGTTATTGAGAGTCATTCTCATATTCATCTGACCCCATACGTCTTAACATATGCCTTATTTCCGCCTTTTCCTCACTTGCTACTGCGTACTTCTTGCTCTTCCTGCCCACAGTGCCAAACAAGCGCAAGTCACACATTACAACGCCATGACTCCGCAATCTAAAGCGCAGGCAATGCAACTCTATCATGAATCCATTGGGGCGGTTGGCTATATCCTAACTCAACAATCTTTGTCCAACAGTGATATGGAAGCAATCCATGAAATCAGCTACCGTCTGGAAGCCGCTATAGGCGCACTCAAGAAACGTGGTGTGCTGGCAGGAAAAGATTTAAGCACGCTGGCGCATGATATCCATGAATTACACGAAGCCTCCGAAGATCACAATGAAGCGGACATCCGCAAATACTTCCTCACTCTGCATGAGCATGGTGACCACATCCTGCTAACCAAGTAATGACTTCCCCTCCGCACCTCTCCTCCACGTTAAACAGCACCAGCGAGAATCATGTGCCGTTGCATAAACTGTCACAAGATCAACAAGACGCGATCATCCGCCATCTGGTGCTTCCTTTTGGCTTGGAGGGCAAACAGGAACCCGCCATCCATATTCATGCCACCGCTGCTGGCGATCACCGCGTTTACACAGCACTCTCAGAAGCATTAGACCCAAATGGCGTATTGCTACAACCACTGACGCAATCCATAGAGCAAGCCATGCCAGCATTATCCGGGGAACCTGCCATCCAATCCGCTAAAAGCTACCTGATTAATCGTCAGGCAGAAGCACAAACCCTTGCCGAAGCTTTCCAGCCACAAAGCGAACTGGTGCAAACGGCAGTAGAATATAGCGCGCGCCTGATACAAGGCGACATGTCACCACACGATCTTCCAACAGGCACACAACCAGATGCAGGCGTGCTGGAAGATAAAATTAATCGCTTAAACGAGTACGCGCAAACGCCGCTGCCCGTACCACGGGAAAATAACGCAACTCACGCCATTGCATTTGACCTTGGCCATGAACCCATGCATCAGGCACTGGCCGATGCTTGCGCGCCGGACGGTGTGTTAGCCCCGATTCTAGCAGAAGAACTACGCACCTCACTGCCTGACCTGGATAACAATACCGCACTAAAAACAGCGCAAGGATACCTGCATTATTGGGAAGGACTCGCAAAATTTGACGTTGCACAATTGCCGCATGTGCGCGACGTTGCCTTGCAACATCCTCAGGCAGGTTATGAGACAGACGAGCCATCAACAAAGCGCCCCAGCTCCAGCATAGACACCACAGGCGCACAACAGCAAGACACACTTCAAAGCGCAACAGCCATAGTGGAGCGTTAAACCCTAACGTTTTCTTGCCAAATATGACTGCTATAACAGCATTTCCCCTATACTGAACCCTTTACAGTATAAACCCTATATACTTTACACATATAGTACTATAGATCATTGCACCAACGCTTATATGATGCACTTATGTATACTGCATTGCAATATCATCTATCTTTTTACCGTAAATCAACCATTTCGCTCAGTTAATGTTTGCCATTATGTGCCAGTTCGGCTACAAGCCTGAAAGGCATCTAAAAGATTAAAGTAATGATTGTAAAAGTAGCAAAATCATGAATGTGACGATCATCGGAACCGGCTATGTCGGACTGGTTAGTGGCACCTGCCTTGCAGAAGTCGGCCACCATGTGCAGGCAGTGGACAATAATGCTACAAAGATAGCAGCATTACAGCAAGGACATATCCCTATTTACGAGCCGGGGCTAGATACGTTAGTGCAGCGCAACACTAAACAAGACAGGCTACATTTTACTACTGATCTGGCAGATGCTATGCATGATGCTGACATGATTATCATCGCTGTAGGCACTCCCACCCGTAAGCTGGATGGCAATGCCGATTTGCAATATGTTTACGCAGCCGCTGCAGAGATTGCACAACATCTGAACCAACACGCGGTTATTGTCACAAAATCCACCGTTCCAGCCGGAACCAATCAGGAAATACGCCGCATTATTACTGCGGCTAACCCAACAGCCACATTTGACATTGCGTCAAACCCAGAGTTTTTGCGCGAAGGCAATGCGATTACGGACTTCATGGAGCCAGACCGTATTGTAGTTGGTACAGATACACCACATGGCAAAGCCACCATGGACACACTCTATGCACCATTCACCGAAAAAGGCCATACACTCATTCATACCGACATTATCTCTTCTGAACTCATCAAATACGCCTCCAATACGTTTCTTGCCGCTAAAGTGAGTTTTATCAATGAGATGGCTGACTTATGCGAACGCTTAGGCGGCAACATTGAAGATGTCGCGAAAGGCATGGGATCAGATCATCGCATCGGTATGCCGTTTCTGCGTCCCGGACCCGGTTACGGCGGGTCCTGCTTTCCCAAAGACACACTTGCCATGGTCACCATTGGAGAACGTGCGCTTAGCCCGGCCACCATTGTTGAAGCCGTCATTGCCGTTAATCGCGCTCGTCCTCATCGCATGGTCGCAAAGATTGTTGAAGCAGCGAAAGGCGATGTACGCAATAAAACCATTGCCTTGCTTGGCCTGACATTCAAACCAAACACGGATGATGTGCGCGACAGCGTCGCCATACTCATTGCCAGTGAACTGGCACAGGCAGGTGCAAAAGTTATTGCCACAGATCCTGAAGGCATATCCGCTACTCGTAACATTCTGGCAGACCAGATTCTTTATGCAGATACTGTCGAAAATGCATTAGATGGCGCAGATATTGCAGTGCTGGCAACAGAGTGGGATATCTATGCCCGCTTACAGCCTGAGGAGATCAAACACCTGTTGAAATACCCCGTTATGGTAGATTTGCGCAATGCCTATGATTGCGCAAAAATGAGGCAGGCTGGCTTTACTTACTACTCCATAGGCCGGCCTCCCATTATTGAGACATAACCCTTACCTTTTATCCATTATCAAGGAACCTTGACATGTTGCGTAATACCCCCTTCTCCACTTTCCCAAGCCAGAGCATCCCGCTCAAATTCACGTTCTTTCTGCTGATATGTGATGTGCTTGCATTGTCCATTGCCGTGTTTTTGACACAAGGCGTGTCGCTCAATTGCGATACCACAGCCATCCCCTACCATTCATATTACGCGTTGTTTGGCGCACTGGTCATATCGGTTGGACTGATGAAAGGACATTACACTCGCCGCGTACCATGGTGGAGCCAGATTCGTCAGCTTATCCGTACTTTCCTATCCCTCGCTGCACTCGACATTGCCATACGTATCGCCTTACATGAATGTCTTAGCACCTACTCACTTAGCCTCACATGGCTGGCACTTATCATTTTTGCCATCATCTCACGCTACATTGCACTGCACCTTGTCACACGCACACCAGAATGGAAACTGCCTGTCGCCCTGATGGGGGATGCACAAATGATTGTGGACTCCTTCCATGCCTTTTACGCAGACAGCTTAACCGGCTATGAAGTCAAAGTCGCACTGCTCTATGGTGCCTCACGTGAAGAGCTGGATTTAAGCTTCGTGCCGAAAGAACACCCGCCCATAGATATTGTTGAGGTCAATGACCATTTCGATCATTTCCTACGTGAACACGGGCAATATTTCTACATCATTTCCATGGAAGAATTCCGTGGCGAAAAGCGTGACCGCCTGATGACAGCCCTCACGGAAGCACGCCGCAATTATGCCATTGTTCCTCCGATCAAACGCTTGCACTTGCATGGAATGGAACCGCATTACTTCTTCGGTAATGACGTAATGCTGCTACATAAACGTCGTAGCTGGCACTTCTCTTTTGGGCAAACCATCAAACGCCTGTTTGATATCTGTGCCGTCTCGCTTACACTACCGGTCATTGGATTGCTCACAGCCATCATCTGGATATGCAAGCGTATGGAAGGCTCACGTGACCCACTCTTTTACGGTGGAGAACGTGTGGGAATGCATGGCCGCATGTTCCCATGCTGGAAATTTGCGACCATGAAACCCGGCGCAGATATGATTCTGAAAGATGTGCTGGACAAAGACCCCGCAGCCAAAGCAGAATGGGATAAGTACCAGAAACTACGCAACGACCCGCGTATTGACTCGTCCATCTCGCATTTCCTGCGTAAAACCAGTCTGGATGAACTGCCACAACTCTGGAACGTCTTTCGTGGTGACATGAGTCTGGTAGGCCCCCGCCCTATCCTTCCCACCCAAAAAGAAGATTACGGCAAAGACTACCACTACTATACCTTAGTACGCCCCGGTCTGACCGGCTTATGGCAGGTAAGCGGTCGCAATGAAACATCCTTTGAACAGCGCTTGGTGTGGGATAAATGGTATATCCAGAACTGGTCACTATGGCATGATATTGTGGTACTCATTAAAACGGTTCGTGTCTTTATCACTGGCTCAGGAGCGTTCTAACGATGCAAAAAATCTCTCGTCTCTTAAGCGATGTGTTTTTATCTCCTCAAGATGATATAGCCGATACGTTACCCTCAGCAGGGGAAGATTATTACACACTAGCGGATATTGTGACGTTGCTGCACGAGCGCGGCTTTGGCATGATTGCGTTATTCTTCGCCATACCCATTGCCATCCCCGGATGCCCGCCACCTATCCCCACCATTCTTGCCTTGCCGCTATGCTTTATTTGCGTACAAATGATACTCGGCTACGACAACCCACGCCTGCCAGAGTTCATCGCCAAACGCCGCATCAAAAAGGTCGGACTGCAAAAGACACTTAATAAAGCCCTCCCTTATGTCGTGTATGTCGAGAAGTTCATCAAGCCCCGCCTGTCCAAACTGGCAGCAGGCAAGTCCGAGCGGCTGCTTGGACTGATAATGCTAATCTTCTCATCCGTGATTCTCATCCCTGTCCCCATGACAAACAGTGTTCCCGGAATGGCCATCATCCTCATTAGCATCGGCATCCTCACACAAGATGGTTTCTTCACCATAGGCGGCATCTGCACAGGCGTGGCGTGGATTATTCTGCTATTTTTCATCTCCAACGAGCTGCTAGGTTATTTAGGCTTTGTATAATGCTAATGTTTGTAGCCTAGCCTAATGATCTCGGGCAGATTATAAACGACATTCCAAATGGGTGCGTTCTTTGCGCTGTTTGTTCAGGTCATCTGTAAAAGACGCTCTTTTCGCGCCTTTATCCATGTTTGATTCCAGTACGTGGGTGTCAAACACGGTGAGTTTTTCAGGGATGGTATGTGTTGCTGTTGCGGCAATCACCGATTCAAGCGCCGTACCTATGCCTGCAACAAGCCATGCATTCCCTACTCCTTCACTCATTGCAGTTACATAGTAACAACTCATCGCCGTGCTGGCCAGTCGAGAACTGGAATGTTTGCTTGGTACAGCATTGACTTCTTCGTTTAATTCAGGGGCAACGTGACCCAACACCTTATCTAACGCCTTTATCGCCACAGAGTCAGCCAAAAGCCCTGCTCCCGCCCCTATTGCTCCTATAGATAAGGCTATTGCTTTTGATGTGTTATCGTCAGACTCCCATAAATCGTTAAACAGATCAGTGCGCTGCACCATGGACGCACCAAGATACATAGAGGACAATAGGCTTGCTTGTCTTGCGCCTCCAATAACTCGACTCAGAGGACTAAACGATTCGAGCTGTGGATGGGTAATGTTTGTTGACGGGGTAACCATAAAGTAAACATATCATAACAAACTCGTTTTGCAAAGAAATGAGGCCATAAAATACGTGCTTCCAAGCAGGAATCTATGCCTTCTGGCGCGCTCTTGTAAATCCCCAAATACACCAAAGAAATAATGGCAGCACGTGTTCCACCTGATACGGCAACTCAGCCAGTAATCTCACGATCAATTGCCGCTTGCAAATCATCTGGTAATGCAATATCAACTCCTCTGGCTTCCTGTTGGATAGCTTTCGCCTCATCTGCTTCTGCGTTATGTTCATACGCAAGAGATAGCCCCAGTAATGTCTGTACTAAATCATAGCCATAAGCCTGCTTGTTGGTGGTATATAATTTCCTTCTAATCTCCAGTGCTTCTGTTAAAGCAGTAATTGCCAAATCTATCTCGCTGTTACCCCTATAAGCATTGCCCAAATTGTTCAGCGTTATGGCAACAGTTGCATCATAGGCAGCAGGATTCTCAGATGCTAAACGCCTTCTGATCTCTAATGCCTCCGTGTAGGTAGCAATCGCCAACTCTATCGCACGATTGTCGCCATAAGCATTTCCCAAATTGTTCAGCGTTCCTGCAACATATGCATCATAGGCAGCGGGATTCTCGGATGCTAAACGCCTATATATCTCCAACGCTTCCGTGTAGGTAGTAATCGCTGAATCTATCGCACGATTGTCGCCATAAGCATTTCCCAAATTGTTCAGCGTCATAGCAACATATGCATCATAGGCAGCAGGATTCTCAGACGCTAAACGCCTTCTGATCTCCAACGCTTCCGTGTGGGTAGTAATCGCCAACTCTATCGCACCGTTGTTTCTATATACATTTCCCAGATTGTTCAGCGTCATAGCAACATCTGCATCATAGGCAGCGGGATTCTCGGATGCTAAACGCCTATATATCTCCAACGCTTTCGTGTAGGTAGTAATCGCCAACTCTATCGCACCGTTGTTTCTATATACATTTCCCAGATTGTTCAGCGTTGTGGCAACATATGCATCATAGGCAGCAGGATTCTCAGACGCTAAACGCCTATATATCTCCAACGCTTTCGTGTAGGTAGTAATCGCCAACTCTATCGCACCGTTGTTTCTATATGCATTTCCCAAATTGTTCAGCGTTCCTGCAACATATGCATCATAGGCAGCGGGATTCTCGGATGCTAAACGCCTATATATCTCCAACGCTTCCGTGTAGGTAGTAATCGCCAAATCTAGCGCACGATTGTCGCCATAAGCATTTCCCAGAACAGTTAGAAAATTAGCCTTTGTTGCTATATCACTCGCATTCACGAGTGCTAACCCCTGCTTACTTGCCCTTATTGCTTCTGGAAAATTCCTTTGTTGCCATAATAGTTTTGCATAAGAGTAAGCATAATCAGGATTACCATGATCGGATCTATTCCACGCTGAACGGTAATATTCTAATGCTTCCTGCGGCCTAAAACGCAATTCTGCATTACTGCCTCGCAGAAAATAACGTTGTGCCTGCGTTTTAGTTGCCTGCGCTGCACTGGCAATGGCCTCGGCTAGTTTTTCATCCGCCTTCTCAAGTATATGTTCTGCCGCTTCATATTTCTGATTCTTAATTAAAAGCCTACCTTCTTCCAGCAGTGTCTTTGCTTTAACATCAGCTTTAGAATCACCAGTGAAATCCTTCAACTGCTCTTCAAGTTCATCCGCCTGCGCTTGTAATGCTCTTTCCCGTTCAGGATCACCTTGAATGATTGTGGTATAATTATTTTGGTCACCTTCTATCTTATCGCGACCAATATTATCACCATTGCCGTGATGAATCTGTTGTAATCCTAACGTATCAGTCCTTGTCTGCTGTACGTTTTTCGGCTTGAGGTGAGCATATACTGCCCATAGTAATGTAATTGCCGCAATAAATATCCCTAATGCTGCGTTATCATTAGCAAACTGCCATAGGTTTATTGCAATCGTGCGTACTTCTTCCATAGACGCCCCCTAGCGTGCATAAGTCGTACACCATATTCTACCGCATGGCAAATAGCGGTATTTCTACACAGAGAATCACCATGTTAATGTCAACACGCCTGAGCTAACGCGGCACAAACTGGATCACGCCCTGCGCTTCATCCAGTGATTCTTTTTGTAGCGGCGTGTCAGGAATCACGGTCACTGGCTCGAACGGTATGTCTTCCAGCTCTTTATCCCGCAGCTTGGTAGATGCACCATCACGCACTTCGCTATCTTCTATCATGTCTTGCGTAGGGTTAAACTGACTACCCGTTGGTTGCGCATCAAAGGCTGGTACCATATGATCTTGTTTTAGCAAAATAATCTCGATGCGTCGGTTCTTCGCATGTTCCGGTTGAGCGGGTAATAATAGCTCATTTGCCGCATAACCCTGCACTTTTGAAACGCGCTCATCCTCCATACCCTCAGCAACCAGATGGCGACGCGCAGAATTGGCGCGCCCCGCAGATAACTCCCAGTTAGAGTAATTCCGTCGGCGGGTAAATGGTACGGCGTCCGTATGCCCATTAATCGAGATATGATTCGGCATCCCGTAAATCACTTCACCAATATTGGCTAGTAAGCGCTCACCCGCATCCGTGAGGCGCGTATGTCCGGGGTAAAACATAGGGTCTTTCTCCGTATCCAGTATCTTGATCTTTAGCCCTTCATCGGTTTGCTCCAGCTGGATGTTGTCACGTAACTCGCGCAAGTCTTCATTCTCTTCCATTTCAGCTTCCAGCGTGGCCTGCGCTTCGTCAAACAACATTTGCTCGCCCTGCGGTGATTCAATCGCGACCTTTTTCTTCGGCTCTCCCTGCTTCAATCCTTGCGGTGGCTGCCCACTAACAATACCCGGAGGCGCCAGATCAGTACGGCGTTTTCCCTCTTCAACGGAATCGCTTAAGCCCCCTTCAAAACCAATCCCCATGGCACCACTAATCCCAATCGTAGGGCTAAAGTAATCCGCAATCCCGCTCAACTGCCCATCTGATGCGCTGGATAACAGCCATAATAGCAGGAAGAACGCCATCATCGCGGTCACAAAGTCAGCATAGGCAACCTTCCATGCACCCCCATGGTGGCCACCTTCTACTTTAGTGATCTTCTTGATAATAATCGGTTGTTCAAGCTCAGCCATATGACGCTACCCAACGGACTGGCAGGCAGTTTCCACTTCCGCAAAGCTGGGCTTGCATAGCACATCAATGGAAGTGCGCCCATATTCTACTGCCACAGCCGGTGCCACGCCTTTGGAATATCCAAGCAAGCTGGCCTTGATGCACTCAAGGTAGCGCACTTCTGATTCCAGATAATCGCCAATATAATTCCCCATGGGGCCAACAATACCGTAAGACAGCAATACCCCAAGAAACGTTCCAACCAGTGCCGCACCAATCAGTTTACCCAGCACTTCCGGCGGTTCACTGATACTACCCATAGTAACAATCACGCCCAATACGGCAGCCACAATCCCCAATGCTGGCAACCCCTCAGCCATATTTGCTACCGCATGAGCAATATGTTTTGCTTCCTTACGGTGTGATTCAATTTCTGCCGCCATCAGGTCATCCAGCTCATATTGATTTTCAACGCCCATGGTCATCAGGCGCAGATAATCAGCGAAGAAATCAACAGCATGGTGATTTTTGGTGAAGCTCTTATAGCTATTGAACAGACTACTACTATGGGGGTTCTCAATATGTTGCTCCATCTCCAGCATCCCCTTGGTGCGCATGGTCTTGAAGATAGAATATTGCATGGTCAGCAATTCAATATAATCTTTTTTCTTATACGGCATACCTTTCAGCAGGCATTTGAAACTTTTGAGAACTGCTTTAATCAAACCGCCGGAGTTATTAATGATAAACGCGCCCACTGCCGCACCAACAATAATCAGTACTTCGGTAGGCTGCCACAAAACGGCCAGCTTACCTTGGTGTAGCACATAGCCACCAATCACACACGCTATAACGGTGACAAATCCTATAAGAAACTTCATATACCCGGATACCTATCTATTATGAGATGTACCCATTGAACACGGTGCAGGTTGAAAAATGATTAATAGTGGAAAAGCCTCTGTGATATTACAGCAGAAATAATGGCCATAGCAGACATACTGCACAGACTATAGCATTTTCATTTTCAAAAATGCGTAAATAAAAATAAAAAGCACTAGGTTCTGTTGAGATTTTTATTTTAGCCATTGAAGTGCGCCGACAAAATGTAGGAAAGCAGAGAAGTTTTGTTTGGTTTTATCAAACCGTGCAAATAACCTCCTGTAATGCTTTAGAAAACCAAATAAGCACTCCACTTTATGGCACTCTTTATAAAGATGCTCATCGTAAATTTTCTCTTTCAGCCGATTTTTTCGTGGCGGAATATGCGCAGCCGCACCTGATTTTTGGACAAACTCCCGCAGCTCGTCTGAATCATACCCTTTATCAGCTAATAACGCTTGCGTATTAATTCCACTAATGATATCAATAGCTTGTGAAACATCGTGGCGCTGACCTGGCGTGATAATAAAGCGAAGTGGGTTGCCCAAAGCATCGCAAACGGCGTGAATTTTTGTAGAGAATCCACCGCAGGATCGCCCTAGCCCTTCATCATCTTGTTTGCTTTTGAAGGACTGGCGCAAGCGTGGGCACGCAAAATAGTGGAGTCAATCATGATGTACTCCATATCGCGATCATTCTGAAAATAATACATCATTTTATACCATACGCCCTTCTTTGCCCAATCCGAAAAGCGGCGATAGACCGTATTCCATGCGCCATATTCTGGCGGCAAAAGTCGCCATTGTGACCCCGAACGCGCCATCTAAAACACCGCTTCAACAAAGCGACGACAATCGGCCTCGTTCTTAGTATATATGTTCGCAAAGTCGTTTAGATACATATAGATAGAATCCCACTGATGCTGACCAATTCGTTGTGTATAAGACATAAAACCTCCTCAATTCCATCGATTATACACAATAAATTATGAAAACTCAACAGAACCTATAATTTCGCCATAAAAAAAGCCCTCCGAAAATGAAGGGCTTTTTTATTGCTATGCAGTACCAAATACGAATGAATGCCTTACCGTGTGATACGCACATCAATCAAGTCGTTCGCAATGCCTTCAAATGCTTTCTTTAACTGGGAAACTTCCGTTGCCTGATAAAAGCTATCTGGACTACCACAACTTTCCAGTGCGGTAGATATACTGGAACCTTCCGGTACATTGTAGGCCACGGTATATACTTTAATTCCTTCCTGCTTTGCACCAGCACATAATTCCGCAAACCGGTCATCTGCAATGGAATCATCATGCGATGACGTATTAGGGCGACCACTAAGTATTGTATAGTCAGGATTGTTACAATTGCGATTGAAATACTCGTTTTTTCCATCGGTTAGCAAAATAATAGCTTTGGTCGCTGTCAAGTCACGAACATCTTGTATGGTAGCAGGCACTTTCTCATGAGACGAACTACCGGAAAATAACCCTGTACTATTGCTACGCAGTGCAGCCCACCCCCAATACATACCAGTTGATGTATTAGTCCCTCCTTCCGCAAAAGGGAGATGACTTCTCATAATGCCTAAGATCGTTGCAGGATTCTCGCGCAATCCTGTAAGCACAGGCAATACCGTATCATCATCTGCTGGCTGATTACAAAAACCATTAAAATTCTCCATAGAGCCATTGACACGAACATCATGCGTGTAGGGAATATAAGCATAATGCGCGGCAGATTCAGGAGAATTAGACTGCTCAATACGATCCTGTACTTCTTCAATCAGGCCACTGACAGCATCTACCATTGCCACATATTTTGTACAGGACGTATCAAGTGCAGGCCTATTCCCCCATATAGCACCGGTACCTTCCGCATAACACATAGAATAAGAATTATCCATCACGAGCGCCACTTCTACCTTGGCTCCAATCTCTCGTAGCACTTCAGAATTCACCACAATGCCTGTACTAGATTCAGTGCTAGCATTTGGAATAAGATCGTAAATACCGGAAAAAATAAGATCAACATCGCCCGTCGCGTTTCCAGTTAAAGCACCAGTATTTTCATCAAAACTGGCGGTGATATTACTTTCATCAATGGTTGTACCAAGATAACCACTGGGGAAGTTGGCTTTAAAGTAATCACGAACAATAGCATTTAGTTTCTCGGGATTTTCCTGAACAACAGACGAGGTAGCATCTTTAGACGCTGCCAGTAATGCAGCATCTAAAGCGTTACTCATCTTGTTACTCACCAAAAAACTACGTCCTACGTCGATGGCAAATCCACTAAAAGCCAGTAAAGTAACGATAGACACCGCGACTATCGGTATAACCGCCCCTCGTTCATCACGTAACAGTGATCGTTTTATGTGAGATGTTTCCTTCATATTAATCATCCTCCTAATAATTCTTCTGGCTCAGGCTCTGGTTCAGGATCCGGCTCTTTCGGTGGTTCCGGCTCAGGATCTGGCTCTTTCGGTGGTTCTGGCTCAGGATCTGGATCTTTCGGTGGCTCAGGATCTGGCCTAGGGTCTGGCTCTTTCGGCAAGCAGTCATCAGAACCCGGATCCTCCGGCGGTTGAATCTTGTCATTTTCATCCAGGCAAGAATAGCATTTTCTTTGCGTATTACTGCGTCTGGTATCATAACAACATCCCTTAATACGAACAGCGCCATCACCTAAATCTTTTCTATCCTCTAGGCAACTGGACGTAGAAAGACAGTCTCCGCGATCAAGTTGAGGACAGTTCAGATCATTGATTAACTCAGGAACACATGTTGAAATCTGTCGTTTAAAACGCCTATCAAAGTTTTTATGCCCAGGTTGCTTACCATAACACAAACACGGGTGCGGAATATCGCTAGGGTAAAGCTCAGTACGATCACCACGCGGATCATCACGCTCACCCCATCTTGGACTGGTATAAATATCCCAGTCACGTTCACTATATCGGTTTCTGTCTGAAGCGGTAGCAAACGGTTCACGGTTATCATCGGCAGCACTATAATAGCCACAGACTAACGGCCTGTCACCCAGTGAAGCAGGTTGTGCATCCACCTCTACTGCTTCAAGGTTAAACCGGTAACGATACACCGCTTTCTTGTATACATCCGAACCATCCACAGAGTCACCGCCGCCTGTACCCATAAAACTATCAAGCACACCACCTAACATGTTGCTATGCTGATGCATTGTTTCAACAACAATCACCGTATCTTCACCTAGAAAACCGTCTACTCCATCAGTACTTAACACCTCATCAAGTATCTCGTCTAAGCTAATACGCGATGATACACCACCAGACAAGGTCTGATGAACAATTTCCGGCTGAGGATTATTCAGGTCTTCGTTATTTGCAATCACACTAATGACAAACCCTGAATTGTCTGATACGCCAAAAGGCTCCATCAGTGTTGCATAAGCACCTTGTAGCTTAGTGGCATCCTGCGTTCTGGGCAGTGGGGTTTGAGCAACATAGTCAGCAATCTGTGACGCAGCCTTGTCCACTTTCTGATGCACTAGCACCAGACGACTAATTTCAATCGTACCGAACAGCAACAGAACCAAAAACGGTAATGCAAAAGCGAATTCAATGGCAGCAGCACCATATTGGTTGCGCTTAAGCTGAGTAAGCCCACGTAAAACAGAAGGGATGCGCATAATGATTTATATCCTCAGATAGAATTTAGTAAGTTATCAGCCAGCCGGAGCAGCGCCAAATGTTTCATTTAATACAACCATGGAAGAGCGAATTGGTGCGCTTACCATGCTATCAGAAACGTTTCCGCCAACAAGCGTATTAACGTAAGGCACAAAAAACTTCCAGTCATACGTCACATGATAAATAATGGCTTCACCACCCGCTCCGGCATCACAGGCGAAATTTTCGTTAGGGCGCGCGTCGATACGCTCTTGCCGCTTAGCGGGATCAACATTATCAAACGACACCCCAATAGGTTCACAATAAATGTCTAACTTGTTCACATCGACAATAATACTGGCAAAGCGTGTTATCTCGTTACGGATGCTTTCCTTACGACTGCTTGCTGCGCCGTAAGTGTTACCGGTAATACCCTGACGAGCCGCCTTTGTCGTACCAATCTCAATGATCGAACTGGCATAGAAGTATAGCGCCATGTCAATAATGAACAGCATTAAAAAGAACAATACCGGCGCTATAATGGCAAATTCAATCATAGTTGCGCCATCATCCCGCTGAAGAATAGAGCGTCTATGCATTTTTGTGTTATCTGTAGCCATAGCTTGTATTGTGTTATCCATTTGTGTGCGGAGGTATCTCGCATTTTGTATAAATACCATTCGCTATGATAACGCAATAAATGGTAAAAACACAAGATAATATTTAGTTTATTAAAACAACTTTAGTAAGGATGTGTGGATTCCATGTATCTCTTCCACACGATTCTCGCTAAAAATATCATTTGCATCCAGTGATTCAGGATAATGGCGCGAAACATAATCATGCAGCATTACAAAGCGTTCCTCGCTAAAGCGATATACGTCTGGAATCTGCTGATACTGCGCCTCATTCATGACAATGCGCAATCTTAAACAAGCAGGGCCTCCGCCATTCTTCATGCTCTCGCGCACATCCAGATATTTTACATGCTCAACCGGATTTCCGGCATCTGCGACAATCGCATTCATTGCGCTGACTGCCTGTTCATAACGCAAACATTCTGCCGGTGCCAGAATCATCATACCGCCACAGGGCAAACTCAGCAGCTGGCTATTATAAAAATAACTTCCTACCGCATCATCCAACGGCAAATCTGTTTCAGACTGACGTATCAGACATACGGGAAAGGAAGCTTTTTCTTTCAGCTTAGCCAGCGTTGCCGCTTCATCCAGAAACGTATATTCATGATAGATCATGACACGTTCATTACTCATGGCGATCACATCATTGTGAAACACACCTGCATCAATAGCGCGTGGGTGCTGCTGAACAAATAACGCGTCACCTTCAGAAAGCAAATGTTTAGCCGCAACCGCTTCAGCAGCATAACGCGTTTGTCGGGCAGCGTAACGCTCTGGCCTTGCACCGGTTTCATGACGGCCATAGACAAACACCTCTATTCCGCCGCCTCCATGACCATCACTTAAGCGCATATGATTTGCCGCCCCCTCATCTGCCAGTGTATGACAGGCCGGTAAGGCAGGATGCAACTGTGCGACATTACCAAAGATACGTTGAAATAGCGCGTATCGCTCATCAGCCTCCTGCGCCCGGTGCAGGCTACTGCATAAATTGGCAATCGTCATATGCAACTTTCCGTCACCCGTGTCAGGAGCGGGGCTAACGGTTGCCGCATTCGCTGACCACATGGTTGATGCTGACCACGCCGCACGCACGACCATGGATGCATACGCGTCATTTCGTCCATTTTCCGGTTTCACGCCCAATTGTTGCATCAGCACCATGTTGGGACGCAGAGGTGGTGGTAAAATCATTTGGCGCACACCCAGCTCATGCACCATACGCATTTTCTCCAGCCCCTGCAACGCTGCAGCCCGGGGATAGGCTGTATGTTTTGCATGATGTTGCGAGGCCACATTACCCGCACTTAATCCCGCATAATTATGGCTGCATCCTATTAACCCGTCACACTGAACTTCAAACATCTCTACCCCCTTTGTGATTGTGCAATATACCTATCAGCAACTGACAGGATGGTGCAAATAGTAATCCTTAATCACTTCAACATACAGCCTGTGGATAACCCTGTGAAAATCTAATGGGATTCGTTGCAAAACCTTGCTTTTTCAGCAATTACCACTTTTTTTACTTTTTACCTATTGCGCTACCAACCATCTGATTAACAAAGATTTTTATTGACGCCCATAACCACTTTTTCCAGGAAGCTTGCAGGGCACAAAAAATGTGCATAAATCCGTTTTTTTCACTTCCAATCAGAAAAAATACCTGTTAAGGGCGCCTCATTCTAAGGAGAAGTCATCCTACAAATGCAAGCCACTTCCCAGCCGGAGAATCTGGCCTGTCATGCTTGGGCTTTGTTGAAGCAACCATAACGCATTGAGAATTTCGTCCACAGAACTATTGCATTGCAAAGGACTAATAGCAGCTGTTTTCTCAAAGGTCTGTGCTTTATCCATATGTCCGGGCAAACTGGCTCCAGGTGCAATGCCATTCACCCGCACGCGAGGCGCAAGCGTTTGCGCCATGAGCAACACATATTGTTCCAGTGCCAGCTTGCTTAAACTATACGCCAGAAACTGTCCGGACATGCTCCATCCTTTCATGCCATCACTGATCGCCACAATATGCCCGTTTGCATCAGATGGAAGCTGCTGCATATAGGCTTGCGTTAACATTACCGGACTACACAAATGCACCTGCATATGCGCCATCAACTCATCAGGGGTCACATCATCCAGCGCTCCCTTCTTAAACAGCGATGCATTATGGATCAGCGTTGTAATATGGCCGGTTTGCTTAAACCCTTGCTGAATTACCTCGGTCATTGCATTGCCATCACACAAATCACCTTGCACCATGCCACATTGCCGGCCAAGCACACTAATCTCTTGCCTCAATCGTTGCGCGGCGTCCTGTGACGTATGATAATGCAGCGTAATATTGTAACCACAACGCGCCAGAAATAACGCCATTTCCCGCCCAATACGCGTGGCACTTCCAGTAATCAATGCATGGGGTTGAACACTCATAACATGCAGCATAAACACCATTACCTACCCTGTCAAAACAGATTCCTAATCATAGCTCAGGTTCTGTTGACACGATGCATCATTGACAGCCCTTCCCCTCCTGCCATATGGTGCAAGCTTCAATACTCATGTAGGCATTCGTGGCGCACCGACTTATTCAGTTTATTACCTCACCTGATCTGGACGACACCACATTAAAGAAAGTCGTTGATAAAGCGCAATCTGATTACCATGCAACCGATAGCTGGCAATATACAGCGAAAGATCAACGCACGTGCTATGGATTCCTCATTGCCACTGACATATCACAGCCACTCATCGACCTGCTCCAGCCTTTGGCCGCGCAAGACACACAATCACGCATCATGATTCAGACAGTGGAAGCCGTGCTACCCAACCCTGATGCAGAACAAAACGAGCAGGACAGTGAATACCGCAAGCAGCTAAAGGAACGCAACAGCTCTGGCATTGGGCGCATTTCGCGGGAAGAACTTTATAACGATGTATGTAGTGACGCAGAAATCCACACTAATTTCCTGCTAATGGTGTTCTTCTCCACCATTGTTGCTGCGGTTGGGCTGCTCTATAATGACGTGGCCGTGATTGTGGGTGCCATGGTGATTGCCCCATTCCTGGGCTCAAATCTGGCTTTGTCTCTGGCCACCGTGCTTGGTGATAAAACCCTAGCGCGTAAAGCAATTCTGACTGGCCTCACAGGCATGACCATCACGCTGGGTATGAGCCTGCTAATAGGGCTGCTCTGGCCATACGAACTTGATAATGCCGAATTAATGCGACGCACCGAAGTGGGCTTCTCCAGCGTCTTTCTGGCACTAAGCGCAGGTGCAGCGGCAGTATTGTCTTTAACCCGCGGTGTATCCAGTTCCCTTGTAGGCGTCATGGTAGCGGCTGCCCTGCTTCCGCCTGTGGCCACATGCGGGCTGATGCTGGGCGCCAAACAATATTACCACGCAGAAGGCGCTGCCGTTCTGTTCGCTGTCAACATTGCCTGCATCAACATCGCCGCCAACATCGTACTGCTCTCTCACGGAGTCACTCCGCAACGCTGGTACGAGAAAGAACGCGCTCGGCGAGGCTACCTTTTCTCTTTCACCATCTGGATCGCAATCCTTTGCGGCCTGTCCTACCTCATCGCCACCCGCAAAGAATATTTTAGCGATTGGTTATAAGCAGATCATAGCAGAAGGTATTTATGGTAAATATTTAGATACGGCGTTTATCATTACAATGTGATACGTTAACGTTAGCATCAAGGAGTGCATATCCATGCTAAACAATTCTGAAACATCTCGACAACAGCGCTTAACCTGTCAGATAAACTCTACAATATGGCAGATAATGTGCCTAAGCAAGACAATGTTTCAGCGGATACACTCAAGGACATACAGTCCCTTACTCAGGATATGTACAAAGATACCGAAGCCATGCGCAAAGACACCTCCAAGGCATCATCACTTGCCAATCTCATAGATGGTAGCGCGGATACCCTTGCACATACAGCAAACTCCTCATGGGCAGAGCGCGTTAACAAACAGCGTACTTAACCCACCCCTTCTGTCAGAACATCATAAATCACCCTAGCTTAGCCTTGGAAGATGTGCGCCCATACAGAAAAAAAGCACCTCTTAAGGGAGGTGCAGTGTAGAGAAATAGCTAGGGCGTATTGACGCTAATGCTAGATGATAGGAAAGCCAAACTCGTCAACGTCACCATTATCCTCGTAACCATAATTCTCACCATAGCTGCGAGTATAATCGAAAGAATCAGACGTCAAGCCAACACTTTCTGAAAAAGGAGTATCAAGCTGCTCCAAAGTTTCGCTGAAACTCTGAGCCGTAGATTTTCTTAGCTCCTCTATCTCTGATTTCATCGCTTCAAGCTTCTTGTTTTCAGCTATAAGCACATCAAGATAGGCCTGAAGATCATCGTTAAAGTCAGTCATGTAATTTCAGCTATCCAACAGGGTAGCTATAAAAGATAATCGCCTTTATTATGAAACATTCGCCACAAAAAGTTAATCAAACACTCTAAGCTTCATCCCCATACAACGCATGAGCGCGATCCTGAAAGGCTTGTACCATCTTTTGAGTGGCGCGTCCGAATAGCGCGCCAATCACTTTTTCCAACAGACGGCTTTTAAAGGCAAAATCAATATGGAAGTCAATCAGACAACCCGTATCCTGCGGGATCAATTGCCACTGGTTGGTTAAATGCTCGAAAGGCCCACGTTCCATCACCACATCAATGCTCAATGTTTCCGGATCACCCGTCACGCGGGAGACATAGCTTTCGCGTATATGCTTAAACGCAATCACTAACTCCCCTAAAAAAGCATCTTTTGACAGACGCGTTACCACACGCGCTGCGCGGCACCAAGGAATAAACTCTGGATAGCGCTCAATATCCATCACCAGATCATAAATCTGCTGCGCTGTATAAGGTGAATATTCCTGAACATGATAATGCGTCATAACAGCATCAAGAAGCCTGTAATTGCGCTAACCGATTCGCACGCAACTGAGCAAAATCTTCACCCGCGTGGTAGGAAGAGCGCGTTAGAGGGCTGGCTGATACCATCAAAAATCCCTTTGCTTTGGCCATGCGCTTATAATAGCGAAACGTATCAGGCGTCACATATTCCTGCACTTTAGCGTGACGCGGCGTGGGTTGCAGATATTGCCCAATTGTAATAAAATCAATATCCGCCGAGCGCATATCATCCATCACCTGCAATACTTCCTCACGCGTTTCACCAAGCCCTACCATCAGTCCGGACTTGGTAAACATGGATGCATCCATATCCTTCACTTCTTTAAGCAAATTTAGCGAATGAAAATATCGCGCACCCGGACGAATCGACTTATACAAGCGCGGCACTGTTTCAATGTTATGATTATAGACATCCGGTTGCGCGGCCACCACCACTTTCAGCGCGCCATCTTTGCGCAAGAAGTCCGGCGTTAAAATTTCAATCGTGGTTCCGGGTGATGTAGCACGTATCTTTGCAATACATTGAGCAAAATGTTCCGCCCCGCCATCAGGCAAATCATCCCGATCTACCGAGGTAATCACCATATGATTCAACCCTAATTCTGCTGTCGCTGCTGCCAGATTATCCGGCTCATGCGGATCAAGCAAATCAGGGCGCCCTGTCTGAATATTGCAAAACGCACACGCACGGGTACACACACTGCCCAGAATCATCACCGTTGCATGTTTCTTGCTCCAGCACTCCCCAATATTAGGGCAAGCCGCTTCTTCGCACACCGTATTAAGTTTCTTTTCACGCAACAAATCGCGCGTATTTTGATACTCCTTGGATACAGGCGCTTTCACACGTATCCAGTCAGGCTTGGGGAGAGGTGCAGTGGGTGAGGTAGTATGCTCTAAAAACGGGACAATATCAGTCATGGGGTATAAGAATCAGTCAAAAATGGTCAGCAATGGAAGTTTACCATTGTAATGTAGCGCAAAACTGATATAAAGCAATGTTTGATTGACCAAAACTCGTAAATTTAAAGGAGTCATAAGCGTATGGCACGTGTCACTGTAGAAGATTGCATAGAAGTTATCCCTAACCGCTTTGAACTGGTGGCCATTAGCGCCCAGCGTGCCAAACAGATTGCGTCCGGCGCACCCCTGACGCTGGATCGTGACAATGACAAAGATGCAGTGGTTGCACTACGCGAAGTGGCAGAGCGTACCGTTGATCTGGCCGCACTGGAAGAAGAAGCCATCTCCTCTTATTCTACGTAC
This sequence comes from uncultured Alphaproteobacteria bacterium, assembly GCA_963803575.1. Lineage (GTDB taxonomy): Bacteria > Pseudomonadota > Alphaproteobacteria > Rickettsiales > UBA998 > CAWDMW01. The sequence continues at coordinate 240,599 of CAWDMW010000002.1, forward strand.
AAAATGTCCGAATCACATACACTCGGTGATGATGAAGCAGAGCCGCAAGACGTGGAAGATGAAGAAATTGCCAATGCATTCGCCAACGAGCAGGTCGATGTAACCGGCACCTCAGAGCATGAAGCCAAACACGCCATGTCCTTTATGGATATGGACGAAGATATTGACGATTAAGCACTTTTTTCGCAAGCCACGTTCAAATGGCTTGACATAAACACTGTATCACGTAAAAGTGAAGGCTGTTCTTTATAATATAGCTATATGCTTAACAAAAAAAGCGCACGCTTTATGACTCTGGCTGTTCTATCAGCAGCCGTCACGAAGACTGCCTTGCCATTCATATTCGTATTCGTTGTGATCTTCCTGGTTGTTTCAATAGCCTTCTATTGGGTTGCAAGTATAATCGAGAGCTTTTTCGAAAGCAGAAAATAACCCCCTCCCTGTGCAGTTGCCGTCAACTTACAGGGATTTTTTTGCAATCGACCCCATAACACTATCACGTTAAACTATTATTCGAATTACGGGATACAAAGGTTTATATCCCGTAATCATTATGTTATATTATTATCAACATAAATAACCTTAAACATATCTATCTATGAGCGAGTTTACCCAAGACATTCAACATAGGCAAGATGCTAAAACGATTATCAGCCAAATGATTGCTGAAGAGCTGATACTTCAGGGAGACCTACCTGTCGATGCTTATGATCCAAACAGCATACGGGCAAATCTCTACGCCCATGACCCTACGCAAGACGAAACCATCACGCGTCCTGCCTGGGAAGTCTGCTTATATGTCAAAAATGATACGCTTGATGTGTCACCCGAAGCCATGCAGCAGGCGATACAAAACGCTGCTATGCATATACCAGCACTTGCAGACCATTTTCATGACGCTTCTTCTCTTACCTCACCAGACGAGGTGCGGCAATTGATGCAAGACTTCACACAGTCGGCTCGTGTGTCTCCTGAAGATGCCCACATGTTAGAAACATGGCTTGAACAACAATCATCAGGTACTACAAGGCTTGAACATTCTGGCCATAATGAAAGCGTGTACATGCGAATCAAGCCAGACATAGATGCAACCGAACTTTATCAGGATGTTGTAGGTAGAGAAGACGCTATTATGGCAACCATTCTGGAACGTGCCACGCAATTAACGGACAAAACGGGGCAACCTGTATTGACTCAACAAGAACTGCAACAATTATCTGATGAGCAGATGGAGATCACGTTGCATGTCTCTTCAGACAATACACATTCGGCTCTTGCTATTAGTGTAATGAATGAAGAGTATCAAATGCATCCTGACCATGCATTACACTCCACATCTGTGCTGGCAAAATTATCTCAGGATGAGCGCGAAACCTTACTCAGTGATGCACTGGCTGTTCATAGCCCGACAGCCTACCCATTACTTGCCAGCCCCGGGCAGGTACATCAGAATGTTGAAGCGGTTGCACAGCAACAGGGCATAGATGCAACAGCATTACTAAGCACCAGTCAATTGCAGTCCACTCCCGACACACCACTCCTGCCTGAGCTTATCGTGCGCGATCATTCAGACAAAGGGTACACCACCATGAAAATGGAATTTGCCCTCCCTTACGGCACGGATCTGGGCGCAGTAATTGAGGATGTTATCACATACGGGCATAAAGCGGAACAGAATCGCCACATGTCAGGCGCGGATGCGAGCATAGAGAAAATTCTCTCAAACCACCTGCCCGGCACCATCCTGGGCGCCGGAGACATCACCTACAATATGCCCATCACTCAAAAAGCCGCGCAACCCGCCATGGCGATGGTTTAAGGCGCAATTGTCATGGTGATAAGCGGTACTTTATAGAATTTCTCATTAAAAGGCGGCAAACTTAAAGAATTGTTCTGATAAATGAATTTTACTGTTGCCAGTGATCTTATTAAGATGCTAAAAGAACAGCGAACTTCTTTTATAGCACATGCTAACCTTATATAGCTTTTGCGAATACGTTTAGTATTACGCATAAAATAAGTTCACGTTGTTTATTTCTTTTGAAAACATGACTCGTTACAAAGTTGAAAAGATTAACATCGGTGGCGAAACAAAATTCAGAGCAATGCAGGACACAGGGTTCCTAAACACCTTTGTGTTAGTGCCTGGAAATTTCGAATACTACGATACTCGTGACGAAGCGCAATCAGTTTGTGCTCAGGAAGCGGTTGCTAATAACGCTGCTGCTGAAGAGGACATAGAAGCTCGACAAGAAGAGCTTCGGAAGCTCTTGGCTAGCTCATAGAGCTTTAGTGACAAGAAGATGGCTAGTACCCGCCAAAGTCGCCATCCACCTTTCATGTAGGCATAGCATTAATATTACGCTACACTAATTTAAAGTTATTAACATTGGATATAAGGATGACCCAACTTACTGAAGCCATACATACCAGACGGCGGGCTGAGGCCATTTTGAGTGAAATGGTGAGGGAAGAGTTGATTCTTCAGGGTTCGGCTTCCATGGACGATCCATCACTACATGACATACACATATTTGCCACCGCTGCCGATCCCAAAGAAGATGCTACCGTTACGCTTCCTGAGTGGAATTTATATCTATCCATTGATAATGTCGATGTTGATATGGAAGCTGTGCAAAATGCTATGCATCAGGCTGTTATGCGCGTGCCTATGCTGGCAGAACAGTTTCATCACCCTGTTGGACCCACACCACTTAGCAGCACACGTGCCTTAATGGATACCTTGCATTGCAGACGCACAGATGCCACAAGCAACATCTGATACATTAACAGCGTGGCTAGAGTTACATGCATCCGAGGTGCCAGCGGTCAAGCTAAGAACATCTGTTAAAAATGAATCTGTCACCACAAGCATTGCATTGCAGCCAGAGCATCAGGAAGAATCTGCTGCCATGAGTAAAGCACTGCTGGAAAGCCTTGGTGGGAAAGAACATGGGAACTGTTTCATTAGCATAGTTTATATGATATAGTATTTCTGCAATTGCAAGGAGGTGTTATGTATTGTTCACGCTGTGGTTCGACGGCTTGTTTCAAGAATGGTAAGATGCGAGGCAAGCAGCGTTTTCGCTGCAAGGGTTGTGGATATAACTTCACGAACTCGCATGGTCGCGGCTATCCCCCTGCATTAAAGTTGCAGGCATTTCAGTTGTATACAGAGAATATGGGTATACGAAGCATTGCCAGATTTCTGGGTGTCAGCCCCTCTACGGTGATGCATTGGCTGCGCGATGAAGGTCGTGATATAATGGCTAAAATCAAGAATTCACTGCCCGATGCACTGCCTCCGCAGGACATTATTGAGATTGATGAGATGTGGCATTACACCCAAAAAAACGCCGAAAATTATGGGTATGGGTTGCTGTATCTCGCCTCACACGACGCATTCTCGCCATCGAAATTGGCTCTCGTGGCGCTAAAACGCTGAAGCGACTCTGGGCAAAGTTGGCGCATCTCAGGCCTTTTTGCGTGGCAACAGACGAGTGGAAGGTTTACCAGAAAATCATTCCAAAAAAATTGCTTATACAAACAAAAAAACTCACCTCAACTGTAGAATCCGTCAATGGTCAGATCCGAAACTACCTTGCTAGATTCAATCGCAAAACAAAACGATACTCAAAATCACCCGAAATGGTCGAAACTTCACTGTACATGCTGTGGGTACAAAAACTATGCTAATACAACAGTACCAGAACATGCTATAGCCGCCAGCATTTATCAACAGGCGGCCACCTTAACCGATGATGCAGGTAACCCAACCTTTACGCCAGACGAACTGCAACAGCTTTCGCACGAAGTCGTAACAATATCCCCAGTGACAGTGAAAGACGGCACAGACCCTACGCGCGTGAGAGTTAGTCTGTCTAATACGGATTACGCAGAATATGGAGAAGGCCGTCTTCAACGCACTTCCGTACTGGCCGCTTTAACCAATGCAGGAACGTGAAACATTATTAACCGATGCACTAGCGCAGCATAGCTCTGTGGCTTACACATTGCTTGCAAGTCCTGAGCAGGTACGTCAGGATATAACACACATCGCAAGCCAGCATGATGGTTTAGACATAACAGCCCTGCGCGATACAAGCCAGTTGCAATCAGCGCAACAAGGCGAACCATTGCCAACGCTGGAGGTATCCCTATACCCGCAAGATGGGTACACCATGATGAACTTGCCCCTAACGCTACCTTACGGCACTGATCTGGACGCAGTTATAGAGGACGTGATTATACAGGGATACGATCAGGAAACAGCGTTAAATGACCGCCGCATATCAACCATTCGTGCCGATGCCATAGATACGCATCATCAGGATCAGCCCAGTACCATTCTGGGCACTGGTGACATCACCTACGATATGCCCATTACCCAAAAAGCTGCACCGCCGATGATAGCGATGATGTAAAACATTCTGGATTGCACACTAGCTGCATCGCCGTTATAACAGGATGTATGACATCATCGCAGGACTGCCCACTTCTTCCCATTCTTCATGAACGCATTCAGGCGCACGGCGCATTGACGGTTGCTGACTATATGGAGCTGGCGCTTGGGCATCCGCAACATGGCTATTATATGGCACGTGATCCACTGGGAGAGCATGGGGATTTTGTGACTGCACCGGAAATTTCGCAAATCTTTGGTGAATTAATGGGCGCATGGCTGGCCGCTATGTGGCAAATGCTGGGTGAGCGCGAAATGGTGCTGGTGGAACTTGGTGGCGGACGCGGCACATTAATGAGCGATGCACTACGCGCCACGCGCCATGTGGCAGGCTTTCATGAATCACTGGTCATCACCATGGTTGATAGCAGCCCGACATTGCGCCGTTTTCAGCGTGCTGTGCTGGCCGGGCATCATCCGCGCATGGTATGGCAACCGAATCTGGAGAATTTGCCCGACCTGCCGCTACTCTTTGTAGCCAACGAATTCTTTGATGCGCTGCCTATACGGCAATATGTAAAGACGCCTACCGGATTGCAGGAACGCTTCATTACGCTGGGTGAGAATAATGCGCTAACGTTTGTGACCCAGGCAACAGGGTTGCAACTTGTGAAAGGTGGTACTCACGTCATAGATGAGAGTCAGGACGAACAGATCATTGAGTCCAGCCCTGCCAGCCGGCAAGTGGTGGATCAGTTAGGCGCACATATGGCAGAATATGGCGGTGCAGGGCTGGTGATTGATTACGGCTACACAGGCAATAGTCGCGGCAATACGCTGCAAGCGGTACGCAAACATGGTTTCTGGCCAGTGCTGGAACAGCCCGGGCAAGCAGACATCACTGCGCACGTAGCCTTTGATGCATTGGCCGAAACCTTCAATGAACATGGTGTTGTCACCTCCCCCATCACACCGCAAGGGGATTTCCTTCAGGCCATTGGTGGTGAAACGCGCTTAGATATGCTGATGCAGGAAAGCAACGATGAGCAGGGACAAACCTTATATGATGGCTATGAGCGGCTGGTGAGTCCCCAACAAATGGGTGAGCTGTTTAAAGTGATGGGCGTATGTAGCGATGACGACGTTACCATGCCCGGACTGGCGCATGACTGACTTGCAGCCTGTTACTTCCCCATTACTCACTACACCTCATGGATTTTTCACCCGTCAGGGAGGTATTAGCGAAGGCGTCTATGCATCGCTAAACGTAGCTCTCGGCTCGCAGGATAACCCACAACACATCACAGAAAATCGCCGCCGGGTCGCAGCATCTTTTGGTCAGCCTGTTGAGAAACTCTGCACATTGTCACAAATCCATGGTAAGCGCTGCGTGATACTGGACAGCCCCCCTGCTGCTACCATTCAGGCTGATGCATGTGTGACTACCGCGCCAGAACTGATGATCGGCATCCTCACCGCAGATTGTGTGCCCGTGTTATTCTATGACCCATCAGCGCGCGTCATTGGTGCAGCACATGCCGGATGGAAGGGCGCACTGGCCGGAATTATTCAGGAAACCATCACCTGCATGACGCAATGCGGTACAGACCCCTCCAACATTATCGCTGTGCAAGGCGCATCCATTGCCCAGTCCAGCTATGAAGTTGGCGCAGATTTCCACGCACAATTCCTTGACGCTGATGCAGCCAATGCTGCCTTCTTCATCCCCTCACCAGATCGCCCGCAAACCCATTATTGCTATGATAATGTCGCTTACGTGCGTGCAACACTCATGGCATGCGACATCCAGCGTTACGACCATATTGCACATGATACCTATCACAGGGAATCCCATTATTTCAGCTATCGCCGCGCAACCCACCGCAATGAACCCGACTATGGCCGCCAGATTTCCGCCATTATGTTAAGCGCGAATTAAGCGTATTGCGATATAGAACATGATATCAGTAAAGTGCCAACACCCTAGTTTCTCTTGAAATTCCCTCTTACGCTCAATCGTTAGTATCTGAGGGACTTTTAAATGCAAACTAACAAAAACATGTTTTGTGCCTTACATTCATTTTGAATCATACAAAAATCCCAGATTTGTGTTTTGTTGTATAATGCGCTATAGTGGCGACTTGATGAACAACGACACGGGTTTATGAGTGATACGTTAGAGGCGCACGCGCTGGCTGCTTTGGAATGGTACCATATGGCTGGAATTACAGAAGCACTGGCGACTGAACCACAAAACCATATGCTACGCGCGCGCATGGCGAATGACGCGCTAATTCAACAGCGCCAAGCATCGAAACAACCAAAAGCTCAACCGCCCAAACCTCCTCCCTCCTCTGCTGCACCTCTACCAGCTCTGGCGTTCAACCAGTCAGAGGCTATTGCACAAGCGCAAACACTGGCAAATGGTGCAGATACATTGGAAGCACTATACGAAGCGATACGTGGCTTTGATGGTTGTGCGCTGAAGAAAACCGCACGCAATACCGTCACGCATGATGGCTACGGCGAGCAGCCTCGCGTTATGGTGATTGGCGAAGCACCCGGGGCAGATGAAGACCGCCAGGGTATCCCGTTTTGTGGAGTCAGCGGGCAACTGCTCGACAAGATGCTGGGTTCCATCCACCTGTCACGCGATAAGAATATCTACGTCACCAACATGGTGTTTTGGCGACCCCCGGGTAATCGCAACCCAACAGCCGAAGAACTGGCCGTATGCCGTCCGTTTGTACGTCGTCATATCGCACTGGTTCAACCCTCCATGTTGTTGCTGGTTGGAGGCATTGCAGCAAAAGAGATGTTGCAGGTGAATGTCGGTATTACCAAACTGCGGGGGCAATGGCATCGTGATCCTGATCATACTGATCTGCCAGTACTCGCAACCCTTCACCCTTCATACCTGCTACGTCAGCCAGCACAAAAAAAGCACGCATGGCATGATATGCTCATGCTAAATACTTTTATTAGAAAATCAATAGGTTAGCACGCACGCTATTATTTCCACACGGACAGCATTTATATCAAATGCAAGAAAAACTTGTAATATGGTTTTAAATTTAATATATTAGGCACTCGCTGTGGTATTAACAACACGGAAATATATGAAATATTTGCACCTTAAAGGGGCGGCGTTTGTTGCTCTGGTGGGTCTTTATAGTATTGTAGAAGGCATCAGCTCATCTACCGCTTCCACCCCTATCCCTGACTATTCGCATTACGCTTTTATCGCAGATAAACAACCCGTACGTGTGCCAACCAGCGATGTGGTGCCGCTACCGGTTTGTCGCTTCCAGTATGTTAATTTGTCACCAGATGACGCCTACCCTATTCCGCACTGGGTGTATGCCTTGCCGCCGGAAGCAGATAAAGCACTCGTGCTGGCCATCGCGAAGAACGAATCCCGCTTCCAAATCAATGCACGTTCACATCGTGGCGCTGTCGGGCTGATGCAACTCATGCCGCGTACCGCCAACTATATGCTGCAAAAACATGGCCGTGAAGGTGTACACTTAGCCAGCCTGACATCGAGCGTGTCAACAGTTACGCACACACCTCAAACGCCGTTTGACTTTGACGATCCCTACACTAGCCTCGCTGTCGGGCATCGCTATATTGAGCATTTGCAAAACAAGCAGTTTATCGGAGACAATCTGGTCTATACGCTTGCGGCTTACAATGCTGGCCCCGCGAAATTGCGAACATGGCAGCGTCGCTTTGGCAAGATCAGCGAAAAACGCTTTATCGCCCGTATCCCATACCGTGAAACACGGCATTATGTACGCAAAGTGCTAAAAGATTACGCGCGTTATCGCACACTAGTACCAGACATGCAAGACACTGTATGGATCGAAGGAGAGCAATGCTAAACAACCTGCCACTCGCATCATCCGCCCGCTCGCCACACTTCATGTATGAGTCGGCACTATCAGGTATTGTATGTGGTATTGATGAAGCAGGGCGTGGAGCGCTTGCCGGAGATGTGTATGCGGCTGCCGTTATCTTAAACCCGCTTTCCATCCCCGATGGATTGAATGACTCCAAACTATTATCATCCTCTGTGCGCGAACGCCTCTATGGCGCCATTATGACACAAGCAAAAGTAGGAGTTGGCATTGCCACGGTTGCAGAGATTGACCAATATAACATATTAGGTGCTTCCATGATTGCTATGCAGCGTGCGTACTATCAGCTACCATGCATCCCTAACTATGCATTAATTGACGGCAACCGCGCACCTGACCTCGAATGCATCACGCACACGCTGGTTAAAGGCGATACGATAAGCCTGTCTATTGCCGCTGCCTCTATTGTTGCCAAGGTTGAACGTGACCATGCCATGCACAAGCTTGCAGAAGCATATCCGTTGTACGGATTTTCCCGCCACGCAGGTTACGGCACGAAGATGCATAGAGAAGCACTTGCATTATATGGCGCAACCCCGTATCACCGCTCTAGTTTTAAACCCGTAAAGAAAGTAATGGCATCATGACTACCGTAATGACAGAACAACAGGAAGCTCGCTACCGTGGAGCGAATCATCGCCGTCCGAAGGGCTATCGTCCTTCCTTATTTCCAACTCCTATCAGCCAGAGCCTTGCTACACCACTGCAGAAAATCCTGCGCCGAAGAGGGTTCGATCATACCGCTATTTTGCATTACTGGCGTGAGGCAACGGGCGATCTGTCTGTTTATTGCTCACCTGTGCAGCTAAAAACCACCAAGACCGGACGATACACACAGCTAGTGGTGAAAGTCCATCCGGCTTACAGCATCATTATCGAGCATCAAAAAGACATCATCATGCAACGTCTAACACACTATATCGGTTATCGTCCTGCGGAGCGTATTGTTTTAGTACAATAGCATAACTTCACTAAAACGTCATACTTTGTACATGTAAATTCTCTATACTAGTCTTCTATTATAGGAGATACCATTATGACCGATGACAACAACACACCTGAAGGCATTACACCTGTAGCCTCGACACTTGCAGCAGCAGGAAAGGATTTTGGCGAGCATTACGGTACAGCCGAGCTTGCAGCCCAACGTGGCTCAGAAATAGGGCAGATACTTGCCCAGGAAGCGCAGGAAAGACGCGATGTACTAGCAAAGGATCCTGTAGCTGCGGAAGGCTTGCCGTCAGCAACTGCTGCACTTGCAGAAGCTGGCCATAGTGCAGGTAAGGACTATGGAACGGCAGAACGTGCAACGGGTCAGGGAAAACAATGGACAGAGATGATAAGCGAGCAAAATACTGAGAAAGCTGCATTAGTGGGTGCCACGCGTATCTAATCCGCTTCCTCATTACGTGTTAACATTAAATATATGTTATACTATTATAAGTATAATAAGGTAATGAATAAGGGTTTTTCTTTAGTTGAATTAAGTATCGTTCTCGTCATTCTAGGTCTGCTGACAGGTGGAGTACTAACCGGCAAGCAGCTGATTGAAGCGGCTGAACTCCGTGCAGCATCCGCCGAAATTGACGAATATCGTAGCGCTGTCATGGCCTTTCGCTCAAAATATTTTGCCATTCCGGGCGACATGAGAAATGCAACCGCGTTTTGGGGAGAACACGCAAGCTGTGGCGGCAACAACCTGACAGACATACGGCCACTCACCTGCAATGGTGACGGAGATGGTGTGCTGCGCGTGATTACCACAGATCATGGCACTGCAGGTGATATATTCCTGTTTTGGCAACATTTATCCTACGCTGAGATGGTTTCCGGATCATTTACCGGTGTGTCTGGAACCGATGGCGCTACCAGCGCACTACCTGGTACAAATGTACCTGAATCACGTTATGGCAGCGGAGTATGGGGTGTTGATGACAGACCAGGCAGCGATAATTACAATTTTGCCCCTACAAATATATTGGAATTGGGAGCAAATGTACCGGGGGGAGATGCAGATGGTCCACTATTAACGCCTGCGGATGCGTATCAGATTGACAAGAAAATAGATGATGGGTTGCCTGCAAAAGGTCGAGTGCTGGCGAAATACTGGAACAATCAGTGTGGTGCTGCTGATGACGGCACACATGCGCCTGATGATCTTGAAGCGCATTACCGCGTAGAGGACCCAACCATACAATGCTCACTGGTGATACGTGGCATGATGTAGGGCATGTTAACACACGCCTTGCTTTTTGACGCAGCTAAGTAGATAATACCATCTGCTTTTTCATCAACACAGGTGTTTTGTTTGTCTGCGCACAACTCCCCTCTTCTTCCGGTTTACCGCCGCTGCGACATTACCATGGTACGCGGTGAGGGCGTGTATCTGTATGATGATACTGGTAAAGCCTATCTTGATGCGGCGTCAGGTATTGCCACAAACGTACTGGGGCATCAACACCCAGCGATGCAACGCGCACTACACACACAAGCAGATCAGTTATGGCACTGCTCTAACCTGTTTCATAATCAACCTTTACAGCAATTCTCACGTAGCCTGACACAAGCCTGCTTTGCCGATCAGGCGTTCTTCTGCTCATCCGGCACCGAAGCCGTGGAATGCGCCATCAAAACCATCCGCCGCTACCACTACACGCAAGGGCAACCACAACGCCACCACATCCTCACTGCACAAGGTGCTTTTCATGGCCGTACTACGGGCGCACTGGCAGCCTGTAGCAATGAAGCAAGCAAGCAAGGCTTCGCGCCCCTAATGTCAGGGTTTCACCCCGTAGCATTCCATGATATTGATGCTATGCGAAACGCTATCACCGCAGATACAGCAGCCATCATGTTGGAAACCATACAAGGTGAAGGCGGTGTGCGTGTGCATGACGCTGCATATCTTCAGGCAATACGCCAATTATGTGATGAGCATGGGCTATTGCTGTTTCTGGATGAAATTCAATGTGGTTACGGGCGCACCGGCCAGCTTTTCGCGTTTGAAGAAGCCGACATCACGCCAGATATCGTAACGGTAGCCAAAGGAATAGGCGGCGGCTTTCCTTTGGCCGCTATGTTAGTCACAAAACGTGCCGGCCAGGGCATGACGCAAGGCACGCATGGCTCCACCTATGGCAGTAATCCACTCGCCTGCGCCGTTGGGCAAGCAGTACTGGATACCTTGCTGGAACCGTCTTTCTTTCCTCATGTTCAGGCTATGGGAACCGCATTAATGCAAATGCTGGAATCCCTCGCCACCGATTACCCCCACATTATCCAGCAGGTGCGCGGACGTGGCCTCATGTTAGGGTTGGCACTGGAAGACCATATAGATAAGCATGCGCTTAGTGCCGCATTGCGTGAAGCGGGGTTACTGGTAGCACCCGCTGTCAGCCACGTTATTCGTGTGCTTCCTCCATTGATTATCCAGCCTGAACATATTACACTGATGGACGTGTGCCTAAGACAGGTATGCAAAGAGATAGGACACGGGTAAACATGGTACGACATTTCCTCGATCTACGCGATATTGACAAAGCATCGCTTGACAGCATCCTCACACTGGCAGCCCAACTGAAAGCCACTCGCGGCACGCACGCGCAACATCTGGCTGGCACATCGCTGGGTATGATCTTTGAAAAACATTCCACCCGTACGCGTGTATCATTTGAAGTAGGCATGAAAGAGCTAGGTGGGCATCCGCTGGTGCTTTCCTCCTCGGATCTGCAACTGGGGCGCGGAGAAACCATTGCCGACACGGCGCGTGTGCTCTCGCGTTACGTACATAGCATCATGATGCGCTCCACCCATCATGAGCGACTGGTAGAATTAGCACATTACGCGAATATTCCAGTCATTAACGGGCTGACAGACTTGTCACACCCGTGCCAGATTATGGCTGACATGCTGACACTGCTAGAGCGCACAGGCACACTTACAGGCATAAAAGCCGTTTGGGCTGGAGACGGCAATAATGTACTAAATTCGTGGATTAGTGCCGCCGCCATATGGCAATTCTCGCTGCATATTGCCTGCCCGCAAGGCTTTGAACCAGACAGCACGTACATTGAATGGGCGCGAACCAAAAATGCAGACATTACATTTCATGCTTCACTGGAAAATGCTGTTGCTGGTTCAAACGTGGTCGTCACAGATACATGGGTGTCTATGGGACACGAAAACAGTGAAACACGCAGGCAGAAACTCACCCCCTATCAGGTGAATGACGCCATCATGAAACGCGCCGCATCTGACGCGGTATTTTTGCACTGTTTACCCGCCCATCGCGGTGAAGAAGTAGCGGCCAGCGTCATTGACGGCGCACAATCCGCCGTATGGGACGAAGCCGAAAATCGCCTGCATGTGCAAAAAGCCATACTATGCTGGTGTTTAGAGGTTATCTAACAACGATAAACCCTTTGCCATCACCGTCATTTCTGCTATGGCTGATGCATATATAGTGCTTTTTATTTTTATTTACGCATTTTATGCGTTTTTGAAAATGAAAATAAGCACTATAATCTTTTAACCTATAGCATTTTTTTCATTTTTCATTGATCAGCAACACTGATCTATGAAAAATGAAAATGCTATAATCAGATGATAAGGATACCCTATATGACCCAAGCAACCGATAGCTACGTTGCCATGTTTCGTGCCATGATCGCGCTTGCATGGGTGGATCATGAGCTGGAAGCCGAAGAGCAGGAAAGCTTGCGGCATTATATTTCCGGCAATGTGCGATTAAGCGACCAGCAAAAACAGACCTTACTGGCATCAGTAAACCGGAAAACATCGCTGTGCGACAGCTGGGGTGAAATCACCAATCCGCGTGATCGCGCGCATTTAATTAATCTTGCAAGCACTCTGTTTCATGAAGATCATTGCTTTGAACCAGAAGAACGACGCGTTTTTGAACGTATCAGCAATTTGCATGACAACACACTGGACGCAGAATCATTACGCACTGAACTGCAAAGCATGGCCAAAGCCAGCCGCGAACGCCTGAAAGCAGAAGATGAAGCCTACATGCAATCCCTCAGTGTTCCGGCACGCATTCTCACTTACCTTGATTTAACGCAGGAATATCCAGAAATGGTATAGCCACTGGACACCATTCGTGCGCCGGCTTACGCTTGACATGTGACTGGCGGCAGACCAAATAATATCTAATCTTCCACCAGTCTTTTTATAGTGCTTTTTATTTTTATTTACGCATTTTATGCGTTTTTGAAAATGAAAATAAGCACTATAATCTTTTAATATATAGCATTTTTTCATTTTTCATTGATCAGCGACGCTGATCAATGAAAAGTGAGAATGCTATAAACGTTAGGGTAATAACCCTAGCAGGGTTTACGCCGCATCGCGCTTACGTGCGTCCAATGCTTTCAACATTTTATTGCACAACGCATCCAGTGATGCAGGGTTTTGTCCGGTAATAAACTGACCATCACGCACAACAAAGCTACCAAACGCTTTCCCATGCTGATAGTCAGCACCACGATCCTTCAGCTGGTCTTCCAATGAAAATGGCACCACCTCATCCAGTTCAATAGCCTGCTCTTCTTCGTTGCTAAAGGAATTAATCTGCTTACCCGCAATAATCGCACGGTTATCTTTGGGCAAACGCGCATTGAGCAACCCAGCCGCACCGTGACAGACCGAACTAATCAGCTTCCCATGCTCATATAGATGCACTAACACGTCAGACAACGCTTTCGAATTAGGCAAATCCCACATCGTGCCATGCCCGCCAGCAATAAAGAGGCCAGCATAACGCTCGGCATTCACTTCATGCATGGCAAAACTTTGCTCTAATTGCTTCTTAGCCTGCGCATCCGCCATAAATCGGGACACAGACTCAGGCCATTCATTTTTGTCATCAGGTAAACTGGAGGGATCATAAGGGGGCAACCCTCCAAGCACAGAGGCAATATCTACCGTATAGCCTGCATCTTTAAAGGCATAATAGGGCGTAGTAAACTCTTCATAATGAAACCCGGTAGCACGTCCCGTGTCTCCCAGTGCATTATGCGAGGTAAGGACGATTAAAAGTGATGATGTCATAATAGACTCTCCAATAGATTCAGGGTGATAAAAAAACGGGTAGCTACAACAGAACCATTGTAGCTACCCTTTATTTATAGTGCTTTTTATTTTTATTTACGCATTTTATGCGTTTTTGAAAATAAAAATAAGCACTATAATCTTTTAACATATAGCATTTTTTCATTTTTTATAGATCAGCAATGCTGATAAATGAAAAGTGAAAATGCTATAAACATGCCGTATCGGCACGTTATCGTGTCATTACTTGTTAATGCGGCTGACTTTGTACGCTTTGATTTCTTCGCCCATACCGGCAATTTCATCATCCATCATACCGTTGACTTTCACCGTATCTCCGACACGAACATTCACAGCAGCTTGTGTGTGTACGTCAATCGTTTCACCTGTATGATCTTCCAGTACAAAACGCATCTTATCATCACTGACAGACGTCACTTTACCTTGAAGCATGACCTTACCTGTTTCAGGCAATTTGTCGATAGAGCCATACTCGCCACCATGCCATTCTTTGCTCGAATCCATCATGTTCTTTGCACGTGTATTGACGGCATCACCTGCATCAGAAACAGACTGACCAACAGACTTCGCACCATCGCTGATCGCGTTACCCGCAGATGCAGCAGCACCTGTCACAGCGTTACCCGCACGGTTCATTGCGTTTCCGGCTTTATCAGAAACGTTACCACGCTTTGCATTCGCTTCATTTACCAGTTCTTTCGTCACATCCACGCTGACTGCTTCAATCTCTTTCGTCAGGCCAAGCATACCTGTGTCAACGACACCACGTACACTTACTGTGTCGCCTTTACGAACACTGAGTTTTTGCTTTGCTTCAACATCAATCGTTTTGCCAGACATGTCACGCAATGTGAATGCCTTATCACCATCAACAGAATCAACGGTTCCTTTCAGCATCACCGCACCACTTTTTGGAAGCGTGCTAATATTGGATTTCATGTAAGTATCTTCAGCCATAGCGTTAGCTGTCATTGCCATTACCGCCAAAGAGGCCAGCGCACTTGTATATTTTAACATCATATCTCCTTATGTTTTTGTTATACGGTGTAGTTATGTGTTCACCTTGAAACAGACTATGCACATCCTTGTCTCAATTCTCTATGGCACACGTAATCTTAGGAAATCAATATCCTATAAAGACGGCAGCACACACTGCGCTATTAGCAAGAACAGGATAAAATGTATAGCATAGTAATAATGTGTGTTGCGTCCAACATAGCGCATAACAGGGGAAAGAATGGGCGTAGAAGGAAGTATCTGGCGGTCATAGCGGTAAAAAGATAGCAATCCAATACTTATCACTGTCACGCCAATCACCATGGTCAGGGCATAAAGCCCCGTTAGCCCAAATGTTAGAATCTGCATCAGGCAGAAAAAAACCGTTGCCATCAGCATGGTTACTGTTGCGAGCCGGCTTTCAGGCATTGTACGCACGTAATACCCTGCCAGTGCATACATCCATACCTGCGAACCATATTCCATTAGCGGCATGGTTAGCAACACCATCACCATACACACCATGCAAGCAATCACTGCCATAAAGACATCTTTATCACGCGTACTCATGTAACGCACAAACAAACGAGCCGACATAATAGTCACTAATATATTGGTCGGCAGCACTGGCTCACCCACGGCTGCGTCCACCAGAATCATCGCTCCTGCCAACCAGTACAGTACAGGAGGAATCGTAAACGTACGCCCATACCCTACCAGGAAGAACCAGATCGGCACGCACCATCGCCCTACAGAACGCCACCATACGTTCGCAGGATCAAATAAATACCCGATATGATCCACGGTCATCAGCACCACGGCCACGCATTTCAGCACATCATACGCACTCACCGCCTCACCATATTTTCGTGCATTAGCGCGAATATCGCTTATAGACGGCAGGTGATACATAGTCGTTACTCTTCTTACATTTACCCTATCATACCACCAAAGGAACACAGGTAAAAAGCACTCATTTTCGTCTCTAACATGTTGGCATCCACACTAAGGCGTATTGACAATATACTATTACCATCGCATACTCAAAGTGTTAAAGGTTCTGGCACATCATGTCCATCCTTACTTCAAGACCTCCCCGGAGGCTGCCGCGCATTAAGAGACGACATCACGTTTCCGTGCGGCATAGTTTTAGCGTCACTGTTATGTCCTAATCAGTGTTTGCAGTAACGCGTTGACGCCGTATACTGACATTAAATCAGGAGAATACATACATGACGCAGGCAGATTCCACGACAACACTTACTATTTCCACATGCCAGAAAGAGGCAACCGACTGGTTCCGACATTTGCGTGATCGCATTTATGCGCAATTTGAGGCACTGGAAGAGGAAGCATCTACTTATAACGGTGAAGCAGGACAATTTATCCGCACTTCATGGCAACGTCCTGAAGGGGGCGGCGGGGAAATGTCTGTCATGAAAGGGCGGTTATTTGAGAAAGTTGGCGTGAATATTTCGACCGTCCATGGTGAATTTTCCGATGCCTTCAAAAACGAAATCCCTGGCGCGGCAGATGACCCACGCTTCTGGGCAGCGGGCATTTCGTTAGTCGCACATATGACCAACCCGCACGTGCCAGCCATTCACATGAATACACGCTTCATTGTGGTGGGTGATGGCGGCATGAATGGCGATGATGGCCGCTGGTGGTTTGGCGGTGGTACCGACCTGAATCCCATGTTTGAGGATGAAGACATGACCAACCTGTTTCACGCAAAACTAAAAGCCTGCTGTGACGCGCATGATAAAGCCTACTACCCAAAATATCGCGACTGGTGCGATGAGTATTTCTACATTAAGCACCGCAAAGAGTCGCGTGGTGTGGGAGGAATATTCTACGATTACCTGAATACAGACTGGCAGAATAACTTTGCCTTCACGCAAGATGTCGGCAGTCATTTTTTAAATATTTACGATGAGATTATCCGCACCCGTATGGCGCACCCATGGACACAAGCAGACCGCAAGCAACAGCTCTTTAAGCGGGGTCGCTACGCGGAATTTAATCTGGTCTATGATCGTGGCACCCGTTTCGGCCTGATGACAGGTGGCAATCCGGACGCGATTCTTATGTCGCTGCCTCCTGTTGCCACATGGGACTAACCACCCGCTTCCCTTTCTTGCAGGATGATGGCATTAAACGCATTATGGCCGCTCTTGGCACGTCTACTGCGCGGGTAGTGGGAGGCGCGGTACGCAACACGCTGATGGGTATGCCTGTGCGTGATCTGGATATGGCCACCACGCATCCTCCCGAAACCACATTGGCACACCTGAGAAAGGCAGGTATTCACGTCATTCCTACTGGCCTAAAACACGGCACCATCACCGCCATCATAGACAGTACCCCTTACGAAATCACCACGCTACGCACAGAAACCGCTCATACAGGGCGTCACGCTTCCGTTGCTTACATTGAAGACTGGGAGCAAGATGCGCTGCGCCGTGACTTCACAATCAATGCCATGTCCGTTGATTCTGCTGGCACACTCTACGATTACACGCATGGCCAACACGATGCTGCAAACCGCATTGTAAGATTCATCGGCACCCCTGCGACACGCATACAGGAGGATGCCTTGCGCGTACTAAGGTTTTTCCGCTTTAGTGCCATCTATGCAAATACCCTGGATCCGGACGGCTTAAATGCATGTATAGCAGCGAAAGCATCGCTGTCTCACCTATCGGCAGAGCGTATACGGCAGGAATTGTTTCATCTATTGGAAGATGGCCACGCCATGCGCGTACTGGCAACCATGCAAACGCATCATATCCTGCCCCATCTTACCTTCAATATGCCTGCGCTACAGCGCATCTACGGACAACCGCCCAGCATCATGCCTTATCTGGCCACTTTGCATCAGGACGTTACCACTATCAGTAATGCATTAGCACTTTCCGGCAAGCAGCGTACGCATTTGCAGACACTACACAAACATCAGCACGATGCCTTAAGCAAACCACTTCTACGCGCCATTGGTGCTGAATATTACCGTGATCTGGCGTATATGCATTATGCTCACCGTACCATTGATGAGCCTGCCCTGCATGACGCACTATCATTAGCCATACACTGGCATCCACCCACATTCCCGTTAACCGGGCATGACCTGATTGCCCTTGGTGCCACATCAGGAGCTACGTTAGGTGACACACTGAACACATTAGAAACATACTGGGAAGCACAAGCATACCGCCCAGACAGAGAAGCACTGCTTGCCAAAGCCAAAGAACTCCTGTCACATCTGTAAGCGTTCACCGATTGACTTAACCGCACAAGCGTTGGTAGACTAAAGCGGATGTTTATTTGATTATACCATGAAAGCTTCATTCGAAGAATTGGTAACTATTTTTATTGAGTCGGGAATAAATTTTGGAGGGTATAGCACATTTGCTAACCCTAACAACCTTGTTCAGTTTCACGTTGATTTGATGTTAATCATGGACTTAATGCATAATGTTTTTTATGATAGCAGTCAGTCTTTCTTCACCGTGAACGAGGAAAACAAGCCTGATATCATAGATAATGGAGACGGGTACTGGGTTATTCCGAAAACGGACGATGACTACCCTTCAGGGTATGAGAAGCTAACAGACTACCCGCATTACGAAGAGTTTTTTGAAACAGCCATGAAACTCCGTGTTGTCTTAGTCGAACATTGCGCTCAATTAAGGCGGCAAGAAGCGGCTGAAAAAGACGCTCGTGATTTCGGCATCTAACATATGAGTGATTCGGATATACCGGATCACTCCCCTTTTTCCCATGATATGATACACGCTTATGAGAAGGGTTGCTTTTTCGTATCGGGTTTCCTATGTTGGATGCTACATAACCGCTGGAATAGTAGAAGAAAAAGAGTATCACTATGGAAGAGCAGCCATCAACAGCAGATCAGCAGCCACAAGACAACCAACCCGAACAACAGGACGCACCCAACCTATCTCCTGCGACAGAGGGAGAAAAACGCTCACTGGATTCGCTGGCGGAAGCTTTAAAAAGTGCTGCGGGTATGGTATCGCCAGAAGAAGAAGCGAAGAAGAAACTGGAGGCACTGGAAGACGAAAAAGCGCAACTTCATGACAAAATCATGCGCGCAGCGGCTGAGGTAGAAAATACCCGTCGTCGCGCCGAACGTGACAGGCAGGACGCCGTCAAGTTTGCCGTCACGAATTTCGCTCGCGATTTAGTCAGTGTCTATGAAAACCTCTCACGCGCCAGCCAAAGCATCACAGATGAAGCACGTCAGGCAGATAGCGGGCTGAATAATCTGGCCACCGGTGTAGAAATGACCTTGAAGGAATTGCAGCAGGCCTTTACCCGTCAGCATATCGCCCGCATAGACCCAACCGGCCAGCCATTTGATCCAAATTATCATCAGGCCATGTCAAGAATAGAAACGAATGAGCATCCCGAAGGTACGGTCATCCAGATGTTGCAGGCCGCTTACACCATCCATGACCGCCTGCTCCAGCCTGCCATGGTGATGGTGGCAAAACAGCCATCTGACGATACAAATTCAGCCGATACAACACCTGATGCTAATCATGTGGATACCAAGGCTTAGGTCACTACTACATTCCGATTTTGCGTTTCGGCAGGATACCACGCTTAGTGCATTGCCACTGGTGATTGCGTTTCTGACGGTGTTAAGTATCTGCATGACCCATAGTGCCGCCTACATTAAACACGTCACCCTGAATGGTTCAGAAGCATTATCACAGAGGCTGCATCTGCACCTGCCCTACGATACAACCGATGACGATATTAGCGCACTCTATGACGAACTCGCCACGGTGGAAGGCGTAGAGATGGTGGAGCGTGTGTCGCGTGCAGACATACAAGGTTTGCTCAGCAACTGGCTCAATATTGAACATTCGGCGTCAGATCAATATCCGCTACCTGTCATTCTGGATATTTTCCTGCACCCCGAAGCGCAGCGCACCATTACACATGGACAGATTGATTATTATCTGGAGCGACATCACCCAGATGCACTGTTAGAAAGTTATGACGATACGATTGCTGCGTTCAACCAGTCCAGCCAGC
This sequence comes from uncultured Alphaproteobacteria bacterium, assembly GCA_963803575.1. Taxonomy (GTDB): domain Bacteria; phylum Pseudomonadota; class Alphaproteobacteria; order Rickettsiales; family UBA998; genus CAWDMW01. The sequence goes on from CAWDMW010000002.1 coordinate 261,077, forward strand.
TCATCAAAACCGGTGTCTATATTCTCGGGTTCATTGTGATGGGTGCTACCACACTGATTGTCGTGATTACCAGCCGCATTAACCTAGGCGTACACAAGCAGCATATCGAGATACTCCATCATCTGGGTGCCAGCGACCGCTACATTAACCGTCAATTTATCAAACGTGCCGGCCTGATTTCCCTGCAAGGCGTGATTGGCGGAACATTACTATCCGTATTATTCATTGAAATTATCAGCGGGCGTATTGATGGTGCGCTGTTCCCCGCAACAATGGGCGGAGGATTGCAAAATATGTGGATTTATTACATTGTTAATCCGCTCTTCCTAATGTTACTGGTGATGAGCGCCTCATGGGTCAGCATTGAAGCACAACTAAAGAAAATGCATTAGGCTCTTTGTTTCTTCAACACGTTTAGCTCGCGCTACGATTAGCTATTTCCTTTCTCCAAATACTGCGGTTCCTAAACGGATATGTGTAGCGCCAAACCGTATGGCCTGCTCGTAGTCTCCACTCATACCCATACTAAGATCAGGAAGGCCAAATCGCTTCTGCCATTGCCGCATACAGGCAAAATAGGGTGAAGGAGCTTTTCCAGATGGAGGAATACACATGAGTCCCTGCAGTGCTATATAAGGCAGGCGATGGCAATATTCGACTAACTCTATTAATGCCTCACCCGGCAAGACACCGGATTTTTGAGGCTCATCTCCAATATTCACCTGCACCAGACAGGGCATGACTTTTTCAATACGCGCTGCTTCTGCATTAATCTGATCCGCTAGCTTTAATGTGTCAATCGTCTCAATCACATCAAACAGCGCGACAGCGGTACGTACTTTGTTCGATTGCAACCCACCAATCAAATGCAGCTCTAAGTCAGGGTATGTATGGCGCAATTCACCCCATCTGGCCTGCGCTTCCTGCACACGGTTTTCACCAAAGACACGATGCCCTGCTTGCAAGATAGCATGTACACGGTCATCCGGCTGCTGTTTGCTGACCGCAACCAAACTAAGGTTAGATGCAGCAAGCGGCATTTTCTTTTGTATATCGGTAATATGCCGAGTGAGAGAGGAATAATGCGGATCTGACATTTATATGACTGATATCAAACGATTTCTATAAAGAGATTTTCTAAATAAACTGAAATTTAACTGTTGTCTGATAGACACACACATTGTCCTGTTTATAGATTTTTGCAAAAAAACCCGTCCTTGTTGTTGTAAGTTGATACGGAATCGGCGTATATATGATCCCAAGAACGCGCTTTGTCGTGTTTCAATGTTAACAACAAACCTGTAAAGTGTATAGGATTTTAATCATGAGAAAAATTTTACTCGGAACAACTGGTTTGGTTGCTGCAACTGCGATGTTTGCAAGTGCAGCTTCTGCTGATCAGACTCCAAAAGTGACTATTGGCGGTTTCGCTGATTTCCAAGCTGGCTATGTAACTGAAGATAATGACGCTGGCCAACGTTCCCACGGCTTCCGTAATGATACTGAGGTATCTATCCGCGTAGATGGCAAATCATCTATGGGTCTGGGTTATGGTGCTGTTATTGATCTGGAAGCAGACGTTACAGCTGATGCAGATGGTGAAGGCCTGAATGCTGCCCGTACTTATGTGTATCTGGATGGTAATTGGGGTCGTTTTGAACTGGGTTCAAACGAAGGTGCTTCAGAAACCATGCGTGTAGATGCAACAAGTCTGGCTGCTGCAACTGGCGGTATTGATGGTGCTTGGAGATATTTTGCTAATTCAACTGGTGGTGCATTCATCACTCGCCCTCAACTGCCTATCGCACACGGTTCACTAAGCGTGTTGACCGATGAGTCACAGGAAAATGCCAACAAAATTACTTACTACTCTCCGCGTATGCATGGATTTCAGGTCGGTTTATCTTACCTTCCAGATTCAACAGATCGCGGTCAATTGTTGACTCGTTCTGATGTAAATGGTGGTGCTGGTGAGATCTTTGATGGTGCCATCAACTATGACAACCAGTTTGGTAATTTCCACGTAAGTGGTGCTTTGGCTGGTCAGTTTGGTGATGCAGAAAGTGCTGGCTCTGAAGACCTAATGGCCTATAACGCCGGTGGTATGGTTGGCTATGCTGGTTTCCATGTCGCTGGTTCATATGGTGACTGGAGCGACAGCTTGGCTGGTTCAACTGTAGAAGGTTCATACTGGACTGCTGGTATCGGTTATGATTATGGTGCATTTGGTACATCTGTAACATACCTTGACAGCTCATACGAAACAGCTGGTGCTGATAATGACTTTACTAACCTTGTGGTTGGTGCTGATTACAATATGGCACCTGGTCTAACTCCTTATGCTGAAGTAAGTATTTATGAGTTTGATGCAGTTGGTACATTACCAGACAATGATGGTACAGTTGTGATCTTAGGTACGCAATTAGCGTTCTAATCACGGTTTATACCGAAATGATAAAAAGGCATCCCTTCGGGGGTGCCTTTTTTTATGAGTGCTTTTCACTTCTTTGTTGCGTTTCAGGTGTAGTGTATTATCTTAACGCCATGAAACATCCATTTTTTCTTTTCTTTGCTGCTATGCTGTTACTTCTTGGCGCGTGTAGCAAAGATGCTATTGAAGCAGACTATCCCAGAATTCCTGAACTTGAGCGTGCGGCCGAGCGTGGCAAGCTGACAGGTGACGGGTTGACCGTGTTTGGTGGAAGAGATGATAATGCTTCCGGTGGCGGTGCATCCCCTATTGGCGTGAACGCGCTGCTGTGGCGAGCAACGCTAGATACGATTGCGTTTCTTCCTATTTCCTCTGCGGATCCGTTTGGTGGTGTAATTCTAACGGATTGGTATGAAGACCCTACATCTAAAGGGGAGCGATTTAAGCTGAATATTCTTATTCTTGATCGGAAGCTGCGTGCCGATACGTTGAAAGTGAGCGTATTTAAGCAACAGCAAGCTCAGGCAGGACAATGGAAGGATGTAGCGGCTAGTCCTGACACTGCACGCCAGATTGAAGATACTATCCTGACACGCGCGCGTGAATTGAAGGTACAACAATCTGTAAAGTAAGTGGAGGTTAAGCCAGATCCCAAGGTGCGCGAGTGCTGCGTTGTGCATTTGGCTGAGATGGTATATCAGATGGGCGTAAGTTGCCTGTACGGTTAGATGCTACATTTACCGACTCTGGCTCGAATACGTCTTCCAGCGGAATAACCTGATCCGCTTTTTGACGGATATAATCCGCGTTTTTGGCCTTTAAGCCTGCCTCGTTAAAGGTGTTCCAGTCTAGTCCGAATGCCCCCTGAAACCTCATACGCCAGGCATCTGCAATGGTTTCAATCTCTTCCTGCTTATATTTCTGGTACTTCTGAAAATCCTGTGCCAATACGTCATTTGCTGAAGACGCTGAAACTTCAATAGGTGGAGGTACTTCTTCCTGAGTGCCAAACAGACCGCCAATCATGCGCGGAATACGTGAAACGCCATTCCATACACTCGCTGCTTGCGGTATCCAGCTTCCGTGCCCCAGTACCGTGGTTTGTCCTTTCCACGTATTCAGTTTATGATGTTCTTCCCATTTGCGACTATTTTCATATGCCTGCAACATGCCATCAATCAAGTAAGCCATGATAGTATCCGTTTTAAATCCGCGTATTATTCTTCTTATGGACTTAAGCATAGCAAGGTCATATGACAAAACGATGACAGAATGGTGGCAGTTCAATAAAACTCTGAGTATTACTTTGCAAACATACTGTGTATTTGGATAGCATTTATAAAAAACAGACAAAAAAATACCCCAGAGGATAAGTCTGGAGTAGGAGAGCGCTAGTTAGCCAGTTGCACGTTGCAGAAGTGCCTGAGCTAACAATGTAGAATACTCAACTGGACTTGCTAACGTGGCATCAATCACCATAGGATGATTTGCTGGCATATCCAGACTTGGATCACCAGCGGATGGCCGAGCATCTAAGGCAATAAATTTTGCGTCTATAGGGTAGTGCACGTACACCACGGATCCCATGACACCCAATTGATAAGCTGTTTGTAGCTCATCAATTTCTGACAATGCACCAATAAGGTAATCGCCAAGATCCTCATATTGCTGCATTTTGCAAAAGCAAGCTGCAGAGTAATCGGTTCTTTCGGACACAATTCCATTTGCAGTTTTAAGTAAACTATCAGCACCAAACAGTATGTCGGTACCTGTCGGTATAACACCATGATTTAGCAAGTATTTTACCAGCTCTTCCATGCCAAGTGCCTTACAGACACCAAGTTGGCGTATTTCTAGCGCCAAATTCTCCTCAACAATGCCCAGGTTAAGACGATGTTCTTTCTCGAGCTGAGCTTTGTTGTGAGTATCAATATACTTCTGAAGCATTGCTGCTATTGTAGTCGATATTGACTCGCCAGTAGTTTTAGCAAGATTACTTGATAAAGATTCAAGCAATGCACGAATCCCTACCTCAAGCGATTTTTCTTTTCGCTTGCAGTTCAGCTTATCTGTCGCTGCATAAGCAACAGATTTCTCGTAACCTAATTCTTCTAAGGTTTGTGTAATCGCCCTCATCAGGAAAATACGAAGCACACCACCAGAAGTTTCCCTAAACATTTTGTCTAAGAAACGATTATCCGATTCAGTCAGTTCTGGAACTAGTTGAATCATCTCTCCGTTTGGTGTCCTCATCTGAGTTCCATGACTTGTCACGGAATACATTTGATTGACACTATCCTGTTCCAGACCAGATTGGAGCAGTATTTGCTCTAACTCATCGTATCCTCTCCCGGTATTGGGAATGAAAACGTGGGCTAAATGGTTGGCAACCACGTGCTGGATTGCTCTGATTAACTCTGGCCTTATGTACGCATTAAGCGATTCCACGTCAGAGGCAAAGTACCCCTGGGGTGAGATGACCAGATGTTGATGAAGCGGGTTGTTACTAACAGAAGCAACGTCAAGCCAGCCATCTTCCCGACGAATGGATTCGTTGAAAAGCTGGTGTGCCATTATCCCTAAATCGTTTATACGGAAGGATAGCGGGGTATCCAGATCATCATGATGACAAACAACAAAACCAACAGCAGCGGTGCCGTCAATGTCGCTTATACAAATGCCACCATTAACCACATTGCCGAAAACTTCCTGAGCTTGCTGAAAACTAGTGTAAGCCATGACTAATAGGCGACGTATATGTCGCAAATAATGTAATCAAAAATCGCATTGATTACAGAACAGAAACAGCGTGCGATCGCTGCATAGGTAAATGTATTATGATAATATAACACATGAATTTGAATCTTTTTTCTATCGTACTTATGGCTCAACCACAAGCCCGAACATAATAGTTATTTAAATCTGGATGATATGCGCTTATAGTCGTGTGGCAATAAAGTGATACGGTGTTATGATACGACTTGGGGTGAATATAGATCATGTGGCTACGGTACGTAATGCCCGGGGGGGAATCCACCCTGATCCAACAGATGCTGCTATGCTGGCACAATCAGCAGGTGCGGACGGTATCACCGCGCATTTGCGGGAAGATCGCCGCCATATCCGCGACACGGATATGTGGGCGCTGCGAGAACGCTTAACCATTCCGCTGAACTTTGAAATGGCGGCCACCGCATCTATGCAGGGCTTAGCATTGCGTATTTTGCCTCACGCAGTGTGTCTGGTTCCGGAAAAACGCGAAGAATTGACAACTGAAGGTGGGTTGGATGTGGCACGTCAGCAAGCGATGTTAAAAGCATTTATTGCGCCACTTAACCGGGCGGGTATTCGGGTGTCATGCTTTATTGACCCTGACATGACGCAAATAGATGCAGCACATGCCACGGGTGCGAGCTGTATTGAACTGCATACGGGGCATTATGCGAATACCACAGGCATGGTGCAAACGGCGATTATGCAGCAACTGCATGACGCTGCTATGTACGCTCACGCAAAAGGGTTGGAATGTCATGCGGGGCATGGGCTGACGTATGATAATGTGGCTCCTATTGCACAATTACCGCATATAGCAGAATTGAATATTGGCCATTTTCTGATTGGTGAAGCGATTTCCTGCGGGTTACCTACTACGATTAGCGCGATGAAGCGTGCGATGATGCCGCCGCAATCATGATTGTAGGCATTGGCACAGACATGGTAGATATACGACGCATAGAGCGCCTGGTTGCGCGCTATGGCCAGACCTTCCTGCAACGTCTCTATACCCCTGATGAGCAGACTTATGCCGATGCAGCCAGCCACCCTGCACGCCGCATAGTGCGTTATGCTAACCGATTTGCGGCAAAAGAAGCGACGATTAAGGCTATTGGCATGAATGGTTATAGCTGGCAGGATATAGAAGTTACCCGTGTCCTGTCAGGTAAGCCTGCCTTGCAGCTTCACCGACTTGCCCATGAGGCGGCTGTTTGTCACGTATCATTACCTCACAATACCTACCGGTTACATCTATCGTTGAGTGATGAATACCCGTACAGTATCGCCTATGTTACGCTGTCAATTGGGTAGCGAAATGCATGAATTGCTGTAGCTGGTTTTGCAGCAGGGTGTGTGTTTTTGCGTGGGCAATGGTACCGTCTTGGGCAAACCGCTCATGCGCTCTGCCAAGCGTCATCATGGATGGGCAGACATATGCTCCGACACTCTCACAGGCCACTTTCAGATGAGATAAGCCCATCACCCCGCCACGCTCCGAAGGGGTGGCGCATAACAGATAGATGGGCTTTCCTTTCATAGGTGCATTCGGATGCACAGATAACCAGTCAATGATGGTCTTTAAAGAACCCGGACATGACCAGTTATATTCGGGCGCGGCGATCATGAATGCATCTGCCTGAATGAATGGTGCAAGTGCATCATGCACAGATTGTGGCATACCTGCCTGTTCCACCTCATGCTGATTAAATACGGGCATATCGAGTTGCTCGTAAGCATGGTAGTCTGTTTGCACAGAGTCGGGGAGTAATGCCATTGCTGCTTTGAGCAAGGCAAGATTCAATGAGTCTGGCCGATGGGAGGCGGCGAAGCATAACAGATTCATATCGCCACTTGCCCTTTAACATATGTCAGAAATTGAGCAAATGCGTTTGTGCGATGACTGATACTGCGTTTATGTGAAGCATCCATTTGTGCGAATGTCTCTGTGTGTCCTTCAGGCACAAAGATCGGGTCATACCCAAACCCTGCACTACCATCCGCAGGAAAGCGCAAATGCCCCTTCACTTCACCACGAAACGTTACTGGCGCGTGGCCGTCGCGTGCCAGTGCCAGTACACAGATAAAAGAAGCAGGCTGGCCTTGCGGATCAACGCCTTTTGCCTGTAATTCCTGCTGCACACGTTGCATCGCGTGCGTAAAGTTTTTCTTTTCTCCGCCCCAGCGTGCTGAATAAATGCCCGGCGCGCCATCCAGCGCATCGACTGCCAGACCGGAATCATCTGCCAGCACAGGGTAGCCAGATGCATGGGCAGCACCACTTTGTGCTTTCAACAAAGCGTTGGCTTCAAAGGTGTCACCGGTTTCTTCTGGCTCGGGCAGTCCTTTGTCTGTTGCGCTCAGAATGCGTAAGCCGACAGATGCGGTCAGCTCACGGATTTCTGCCAGCTTTCCAGCATTATGCGTGGCAACCAGTAGGGTTTCTTCAGGCTGTAATAGCGGCATGTTGCTTTTCCAGTAACTCACTGGTGCCAAGCATGGCAAGCTGCATCATGGTTTGCAATTGCTCCAGCGAGAAGGGATCACCTTCTGCGGTGCCTTGCACTTCCACGACTTTACCGCCATCAGTTAGCACAAAATTGGCATCTACGTCAGCACCGGAATCTTCACTATAATCCAGATCAATCATGGCCTGTCCTCCGACAATGCCGCAGGAGATAGCCGCCACCGGACGGATGATGGGAGAAGTACGAATCGCTCGGCGGTGCATCAGTTCTTTACACGCCAGTGCCAGCGCAACGTAAGCACCGGTGATAGAGGCCGTACGCGTGCCACCATCTGCTTCTAACACGTCGCAATCAATGGTGATGGTGCGCTCACCCAGCAGCGTAATGTCACAGGCAGCACGCAGGCTACGGCCAATGAGCCGTTGAATTTCTTGCGTGCGACCAGACTGTTTGCCTTTTGAGGCTTCACGCTGGCTACGGGTATTGGTGGCACGTGGCAACATGCCGTATTCTGCGGTGACCCAGCCTTTTTGTTGACCGCGCAAAAATGGCGGCACGCGCTCCTCAATGGAGGCAGTACATAAGACTTTAGTGTAGCCACATTCAATCAGGCAGGAACCTTCCGCGTGACGGTTGGCGTGAGGAGTTAGGGTGATGGGGCGCATCGTGCTATTGTCACGATCAAAGCTACGGGTTGCTGGGATAAGTGTATTCGTTTGTATCATGTGGTCACTTTACACATGAACGCCCGCAATACAAGCGTTTTCACGCCTTCGCATCATTCAGTAACCGGTTGGTTGCACCTTCAATACGTGTATGTAACATCTCTATGCATTCTTTCTTATTTAAGCCGGACGGTAATGGCTCCAGCACCTCCATTTGCACGGTACCCGATTTGCGCACGTAGCTGTTACGTGGCCAGAAACATCCGGCATTATGCGCCACCGGATACACAATGGGTGATAATGACTCATAGAGTGCGCCAATGCCGCTTTTATAGCGCACTGTTGCACCGGGGTATGTGCGGGTGCCTTCCGGGAAAATCACGATGACTCGCTCCTGACTAAGATAGTGCATCGCTTGGGTGATAATCTGTCCGACCGCTTTTTGCCCGGAAGCACGATCAATGACAATATTGTCTACATGCCGCAGGTACCAGCCAAACACAGGGATATCCAGCAGCTCTTTCTTCAGGACAAACACAGGCCTGTCCAGAATATGCCATAATGCAATCGTTTCCCATGCAGATTGGTGCTTCACTGCAAACACGGCGCGGCCAGCAGGTTTGTCGGTTTGCCAGGATACACGGTAATCCAGCCCTAACAGGTGGCGTTGTAACCACAAACACACCCCTGTCCAGCGGTAAGGAATCCGTGACTTGACTGCGGTGTCACGACTGAGCAATGCGGGGAGGTACCCCAGCCCCATTACAAGCGTAACCGTGATGAATGCGACATGGTATAGGGTTGAACGAAGGAAACATATCATACAGATCAGCTATAGCAATACGCAGCGCAGGTAGCCAGCATTTTCAGCTATCAATGAGCTGCAAGCGCAACCAGCTCGCTATCCATTTATGATATTCCGATAGCACCAGCCGCCGTGAATTGTCATGCGTTAGCCAGCTCCCCCGTTCAAACAAGGGAGGTTCCACGGCACTATACGTGATGTCATGCTCCGGCAAATGATGCGTAAACAGCAACCGCGTGCGGGGGATATGGTAGTTCGCGGTGACGACCAGCAACCGCTTGTGCGAGGTGGTGGCCAGCCAGTCACGGGTTTCCTGCGCGTTGCCAATCGTGTCACGTGCCGTTTTGCCGTACACAATGCGGGGGCGTAATGCTTCGGGGATGTTGCCTTGCAAATCCTGAAAGCTAAAGTCGCTAAATACGCCGCTGATAAACAGCACATCACTGACATCCTGTTCAAGCAGGGTCAGTGCGTAGGGGATGCGCTCCTTGCCACCGGTTAGCACAATAATAGCGTCATAACGAGCCAGCTTTGCACCCATGTCAGCGGTTGGAATACGGCTAACGAACCACAATAGTCCAGCTGCCCATAATGCGATTACCAGCAATATTGCTATCATTATCATCTTAAGTCGACGTATCATGGCCAGACTGTAGGACAATTAACTGTACCGCGTCCAGTATATCCTGACATATGGCCATAGGTTTTATAGTTGAAGGCAATGTTTGCTCTGTCTGTTGTCCTTTTCCAGTTCGCACTAATAGGGCATCACACCCTGCTGTCATCGCGGCTTGCAAATCGGTGATACTATCACCAATCAGGATGGTTGCTTGCGGTGACACCCCTGCTTCCTGCATTGCCTGGCGCAACATGCCATCACCGGGCTTGCGGTATGGTGTGGGTTTGCCGGGCGCATCCGCGCAATAATAAATATGGTCAATGATGGCATCCGCGTTATGTGCCAATAATGCTTGCTGCATATGCGTGTGAATGGTTGCGAGGGTTGCATGGGTTATGAGTTCTTTACCAATGGCTGACTGGTTTGTGACTACCGAGACTTGCATTCCGGCCTGCTTCAGCAATGCAATGGCCTCTGCCGCACCATCCAGCAATTGAAACTGCTCTACTGATAGCGTGCCATACGGCGTATAGTCGCGGTTAATGACACCATCACGATCAAGCAATATTAGGTTGTACGGTGGGGGCATATGATCGTTACGTACGGCTTTATAGCACGGCTATTTCATCAGCGCAGACATCATCACCAATAATACGGCCAGCACTCATATGGCTCCGGACAGCGTCATAGTTTTCAGGATTAATATTCGTCATGCCCTTTAAGCGTGTTTATGTAACAGACTTAGTATACATGAACTGCTTGTTACATGCAAGATTGGCACTAATGCTGCGACATGTCTATGATAACGTTGGACAGCGCATGACAATGCAGGACACAACCCCTTGCGCTTTTCACGGGCATTCCATATAATTAAACGTAATAACAAAAACGTTTAACAGTGAAAAGAGATTACTGATGACAGATATGAATAGGGAGATGTACGACGCATTGCGATCTGCTAATGCAGATGAGACATTGGCCAGAGAAGCAGCTGAGTCCGTCACCTCCCCTAAGGGTATGGCCACCAAGTATGATATATTAGAGTTGAAAAGCTACATCCAGAAAGGGTTCGGTGACATCCGCAAAGAGATGCAAGACGGATTTACTGATATTCGTGGGGAGATGCAAGACGGGCTCGCAAAGGCTGACGAAAAAAATAACGCTCTCAAATCAACAGTAAGTTATACGGCTGGAGCGGTAAGTGTAATCGCTGTTATTGTTGTCGGCATTGCACTCATGTTGCTTAAAGGAAGCTAGGGCGCGTTGATATTAACGCTATAGCGCGCTGCAAATAACAGATTTCTGCATTACCACGCCCATGCATGAAAGCACATTGTACTCTAGTTCTTTTAACCTGTTGTTTTCGCTGTACTTTAACGTTAATTCCAGTACGTCCTAAACCAATACATGATAGATTCTTTATCACGTTGTGCTGTATCAGGTTCTGTATGTGATGCATGACGCATTATCAATCTCATTACATGTAAAAAGGATTATATGATGAAAACACTTTATATGACCGCTGCTGCCGCAGCACTTCTAGCCACAACTCCTGCTATAGCGAAACATCAGGGGCATGATATGGAACAGAAACTTGATGCGAAAGCACAATATTATTTCACGAAAATGGACACTAATCAGGATAAGATGATTAGTCAGGACGAAGCTATGGCCTATAGCAAAAAAGCATTTGCAGAAGCTGACAAAAATGGTGATGGCAACATCAGCATGGATGAAAAGAAAGCACATCTTCGTCATAAGATGCAAGATATGCATTCTCACATGCCAAAGAAAAAGCACCATAAAGGGCAGCATGATGCTGAAACGCTGCATGAGAAACACGAACATCATATGACGCATTAGCCCGAGCGCTTTGCTTATTTTAGGTAAGCGCGCATAAAAAAGCACCAGACTCTTAGATGCTAAGAGTCTGGTGTAATTGTACAAGATGCACCGTGTAGAAAACTAGAACTATATACGTCCCTGCCGTTTGCACGCTTGGATCACCTTTTCCACCAAGTCCAGATTAGTCTCGGTAGAGTTGGCATGATCGACGTAGATCTTTCCCCTTTCCACGATAACGCCCGTGCCACTAACAAGTATGCCAATGAGAGATCCTTTAGACATTAAGCCTCCACCTACGGCTATTGCAAACCGACTAAGGCTTAGGGTTGAGCCTCTGTCAAGGTTTCGGGCTCGTTTAAGTATATGAAGCTTTTCAGCTTCTCTTTGAAGCAGCTGACATTCTTTCTTTGTTTGCGCGGGAGATGTCCGGCTAGCCTGTGCAAGCACGGAAGAAACATTACCCGAAAAAAAAGAGGTTGCCAGTGCTAAAACCAATATTGCTTTCTTCACAAGTAAAAAACCAAAATCAACCAAATCAATATAAGGTATTTTAAAGATACTGTAAAGAAATAATTGATGCGCTACTAAATTGCTAAACTGCCATACTATCGCATTGTTGGATACAATATCATCATATCTGGTGGTCGCGCTATCTAAACTACCTGTGACTCAATCCATTCTTTCAGCTGGCTCTTTGGCAGGGCGCCTACTTTAGTAGCCGCAGCCTCACCATTCTTAAACAAAATCATCGTAGGAATACCACGTACACCATATTTACCCGGCGCTTCCGGATTTTCATCAATGTTGATTTTAGCAATACGTACCTTGTCACCTAACTCTTCTGCAATCTGGTCAATAATCGGAGAAAGCTGACGGCATGGGCCACACCATTCAGCCCAGAAATCTACGAGCACCGGTGTGTCGGACTTTAAAACGTCCTGTTCAAATGTATCGTCTTTTACATGTAAAGTGGTCATGGCACGATCTCCTGTTGTTGCTATCTGTGTGTCATACTTATGATATATGCACTTTTTCGGATGAATAAAAGATACAAACGGGTAATACCAGTATAATATCAGTGAAACGGCTAAATATGTGATGAAATTCATGCAACAGCCCGCCGCATCCTTTGCATGATAATCAATTACCGCCCATTCAGGAATCAATCCTTACTAACCCTAAAAAGGATTTTATCTTTAATTAATACTTATATTGCATACTTGCTCTATGGCGATATGGCGACATCTCCTGTTTGCCATATCCATCTAGTAACCCATAATATTCTAAAGGAACCTATTATTATGACCCACTCTTCTTCACAATCCGGATTTACATTGGTGGAATTATCCATCGTGTTGGTCATTATCGGATTAATCGTTAGTGGCGTTCTGGTGGGGCAGGACATGATCCGTGCCGCTGAAGTTCGCTCCACGATTGGACAAATCGAATCATATAACACGGCAGTCAACACCTTCCGTGATAAATATCGCGGACTGCCGGGTGATATTTTATCTGCAGATGCTGCCCGCTTTGGCTTTACTGTCAGATCAGGTGCTCCAGGGCAAGGTGACGGCGACCGCTTGGTTGAGTTTGCAGATGCCGGTACAGGCACAACATTAAATGCACTTGGTCATGAAACAGCATTATTTTGGAGTGACTTATCTCAGGTTGGATTAATCAGCGGTGATTTCACTACTGCTACAGATGCTGAGGTTGCTAGTGCAACAGCATCCGATATCGCAGGCATCTTACCAGAGGCAGATATTGGGCAAGGACATTTCATTACAGTGTTTTCGAATAATGGACGCAACTTTTATGAAATTACCCGTGTCATAAGCACTGATGCAGACGGCGTATATACGTTAGAAGCAGCGATGACACCACAAACCGCCTTCAACATTGATGACAAAATGGATAACGGTAATCCGCTAACTGGTACAGTAACTGGCTTAGATGATGCTACAGCGTTGGGCACCGTTGCCGCTGCGGCTGTTGCTGCGGCTGGCGTCTGTGTTGAGGATGCTAACAATGACTACAACACTGCCGGTGATGCATTCGCTAACGCACCAGCCTGTCAGTTAGGTATTCGCGCAGCGTTCTAAACGTAGCACTTGGCACGAAACGCACTGATAAAGCCCTTATCTTCGGATAGGGGCTTTTTTTAGGTATAATGACCACTAATCGGTTGAAACTTAGTAAAACTTTCTTACGTGTTACCATTAGTTATGTTGAGAATCCATTCCAGCCGCTGCATACTATAAACTAGTATAACATCACTATGTAACGCCTTGCTTTATGCTCTTTCGCTTCTTCTTTCTATCACTGGTATTGATTATGACCGCATATTCTTCGCACGCTGATGCCTCTGGTGCAACCATTGCGTCTCTTACTGACAATCGCCTGACCTTTACCACATTAGACGGCGATGCATTTGCACTGAACAAACAATCAGCGAAAGCTATCTTGCTGGTCAATACGGCGTCACGTTGTGGTTTTACCGGACAATATGCTGATCTGCAAACGCTATATGAGCGCTACAAAGATCAGGGGTTGCTGGTGATGGCGGTTCCATCTAATGACTTTGGTGGACAGGAACCACTGGAAGGGCAGGATATTTATGAGTTTTGCAAACTAAACTACAATGTCACATTCCCTATCATGCAAAAAGTACGCGTCAAAGGAAAGCAAGCCCATCCATTTTATCAACATATCCGCCAGCATTACGGTTTTACCGGCTCTCCAAAATGGAACTTTTATAAGTACCTGATTAATGATAAGGGGCAAGTAGTTGACTGGTTTTCGTCGGTCACCTCCCCTAAATCCGCACGGCTCGTCAATTCCATCGAATCCTTACTTGCAACCACATCACCAGCACAACAAGACACACGCATGAGCAATAACGACCAATAATTCATCGTTTATTTATTTGCCATAATATGTTATTCTGTATTGATGGATATCAACCAACCAATAATATTATGAGTAGTATTAAAAGCGTCCTTTTTTCTTTTGGGTTTGTCGCCTTTGTTTTAGTAGCTCTAACGCAGCTCCCTTACACACAAGGGATGCCGTGGGATGCCAAGCTAGCGTTCATGGCAAATGCTACCATACGCTACATTAGTGAGTTTCTCTCTCCCATCGCCCGACTCTATTATAAATTCATCTACTAGCCCTTCCTGATACCTATCTACATGTCGCATAATGCAGGTTATGCAACATGATAACATCGCTACCCAGGCACGTATATGGGTCGGTGTGCCTTACCTGCATCAGGGGCGCGCACGCACTGGAATTGACTGCTTAGGCTTACTCATAAAGGTAGCAGAAGCCCTGGCATTACGTGGGCGCGATGGCCAGCTACTGACGTTAGCTGATCGCTTAGATTACAGCATATGGCCGGATGTGAAAGCGTTTCAGTCAGCCTTGGAACAAACGCTTGAACCAGTTACCACTCTAAAATCCGGGCTAGTAGCCTTATTTTCTTTATGTGGGAGAGCGCAGCACGTTGGCTTGCTGGCAGACTACCCACAAGGTGGCATCAGCCTGATTCATGCTTATGCGCCGCTACGTTGCGTGGTAGAGCATCGCTTAGATAATGCGTGGAAACGTCGCTTATGTGGGTTGTACCAGATACCAGATCAGCCCTAACCATAAACACACTATGATAGTGATAACGTAACGCAGCCGTATAAACCACGCAGGGATCAGCCCCATACGGTGCCAGTAATATTCCACCCCCGCCATACCGGCAAATCCTGCGATCAACACAAGGTATGTGGTAGCATTACCCAGCAACAATGCTAACCATGCGATCAGCGACGGAATTACACTTATCCCCAGCAACCACTGCGACAGGTGAGACTGCCCTTGCAACATCACTCCTCGCATCCAGTACATACCACCCAGAAAAGACAATATACATGCACCGTAAGTGGCAACCGCATAATGTGGCGCAATATCCAGCCAGCGCGTACCTAGCCCTATCTCAAGCGTACACCAGCCAAACGGAAACGTTCCCGCCAATGCCAAGACCCATGCCGTCTTTTTAAGAGACGGATGAGCATCGCTGAGTGGAGTAAATTTGATGGACATACCAATATCATAAGCCATTATCTATCGTCATGGATATAGGCATAGAGTAACGTAACCTATGTGCGTATGTTATCAGATCAAACGTGGTGTTTATGCTGCAAAAGGGTATAAGCCACTGAAAAAAGAAGCACGCCTCCTTTAGTGAAAGGTGTGCGTGCTTATAATAAACGTCAAGCTTGGCTGTTGAACTGTTCTTCAGCCTGCTTTTCTAAACCGTCCAAAATTTTCATCGCATCATCTTCATCTAGAAGCGCCTTATCGGCTTCAGAGCGACATATATCAGGAGGCGGGATTTCAAAATACGCCTCCGAGATAGGGTGGGCTTCATTATACATGACCCACGTATTCATACCATTGGACACTCGTTCTGTTGCCCGCTCTTCTGGATGAGCCAGAATATATTGTCTAGTTACCTGAAAAAACGATTTTCTGTCTGCTTCATTCCAAAGGTAGCCTTTGGAATTGATTAGCATGGACAATGTCAAAATGCTCTCTTCGTAAGGAGTCATATTTTTTACCAAGAAACTACAGATGGGTCGATAACGCGTGGTTATCAAAAAAAGTCAGCCTTTAGTGTAGCATCAAAATGTTTTACATGCAATCAGCTACCTAATTACGACATAATCAACTGCTTAATATCGTTATAAATCGTGAATCCCATCACACTCATCAGGAACACAAACCCTGCTCGGTAGCCCCATTCCTGAAACTTCTCTGCAACGGGTCGCCCTCTGGCTCCTTCCAGCATATAAAACAACAGATGCCCACCATCCAGCGGCGGAATAGGCAAAATATTGACAAACCCCAGATTCACTGAGATCAGCGCCATAAACCAGATAATCGTGTAAAAGTCTTTCTGTACCGCTTTACCCGACAACTCCGCAATACCGATAGGGCCTTTCAGGTCTTCCGTACCGCGATCACCTGTCACTACCTGCCCCAGAAACTTAATTGACATGTCAATCATGCCGTAAGTACGCTGCACCGACACACCAATGGCCTGAAACAGTCCGACATTTTCTGAGGTAAGTTTCATGGAGCGTATCCCAATAATAGGGCGTATCACCTTACCATCAAACGCGTCTTTGCTTTCTTCCATACGTGGCGTCAGAGTAATGGTGCGCTGCGTGTTATCACGCAAAATCTGCATCGTCACCACTTCGCCCAAATTCGTGGACAGGATGGTTGGGATGTCATGGAATGTGTCAATCGCATTGCCATCAATGTTGAGCACACGGTCACCAGATTGCAACCCGGCTTCCTGTGCTGGCGTGCCATCCACCACATCTCCCACCACAGGTTCCGTTGTATCCAGCCCGTTCGTCATAATCAGGAACGTAAAAATAATGATGGCGGTCAAAAAGTTAAAGAACGGCCCGGCGGCAACAATCAACGCCTTTTGCCATACAGGCTTATGATGGAAGGTCAGGCGCTTTTCCTCGTCACTCATCTGATCCATCGCTTCCGCATCCGCCGTACTGGCTTCGGTTGCATCACCATACATCTTCACATACCCGCCAAGCGGCGCAATACACACTTTCCAGCGTGTGCCAGCCTTATCTGTCCAACCAGCAATTTCTTTACCGAAACCAATAGAGAACGCATCAATTTTCACGCCACATGCGCGTGCAACAATGTAATGCCCAAACTCATGGATAAAGACAATAACAGAAATAATCAGGATGAATGCAGCGGCGGTATGGCCAAACTGCAATAAGGTGTCAATCATGTACGGGCGCACTCTTTTGTGTAATTAGTAATAATATGGTGAATATTAAACACATCGTCAAGCGTATTAAGCGGATAAACGCTCGATGTCTCCAGCACACGCTCAATTAGTGGTGCAATATCCGTGTAAGCCAGTTTGCCCTGCAAAAACATGTCAACTGCCACCTCATTCGCCGCATTCAGCATGGCAGGAGTGTTTTGCCCTTGATGCATCGCGTGGTAAGCCAGTTTCAGGCAGGGAAAACGCGCCATGTCAATAGACTCAAACGTAAGGGGGCTTACCTTGTCTAATGACAATGAGGGAACATTCAGGGGAAGTCGTTTAGGGTAATGCAACGCATAGGCTAGTGGAATACGCATATCAGGCTGCGCCATTTGCGCCAGTGACGAACCATCCGGGTAATGAATGATGCAATGAATAATGGATTGAGGATGGATAATGGCGTGCAGCTGATCGGGCGACAGATGAAACAGATGCTGCGCCTCAATCAACTCTAACCCTTTATTCATCATTGTCGCGGAATCCACCGATATTTTCGCGCCCATTTCCCAATTAGGGTGCGCAACCGCTTCCTTGGGCATTACATCGCACAAGGTGTGTAGCGGGCGGACACGGAAAGGCCCCCCTGAAGCCGTAAGCGTTACCGATGCAGGCGCATTATGCTGCGTTCCCTGCCAAAGCTGAAAAATGGCGTTATGTTCAGAATCCACCGGCAACAAAGTCGCACCATAGGTTGCACACGCATCCATAAAAAGCTGTCCAGCCGCCACCAGACATTCTTTATTGGCTAGTGCAATGGTACGCCCTTGCTTAATTGCACTTAACGTAGGAGCCAGCGCATCAAAGCCCATAATGGCGGATACCATACAGTCATACTCAGATGCCGCCGCATCACACAACCCCGATGCCCCTGCCATAACCGTGATGTCCTTCGGCAGTGCATCACGCAATGTCTGATAACAAGATTCCTCATTAATGACCACAATCGCAGGCGAAAACTCTTTCGCTATTTTGATAAGCTTCTCTGTATTACGGTTTGCGCTGAGAACCGACACCGTAAACTGCTTGGGATGTTGTCGTATAATATCTAACGTATTGTAACCTATGGTGCCGGTCGCGCCAAACAATGCAATACGCTTAGGCGCAGTTTGTTCCTTCATGCTGGCAATAGCGAGTATAGCAACACCAACACATAAAAGCACGGAAGGGCTGCAAGGTAGCCATCCATACGATCCAGCAACCCGCCATGGCCGGGTAGCAATGTGCCGCTATCTTTCACACCAGCACGACGCTTTACCCATGACTCTGCCAGATCCCCTGCTTGTGAGGCCAGACCAACCACTATTCCCGTGATGCCACCAGTCAGCACGTCATACGGGTACCCAGACAATGAAGAGAGTATCACCCCAATCATGCCAGCGCACACAACGCCACAAAGCAGCCCTTCAATGGTTTTCCCTGGACTAATAGCAGGTGCCAGCTTATGGCGGCCAAAGCGTTTACCGCCAAAATACGCCATACTGTCAGCTGCGATGACGCACGCAATCACAAACAGCAAGTAATACAACCCATCGGGCAAGTTACGCAGCATAATAGCACTAGTGATAGCAAGAGCAATGTATGGCACCCCCGCCACACGGTAACGTCGGGTAAGGTCGCGTGTCATGCGCTCCCATTCCAGTGCCAGCAACATCGCAATCATCACCATGCACCCCGTCCAGATGAGATCACCGCTTATCAGCGCAAACAGACATAGCGGTATGAGTAGTGCAACAGTTTTTAACCGTGTGTTTAATTCAGCGTTTGCCATAGCGCCTGTCTCGTGTGCTGTAAGCCGTTATCGCATCCTGCAATGACGCTGCATCAAAATCCGGCCATAACACATCACAGAAATACAATTCGGCATAGGCGCATTGCCACAGCAGGAAATTACTAATGCGGCAATCACCGCCAGTGCGAATCAGCAAATCCGGATCGGGTATATCATGCGTATAGAGATGCTGCGCCACCAACGCGTCATTAATCGCGTCTGGCGTGAGTTCACCACCCGCGACTTTAATCGCAATATCATGGCACGCTTTAGTGATTTCCTGACGCGCACCATAACTTAAACACACATTCAGGGTAAGGTTCTTGCCATTGGCAGTTTGACGCAGAGCATCCTGTATCTGGACACGCAAGGATTCCGGCAAGCGCATCATGTCACCGCTTACCTTTAGGCGTATGCCATGCTTAACCAGTGTTTTAATCTCTCGTTTCAGATACCAGTCCAGCAGAAACATCAACTCTTTGACTTCTTCTTCCGGTCGCAGCCAGTTCTCATGTGAGAAGGCATAGACACTGACGCACTCTATGCCTGCATCAGCGCACGGGCGCAAAATATTGCGCAACGCTGCCGCCCCTTTGCGATGCCCAAACGCCAAAGGCTGCCCCTGACGTTTCGCCCACCGCGCGTTGCCGTCCATAATAATGGCGACATGCTTAGGTGTTGGCAGCGTTGCAGCAGGCGTTTCAGTCATAGCAATGCGGGCTAGACCTGCATAATGTCTTTTTCTTTCTGCTCAAGCATGTCGTCAATGGTGCTGACATGCTCATCCGTCAGCTTCTGAATCTCATCACCTAAGCGGTGCTGATCGTCTTCAGAAATATCTCCTGCTTTTTGCTGCTTCTTCAGCTCATCCATGCCGTCACGACGCACGTTACGCACTGCCACGCGGCCTTGCTCTGCATATTTGCCGGCAATCTTGCCAAGCTCCCGGCGGCGATCTTCAGTGAGTTCGGGTAGTGGCACGCGAATCAATTGCCCATCCGCAGACGGATTTAAGCCAAGCCCTGCATTCACAATAGATTTTTCCACCGCTTTCACCATGCTGCTATCCCATACCTGCACCGTCAACAACCGTGGCTCAGGAACATTTACATTCGCCACCTGATTTAGCGGCATACGTGATCCGTACGCCTCAACACTGACCGTATCCAGCAGATTGGTCGAAGCACGTCCGGTACGTAAGCCTGAAAGTTCCTTTGCCAGTGCGTTTACCGCATTATCCATACGGGTAGAGTATTCATCTAAATTCACTTCATGCTCCATGAGTCTTTGTCTATCTCTGTTTTAATTACACTGGGGTGTGTTGCATTGCAACCGTGATTTTATTGTTAATGCAGATGCTATGCTAAGTGATTAGAAAAAGGAGTTCCCCGAATATTAATAAGTCAGTTTATAGAGGATATTTTGATTTGTCGGTCAACTAAGTCAGGCTTCGGAACTGAATATATCACCATTTTTGTTTAAAAAGCATCTCCAGCCTTTACCAAAAGGCATGGATTGCGTGATTGCATATTGCTCAAAAAGGCTCTCCCCCAACTAGCTGTTGGGGGAGAGTAATTTTACTCTTTTATTAGGCGACCCTGCAGCTCCTCAGGAATGTCGTCATCAGCACTTACGGGGTGCTGATTAGTTGGCATACCCTCATATTTTTCATCATCCAGTATTTGAAATACTGCAGGCTGAGTAGCTTCTGCAATCTCCTCAGGAGTTGCATCTTCCTGAGAATCATACAGCTCCTCACCAGTTGGAACTGGTGTTGGTTCCTGTTCTTCAGGTAAATTCATGGTTTTTGCGTAAGCTTAACTAAACAATAAGCGGTATCAGTAACAACTTTTAAAGCTAGAGTAAAGCACTAAATTTACCCTTCATTACAAACACGCGTAAAGCAGCCATTTCCCTGCAGCACATCTGCAAAATTGCCCTGCTCGTGAATAGAAAATACCAGCACCGGAATATTATTATCACGTGCCAGCGCAATGGCTGCTGCGTCCATCACTTTCAGGTTTTTCGCCAGCACATCCTGATAGCTTAGTTGCTCGTAACGTGTGGCAGTTGGGTCTAACTTTGGATCAGCAGTATAGACGCCATCAACTTGCGTACCCTTAAGCAGCGCATCACATCCCAGCTCACTGGCGCGCAGTGCAGCTGCCGTGTCTGTGGTAAAGAACGGGTTCCCTGTACCGGCAGCACAAATGACCACGCGACCACGTTCCATGTGACGTATGGCGCGGCGGCGTATATATGGCTCACACACTGCCGTCATCTGAATGGCTGACAATACACGCGTATCAATATTAATTTTCTCCAATGCGTTTTGCACAGCCAATGCATTCAGCACCGTTGCCAGCATCCCCATATAATCCGCACTAGAGCGCTCCATACCGCGCGCTGCTGCCGACATACCACGGTAAATATTGCCACCACCAACCACCATGCATACCTGCACGCCCATATCTAATGCAGATTTAATATCCTGACAGATGCGATCAATAATCACATCATCCTGACCATAAGACTGGCTGCCCATCAACGCCTCCCCTGATACTTTAATCAGGACACGCTTATAAAGTGCAGAGTCGTTAGTTGCGCGAAGAGGAGAAGCAGTCATGATGAATTGTCCGGTAGATAAGAAAGATTAAGTATTATATGAATGGTTTAGGGTGTAGCAATGTTTGTTATGGAATGCAACCACTTGTGCGCCATATCTGTATTATACGGCCTGTAAAACTCTTTAACGCGCAATCTACAAAAAAAACCCACCCGACAAGGGGTGAGTTATAAAGTATAGCCTGCGTTAGTCCTCTTTCTTATCCAGATAAGAGGTAAACATACAAATCGCTAAAAATGGCAGGAAGATTGTTACGCCGTGTGCTAAGAGTATCTTTCTTACGATAAATCTCCGCAAGAAGGACAGGCTTTTTCCTGTCGCAAGAAGAACAGCAACGGATGCAGCAAATTGAAGCAATGTAAAATTGTTCATAGCAATGAAAAAATAAATGTCAGCTTTAATTTAACACATCAACATGAAATAAATATGACAAATAGGGCGTTTTTGCTTAACTCATAGAAGCAGATTTATCTTCTGACCGCTCAGGCTGCACTTTTTCAGAATAATGCAGATCAGAGATAGCATTGTCTGGTGTATGGGTTGCATTATGCGTTTCTATAGAATCCAGATGCGCCTAGCTCATTTGCGAGCATATTCGGGCTAAATAAACCCAAAAAAAGCCCTCAGCCCTAAGGCTTGAGGGTGTATTCAGAGTAAAGCAGCTAATGACTAAATCCAAAAAATCTTATAGACCGTTTCCCATGCACGGCATGTTTTCGTATAGTCCATGCACTTGTAAAGATCGTCTTTCAGCTTTGCTTTTTGATAAACTATCCTCCAATCAAGTCCGCCTGTTTCAGGACAACATTCTTCATCAAGAAAAAAGTTGCACCCGTTAATCAAGGCATTCCATAGCTCGTCTATGTTTGCAGACGCTTTAACTGCTTGCAATACCTCTGCATAAGGAACTAACGCTCTATTTTCTTTACGCCGACTTCTAGCATTTTGTTTGGCTATAAAGTTCGCCTGATTATAGTGATCCATACCTCCATACCCTGTGTCATAGGGGCTTTGGTAAACACGAGAAGAGCCGATAAATGTCGTAACTTTCGTTATTGCTTCATCCAACTTTAGATCAAAATCAGATCTATTATTCTCGATCACAGAATCAGAATCTTCCTCAATGATTGAATTTTCTTCAAACTCACCAGATTTCCCCAAAAGCTGTTTAGCTTC
Source organism: uncultured Alphaproteobacteria bacterium (assembly GCA_963803575.1). GTDB lineage: Bacteria > Pseudomonadota > Alphaproteobacteria > Rickettsiales > UBA998 > CAWDMW01. The sequence goes on from CAWDMW010000002.1 coordinate 284,115, forward strand.
TGGGTAAGATAGATATCTTACGTAATAGGCATTACTGCCTATAAAATCGCAATCATCTACGTTGAACCTTTGTATTGCTGCCTGCTTCCAAAAATTGGACTCAGTAACCTCCTGAAAAGCCCAAACGTTTCCAATGGCAGTGCTATTGTCAGGAAAAACGAACTCAATTAAGTGAACAAATTCCCAATTTTGATTAGGACAGTTCTTAACCAGATATTCGTAATCCTCTAGGTCTTTTTCCAAGCGGTGCTTGCTAAAGAAGATAGCAAGTAGGCCGAAAAAATAACCTAGCATCTGCGAACCCGTGCTTTGCATTCGCTGTTGTTGACGAATCTGCGCAATTTCTTGGTAGTTCATTAGTGGATAGTAATATCGTGTGTAGCTTCTTTGCTATAAGATTCAAGACACTAATTGCCTAAAACTAAAAGAATTACTGCCTTATTTTAAAGCGTATAAACAAAGAATAGCCCCTACCGTAACACACTTCCTCATGTATGCAAAGCTATTTGTTGGTAGCGGGATATTATCTAGGGCGTGTTGACGCTAAATAAGGAAATGAACTACACTGCTTCCGCTAGGCTGTCACGTAACTGCTCAGGCAATTCTTGCGCCCAGGTGGAAATGGAGCCTGCGCCCAGACACACCACATAATCCCCGGATTCAGCCAAAGCCCCCACCATATCAGGGAGCATTTCCCTGCTTGGAAGCGCATGAACTGACTTATGGCCATGCTGGCGAATGCCTTTGACCAGCGCGTCATGGGTGATACCTTCCAGTGGTGTTTCACCTGCCGGATATATATCGGTGATAATCACGCTATCTGCTTCATTCATGCATTGGCAAAATTCGGTGAATAAATCACGCACCCGTGAATAACGATGCGGCTGCACTACGGCAATCACACGGTGCTTCCCCGCCGCCTGACGCGCACTACGCAACGTTGCGGCAATCTCGACCGGATGATGTCCGTAATCGTCAATCACCGTAATGCCATGCACACATCCCGTTTTGGTAAAACGACGCTTGACGCCTCTGAACTGATAAAGACCCTGCTTAATCATATCCAGCGGCATCCCCAACTCGCACGCCACGGCAATCGCCGCCAGCGCGTTGCTCAGGTTATGCTCGCCATGCATTGGGAGTATCAGCCCGTTATAGCTGCGTTCTTCGCCATTCACACGCGGTGCAATGCGAAGATTAAAATGCTGACCGTCTCCATCAGCTCGTATATCCACCGCGCGAATATCTGCTTGCGTGCTTAAGCCATAGGTAATGATACGCCGGTCATGAATGTCACCAATCAGCGTTTGCACCACCGGATGATCCAGACACATCACGCCAAACCCATAAAACGGGATATTCTCCAGAAATTGACGAAACGCTAATTTTAATGCATCAAATGAGCCATAATAATCCAGATGTTCCGGATCAATGTTGGTTACAACCGCCACAGCGGAGGGTAAACGGGTGAAGGTGCCGTCTGACTCATCCGCTTCCACTACCATCCATTGCCCCTTCCCCACACGAGCATTCGTGCCATAAGCGTTGATAATGCCACCATTAATCACGGTAGGTTGCAGGCCACCCGCATCCAGTAATGCTGCCGTTAACGACGTCGTTGTCGTTTTCCCATGTGTTCCCGCAATCGCCACAGCCATTTTAAGGCGCATCAACTCCGCCAGCATCTCACTACGGCGCACAACCGGAATACGCTTGGAACGGGCAGCATCCATCTCTGGATTCCCCGCTTTGATGGCAGATGACACCACCACCACGGCAACATCATTGATGTTTTCCGCCTGATGCCCAATTAGGATATGGATACCATGATCGCGCAGCCGTTGAATATTCGCATTTTCGGCAATATCCGACCCCTGCACCTGATAGCCTGAATTATGCAAAATCTCTGCAATACCGCTCATGCCAATGCCACCAATACCCACAATATGGATAATCCCAACATCTAACGACATGGTGCTGGCAAGGGGTAAGCGTTTAGGAAGCGTAGACAAGGTCATAATTAAGCGGCCTTCATGGGTAGGGATTGTTCAGGTAACGCATCCACCGGAGCAGGACGGCGTTTATACGGGGTGCTGGCCGTCTGACACACCATATCTGCCAGCGCCTCCGCTGATTGAGGACGACCAAAGGTACGCGCCACATCAGAAGCACGGTTAAGGGCAGCAGGCAAATTCAGGAATGATTCCAGTCTGGCCGACAGCGTTTCCGGCGTGAAAGCACTTTGCGGAATCATCCACGATCCGCCTGCATCGTCTAAGGTGAGTGCATTAATTTTCTGGTGGTCATCCGCAGAATGTGGCAGCGGCACCAAAATCGCAGGTCTGGCCGCACACGTCAATTCCGCTACCGTCGAGGCACCAGAGCGCGCAATCACCAGGTGCGCACCTGCCAGCCTTGTCGGCACATCAGAGAAAAACGGTGCAAGCTCCGCCTGCACGCCTATCGCATCGTATGCTTTACGTAAATCGTCTGCCTGCTCTGCACGCACCTGCTGGTCAATCCGTAAACGCTGACGCAATGCTTCTGGCAGCAATGCGACGGCCTTTGGTAAAATATCTCCAAAGATTGCCGCTCCCTGCGAACCACCGGTAATTAGCACACGCATCATGCCATCAGGATGCAAATGCGGATAGGGTACATCACGTAGTGCTTTCACCGCCGCCCGCACAGGATTGCCAACATACTGCACTTTTCCCGCATCTTGCACACGGATGCGTTGCGTTTCCTGAAAAGATGTCGCAATCACATCTACGCGAGGTGCCAACATACGGTTGGCTTTCCCTAAAATAGCATTTTGCTCATGAATGATCGTACGCGTGCAACCCGCTGCCGCCAGCATGGTGGGGAAAGACGGATACCCGCCAAAACCAATCACCACATCTGGTGAAAGCTTATTAATAATCCGTCGTGCTTTAATGCAGGATACCACGTTCCATGCAGCACTGCGTGCCTTCTTGAAGGCGTTGCCGCTCAAACTGCTGGCAGGTATTTCATGGATAGGGATCGTTGCAAGCGTGGTGTGTCCACGCTGACGATACGCCTCAAAGCGTTTGTCGGTCACCAGTACCACATGATGGCCGCGCGAGATCAACACTTCTGCCAATGATTCCGCAGGAAAAATATGCCCGCCAGTACCACCAGTAGCCAGCATAATCGTGAAAGGGGTCGTCGTCATAACGTGGTTCTCCATGTAGAATAAAGGGGGCGGTGCAACGCGCCATATTGCCGTCGGGTCAGCCCAAGCATCGCACCTGCGGTCAGGGAAATCGCCAACAGAGAAGACCCACCATAACTTAGAAACGGTAACGTCATCCCTTTAGCAGGCAGTAAATGCACAGCAACACCCATATTGATGAATGCTTGTAAGCCAATTTGTGTGGCCAGTCCGGTGATTGCCAGCATCAGAAACGTATCCTGCGCCTGCGCTGCACGATACAACCCGCGAATGACAATCGCCGCAAAGACCATTGCCGTAAGCAACGTAACGAATAATCCAAATTCTTCGCCTATCACCGCAAACACAAAATCCGTATGAGCGTCAGGCAGCGACCATTTCACATCCCCCTCACCGGGGCCTTTACCAAGCAATCCGCCCGAGGCAAACGCCTCCAATGACTTTTGCACCTGATAATTATCTACCGATGAAGCATCCAGAAAGCCATTAATACGGTTTGCAACATGCGGAAACCACAAATAAGCCCCCACCAGCGCCATCATCCCCGAAACTCCCAGCAACAATACCCAGTAAAGCGGAATACCGGACAAAAACAATTGAACCGCGAAAATCATTGTCAGAGTCAGCATCATGCCAACATCCGGCTGTATTACCAGCAGCAATGTCGTAAATAAGAACAGCCCTACAGCAATACGGTAAGCAGGAAAACCCGCCATTTTTTGCTTTTCTGCCAGCAACCAGGCAATCACAATCACAAAGCAGGGTTTCATAAATTCCGATGGCTGAAGCGACAAGCCACCCAGTTTCAGCCATCTGGTTGCGCCTTTTGCATCAGCCCCCAGCAAAGGTAACAGGATCATCGCAATCAGACTCAGGCTTAAGCCCAATGTGGCTAGCCTGCGAATAGTGCGGCGTTGCATCATCGAGATGCTCATCATACATACACCGGAAATCACCAGAAAAATCATCTGGCGCACGATGAAGTGGTGCGATTCAAACCCAATACGCTTGGCCACAGGCGGGCTGGAAGCCGTTACGATCACGGCGCTAACAATCATAAGCGAGACAAAACTTGTCAGCAACCAGCGATCAATTGTCCACCACCACTGGCCAATCGCGGTGTTGCTCCCGCGCTGTGTCTGTATGCGTTGTTGCCAGCGTCCTGCCAAAATCCTGCCTTTAGGTTGTGGTAATGGTGCATTCATACAACAAAACCAACATAGTACGCCAGCATTATCTGTAGAGCAATATTATGTCATGATGAGCCTTTCAACGGATCATGCCCCCAATTCATCAACGAATAACGCCACCGGCTAGAGGCAACATCATCCTTTGGCGCCCCTTGCGCGCAATGTCGTTTAATATACCCCACTACCTTCGCCATATGATCCCACTGCTCGTCAGACAGGTCATCTTTATTCGTGCGCTTTATGGTCACGATACGCTTACCCGACTTATGGCCGGTAGACTCACCATCACCATTCGTATCACCAACTGACGCGCTGTCATCCGTTTCTAGCCAGTCTTCCAGTTCTTTTGGTTGCATATTAACCAACTCGCGCCATTCGTTCCATATGTTATCACGTGATTTGGATGAACTCATTTTTCAATCTCCTAATTAGTAACCACATGATAGTGCAGCGTCTGCAATAATGCTGTCGCACATTATAGCCCACCATATCAATAAGCAATAAATGCTGCATACTTCCAACGAAACAAACCACTCAGTAAAAAACCTCAACTTTATTTATTAATACTTAATAAAATTAAATAATCATTATATATTAATCTTATATTAATCAAACCGTAACAAAAGTAAGTTATATTAAAAATTCTTCAACAAATAGGATGAGTCATGAAAAACACAGATAACAATGCTGCTTCTCAATCACAATCAAATGCAGTAGAAGCACAACTTCAGGAAGCACAAGCGCAGGAAGAAGCATTAGAGCAGGAAAAAAGCAAGAAGAAACCACAAAAGAAAAATGCCGTTCAAAGAGCATGGGATGCAACTGGTGGTAAAGTTATTCAGGGTTGGAACGATGCGAATAAAGCCCGTGACGATATTATCAATAGTAATACTAGTGCCATCAAAGGAAAAGTAGAGAATTGTCAGCAAGTTGACCCCACTTTTTCACATCCTGCATGCGAACGCTACAAAAACTCGCCACATAGAAAGAAATCTAGCGATAAAGAGCTCGGAGACGCCCTTGATGGTGCTAACATAGATGCATTGCTGTTTGATGCCAACCCTACGGATATATCGCAAGGCCATGAATCTCAAACAAATGTTCCCAAATCCGTTGAAGCTAGTGGTATGGCGCGCTGAAACGCTTCTCACAGTGCATGTAACGGCAGATACACACTAAACACAGACCCTTGCCCTTCTGTAGACGTAATGGTGATTGCACCACGGTGGCGCGTTAAAATACCCTTCACAATAGCCAGCCCCAAACCGGTTCCGCCCACCTCACGGGTACGGGCAGAATCTACACGGTAAAAACGCTCGGTCAAGCGTGCCAGATGCTCTTTGGGAATCCCTTCCCCGTGATCGCGTACCGAAAAGATCAGCGCTTTGGAGAGATTGCGCATATTCTGGTCTGGCGGCAATTCCTGCGTTACCTTCGCCGTAATCATCACTTCCGTTCCCGCATTGCCGTATTTCACGGCATTTCCAATCAGGTTATGGACAATTTGCGCCAGCTCATTACGGTCACCTTTAACCTCGGGCAACGTGTCCGTCATGTTGGTCACAAGGCTCATGTCTTTTTCGCGAGCGGGTAACTCAAAATATTTGCTTTCATTCACCACGACGCGGGCAAAATCTACAGGATCCATCGGCACACTATGCGCGTTCATTTCAATCTTAGACAGAGACAGCAAGTCATTAATCAGCTGCCGCATCCGTTCCGCCTGCTCGGCCATAATGCCTAGGAACTGGTCAATGGCTTCTGCATCATCGCGTGCCGGCCCACGGATGGTTTCAATCATACCCGTTATGCTGGCAAGCGGCGTGCGTATCTCATGGCTGGCATTGGCCACAAAATCTGCGCGCATCTGCTCCACGCTTTTGAGTTCAGTAATATCATTCATGGTGATAACAATCGTGATTCCCCCCTTAGAGGAAATCGGGAAACGTTCAATAATCGCCAGAAAATCCCGCACCACCGGATCAATCAGCCTAAATTCCACTTCGCGCCCGCGTGAGTCTTCAATTACGCCGCTGACGGCTTGCAACAATGTTTCGTTCGGTATCACATTTTTTAAATGCTGCCGCCCCAGACTTTGGCCAAAAATAGCACGCGCCGCACGGTTGGTACGCACTACATTGCTGCTATCATTAATCATGATAATAATATCCGGCAGCGTATCAACCAATATTTCCCGCTCACCAATCACGGATTGCAAATCCTGCTCCTTTTTCGCCCACACGTTACGCAGGCGTGTGAGTGCTTCAGAGAGTTCAAATACCATACTGATCGCCATTAAAGCCGGCGGAGTCGCTTCCTTCTCGTGCGCCAGGTCTTCCATGTAAGCGGTCATTTCAGCCATATTCTTTAAGAACGGATAGACCAGTGCCAGCGAGCAAACCAGAATAATGGCGTAGCTGATTAAGAACATCCCCATCCCCAGTTGATCCGCCCACACCAACCCTGCCAATACCAGCAACGGTGCCAGTGAAACAATCGCCACTGACTTCAATACGATGGAAACAGGTACCGAGTGGTGAGTATTCATAGAAAAGAGGTTACATGCTTCATATAGGAATGAGTATAGCGGGTTATCAAAGGATATCTATGCAGTTATAAGATATTTTTTGTCAAGTAATGATCGTAATTACTACGAACAACACAGACTGTCACAATTCTGTCATATACATGCGCTATGATGGTAGGAATAGAGGAGATATATTATGGCTGGTGGATTTGAAGGTATGCTCGCAGAAGGTGCGCAAAGAATGGGTGACTTGCTCATGGACATCCTTGATGGAGCCGGAAAAATGCTTGGTGGAGCGCTATCTGCTGCAAAAGATAAAGTCGTTAACAAAGCTGCTGATGTCGCCTCCAACGTTGGCGACACCGTGAAATCCGCGAGCATGACACCCTCCGCACCAGCTATGTCACAATCCGCTTCTATCGAAGGACCCGCCATAGGAAAAACACTGGAAGTTAGCGCGCCTTCCATGGATAGTGGTATGGGCGATAAAATGGCCTCATCACTAAGCCCTGATGCACTGGGTCAGGTTAACGAAATTTCTGCCTCGATGAACCTTAACCCCACAGATATGGGACAAGGTGTTGGTCAGGTTGGTGATCTGTCACAGAATGTTGCGGTTAATCAGGATATGCAACGTCAGCAACAAAGCATGGGTATTGGCTGAGTCATTTAGAGAGTTGCGTAGTTAAATCGTTTTGTAAAAACGTCTCAATATGCTGTCTCACATCATACTCTTCTACCTTTCCAGCAATCTGAACGCGTAAAGCTGGTTCTTCGTGAATATCTATCAGCGCACTCCATCCCGCCTTACTGCCTCCCCCAACTTTGATGGGCGGCGCGACATCAAATAACTTACCATATTTATGTGCTATCTTCGAAACAGTTACCATAAACCCTTCACCACTTCTGTCATGGCGTTCAACCGGAATGCCTATCACGTGGTCTGAATCACGTAAGAAATTAATAAATGTTTCTTGTTGCTTCTCGTACTGGTGTGAAGCAAAGCCATTTAACGAGGAGTGAAATACTGTAGCTCGCTTGACGGCACCATCACAATCAACATCAGCCATAATGAATGCGGAACATGCTCCATGACCAATGCTAATAACAGGTTCCAAAGCATGATTACCAGCTTCTAGATAACCAATTCCACCTTCACCCACCTCTTGATAGGCACTGTAATGTGTTAAATATTGTTCCAACTTGTCATGCATAAAAAGCGTGTATAACCTGATTCAGGTTAATGTTTTATGTATCCGTTGGACTGGCTTAAGTCGCAGCTTATAAGCTATGCTCAGTCTGATTTGCACTGTAAGCCCGCACCTGTTCCAATTGTTCAGCGCGGCTTAGGTGAGACGCTGGCTCTGGTGCGGATTGCGCCAGTGCCCGGGGTTGTTGCAGCCGCTCTGCAGACATTGACGATACACTCGTATCGGGTTGTGGCTGCGGCGCATCGGTTTGCATTGCATGATACGACGTATTCATCATCTGCCCATAAGTTTGTGCCTGATGTAGTGCTTGTGCCTGCTGTTGAATCACCTGATCGCGTGACACGAGTTCATTTTCCATAACGCCCGCCAACTGATACGTTTGCATATTCTGATCTGCGAGTGACGCCGCAGTAAACTGCATCGCATCATGCTCGGTACGCGCCTCTCTGACGGATTGCACGCCTTTATATGCCCCAACAAAAGCCGCTAGAAGTGCTGACGCAATCACAACATTTCTAACTGTCGGGTCTATTTCTAAACCAGCCTTTCCCTGCAATGCGTCTTTTGCTTTATCAAGCATAGCGTCAATATTTAACTCATCTCCTAACTTGACTAACAGTTTTTCTCCACTTGCAAGATGCTCTGAAGCATCACCTATAAAATCGCTGGCCTCAACACCATTCTCTACATGCGTGGATGAGTTATTTACTGTTGAACTAATTGCCTCTAATGTCGCCTGCATTTCCTCAGGAATTTGGGCGTTATGCTCCTGTGTAGCAGTGGTGATGTTCCCACTAACCTTGGTGATCCGCTCAGCCAGAGATGAGGCATCTCCGCTACCGGACTTAACAAATGTTTGCACTTCGCTTAGCAACCCATGAACATCATTATTCACTTTGCCGCCAATCGTGCTAATTTCAGTGATTTTGTCAGACGTCAACCCACCGATCTCACGCATGGCCTCTTTCGCCGCATCGGCATCAAACCCTGACGGACGTACAATCAGCTTGGAAAGTTGCCCAAGCAATGCGCCCGCAGCCAACGTAATACCACCCTTTTCAACAAAACCAATCGCCGCACCTTCTGCCTCATTCGCTCCACGGTAAGGCGCAAAAATCTGTTGCTGCACAGTGGGGTCGGTAAATAATGGCGTATTTTGCGGAACCATCGTAACAGTCGTTTGCGCCAGATCTTCTTGTAGGGTAGTCCCCGGAATATAGGTATGTGCCTGATTAGACATAATTCGGTAAGCCTCTATATTGTCATATATCATCTAGTATAACAGAAGCATATGACAGATATATGACAATAAGGCAGTCGCCCATTATACGTTGCCTTTAACCAGCAATCCGCTTACAAACGCGCCATGTCCTTGTTTCGCTCTTCTGCAGTCATTGCTGCATTTACCTTATTGTCACGCATTTTCGGTTTTGTACGCGATGTGGTGATTGCCAATATGATGGGAGCAGGCATGCAGGCGGATGCCTTTTTCATTGCATTTAAAATCCCTAACTTTCTGCGCCGGCTATTTGCCGAGGGTGCTTTCAATGCGGCATTCCTGCCTATGTTTGCAGGTATGTTAAAAGTGGAAGGCCGTGACCATGCACTTCGTTTCGCATCCAGTATTATGACGTATCTGACACTTATCCTGCTTGTGCTAACCACTATAGCCATTATCTTTATGCCCTACGTGGTCAAGGTGATTGCACCCGGATTTCAGCATCACCCGGAACTTTATACCCTCACCATCTCGCTTACACGCATCACCTTCCCTTACCTGTTATGCATTTCACTGGTCAGTTTGCTCAGTGGCGTTCTTAACAGCCATGATAAGTTTGCCGCAGTCGCCTTTACACCAGTGCTTCTCAATATCTGCCTGATTAGCGCCATCCTGATGCTGCCAGAGCATGTAGGAAGTTACGCTTATGCATTGTCAGTCGGTGTGTTAGTTGCTGGTACTGTGCAGCTAGTATGGTTGATAGCAGTAAACCTGAAATACCGTACGTTTCCAGGCTTCACACGCCCGCAACTAACCCCTGACGTTCGTCGAATGTTGCGTAATATCATGCCTGTTGCCTTTGGTGCGGGCGTGGCACAGGTGAATCAGATGATTGATGTCATATTAGCCACTTACCTGGATAATGCGGTGTCGTTCCTGTATTATGCAGATCGGCTATATGAATTGCCATTAGGCGTCATCGGTATTGCGGTAGCCACTGCCATGCTGCCTATGTTATCACGCCATATTCGCGCTGGAGAAACACAACAGGCGATGCACCTTATCGATCAGTCTATTCGCTTTGTACTGTTAATTGGCCTGCCTGCCAGTGTAGCCCTCATCATGCTGGCAGTACCCATCATACAAACTATTTACCAGCATGGTGCATTCAGTGCCGCTGATACCCATCAGGTTGCACCTGCACTCATTGCTTATGCGTGCGGGCTTCCGTCATTCCTGCTGATTAAAATCTTTGCGAACAGCTTCTTTGCCGCCACAGACACCAAAACACCTGTCAAGATAGCCGTTATCTGTATGTTTACTAACTTAATGCTTAACCTATTGCTGATTGAGCCACTGGAACATGTGGGGCTGGCGATTGCTACGTCAGTAGCAGGATGGTTAAACGCCTTATTGCTTGGCACCATACTCTACCGCAGAGGCACGTTTCACCCTTCATATCATCTGCTTCGCACACTTGGCTGGTATTTACTGGCTTCCTGCGTCATGGCAATTGGCTTATATGGGTTGCACCAGCAGTTGTTGGCCAACTGGTACCATCAGGGAGTATTCATGCAAAGTGCCGCTACAATGCTACTGGTTATGGCAGGAACCACACTCTATTTCGGACTATTGACTTTCTGTAATATACTATCTATTAGCGATCTTAAGAAGATGATAAAAAAGTCATAGTTGCAAAGAAAAGCACTGCCAAAACTTATTGCATTGCAACATATAGGTTTTCAAAAACGTGAATTATGTTAGCGTTTATTCATGACATCGTTTGTGTTAAGGAGGAAACATGTTACATATAGATGAACACGCGGCATCACATTTTCGCGTACTAGTTGCTGAGGATGATGCCTATCTACAGCGTATTTTGCAAGATATGCTTGGCATATTCGGGTTTCATAAAGTGACCATGGTGAATAATGGTCGTGAAGCCATGGATAAGCTGGAAAACTACCGTAGCGGCTTTCGATACGATTTTGTTATCATGGACTGGGAAATGCCTGAAATGAACGGCATTGAGTTTCTGAAAGAACTGCGTCAAAGCGAACTTCCTGATTTCACCATTCCTGTTTTGTTTTGCACCAGTATGACGCAAAAGCGACATATCGTAGAAGCGCGTGATCTTGGCGTGACAGAATTTTTGGCTAAGCCATTCACTGTGGAACAGCTAGCAGCTAAAATTACCTCACTATTAGTGACAGAACGTAATTTTGTTATTTGTGATGCATTCATCGGCCCTTGCCGTCGCAGGCAGGACGTTGCCCTCCCCATGAATCAGGCTGACCGTAGAGCGGCTGCATAACAACCATACACATACGAACATGATAGGAGAATCATCATGCCCCAGTCTAATGCACATAGTCAGGAATATGCCATCATCAAAACAGGTCAGGAAACGGCTGAAAAATTCAGAAAGACGATTCATCTGGATAAAACCGTCATCCAGATCGCTAATGACCGAATGGTGACGCATCAAAAGGAAATAGCTGCCGGACTTGATGATATCGTACAGGAACTTTGTTCTCTGCTCGACAGGTACATGGAAGAAACTAACGATAACCTCAAGGTAGCGACTCGCCGTTTGTTGCTAAGCATCAAAGCACAGGCAGGTATGACAGATCAGCAAGGCATAAGCATGGTGGCCAACCTGCTATTTGAGTTGTTCGATGACGGCTATGATTTAAGAAACCACAAAGTGCGCAGCAGCATCAAACTGTACCAGCAGACATTGCTGGATATGGCGAGGGGTCGCTTAGTGGTTGATACCCCTTCAGCGGTTACAGAGTTGCAAGAACAACTCTACACATTGAATCAACGTATTCGCTAGGACGCCCCAAAAAGAGGCCCCTGTCACCAAGCGGTGGCGGGGGCTATATACGTTGCGCTCTATTTAGGTTCTTGTGTTGAACGCTCAATGCTCCCATGTGACGGGATGGTAGCTCAGTGTGAACCACTATAACCATAGACCATAAAAGCTGTATTTGTTGTTCTCTCCATTCTCCACACTATCAAGTGTTTGACCGTGGAGGTCTTCCATAAGGTGCGCTTCTGGAAAACTGGGAAGATCATTTACCGTGACTCCCAAAAGAAGAACTGAGTCGCTAACCTACCACACCGCACATGCTACGTTCACCTAATGATAGCAACATCAGCCCGCTGAATTACACGACGACACCACACTATACGGGCTGGCATTCTGCCCTTTCTTCAGGCTGATGCTCAACACAATGCAAGCCAGAATACCTGAGGCAATAGAGCCAATAATCACACCCAGCTTAGTTTCGGTCATCAGGAACTGGCTGTTCTCATAGGCCAGCCCGCCAATAAACAGACTCATGGTAAAACCGATACCGCACATAATGCATATCGCATAAAACTGCATCCATGTGGAACCTTCCGGCTTCTTCACCAGCCCAATTTTGATAAGAATAAAGGATAGCGTAAAGATACCAATCTGTTTGCCTGCAAATAACCCCAGTGCAATACCCAGTGGCACGGGGTCATAAAGCTGCTCCACAGTAATACCGTCAAACTTGATTCCTGCATTGGAAAACGCAAAGATAGGTAGAATAATAAACGCTACCCATGAATGCAGACTATGTTCCGCGCTTTTCAGCATGGATTGCCCGTTGATTCCCTTCACACGCAACGGAATCAGCATCCCCACAATCACACCGGCAATCGTCGCATGAACACCAGATTTCAGCACCGCAATCCACATAATAATGCCGACCACCACATAAAAGGACATGCGATTGACACCACGCAGATTCATCGCAAGCAACAGCACAAAGCAAATAACCGAGATTACCAGCGCCATCATGGAAATATGGTCGGTGTAAAACAATGCGATAATCAGCACGGCAATCAGATCATCAATCACCGCCACTGCCGTTAAAAACACTTTCAACCCAATAGGCACACGTGAGCCAAACAAGGCCAGCAATCCCAGTGCAAACGCAATATCTGTGGCCGCCGGAATCGCCCAGCCGCTAATAGTTTTTTCGTTACCCATATTGAAGTAGACAAAAATCAGCGCAGGCAGCGCCACACCACCAATCGCGGCAAAAAATGGCAGCAAGGCCTTATCGCGGCTGGAAAGCTCACCTTCCAGCAATTCACGCTTAATTTCCATCCCCACCAGAAAAAAGAAAATCGCCATTAACCCGTCATTGATCCATAGCAGCAACGGCTTAGAGATTTTTGCTTCATCACCAAAACCAATGGTGAAGTAGGTTTGCAAAAACGTATCATACGTATCTGACAGCACCGTGTTGGCACTTATTACAGCCAGAATGGAAGCCAGCATCAGCAATATTCCTCCGGCAGATTCCATTGCCAGGAAACGTTGTATCGCGCCTTTGGGTTCAGTTGAGGTGGTTGCGTTCATAACGTGCCTAAATCCTTACATGCTTCACTTAATTGCCAGTACCTATAACCTGCCACGAATAGCAGTGCAAGTCTCGGCTTGAGATAAGCATAAAAACCCTGTATAATCGTAAAGGTATTTCATGTTTTATGCATTATTTGATAAAACATTTGCATTGTTACTGCAATGCTCACATGTTCGTTTGTACACCTTGCATTAAGTTAAGGCCAACATTATGACTGACAATCAAAACCATACCCTTGCTACCACAATTTCAGATATCCTGAATATTGCTGAAGAAGGCAAAACATTTGATCGTGACGTGCTGCTTCTTGGAGAAGAAGCTGCGCTAGACAAACACTCCCCCGGATGGCGCGAAGATGAATGGTTAGACAATTGGGGCGAGGATGACGAAGAGGATTCAAAAGATTCTTCTCCTCAATCCAAAGATTAGGGCTTTAAGTAGCTTCAACCTGCTGTAGCAGTAACATCAGCAGGTTGCTCTTTTTTATAGATTGCTTATCATCCAACGCTAATATAGCGTATGCTACTCAACTCATTATAGCGAGAATACAAACATGGCATCAGGCGACACCGTACCACTAGGGCAATTTCTTTTCGATTACCTGCACCAGCAAGGTGTGACCCATGCATTTGGCATCCCCGGTGACTTTGCTTTGCCGACCTTTCGCTGGCTGGATAAATCACCACTTGAACTCATCACCCTCACCCATGAACCCTCTGTTGGTTTTGCAGCAGATGGCTACGCACGCATTAACGGTTTAGGTGTGGCTTGTGTAACGTATTGTGTTGGCGGACTGAATATGCTGAATTCAGTCGCGTGTGCCTACGCGGAGAAAAGCCCTTTGCTGGTGATCTCTGGTGGCCCCTCTCCCTCAGACAGGCAAGCAGACCCGCTACTACACCATAAAGTACGCACCTTTGATACGCAGCGGCGCATTTTTGAAGAAGTCACCTGCGCCAACACCGTGCTACTTGACCCCGCAACCGCTGCGCAGGAAATTATGCGCGTGGTGGAAGCGGTTAAAACAGAATGCCGCCCGGGCTACATTGAAGTACCGTTTGATGTGGTTGATTTGCCCGTCACTGTGCCACAAGCCATCACTTCGCCTACACGCATGAGTGACGCCGAGAATCTGGATGCGGCCTTGCAGGACGCTGTTGCCATGATTAACGCCGCCACCAACCCGGTGATTATCGCAGATGTAGAATTGCACCGTCATGGGCTTACTGACTTAGCATCTGATCTGTCACTTCGCTACAATATCCCCATAGCCTCTACCTTGCTATCCAAAAGCGTTGTAAGCGAGAAAAACCCGCTTTATATCGGAGTCTATAGTGGAGGGCTGTCAGAACCGGAAACACAAACGTTAGTTGAAGAAAGTGACTGCCTGATGTTGCTGGGCGCATTCATCACCGATGTGTTTATGGGCATGAATACCGCACAATTAAGCAAACAACGCTCCATTCTTGCCACCACCGAGAAAACCCGCATTGGCCTAAGGCGCTACGAAGACATAGAGTTACGTGATATGCTGGAAGGGTTACTGAAAGCCCCCATCACTCCACGCGATACATTTGACAATCCGTTCCAGCTTCGTGATATTCAACCCTATGATACATCACAGAGTGAACAACAAGTGAAGGTGGAAGGATTCTTCCGCGCTCTGGAACGCCACATGCCAGAAGATGCTACACTTGTGTGTGACACAGGGGATGCATTACTTGGTGCTATAGGCCTGCGTACCTCCGATCGCAAACGGTTCTTAGCTGATGCGTATTATCTCTCTATGGGGTTTGCCGTACCCGCAGCCATTGGTGCCATAGCCGCACTGGATGATTCACGCGTCATTGCCATTGTAGGGGACGGCGCATTCCAAATGACCGGCATAGAACTTTCCACCGCCGCCAAAGAAAACATGAACCCGATTATCTGTATTTTAAACAATGACGGCTATGGTACACAACGTCATATTATCGACGGAACTTTCAATAATATTCAACCATGGGATTACGCCAAACTACCCGAATTGCTACGCGCAGGCATCGCTTTTAATTGCCACACCTATGGCGAACTGGAAACCGCCCTGTCAGAAGCTGTCACGCGCACGGACGAAATGGTCATCCTCAACATCGTTGTCCCACGCGATGATTGCAGCCGCAGCTTAAAACGTTTAGGCGAAGCGCTGGGGAAAATGCGGGATACGGATAAACAATAATCACGAGAAGCTGACTATGATTCGCTTGTTACAACTTGCCAGACATGTGGCTTTTTACTATATGATGAGTATCTATAATATTATTCGTGGGAAGAAAGACAATGACGACAATTGATGAACAGATTCAACAGCAAGTTAACCAGCATGATGTAGTGCTATATATGAAAGGCACGTGCCGTCTGCCACAATGCGGCTTTTCTGCATTGGTTGCTGGGATTATGGAACGTTTGGATGTGGAAGTGCATGACGTGAATATCCTCATGGATCAGGAACTGCGCCAAGGCATCAAAGAATTTTCCGACTGGCCAACCATCCCGCAACTCTACATTAAAGGTGAGTTTGTTGGCGGTAGTGATATCGTGCGCGAAATGTATGAGGCAGGCGAATTACAAACCATGTTAAAAGATAAAGGCGTGTCTTTCAAGGAACAAGCAGCTTAAACTCACTGCTTATCAACGGTAGATGTCTCCACGCTGCCCTGTAGGGATCACTGGCACGTCAGGTGCTGGCAGATAAGCTGATGGTGGCTCGGTGGGTAAGTTTTTGTAGTTTTCCATCACATCAAAAAGAGACTCAGGTAGATTAAAGCCTGACTGCCTTGCAGATTCCATGGCTTGCTGTATCGCTCTATCCACAGCCTGCTCGTCAGGCAACGGTAGTTGCTCAAGCGGAATGTCTGGCGCGTTTGTAGCGGGTTGAGCAGGAGCAGAAGCTGGTGACGTTTGTCTCAGTATTTCCATCGCATCACGATCTGCCTGCTGCTGCATTTGCTCAGACTGACTAGTGTTTCGCTGCAATTGCTCTAATTGTTCGGGAGTGTAAGACATGGATAGTAAATTAGCATAACAGCCTATTGCACGGTGTGAAGATAATATGACAACGTTCTTAAGCAACTTAATGACAGTCGTTTACTGTTATGCAGATATAGAGGGCTTAATTGACAAGCCCAAAAACTTTGCCATGGAAAATGGACTGGAAGAATACGCTGCCCATGCTATATCTAAATTTTAGCAGGGCGACAAGTCACAAATAACTGGGGTTATAACCCCCTAAGATTGCAAAAATCTACTTTATATCCCTCTTCTTACCTAATAGTGACTTGATGGATTCTTTTTATTTGCAGTCTAATAAAATTAAAAAGAATGCTCTTTCATAAAAACTTAATATACTTATACATTAAATATGCTACTATAAGCTTGCATAAATAAGGTATTAAGATACATGGATCCAAACATAGTACATCATTTCATTTCAGAATATTCAGGTAATCCTAATTTTGATGCCGCTGCTAAGGGGCTGGTTAATTCACTGGGAAATAATCCTTCTCTGAAAAACGAGCATGTGAAAGAAACGGTAGAAGCGCTTAGCAGGCTTGCCAATAATCCAAGTGCCCAGCATTTATCTGAGCAGCATTTTGAAAAATTAGGCTCAGATGCCGCAGCAATAATGTCTAGTGACGAGATAGCCTCTAGCGGATTGCCGTTTGCTCAAAACATCAATCGGGCACTCCGAGAAAATGCCCTTGCCACAAGCAATCAGATCAAGCAATCCCTTGAGAACAGTCTGAATCCGGAGATAGATACCTCCAATTATAGCGAAGGCGGAATCATTCTCTCAAGCTCTGCAACACCAGCAGTGGAACAAACGCCCATCATAAAAAGTAGCCTTGAATCAGGTACGACTAACCGTATCATACCCGAAGGTAAAAGTGTTATCCTGAATAAGCAAGGGTTGACGGAACAGCAAGTGTCAAACTTAGTAAAAGACAACTCACATAAGACTATTACTACGAACACTATCAACAACCCTCCTACATCAGGGAAATTACTGGATGATAAAGGAGATGTCATTGACCAGTCTCAGTCAAAGCTGGCTAGCTACTCCGATATGGCAAAACCAAGTGAAGAAACGCATCTGTTAGCAGCAGATGGCAAACCGATAGATGCGGTTGAGCGTTCTGTTAAGGAGTTCAAAACAAATGGGCCAGTGCTTGGACCAGATGGTCAGGCTTACAGTGAGAGCGCCACCTATAATCAGCCTGCACCAGACCCCAGAGAAACCATACGCTATGATGAGCAGTTGCAACGAGAAACACCTGTTACGCCCAATGGAAACCCAACAGAAAACCCAGTAGATATTAATGCAGAATCAGCAACGCCATTAAACAACATTGTTCAATGGGTCAATAACAACCAGCGTGTCGTTGGTGGTGCAGAGTTAGCCGGAGGTATTGGACTGGCAACAGTTGCTAACGGTAAACGCCAAGAAATTAATCTCGAGCTAAGTGAAAAAGAACTGGGTGGTCAATCTATCACATTCGGGGATCGCACACGTCAGGTCACAGCAAATGTCGCTACCTTAGCAGGTATTGGGGCATCACTCGATGGCGGGGCGCGAGCCGCAACCGGCCACGGTCTTGGATACTGGGCAGAGAAAGTACGCGAGTCTGCCCAAATAGCATTAACACGATAAATAGAAATCAAAAAAGTTCCTTTACTTACAGGGAGTAAAGGGGGAGTTTGGCTACCAGCCGGTAGCGCCTTCTAAAAACGTAGTAAATTACATCCTTTGGATGTTAATTAATGAACTACATTACGTCTACAAGCACCGTTAACAATTTTCAAGTATTCTTGCTTAGCCCAAGCTTGTTGACACTAACTCACTTCCTGTATAGCCGATACGCCTGCTGCACTTTTACGCTCCTGATCGCTTAGACGTATGGCATAATCACCCGTAAAGCAGGCATCACAATATTGCGGCATGTCGTTGTTGCGCTGCGCTACCCCTACTGCGCGATACAGCCCGTCAATCGTGAGAAAGGCTAAACTATCCGCGCCAATATAGTCTGTCATCTCCTGCATATCCATACGCGAGGCCAGCAGCTCCTCACGGCTTGGCGTATCCACGCCGTAGTAGCAGGAATGGGTGGAAGGCGGGCTGGCAATACGCATATGCACTTCAGATGCACCGGCTGCACGCACCATTGCCACAATCTTGCGCGATGTCGTCCCACGCACAATACTATCATCGACCAGAATCACCCGTTTACCGCGTAATGTTTGCGTATTGGCATTATGCTTCAGCTTAACCCCTAAATTGCGGATTTTGTCGGTTGGTTCAATAAAGGTACGCCCGACATAATGGTTGCGAATAATGCCCAAATCAAACGGCAATCCGGATTGCTCAGCATACCCAAGTGCGGCAGGCACACCGGAATCTGGCACCGGCACCACCATATCCGCCTCAACACCTTGCTCATTTGCTAGTTCATGACCAATTGCTTTGCGCACGCCATAAGTATTCATGCCTTCAATATTGCTATCAGGGCGGGCAAAATACACATACTCAAAAATACAAAATTTCTTCGGCACGGGCGCGAAAGGCTGGCATGTCTCCAGCCCATCTTTAGTGATAATCACCATTTCCCCCGGCTCAATATCACGCACGTACTCTGCACCAATAATATCAAACGCACACGTCTCAGACGCCAGTACGTAAGCACCATCTAAACGTCCAAGCACAAGTGGCCGCACGCCATACGGGTCACGTACACCAATGAGTTTCTTATTTGTCAGTATCACCAGCGAATAAGCACCTTCAATACGTGTCAGGGCATCAATCACGCGGGATTTCACATTATGCTGCTTGCTCATCGCAATCAGATGCACAATCACTTCCGTATCAGAGGTAGACTGGAATAAACACCCTTGCCGCTTTAGCGACTCACGCAAATGGTAAGCATTGGTCAGATTCCCGTTATGCGCCAGCGACAACCCACCAAAATGATATTCTGCATAGAGTGGCTGTACATTACGAAGCAATGGCTCGCCAGAGGTAGAATAGCGATTATGCCCAATAGCAGCATGTCCCACCAGCTTTTCAATCACACTTTGGCGGTTGAACGTATCCCCAACCAGCCCTAGCGCACGATGGGAATAAAATTGCTGCTCATGGTTAGACACAATCCCTGCCGCCTCCTGCCCACGGTGTTGAAGCGCGTGCAACCCAAGTGCAGTATGTGCTGCGGCATCAGGCGTACCGTACACCCCAAAAACACCGCATTCTTCATGAAAATGGTCATCCAGCATCCGCTTAGAACGCTCCTTGCGGCTGATCGTCTGTCACATCCATAATCAGCTGTTCCAACGCCGTTGGTGCATTCTCTGGCGGCGGTGCAGGGGTTGAAGAAAATTCCTGCTGCAATCCCTGATCTATTTGCTGCGTATTCACTGGTTGCTGGAAACCGTCTACCGGAGTGGTAGACTCTACCGGTACAAACACGTTCCCTAAATAATCAGGCAGCAAGCTTGCAACAGACAACGAAAAGCTTTGCACGGTAGGTAACGTAGAGGCGGTGCGCACCCATTCAGGATAGCCTTCTTCTTTAAAGATCGCCGCCATCAAGATAAAGCCCAGCACGATGACCATGCCCCCTTTAAACAGGCCAAAAAATACACCCAGCACATTATCCACCCATCCGACATCAGCACCATCTTTTAGGTAGCGCAACAACACACGGCTACATGAAGCAAAAATCACCACAATCAGAAAATACGTTCCAAGTGTGCCCACAATTGCGGCACCCGTATAGCTGGTCATATATTGCGTCATAAAAGCTGTCGTATTATCCGCCAATGCCAGCGTAATTAAACCGGCACCAAACCAGGTCACAAATGACAGGAATTCAGCGATAAACCCGCGATACAGCGAGATAGCCGCTGCAAGAAACAGTGTCAGATACACTAATATATCAAACATATTGAAATTCAAATTTATGCTAGCTTCAGCCATTTCAGCACCTCTTAAGAGAAGAAGATTCGTTATAATTGATCTGACTTATGACGTACTTTTCATAAAAATGCAATCCTCAAACCCTTAAACCATAGGCACTAGCCATGCCAATATTCGCAGACTGTGACATGACTGGTCACATAGGTATACGCTCACAAATATCTCTCTCATAGCAAAAAGGCACGCCATTAAATAAATATTAATTTATATTGCGCTAGCACCAGTAATGAGTTAATATAAAGTTATGCTATACTTACTTATAGCGATCGTAATTATTAGAGGAACGACACATCATGAGCAACGAATGGCTTGATAATCATATTAAAAACAGAGACACACCACTTCCGGCAGATAATGAAGGGTTGCAGT
This sequence comes from uncultured Alphaproteobacteria bacterium, assembly GCA_963803575.1. Lineage (GTDB taxonomy): Bacteria > Pseudomonadota > Alphaproteobacteria > Rickettsiales > UBA998 > CAWDMW01. The sequence continues at coordinate 305,239 of CAWDMW010000002.1, forward strand.
TTATTCGCGATACGAAAGAGCTTAATAACAGACCTATTGACCAAAATAGTGACGGAATGCAGTTTCTTAGTGACATTAAGCAACTTAACCAGGGTCCCGTTCCACATGATGCACCGGGTATGGATTTTGTGGTAACAACTCAACAGCAACGCGGGCAAACATTAGGCGGTAACGCACCGGGTCGCATATTCCTCAATGACGTTGAGCGAATAAATGCTAACCCAGCTCCTGCTGAAGGATTGCAATTTATTCAGGGATTAAACGAACAATACCCATCAACATTACAGTCACAGCAATCCGTTGAATTAGAGCAAGTGGTTACTCAGCTTCGTGAAGCAGATGTTAGCCATATATCAGAATCAAATCCGGATGGCACATCAGCGTCCGTACCACGTAATCAGTCAATAGCTACATCGCCACAACGCTAGTTAAGTATTATAAGGTCGTGTCAGCGGCCTTGTATTTCTGCCATAACGTGTCTTTCATATGTTTTTCCAAAAACGCGCGATGCTGGCTGACTTCTGCATCAGTTGGCGTATAATGCCTAACAGGAAACGAGTGTACCGAATTATAGGAACTAGCAGATTCGCCTTTTTCACAAGAATCTTCTTTCAACCCTAAATCAACCTGTCGCCCACCTTTCAATTCAAGATACACGTCCGCCAGCAATTCAGCATCCAGCAATGCACCATGTTTCGTGCGTACTGATAGGTCAACACCAAATCTCCGACATAACGCATCCAGACTAGCAGGTTGCCCCGGAAACATACGGCGTGCCATTTCTACTGTGTCAATAGATTGCGACATAGGAATAATGGGCAAGCCCGCTTCCTTAAGCTCCCAGTTAATAAAGCGCATATCAAAACTGGCATTATGCGCCACTAATGGAGATGTTCCAACAAATGCCATAAATTCCTGCGCTATATCAGTAAAGACAGGCTTATCAGCTAAAAATGACTCGCTTAACCCATGCACTTTTTCTGCTTCCGGCGGCATATCTCGCAAGGGATTAACGTAAGTATGAAACGTATTTCCGGTACGTAGATAATCAATCATCTCTACACATCCAATTTCAACCACACGATGACCAGATCGAGGGTCAATACCGGTTGTTTCGGTATCAAAAGAAATTTGTCTTTTCGTCATATCTGCCAGCTTTTCCATAGTTTATGTACTTGCATGAATGTATACGCCTTATTCAACCCGTTATAAATCACCGCATCCGCTTCTCTGCATTTACGGTGATCCGGCCATTGCCGTGCTACCATGCGATTAAACGACTCAATACCCATGCCACTTCTTCTCAATGCTCGTTGCTGTCGTAACCATAACGGTGCCGAAACAACTATTGTTTTGCTGTAAAATCGTTTCGATTGCGATTCAAATAAAAGAGGGATATCCACTAGGATGATACTGGTTCCGATACGAATATGATGTTTCTTGAACTGTTGTTGCTTCTCTCTGACTTTAGGATGCACCATAGCCTCAACCACGGCTAAATCTGCATGCTGCTTACTAACATGCAGGGATAGAAGCGTGCGGTCAATACCATGACAATCATGCACTTCAACACCTAATGTTTGAGAAAGCCGTACGGCAAAATCATGTGATCGGTACAGCTCATGCACAGCCTCGTCAACGTTAAATACAGGAACGCCCAAACGGCTAAACATACGTCCAACAGTTGTTTTCCCCGAAGCAATACCGCCAGTTAATCCAATCACTTTCATGCAGAAGCACATTGGATTACGCGTTGCATTAATGCCTTCGTCACAGCTGGCCTGATACCAAACCATTGTTCAAACCCTGGTACCGCTTGCCACATTAACATAGGCAGCCCATCACTGAAAAAGCGCCCGGCCTTATCTGCTGCACGGGTAAAGTCTGTACCATTCATGCCATAAGATATATCTATCATCATACATTCCGCAGAAGATGCACGCATTAATGCCAGCACATCTCCATAAGCACTCACGCCTACGGAAACAGTGTTTACAATGCAATCAGCCTGTTCTATAGCGTTCAGTACCTCCACTGAGGGAACAACGTCCAGACGTGAATTTGAGGGCATATAAGGCAGGAAATGCTCTTGCATAGCTACAGCACGTTCATGCGTCCGGTTAGTCACCGTCACATGTTGTGCGCCCAGACTATGCAGGGCAGATACCACTGCTCGCGCGGCTCCGCCTGCCCCAAGCACAACCACTCTGTCCAGAGTAACATCATGATGCTTACGCGCATCCTCAATAAGACACATAAACCCAAAAACATCTGTATTCATACCATGATATTCTGCACCATTATGATGGGTTACAATGGTATTGACTGCTCCGCAACGCTCTGAAGGATCATCACGACTGGTAACCATCTCATACGCCGCTCGTTTATGAGGCAGCGTTACGTTAAAGCCAACAAATCCAGCCTGAACACATTGATTAACCAGATCAACAAACTGGTTTGCTTTGACGCCCAGAGGAACATATGCACCATTCACATCATAATAGTTGAGCCAATATTCATGAATTGCAGGCGATAGACTATGGACAATAGGATCGCCCAGCACTCCCACCAAACGTGCTTTACCGTTCTTTGCCGCCATGTCCCACTCGCATACGCCCATATAGCTGTAAAATTTGTGCCGCCGTTTCTTCGACTGACCGACGTGTCACATCAATCACTGGCCAGCGATACTTGGCAAATAATCGCTTAGAGGCCAGCACTTCTGATGTAATACGGTCTTTATCAACATAATTGGTTTCCTCATGCTGCCCCAGACTCACAAGACGTGTCTGACGTATCTGAAATAAGCGTTCTGTATCAATAGTTAAGCCAACAATCAGCGGGGTTGTGACCTGAAACAACGTATCAGGCAGAGGGCATTCTTCCACAAAAGGAACGTTAGCCGTGCGATACCCTCTATTAGCTAAATACACACAGGTAGGAGATTTAGACGTGCGTGACGACCCAACCAAGATAATATCAGCAGCATCAAGATTCCAGGCATTCTGGCCATCATCATGAGCAAGAGCAAAATTTACTGCCTCTACACGTGTAAAATAGCTATCATTCAATTCATGCTGACGCCCTGGTTCCGCAGCCGTAGCAATCCCTAAATACGCTGAAAATTGCGTGATAGCATTACCTAATACTGAAACACATGGCAAGCGCTCCGCATCACAAAACTGCCTAACAGCGTTACGCATTTCTTTTTTGACCAGCGTATAGATCACCGGGCCGGGCTGATCACGTATAGCACTCAACACCTTATCCATCTGCCTAACAGACCTGATAAGTGTATAATGATGCTCATTAACCGTCACGGTACCAAATTGAGCGAGCGCTGCTCTGGTGACAGCATTAACTGTCTCTCCCGTAGAATCTGATAGCATGTGAACATCAATATTGTCACGCATAGAAGCTACACATTCGTGCCTAAACGTTTTAATATCAAATCAAGCTGCGCTAATGATTCGTAATGCACCGTAATATGGCCTTTTTCCTCTACATCGTCAATTTCTACCTTCATATCAAGGTGCTCCTGCAATGCTTCTTCCAAAGCAATAATGTCAGGGTCTTTAGGAATAGATGGCACCACTGACGAGGATGAGGCAGGCTCGACAATCTTTGGTGTCTTTTCAGACGCTGAATCAACACGGCTATGTGGTTTAACAGCTAAACCACCAGATTTCACAAGGTTTTCGGTCTGTCGCACATTCAATCCGCGACGCACCACCTCATGCACTAACTCATCTGGCGCATCGGCTTTCAACAACGCACGTGCATGCCCTGCCGTAACTTCACCATCACTTAAATAACTTTTTACTATTTCAGGCAAAGATAATAATCTTAAACTATTTGCAATATAGCTTCGGCTTTTTCCAACAACCCCAGATAATTCCTCCTGCGTATAGCTGAATCCATCCATTAATTGCTGATATCCCTCAGACTCTTCTAGTGCCGTTAAATCCTGACGTTGAATATTTTCAATTAACGCAATCTCAAGCGCTTTACGATCTTCAATACGCTTGATTAAAACAGGAATTTCCCTCAGACCAGCTAGCTTAGATGCCCTCCATCGACGCTCACCAGCAATAATTTCATATTCTGCTCCCTTAATGCTCTCAGACAAAGCTCTAACCAAGATAGGTTGCATAACGCCATTTGCAGCAATCGAATCAGACAATTCTTTAAGCGCAGTATCATCAAAGTAACGTCTCGGCTGATACTTACCAGACATAATATTATCTACCGGCAGGTAAGCGACGCGCTCAGAAGAACCATCTCCATCAGATTCCTGACTATAATCTTCCCCCATCAATGCAGACAATCCTTTACCTAGTCCTTTAGAATTGGTTGCAGCCATAACTATGCTACCTTCTCAGTTCTAAGATAAGGAACAATCTTCTCTCGTTTAATCAGTTCCTTAGCAAGGGCAATATAGGCACGCGAACCACTACATGACATATCATAGATAATGGCTGGTTTGCCGTGAGAAGGAGCCTCAGACAAACGAACATTTCGAGGAATAACAGTTTTAAACACTTTATCTTTTAAAAAACCACGGACATCAGCTTCAATATGCTCGGTAAGCTTGTTGCGCTTATCATACATGGTAAGAACCACACCACATATATCCAGTTCAGGATTTAACCTACGCTGGATAAGCTGAATGGTTTTCAATAAGTGGCTCAACCCTTCTAAAGCATAGAATTCGCATTGTAAAGGTATAAACACAGATTGCGCGGCCACTAAAGCATTCATCGTAACAAGCCCAAGTGAAGGCGGGCAGTCTATAATAACATAATCATATTCAATTGACGCACGTATTGTTTCTTTCAGCCGACTTTCGCGAGCCACTTGATTAACTAACTCTATTTCAGCGGCAGAAAGATCTATGTTGGACGGAACAATTGACAAGTTAGGGATAATGGTTTGCACCGTAGCTTCTTCAATAGATGCTGAGCCAATCAGTAAATGATACGATGATGTATGTCGTTTAGCATGTCCAATACCTAGTCCGGTACTAGCGTTACCTTGTGGATCCAGATCAATAACAAGGGTTTTTTGACCAATGGCAGCTAACGCAGTAGCCAAATTCACGGCTGTAGTCGTCTTTCCAACACCTCCTTTTTGATTCACTATTGAAATAATACGTGTCATAAAGCCCTACTAACATTTCTAATTTCTAAAACATACGCCTCTGAAGAGGTTATGCTTGAATGAAGATCATACTCAAACTGATAATCAGATGCAACGGATATTTCATCTATAACCGTACTTCCTTTTAGAAAAAAAGCCTTAGCCGTTTTTTTCATATGAAGCACTGACAAATCAAGCAACGTTGGTAGTGCAGCACAAGCTCTAGCGGTAATAATATCTGCATTTTGAGCAGATAATTTCTCAATTCGCTGATTCAAAACAGTTGCATTTGAAAGATCCAGCATACGAATACATTCAGACAGAAAAATGGATTTACGCTTATCAGATTCAGTCATTATGACTGTTATATTAGGTATACATATGGCGATAATAATTGCAGGGAATCCGCCACCTGAGCCTAGATCTAGCAATATTTTGGCATTCTCTACACCGGAAATGTATCTAATCAGTTGATATGAATCTTCAAAATGCCTTGACCATATGTCATTCATATCATTATTAGATACCAGATTTATACGCTGATTCCACTTCCTGATTAACTGATGATATCTGGTAAGCTTGGCAAAGGGTGAACTCGATATATTCTTACAGAATAACTCAGAATTTTTACTATCAAGTGGCATGTTTTTTCACATAAGATATTAGGGCAACAATGGCAGAAGGGGTTACCCCAGGTATTTTGGAAGCAATTGCTATATTAGGCGGCCTATGTTGAAGCATCTTTTCTTTCATTTCATTAGAAAGCCCATTGATAGATGAATAATCAATGGATACAGGCAATGACATTTCGAATTCCTTATCGTATAAAGCAATATTTTTAGACTGCTTATCCAAATGCCCATAATATATAGATTCTATGAGAACATGCTGATAAGCACGGCCTGAGAAGCCATATATACTTGGACAAATAGACTTTAGAACATCAATATCTATGTTAGGGAAGGAAAGCAATTCAAATAAATTTCTTTTTTTGCCGTCTTTTTTTATAGCAACATTAAATTTTTCTAGTTCATTTGGTGTAAATACTGTTTCTTTCATAAGATTAAAAAGCTGCTGAACTTCGTTAGATTGTTTCACGTGAAACAATTTTCTTTCATCAGAAACACACCCCAACTTAATTCCTAAATCAGTAAGCCTCAAATCCGCGTTATCTGATCTTATATGAAGTCTGTATTCAGATCTAGACGTAAACATTCTATATGGCTCGGTAACTCCTTGAGTCACCAAATCATCAATCATCACACCTATCAATGATTGGGAACGAGGGAAGATAGCAGGCTTTTTATTGCAAGCTTTTAATACCGCATTAATGCCAGCCACGATACCTTGGCCGGCTGCCTCCTCATAACCAGTTGTGCCGTTTATTTGTCCAGCTAAAAACAATCCTGGTATTTTATAGAGCTCCAAGCCATACGACAGTTCGGTAGGATCAACATGATCATACTCTATCGCGTATCCGTATTGAGATATTTTAGCATCCTCTAATCCAGCAATAGAATGAACCAGCTGTTCTTGAACTTTTTTAGGTAGTGAAGTTGATATGCCATTAGGATATATCAAATTACTGTCTAGGCCTTCTGGCTCTAGAAAAACTTGATGTGTATCTTTATCTGCAAACCTAACTATTTTATCTTCAATAGAAGGACAGTATCGCGGCCCTTTGCTTCCTATCTGACCGGAATATAACGGTGAATGATGAATATTATTCTGAATAATTTGTTTTGTGTGCACAGAAGTTCGCGTAATATAACAATTAAGCTGTGGCACATCTATGGAATTTGTCATATAGGATAAAGGCTTCATGTCCTCATCACCTAGCTGAATAGTACATTTATTCCAATTGACAGTATCCTTACAAATACGGGGGGGCGTACCTGTTTTAAGCCTGCCTAAGCGCACATTATGCGAATCAAGCATTTTTGATAGCTTATTACAAGCTTGCTCTCCATAACGTCCAGCAGATTTCCTGTCCTTACCCATATGCGTTAAGCCATTCAAAAAGGTGCCAGATGTCAGCACAATGCTTTTAGATTTATATTGCTCATGCTCACCAATAATTTGAAAGCTGCTATTAGACGTAACTTTTATATCTTGAATAGTATCTTGGCATATATTTAAGTTCTGCTGGGCAGACACTATTGACTGAACAGCTTGCTTATATAACCTCCTATCAGCTTGTACGCGGGGACCGTGGACTGCTGGCCCCTTACTTTGGTTCAGAACCTTATAATGAATGCCTGCTTTATCCGCGGCTTTAGCCATAACCCCATCTAATGCATCAATTTCTCTAACAAGAGTTCCTTTTCCGACACCGCCAATCGCAGGATTGCAAGACATAACACCAATGTTATTATAATGCATAGTCACTAGCGCCACAGAAGCGCCCATTCTTGCCGCAACACATGCGGCTTCAATACCAGCATGGCCACCGCCTATAACTAAAACATCATACATTAGAATACCTTACATATACAGTTATAAAGCTAAGTTATACCATAAGCGATATTACTTGCCAATACAAAATGAAGCAAAAAGCTCATCTAAAACCTGCTCAATATCTATCTTTCCTATAATATATTCTATGGAATTTGCGGCATAGATCAAATTTTGTGCCTTTAACACAAGATCATTTTCTTCGAGACTTGCATAAAGATGATCTTGAGCTGACTCCAAATAAAACACATGCCTTTGGCGTGTAGCAGAAGCAGGCCTAGTGACATTATAAGAAAATTTCTTACTTAGTGTTTGCAAAATTGTTTCACGTGAAACAATCTCATTGGCTGATATAAAAATTGTTTCACGTGAAACAATTTGATCTAGGTTATCAGTCTTCTCTATGGTGTCAATTTTATTCATAATACAAATTGTTTCACGTGAAACAATTCGTTGCATTTGCTCGGCCTGAGGTGCCAGGTCTTGAGAAACATCTATAATGTAGAGAACTAAATCGCTTTGTGAGGCAATTTCGTTTGCTATATAGATACCTTCAGATTCAATAGTATCTTCTGTATCACGAAGTCCAGCCGTGTCAAAAAAGCGATAAGGTAGGCCGCCAATATCTATATAAAGCTCGATAGCATCTCGTGTTGTACCTGCTATAGGTGAGGTAATGGCTATCTTTCTTTCTGCCAGTGTATTTATCAATGTTGACTTTCCAGCATTTGGTGCACCCATTATTGCTATCTGAACGCCCTGACGTATATGTTTACCTCTTTCTGCCGTTGACAAAACTAACCCAAGATTTACAATACATTTTGAAATTTTATGATTAATATCTTCATTTAATGAGTCAGGCAGATCATCATCAGGGAAGTCTAAGAATGCTTCACAGTATGATCTAGCTTCTATGAGGGAACTATATAACTCTTGATATTCATTAGTCATATCACCATTAAGTTGATGCAGCGCTTGATTTGATTGTTGAAATGTTTCTGCATCTATAAGATCCGCTATTCCTTCGGCTTGCAGAAGATCTAACTTATTATGCTCTACGGCTTGGCGAGTAAATTCACCTGCCAATGCGTATCGAAAAGAGCTATGCTGAGATAGCAGCTCTGTTATCATTTGAATAACAGCTTTACTACCATGACAATGTAATTCTATGACATCTGTTCCTGTAAAGCTATAAGGGGCAGGAAAGTATAGTAATAGAATATTATCAATAACATCTAATGTATGTGTATGTTTCAGCGCAACGTAATGAGCATATCGTGGTTTCGGCTTAAGAGATATATGAAATACTGATAAAGCATCTAATGCATTTTCACCGGAAATACGGATGACTGCAACGCCGGATTTTCCTGGTGGAGTAGCTAAAGCAAAGATAGTGGACATAGGATAGAATGCTCTTAAAATTTAACAGTATTCTATATAGCAGAACTATAGGTTATATGCCAGACGCTGCTATCAATTCTTTTGTATATGCTTCTTTCGGATCAGAAAATATCATGTCCGCTGTTCCATGTTCTACAATTCTACCATGCTGAAGCACTATGATAGTATGGCTGATGCTTCGAATAGCATTCATATCGTGACTAATAAAGATGTAACTTGTTCCAGAATGACGCTGATAGTCTTTCAATAATGCAATTATCTGAACTTGCAGTGTCATATCTAAGGCCGATGTAGGCTCATCGAATATGATGCATTGCGGATTAAGAATTAATGCTCTGGCGATACTGATGCGTTGGCGTTGCCCACCGCTAAACTCATGAGGATAACGTGTAGTGATATGCTCGGGAAGCCCTACAGCATTTAATACCTCAAGTAATTTTTCGTTTCTCTGTGCTTTGGTTATAGTTGGTTCATGTACTTGAATCCCTTCAAGAATGATCTGCTCTATATTCATACGTGGATTCAGGCTTGAGAATGGGTCTTGAAACACGAATTGTAGCTCACGGCGAATGGGCTTCATTGCCTTAAATGGTAATTCATCAATTTGGCTGTTATTCAGATATATCGCGCCGGATGATGAGATGAGTCGTGCTAACGCTAAACCAAGTGATGTTTTTCCTGAACCACTTTCTCCGACAATACCTATGGTTTCACCTTGGTGTAAAGATAGTGATAGGGGGTGAACCGTAGGTATGGGAGGTGATTGTTTTGAAAATAGTTTTTTTGGTTTGGGATAAATAACGGACAGGTCATTGCAAGATAACGATACCGAAGAATTTTCCGGCAAAGTTACAGGTGCTTTAGTATGTGCAGCGTCTAATAACGCAGTAGTATAAGGATGCGAAGAAGCATTAAAAATATAGTCTGTTGTTCCTTGTTCAACAATATGACCATCTTTCATCACAATGATTGTGTCAGCAATTTGCTTTACCAAGTGCAATTCATGAGTGATGAGAATGATAGCCATCTGATATTTCGTCTGCAGCTTTCGCAAGGTAGCAATAATATGCGCTTGTGTAGTCACATCTAAGGCCGTGGTAGGCTCGTCTGCAATCAGTATTTTAGGTGAATTTGCCAGAGCCATAGCGATCATGATACGCTGTCTTTCACCACCTGATAGTTGATGAGGATAATGTGACAAGCGTGTTTTAAGATGAGACAATTCCACGTCACTTAATAGCTGGTCTATCTTCTCATCTTTTTGTGCTTTGCTAAGGGTAGGCTGATGAATGTTTAGCGTTTCAGTCAATTGCTTTTGCAAGGTGTGGAGAGGGTTAAGAGCATTCATCGGCTCCTGAAAAATCATGCTTACCGTATTTCCTCGGATGCTTGATAGTTCACTTTCAGTAGCATGTAATATATCTATACCATCAATAAGTATGTTCCCTTGAGGATACGATACAGTGCGTTGTAAGCGGAGCAATGCTTGTGCCGTTAGGGACTTTCCTGAGCCACTTTCTCCTACAATTGCCAGTACCTTGCCTTGCTTAAGATCGAAGGATACATTTTGAACCGTGGGGGCGTTGGCATTAGCAAACTGTATGGAAAGCTGTTGAACTGATAACAATGTCATGAACGGCTAAATATTTTATGAGGGTTGAGGGCATCTCGTACTGCTTCACCGATGAAGATCATGAGCGTAAGTAACACGGCTAATACCATAAATGCAGTAATACCTAGCCATGGTGCGCTGGGATTATCTTTTCCCTGAGCCAGTAACTCACCAAGGGAAGGGGAGCCGGCTGGCAAACCAAAACCTAAAAAGTCCAGTGACGTTAAGGTTGTGATGGCGCCATTTAAAATAAAGGGTAAAAAGGTTAGAGCAGCTACCATGGCGTTGGGTAACACATGGCGGCGCATGATGGTAAGTTCTGATACGCCTAATGCACGAGCTGCACGGACATAGTCAAAGTTACGGGCGCGTAGAAACTCTGCTCTTACGACAGCGACTAAATCCATCCACGAAAACAATAATAGCAATAATAGCAGCCACCAAAAGGTAGGTTCCACAAAGCTGGCTAAGATAATCAGCATATAAAGTATGGGTAGGCCTGACCAGATTTCGATGAATCGTTGGGTGATTAAGTCTGTTAAACCACCAAAATACCCTTGCATAGCGCCTGCAAAAATTCCGACAATCGAGCTAGCGGTTGTTAAAATGAGTGCGAATATGACGGATAATCTGAAGCCATAGATTAGTCTGGCGAGTACATCACGGCCCTGGTCATCTACACCAAACCAGTTTTGTGAAGATGGCGGGGCAGGCGCACGAGGTATGTTGTAATTAATGGTGCGATATGAATAGGGGATGAGGGGGTTGAGTACCCATCCGTGTTTAGCGATATTGTCTAAAACATAGGGGTCTTGATAATTCGTTTCGGTTTCGAAATAACCCCCAAAAGTAGTTTCAGCATAAGGAAACAATACCGGAATGTACCACTCATCTTGGTAAGATACAAGAATGGGTTTATCATTGGCAATAAATTCTGCGGGCAGGGTGAAACCAAATAATATTAGGAATAGCCATAGTGAGACGTAACCACGTTTATTGGATTTAAACGCATCCAGACGACGACGGGTTAGGGCGCTGATAGTCATCTCATACAGCTCTACGTTCAAAGTCAATGCGTGGGTCAACCAGCATATAGGTAATATCTCCGATGATAGACATGATTAAACCAAATAGCGTGAAAATAAACAATGTGCCAAATACAACTGGGTAGTCGCGGTTGATGGCAGATTCAAAGCCTAGCAACCCTAAGCCATCTAGTGAGAAAATCACTTCAATCAGCAAGGAACCCGTGAATAATACTTTGAGCAGGGCTTGGGGAAAGCCTGCAATGACGATAAGCATCGCGTTTCTGAACACGTGACGATACAACACCTGACGCTGCTGCAATCCTTTTGCGCGTGCCGTTATCACATATTGTTTGCCAATTTCATCCAAGAAAGAATTGCGCGTCAACATGGTGAGTCCGGCAAATGCACTGACCACCATAGCGGTGACGGGCAGTGTCATATGCCATGCATAGTCTTTGATTTGCCCCCACAGGCTAAGCTCATCAAAGTTTTCTGAAGTGATGCCACGTAGTGGGAACCATTGGACATATTCACCACCAGCAAACAAAATAATCAGTAAGATTGCAAAGAGGAAGCTAGGGATTGCATACCCTATCAGGATGATCCAACTTGTGACGATGTCAAAACGTGAGCCATCACGCATGGCTTTACTAATGCCTAACGGGATGGAGATAAGGTACATGATGAGGGTTGTCCATAAGCCTAGCGAGATAGAGACGGGGAGTTTTTCTAAAATCAGGTCAATCACCTGTTCGTTGCGGAAGAAACTTTCACCAAAATCCAGCGTTAGGTAGCTGCCAAGCATTTGGATAAATCGTTCGTAGGGCGGTTTGTCGAAGCCGTATAGTTGCTCTATTTCTGCAATAAGAGCGGGGTCTAGCCCGCGTGCTGAACGACTGACGTCACTGGCTGAAGCAAAACTATTCGCCGATTGCATGGCACCGCCTGCATCACCTGCACCACTACCGGTGAACGAGGATGTGGCATCGCTGCCATCTGTGCTGGTGAGCTGATAAATCAGGCGATCAACAGGCCCGCCGGGGGCTGCCTGAATGATGGCGAAGTTCAGCAGCATAATGCCGAACAAGGTCGGGATAATCAGCAAAAAGCGTTTAAGGAGATAGCGAGCCATAATCCTTACCCACATAACACGCTTTTTAGTATGAATATAGTTTTTCTTGCAGACTTATGGTGTTGTACGAAGTTTTACTTGACTATTGTCATAGAAACCACGGGTAAATAACGACTAACGAGTCTTTTCTGCTTCCGGTGTTTCTTTAGTTGATGGAGTTTGGGCAGGGGGTGTTTTGTCTGGTGTCGCATCATCTGTAACGACTTGGTAATGGCCGGACTTTACGCCTTCCATGAAACCTTCAAACGTTAGTGCGTTGTAAGCTTCAGGTGTTAGCTCACGACCATATTTATTAAGAATTTTTCCGTTACTGCCTATGTCAAATGAAAGACCGTCTTTTCCTTGCTTGCGTACTGTCATGCTGCGAGGGTCACTTTCTGGCTGGGTTTCTTTCTCTTCTGGTGCTGTGTAACTGGCATTTTCTAGAACCGGTTTAACATCACGATTGCTGGATACTTTACGCTCTTTCGGTTTAGGCGTAGGGGCTGTGATGGATGGATCTTTTGTTTCATCGTTCTTTTTGTCACCCATACCGAACATATTTTTGACACCATCGATCAGGCCGCCAAACATCTCGCCTATATTTTTACCCTGGAAAAGCGACACAATCCCAAATATGGCCAGTCCACCCATAATAAGTGAACCTAAGCCGCCAAATAATGAGCTAAAGAACCCACCGCCCTGCTGTTGCGGCTGCTGTGGTGGGGGCGCAGGTGCGGGTTGCGGTGCTGCAGCCTGACGCGGTGCAGCGCCGGGTTGTTGCGTAAACATTGAGAGTAATTTTTGCCAGTCCATGGTTCTACTATAGCGTGTTGATATGACGGTTCCATGACGACAACACAAAAAATGATGGGTTTTTTGGGATGAGCTGGTTAGCATAGTAGGTATCATGAACAGCTTATTTCCAGAACTCACTATAAACTCGCCTGATGTGCGGCGCGTGTCTGTGTGTGTCCCGTTGAATGTAGATCGGGTATTTGACTATATCGTGCCTGATGAAATGGAAACGCCCGCGTATGGTGCCTATGTGCAGGTACTGTTTGCCGGGCGGATGGTGACGGGTATTGTGTGGGGGGAGGCTACGTCACCTGAATTGCCAGCGCATAAGCTAAAACCACTTACCGCGCATGTGAAGCATCTGCCACCACTGTCTGACACCTTACGCACATTCATCGAGCAGGCAGCGCGTTATTATTGTGTGTCGCTTGGCAGTATGGTGAAGCTGGCACTACCAGTGATGAAGGCACTAGAGCAGATGGATGAAGTGCAGATGCTGGAGCGTACTGGTGATATGCCTGAAGGGTTCCGCCTGACGCCCGCAAGAACACGGTTGCTGTCATTATTGGAGAAGCAAGCAATTGCGTATGATGAGATACGTAAACATGGTGTGGCGGCAAGTGTGATTGCGGGGTGTCAACGTGCAGGGGTGATTCGTCGTTATACGAGCGTGGCACGCTATGAAGCACCCGTCTTACTGCCCGATCCACCGACATTAACGCAAGCACAGATGCAAGCTGCTAGCGTAATGAAAGAAACACTTGGGGAAGGGTTTCATCGCTTTTTGCTCGATGGTGCAACGGGGTCTGGCAAGACGGAAGTGTTTTTTGATGTGGCAGAAGCGGCTATGCAGCGTGGTGAACAAGTGTTGGTGTTATTGCCAGAAATTGCGTTGACGTTGCAGTTAGTGGAACGCGCCAAGAAACGTTTTGGTTTTGCGCCCACCATATGGCATTCCTCACAATCGCCGGCAGCACGCAGAGATGCCTTACGACGCATTATGCATGGTGGCGCACCATTGGTGGTTGGTGCGCGTTCTGCGCTGTTTTTGCCGTATCATGCACTTGGCCTGATTGTAGTGGATGAAGAACATGATAGCTCATTTAAACAGGAAGAAGGCGCATTATACCATGGGCGTGATATGGCGGTGTTGCGCGCACAGATTGAGCAGATTCCGGTGGTGCTGGCCTCTGCCACTCCTTCATTGGAGACATTGCACAATGCACAGGAAGGGCGCTACCACCATATCACTTTGAAACGGCGCAAGCAGCAGGCAGCACTGCCACGTATCCATACGATTAATATGAAGCAGCAAACGCTTGAGAAGGGGTGCTGGATCTCACAACCTTTGCAAGAGGCCATACGCGCTACGTTGCAAGCAGGGAGGCAATCATTGCTATTTATGAATCGTCGGGGGTATGCGCCACTCATGCTATGCAAAGCGTGTGGACACCGTTATGAATGCCCCAGCTGTACGGCGTGGCTGGTTTATCATACCGCGCATCATCAGATGTTGTGTCATCATTGTGGCTTGTCCATTCCTATGCCTGAGTCCTGCCATGCTTGTGGTGCGGACGCTGAACATCTTGTGTTATATGGTGCGGGCATTGAACGCATTGCAGAAGAGGCAAAGCTTTTATGCCCAGATGCACGCATTATGGCATTGTCCGGTGAGATGAGCCAGCATCCGGCGCGTCTTCGCGAGGCATTGCAACGTATCACGGCGGGCGAGGTGGATATTGTGATTGGCACGCAATTACTGGCGAAAGGCCATCATTTCCCGAATCTTTCTATGGTGGGAGTAATTGACGCGGATGCCGGGCTGCATGGTGGCGATATTCGGGGGGCTGAGAAAACATACCGGATGCTGCATCAGCTGGCCGGACGAGCCGGACGTGAAGAAGTGCAGGGGGATGTGTATATACAGACTTACAAACCAGACCATCCATTACTGGGGGCGTTGACCTCATGGGATCGCGCGGCATTTGTGGATGTGGAATTGCAACACCGGCGTATGAGTCATATGCCACCGTATGGGCGATTGGCGGCATTGATTGTGGAAGGTAAGCCAGAATCTGCGGTGCAGGAGACAGCGAATGCTCTGGCTAAATCTATGCCGCAACATGAGAATGTCACCATTTTGGGTGCGGCTCCGGCACCGCTATATAAGTTGCGTAATCTCTATCGTATGCGATTTTTGGTGATTGTCGGCAAACGTGTTGCAGTGCAACCTTTAATGCTGGAATGGAAAGCCCGTGTGAAACGCCCTAAGACCGTGAGTGTGACGATTGATATTGATCCGGTATCGTTTATGTAATTAGCGTATTGTTATTGACTTTTTGATAAGCTGCATTATAGTCATACTTGTACTATCGTTATATTTACTATGACTTTTTTTAAAGCATTAACTGTTGGGTTCGTTTTAAACGTAGCTGCAAACTTGCTTGTTTCCCCATTCTCTGGAGTCTTGCCCAAAGTAGTAAGATCCATGAGTGGGTTACCATTAATGGCAGAGAGCTTGTACTCTTTGCAGAAAGGATATGAAGCACCTGAAATTAAGGGTAAGCCAATTGAGAAATTGCATGGCTTGCCTGTCTTTGAAATGGCGGCCATTACGCACCTTGCGTATAACACAGATGGCCGGACATTGACAGGACATGCTTCGTTAGATGACCGGCTGTTTTTGAAATACGCAGATGAACTGATGTTTGCGGATGATTCATCGTTTAAGGTGACGTCTGCTATTCAGGGGAAGGGCTTTTTCGAAAAAGCTGATTATGGTGGTTTGAATGCTGTAACATTTCGGCATAAAGCTAAGCAAAAAAACTATCTCGTTGTTGTTGGGCTTGAATCTGACAATATACTTCGAGATGGTTTTACGGACATTGGACAAGTCATGTTCAGGGGAATGCAGGATCAAACGCGTGTTCTCTTGAAGAAAACTACTGCCTCGCCTGACGTTATTGTCGGGCATAGCATGGGAACAATTCCTGCTTACGCTCTGACGGTAGTGCAATATTTAGATGGAAACCCAGCTCCCATGCTTGCCATGGAAGGGCGGGTTGTATCGGACGAGCTGGTGAAGCATATTCATGCTTTACTTAAAGAGTTTAGGCCTGACTTATCTGCGTCAACTGATACGATTAAGAAGATTTTGAAAAAGCAGGTCACGTTAATGAATGTTTCAGGTAATGCCTGGAACACGGGTCGCATGACCCGAAGTGGCGAGTCTGAGGCGATACCAATGCAAACGCTGTTGCTTCATTCCGATGAGCATCAAGCGTCTAAAAATGTTTTTCTGTCGATGCTTGATCTCACTTTTTTAGGTGAGCATCGTTCAAACATTGCAACGAGGGGTTTGGCGATGAACGGGTATGAAGTCTATAAGACTTCGTATTACCCTGCATCGTTTAGCCAAGTGTTAAACACTCACACCGCTTTAGCTACGTTGTTGCTTGGGACGCTGGTTTGCATGGTAACATCCTACGTTTTAGGACTGTTGTGCATCAAGCTGAAACGTATCCGCTAAACACATACACATTTACAAGCGATCACAGCATATAGCTATGATCGCTTTTCTTTTATGTACAAACACTAATGAGTGATTTTCGGTTCCATCTCTTTGGCCTGATCTATCCAGCCTTGCACTTTGGATTCGCTAAGCAAGCCTTTGGTGAGTTGCTTGTCATCATTATGCTTTT
This sequence comes from uncultured Alphaproteobacteria bacterium, assembly GCA_963803575.1. Taxonomy (GTDB): domain Bacteria; phylum Pseudomonadota; class Alphaproteobacteria; order Rickettsiales; family UBA998; genus CAWDMW01. The sequence continues at coordinate 322,483 of CAWDMW010000002.1, forward strand.
TCATGGCTTCCGCGAGATTGGCTGCGTTACGATTACGTAGTTCTTTCACAGTATCCACGCCGGCTGCTTCCAGTAATTCCGCATATTGCCCTGCAACGCCACTGATCCGCATCAGATCTGCATGATTCGCAAATTTCAGCAAGTGTTTTGTGCTGATGCCGCTTTCTTCTGACACATCACTACGGTCTGATTTGCTGGCGCATTTATCCAGCAGATGATCCGTTGACGCGATGCCACATGCTTTCAGTTTCTCTGCGTAAGATTCACCGATACCTTCAATATCTTCAATTGCATAGACCATAGATTCTCTCCTTTACGCAGCTGATTTGCTGAGTAATGCTGGCAATATATCATTGATTTTTGCACTAGCCAGATCGCCTGCATGGGTTTTTAAGAAATTAATGAACAGATCACCGAGTTTTGATAGCTGGTCTGTATCTAAGTTCGTTTTAGATAAAATGCCCGCCACTGCTGCTGCGCCACCAAGCGCGCCACCGGTGGAACTGCCAAGCAAGCTGGATGCCATACCCAGCAACCCATCACCTTCGTTGGATGCACTAAACTGGCTTATCAGTGATTCTGCTCCCGGAATGGCGGCAGCAACCTCTGAGAACTCGCCATCATTTAACTGATCTTTGAGTAATGCCATCATGCCACCAGTCGCGGTTTGTGCGTCGTCCTGATCTATGCCAAGTTGGCTAACGGCCATATTAATAAATTCCTGCACGGTATCTTTCCTTATATATTATGAATGAAATCACTTTCTATCACAGGGCTGTAGGGAATGCCAATATATTACGATTCTGTCCCAATCAGGTTGGCAATCGCGTCTACTGCATACAGGTATCCGATGGCACCGAATCCGCAAATGACGCCGCTAGCGATGCCGCTAATGAATGAAATCTGGCGGAAGTTCTCGCGTGCATGGATGTTGCTGATATGGACTTCGACGACAGGCACATCCAGCATGGCTACAGCGTCTCTGAGTGCAATGGAGGAATGGCTGAGTGCCGCCGGATTAATGATGAGGCCTTTAATGCTGCCAAATGCCTCGTTTACCGTGTCGATGAGGGTGCCTTCATGGTTGCTTTGCACCGATTCTAACGTAAATTTATGGGCAGTGGCGCGTGCAGCGCATTGCAATTCAATGGTTTCCAGCGTATGATGCCCGTAAATATCAGGCTGACGCATCCCCAGCATATTCAGGTTGGGGCCATTGAGAAGTAAGATATCGCATTCCATATAGTGTGGAACTATGACATAATGAGGCAATCAATGCAAACAACGATTAACGGAACATCACACGCTTTCACGAGCGAGCAGACGATCAATGAATGGTTGGATAGCTTGCAGGTTGACGCACGTCAGGTGGCGGTGGAAAAGAATGGTACCATCATTCCGGCATCCGCATTTGGCAGTACGCATCTGCAAGATGGTGATACGGTAGAACTGGTCGAATTTGTAGGGGGAGGGTGAAGTCATGCAGAGATTAGCCGCAAATGATGATTATGCCCGTGATGATGATACGTTATGCATTGGCAGTCACCGCTTTACCTCGCGGTTGATGGTGGGTACGGGGAAATATCGCTGTATAGATGTAGCGCGTGATGCCATTGCACAGAGTGATGCGGAATTAGTGACAGTGGCGCTGCGTCGTGTGCAGGTGGAGCAGGCGAACCGCCCGCATTCTATTGTAAAAACATTGTCGGATGATGCCTATACGTTCCTACCCAATACTGCCGGATGTTACACTGCCCAAGAAGCAGTGCGTACCTTGCGGCTGGCACGTGAGATAGGCGGGTACCGGTTGGTGAAGCTGGAAGTGATTGGTGACAAGACCTTCCTTTATCCTGATGTGATTGAAACAATTGCCGCAGCAGAAATATTGGTGGATGAAGGGTTTGAAGTGATGGCCTACACGAATGATGATCCGCTGCTGGCTGCCAGATTGGAAGAAGTTGGATGCGTAGCGATTATGCCGCTAGGTGCGCCGATTGGTTCCGGGCGCGGTATCCAAAATCCGTTTAATATCCGGTTGATTGCTGAACAATCCTCTGTTCCGGTGATATTGGATGCGGGTATTGGGACGGCCTCTGACGCAGCAGTGGCCATGGAGCTGGGCTGTGATGGTGTGCTGCTCAATACCGCCATTGCAGAATCCCCTGATCCGGTACGCATGGCACATGCGATGAAACTAGCCGTGCAAGCCGGACGCAATGCCTACCTTGCTGGCCGGATGCCACGACGTGCGAATGCTTCAGCTTCCTCACCAGAGAGCGGATTAATGACGGTTTAGGGTTAAGTTTAAGCAAAAAAAGCCCTGCTTAATGCAGGGCTATGGTAATTATACCTACGTCGCGCAGGTATTTATTTAAAATGTCTTCGTGTAAAGAAATCAACTCAATCCGGAATTTATTTCTAGGATTAATTACTGCATTCAAATTCCACTCAATCCCTTCTTTTGAAAGGAAGTTTTTGTTTATATGAGCGTACTCATATAACTTTACTACTTGTCTTCTAGCAATTTCTTTAACTGGCAATTGTAACTCTCCGAAAAAATCACTAAAAACACAATAGGGAACATTGTCGAAGCCATTCATATGAGACGCGATCACCTCAATTTCCTGGCTAGATAAACTTAATCTATTCATAATATTGGTCGCTACAGCATTTCTGTAGCAGATAAAGTATTAACACTACTATAGCAACGTAAGACGCCTGAATCAAGCATATTCATTATCACTTATTTAACACATAACTAAATAACAGGAATAAATGGAGGCCGGGGGCGGAATCGAACCGCCGATAGAGGATTTGCAGTCCCCTGCATTACCACTTTGCTACCCGGCCACACATGATGATTACCATATCAAGAGATGCCGTAAAATCAAGCGCAAATGCGAGATACGGCGTGCTTATTTTTTCTTGGACTTTGGCGCGTAAGGGTTTTTGCCGGTGCGTAGCATCAGGCGAATGGGGACACCGGGCATGTTGAACTGTTCGCGCAGTGCGTTGGTGAGATAACGTGTGTAGGCTTCCGGTACTTCTTTATTCATGTTGGAAAAAATCACCAATGTGGGCGGACGCGCTTTGGTTTGGGTGATATAGCGAAACTTCAGGCGGCGACCTTTAACGAGTGGCGGGGAATGATGGCTTATCATGTCTTCCAGCCAGATATTCAGCTGACTGGTGGAAATACGGGTATTCCAGATGCGGTAACTTTCATTGACCGCTTCCATCAGCTCATCGCACCCTTGGCCGGTAGTGGCTACCATCGGGATGATGGGGATGCCTTTCATATGTGGCACTACGTGGCTTAAGCGGTGGCGGAATGCGTCTACATATTCATCATCTATGGTGATGGTGTCTGCTTTGTTGAGGGCAATGACGCAGGCGCGGCCTTCACGCTCAATCAGGCTGGCGATAGTGTTGTCCTGCTTCTCTAGTGGCTCGGTGGCATCCAGCATGAGGATGGCTACGTCCGTGTAGCGAAGTGCTTGCAGGGTGGCGCTGACTGACATGGATTCTATCGCTTCATCTATGCGGGATTTGCGCCGCATTCCGGCGGTATCCACCAGTACGTAGTCACGCTCTTGCCAGTGTAGCGCCACTGATACGGAATCCCGTGTCATGCCTGATTCGGCGCCAGTGAGTACGCGTTCTTGCCCAAGCAGGCTGTTAAGAAGGGTGGATTTCCCCACATTCGGGCGTCCAAGAATGGCCATGCGTATGGGGCGCTCGGCAGGTGTGGTTTGCGTTGAAGCTTTCTGTGGTGGCTCGTAGGGTGCGAGTGCTTCATAGAGTGATGCCAGGCCTTCACCATGTTCTGCAGAAATAGCCACGGCTTCCAGCATCCCTAAGCGGTGAATATCACTTAATGTATTTTCTACGGCTTTGGGAGATTCGGCTTTATTGATAATGGGAATGACCGGAATTCCGGTTTTATGCAGGCGACGTGCCAGTGCCATATCTTCGGGCATAATGCCTGCACGACCATCCAGCACGAACAGAATAACGTGTATGTCAGCCAGAGCCGCCAGACTTTGCTCGCTCATACGTCCGGCTAGTGTGGTTTTGCCGATATCATCCAATCCGGGGGTGTCCACGATTTCAAATTCAAATGAGCCTATGGAACCCATACCATATTTGCGATCACGCGTGACGCCGGGTTCATCATGGACAATGGCGTCACGTTTACCTGCGAGCCGGTTATAGAGGGTGGATTTGCCGACATTCGGACGGCCAATAATGGCGAGACGTAACATGGATTAATGCACCTGATACAAGGTAGCGTCACGCCCCACCAGATACGCGGCTTTACCGGCAAAGGCCGGGGAGGCTGCCAGTGAGTCGATGAAGTCTTCTTCTTCACGAATCACGTCACCGGTGAGGGGGCTATATTGATGCAGTGCGCCGTAGCTGGTGAGTACGACCAGTGTGTCATTGATGAGGAAAGGCCCGAAGTAACGTGGCATGGCGTCATCCGCATCCTGAAAACGCTTCAATGTCACCATCCATCCGGCTTTACCACGATATTTTGCAATAGCTGCCAATTGGCGGTCTTCTGTAACGATGAAGGCAATATCTTTATCTATCCATGGGGTATGGCTGATACCCACAGGTAACTCCCATTGCCGCAACCCGCTACGCATATCATCAGCGACCATAAGGCCACTGGTGCTGGCCAGAAAGGATAAGGCATCATCAATTACTGGGTTGGCATCAACACCACTATACAGGCCTGTCGCGCGTGTGCGGCGTGGGCGAATTAGCACATCATTCCACACGGGCTTACCTGTATTTGCATCCAGATCAAAGATCTCTCCTGACGGGTAGGCAACAAGCAACTGATCCCCTTCAGAGGTGACGGCAGGAAGTGAGGTGCCAAACAGTCCGGCATCTCCACCGATGCCCTGATGCTGCCAGCGTATGGTTCCGTTACTGACAGACATAGCGTAAAGCTGGCTATCTGCGGCCACGATATAGGCGGTATTGACATTGATCCGAATAGCTGAGCGTACTGGCTTACCGAAATCATGCGTCCATATTATGGTGCCGTCAGATACATTCAGCGCTGCCATGGTTCCGGTTCCGGTGACAGCCAGCAGGTGGTTGCCGGAAAGTGCCAGCCCGCCAGTGAGCAAATTATCCTGACTTTTTAGCGCGCTGCTACTCCAACGCATAGCGTCAATATCTGTGCGATCATGTGCAGAGATAACGCCACGCCCATCCATAGCGTAAACAGTGCTATCATTTACCACTGGTGATGGAGCAATGGCGGCGTTGACCCATGCATTACCGTAACCAATCTCTGCTTCTTCGCGGATGTCTTTGAGTAAACTACCGCGTATGTGGGGGTGCTTGCCTGACGGATTGCCGCTTTCCTGCAACCATTGCATTGGCTCTGATGCCTCGGAGATGGTCAGCCCTTTCAACGCACCTTCCTTAGCGCGGAATCGGCTATTATCCCGCATTACATCAATATAAGTGAAGTCATCGTCTTGTGCTTCGATAACCGTTTCATCGGCTGTATCATTCCACCAGTCAAAAGAAGGAACATAGGAAGAAGGAAGGTATGAACATCCGCCAAGCATTATGCTTGCCAGAAACAAGGGAAAGGCTTTCATGAATCTGTCTCGCTAGCGGCAGATGGTTGCTGAGCAGGCACGGCGTCTGGTTTCGTGACATGTTGCAGATACGTAGAGAGCAACGTATTAGCGCGCTCACGCATGGAGGGTAGTGTGTTGGTATCTCTGGCAATTTCCTGATACAGGCTGACAGCTTCGGCAAGCTCCTGCTTTTCAATATGTGCAATGGCGCGGCGTTCTTTATTGACTAACGCGTAAGCTGACCCTGCGTAAGCTTCCGTATCGCTTACAGGCGCGTAAAGCGTTAACCAGTCAGTATAAGGGAATATGGTATCATCACCGCGATACTGCTCATGCAAAGACTTTGCCATGCTCGCCGCTTCTTCCGGCTTTCCGGCAATATCTTTCAGTTTTACTAACCACATATTGGCCAGTATAGCAATGCTGGCATCATCTGTCTGGGCAATCGTTTCAAATGCCTCACGTGCGCGGTATGAGTCACCTGCCTGTACTAAATCAATCGCCTGATATAAAAGCAGGGTAGCGTCTTCACGCTGCTTTGTCAGGTTTTCCTGCCAAACAACATAACCTACGGTGGCAATCACGATGATGGCGGTGAAGGTCACAATGTAGCGTCCAAAGTTTCTGAAAAACTGCTTAATATATTCCTGCCGAGTGGAGGCGTCCACTTCACGGAGAAAGCCCAGATCATCCTGCATAGCGATACACTCTGTGGTTAATGGTTGTCATATGCATCATTCCCATTCAATGGTGCCGGGAGGTTTGCTGGTGATGTCGTAGACCACGCGGTTAATACCAGACACTTCATTGATAATGCGATTCGATACCGCGCTCAAAAAGGTATGATCGAAATGATAATAGTCAGCCGTCATGCCATCGGTAGACGTGACAGCGCGTAATGCACACACATACTCGTAGGTGCGGTTATCGCCCATCACACCAACCGTTTTGACTGGTAACAGCACCGCGAATGCCTGCCAGATAGCATCATATAGCCCAGCACGGCGGATTTCTTCAATGTAAATGGCATCAGCTGCTTGCAAAATAGCCACCTTTTCAGCCGATAATGCACCCGGAATGCGAATGGCAAGGCCGGGACCGGGGAAGGGGTGGCGCATAATCATGGGTTCGGGTAGCCCTAACTCTAACCCTAATATCCGCACCTCATCTTTAAACAACTCTCTGAGTGGCTCAATCAGCGTGAGTTTCATGCGCTCCGGCAACCCACCAACATTGTGGTGCGATTTAATGGTGACGCTAGGCCCCCCGTGGAACGAGACGGATTCAATCACATCAGGATATAAGGTGCCTTGCGCCAGAAAATCCGCGTCACCCACTTTTTGCGCTTCCGCTTCAAACAGCTCGATAAAGCTATTACCAATGATTTTGCGCTTTTGTTCGGGGTCGTCAATGCCGCTCAAACGGTCATAATAGAGATCACGTGCATCTATTTTAATGAAATGTGCGCCAATGGTTTCAGTGAACATGGTTTCCACGTCACGTGCTTCATTCTGGCGGAGCAATCCGGTATCTACAAAAATGCAGGTAAGCTGCTCGCCTATGGCTTCATGCAGTAGGGCTGCCACCACTGATGAATCAACACCTCCACTGACCGCAGCAATAACGTGGCCGCCGCCTACTTGCGCACGGATAGCTTGCAAGGCGGTGTCTTTGAATGAGGCCATGCTCCAGCCGCCCTCGCACCCACAAATATCAAGTGCAAAATTCTTTAGTAAAGCCGCACCATCGGGGGTATGCATTACTTCAGGGTGGAACTGTACGCCATAATATTGTCTGGACTCATCAGCAATCGCGGCAAAGGGCGCGGATGGGGTATGTGCCACCACGTCAAAGCTTTCAGGGATGCTTTCTACGCGATCACCATGACTCATCCAGACCTGATGCGATTCTCCCTGCGTCCAAACATGTTTAAAAAGTGGAACAGCCCTATCAACTGTAATGAATGCGCGGCCAAATTCACGATGATCCGCTTTGACAACGGCTCCACCCAAATGTTGGCAAAGTGCCTGCATCCCGTAGCAGATGCCCAGTACCGGTACGTTTGCATCCAGTGCGGCTTGTGGCAATTGCGGCGCAAATCCTTCATGCACAGATGCAGGCCCGCCAGAGAGGATGATACCCTTAGGGTGGAGTCGCGCAATGGCGTCATCCGCTTGCTGGAATGGCACCACTTCACTATAGACACCTGCTTCGCGCACACGTCGTGCAATAAGCTGGGTGACCTGGGAGCCAAAATCAATAATCAGGATAGTCTGTTGCATGGACTCGCTTGTAGCAAAGTTCGCAGGCTTCGACAAGTGGGAAAGGAGGTGACATTAATACGTTAACTTTTGCTTGCACAAGGGTGCATCTTTATGCTGCAGTGAGGGTGTTCTTTTTTTGTGTTATTTGATTTTTCATTTAATCGAAAATATTTAGCTGGATTAATAAAATGTCCTCAGGAATTGAATTTTGCTACAAAGTTTACTCTGATCAAACTGAAATCGGCTTTATCGGACTCGCTTGGGCAAGCTACAGCGCAAAGTCGCTTAGGTTTGTCGATTAGAGAGACGAAAGTCGTCGCTCCCCGTGGGAATCCCTTAAAGAAATTCCAGACCTTAACCTGGAACTTTGGGACGAGCACTCCTCGCCCCACAAAACCGGGATCAAGTTGACGGATGAACAAATTCAGGAGGTAATCAATTTTACCTCTGAACAAGAATTTGACGAGCGTCATAACCGTTACCGCAAGGAAGCTGGTCTATACTAGTTTTCTTGCCTCTCACAGCCCCTTAATATCCATATAGGATAGAGGGGCTTCTTTTTGCGCCCCATATCACCTACAGCATTACCGTTTGCGCATTCGTATAGTTGTAGAGATGATGGTTTTGATGCAGTGTTGTCATATACCTTATTAACTTTTCTGTTGAATAAGGACGCATACTGGTGCTAGACTTGAGAAGTTGTTTTTTTGTGTTGAATAAGCCATTATTTGACCGAAGATATTTAGTTTGGTAACTTAACCATGACCGATAGAATTGAGTATCTGTTTACGGTTTATTCTAGGGGTAGCCGAATAGGTTATCTGGGGCTGGAGTCGAGAACAGAGCATGTTAAGATACTGCATTTCTCTGACTGGAGATCACTGAAAATGTATTCGTCTTGGCCAACCTTGCGTCAAGTTTCAGAGCTTCAGATAGAGCTTTATTCCAAGCCTTCCTTGGAAACTAAGGCTCAAATTCACAGGCTTTTAACAGCAAGAGAAGTTCAGCAGGTGGTAAATTGCCAGTCTGCTGAACAGTTGGAATTACTTTTCAATAGGTTCCACTTAGAGTCATGCCTAGATATTGATTGAGGCTTAACCTACTATTAAGACCCTCTCATCCGCTTAGGATGAAGGGTCTTCTTTTTATCTCACAACCCTTAAATAATCACGGTTTGGGTCGGTAAATGTCATAGAAATGTCACGCACCTGCATGTACTTCATGCTACACTGATATAGTGAAACATGATGTATCATCTACCACTTATGCGCCCTATACAGCGTCTGTGAACTCGCCGGAAACACCGCGCGACACCCGTGTGTCTGATGCATCTTACAGCCGCAGCGATGCCCCTTACCAAAGCCGTGAACTGGCAGACCCGATTGATCGCCTGACTGGGCATAACCCTGACACGAATGAAAGTGCGCGTATCTTTACGGATCCTTTTGAGGATTACGATATTGAAGGGGATGACGGCCAGCCGCTTTACAAAACCATGCTTGGCCGCGCTGAAACCAAATTTGTTACGCGCGCCATCTTTGCAGCCGCCACTTATACTGCAGCGTCTTATATGCTGAAAGAGTGGAAAATTGGCGTGCATGGCGACGATCAAACCTTTCTTGGCAAACCTTTGCAAATGCTGGCTGATGCGTTTGATAAGCCTGTAGAAATTATGCATGACATCATTGAACGCATAGGGGGGGATACCGAAGCGTTCGATCACTTCATGACGTTCAACAAATATAAAGCCAACCCCTACATGGTGGAACAAGCCATTGATGCGGTGAAGTCTGGTGCTGACACGGTGATTGAGAATCATCAGGTGTTTGGTATGACGTTTGGGCAGGAACTGGTGGATCGTACCTTTTCTTTTGCCGCAGGAAGTGTGGGTGCGTCACTGGGTCGCGAAGTGGTGAATGCACTTGATCCGCACGTAGAGAAAAGCTGGATAACGGATGGCAAGATAGACGGGCGCGAGCTGATCAATGCTATTACCAAAAAAACATGGCAGATTTTCAGCCGTAACCAGATGGAAGACTGGTTTGCTGGCATTCCCTATGTATTCAGCTTGCGCGCAGGGCGCGGCTTAATGGATGGCGGGCTGCCCGGCACCGATGCAGCGGCAAACGCCGCCATGTGGGACTTTCACAATGGTGCAAATGGGAATAGTCACACCGTCACGCCAGAGGGCATGATAGGCCATTCATTTGAAGGTACTGGCATAGCGGATTTTCAGTCACGCTTCATGAGCTATAATTTTTATACGCTACTCTTTCGAGATTTGTATAACGCCATTGCTCATGCCATGCAGGAATGTAAAGAGAACGGGTTATCACTGCCCAGTATGTCCCGCGATAATCATGCAGATGAATCCGAGAGAAGTTTGCTGGGCGAGATTGGGAAATACCCATTTAAAACCTTGATTAAATCGCAAATATATATGCTTCCAGCGGTTGGGGTGTTCTGGCCACAATTTATTGGTCTTGCTCGTGACAAAGGTATGCTAGTAGATCAGGAAACAGGGAATTTAGTGACAACCCAGCCAACGCTGGAATTCGACCCATCAGATAAGTTTCATCGTCACCGTCCGTTTGCTGAAATGGTGGATGGCGAGATTATGACGTCACCCCATAGCGATATTCCGTGAAAATGGGGAATCTGGAGTCAGTTGCAGGAAAGCCAGTGTATCGCGGGGGTGCAGAGACTGCGTTTACTATCGGTAACACGGACAAGCCGTTGCACGGAGCAGAGACAGACCCCGCCAGCCGGTTTCTGGATGCTAGCGGAAAACTAGGATCTGATTACGCGAAATGGACCCATAACCATATCACGAAACCAACGCTGGACGCAGTCGGGGATGCTCTGCCAGGTAAAACAGGTGCCAATTTCCTTCAGTGGGGTCAGGAAAATGGGGAGTTCCTCAGCAATACCTTTACCAAGTATCAATATGCATACCTGCCCTATATGTTTGTCAAAAATGAGACAGCGGGCGTTATTGATACACAAACAACGGATGCGGCCATTTACCAGATGCTTGATGGCATCACGGAAATAAACCCTGCTAAGGTAATGCAAGGTGCGAATAATATTGTTAAGGTTGCCACGTTGCAACCAGTAAGTGAGGAGTTGCAAGCACATATTGGCGAGCATCGTGGGCTGGTCAATTCCCGTCATGAAACGTCATGTCGCAATACACAAAAGCAAGAAGATTTGAAAGTAGCGCGCCATAAAGCACCTCCATCCAGTACGGTTTCTGATGCAGCGCATGAAGGGCAAACCGTAGCTGCGAATAATATTACCACCTTTAAGCGTCCTGTCATGTCAGATGGATGGAAAGACTATCAGCACCAACGTGAGAGTCAGGCAGAGGCCGAACCTGCCCTGACCTATAGCCGAAATTAGGATGTGTTGACGCTGACGTTAGAGCAAAAAAAGAGATAGCCGGAGCTATCTCTGTAAGTCTTTAGCAGCTTGTACGTGCTGCTTTAATAGTGACACCAATAGTGCCTTGGGGCACTCTGGGTCTATCTTCTGATTTTCGCAAAACTCAGAAAACGAAATAGACTGATCGTTATCCATCAAAGCTTTATTGAAAGCTTTAATAGGAAAGATGATAGTGTCTTTCCACACTTCCAGCTTTACGTTCTCCGTGTTTTCACGAAGCAGTTTATCTTGAATTAAAGTAACTAACGCCGCATTGGCTCTTGCAAGCCAGAATTTAGCATCGTAATGTTGGTCGCCAAAATCACTTTCGTTGAAAAAGATCATAACTATGTTACGTTTACGTAAAAATAAAGATTGATATAACGCTAACATATATACTCGTGACATGCAACTGTGAACGACAGACTGAAAGAACCCTTTATGTCACGCAGTTGTCACAATGCTGCACCTAATAGAGGCTTATAACCCTTAGGTTCATGTAACATATGAATTATACTAGCTTTACACAACCTATTGTGGTATCGGTAGATTACACCATTATCCTTAATACAGGATGTTGTTTATCCCGACGTTAGGTCGGTTATCAATGATGAAATATGCACGTCTTTCGTTCGTTGCTACAGTTTTTTCTATTGTCATTGTGCAGTGTCTGCTGGTGGCATGTGAAGGCATCAGTACGCAAGAAGCTAAAATTACGCTGGAAAGTTTGGGAGTTGTTATTCCTGAACAAACCTGCCCTAAGGCACTTCAGCAGGCAGCCCTGCTATACGAAACAAACCACGAGCAGCTTCAGGAAAAATCCACTGAGGTGGTAAGAAAAACCATGCAGTACCGAGTTGATGACTTCTCAACCGGGTGTTAATCCCCGCTCCTCCGCCCTTTGCGGGGGATTTTTTTTAGGACGATGATGTTTAACGTTATGCACGTGCAATAATCTTCTGGCATGTTAGTTAGACATATGTTAAAATAGTGCTGAAAATCATTCTTAATCAATTAAGAATTGAATACTCCCGACACACGATGTCGGTTAAAACCAATGAAAGCCTTAAAGATTGCATTGATTACTAGTTTGGTTGTTGCTATGGCTGGTTGTGGTACGCGATCTGGCTACCAACCCAACCGTACTGGCCGTGAAGTTTTGCAGGAGTACGGGTTGACGAATTTTGATGGAGCTTGCGATCTTGCTATAGGGGACACCGTCCTCTATGCCGAATTCGAAGGGTCTTTGCTTGATAAGAGCAAGGATCCCGACTGGTTTCAAAAACACCTTGAAGAAAGATTAGTAAAAAACATCAAACGAAGATGCTAATTCTTCCTTTCCCCCACCACACCTGGTAGGGGATTTTTTTTGTCTGCTTTGTGCAGCATGGCTTGTGTGTAGGTGAGCATGGTTTGTGCATCATCAAACGTATAGCTTGTGTGCAATATATGGGCTTTATCACCTGATGCGCCGGTGACGTTAGCCATCACACCAAACAAAATGCCTGCATCTTCACTACAGCGGATGAAGTCACGGGTGAAGGCACTTCCCCCAATATAAAGCGCGCAACCGCCATAATGCTGCAATAAAGCGGTCATCTCTACCGGTACGCTCATTAAGGCACCTTTGAGAGGAACTATACCATTGAGATGTTCGGCCAGTGTTGGCATGTTTTGTGCGCCAGATAACATACCGATCACATCAAAAGACAGGAAATTGGGATGATCTATAGCACGTTGCGTGAGTGCGTCGTCAAGTATTTGCCCGATGCCTTCATGTTTCACGCGTCCCATCACGAAATACACCTTATGTGCATCTAGTGTATTGACTAATGCGGTGATACCATCACGCACGCGCATCTGTTCATCTTCGGACATGCGCGCCCAACTGCTTCCTGACGCTCCCGCAATGAGTAACGGGCGTTTATGTCGTAACCGTTCCATACTATGCATAGCTGCGCTTGCAGAACATGCACGCATGGCAGTAATGAAAGCAGTATCATCTGAGTATTGGTTGCGGTAGGAAGCCAGTGCTTTGGTATAAATGTGATCCTGACGGGCGATGTGGGCAGTTTCTATGGCCTGAATGTTTGCCACGTCATCCGCCGACAAGCCCGAAAATAGCGCAGATGCCAAAAGTTGCTGATTATCTGTTTGATAAATGCCTGCCCCATCTGAGGCAACCACCGCTGCTACGCCGGCCTGCATCCAGTGTTGAAGGGGTAATTCTTCCAATGCATCAATATTATTCACTGCGATGTTGGAATCAGGGTTAAATTCTATTATCAGCAACCCTGCATCGGTTAGCTCACGTGCCTGGGTAAGGTAAGCTTGCGTATGCCCGTAAGCGGCGTGGCCAATACGGATGCGTAAACCGTAACGTGTGGCAATATCCAGTACTTCCCCGACATTATCAGGGTTTTTGCCATTCTCGCCAGCATGTACCCGAATAATCAGGTCACGCCGCTCGTCATCATCACCAATCCAGCGGGCAATATTAGACAATGCCCAATACACATTGCGGGTTTTGTTGGATTCATACCCTAAAATATCCATCCCCACCACGTACGGGTGCTGCATCACATGCTTGATGATGTCCAGCCGTTGCAACATTTGCTGTGGCGAAAGGGAACGTGGGATGGCGGCCAGTAATCGCAGGCGTACACCTGTTTCCTGTTCGGCCTGAGTGATGGCTGGAATGGCTGCGGCCAGCCAGTCTGCATCCAGTGCAGCGGTGACGGCAAGCTCGGCGTAGTCGATGCCCTGGCGTTGATAGTCACGGGCAACGGCTAAAATGATGCCTTGCTGACATGCCGGATGCTTGGTGAGTGGGTTACGCATACGGTAAATCTGGCGCTCCAGCGTATCAAACGGCACAACATTATCGGCGGCCACATGCATATGGCGCATGAGCGTTTCGCCTGCTGCAGTGCCGTACAGTGCCGCAACCTTCACCCCTGCCACATCTCCAGCCCCTTGCTCGCACGCTAACCCTTGCGCCATGGCCGGGCTAAACCGAAAGGATGGTGTCGGGTGGTGAGGGTAGTTACTGGTGTCTATGCCAATATGCTCTAACAACTCCACCGGATAAGCGATATCTGCCTGCGCGGCAACCTGCAGCAATGCATCACTGCTGATTTGTGCTGAGAGATGGGTATGCAAGTCCGTGCGTAACCTGACCGTGTCTGACAAGCTATCTAACTCATCGCGCGTATATGGAATCTGTGGATGCGGATATTGCCCCAACATCCGCGTTTCGCTGACGGTCAGCAAGTGTGAAACAGGATGCTGTATGTTCCCGTCATTCATGTCCCACTCAATCAGCATACGCCCATGCAAACATAGCCTTATAGCCCCATTAAAAGCATTTATATGCGCTACCAGCTTATCATCTTCCAACACAAACGAAGATATCTCTGCGTTGCAGTGTATTGTGAGGCCATTACGTAAATGCTGGATTAACCGGTTACGGGTGACGCGGGCAACAGACACTACCACGCGTAGTCCATTATCCCTGTCAATCGTGATGGATAGTGGTAATAAACCATTATCATCCAGCGAATAGGTATTCCCCCACATGTCGTTTTTCACTCCTAAGTAAATAGTAAGTCTTGCTTTATAACACGTCCGTGCTATACCAGTTAAGTATTTTGTTTATATGAACGAATACGATCGTTGTTTAGGCTAAACGCCACCCTAAGAACTATGTTATTAAACCAAATCGCTCAAGCTAAGTTGGTAAAAAACTCCATGATCGTGATCGACAACCTTGGCAACATTGCTGCGGTAGTCGAGAATAATCGGTTCGGTGTGCCGGTATTTGATCTCCCCGGTGGATCACAGGACGTAGAAGCCAGAAAAGGGGATTTGTGCCTGACTTTCGAGACAGGCAAATCTAAAAAATGGCTTGACGTTCTCAAAAATCATAACCTTCCCTTACCGAAGGGCAGAAAAGTTGAAGAAGAGACGATCAAGATTCTCGAAGGAGAAGGCTTTGCCCTCTCCATGATGTCGCCCTATGACGCAGCGTTGCAGGAGCTTGGTGAGGAAGTTGCTAAAGAGTTACCACAACTGGTAACACCCAGTGAGAAATCACTGGTCTATCAATGTATCACTAAGCGATCGCTGCTTAAAGTTACCCCTTCGCTTAAAGGCAAGACGCTAGATGGTGTTGAAGAGGTCTTGCGCTCTCTGCTAGTTAGTGGTGTAAAAACTACCACGTTCCATGTCTTCATGGGGCGGGTGGAAACATTTGACGGTATAGTATTTAACTATACTGACAAGTTGGATCACAAGACGCCTAGTCGCGAAGGGTACCCCTTCTATGAAAGAGGATGTGCCGTGAAAATCGAGACGTTTCGCAAGATGCTTGCAGACGCCCTGATTGAAGCCCAGCGGCAAGAGAAGGAAGGTTCCTTCTACGCTAACAAAGCATTACTGGCTTCCTACAGTCAGTATATGATGGTTCGAGCGATGTTAGAATAACGTAACTTATGGGAGCTTCGGCTCCCTTTTTTTATGCTTATAAACACACTAGATACAAAAAATACTGCTGAAACATGGTGATATTAAGAGTTGTTTTGCATTCTTAACCTACTTTGTTATATAGTCAGCTTCATGGAATCCGTACCCTTTCTTGAACCGCGCTATTTGTGGCTGATTGCTGCCTCGCTTTTGCTGGCGCTGGAAGCACTGGGAGCGTCCGGTGTGGGGCTGGTTTTTGGTGGGCTGGCTGCATTGCTTGTGGGCATCCTGCTTGAAATGGGCGTGATTGCGCCGCAAAGCTATATCCTGCAAATTGCCCTGTGGTTTGCACTGACCGGTGGCATCACGGCACTACTGTATAAACCATTGAAACGCTGGCGTGTTGATGCAAATGCCAAAGACCGCTTTGAAAACATTACCGGCACCACCGCACGTGTGGCGGCTGGTGGCCTGATGCTAGGGCGTCCGGGCAAAGTCTACTGGTCTGGCACCATGATGAATGCCCAGATTTCTGAAAACTCCCAAAACGAAGCGTTTTTGGAAGATGATATTGTGACTGTTATGGATGTTCGGGGTAACTACCTGATTGTCACCTCTATACAGGACACTCCACCTACACCTGATACCCCTCCGACTCATAAGGAACCAACATTATGACTTCAGCTATTTTTCTCGTCTTTGCCTTTATTGTGGTACTGGTTGTTTATCGTGGCATTAAGATTGTGCCGCAACAACAAGCATGGATTGTGGAAAAGCTGGGAAAGTTTGACCGCAAGCTGGAGCCGGGCTTACAAATTCTGATCCCGTTTATTGAAAAAGTCTCTTACAAGCATTCACTGAAAGAATATGCCCGCGATGTGCAGGAACAGACCGCTATTACCCGTGATAACGTGTCGCTACTGTTGGATGGTGTCATCTATATGCGTATTGTTGACCCAATTCAGGCCTCGTATGGTGTGAATGACCCGATTTATGCTGTCACACAATTGGCGCAAACCACCATGCGTTCTGAAATCGGGAAGCTTTCCATGGATGAATCCTTTGAAGAGCGCGAAACCCTAAATGCCAATATTGTGAACTCCATCAATGAGGCTGCACAAACATGGGGTGTGCAATGTATGCGTTATGAAATCAAGAACATTAACCCACCCGCTACCGTACTGAAAGCCATGGAATTGCAGGTGGCCGCAGAACGTCAAAAACGTGCGGAGATTCTGGAATCCGAAGGAGAGCGCCAGTCCAAGATCAATATCGCCGAAGCCGATAAGCGTCAGGTAGAGCTTGCCTCTGAGGCAGCCAAGATAGACCAGATTAACCGCGCCGAAGGGGAAGCCTCAGCGATTCTTTCCGTGGCAGAAGCGACCGCGCAAGGGATTCATGTAATCGCGCAATCCATCCAGCAATCCGGCGGTGAAGAAGCCGTTGCCTTAAAGATTGCCGAGAAATACGTTCATGCGTTTGGTCAGCTGGCGAAAGAAGGAACGACGATTCTGCTGCCTGCCAATGCCGGGGATGCCGGTTCCATGGTTGCCCAGGCACTGGGCGTGTTTGACACGATCCGCCGCGACAAACAGGAGCACTCTTCCAACCGCCCGTGGGATAAGGCGTAATATAGTTATTGAACCATGCTCAGTTGCCACATATGTTTAATACATATCTGCTATAGTAGAACGTAAGAGCAATAAGAAGAACACATGAGAAGCGTTTCAACTGACTGGCATATCGCATCGTAGTTGTAAGATTATCTATGCAAAATTGCGCCTACATATCGCTCAACAAAACCTAGATAATCCTGTCTCATCAGGTGAGTTTGAACTGGATGAGTCCTATTTCGGTGCTAAAAGAGTGCGAGGTAAACGTGGTCGTGGCGCGGCTGGAAAGACGCCTGTCTTTGGGCTGCTCAAACGTGATGGCAATGTGCATGTGGAAATCGTTGATAACTGTTCAAAAGCACAGTTAATGCCTATCATACAAGGAAAAATACTAGAAGGATCAACCATTCATACCGATGGATGGAAGGCATATGATGGGCTCATTGTGAATGGCTATGAACATTACCGCGTCTATCATTCGCATGATGAATTTGTACGTGGAAAGTGCCATCTCAACGGCATTGAATCTTTCTGGTCATTTGCTAAAAGGAGGCTGGCGCAATTCAACGGATTATCAGACCAATACACCTCACAGAATGCCAATTCAGATTCAATTGCAGAAAACAGAATATCTATGATAGACTTCTTACCTCTTTAAAAAAAATCCACTCTAAAGTTCACCAGACCCTAACAATAAATAGATTGCCCATTATTAGATAGATATTATCTAGCACTCGTTCCTTTTTCATCCAAAGCCATACGGAATATGGATGCACCTCTAGTTTCGCGGAATCTCTATGTTATAGATTATGGGTAACCTCCTTCGTGTTTGCAGGCAACAAAGTAATTGCACTTTGGGTGTAAGTCTTTCATTATAGTTGACTCTATTTTTTAAGTACATACACGCAAAGCGAGTTTATTATGAAAGCAGCAGTAATCTTATCCGGATGCGGATATATGGATGGCGCGGAAATCCGTGAGTCGGTGTTGACTCTCCTTTATCTGGATGAACATAATGTCGAAACGACTATCTACGCACCTGATGTGTCGCAGCATCATGTGGTGAATCATTTAACAGGCGAGCCAGATGATACACAGACACGGCAGGTGTTACAGGAAGCTGCTCGCATTGCCCGCGGAGATGTGCTTGCTTTGGAAGAGCTGGATATGGAAGCCTATGATGCGCTGCTTATTCCGGGCGGATTTGGTGTGGCCAAGAATCTGTCTAATTTTGCGTTTAAAGGCAATGATGCAACGGTCTATGAAGAGTTTGGTCGCGTGGTACAGGAATGTCATGAAGCAGGAAAACCTATCGGAGCGATCTGTATTGCACCAGTGCTGGTGGCGAATATCCTTAAAGGGGCTAATGCTAAGATGACGATTGGTGATGACCCTGCCTGCACGGAAGCCATTTGCGCATTTGGTAATCGCCATGATAATGCTGCTACGATAGATGCCGTGATTGATACAGAGGCACGTATTGCGAGTTGCAGCGCCTATATGCGTGATGATGCACGTTTGAGTGATGTGGCAACCGGTATCCGTAAAGTGGTTGAGGCAGTCATCAACATGGCACAATCTCAAGCGGAGGAAGCAGCCTGATGCGTCTATTTTCCCTACCCCTATCTTACCTAACCCTATCCCTAGCATTTACACTCATGTCTGATCACGCGCTGGCAGATGCTCCTTTTGATGCGTCTGCAGCGGATGTGCGTATTCGTGAAGCAGTCGTCACCCCGGTTGCGCCGTCTGCACCTATTTCGTCTGTGCCAGTAAAGACTGATGAAACACCCGCGCGCGCTGCACCATCACCACAAGTGACGTCCACTCCGCAGCCTATGCCAGCTTTGCCTGCTGTTCCTTCTATTTTGAAAGAGCGTTACGTGACAACGTGTGAAGCCACCCCACAGATCGTGCGTAAATCCTACCCCGGGAAAGCGGCAATCGTTTCTTCGGGTAAACTGGCGCGTCCAGCGGGGAAGTCTGAATATGCTAAGGGGCAATTATTGTATTTGCGAGGGCGTGTGTTTGATTCAGCCTGCGTGCCTTTACGAGACGCTAAAGTCGAAATATGGCAGGCAGATGCTCAGGGGCGTTACCGTTATGCGTCTGCGGGTACTTTAGCCAACCCCTACGCAGCTTTTGCAGGAAGCGGACATGTGAAAACAGATAACCGAGGGGAGTATTTGTTTGAAACGATTATTCCTGGCGTAACAGGGCGTGACACCCCTTACATTAATATGCGTATTACCCACCCGGCGATGCGAGTGCCGTTGACAACCACGATTTATTTCAAAGATGAAGCACGGAATGATACTGATCCGCGTTATCGCTCATTGTCAAAAACGGTGAAAGATCGGGTAACTGCACCCGTGAACGTGTTTGACGGCAATAAGGATCGTCCGGCTGGCATGATGGCATTTCATGATATTGCCGTGACAGGGCGTGATGGGTTCCGTAGCTTCTAGAGCGTGTTGACCATTTGATCGTTAACTACTCAGCCAGAGCGACTATTGTAGCGGCCAATGCTATAGCGGTTTGAAAATAGCCAGCAATACGATCCCTACGAGCAATAATGTTGGTACCTCATTGAGGATGCGGTAGTAGCGGCCAGATTTGGTGTTGGTACCGCGCATAAACTGGGTACGGTGCATTGCCAACATCCCATGAACACCACTCATCACCAGCACTAAGGTGGCTTTCATGTGAAACCATCCTTGCGTGTGTGCGTCTGTGAGCAGTGCCAGCCATATGCCCAGTCCCCATGTGAGAATCATGGCAGGGTTCATGATGATGCGTAGCAATTTGCGCTCCATCGTCATCAGCATAGTATGTGCTTCACCGTCAGGCGTGGCATCGCAGTGATACACATAGAGTCGTGGCAGGTAGAACATACCCGCCATCCACGCAACAAAGGCGATGATGTGTAATGATTTTAGCGTGTGATACAGTGTTGCGTATTCCATGAATGATACCCGATAATTTCAATCACTCTTAGCGCAGTTTGTGTTTGAGCGCAATGCAATCCCTGTATAGTGCTTTTTATTTTTATTTACGCATTTTATGCGTTTTTGAAAATAAAAATAAGCACTATAATCTTTTAACATATAGCATTTTTTTATTTTTCATAGATCAGCAACGCGGATCAATGAAAAGTGAAAATGCTATAAACTCTTTAACGCGTCTCAGGTGCGGTTGCGCTTTTCTTCCAGTCCTGACATGCCTAAGCGGCGGCTTAGCTCTGCTTCTACCTCTGTCCATGCCACGCCATACATTTCTAGTGCCATGAGCAAATGAAAGAACAGATCAGCACTTTCTTTTATCACTTCTTCGCGGTCATCCAGCACCAGCGCTAGCGCGGTTTCCACGCCTTCTTCACCGACCTTCTGTGCTAGTTTAGCCTGTCCTTTGGTAAACATCCTGGCCACGTAGGAGGTGTCCGGACTGTCAGCCCGACGGCCGGCGATGACCTTGATTAGCTCGTCAATTATAGCGTGCTGCGTCATATGCCATCCATCCGTACTGCAATGCCTGCCTCATGCATATGGTATTTTACCTCTGCAATCGTGTAGGTGCCAAAATGGAACACGGACGCCGCCAGCAATGCACTTGCCCCGCCATCGCGTACCCCTTCTACAAAATGCGCTTTGGTGCCAACACCACCAGAGGCAATCACTGGTACCGTTACTGCATCTGCTATAGCGCGTGTCATGGGTAAGTCAAACCCGTTGCCTGTGCCATCACGATCCATGGAGGTGAGTAATATCTCACCTGCACCATATTCGCACATACGTTGTGCCCAGTCTACGGCGTCCAGACCCGTTGCCTGCCGCCCGCCATGGGTGAAGATTTCATAACCGCTGGTAGTGCCAGAGGTTTGTGACGCACGTGCATCAATGGCCACTACAATGCATTGGGTTCCAAATTTCTCTGCTGCTTCTCTGACTAACTCCGGACGTGTCACTGCTGCCGTGTTGATCGACACTTTATCTGCGCCTGCCAGCAGTAACGTGCGTATGTCATCGGTGGTGCGTACACCGCCACCTACAGTGAAGGGCAGCGAGCAACATTCTGCCACTTGCGAGACCATATCGTAAAGGGTAGTGCGTTGTTCGTGCGATGCGGTAATGTCTAAGAAGCATAACTCGTCTGCTCCTTGTTTGTCATACGAGATAGCTTGTTCTACCGGATCGCCCGCATCACGTAAATTCAGAAAATTAATGCCTTTCACCACGCGACCTGCATGGACGTCAAGGCAGGGGATGATGCGATGCTTAAGCACGTGCGACCTCGGCATATGCAATGGCACCTTCATATAAGGCACGTCCAATAATGGCACCGGCAATGCCATCATTTTCTGCCTTGCGGATGGCATGGATATCATTCATGTTTGTGACACCGCCTGAGAGAATGACCGGCGTGTTGATGGCTTGTGCAAGCGCTGTTGTTTCGGCAATATTGGCACCTTGCATGGCACCATCACGGTGAATGTCCGTGTAGATAATAGCTGCCACACCTGCACCGTCAAAATGTTTGGCCAGCTCAATTGCTTCTAAGCTGGAAGCGTTTACCCAGCCATCCACAGCGACCATACCGTTGCGTGCGTCGATTCCTACAGCAATGTTGTTCGGGTAAGCCCGGCAGGCTTCTTTCACCAGTTCTGGCTGGTGCGCAGCGGCAGTGCCTAAGATGACTCGCGCAATGCCACAATTCAGCCAATGTTCAATATGCTTCATGGTGCGAATGCCGCCACCCAATTGGACGGGTATGGTAAGTTCGTTTAAAATCGCGGTAATGCTTTCAGTATTGCGCGATTCTCCCGCGCAAGCACCGTCCAGATCTACCAGATGCAACCACTGAAATCCTGCATCCTGAAAGATGCGCGCTTGCGCGGCAGGTGTGTCAGAAAATATGGTTGCCTCGTCCATGTTACCACGAAGCAGGCGCACACACTGGCCGCCTTTTAAATCTATTGCAGGGTAAAAAATCATACGCACATTTGCACCGTCAGTGAACACATGCGCGGCAACTTACTCCATAGAGGAAGGAAGTTGAAGCGTTTTATGGAAAAAATGTCCTGCCAGCATTTCGCCACCCACACGTTCATGGCAGGGCAGCACACCCCATTGCTCATAGCCGTGATCCTGATAAATTTTGATCGCACGGTTCTGTGTCTCACGCACACTTAAGTGAATGGTGGTAAAGCCTTCAATGGCGGCTTCACGCTCTGCTTGTTCCAGCAATGTGATCGCAATCCCATACCCTCGCGCCCACGGAGCCACAAAATGCGCTTCGATGGTTGCACGAAAGGCCGTGGTTTCTTTGGATTTGCTTGGCTTTACCAATTGAATGGAACCGCATAAGGTGCCATCAATCCACGCGCCAATCAGAATGCGCTGAGGTACTACCAGCACCCCTTTCCAATAGGATTCCAGCACCTGACGGGCAGGTGGCGTCAACCAGTTAAATCCGATGCCGTCCTGTATGGCAAGCTCGGTGGCTTCACATAAATTAGCCAGATTATCCAGTTCCAGATTCGTGACTTTTCCCACACGAATATGTGGGGCATTGGTGGTTTTGAGGGCGGTATTATTCATAAACATATCTATCTTTCCAACCCATATTACTACATTTTTAAAAAGTTTTCCAGTAGTTTAGCGCCGCATTGCTGGCTCTTCTCCGGATGAAACTGCGTACCTATCAGATTATCGCGCCCAATTACGGCGGCAACCGATCCTCCATAATCAACGCTAGCCAGCACGTTGCCTGCATTGTTGCACTGCACATGATAGCTATGCACGAAATATGCATGATCTCCTGAATGTATTCCTTCTAATGCAGGATGGGCGGTGCCGGACATCTGCAACTCGTTCCAGCCCATATGGGGGATTTTTAAGGTCGTATCTTCTGGGGATAAGGCAACGACATCTCCCTGCAACCAGCCAAGCCCTTCATGTATGCCATGCTCGTGGCCATGTTCCATCATCATTTGCATCCCTACGCAAATGCCTAAGAAGGGCGTACCTTTATGTATCACGCTATCTTGCAGAGCATCCACCATACCATTGCAGTCTCGCAGTGCTTTGATGCAGTCACCAAACGCTCCGACACCTGGCAGCACAATATGGCTGGCATCTTTCACACGCTCTGGGTCGTTCGTTACTTCAATAGCTGCTTCGCTTGATAGCCGGCGAAATGCAGCGCAGACGGAATGTAAGTTACCTGCACCATAATCAATGATGGCGGTAACGCTCATACGGTGCCAGCTAGTGGCACATGAGCATCAATCAACCCTTTCAAATGCCGCTCATAATAACGGTGCGTTGCTTCCAGTTCACTATAGGCGACGACCACGTCACTGGTTGCCCAGTCTTTGCGCTCCAGCAAAGCGCGCCATAAATCGTTAGCGGACAATCCAATCATCACACGAAAACCAAACTCTAAAAAGACGATACTTGGTGCAGACAACCCGACACTGGCACCATAAAATCCGCTACCAAAATGCAGCGTAAAGAACAGGGCTGCCATCCACCAATTGCGGTGGTACAATGCCCAGAATCCGGTGAAGATGAATGCATACAGATTAAATCCTTCAGGAATGAACTTTGCCTGCTCATACGGGTTGTCTTCCCGCGGATTCAAATGCACTGAATAGACTTTCATTTTCGATGGAAACATATGCGTAAAACCCCCCGCCTGAACCGTGAACGCACGCCACTGTACCCTATTTTGCTGGTACTGGCAACTGTTGGGTAGGGAGCTGAGGAATATTGAAATGTGGGCAAAAAAGCCTCTCATAAGTGAGACTTATGAGAGGTATGAGGGATTAGTTAAAAAAATACGTCGCCCATGCTTGTTCGATGAACATAGACAAAGGATTATATATTAGGATAACCTCCCATCGCTCTGTCCTGAAGTGCAGTTGAAATAACGTATCTTCGGGTCGGGTTTGATAATAGACGAATTTCAGTTCGGCACTGTAATAGTCCTCATCTAAATGACCCCAGATTAGCCTACTGGTACGATAATATTCATCACGCATAGCAGGTTCTAAAGTAACCCTATAGTCTTTATCATCCAAGCACCTGAAGTCAAAAAACTGCTCATTAGCCGTCTTTCTCATTTGCTCATGCTTTTCGATGCTTCTAGCATCGTTAGGGATCATGTTTTCTTCGATACCCATCATAATGAGATAGGGGCGTATGTAAACAAAGTCACCCTGATACCCTTCTATTTCGTCTATAGACAAGCTTATCATAATGTACTTAACATTATGTACAGTTGAAACGGAGAAATCTTGAATAGACACGATGTTGGTAGCTACATGCGTTTACATGTGCATAAAAAGAATTGAACATAAATGTTAACAATGTTTAGTGGATCTGTCAATGCTAGCTTACCTAGAGCAAACATGCTTCAACTTATTCCTTGACCGCATTGCCTTTGACGGGGCATGTTATAAGCTAAGTTATGAAACAACGCACACTGATCCTTCGCACCATTTGCCTGCTTGGCGCACTTATTCTAGCCGCTTCCTGTCGTCCGTCCAGTACGTTCTACGTTGAACCTAACGGCCCACCGGAATATCAGTTGGGTTGGCAGGATGGGTGTGATAGCGGACTATCTGCCGGAAGTACGTTCCTGTACAAAATTATGTATGGCCATAAAAAGCGCCACGAATTTGCGGGCAACGCGATGTATCAGTCCGGCTGGAGCGATGCATCCGCTTACTGCCGTTTCGCACTTGGCAACAGCATGAGCAAAGACCCTATCTGGGGGAATTGATTGCAAACAGCTTGAGATGGTGTGTCAAGCAACATGTATAACAGACATCGTGCTATATCACTGTTAGTGATTGAGAATCATTGATAAAAATCCATTTCCAATGATGTTAGCATTAAGCTGATAACGGACAAAACTCCCGCGATAAAAATTATCCAGCATGTGCTTCAACATGGACACGATCTGGTTATTAAAGAAGTAGAACTACGTACAAAGAAAACTGGCTTTAAAGCGCTTGATATGGATTTACTAAGTAAATGTCCGGTGCCAGTATGGTTGTGTCGTCCTATCCAGCAATCCCGTCAAGATATCCGCGTAGCTGTTGCAATTGATCCTGAAAGTCAGGAAGCAGTAGCTGAAGCATTATCAACACGGCTATTGGAGCTTTCCAACTTTCTCGCTGATAGCTGCAGCGGTGAATTACATATTATTTCATGCTGGGACTATGCTTTTGAAGAATATTTAAAGCATAATGCATGGTTTAAGACACCTGATACAGAGATTGCCAATGCCGTGAACGGCGCACAGCGTGACCATCGTCTTGCTCTGGACAGACTCATTAAGGAGAGTGCTATCAGTGGAACGCAGCATATTCATCACTTACGCGGCAAAGCCGAGGAACAAATTCCAGCGTTTGTAGAGGATCAAAAGATTGATATTTTAGTGATGGGAACCGTGGCCAGAACCGGTATTTCGGGCTTTATGATCGGTAACACGGCTGAAAATATTGTTCAAAAACTGAGTTGCTCGCTGATGGCTCTAAAACCACAAGGGTTTGTTTCCCCTGTGAAAGCATACTCATAAGCAATGAAGTGTTAAGCAGCCGCTTTGGTTTCCTGCTGCTGGGTTTGTGCTTTGGCGGCTTCGCGGCAGGGGCACTGACCAAATTCTGGGGGGCAGTAGCGTTGCTTCTTCGTGTTGACCAGCCATTCATCTTTTTGCACAGACAGGCATAAGTCTTTCAGGCTTTCAATAAAATGTGGCTGCGTTCCCAGTGCCGGAATACGGTGATAGCCCGGTACGCCATGTTCGTCAGCCAGCTCTTTATATTCGATATCCAGCTCCACTAGCGTTTCTGAATGTTCTGACACAAAGGCGATAGGCACCAGAATAATCGGCACCCCATCTTTACCAGCGCGAATGATCTCGTCCTCGGTGGATGGTGTGATCCATTGCAGTGGCCCAACACGGCTTTGGTAACAGACAACATAATCCAGTTGATCGAACATCAGCAGCTTCACAATACGCTCGGCGGTGCGCTCCACCTGCC
The DNA here is from genome assembly GCA_963803575.1 of uncultured Alphaproteobacteria bacterium. GTDB lineage: Bacteria > Pseudomonadota > Alphaproteobacteria > Rickettsiales > UBA998 > CAWDMW01. The sequence goes on from CAWDMW010000002.1 coordinate 348,908, forward strand.
ATTGATACGGATCGCCTGCTTTAATGATTTTTTCTGGCAACCCGTGGGCAGAAAACAGGATGCGAGGCTTTGCTTTGGAGGCAACCTGAAAATACGTATCACGCAACACTGCTCCGTGGGCATTGATAAAGGATTGCTCATCCGCGTAACAGCAAATGGTGGTGGTTGGCACAGCAATACCGGCCTCTTTAGCCGCGCGTTTCCAGTCATCCACCGAGGATTGTGTGGTGGTGGTGGAATATTGCGGATAGAGTGGCAGCAGGATAATATGGTCTGGCTGGTAAGCTTTGACTTGTGTTGCCACTTCATCGCTCATTGGGTGCCAGTAGCGCATGGACATAAACACCCGTGTGTCACCTTCTGTGTCTAATACTTCCTGCAACGCCGCGCGCTGCATGTCTGTCTGCTCTAGGATAGGAGACTTTCCGCCTAGTTCTTTGTAAATATCCTGTGCGATGGGCGCACGCCGCCGTGAAATGACATGTGCAAGTATTTTACGAATTATACCTGGCGCGCCAATGATGGCGGGGTCGTTGAACAAATTGAACAAAAATGGTTGCACGGAGTCCAGTGAGTCAGGCCCGCCCAAATTGAACAAAATAACAGCGGTTTTACTGTCAGGAGAAATAGCGCGTGTGGAGGAAGCATTCATAAGCGTTTAGTGTCGAATAGCGTCAAGAAGTTGTTGCATATGTTCGGGCGGTACGGAAGGGACAACCCCATGGCCTAAGTTAAACACAAAGGGGCGTCCACGCATGGCTAAGCGTAATTCCTCAACTTGCGTGGTGAGTATATCCATATTATGCACCAGCGCCAACGGATCAAAGTTGCCCTGAAGTACCAGCTCGTCAGGTACCAGCTCACGCAGCGCAACCATGTCGGTGAATTGATCTACCGATAAACCGTCTGGCTGAACGTAAGCAGCGTAGCGCGCATAATCTGCTTCACCAATCGCACGAGGGAAGCAAATGATGGGGGTAGTGGGATGTACTGCGCGTACGGCGTCTACAATGGCTTTGGCTGGGCGATATAGCAACATTTCTTTATGGCTTGATGGCACGTGAGATGCCCAGCTGTCAAACAGTTGTACCGCTTCCGCGCCTGCATGTATCTGGGCAATTAAATGCTCAGAAACTGCCTGCGTCAGAGTTTCCATGAGGTGATCCAGCAAGACCGGATTCGTGTATAAGCTGCTGCGTGCATTGATAAAATCAGTTTTTCCATTACCATCCAGCAGGTAACAGGCAAGCGTCCATGGTGCGCCGGCGAATCCAATCAGTGCAGTATCGGCGGGCAATGCAGCGCGTGTGAGGTGTAACGCTTCGTACACTGGCGCCAGATGCGGCATCATTTGCGAGACATCCAGCGCTTCAGCCTGGGCAAGCGTGGTGATGGGGTCCAGCCAAGGCCCTTGTCCGGTGGTAAACGTCAACTCACGTCCAAGCGCGTGAGGTACGACTAAAATATCTGAGAAAATAATCGCTGCATCCATGTTAAACCGGCGTATAGGCTGCAAGGTAATCTCACATGCTAGCTCCGGTGTATAACACATTTTGAGAAACCCGCCTGCTTCAGCACGCAGTTCACGGTATTCTGGTAAGTACCGCCCCGCCTGACGCATAAACCAGCAGGGAATATAGTCATTCTGGGGATGTCCCTGAAACGGAAGAAGGAATGGCTTTGTCATGGATGTGACTATAGCCATTGTTTTTGACAATGCAAGCATCCAGCTATCACGATTTTGACTGGCTAGTCTCACCCCTCTCGTCACACAAATAATAAATAGATATTATAAATATAAAGCTTTGATGTTGTTTGTTGTTAGGGGCTGTGGATAGGTGGGATAAGTGGTTATGCATCTCTTTTACATGTGCTTATACACATGTGTATAAGTGAGGCAATAGGATAGGGATAGATGCTCGCCGCACCTGATATATGCTTGGATGCATATGACTTTAGATAGTGGGGATAAATGGGTTATTCTATCCTGTGGATGAAATGCATCCTCTGTGCATGATAAGGCGTTTAAACATGGTATAGGGTGTGTGTGATATAGGGATAAGTACTGTTGCACGGTTATCCTCAAGGTTACCCCTGCTGTTATACGGATAGCTGTACAGGGGTTATCCACAGGCACATGGGGCATAAGCAAATATCTGGTACTAGGAATTTTTTGCACTGCATCATCGTGTTTTTGCCACGCTGCGTCTCTTTATACCTATTGCATGATGGTCTTATAGAGAATTGATGAGTGATGCTATTTACTAATGAATAACAGCGCTACATTATTGCTGTACATATTTACTATTTTAAAGGAGCCACTATGCAATCTTTACACATTAATCCATGGAACATGTCGTCTAACCAACGTAGTAACCAACAAAACCTTTCCTCTTCTCCGGTACGTGCATTGTCACAAATGAACCGTAATATTGAGCAGATGATGGATCAGTTCTTTAACATGATGCCTATGCCGGGTATGCAAATAGCCGAGCAAATGCTGCCTAACGTTGATATTGACGAGCGTTCTGACTGTTATGTCATGGAATTATCTATTCCGGGGTTACGCCAGGAAGATCTGGAACTGAATGTGCGTAATGGTGCGCTGCATTTTAGTGCGTCCGGGCAGTCACGCAATAATCAGTCATCATCTGATCGTAATAATAACGAGAGCCGTAGCGATAACCGCAATAGCCGTTCAGACCGCTCGCAACGTGGTTCTAACGTCACGCAGCTATTCCAGTCATCTATGTTTCAGTATTCTATGGCACTGCCAATGGATGCGGATGAGAGCAATGTAGAAGCAGAGTTTGATAATGGTACCTTGTGCATCACGGTACAGAAGCTTGAACGCAGCAAAGCAGATGAGACACGCATTGAGATCAAAACGGCACAAGGTGGCCAGCGTGATAATGCAAGTAACTCAGCGCGTAATGATCGTGATAACGCACAACGCAATGAGTCTGCATCTGGCAATGCATCATCGAACAATAATAGTTCAGCAAAATCTACGCAGCGCAGAGCGTCGTAATATAGCTAATTAAATTAAATCGAATTAGCGCACGCATAGTCTTGTAGGCCATGTGTGCGCTTTTTCGTATGGTTTGAAAATCGCTGTTTAATTTTTGTGCAGCCTCCTATATGTATTTTGCTTCTGTGGTGGCGGGTGGTAATGATATACCCTGTCTTGGCTATCATGACAGGAAAAAGGAACAGTATGACAGTGCGGCAGTATTTTGGAACGGATGGGATTCGGGGGCGTGCGAATAGCGGGCATATGACGCCGGAAATTGCAATAAAGCTGGGTATGGCTGCGGGGAGTTATTTCCGTGGTAATGACCATCGCCCGAAAGTGGTAATTGCAAAAGATACACGCTTATCCGGGTATTTATTGGAGCCTGCCTTGACCTCTGGCTTTATTGCAGTGGGCATGGATGTGATTTTGGTAGGCCCGTTGCCGACACCAGCCGTGTCTATGCTGGCGCGTTCCATGCGAGCGGATTTAGGGGTGATGCTGTCTGCTTCCCATAATCCGCATTATGATAACGGGATTAAATTATTCGATGCTAATGGCCAGAAACTAACAGACACGGCAGAAATGGAGCTGGAAGCGTTAATGCAGCAAGATCCGGATAGCTTGCGTGTGGCACCGGAAAAGCTGGGGCGGGCAAAACGTATTGAAGATGCGAGTGGGCGCTATATTGAACTGGTGAAACGTAGCTTCCCGGTGCATTTACGTTTGGACGGCTTGCGTATTGTGCTGGATTGCGCCAATGGTGCAGCGTACAAGGTCGCGCCCGTGATTTTGCGTGAATTGGGGGCAGAAGTGATTACGCTCGGTGTGTCTCCTGACGGGTTTAATATTAATGATGCGTGTGGCTCAACCCATCCTGATGCCATGCTACATTCGGTAAAACTGCACCGCGCAGATGTCGGGATTGCGCTGGACGGGGATGCAGATCGTATTGTGATGTGTGATGAAGATGGGGCATTACTCGGCGGCGATCAGATTTTGGCGATGACCGCGCGGTTCTTGCATGAATCCGGTATGCTTGGCAGCACCAAAGTGGTGGCAACACAGATGTCTAATCTGGCGTTTGAACAGTATTTACACAGCATTGGACTGGAATTGATACGCACCAAAGTGGGTGACAGATATGTGATGGAAGCCATGAAGCAGCATGGTTGCCTGCTTGGTGGTGAACCGTCTGGCCATATCCTGTTTACGAAACATGCTCCTACCGGTGATGGGTTACTCGCCGGACTGCAAGTGCTGGCGGTGATGCAGCAGCATAAGCAACGCCTGAGTGAATCTGCCCGTTGCTATATGCCGTTTCCACAAAAACTTAGCAATGTGCGCCTGAAAGACATGTCACGTGATGTGCTGGCGGATGATACCGTGAAAACGGCTATTGCGCAGGCTGAGAAAACCCTTGGCAGTGACGGGCGCGTACTGATTCGTAAATCTGGTACAGAACCGTTGCTCCGTGTGATGGTGGAAGCAAAAGACGCCGACATAGTGACGCGTGTGAGTGACAGTCTGCTGAGCGTAATTCGCCAGTATTAAACCAACATAATTATTGCTTTAATGCATCAATTTGTTCTTTCGAGTAAAGCGGTCTTCTGCCTGCACGGACGCTGGCTTTGTTTTTACGAATCATATATTCGCGTCTGCGTACCGCATCTTTATTGGCGACTTTCTTCTTTCGAATGTTTTTCAACATCCGCTCTAGGTAAGGTGCCATATTATGTGCAATGATCGTATGACCTTCTGGCGTAGGATGAATACCGTCGCGTTGATTCAGCATCCGCTTACCCGCTACATCTTCGAGCAGGAACGGCATGAATACGACCGGATATTTCTGTGCGAGCTTATCATATACCCCATTAAAGCGGGACATGTAGTCATAGCCTAGACTATGTGGTGCCTGCATACCGACAAAAAGCGTGTAGATACCGGCTCTGGTGAGTTCCTGCAATACAACATTGAGGTTGTTATAGACAATATCCGGATCAACGGCGCGCAATGCATCATTCCCGCCAATCGCTAAAACAACAACATCCGGACCTAGTGCAACGGCTTGCTTGATACGCGTTACGATGCCCGATGTGGTTTCGCCAGGGTAGGACATGCTTTTATAAAGAACGGTGGCAGAGGAGTAATAGTCGCGTTCAAACATATTTTCCAACACGGCGGTAACGGATTGTGTTTCCGGTGTCAGTAGTCCGTAGCCACTAAAGATACTATCACCGATGAATAATACTTTAAACGTATCATTACGTAAGCTGCGTTTGTTATTGATCCATTGATTATCCAGTGGCGCGGCATATATAGTACTCATCATCACCATTAGCAGGATTAAGGGCAGTAGCAGCGTGCGTAGCGATAACATCATTTTAGACAGTCTCTCTTTATCTTTTTCTTCCGGCACGCAATCCGTACCAATCCTGCACAGCATATCACATTCACTGCCTAAACACAAAACCATTGCCATTACCGGCTCATCTGGCTCTGGTAAAACATCGTTGCTGATGTTGCTGGCAGGGCTGGAAGTGCCGGATGAGGGCAGTTTGCACATAAATGGGCAGGCAATTCACACGATGAATGAGCAGGAACGTACACGGTTTCGCAATGAACATATCGGGATTGTGTTTCAGGCATTCCACCTGATGCCAACCATGACGGCATTGCAGAACGTGATGTTACCGCTGGAATTAAACGGGGCGGTTTCGTTGCAGGATGCACGCACTCAGGCAACCGATATGCTGGAGAAGGTCGGATTGTCGCACCGTCTGAATCATATGCCAGCGCAGCTTTCCGGTGGTGAACAACAGCGTGTGGCGATTGCCCGTGCGTGCGTGGGCGCACCGGATATTATTTTAGCGGATGAACCAACGGGCAATCTGGATCAGGGGACAGGTGAGCAGGTGATTGCAATGCTGTTTGATTTGCAAGCCAATCATGATTCTACGCTGATCCTCATTACCCATGATGAAGCATTGGCAGCAAGGTGTGATATACGTATTCAGATGCGTGATGGTACGATTATGTCTCAAGATCAGTCGCAAGCTCAGGCATAAATGGCTAACATATCTGCCCGTCCTCCTCTTGGCCGCTTATGGCATATTGCGCTGCGTGATTTGCGCGGTAGTGCGCGGCATTTTGTAGTGCTGCTTTTATCGCTGGTGCTGGGGGTTGGCTCTATTGCTGCTGTGGGCTTGTTGCTTGCATCCGCTAAAGGTGGCATAGAGCGTGATTCCAAAGGGTTGCTTGGTGGCGATATGATGGTACGTACCTTGTATGAGCCTGTCTCGGATGAAGCCAAAGCATGGCTGGCGCAGCGTGGGGAAGTGCTGGAATATGCGTCATTGCGAACGATGGCACGCCGCACGGTTGCTGCCAAGTCACCAGATGCGATTAATGCCCAGATTGCGGAATTAAAAGCCGTACCGCCTGAATGGCCGCTGGCTGGAACATTTAAGACCGACCCAATGCTTGAACATAGTGCATTATATAGAATGCATGACGGGCATTATGGTGCGGCGGTGGAGCCAGAGTTGCTGCGTATTTTAGAGATGGAAGTGGGAGAACACATTACACTTGGCAAGATTAATGTGGTGATTCGCGCTATCATTACCCATGAGCCGGACAGGTTGGGTGCGAATTATAGCTTAGGCCCCCGGGTGATGATTTCACGCGAGGCACTTCAGGCAAGCGGCTTGAGTGGGTATGGGAGTATGACAAATTACGCGCTGCTTACGTTGCTGGGTGAGCAGTATGAGGTGAGTAATGTGTCTGATGCGCTGATGGAGCAGTTTGACGATGGTGGATACCAGCTACGCACTTACGAAAATGCCGCGCCGGGCATACGCCGTGCATTAAACCGCTTGGGCTTATTCCTAACGTTTGCGGCCATTACCACCTTACTGATTGGCGGGATTGGGATTGCTAATGCTGCGCAAAGTTATTTGTCCTCACGCATGATGAATATTGCCCGGCTTAAATGTTTGGGTGCCACATGCCGTGATGTGACGATTATATACGGGATGCAACTGGCACTGCTCGTTTGCGTAGGGATTATGGTTGGTTTGGGTGTTGCTGTTGCTGTCTATATGTCGTTGCTTGGTATTATTGCTGGTGTGTTGCCATTACCGCTGATGGAAACGTTATTTGTCAAGCCTTTACTGGCCGCAGCAGGATATGGGTTGCTGGCAGCATTGATGGCAACCATACCGGTGCTTGCAGGTGCGATTACCATGCCGGCAACCCATTTGTTGCGTAGTGCCACCATGCAGCAGCGAGCAGGTTTGCGCCTGTCATGGCCGGTGATTATCTGTTGCATTGGTGGGTTTACTGCGATGATGGTGCTAACAGGCATTTATGCAGAAAACATCCGGCTGACACAAATTTTCTTCGGGGCATTGCTGGTGGCCGGACTGGTATGTTACGGGCTGGCGCGGCTGATTATTGTTATCACACGCCGATTATCTTTTTCAGATACCTTGTCTCTGCCTAACCGTTTAGCGATGAGCAATATGGCGCGTCCGGGGGCAATGACTACTAGTTTTACCTTATCACTGGGATTGAGCCTGACGCTGGTGGTGACGCTTGGCATTGTGGCGGCGAATTTTTACCAGCAATTGCGCTACGCTCCACCGGAGCTGGCACCGGACTTTTTTGTGATTGATATTCAGCCATACCAGTATGACGAATTTGTGGCAGATATTAGCGCGCAGTCGGGTGTGACAAAGCTGGCATTAACGCCGATGGTGCGTGGACGCATTACGCACCGCAATGATGAAATACTGACGCCAGATATGGTGGAAGACCGCGTGCGCTGGGCGTTGCAAGGGGAGCGCGGTATTACGTATATGGAAGAAGCACCGGATAACAGCATTATCACCGATGGTGAATGGTGGCCTGCCGATTACGCAGGCGAGCCGCTTATTTCTTTTGCTGACGAGCTGGCTAAAGGCATGGGCATTGCGGTAGGTGATACGATGACGTTTAACGTGAATGGCAGGGAAGTGGAAGCACGTGTGGCAAGTTTGCGCGAGATTGACTGGTCGAGTTTGCAAATGAATTTTAGCATCATTATGACGCCGGGTGTGTTCCCTGATACGCCACCGCTTTATATTGGCACGATTTACGCTGAAAATGCGTATGAAACGGCGGTGCTGCGGCATTTACTTAAAGCGCATCCAAGCATTTCAGTGATACGGCTGAAAGATGCGCTGGCGCAGGTAGCCGGATTATTTGGTGCTATCGCTACCCTGATTCTGATTGTCGCGTCACTGGCTATTATTGCCGGCATTTTGGTGATTATTGGCAGTCTGGGGTCAGGATTACGACAGCGTGCCTATGAGGGTATTTTGCTCAATGTACTGGGGCAAACACATCGCGCTATTGGTCGTGTGGTACTTCGGGAAATTGCGTATCTGACAGTGGGCGGCACGTTTCTGGCATTATTGCTTGGGAGTGCGCTATCTTATGCATTGATTGATATTATGTTACTGCCACGCTGGTTATTTATTGCACCGATTTACGTGGCGACACTGGTGCTGGCGGCAATGCTGGTGGGGGGGCTGACCTTTTGGCTGATACGGCGTATGTCTGTGATGCGGCCAATGCATTATCTGCGAAACGAGTGAGTCAGCACGAAGCCTACACAACAGCGATACGCGACTGGTATATGCAGCATGGTCGTCACGAGTTGCCATGGAGGCAAACGGACGATGTTTATGCAATTTACATCAGTGAAGTGATGTTGCAGCAAACGCAGGTGGCCACTGTGCTGGCGCGGTATTATTTCCCGTTTCTCAAGCGATTCCCTACCTTGCAGGCATTGGCAGATGCGCCACTGGATGATGTGCTGAAGCAATGGGAGGGGCTGGGCTATTATTCCCGCGCGCGTAATCTGCACAAGGCCGCGCAGATGGCTGCCCCTACACTCCCAGGCACAATTGAAGGGCTGATGGCACTACCGGGCATTGGCCGCAACACCGCCCACGCTATTGCAGCATTAGCGTACCATCAGCCAGTGGCCTTGATGGAAGCTAACGTCAAGCGTGTGCTACATCGGCTGGAGGCGCGCACTGCTATGACTGATGCCAAGTTGTGGCAACAAGCGCAAACGCGGGTGGATGCTGATGACCCGTTTACCTATAATCAGGCGATGATGGATATTGGGTCGCAGATTTGCACACCCACCCGTCCGGCCTGTCTGATATGTCCTGTGGCGAATTGGTGCAAGGGGCGAGACGATCCGCTGGCCTATCCTGCGAAAGAAATGAAAAAAACTGTACCTGTGCGAAAGCGTATGTTGCTGGTGCTGCGCTCATCTGATGGGCATTATTACCTGATGCCCCGTACCACCCGATTTTTGGGCGGGCTGTATGGGTTTTTGGAGTATGAGACGCTGCCGAATGAAGTGCTGGGGCAAACAATTGCTGAGGGTGCTTTGAAACGTTTGGGGCAGGTACGCCAGACCTATTCACATTTCCGTTTAAATGCAGAGATCATTCAGTATGACTGGATGGAAACGATGCGGGGGCAGGATGGATGGTGGAACATACAGGAGATAACGCAATTGCCGCTTTCTGAAGCAGATAAGAAAGTGGTGAGGTTGTTTCGATGAGGTGAGCAAAAAAAACCCTCTGCGTATGCAAAGGGAAAACCAAGAAGATTTTATGAGTTTAGCGGTCATAGAGACGAAACATTATAAGGTTTGTATCTGTTTCGACAAGGTAAATGTACGCACTATCTTTTCTAACAGAAACCTTTTTCCATCTGCCGATTTTGCCATTAATTTTGGCAGAACCATCTGACCGGATTTCAAAGCTATCGCTTTGGCTAGTAAAACGCATTTTCTTAGAACTATTCATACTAATCCCGAACCACGATTCCCTATCAGCATGTCCTGCTGATGAAACAGTGATTACTATTGAGTGGTTTTTACTGTTCCCAAGAAATCTTGGGAGTTCGTTTTCAATGTTGCTCTGTTGAGCAACAGCAACGTTCTCTACAGGTGTTTTTATACAAGAAGCAACGCTTCCTGTAAAGACGACAGCCAAACCCAAAATGAAAGAAAATGAACGCTTCATTAATTTAGTGCCAATATAGGACTTTTATGGTTTACATCCTAATTTACACGTTTATGACTCAAGCAAAGTGCCTGATAACTAAATATGAGGGTACGATGAACAAGTCATGTGTAAATAAAGAACAGGGTTAACTATACTATACGATTTAGTTAATTGCAAATGGTTTGTGTCACTACATACAAAAACTCCCCTTGCCCTTTGCCGCAGCAAAAAATAAGGGGAGTTTGAAAGTAGGCTGAAATTATACAGCGACTTTTAAGCCGCTTTGGCCTAGCTGGTCGCGTACCATGTCTTTCAGTTCATCCAGCGTGTCCGCTTGTTGCGCTTCGCAGCGGACAATCAGGGCGGATTGCGTATTTGATGCGCGGGCTAACCACCAGCCATCTTTATACTTTACGCGGACGCCATCCACTTCATTCACATCCAGCGGGTTGCCTTTAGCGACAGCGTCATGCAGACGGCCACGGACTTCCTCAATGATGTGGAATTTGCGAGACTCTTCACAGTCCACACGGACTTCCGGTGTGTTGAGTACGGAAGGAATAGAGGCGCGCATATCTTTAAGGGTTGCATCATTATGTGCCAGAATATCCAACAAACGAATCGCTGCATACAGCCCGTCATCGAAGCCGTAATACCCATCCGCAAAGAAGATATGGCCACTCATTTCACCAGCGATTTCTGCCTTGGTTTCTTTCATTTTCGCTTTGATGAGAGAATGCCCTGTTTTCCACATGAGGGCGTTTCCGCCATGCTTCTCAACATCATCAAACAAGGTCTGGCTGGCTTTTACATCTGCAATAATGGTTGCGCCCGGCTTACGGCTCAAGATTTCGCGAGCAAAGAGAGCAAGCATCTGGTCACCCCATAAGATGTTGCCATCCGCGTCAACAGCACCAATACGGTCTCCGTCACCATCAAAGGCTACACCTGCATCTGCATTGTTTTCTTTCACGGTTTGGATAAGTTGTTCCAGATTTTCCGGAATGGTTGGGTCTGGGTGGTGGTTCGGGAAGGTACCGTCAATCTCGGTGTTCAGCGTGATGTGCTTACCCGGCAGGCGTGCTGCCAGCATTTCACAAATCTCACCAGCCGCGCCATTGCCCGGATCCCATACGATGGTGAGTTCTTTTGCACCATCTGCTTTAAAGGATTCCATCATACGGTTGACGTATGTTTCTTTAAGTTCGATGGTTTCGCAGCGTCCTTCACCTTTATTGAAGTCTTGTGCCTGAATGGTTTTGCCAAGCGCGATAATATCGTCACCAAAGAAGGGTCTGCCTTCACATACCATTTTGAACCCGTTATGGGTTGGCGGGTTATGAGAGCCGGTGAGCATAATGCCGGCATCCGCTTCAAGGTAGCTTGCGCCGAAGTAACACATAGGTGTTGGTCCAACGCCGCTATCCTTTACAATAGCGCCCGCTTGCATCATGCCTTCTATGAGTCCTTCAGAGAGGATAGGGGAGCTTTCACGGCCATCACGGGCAGTGACAATAGTGGGTTGTGTTTTGTTCAGCTTGCGTGCTATGAGTGTCACGAAAGCACGACCAATTTGCACCGCGATGTCGCGGGAAAGGGTGGTGCCGTATATGCCGCGAATATCATAAGCGCGGAGGATTTCAGGATTGAGCGTATCAGTCATTGTGTTGTTAATACCTTTGTTAGTATTGATGAAGTTATGTCTCTGATCTATGTACCTTAAACACCAACACACTGTAAAGTAGAAAATATGAACATGTGTGAAAAGGGTATTTTGTGAAGTAAATACAACAGAATTCTTGTGCAAAACGCATTTGATGCATTGCATCATAGCGCAAAAAGGAGTATAAGGCTTAACAAGTTATTTATTTTGGAGTATATACTAATATGACACAGACTATTCTTCCGGTGATTCTTTGTGGTGGCATGGGCAGCCGCTTATGGCCACTTTCGCGCAAACATTACCCTAAACAATTCCTGACACTTGGCGATAGCGAGCATAGCCTGCTGCAAGACACGGTACTACGTTTGACAAATGCAGGCACGTTGCCACCTGTCATTATTACCAATGAAGACCATCGCTTTTTGGTGGCCGAGCATATGCGTGCAATCAACACAGAGTGCCACATTATTCTGGAACCTGAAGGACGCAGTACGGCACCTGCCATTGCAGCGGCGGCGCTCTATGGTGAACAAAGCCATGCGGGCGCACATTTGCTGGTATTGCCATCCGATCATATGATTACCGATCAGGCGGCATTCACGGATGCCGTGCAAAAAGCAGCAAAAGCAGCCGATGCCGGATATCTGGCAACGTTTGGTATTACACCAGAATATGCAGAAACCGGTTATGGTTATATTCAAAAAGGTGACGCAGTGAGCGGTACCGATGCATTAAAGGTTGCAGCGTTCGTTGAGAAGCCGTCACGTGACGTGGCAGAAGATTATGTAAAGTCTGGTGACTATGCATGGAATAGCGGCATGTTTATGTTCCCGTGTGCTGCGTTGCTGGAAGAGTTGCAGCAATATGAGCCAGAGATTCTGACGCAAGTACGTGCTGCTATGGATGCAGGGCAGGCTGATGCGGATTTCTTCCGCTTGGATGGTCAGGCATTTGGTCAGGCGAAAGCGATTTCTATTGATTACGCCGTGATGGAGCGTACCCAAAAAGCGGTGACGATTCCGGTCAGTTGTGGCTGGAGTGATGCCGGTGCATGGGATTCCCTATGGCGTGTTGGTGAGAAAGACGACCATAATAACGTTGTGAAAGGGTCTGCTTTATTGCGTGACACTAAAAACAGCTATATCCGCGCTGATGGCGATCAGACGGTGGCGGCGCTTGGGCTGGATAATATGGTCGTGGTATCTACACCGGATATGATTCTGGTGGCCGATCAGGCGCAGGCACAGTCAGTGCGTGATTTAATGGATGACGCGGCCAAGCAGAATGCTGCCTGGGTGGATCATCAATCCCGCGTGTTCCGTCCATGGGGTTATTATGAAACCATCCAGATGGGTAGCAACTATCAGGTGAAGCATATTCAGGTGAAACCGGGCGCACGTTTGTCGATTCAGATGCATCATCATCGTGCAGAGCATTGGGTGATGACCAGTGGTCAGGCAAAGATTTTGCTTGGAAAAGATGAAAAAGATCTGAAAGAGCATAACCTGAAAGATAATGACTATATCTATATCCCGTTGGGTGATGTGCATTGCATCGAAAACACCGGAACCGAGCCGCTGGACTTTATTGAAGTGCAGCATGGCGGGTATCTGGGTGAGGATGATATTGTACGTTTCGATGACCGTTACGGGCGCGTGGAAAAGAAGTCTGCGGCTTAAAACAAGCTTAAGGAGGGGATCATGTCACAGGTGATTGCATTTATGGGAGTGGCCGGAGCCAATGCGGATCTGGCCTGTCGTCAGGCGCAACCTTATATGGAGACACTGGCATTGCCGGGTTTCGAGGATGTGTTTGATGCTGTTGCTTCCGGTGATGCTACCTATGGCATGATCCCTATCGAAAATTCACAAGCCGGACGGGTGGCAGAAATTCATAATCTGCTACCTGATACCGAGTTGCATATTGTGGGTGAGCATATCCAGCGTGTAGAGCATCATTTGTTGGTACCAAAAGGTGGCAGATTGGAAGAGGTGAAAGACGTATACTCTCACCCTCAGGCGCTGTTGCAATGCCGGCAATATCTACGTAAGCATAGTTTACTCCCACACCCTCATTCCAACACAGCTGTGGCCGCGCAGGATGTGGCCACATGGAACGACCCAGCCAAAGCGGCGATTGCCTCTACATTAGCGGCAGAATTATATGGACTGGATGTGGTAGCGTCTAACACTGAAGATGCACCAGATAATGTGACGGTGTTTGTGGTGATTGCCAAAGAACCAACGGATCCGGAGCCGGATGAAGGCACGACACTCACGTCGCTGTTGTTTGAGTTACGCAATATTCCCGCAGCACTGTATAAAGCGGTTGGTGGGTTTGCCACAAACGGTATTAATCTGGTGAAGCTGGAGAGTTATATCCGTGGCGGTGGTTCGGTAGAATCACAATTTTTTGTGACGTTTGAAGGGCATCCATCCAACCCTGCCGTGCAGCGTGCATTGGAAGAGTTAGGATTCTATTCCCGTAAAGTAAAAGTGCTGGGCGTGTATCTGGCTGATCCCAAGCGTTACGGGCTTGGTTAACTAAGGCGTATTGATGCTGCCTACAAGCTAACGCTTAGAAAAGTTTGGGTTTATGGAAAATACACAATTAACATCTAAGCAGGATGCTGCGCTGCAAGAATACGCAAATTATGTGTATAAGCGTGTCAGTGAAGATATGAATGCGCTACCCAAGGAAGAGTATGGCGCTCCACATCTGATTATTATTGGTGAGACACATATGGACTTGCCTTTATCCGAATCCATGGCAAGGGAACCTTCAATGGGTGCCGCATATGTACATGTGTCCACATTAAAGGCTGCAATAGATCGTTTTGGCCGTGATGAGGTGGTGTTCAGTGTAGAGTTACCACAAGAAGCGTTGCTTCAAGTGACTAATGCAATCAAGAATGGGGACGTACCCTATCACTATCAGAAAATGCCAGCTTACCACGCTGTAAAATACGCAGTCGATCAGGGGATAAGTCTGATAGGCATAGATGATTACGCTCATGATCTTCTGGATAAATTGCATGTGCCTGCGTCTGTAGATTATGAAAGATACACGCAAATCAATGAACGACGTGAACAGGCAATGAAGAACGGAATATTTGTCGGTGCCGGAGCCGTTAAGGATGGAGAAGCATCTATCGTTGTGCATGTTGGTGGGGTAGATCACTTATCTGGCTTTATGGATATTTCTGAAAAAGCAACCCTGGAAGAACGTGCGAACCGGGGTGAGTCAACGTTAGAGAAGCATTTTGACCGGGTGCATTATTACGATGCCACCGTGCCTATGCTGGAGCGAAAATTGTCACTGGGATCTTTGGTGGCGCGGGGTAATGAAGCGGCGATAGGCCCATTAGATGAACAGCGCTTCCGTGAGCAGTCTGGTCATGACATGACTCGTTTTGATCCGCCACCAGAAGCAGGGTTTGATCTAGAGAATGTGGTGGAACGTGTCAATCGTGCAGCGCAATCATCGTCTGGTCTGCCCATGGAAGCATTACAAGAGATTCGTGATCTGTTACGGCGTGAGAATGTTTCCCCTGCACAAGAAGAGCAAACCCCATCCATGCCACCCGTGCCACAGATGAACCAGTCAGAGTCTTTGTTCAAACGTTAAGAAGACTTTGCGTTACGGGCGCGCTTGACTTATGGTGTAGCGTATGAACCCTGTGACCTTCTGTGATTTCAATGATGCGCTGCACCTGATGCAGCATGGTACGCAACATCTGTTTATCACCGGAAAGGCGGGTACGGGGAAATCTACGTTGCTGGCGCATTACAGTACGATTTGCGCGCGTAAACCGGTAATACTTGCGCCTACAGGCGTTGCAGCGCTGAATGTGGGTGGGCAGACGGTGCATAGCTTCTTCAAGTTTTTCCCGGATATGACGTTAGAGAAAATCCGTCGCCGTGAAGTGGAGCCGGAAGATCCGGAACTCTATCGCAAGTTACACACTATCATCATTGATGAAGTGTCGATGATGCGTGCGGATGTGCTGGATTGCGTGGATGAGTTTTTGCAAATTTATGGACGGGTGCCAGATGCCCCGTTTGGCGGCGTGCGAATGATCTTTATTGGTGACTTGTATCAGTTGCCACCCGTGGTGCCTCCCCGAGAGCGAAGCATCTTTCGTGGTCATTACATGACGCCGTACTTCTTTAGCGCGCATGTGATGCAAGCAATTGATCTGGAGATGGTGGAACTTGGCAAGGTGTATCGTCAGACGGATACCGCCTTTATTGAGTTGCTGAACCGGATTCGCAATAACCTTGTGACGGACGGTGACATTGAGCAGTTAAATGCACGCTGTCTGGATGATGAAACTCATGATGAAACCCAGGCAAAAGAAAGCGCGCTGATGATTCATCTGACGACGACCAATAAGCGTGCAGGTGCCATTAATCAGACGCATCTGGATGCACTGACGGGTAAGGGCTACACCAGTCATGCCATTATTGGTGAGCAGGTGGAGCAGGATGTTTATCCTACCTCCCATATGCTGCATTTTAAGATTGGTGCGCAGATTATGATGCTTAATAATGATACACGCCGTCGCTGGGTCAATGGGAGTTTGGGAGTGGTGAGGGATGTGCGCCATGATGAAAACGGTGAAGAATATGTGCTGGTGCAGATTGAAGAGCAAGACGACCTTGTGGCCGTCTTTATGCATCACTGGGATATTTTCAATTTCACGCTGGAAGATGATGTGATTACGGCGGCACCGGTTGGCCAGTTTACGCAATATCCGTTTCGGCTGGCATGGGCAGTGACCATTCATAAAAGTCAGGGGAAAACCTTTGATACGGTGGTGATTGATATGGATAAGGGCGCGTTTGCCAGTGGACAAACCTACGTGGCACTTAGCCGATGCCGTTCGCTGAGTGGCATTTGGCTCAATACCCCTATTAGCCGCAAAGATATACGGTGTGACTGGCGAGTGCAGCGCTATATGGTGGCGTATTTGTGTCAGGAGGCGGATAAGCTTCAGTCACCCGCAGAGAAACGCACTTTACTGGAGGCAGCGATTGCACAGCAGGATCGTGTGCAGATTACTTACGTGAAAGCGAGTGATCCGGAATGTATGGTGCGGGTGATACGTCCGCTGATGCTGGGGGAGCAGCACTATAAACAGCATGGTTTTGAAGGGGTGCGAGCCTATTGTGAATTACGGCAGGAAGAGCGCACCTTTCGGCTGGAGCGTGTGTTGAAGGTGGAAGCACTATAACGTGACGGATAAAAAGAAACCTTCCTCAAGTGAGGAAGGTTTGAGGGTTATGCTGCTGCCGGAGGTGGATCTGGTTGCGGTGGAGTTGGTTCTGGGGGATCCGGGTCTGGATCCGGTGCAGGTGCTACACCTGGAAATAAAATGATAAGGTTATCATCATTGTCTCCACCATTTTCAAATAAAGTCATGTCTTTATGGTTGGCACAAGTATATGCCAAAACTAAATATGATTTCCCAATAATTTTTATAATCATTGGTAATCAAGGTAAACTTTCATGTTACAGTAAAAACTACAGAAAGTCTATTGGGTAAGACATGCTTGTTAAACAATATGACTCATTCTTGCGGTTTTTCCTTCATCCACCATGTGTCAAAGCCGCGATCATAGGCGGGGCGGGTGTCGGGGATGCCGAATATGTCCCAGTAGGCCATGCGAAAATTGAAGATAGAGAAATGCGGAATCACGATATGTTCATGCAGCAGGATGCGATCCAGCGCATGAGCGGCATGCAGCAATGCATCATAGCTGCTGGCATTGGTGATGCGCTCAACGATGTGATCTACTGCCTCGCTGCAATAGCCAGACATATTCTGCCCACCTTCAATATCCGCTTGCGAGCAGTGCCAGTAACCCTTTTGTTCATTGCCGGGGAAATGCAAATTCATGTTCCACCATACGGAGGTGATGTCATAATCGAAAGTTTGCATTCGCATTTGATATTGGGATTCATCGACATTGCGGAAGGTGGCCTTAATGCCCAGAATCAGCAGGTTGCGCTTCATCGCCAGCACCAGCCGTTGCAGGGATGCCTGACGTGAGAGAAATTCAATGGTCAGTGGCTCACCTGTTGCCTGATGCACACGTACCCCATCCTTTATAATCCATCCTGCTTCTTTCAGTAACTTATCTGCACGTATGAGTTGTGCGCGAATGAAGCCGCTTGCGTCACTTACGGGTGGTGCGTAAATGTCCGTGTAGATGGCGGGGGGGAGTGTCTCACGAAACGGAGCCAGCAAGGCTTGTTCTTCTTCTGAAGGTAATTCTGTGGCAGCGAAAGGGGTGTTTTGAAAGAAGCTGGTGTTGCGGCTATACGCGTCATAAAATAGCGTGCGGTTCATCCACTCAAAGTCAAAGGTCAGGCCAATGGCTTCACGCACGCGCCTGTCTGCGAATTTTGCTTTACGTACGTTGAAGATGAATGCCTGCATTCCACGTGGAATTTTATGCGGTGTTTCGTCAATGATGACATCGCCTGCTTTGACTGCAGGAAAGTCATAACTTTTTGCCCAGCGCCGTGCGACATATTCTTCACGCATATCATAGGCACCTGCTTTGAATGCTTCCATGGCTACGGTTTCGTCGCGGTAGACATCATAGCGGATTTCATCAAAATTATAATAGCCTTTGCGCGTGGGTAAGTCCTTTGCCCAGTAATCTTCTACCCGTTTGTAGGTGATGGAGCGTCCTGTATCAATAGCTTTCACTGTGTAAGCACCAGAGGTGAGCGGGGTGACGTGGGCGCTATCGTCAAAATCGTGCTTGGCATAAAACGCCTTGGAGAGTACGGGCAGGCTTGCCAGCATGAACGGAAGCTCACGGTTAGTGTCTGTAGTGAAGTGAAACCGTATGGTGGTGGTGGTGAGTATTTCTGCGCGGTCTATTTCTTTAAACCGTAACTTATAGGCGGGGTGGCCTTTCTCTTTGAGCGTGTTGAAGGAGAATGCAATATCTTCTGCGGTAACGCGGGAGCCGTCATGAAAGCGCGCGCGTGCATCCAGTGTGAAGGTGATGGAGCGTTTATCATCTGCCAGCTTCACGGATGTTGCCACTAACGGGTAATAGGTTTGGGCTTCATCCAGTGACGGTGTCATGAGGGTATCATAGAGCAACGTGATGGCAGGTGCTGCAATGCCTTTGAGCGTGAACGGGTTGAGGGAATCAAAGGCAAAGGGGTAAGCCATTTTCACCGTGCCACCTTTGGGGGCATCAGGGTTTACATAGTCGAAATGACTGAAATTAGCTGGATATTTTGCATCGCCAAACAGGCTTAAGCTATGGTTTGCATGGGCTTGCGTAGTGATTATCAGGCAGACACATAGCAGAAGAAGAGAGAGTTGTTTCATGGGCGTGACTATAGGTAATTGGTCGGCAGCTTTCCAGCCTTATTGTGCGGATGGAGTCTTGGTGCCAGTGCGGCTGACGGCGCGGCGTTTGCGTTTTTCGCGTGCCAGTGCTTTGCCACGGCCAGACAGGCTGGGGTTTTCAATGAAATAGCGATGTGCAGAGAATCCTTCTTTGGCCTCTGCCCTGTAGTACGTGCCGTCAGATTGCAGCAGCCAGCTATGGGTATCATCTTTGAGATTCGCCATCATAATCTGATCGAGTATCTGGGCATGAACCGTGGCATTCGTAATAGGAACCAGCGTTTCCACTCGCCAGTCCAGATTGCGTGGCATGATGTCGGCGGAACCAATATAGACGCGGGCTTTGGTGGAGGGCAGGCCGGAGCCATCACCGAAGCAGTAAATGCGGGAATGTTCCAGAAACCGCCCGACAATACTCTTCACACGGATATTTTCAGACAGGCCAGCCACGCCTGGACGCAGGCAACATATGCCACGCACGACCAGATCAATTTGCACCCCTGCCTGCGCGGCAGCATATAGCGCATCAATGATTTCCGAGTCTACCAGTGAGTTCATCTTTGCCCAGATGGCGGCAGGTTTACCTGATTGCACGTAAGCCGTTTCTGCGTGAATGAGCTTGAGCAGCCCTAAGCGCAAATGTTCCGGCGCGGGTAGCAAGTGGTGATAATCTGTCGGATTGCCATAGCCGGTGATATGGTTGAACAGATAATGTGCTTCCTGCGCTAGTTCGCCGTTACAGGTGAAATACGACAGATCAGTGTAAATTTTGGCCGTAATAGGGTGATAATTGCCTGTGCCGAAATGGACGTAAGACACCAGTAAATCATTTTCCCGCCTCACGACAATAGAAATTTTTGCATGGGTTTTAATGGTGACAAACCCGTACACGACCTGTACCCCCGCACGTTCCAGATCACGTGCCCAGCGTATGTTGGCTTCTTCATCGAAACGGGCGCGCAGTTCCACCAGTGCAGTCACGGATTTTCCTTTCTCTGCGGCGCGTATGAGAGTGCGTACAATGGGGGAATCATCACTGGTGCGGTAGAGCGTTTGTTTGATGGAAATAACGTCGGGGTCTTCTGCTGCCTGATGCAGGAATTGTACTACCACGTCAAAACTTTCATAAGGGTGGTGGACGATAATGTCTTTAGCAGCAATGGCAGCGAAGCAATCCCCGTTATATTCGGTAATGCGTTCAGGGAAGCGTACATCGTAAGGTGCAAATTTGAGTTCAGGGCGATCCAGTTTGTGCAACTCTTTCAGGTCTGACAGCCCGATCATGCCTTCCATTTCATGGACATATTGCACATCCGTTTCCATATGCCCCATGAAGAGCTGCGCCAGATGGGGAGAGACGGGTTTAAGGGTTTTGACACGGATGACCCGCCCACGACGGCGTTGCTTCACGGCATGTTCATAGTTTTGCAACAGGTCTTCTGCGTCTTCTTCCACTTCCAGATCACTATCACGGACAATGCGGAAAATAGCGCTATCCATTACGGAAAACCCCGGGAAAAGCAGGCTGGCAAACCGCGCCGTGATGGCTTCCAGCGGGATGATGTGTATGCCGCTTAACGTGCTTAATTCAAAGAAGCGGTCTAGTTTATGGGGCAGAGGCAGTACGGCATTGAGCAGCTTGCCTGTTTTCTGGTTACGTAACTCGAACACCTGTGCCAGCCCAAGGTTGGGTAGGAACGGGAATGGATGTGCGGGATCAATGGCAATGGGACTAAGTGCCGGAAAGATGGTGGCCAGAAACAGCATTTCTAATGTGGCCAGCTGTTCTTCGTTTAAGTCGTCAGGTGTGGTGATATATATTTGTTCTTTAGCAAGCGCATCTTTCAGCGCCATCCAGCATTCTTGTTGCTTTTCCAGCAAAGCGCGCATCTTGACATTAATTGCGCGCAATTGCTGCATGGGACTCATGCCATCATCACTGACTGCGGTGACGTGACGGCGTACCTGATCTTTCAGCCCGGCAATGCGTACCATGGTAAACTCATCCAGATTACTGGCAGAAATGGCCAGAAACATCAGCCGTTCCAGTAATGGGTTGGATGGGTTATTCCCTTCTGCCAGCACACGGAAGTTGAACTCCAGTGAGGATAACTCACGATTCAGGTAACGTGCGCAGGGCGTATTTGTCGGTGGGGTGATCATACCGCAATTGTGCTACAAAGCCAGCGATTCACGCAAGCGTTATTTCGTTTGCGCAGGTTACAAAAGTCTTTGCTATTGACAGGAAGGTTAATAATCCTGTAACAAGGTTGTGTTGTTTATATTTGGAAAGACTATGTCTTTACTACCACATAGAGGTTTGGCGTCTAGAGTTCTAGCTTGTATTGATTTGAACGTAGTCCTTCCCCGCGATAAGCGAGAATGGATTACTGACGATCCCGCAGCTGCACGGCAACTGCTTGAAAGGAAATTAGGCTTGTGCCTAAGCTCTGAAAACGGAGTTGTTGGGGGTGCCGGGGGTTTCTACTTTCAGCGATGGAGGGGAGACGCGACTGCGGATGAAGATGATGGAAGCACTCGTGAAATTTCTTTAGAGGAAATTTCCGAGGTTCTCCAAAGTCTCGAAGCAGACGGTTGGAGAGTTCCGCTGGTTGAAGAATACACCCCCTCAACCGAGGAATACGATATATATTGTCCCCCGACAGTAGTGTTCCATTTTTTCGTTAGATAAGTGGAGCATCGTTATACTAAAAGGAGCTTTGACCATAAGGTTTAGGCTCCTTATTTTTGTCTGCTGATTGTTACGAATATTGCCCTTGCGCTGATTGGGTAAATCGGGTTAGGTGCTGTTGATCTAACCTTTGCGCCTTAGTCATCTATGCGCTGTTCCCTTGTTTTGAAACGTATGAAACGAAGTTCTCTATTACCCCTTGTCGTTGTTATCGTTGTGCTTGCCGTGATTGCCCTCATGCCAAAGACATCTTACGTTCCGACGACTCCAGCATATGATGGAGGGGATTTAATGTGTGATGCGGGTATCCCTCTCAGAGACACACCGCTATATATTACCCCTCAATTTGAAAATCTATCCCTTGATTACGAACCATCGCGACAGCATTTGGTGAGCGCATTAAACACACTTGAAGATACCAGCGAGGGCAAGGTGCGTGCGGGTTATACCCATGTGTTCTTTCCCTATCTGTTCTTTGTGAAGCAGGGAGATCACTACGTGATTGACGAGACGAGGCTGGATAAGCAGCTGGCGGTAGCGGCAGAGCTGAACAGACCGTTTGTTGCGTATCTGTTCAGCAATCATTTTATGCCAACGGATGATGTGCCACTGGTGAAAGCGTTATTGCAGGATAGTAACAACCTGATGCAATTTAGGGATGGTACCTCTCCAAGTGAGCAATATTTTCGCACCGGCATCGTGCCTTTCCGCCTAACCAATGATCTGCAACTGGATATGGTGACATACCGTCATGAGGCAATGGAACTTATTGCCACGAAGCTGGCAGCATTTCAGCGCCAGTATCCTGAGTTGCTGATTGGGATTATGCTGGGTGGTGAAACCCATTATATGTTTAATGACTTTTTCCACGGTACAGGCAATTTTGCTACGCCGGAATTGACGGATTATCACCCGGATGAATTAGCATTATTTGCCGACTGGGTACCCTCAGGCGTGGATACGCAACATATTCGCGACATTGCCATGAATCGCTATGAATGGGGGACGGTGCCGGTAAGTGGATGGATTGCACCGCTAAGCGATCATGACCGTTTACGTGTGTATGTCAATGGGCGCCATGTTGGTGATGCCAAGCCGCAACTGAATCGTATGGATGTGTATCAGCAATATCAGGCAAAGGCTACCAAACTTACCGAACCGAATACGGGGTTTGTCTATGAATATGATTACCGCCATTTGTCTGCTGGCCGATATTATCTGGAAGTACTGTTGCAGCGAGACGGACGGCTTCATATGGTGGGTAGCCGGTGGCTGGATGTGTCACCCCAAGAGGCACAATATCAGGATCATATGTTTCCGGGTGCGATTGAACGTGCCTCGCTACCAAGTGGTGTTGAGGGGTATGTTGATGCACCGCGTGACGATACGGTGCTACAGTATGAGCCAGTCGCTCGTCTATGGATGCAGTTTCGTGCATCCCGTATTGCATCTTACGTGGAAGCCATGGCGGTGCCATTTAGAGAGGCAGGTTTTACAAAAGATCAACTTTACAGTTATCAGTTAACGCCGTGGTTAAACGGGAACTGGAATCCTCATTTGTTTGGCATTGGGAAAGAGTTTTTTAGCAGTACCACCATGCGCCCCGGCATCACGATGTATGGGGGTAATATGCATAACCCACATATTTTTCAATTAATTGCAGGCCATTCCGGTTATGGCATTCCTGAAATACATCCGCAATCTGCATTTTCAGCGGACTATTTGCGGCGTATGTGGAGGGAACATTATTGTCAGGGTGCAACATTTATTTCGCCTTACTTTATGAAGCTCAGGGGTGGAAAGAAAGCACCGTCCGATCACGACAAGATGGTGATTTCGCCAGATAACCCTGTCTGGGGCTCAGATACATTTTACCATTCTATCCGCGAATTATTGCGTCACTGAGCCGAGGGTGGCGTTTCATGTCATGATGTTATGAAAATCTGACAACCCCGTGACACACGCTGAATTAACCTTCATTATTATGTCACTTTTATTACTGTTATACCTTATGTTATGATAACCGCATGATAAAAAAGATGGCTCTTCTCTTATGTATAACTGGTATGGTGGCGTCGTGTCGTCCTGCTACGCTCTATTATGTTGATCCTAGTGGCCCGCCTGAATATCAGCTTGGCTGGCAGGATGGCTGTGATACGGGATTGTCTGCGGGAAGTACGTTTCTGTACAAGATTATGTATGGCCACAAAAAGCGCCATGAATTTGCTGGTAATGCAATGTATCAGTCTGGCTGGAGTGATGCTTCGGCTTACTGTCGTTTTGCCCTCGATGCCAGCATGAAAAATGATCCTATCTGGGGGAATTAGCAGCTTGCATGGCTTACCCCTACCCATGATGAGAGGGGTAAGGGGGTAGCTTAACTATTCATCGAAGCAAAGAAATCCGCATTATTCTTGGTGGTTCGTACCTTTTTGAGCAAAAATTCCATACCATCCGCAGCGCCCATAGGCTCCAGGATACGGCGTAGCATCCAGATTTTGGTGAGGTCGGCTTTGTCCATCAGCAAATCTTCTTTACGAGTGCCGGACTTAATTACGTCTAGCGCCGGGAAGATGCGTTTGTCCGCAACTTTACGATCAAGCACAATTTCCGAGTTTCCGGTACCTTTAAATTCTTCAAAAATCACTTCATCCATACGGGAACCTGTGTCAATCAGTGCCGTAGAAATGATGGTGAGTGATCCGCCATCTTCAATATTGCGGGCAGCACCAAAGAAACGCTTAGGCCGTTGCAGTGCGTTAGCGTCCACACCACCGGTGAGTACCTTGCCTGACGATGGCACCACCGTGTTATAAGCGCGTGCTAAGCGAGTGATGGAATCTAGCAAAATAACCACATCTTTTTTATGCTCAACCAGCCGTTTTGCTTTTTCAATGACCATTTCAGCCAATGCCACGTGGCGGTTGGCGGGTTCGTCAAAGGTGGAGCTGACGACTTCACCACGCACCGAGCGCGACATGTCCGTGACTTCTTCGGGGCGTTCATCAATGAGCAACACGATCAGGATGCTTTCCGGATTATTACGGGTGATGGCGTGTGCCACATTTTGCATCAACACGGTTTTACCGGTGCGGGGTGGCGCAACAATCAGGCAGCGCTGGCCTTTACCAATCGGGGCAACAATATCAATCAAGCGGCCACTTATATCCCGTTTGCCCGGATCTTCGACTTCTAAAATAAAGCGATCATCGGGGAAGATGGGAGTAAGGTTATCAAAATTGACTTTTTTGTGCATCATCTTTGGGTCATCGCCATTGATGGTGGTGACGCTGTCCAGTGCAAAATAGCGTTCATTGTCTGATGGCGCACATAGTTCGCCTTCAATGGAATCTCCGGTACGCAGACCATATTTACGCACGAATGACGGAGCAACGTAAATGTCATCGGCACCTGCCAGATAATTCGCTTCCGGTGAGCGCAGGAAACCAAACCCGTCTTGCAATATCTCAATAGTACCGCTGCCTTTAATGACCGCGTCTTCTTCGGCTTCAGACTGCTTTTGCAAAATAGAGAAAATCAGTTCTGCCTTTAGCATTCCGCTGGCATTTTCAACGTTAAAAGATTCCGCGAGCGCAAAAAGTTCGTTTGGTTTTTTCTGTTTTAATTCTTTCAGATGCATAAAGGGTATGATTGTGGGGTAAAGGTATCAACAAATAAGTAGAAAAGCGCGTGCAGGAGTCGCACACTGGCAAGGGGTATTAAAGAACCAAACCTTGATAGGGTACTTGATGCCTGATGAATGTAGGCAGGTCAAGGGTTTTTTATTACTGTAAAGGAGAAAAGAAGTGTTATTTAATCATCCCCGCAAGCGCGCTGTGTTGCTTCGCTGACAAAACGTTGCATGAGTGCCTGACTGAGGGCGTCACCCATAAATTCCGGGTGCCACATGACGCCCAGGGCAAATTGATTGCCGTAAGCGCCTGTGGGGTCGGGTTCTATGGCCTCAATGGTACCATGATCTGACATAGCACTAACGCGGAAACCGTCTCTGAGAGTTTTTGGCACCTGATGGTGGTAGCTATTCACTTTCATGCTTGTGTCTTTCTGATTGAGAATCGTGGAAAGTATGGTGCCTTCTTCCACGTTGATGGTGTCGGTGGGGATGTAAGGTGGTACTGGAACCGTGTATTTGCCCTGATTTTGGTCGTCTACATGTTGAATCAGGCTGCCACGTTCTTCTGGCTCGCCTGATACAGTGAGGCGTTGCATTCCACCGCAAATGCCCAGCAGCGGAATCTGTTTGTTTAATGCCAGTTCAATGGCGGCATATTCATAGATGCCGCGCTTAGAGCTTTGTTCTTTGTTCGTGCGTGGGTCTAGGGGTTCTCCGTAGCGGGCGGAGTCAATATCTTCACTATTACCAGCCAGAATGAGGCCATCCAGCGCAGGGATGTCTATGTTGGGATCACGTGCTTGTGTCCAGTCCAGATAGATGGTGTTTGCACCTAAGCTGTGCAGTACACTGATGAGCGGTACAACGGTACGGGAGGAGGGGCTTTGGCCTGAGACGCCAATGGTAGGCCGGCAGGTGGTGTCTGCTGATGCACTAAAGGCAAAAACGCTTATGGCAATAACGATTAAGAGGTGTTTCATGAAGCAATCCAGCGGCTACCGGGCTTAACAGCGTCAGTTTCCTGCAAATGTGGAGGGATATTGTCTGCGCTAAAGGTTTGTACGTCTAATGTTAGCAATGCATGGAGCGGGAATGGCAGGTGATGATTGCCGCTGGATCTATCAACTAAGCACGCTTCCGCAACCACGTGTGCGCCGTGTGCTTCGATACATTCCACGGTTTCCAGTGAGGATTTGCCCGTAGTGACGACATCTTCCACCAGCAATACACGCTGGCCTTTTTGCAGGGTGAAGCCACGCCGCAACGTGAACTGGCCATTCACACGTTCGCAAAACATGGTGGGCAAGCCAAGCTGGCGTCCCGTTTCATAGCCAACCACGACACCACCCATGGCGGGGGCAACCACTACATCTGGCAGTGGGTTGATGTGCGTGCGGATAGTGTTCGCCAATTGTTGGCACAGGCGATTGGCGCGCTGGGTATCCATCAGCACACGCGCACATTGCAGATAGGTGTCGCTATGCAGTCCTGAAGACAAAATGAAATGTCCGTTTAACAGGGCATTGGCTTGGATAAATTCATGGGTGATTTCGTCTGGTGTCATCATGGATGTGTATGTATCATAAGGCTACATTATCAATCAAGCGCGTTGTCCCCAAATGCGCGGCAACGAACAACCGGCTTTCCTTTGGCGTATCGGTTAGCGCAAGGGTTTGGCTGTGGCGTGCTTCCAGATAATCGACCTTATCCACGCCTTTACTAAGCAAGTGATCCTTGCCCCATTGCAGCAGGGAGGGGAGTGGCTCCTGTGTGCTACGAGCGGCAATGGTTTGCAAGGTTTGGTAGATGTGCGGGGCAAGTTGGCGTTGTTGTGCGCTTAGATATTGGTTACGTGAGGAGAGTGCCAGCCCGTCTGTTTCGCGCACGGTGGGGATGCCAATAATGCGCTTCACCATGGGTAAATCCTGATTCATGCGGCGAATGATGCTGAGTTGCTGGTAGTCTTTTTCTCCAAAATAAGCCGCGTGTGGCTGAATGAGCAGGAACAAGCGCGCAACCACGGTGGTGACGCCGCTGAAATGTCCAGCGCGTATTGCACCGCAAAGCATAGTATCCAGCCCATACACATTGACGGTGCTATTAAAACCAGTGGGGTAGAGTGCCTCTGGGGTCGGGGTGAAGACCGCGCTGACATTAGCGGCTTTGAGTAAGGCCATATCGGCTTCTAACGTTCGGGGGTAGCGTGATAAATCTTCAGTTGGAGCGAATTGTTTGGGGTTGACGAAGATGCTGACAATCACACGGGTATATTGCGCAGATGCCGCCTGCACCAGTGCCATATGTCCGGCATGGAGTGCGCCCATGGTTGGCACCAGCGCGATGCTTCCCTGCTGGCGGGTGCGCCATGCTTTGAGTGCATGTAAGTCTGTGAGATGTTCCATGAAGCTGGCTATAGCATGGCTTTAGAGTGTGGGCAATGTAGCGAGGCAAAAAAAATGCCCCGTCACGGTTGCGATGGGGCGGGAGGGTTACTCTTCTTCTTCATCGGTAGGTTTTACCTTACCCGATGAAAAATCTTTACCAAAACTGTCCTTAGGATTTCCTTGAACAGGTTCTTTGGAGCCTGCAAGGTCTTCTTCTTGAGGTTCCGCCATTTGCTTCATTTCCTCTTGTATAAGAGAAGGAAGCATAGGGGTACCCCAAATAAACCCTTGAGTTGTGTTATTGGAGTTTTCTTGGTTATTATTAGCCATTTTAGGTGCTCTTAAAAAAAGAGTACAGATAAAGAATAAAATAACTATACACGATTTTTAACCAAGGTGCCACCTTCATCGCATAATGCTTGTGTGAAAAACGTATATTATGCTACACCCTAACCCATGAAATACCCGCTTCTTTCGATATTATTTACGGCTAGTCTAACACTTTTGCTGGATCAGGCATCCAAATACTGGCTGTTGCATGAAATGAGCATGATTGAGCAGGCAACGCCTATGGCGCTTTTTCCCGGGTTTAATCTGGTGATGGTCTGGAATCAGGGGGTGAGTTTTGGGTTGTTTTCCGGTCTGGATGCGCGGTTAGGGCTTATCGTGGTGTCGCTGGTGATTTGCAGCGTGTTGCTCTATCTACACCGCAATGAACAACAACGCTGGAAACGCATAGGAGCCGGTGCCATTATTGGCGGAGCAATAGGCAATGTGATTGATCGGTTGCTTTACGGCGCAGTAGCAGATTTTTTTGATGTGTATGTTGGCACCTATCACTGGCCAGCGTTTAATGTTGCTGATAGCGGGATTGTGATTGGTGTGATAATTCTGATTATCGCTGAAATTACCGCGTCACGTCGGTCAGCGCGTAGTGACGAGCAGCATTAGGTTTTACCGGCGCCCGGCGGGTGGCGTGGTGATCGGCATGTCTGCATAGGGGCGGTCACACCCTTTAATCTTGAAAATATTATTCAGGTGACTGAGACGATCCTGCGTTTGTCCAATGGCTTCATCGGCACTGGCACGCGTGCCAATATAGCCAACCGGCCATACCACATCCATCACTCCCATCTTCTTGTTGCGGTTTGCGACACTATTCCAGAATTTTGCATCATTCATTTCCAGCAACAACTGATCGCATGAGAGGTGCTTATCCGTTTCTTTCCACGGTGCTGAGGAAGTGTAGGATTCACGCCCTCCGCAAGCGGCTAGAGTGAGCAAGCAGATGGTAGAGAGTAGTGCATTTTTCATGCACGTAGTGTACTTCATCTGTTCATGCCTGTTCAAGTAAAAAAATGCCCCTTCCGCACAATCCATACGTGCTATTAATGTAATGCCTGATTATTACTTTAACTTGACTTAAGGATGCATCATGATGATTAGCGCTGCACGTTTTCCCGATGATATTGCGTATGGCTCCAGTGGAGGCCCCGTCTTTTCTACTGTTATCACTACCAATGCTGCGGGGTATGAGAAACGTAACCAGCAATGGCAGCACCCGCGAGCGGTGTATAATGTGGCGCATGGGGTGAAACATCAGGCACAACTTGAGACACTGATTGCGTTTTTTCGCGCGCATCACGGACGAGCGCAGGCATTTCGCTTCAAGGATTGGTGCGATTACCGCGCTGTAGGCCAGCCACTGGGTGACGGGGATGGAAATCAGGTGCGGTTTGCACTGGTGAAGCATTATGATAGCGGTGATTTGCGCTACACGCGTACATTAACGCATCCCGTGGCAGGAAGTGTTGCGTTTTACGTTGACGGGGTACCATATGATGACATCACGCTGGATGAGGTAACAGGAGAAGTGGTGTGTGACGTTGCTCCTGCGTCTGGTGCTGTGATTACGGCTGATACGGAATTTGACGTGCCAGTGCGGTTTGAAACCGATCAGCTGATGGCGCGACTGGATGATTATGGTGTGTATTCGTGGGATGACATACGACTGGTGGAGGTGCGGGTATGAAGACGCTATCTTCTGCTATGCAGGCGCATTTACAGCAATCAGTGACAACGCTTGCCACATGCTGGCGTATCACCCGCACGGACGGGTTGGTGCTGGGATTTACCGATCATGACCAGCCACTTGATGTGGGCGGGTTGATGTATGATGCAGCGACAGGGTTCTTGCCTTCTGCCACGAGCCTGTCTTCTGCACTGGATAGCAACCATATGGATGTGACGGGGTTACTGGATTCAGCGCGTATTACGGACGTAGATATCATGGCGGGACGGTATGATGGAGCCGATATTGCCGTGTTTCGGGTCAATTATCAGGATATAGGGCAAGGTAGCATACCATTGCATCGTGGCCAGATTGGACGCATTACGCTGCATGAAGGGCAGTTTGTTGCAGAGATACGCGGGCTGTCGCATCTGTTGCAACATACAGTGGGTAGCCTGTATAGCCGCACCTGCCGCGCCGAGCTGGGAGACGGACGGTGCCGGGTGGAGATGGGTTCGCGTACCGTGACGGGGAATGTGACAAGAGTGTTGTCAGAGACGTTACTGGAAGATGTGGCACGCACAGAAGCCGCCGGGTTATATAGTCAAGGATTGCTGACAATGACGAGTGGTGAGAATGCAGGGATTCAGCGCGAAGTGAAAAGTTATACGCCACAGACGTTGCGCCTGCATCATCCTTTCCCGTATGCCATAACGATTGGCACGACTTACACGCTGACGCAGGGGTGTGATAAGATATTGGCCACCTGCGCTGGCAGGTTTGCCAATGCAGTAAATTTTCGTGGGGAACCGCATGTGCCGGGTACGGACAAATTGCTGGAGACGGCTACTACGCGAAGTGGGTGATGGGGGATATTGTATGAGATGTTTTTTCTGTCTAAAATTTGTTGAAATGCTTTAAGCAGCTTACTGAATATTAAGGGTGGTGATATATAGCTTGACAATCGATTAAGTATTTATCATAATTATAGCTGTTCTTTGTTTTTGCACATTGTGAATTTTTACAATTTGCGAAAATATTTACTTTTTAACTAACAATAATGGCTAACTTTGTTAATGCTTTGACCGTTTCTGCTTTGACTATTGGCGTCGTTGGTGCCTTAGTTCTCCCAGCAAATGGAGGATGTAGAGGACCACGCTGCGGATCTCCTAAAGAGGAAAGGGAGGTGGTGAACTTCGAGTATGGAAAGCAGTACAGCTTCGGTGCTTTGCAGTACACTTTCACCCGGGCATCCATGCCAGGTGATCCATCAGAGTTTTGTAAGGAAGAATTTAAGGCAGTTTTGCCGACAATCGAAACCCCGTTTCAATTGGAAGACTTTGATTTCCTTGTGTTTTACATGGGGTCAAAGGCGTTCTCATGTGGAGTGCAACTAAAGCCAAACCCCACTGATGAAGGACTGGGGGGGATTCTTAACGATATCCTGAAGTAAGATAGCCAAACTCGAACCACCCGTTTAACTCTCCTGAGTTGCGGGTGTCTTTTTTGTCTGCAAACCATTGTATACAGGCTATCCTTGCATTATGGTAACAACGCTTAGATATATGAAATGAAGTTCTTGCAGATATGAGCAATAAACACGCTATGTGTTTTCCATGATGCGTTCAACGTTTGACAATAGTTCAGCGTCATCAATGGCCATATCTGTTTTGGGAATAATACTGAACTGCCCGTTATTTTCCAGAATAACCCAGTTTGCATCTCCAAGATGGGTCATGCCCTCGCTGCGTAAAGCTGCGTAAAGCTGCGTAAAGTTCATCCTTTGATATGCGTGTTTTCTTTAGCCCATCATGTAATATTTCACCGTTATGTGTGAGAAGCGTTGGGGCAGGTTTCACAATGCGGGCAAATATGTCTGATCGGGCGGCACCCCATACCAGAATCCATTGCAAAAATGATCGCCTTTGAGGGTTATGTTTAGTAAGTTTAATATTAAGCAGCGATGTTGTGCGTATCGTGACGTTCAAAGAGATCTTTAATTTTATCTTTTTGATCGCTGTTTTTGGCATCCACAGAGATTAAAATTGCTCCATTTTTAATTTTGTCTTCGTATAGTTTCGCTTCATGCTCAGTCATGCCAGCGCCGACTAATCCGCCGACTAATCCACCTGTCGCTGCACCTGCTCCAAGTCCTGCGAGTGTGGATGCTAATGCACCACTAACGACAATGTTGAGTCCTGGTACCGCCATAGCGGTTGCAGTTGCCAATCCGCCAATAATAGCGCCTACTACCCCACCAATTGATGCGCCAATACCAGTGCCTTCTGCTGCTTTAGTACTTGTTTCAATGTTAAATGAATGCCCCCGCGTATCATCGCTTGCAATGGCACTAATCTGCCTTTCTTCTACATCTAGCTGTTCTAGTTCTAGCAATACGGCCTCTGCTGCAGTAGAGGTTTTGAATGTTGCATTAATACGATTTGACATAATATCTTCCCTTGTAGTTGAATAAGTTGTATATCAACATAGAACATATAGCTTTGCCATATTTAGTGTAATCAAAGTTTGTAAAAATACTATAAATCAATAATTCTCCTATAGTTAGCTTGACTTATAGTAGGGTATTACCTTACCTTTACATGGTTATTACATGTCTATACATGTTGACCAGTGGAACGTTTGTTGTTTGCTGGCGTTTGCTTCACGGACTTCGATGCGTTTTGCTGATTGTTGTTTCGTTTTTACTAAAATGGATTCTTCGAATCATTCCGAGTTTCGTCTTTCCCATCCTCATTTGTTTGAGGATTTAAGCCAGCATCCAACTATGGTTGCTTGGAGTACGAAGAATTATCGAACAAAACGTTACGGAGATACTTTGGAACAAATTTTCCCCTTCAATCCTTTCTATGAAGATGGGAGGGGACGAGAAAGAAGTATTTCAGTAAAGGATATATCTCAGCTCCTAGGTTCTGTTATAGACAAAATCGAATACTTTCATGGAGAGTTCTCTATGGGAGTGCTTGAGAAGATGGGGGATTCCCAGATAGTATTCTTTTCTCAATCGTGTTCGGCAGTAATTCACAACCAGAAAAATGAAAGGAAAAAGAACAAAACTGATGTTTCTGATGAAACATTAGATCTTTTCGAAGAAGATCACTAATGATCTTTAACCCTGATATCCGCCCCACCTAATGGTGTGAGCGGATTTTTTTTGCCTTTTTGGGGCGATTCGCTTATGGTATGACCATGGTTGTATCGTATCCTTCTACTATCTATTTGTGTGAGCCACGCGGCTTTTGTGCGGGCGTGGAGCGGGCGATTCAGATTGTAGAACTGGCACTCAAGAAGTATGCCCCGCCCATTTATGTACGCCACGAGATTGTGCATAATCGCTGGGTGGTGGACGATTTGAAATCACGTGGGGTGGTGTTTGTAACAGAAGTTTCCGAGATACCAGATGGAGCGATTACCATTTTTTCTGCGCATGGTATTTCCGAGAAAGTAGAGAATGAAGCACGTTTGCGTGATTTGCCTGCTATTGATGCGACCTGCCCGCTGGTAACCAAGGTACATACGGAAGCACAACGCTATGAAGCGTTGGGCAAGCAGATTATTCTGATCGGCCATACCGGACACCCTGAAGTGGAAGGCACAATGGGACGGGTGCGCCAGCCTATGTTGCTGGTCAGTGATGTGGATGAAGTGGCCGCATTGCAGGTGAAAGACCCGCAGCAACTGGCATTTGTGACGCAAACGACACTGAGTGTCGATGATACGAAAGTGATAATTGATGCATTACGCGCGCGGTTCCCTTCTATTGCAGGCCCGGACACGCGTGACATTTGCTATGCCACGCAAAACCGTCAAAATGCAGTGAAAGCACTGGAAGGGCTGACGGATATTTTACTGGTGGTGGGATCTGTGAATAGCTCTAACTCTAACCGTTTGCGGGATTTGGGTGAAGAAATTGGGATGGATGCATACCTGATTGACGATGCACGTATGTTAGATCCGCGCTGGCTGGAAGGAAAGCGCGCGATAGGTATTACCGCCGGTGCATCTGCCCCTGAGCGGCTGGTGGAAGAATTGATTGATGCATTGCAGGCGATTAATCCTTGCAGGGTGGAGCCATTACTTTATAAGAAAGAATCCACGGTGTTTAAGTTGCCTGCCATATTGCAGCAGGATAATGCTTCTGCGACCGTGGTATAACATTTGACCTAAACCTCAACGGAGATTAAGCGCATGGGCTTTACCTGTGGCATTGTTGGCTTACCCAATGTAGGAAAATCAACCCTGTTTAATGCATTGCTTTCACAACAACAGGCGGAAGCCGCCAATTACCCGTTTTGTACGATTGAGCCAAATAATGGCCGCGTGGCGGTGCCAGATGAGCGGCTGGAGCGTATTGCAACAATTGCGAATTCAGCAGTGACATTGCCAACCCAACTGGAATTTGTGGATATTGCCGGACTGGTGCGCGGTGCCAGCAAAGGGGAAGGGCTGGGCAATCAGTTTCTCTCGCATATTCGGGAAGTGGACGCGATTATTTATATGCTGCGGTGCTTTGATGATGATGATATTACGCATGTGGAAGGGTCAGTTGATCCATTGCGTGACTGGGAAATCATTGAAACCGAGCTGATTTTAGCCGATATGGAATCGCTGGAAAAGCGTAAGGTAGCGCTGGAAAAACGCCTGCGTGGACAAGACAAAGAAGCAGCTGCACTGATGCCGTTGGTGGATGCCGGACTGGCACTGGCGGCTCAAGGAAAGGCGTTGCGTCCTCTATGGCAGGATGCGGCTGATGCGGAAGAAAAAGCGCTGGTGCAACAATTGAACTTGTTGACCACCAAGCCGGTAATGGCAGTGTGCAACGTGGATGAAGACGCTGCGGCTACAGGTAATAGCTATAGTGCTAAAGTGCAGGAATTTTGTGCGCAACATGTGCTTGGGTGTGTGGTGGTGTCTGCGGCGATTGAAGCCGAGATTGCTATGCTGGAGACAGCAGAGGAACGCCGCGAGTTTCTGGATACGTTGGGGCTGGAGCAGACTGGTTTAGCGCGTATTATTCAGGAAGGATATGGGTTGCTGGATCTGATTACGTTCTTTACAGCAGGCCCCAAGGAAGCACGTGCATGGACAGTCCATGCCGGTGCCAAAGCCCCGCAAGCAGCTGGCCGGATTCATACGGATTTTGAGAAAGGCTTTATCCGTGCCGAAACCATTGCTTACGCAGATTACGTGACGTTGGGCGGCGAGCAGGCTGCAAAGGATGCCGGAAAATTGCGTCTGGAAGGTAAAGAATACCTTGTGAAAGATGGCGATATTTTCCATTTTCGGTTTAATGTTTGATATTCAAGGCAAAAAAATACCTTACTCTTTTGCTATAGGCACAAGGGTAAGGTAAGTCGAAAAAGGTTTATTACACTTCGCGGGCTATTTTTAATGCATGTTCGATATACATGCCGGCCACATCTGTGCCCAGTAGATCGTCAATCAAGAACCCAGGGGAAACATTGACTTCCAGTACCCATGTTTTACCATGGTAATCTACCAGCAAGTCAATGGCACCTGCCTTCATGTAGCAAGCGCGTGAGGCTTTAACCGCCAGCAGCTCCTGCTCATTTGTTAAGGTGATAGGTTCATATGTGCCACCAAGTGATATATTGGCACGTGACTCTCCCTTTGCAGGAATTCGTTTACCTGCGACATATACGTCATCCTCAAAGACAAGGACGCGTATATCGTGCTGGTAAGGTATACGCTCTTGAAGCAGAATCGGGCTACTCGCAAGTAGTGTTTTAACGACTGAGTTGAGCATACCAATTCGAGGAAGATCCTCGAAAATAAAGACGCTGGCACCTTCGGCGCCATCTGCGGCTTTAATGCAAATACCATGAGTCATGTCGATGAATGAAAATGCAGTCTCTAACTGCCACTCATGAGATACCATGAGTGTTTTTGGAGTCGGAATATTTGCTGCAAAAAGAGTCAGGAACGTGGCCATTTTATCATGACATATTCCAAACCCTTGCATTGTACCGACTGCTAGAGGATATTGAGATTCCAGCACTTGGATAAGTGGTTGGCACCATTGCATGTCAGGGCTTTTAATACGTGGGAGGATAACGTCTCCTCTATATTCCTGACCTTTATACATAGCCCGAAATTGACCATTATGAGGCAAAATAGCATATCCTTTTAAAGGAAGAACTTTAACGCTATGCCCCTTCTGAACCGCCATTTTGGCAAGTCTGGTGGTATGCTTATCTTCATTCGATCCGGATTCAGACAGAATTAAAATTTCCACAGTTAATGTGTGTATTTACTAAACAACAATTCGACATGGAACTGGAAGAACACCCTGAACGGATAAAACGCGCGGGAACTGTTTCATTAGCATAGTTTATATGATATAGTATTTCTGCAATTGCAAGGAGGTGTTATGTATTGTTCACGCTGTGGTTCGACGGCTTGTTTCAAGAATGGTAAGATGCGAGGCAAGCAGCGTTTTCGCTGCAAGGGTTGTGGATATAACTTCACGAACTCGCATGGTCTCGGCTATCCCCCTGCATTAAAGTTGCAGGCATTTCAGTTATATACAGAGAATATGGGTATACGAAGCATTGCCAGATTTCTGGGTGTCAGCCCCTCTACGGTGATGCGTTGGCTGCGCGATGAAGGTCGTGATATAATGGCTAAAATCAAGAATTCACTGCCCGATGCACTGCCTCCGCAGGACATTATTGAGATTGATGAGATGTGGCATTACACCCAAAAAAACGCCGAAAATTATGGGTATGGGTTGCTGTATCTCGCCTCACACGACGCATTCTCGCCATCGAAATTGGCTCTCGTGGCGCTAAAACGCTGAAGCGACTCTGGGCAAAGTTGGCGCATCTCAGGCCTTTTTGCGTGGCAACAGACGAGTGGAAGGTTTACCAGAAAATCATTCCAAAAAAATTGCTTATACAAACAAAAAAACTCACCTCAACTGTAGAATCCGTCAATGGTCAGATCCGAAACTACCTTGCTAGATTCAATCGCAAAACAAAACGATACTCAAAATCACCCGAAATGGTCGAAACTTCACTGTACATGCTGTGGGTACAAAAACTATGCTAATACAACAGTACCAAAATATGTAACAGGCGCGTCAGGGTTTCTGGCGCGTCTGCATACGTTTAGCGCATTTTACTGGTGTTTTTAGTCTGGAAGCGTTACGCCCATAAGCCATGTCACACAGCCCACTTTCCCGTTATCACCAACTGATTGAACAATGCGAACTGACGCCTGATGCTGGCCAGCAGGAAGTGGCGGAAGCGTTGGAAACATTGTACCATGCGATGCAGTCGGATGCATTACCGTCTGGTGGGGGGCGGAGTTTTCTCTCACGCTTATTTGCGGCGGATTCATCCCCTGATACGCCTAAGGGGCTATATTTATGGGGAGGTGTTGGACGTGGCAAGTCTATGTTGATGGATATGTTTTATGATTCCCTCATCAGCATTACTGCCAAGAAGCGCGTACATTTTCATGCCTTTATGCAGGATGTCCATGCACGCATTCACACTTACCGTGCGGATGGGGAAACAGACCCGTTAAAGCAGGTGGCTGATGCATGGTCACGTGATTATCAATTGCTCTGTTTTGATGAATTGCAGGTGCATGACATTACGGATGCGATGTTGCTGGCACGCTTATTTGGGTATTTCTTTGAGAAAGGCGTGGTGGTCGTGTTTACGTCTAATCGCCCGCCGGAAGATTTGTATCTTAATGGGTTGCAGCGTGAGCGGTTTTTGCCGTTTATTGCTTTGATTGGGCAGCATACGGATGTGTTGGAAATACGTACAGAGCGCGATTTCCGCCAGCAACGACTGGCCGCATTGCAACAGCGCTACCTTGCGCCTGTCACGGATGACACGCAACATAGTTTAAAGCAGATGTTTGCCGAGCTGACCGGACATATGCCGGCTAAGCCCATGAGCTTTACGGTGCAGGGGCGCAATATTACCATAGATAAAGCGTGTGGTGATGTGGGATGGTGTACGTTTGACACGTTATGTGACCGACCGCTGGGGGCAAAGGATTATCTGGAGCTGGCGCAATTATACAAGGTGCTGTTTATTGACGGTATCCCTGTGATGACGCCCGAACATCGCAATCAAGCCAAACGGTTTGTAACATTAATTGATGCGCTTTATGAGGCGGAAACAACCTTGTTTTGTACTGCGCAAGCAATGCCGGAAGCATTGTATGATGCAGGTGACGGCCACTTTGAGTTTGAACGCACGTCCTCGCGGTTGCGTGAGATGATGTCTGAAGCGTATGGGCGTTGATGGTGAGTGGATAAAGAAAGAAGCGTCATTGACGCCTCTATGTGAGTGGGGTGTTCTTAGTTTATCCGTATCCATATTTGATGGATGATTAGAACTACAAGAGCTAAAATGATAACTTTCCCTTCTGCACTAAAGACCTTAACAACCTTTGCGTTCGGTCGGGCGCGATCTTTAAAGGATTTAGCTATATGATAGTCCTTGAAGAACCCGTGAACTTGTTTGAAGCCTCTTGTCGTTGAAACAACTTTGTATCCTGTAATAAACTGTTCAAACCTTTCCATTATATTTAAGACTACTGAAAAATAGCCAAAATAAAGCAATGCACTATATCAGTGTAAACAATGATATGCTTTCAATCATACCTGATTCCATACAATGAAACAAGACTGCAAATTAACATCTTTTAAATATTTGCGTTATGTAGTGTGAGGTATTACATAGTGGTATCTATGAATAAAGACACTGATTACATGCGTTATGCGCTAAGGCTGGCGCAGCGTGCAAAAGGGCGATGCGCAGAAAATCCGGCGGTGGGCTGCGTATTGGTGCGCGGTGGCCACATTGTCGGGCAGGGCTGGACACAGGCAGGCGGGCGGCCTCACGCTGAAACGCAGGCGCTTTTGAGTGCAGGTGAACAGGCGCGCGGAGCCATGGCTTACGTTACGCTAGAGCCATGCGCTCATACTGGAAAGACGCCGCCATGTGCAACTGCCTTGATCAAGGCAGGCATTGCACATGTGGTGGTGGCGTGTATGGATGATGATGATCGTGTGTCAGGTAAGGGTATTACCATGTTACGCGAGGCGGGGTGTTGCGTAGAGATCGGGGTGCTAGCAAAAGAAGCGCAAGCCATGAATGCCGGATTCTTTCGGCGTTTAAGGCGGGGATTGCCTTATATTACTGTCAAGATCGCCACCTCGGCGGATGAGCGTATCACCAACCCTACACATGGCCAGTGGGTTACGTCTGCGAATGCCCGCGAGCATGGCCATCATCTGCGCCGAACGCATGACGCAATAGTCACAGGCATTGGTACCGTGCTGGCCGATGATCCGGCGCTTACCTGTCGTTTGTCTGGCTTGCATGATGTATCCCCTATACCGGTGGTGCTGGACAGGCAGTTGCGTATTCCTTTGTCCAGCCAGTTAGTGCAAGATGGTCGCTTATGGCTTATAACACATGAAGGGATGCGTAGCACCGCGAAAGTGAAGGCACTGGAAAATGCAGGGGTACGTGTGTTTTATGGTGATGGCAGTTTCACGCACGCTATGCAGATATTGGCACGTCAGGGCATCAATGATGCATTGATTGAGGGCGGGCAAACGCTGACACATACCGCGCTGCAAAGTGGTATCGCGAATCAGCTTTACTGGTTTCAGGCATCGCATATGGTGGGTGAAGCTGGAATGGCTGCATGGCCTGCGCCCTATACGTTACGTGATATGTTGCACCGCATCTCTTTTGAAACACACCGCCTACTGCACGAAGAGTTGCATATTGTGGCGTTACCAACTACATAAACAGCTAATATGTTTACAGGAATCATTACAGGGCTTGGTACGGTGCAAGCTATGACAGACACGGATGCAGAGCGCCAGTGTGTCATACGCAGCCCGTATATGGTAGAGACGATTGCGTTGGGTGCGTCGATTGCCCATGACGGGTGCTGCCTGACGGTCACGCATATTGACACTGAAACTCAGTGTTACAATGTGCATATCTCACCTCACACATTGGAGCATACAACACTTGGCGCATGGGAAGAAGGCCGCTCGGTAAATCTGGAACGCGCATTGAAGATGGGTGATGAGCTGGGCGGGCATCTAGTGAGTGGCCATGTGGATGGGTTGGCGCAAGTGATGGAT
Organism: uncultured Alphaproteobacteria bacterium; assembly: GCA_963803575.1. GTDB lineage: Bacteria > Pseudomonadota > Alphaproteobacteria > Rickettsiales > UBA998 > CAWDMW01. The sequence continues at coordinate 388,927 of CAWDMW010000002.1, forward strand.
ATGCAGCGCGAAGGCGAGTCATGGCATTATCGTTTATCTGCGCCCGAAGCACTAATGGTGTATATTGCTGACAAAGGTTCCGTGACACTGGATGGTGTGTCTTTGACAGTAACGTATGTTAGAGGCAATCAGTTTGGCCTAACCATTATTCCACACACATTGGAACACACGACACTTAGCGACTGGCATAAAGGCAGAGCCGTGAATCTGGAAGTGGATATGCTGGCGCGGTATGTGCATCGTTTACTGCCACCACAGGCGGCAATTGCATGAGTGACAGCGCGCTAGCCTCTATTGATACCATACTGGATGATGCGCGCCATGGGCGTATGTTTATTCTGGTGGATGATGAAGACCGCGAGAATGAAGGCGATTTAGTGATTCCGGCGCAATTTGCTGATGCAAAGGCCGTGAATTTTATGGCTATGCATGGGCGCGGGCTAATTTGCTTACCCATGACATCCGGGCAAATTAGCCAGCTTGGACTGCCCCCTATGGCACGGCATAATGGCTCACGTCATGAAACCGCCTTTACTGTGTCTGTTGAAGCACGTGAAGGAATTACCACAGGCATTTCCGCCGCAGATCGCGCTCATACTATCCATACCGCTATTCAGCCGAATTGTAGTGCTGCGGACATTGTGTCCCCTGGGCATGTGTTCCCGTTGCAGGCGCGTGACGGTGGCGTGCTGGTGCGCGCAGGGCATACGGAAGCTGCGGTGGATATTTCACGGCTGGCCGGACTGATTCCGTCCGGCGTAATTTGCGAGATTATGAAAGATGATGGCGACATGGCGCGTCTACCGGATTTGCTGATATTTGCTAAAACACACGGACTGCATATTGCGACGATTGCTGATCTGATTGCGTATCGTCGTCAACGGGAAAAGCTGGTGGAACACGTCCATACCAGTACGTTGCACAGCCGTTATGGTGGTGAGTTTTCTCTGCGGCTCTATACCACCAGACTGGAATATGCCGAGCATATTGCGTTGGTGAAGGGCGATATTCACCGAATAGAAGCGCCACTGGTGCGGATGCACGCGTTGGATACGTTAGGTGATGTGTTGGGTGACACGTCTGCCCATAGCACCGTGCATCAGGCCATGCAGCGCATTGACGCTGAAGGGTGTGGGGTACTGGTGTTGCTGCGTGCGCCCCAGCGTGATGCACTTTCCAGTCGCCTGATGCAAACTGAAGCAACAGGAAGAGATTTACGCGAATATGGCATTGGCGCACAAATTCTACAGGATTTAGGATTGCATCATATCCGCCTGCTCACCAACACCCCGCGCCAGATTGTTGGGCTGGAAGGGTATGGGCTGCATGTGGATGGTTATTGCGCAATGGAGTTTTAGTCAGGGCGTGTTGACACTGGCGACTAACCCGCGAACGTGCAATATTTCTGCCATTTTGTGGCGCTTTAATAAAAGATATAAATAAATGCAATTTATGCTTGACGTATGATGCAGACGGCTATATATAGCGACTAGTTTTACAGTAACGGACTAGTATTGTTACAGTTCCGTGAAGATATAGCCCATAAATGCACTTTCCTTCTTGCCACCCTACGGGGAATTGGCCATCCTTTTGCATAAGCATTGAATAACTATGCACAAGGAGAAACATTCATGGCTCGTATTTTAGCTTTACTTATTTGTACAATGACGGTTGCGGCGTGTAATTCAAAAACATCCAATCATCAATATGCAGCCGCATGGGACAACATGCAATATTCGTCTGTATCCTCTGATTAAATCAGTATTCACACATGGTGATGCCTTATGCTTGAGGTTGATTTGCCCAAAGGTAGCAAATACGGCATCATTCTACCTAAACGATCCGGTTGCCAGACTAGCAATATGTCTCTTATTTGAAGAGCAGCAATACAAGCATTAAGTCCAGATCGTTTTTCTGGCACCAGACCCTATTATATCATCAGGAAAATTCTCATTAAGGCATTATTAAAGCTGGTCAATCTGGATGTAACAACGTCTATATGGTTTTTGCTCGAAAATAATAAATGCTGCACTGGTGACCTGCTCCCCATAAACTGCACCAGTTGAAATTAGAGTCTGTTAACCTGCAAGATAAAGGAGCAGACACTATGAAGAAGCGATTTAACGAGACGCAAATAATTGGGATATTGAAAGAACAGGAAGCTGGTTGCAAGGTTTCGGATATTTGCCGTTCTCATGGTATATCTGATGCTACATTTTACAATTGGAAGAGCAAGTATGGCGGGATGACAGCGTCGGAAGCGAAGCGGCTTAAGTCTCTGGAAGATGAGAACCGCCGCCTGAAGCAGTTACTTGCGGATGCGGAACTGGACAAAGCCATGCTGAAGGATGCTTTGGGAAAAAAGTGGTAAGCCCATCTTCGCGTTGTCAAATTGTGACGTGTGCGCAGGAGGCATATGATGTGTCAGAGCGAAGAGCGTGCCACGTCTTTGGCGTTTCTCGTTCAACGCAGCGTTACAAGACGACAAAAGATGACCGTATTTTATGCACGCGATTACGCGAACTGGCGGCGCAGCGCCGCCGCTTTGGCTATCGTCGTTTGCATATTCTGTTAAAACGTGAAGGCTGGGCAATAAACCTCAAGAAAACCTATCGCATTTACCGCGATGAAGGATTATCTGTAAAGAAGAGAAAGGGCAGAAAACGTGCCGTTGGCACACGCACGCCGTTGCCACAGGCGCAGCATGTCAATCATGTCTGGTCGCTCGACTTCATGAGTGACGCGCTGGAGGACGGGCGGCGGTTTCGTATTCTGGGCGTGATGGATCAGTATGGCAGGCCATGCCTTGATCTCACACCATCAATCAGATATACATCATCCCAGACTCTAATTCCCCGTGGTACATAAAATGGGAGCAGGTCAAAGGTGATGCAACGCATCGTCTGATAATAATCTATACCAGCCCTAATAATTATTGACAATCTAGTTATTCTGTGCGATACCGGCTTCTTGATATAGCCGATTTATCAGCTTACGGGAACTTGTTGTTTCCCAAAAATTCCCGTAATTCTACGGTTATAGAAATGTACACCAACTTTTCTTTACTATGTTATCATTAGAGATCACCGGTAAATGCCCTCAAAAGTGCGGACATTGCTACGGAGCATTTGGTCCATCATTGCAACATGCATCTTGGAACCCCGTAGAAGTATTGGACGAGGCCTACAACTTAGGTTTCAGGCTAGTCCAGTTCATAGGCGGTGAGGTTCTCACCGTGCGGGAATTACCCGACTACGTGGAACATGCAATAAATCTTGGATACGAGGTTGAAATATATTCGGCTTTAATGTTGCCACTTAATCATGGATGGCGCAATAAACTGCTGTCTTATAAAGTCAGGTGGGCAACTTCTGTGTATACAGCTGACAAAAGCCAGCACGATTCTTTTGTAAATTTTGAGGGTAGTTTTGATGCTCTCAAACATAACATTAGCCTGATACAGCAACATGAGCGTCCTATACGCTTGTCATATGTTGATGTAGGGCTAGAATCAAGTCTTGAGGACATCAAAGCTGAATTTGGAGACAACGCTCCAATTCGCGGCGATGTTGTTCGTGACTTTGGTCGCGGTTCAGCAATGTCTAAAGGTGCTAGTCTATGTGGGGCATGTGGTTCATCGCGTAAGCTAGCCGTATTGCATGATGGAAATATTACGTCCTGTGGAATGTCTCGTGCGCACTCTTACGGTGCGCTAAGTAAGATGTCTCTTACCGAGATTTGGCTAAGTAACACCGCTCAGGAAGAACGAAATAAAATTCGCTCTTCTATACGGATTCCTAGTATGATTGTTGATTGCAGCCCAAATAGCTGCGATCCATCCACTTCATGCACACCAACGAATAGTTGCTGGCCAACAGATGCATGTCGTCCAACAAATATTCAAAATGTTTGTGATCCACAAGACGGATGCGATCCTGAGTGGAACTAGCTGCACGCAGTGCGATAATTACAGATTGTCTGCCACAAAAATGTAACCCGGACTAGTAGTGTAGTCTCAACTAAATACTACGACACCCCCAAAAAGGATTATCTTTTGGGGGTTTCTTTTTGCAACAAGGGGCAGCTTGCATCGTGACACATCATCAAATCACTATCAAAAAACGCCTTAATTTTTAAAAACCCATCTTACTACACCGACCCTCCCATTAGGCCTACAGGGTGAGATATCATCGTACATGGAACAACTTACTTATCATCTAGCAGGCGGCGGATTTTAGATTTATCATACTTAGTGCAAACCTTAGTGTTTGCGCTTTTTTTGTTTTGATGAGAATATTTTATCTAGGTTTTGTTGAGTTTTTATAATTTATTGTGTATAATCGATGGAATTGAGGAGGTTTTATGTCTTATACACAACGAATTGGTCAGCATCAGTGGGATTCTATCTATATGTATCTAAACGACTTTGCGAACATATATACTAAGAACGAGGCCGATTGTCGTCGCTTTGTTGAAGCGGTGTTTTGGATGGCGCGTTCGGGGTCACAATGGCGACTTTTGCCGCCAGAATATGGCGCATGGAATACGGTCTATCGCCGCTTTTCGGATTGGGCAAAGAAGGGCGTATGGTATAAAATGATGTATTATTTTCAGAATGATCGCGATATGGAGTACATCATGATTGACTCCACTATTTTGCGTGCCCACGCTTGCGCCAGCCCTTCAAAAGCAAACAAGATGATGAAGGGCTAGGGCGATCCTGCGGCGGATTCTCTACAAAAATTCACGCCGTTTGCGATGCTTTGGGCAACCCACTTCGCTTTATTATCACGCCAGGTCAGCGCCACGATGTTTCACAAGCTATTGATATCATTAGTGGAATTAATACGCAAGCGTTATTAGCTGATAAAGGGTATGATTCAGACGAGCTGCGGGAGTTTGTCCAAAAATCAGGTGCGGCTGCGCATATTCCGCCACGAAAAAATCGGCTAAAAGAGAAAATTTACGATGAGAATCTTTATAAAGAGCGCCATAAAGTGGAGTGTTTATTTGGTTTTCTAAAGCATTACAGGAGGTTATTTGCACGGTTTGATAAAACCAAACAAAACTTCTCTGCTTTCCTCCATTTTGTCGGCGCACTTCAATGGCTAAAATAAAAATCTCAACAGAACCTAGTCACTATAGCAAATAATGTAAAAACTTACAAATGTGCATATTGATCCGAGATTTTAGCAATTTATACTAGCTAACCGCTACGACTAAATATAGGTACAAGCATCATAACTCCACTTCGTTATCCTCCTGCGCAGCACGATCAACATCTTTTGCTTCATCGACCATAGCGTTTAGATTTGGAATATGCTTTGATGTAATTGAGCGCACTTCATCACTAGGTGAAGTTTGACCAACCTCAAGCATTGAGTCCCGAAAACGCTGAACATCCTCTGCTACAGACTACGATTTTCGTCGCTTTGCAAGCATCTACGACCAGTGATAATCCTGTATACATATGTTGTCTGGCATCCTGCACTGTTTCACTTTGCTTTGCCTGCTTAATAGCTACAGTGGAAGCCATGGAAAAACGTTCTGCATCACTTAGTTTGGCAAACTGATCATGTTTATCCACTTCTGCCCAAACACGATCCATAAAACGTGCTTTATGTTCAGAGAGCATTTCATTGCTGTCTGTTACAGATTCTGGCGTTGCAATTGCTGAGTTGATTCAACGTGCTGACTTGCATGCACCAAAGCTGATGCTTGCTGATCGCCGGCACTATTACCTACATTGCGTAATGGTGCGTCCGTGTTTGGTCGTGACGCTGTTCGTTGCTGAGCTGAGTGCTCATCCATTTCTGGAATCCAGCATCTCTTGCTGCAACGATTCGAGTTCTGATGGCGTCAACAGACATGGATTTTCTGAGATGTACCGCTTCACCTTGTGTGAGTTTACTGATTCCATATCCAAATGTCTCCTTCCAGAACTTGTTAATTTCCTGACCATGCTTACGAGTAATATCTGCAAGCATTTTAGGCTTTACTGGTAATTTAAGCGCTCCTTCATGCGCACTCATTACCATAGCTGATACAACAACACCGGATCTGTTCTCTACATACCCTTTGAGTGATGCTAATGTACCACCCATCGTCAATGTATCATCTACAATGAGATAGTTTTACCAGCTTCTATCTCTCCTGTGAAGGTAGGATTAAATGCCAGACGGTGATCTGCGCCAGCATTCGTGCGATAAACTTTCTCTCGCTGTAATACACCTAATTCTACACCAACACCCATACGTGAAGCAAGAACATTGGCAATTGCTAATGGAATCTTGTTGCGCCCCGCCTCTTCTACCGCTAAAACAGGCAACACACGAAAATCACGATGCCCTATCTGATTGGCCAATGCATCAATCGTGCCATCTGTAAGCAATCGCTGCACCAAATGCAACGCAGCCTCGGCATCGCCGCCTTTCGCTGCAAGATATTCAGTCTCCGCTTTGAGTGAACCTATATTACCATTACGGACAATCTTCGGGAAACTTCCCCATGCAGATCGCTTACCTTCAATACGCATATGATGATCCACTCATGCTACTGCACCTTTATCTAGCTGAGCATGCACGGCCAACTGCTCCAGATTGATACGATGATGCGCTAAAATGCGGTAACTATCCGTAGCATCTGCCAGTAGCTGCGCCGCCACCTCATTGCGACGATCAGTAAGAAACTCATAATAATCAAAATCATGCACGTCTTTTAATTCTACTCCATTTTCTTTGGCTTCGGCAACAACCATGGCCGCATACCGGTGCGTCGATTGATACTCACGCACCAGATAAATGCGATCAATATCTGCCTGCGACAAACCAGCATTCGCATACACTTCTTTCGTTGGCAACTTTGGCGGCACCAACTTACTGGCCGATATCATGATCCTCTATGATGTAGCTGAATATGGGCTGTGGGATTTAAACAATCTGGGCGATGACCAGTTCTTCGGTGGCGATGATAATGATGCTATCCTCTCTCACGGAGGTAACGACACCATTGATAGTGGCGCAGGCGATGATGAATTTTATGTATTCTCACGCTCGACAGCTCAAGTGACGACCGGTGAAGGAGAAAGCTATGGGGAAATCCTGGGAGACGCGACTATCACAGGCGGTGACGAAGCCGATGTCTATAGCGTGTTTAGTGGTGGCGCACAGAAACACATTATTAACTGCGTTGAATTAACGAGTTGCAATCTAGCGGCCATCTGGTAAACCTTGTTTTATGGAAACGGATTCTGTGCAACATAAAAACAAAAAGCGAAGCTGGATACGTAGGCACCCGGTACTGTTTGTTTTGATAGCGATCTCGTTTATACTTTACCTGCTGAACCATTATGGTATGTGCCTACCTGAAGGACGGTGGCTGAGTGAAGAAGAGATTATCGCCAAAGCAAAAGAAAAACACTTGCTAGTTCAAGAAGATATTTTGGAATATTTTGGGGAAGAGAAAGGAAAGCAATATGTATTGATGGAAGAGAATGAACCCGATTGTTGTTGGGTGACGAAAGATGCTCAACGTACATATGATACAATGTTTAGCTATAGCCCTGAAGGATATTTCATTTTAGATAATGATTTTAGCTATAATAATGTTGATTTAGTCAGAGATATGCCAACAGATGAATATTTTTTAGACAATATTGAGTATTTCGTTAGCATCCTAAATAAACCATGGTTTGTATCAAATTGTGGAAATGTATATTCTGGCACAGAACAATAATTAAAGAATGAGGAAAATTAAAAGTGACCAAAATAAATGATATAACAAGCTTATTTTTGTATGATGCAGAAGAAAAACCAGATAACTTGGTAGATGATAGCCTTATCCACAAAAACATACTTCATCATCAAACTCTCTCAATGAACTTCTTGCAAGTTCTTTGACATTTGATATGGCTTGATTCATGGAACAAGATACAACACGGGATTCTCCAAAGCGTCATTGGAAGCAGATTGCCAAGAAGGTACTGCGCGCTGTATTAATTCTTTCCATGCTGCTCCTTGGATGGTGCTTCTATGAAGCAGATAAGCTGATGGACCCCATATGCAGCATATGGGTTGATGAAGAGAGCCTCACAACAGAACAAAAAATTCGTGTTTTGCTAGAACATGTTAATATCAAAGATAATTTAGGAGGGGGGGTTCATCATATTCCCTATCCTTCTATTGATTTGATATTAAAACTATACCCTAATTGCTGTATGTCATACACCGAGGCACCAGTAAAATTGCAAAGCCAAGTGCAAAAGCACGATACACTCGAAGGTATAGACACGATTTTGTTAAATTACCCAAGACAATATGTCAGTAACAAAAGAGGATTCTATCAGAAAGAAATTCTCCGTTATTTTGATTTCAACCACTGTTATTAAGGAAACATATAATGACCACTAGCCAGCTAATGAAAGACATCACAGCACAATATCTCTATGGCACCACCAATGCGCCTGAGAACAAGGTGGATGAAGGGCTGATACGTGTCTCTAACATCTGATATGGCTTGATTCATGGGACAAGATAAAACACAGGATTCACCAAAGCTTCATTGGAAACAGATTGCCAAGAAGGTACTGCGCGCAATACTGATTCTTTCCATGCTGCTCCTTGGATGGTGCTTCTATGAAGCAGATAAGCTGATGGATCCCATATGCAGCATGTGGGTTGATGAAGAGAGCCTTACAAAAGAAGAAAGAATCAATCTTCTCCTGAGCCATATAAATAGAGATGATAACTTAGGTGGTGGTCACCATCATATCGCATACCCATCTACAAATCTAATATTAGAACTTTATCCTGACTGCTGCATGACATATCCCGAAGCACCTAAAGAGTTGCAAAACCAGATAAAAAGTACGCTGAAGGATAAAAATACCATTGTGTTAAATTATCCAAGACAGTATGTTGATGAATTCGGACGCGGTTTTTATCAGCATGAGGAAGTAAAATACTTTGATTTCAACCACTGCTTTTAAGGAGAGTATGTTATGTCAGCCAATCAACGTGTAAAAGAGATTACCGCACAATATCTATACGGTGACACTATCGCTCCTGAGAATAAAATTGATGAGGGGCTTATCAGAACAACTGGCATCACTTCATCTTACGACGTACCTGTTGCAGAGTTTATGGAAAACGGCGCTGGTCGTTTTGTGACTCCTTATGAATTCAGGCTTATCAGAAGTTTTTTTGATGATAATACTTCTCTTGCTGCGGGTACCTATTCCCTTAATCAAATCATGGGGATGGTAAGTGTAGTCCCTGATCCAGAGGTGCAGGATAACCAGGAACTTATTAATCAACAGGGGTATCAAGCAATAAGTTTGGATTATTTCGAACGTGTTTATGTGTTTAATAACACTGTTTTTGAGATTGATAGCGCCAGTAATCCTCAGTTTATCGTTAACAGCAACGGGGATCGAGAAATCAAGAATTTGCGTATCAAACCAACAGGTGACAATTTTGATTTTATTGGTGGTGATGTCCAGACAGATGGTCTTAATCCAGCAATTCTACCTTTCATAGACCCTTCAGACATAACTAATGGTGCTGGAATAAACGGCCTTGGACGTACTGTAGACATCAACTTTACTGGCACTACTCCAATTATTCCCGATTACGATGAAAGGGATCTTTATATACACGAGCTTTATCACCTATCCGTTTCAGATCCAAGACGAGCCGCTCTTTCTCTTGGCCCCGTTATGGCTGTCGAGTTAAATAATCTATGGAACGAGGGTGTTACCAACTTTGTAGATGATAAAGACCGCCCTATTTTGTATGGAACCGATGGCAATGATGATATAGCGGCGGATAATATTGACAGTCTCTATGCTAATTCATGGCTTGCAAGCGGTGCAACGTACGTAATTGAAGATTTGGAAGAGCGCAAAGATAACGGCGTTGTCCTAATCAGCGGTGATGGCGTTGACACACTGACCGGTAGCCAGTTCAATGACATATTGATGGGTGGTGACGGCAATAACACCCTGCTGGGCGGTGACGGTGATGACGTCATGCTCGGTGGCAGTGATACGGACAGCCTGGATGGAGGCGAAGGAAATGATACACTGATTGGCGGCGGCGGCGGTGACATTTTGCGTGGATATGGCGGCACCAACTTACTGGCCGATATCATGATCCTCTATGATGTAGCAGAATATGGGCTATGGGATTTAAACAATCTGGGCGATGACCAGTTCTTCGGTGGCGATGATAATGATGCTATCCTCTCTCACGGAGGTAACGACACCATTGATAGTGGCGCAGGCGATGATGAATTCTATGTATTCTCACGCTCGACAGCACAGGTGACGACCGGTGAAGGAGAAAGCTATGGTGAAATCCTGGGAGACGCGACTATCACAGGCGGCAGCGAAGCCGATGTCTATAGCGTGTTTAGTGGTGGAAGTGCCAACATCACGACTCAAGGTGACAATAACGTGATTGCTATCAGCCCTGACGCTCCTGTCACTCTATCTGGTGGTGGCTCCGGTAGTATCTATATTGGTCTGGAACTTCTGACAGGCAGAGCAACCAAAGATGTTAGTGATCCGTCTTACAATATTGGGTCTGGCTGGGAAATCACAGAATCCGGAACGACATTGACCATTTACAAACCCGGCAACCCGACTACATTGGTATTGCATGACTGGGAATATGGCGACTATGGCATAGAGCTTGAAGAAACCGATGGTGGCCCTCTTTTCGGCGGCAAATATGATACAAGTCAGGGTCGGCTTCCATGGCCATTGCTGGAAAATGACCCAACAATTATCACTTATGTTCCTGGCGACAATCAGTTTAATATTGAACGGTTTATCGAACCCATGGTTGATGCAAGAAATCCCGATGTTGCAACAGTGCTGGGTTTAACACCGCCCCCACACCCAAACCAGGGTGCTGATGGTATCACACGCATTAATGGTACGCCGGGTAACGATGTCCTGACAGGCAGTGTTGGTGATGATATCCTACAGGGCGGTGATGGTGATGACTGGTTTTTTGGTTTGTATGGCAGGGATACGTTTGAAGGAGGCAGCGGCAATAACGGTGTGTCTTATATCACGGCTCCTGGTAGAATGCTTAGCTTCATATCTAATTCTTTTGAAAATGGCGGTATAGCAATTGGCGATGTTTATAAGAATATTCAAAACCTGCAAGGCTCCAACCATGATGATGTGCTTTACGGTAGCCAATTAGGTGGAAATATCTTATGGGGCGCATTAGGCCATGACCTGATGAGATCCGTTGGAGGAACGTCTTACCTTATCGGTAATGATGGCAATGATACACTGCATAGTAGCTCGTTTGAAGACACGCTTGATGGAGGAGAAGGTGCCGACATGTTTGTATTTGATATGCAGTTTCAAACTAGTAGCTCCAAGACTAATACAGTGAAGGACTTCCGTGTAAGTGATGGTGATAAGCTAGATCTTCGTGGTACGGAAATCACTGCATTGGACACGAATGGTGGTAATACCAATGCTCAGGAAGTGCGCACGTCTTATAACAGTGCTACGAATCAAACCCTGGTGATTAATGATCAGGCAGCGTTAACGGTTATATTGGAAGGGGGCGATTATCGGGGAGACCTAAACACCGATAGTATTCTTCTTGCAGGCGATAGAGAGGTATTGGGAACTGATCGCTCCGATACGATTTCTGGTGGTGCAGGTAATGATACGATCCATGGCTATGAGGGCAATGATAGTCTTATCGGCGGCAGCGATAGTGACTGGCTGGGCGGCTACGATGGTGACGACACACTGAGCGGTGGTTTGGGCGCGGATCACCATAATGGCGGTGGTGGCAATGACTGGGTTTCCTACTCGAACGCTGATTCTGCCGTGCAGGTGTTCATGGATAACGCTAGTGCTAATACCGGTGAAGCAGCGGGTGATAGTTACTGGGACGTCGAGAATCTGCTTGGTAGTAACGGTAACGATACTCTCGGCGGTTCCACGTGGAACAACTCCATTGTCGGCGGTAACGGCGATGACTGGCTAGGTGGCTATAGTGGTGATGACACACTAAGCGGTGGTCTGGGTGCAGATCACCATAATGGCGGCGGCGGAAATGACTGGGTGTCCTATTCAAATGCTGATTCTGCGGTGCAGGTGTTCATGGATAATGCCAGTGCCAATACGGGTGAAGCAGTGGGTGATTCTTACTGGGATGTTGAGAATCTGCTTGGTAGTAACGGTAACGATACTCTCGGCGGTTCCACGTGGAATAATTCTATTACAGGTGGTAAAGGCGATGACTGGCTAGGCGGCTACGATGGCAATGACACACTGAGTGGCGGTCTGGGTGCAGATCACCATAATGGCGGTGGCGGTAGTGACTGGGTATCCTACTCGAACGCTGATTCTGCGGTGCAGGTGTTCATGGATAATGCCAGTGCCAATACGGGTGAAGCGTTGGGCGATTCTTACTGGGACGTTGAAAATCTACTTGGTAGTAATGGCAACGATACACTCGGTGGCTCTACATGGAATAACTCCATTGTCGGTGGTAATGGTGACGACTGGCTGGGCGGCTATAGTGGTGATGATACGCTAAGCGGTGGTATCGGTGCAGATCACCATAATGGTGGTGGCGGAAGCGACTGGGTGTCTTACGCGGATGCCAGTAACAGCGTATCAGCTGCATTAGATGATGCCGGCTCAAACACCGGTGAAGCAGCGGGTGATTCCTACTGGGATATCGAAAACGTTATGGGGTCTGTTCATAATGATACGCTGCAAGGTAGTACCGCGAGCAACCGTATCGAAGGTAATGATGGCAATGATGGTTTGTACGGCCATAGTGGTGATGACACCATCACCAGTGGTGCCGGGGCAGATTATCTGGAAGGCGGGGGAGATAATGACGTGTTCCGTTTCTTCTCTGCTATTGATTCATCCGTTGCCACAGGCGTGGATTATATTGGTGACTTTACCCAGGGGCAGGACAAGATTGATGTCTCAAACATTACTGGACTAAATAGTTTCTCAGACTTTTCCGTCTACAACGATGCAAGCTATACTGAACTCACCTATGGTGACTTGGTATTTGGATTCAATGGCGACATTTCCTTTGGTGACTCAGATATGATCTTTTAGGTGTGATTTGATACTATATGTCTATCAGGGATGGTTCACTGGCAGGTGGCCATCCCTTCCTTTAGGTTATTATATGCTCTTACACAAACTATAGCCTCGCTTACTACGCTGCTTCATGACATCAGCAATCATCTGCTGTGCTGCCTCTTCGCAGTCCATCCAGTATTCTTTTGCCTGACCACTGTTGCTATGGATACTTCCCCATTGACGTACGACAACATACCCACCAAACAGATTACGTACGACATAACACTGATAGGTGCGCCCATTATCTTTAACCCAGTAATAGGATTGTGAGAGAAGATCGCTCATCGTGATTGCTTATATTTGTAATAGGAAGAACGGGAAATATTCAGCTGTTTACAGGCATCGCTAATCGTCATATCACCTACAGCCAACCTTTCTACCGACTGAACAATGTTATCGGATATTGTCTTCATTCTACCCCCTTTTCTCCCTCTGGCGCGTGCTGCCTTTAATCCATGCTGAGTACGCTCAACAATCAGACTACGTTCAAACTCTGCAAAAGCAGCAAAGACATGAAACACCATGGTTCCGGCTGGTGTTGACGTATCAATCTGATTGCCAAGCGACATAAACCCTACCTTTGATTTCTTGAGCTTCTCAATGATGATGAGTAACTCTTTCATGGAACGCCCCAGACGATCCAGTTTGGTCACCACCAACATGTCCCCACTACGTAACATCTGTTGTGCCATATCCCACTCGGGCCTGGAGGTTCGCATACCACTGGCTTTATCAGCAAAGATTTTCTCACACCCAGCTGCCTTTAGCTCATCTATCTGGCTATCCAGATTCTGGTCAACGGTTGATACCCGTGCATATCCTATCTTCATGTGTAAAAACTCATCACAAACGCATTATAAAGCACATAGAATATAACACAAGTTATTACACATGTTTTAGCCCAGAAAGATGCTTTTATAAGATAGAGTATATGACATTTAGGATAAACCCTAGTTGTCATGTATTTATATGACACTTTATCATTTTAGATAGCAGTCATTTATAGATATTATTTTTCTGCCATACTGTCTAAATTGTTACGCGTTTTTCTGTCAGGATTAGTTCGTAAATAATCTTTTGTTCCATTATCTGGGCGTACAGAATGGGCATTATCTATTTTCCCAAGGTCTGCCATTCGCATGGCCGCATCAAGGGGTGTAAACGACGAGTTTCCCAACAGCTTTACTGATGTAATATTTCCGTTCTTATCTTGTTTTGCATCAATAACTTTTTTACCCACAATCTTCTCCTGTAAGAATAGTTAGTTTAATAAATCTTGTCGCTCTTTGACCCATGAAGCGAGTTTTGGTAAGCCTTTAGCATTCAAATCCATAATAAACTCTGGTGGACTGAAAGCAGGTTTGTAATACTCTTCCCGCATTGCTTTGATAACCATAATTGACTCTTCTGCATAAAGCTCTGAGGTACGAAACAGAAATTCGTCTGCCGTAATAGATTCTATGCCAAATGGTTCCAAGATTTCATTCGGAAAGTCTTTGATATTATCTGTAACAATATGCTGTGCATCGCATTTTATTGCGGCTGCCAGTACGTGATTATCATTTTCGTCTGGCAATGATACATCTAATGAAAGCGTTTCATAGCCAGAAATACAGGCTTCGGGGAAGTGCTTCTGCATCATTTTTTGTTGTGAATAGATAATTTCCGATGAATCAGGTTTTTGATGAAGTAGACTGGTTGTCCATTCTTCTAATATCTTGCTTGTCCAGCGACCACGAAAAAGCCCTGCGTGATAATATCTTAGCAGGGCATCTCTTTTGCGGAATGGATATAAAACATTCGTATCAAGAAGCACAACAAAACGGTCAGCAATATAGCTCACGATGCATCAAACTCCTGTCCTAATGCAGATAATTCTTTGATTGCTTCATATCGCTCATTATCTCTCTTTTCTTTATAATTCAACAATGCGCTCAATGGTACGCGCCTATGCGAACCCACAGGAACATAATCTATTGTTCCATCTTTCAGCAAACCGCTTAAATAAGGCCGTGATACGTTCAACATATCAGCCGCTTGTTGTGTTGTAAGCATAGAGCCAGTTGGTACGATTGTCACCATGTTGCCTCGCGCAACATGCCCCAAAAGGTCAATTAAAATATTACATATAGAGGGAGACAAAGAGACTTCCTCGCGATACTCATTGGCAAATTTCAAACCACCTTCTTTGGTTTGCGCTGCCGCAAGAGCTTGTGCTGCATCGGATGCATTATCAATCTCGCTTTGCGTTGGTAATTGACGTGTCAGGTCAATGATTTCAGCAGTATTTGACATTGTTACCTCCTTTAGTTGACAAGTATAAGATACCGTAAACATCATTTTTTGCAAGTGTAATAATAGAAATAAACGAAATAAACGAAAATTTAGTAAAAACCTGCTCATATTGCATAGGGTCTGGTGAACTTTAGAGTAGATTTTTTCTTAAAGAGGTAAGAAGTCTGGAACTGTTTCATTAACATAGTTTATGTGATATAGTATTTCTGCAATTGCAAGGAGGTGTTATGTATTGTTCACGCTGTGGTTCGACGGCTTGTTTCAAGAATGGTAAGATGCGAGGCAAGCAGCGTTTTCGCTGCAAGGGTTGTGGATATAACTTCACGAACTCGCATGGTCGCGGCTATCCCCCTGCATTAAAGTTGCAGGCATTTCAGTTGTATACAGAGAATATGGGTATACGAAGCATTGCCAGATTTCTGGGTGTCAGCCCCTCTACGGTGATGCGTTGGCTGCGCGATGAAGGTCGTGATATAATGGCTAAAATCAAGAATTCACTGCCCGATGCACTGCCTCCGCAGGACATTATTGAGATTGATGAGATGTGGCATTACACCCAAAAAAACGCCGAAAATTATGGGTATGGGTTGCTGTATCTCGCCTCACACGACGCATTCTCGCCATCGAAATTGGCTCTCGTGGCGCTAAAACGCTGAAGCGACTCTGGGCAAAGTTGGCGCATCTCAGGCCTTTTTGCGTGGCAACAGACGAGTGGAAGGTTTACCAGAAAATCATTCCAAAAAAATTGCTTATACAAACAAAAAAACTCACCTCAACTGTAGAATCCGTCAATGGTCAGATCCGAAACTACCTTGCTAGATTCAATCGCAAAACAAAACGATACTCAAAATCACCCGAAATGGTCGAAACTTCACTGTACATGCTGTGGGTACAAAAACTATGCTAATACAACAGTACCCTTGTTCTTACGTTGTTTCATAGTGACTTAGCATAACCTATAGTTAGCTGAAGTTCACCAGACCCATCTTTTATTACTATGGCTATGGTGTGACGAAAGACTATGGCGAAGCAAGTAAGCTATTTAAACAAGGATGTGACGGTGGACATGCTGTAGGCTGCGAGTGGCTTGACCCTCTACCGGAATAATATGTGTAGATGTGTCAACAGGCCTGAACCAGAACTATGTGCATTTGGTGCCTTTATGCGAATAAGCTCTACATTGCCAGATGCCGTTCCTACCCCGTTACATGTTGCCATAATTTGTGCCGCCCCCACCTTCTGGTGGCACCCAGCGAATATTTTGGGTGGGGTCTTTAATGTCGCATGTTTTGCAGTGAATACAGTTTTGCGCGTTAATCTTTAAATGTGGTTGCCCCGCTTCCTCCACTATTTCATACACGCCCGCCGGACAATAGCGCGTCTCTGGGTTATCATAGAGCGGTAAGTTATGTGCAACCGGTACTGCCGGATCTTTTAATTGCAAATGACAGGGCTGGTCTTCTGCGTGATTCGTGTTGGTCACGTAAACCGAATCCATCTTATCAAACGTCAGCACTCCATCATGTGGTGCGTAGGCAGGTGGTGTGTGGTCTGCGGCTCTTTCTAATTGCTGATGATCTTTGTGATGTCCAAACGTCCATGGCGCGTGTCCGCGAAGCACGTACGTATCCAGCGCGCTATACGCAATGCCAGCCAGCAATCCATAGCGAAAGGAGGGACGAATATTACGCACGCGGCACAATTCTTTGCCAACCCATGAATCATTTAGCGCGGGTTCATAGGCATCCAGTAAAGCAGGTGGTTCTTCCGTGGCGAGTGCTGCAATGATCTGATCTGCCGCCAACATCCCCGATTTCATCGCTGTATGAATGCCTTTGATTTTCGGCACATTCATAAATCCGGCAGCACATCCCACCAGTACCCCGCCGGGGAAAGCAAGGGCAGGAATGGACTGCCAGCCCCCTTCATTTAAGGCACGCGCCCCATAAGAGATGCGTCGCCCTCCTTCAAAGATGGAGGCAATGTCCGGATGTGTTTTAAAGGTTTGGAGTGTTTCGTAGGGGTCAAGGTATGGATTGCGGTAATCCAGACCAATCACAAACCCGACCGAGACTAAGTTCTCCCCCCAATGATACAGGAACGACCCGCCATAGGTTTGCTCATCCAGTGGCCATCCGACTGAATGCAACACATGACCGGGTGTGTGCTGCTCTTTGGGGATTTCCCATACTTCTTTTAGGCCAATGCCATAGGTTTGCGGCTCGCGCCCTTTGCGGAGTTGGTGCGTGCGAATGATATCTTGCGATAGCGACCCTCGTGCGCCTTCTGCCAGTACGGTATAGGTGGCTTTCAGTGTGATGCCTTCCTGATAGGTTGGCAGGTGCGTGCCATCTGCGGCCACGCCAAAGGCACCCGTTCGCACCCCTACCACGCGGCCATCTTCTGTTACAGCTTCAGCCGCAGCGAAGCCCGGGAAAATTTGTACGCCCAGTGCTTCGGCCTGCACGGCTAGCCAACGGCATAATGCTCCGAGCGAGATAATGTAATTGCCGTGATTATGCATTTGCGGCGGGGTTGGCAGTGTAGTGCTTTTCTTCTGGCTCAAATACCTAAAGGCGTCTGAAGTGACGGGTGTGTCCAGTGGTGCGCCTCGCTCTTTCCAGTCAGGGATTAATTCATCCAGTGCGCGTGGTTCAATCACTGCACCAGACAAAATATGCGCGCCGACTTCCGCGCCTTTCTCAAGCACCGCAATGCTGCAAGGGGTATTGTGCTGTTGTGACGCTTGCGCCAGCCGGATCGCTGTACTCAACCCCGCAACACCAGCACCCACAATCACCACATCAAACTGCATTTCTTCACTCATAGCATTCAGTATACGCGATTATGAATGTATGGGCAAAGGCAAAGAAAGTGTCAGCCGTTCTAAAACGTATGTTCTGCCAGTTTGCGCTGGATGAAGTGGCGGAATGCTCTGATGCGTTTGGAATCACGCATATCCATGGGGTAGACGAGATGCACGTCAATTTCTTCGCCACTCACATCATCCAGAATGCGGCTCACGTGGCGGGCGCGCTCGACGATATAATCCGGTAGCACGGCAATACCCATCCCGTTTTTGACTGCACGCAGCAAGGCCATCAGGTTATTGACGGTAAAGACGGTGTTTAACTCGACTCCTTCCTGAGCGGCGCGTTTGGCTAGCCAGTGATACCGTTCCGGTGTGGCGCTTCCTGCGTCATTGAGTGCCAATACGCGATGCGAGTCTAAATCCTGCATGGTTTTGGGAATACCATGCACGCGCAAATAATCATTTGAGGCATAAATGGAGCTATGAATTGTGACTAATGGCCGTTGGATCAGGTCAGGGTTGCGCGAAGGATACATGCGTATTCCCAGATTAGCCTCGCCCATACTTAAATTAAGTTCCTCATCACTTAAAATCAGCTCGACTGAGATATCCGGGAATAATTCGGCAAACTCTTTCATCTGCGAGGTAAGCCATGTGGCACCAAAGGAGTAGGTGGCCGTGACTTTTAAGCGTCCTTTAGGGCGATCTGCTACCTCCAGCAGGGCATTTTCCGTGATGGTCAGTTTCTGGAAAAACTCGCTAACGGTTTTAAGGAGGATCTCGCCCTGTTCGGTTAACAGCAACCCACGTGCCCGCCTGTGAAACAAGGTGGTGTTCAGGCTGTGTTCTAATGTTGTGATTTGGCGTGAAATAGCAGACTGACTACCGCCAAGGCGATCTGCCGCTTTGGTAATGTTTTTTGTTTGTGCAACGATATAAAATATACGCAGCTTATCCCAGTCGAGCATGATGCCTGCTATGTGATGAACAATCCATGAATGCTTGTGCTACATTTTACGCCATAGCACGATAGGTTTCTGACAATCACTCAATAGAAATACCACGCTTCATTAACGCACGTGCTCTTTAAGCAACAGTTGCCAGCTGCTCCATCACCTCATCAGGGATGTCAGCATTAGTGGTAACGTCCTGCACATCATCCAGCTCGTCCAGAGCATCCAGCAATTTCAGTAGTGACTGCGCTTTTTCGGCGTCCACTTCCACGGGTGTTTGTGCTTGCCAGATGAGTTTTGCTGAGCGTGACTCGCCATAGTCTGCTTCCAGTGCCGCTGCTACCTCGTGCAATGATTCCATCGCGGTGATAATACGATGGCCATCGTCATCATGCTGCGCGTCATCTGCTCCGGCAAGAATCGCGGATTCCAGCATAGTATCTACGCTTGCCACCTCTAGTGGGTACATAATCTCTCCCACCCGATCAAACATAAAGCTGACGCTACCTGTTTCACCCAGATTACCACCATATTTAGCAAACGTTGCACGTACATCCGAAGCCGTGCGGTTACGGTTATCGGTGAGGGCATCCACTACTACAGCAATACCGCCATTGCCGTATCCTTCATAGCGGATTTCGTCATAATTATCGCCTTCCGTTTCACCGGAACCACGCTTAATGGCGGCGTCTATTTTGTCTTTGGGCAGGTTCTCTGCTTTTGCTGCCGTAATCGCTGCACGTAAACGCGGATTCATCGCTGGGTCAGGCATACCGGATTTCGCAGCAACAATAATTTCCTTCACCAGCCGGGTGAAAATTTTTGCCCGCTTTTTGTCTTGCGCACCTTTGCGGTGCATAATGTTTTTAAATTTGGAATGGCCAGCCATTAATCTTTTCAACACCCCTATTGTTCAGGCAATCACGCATCACACTATCACCGCATCGCTTACGCACGTCAAGTTAAAGATTCAAAACTGATTGATGCTATAGTGACATCGTCCGATGAGCTGTACAGCACGTTGTAAGCGAGCAAAATGCTCATACATATCTGCGTGTTTTTCGCGTATTGCTTTTGGCAATACTGCTTACCATGTTGTTTCATATTCATACACAAAATCATGTCTAAGAATGTTAAGAAAGTCATGGAAATTGGTCACATTATCGCCGATTTTTCAGGCATACCGTTTAGCACTAAACTCTCCAAGCTGGCAGAAGAGTTGCTGAAATGCGAAGAAGGTATGAAACGTGACATAAGTGAACTGAAGTCCCTTCAAACGGGCAAATTGCTTGGTTATGTCGGGGCAAGTCAGCAGGCGCTAGCTTACTATCCTTCGGCAGATATGTCGGAAGATATGCGCCACAAGCAATTAATGCGTGCGCGCTGCGAATTTCAAGATGCCTATTTTCGCGTGAAATTGGTGGATAAACTTAAATGCCACCAATCAGCTATAGCTATGAACATAGCTATCTGCCATCATTTGCAAAATCATCCGATCCAATCTAGGGAATGGCTTGGAAGATCTCTTGCCGATCATAACAAATACAGTAGTATTTACAATCCAGCTTTTGAAGAGTTGCAACGCAAGCTGCTGATGCAACGTCTCGCAAACGCATTAAGGGAGGCCTACAATCTGTAACTGAATCTTCGTCCGCAGCGGTAAGCCCATAGCTTACCGCTCTTTTTTTGTCTGTTGCTCTGCTGAGATCATCCCCCCATCGTGCTGGATGTCTTGTAGCTGGTCGTCTTTCGGAGCAAAGAGTGTAAAGAGTGTGTCGCGGTTACGGTATAAATATACACCACCACCAACCACCGCTCCGGCAAGTACGGCAAGTGTAATCATAGCTGAGCTGTCATACTCCATAGCTTGCTCAGCTTGGTTCAGATGATGTTCCATCCGAGCACCTTCACCATAGTCGTTTTTTTGTACCCCGTTCTCGTTGACATCCCAAAACCATCTGATTGTATGTTTTAACCCATGTGCTTCGGCAATATATTCACCTTTGTCGCCAGCATTAAAAATACCCAGCGGGTGCATATGTTCTTCGTATGATTCCCGCATTCCCTGAATATAGATGCCCAACCCTGCGACTGCACCAGCGGCCACCTCGATCCATTCCAGATGAGTATCCGTTTTGCGGTAAGGCTCTTTGGGTGTTTCAGTAAGAGGTTCTTTTGCGTGTGGCATAATTAAGCACGATTATACATCATCATTGGCATTAATAGCAACAATCATGGCATCCTGTTTCTCTTGGCGCGATTATGCAAAACATGGAAGTAATCGCTATCATCATAATGCCGTTTCTAAAGAATAGTTGTAATAACACTGTAATATAGTTGAAGTATTAATGAAATATAGTTGTATAACACTACAATGAACAACAGGAGAATAATTATATGAATGATAAAACGCCCACCCTTGCAGATGGCATGACCGCAGAACAATTAAAAGAGTTTGTCGATGCAGGGGTAATTAGTAAAGAAGACGCTGCAACGATTATTAGAGATTCCCTCAAAGCCGGTACAGAGCAAGAGAAAACATGTACTGTGACTGAGCGTAGCAATACTTCAAGGGCGGAGGTGTATATGGATGGCAAAGTGAATGCGCAGGAGTCATCCAGCAATAGCCTCTCAACCACTGCCACGTTGCAAGCGGGGGTTAGGGTAAAGTTAGGGGGAACTCCCGGAACACATAAGACTACACATG
Organism: uncultured Alphaproteobacteria bacterium; assembly: GCA_963803575.1. Taxonomy (GTDB): domain Bacteria; phylum Pseudomonadota; class Alphaproteobacteria; order Rickettsiales; family UBA998; genus CAWDMW01. The sequence goes on from CAWDMW010000002.1 coordinate 410,838, forward strand.
TGACGGGTGGCCATTGTCCTGAGAGAACATCTTCTAATACGTTGCCATATTTCTCCGGAGGCAGTACGACTAACTCTCCTTCATTAGGTACTAAGTTTTCGCCAAATCTGGATGTGAAATCAGTGCCGCAGAACCAGTCACCTTTTACACCCGAAGTCACACCAAGTGGTGCGTCTGAGAGTAAGGACAGTGTGATTCAGCGGTAAGGAACATCTAGGGCGTGTTACACTAACTACTATAGCGTGCTGCAAACAGCAGGTTTCTACGCTTACCACGCTCATGTATATGAAGTACACTCCGCTCCGGTTCTTGCAACCTGTTGTTTTCGCTATGCTCTAGCGTTAGTGTCAACACGCCCTAATCCATCACTGGCGATGCGATGATGACTCATGGCACCGTATAGTGTGTTAACACGCTCTAGTTTCCTGGCATGGTACGGGTCATCATGCGCATGGTGGCCATGGCGTTTGGATCACCATAATGCATACTGTTCCACGCAACAGACGATTCGCCGTAAGAGCCAGCGGTGCGGGTGGAGCCGCAGGCGGTGAGTGTGCATATACAAAGAAGCAAAGCAAGCAAGCGCATGAATAATATCCGTTAAAGTGCGTTGTTATTATGTGCCTCATATAACAAGGGGATTTACCTTTGAGAACCCGCTGCAAATGCAAGCCACATATGCAGTCAGTGCATGTATGCGCCGTGTGCATAGTCCGCTATAACATTAGTGCATAGCAGGCAGGTAGGGCTTGCATATTCGCACATCTTCCCCCTACAGTGGGCGGCATGACCAGCCCGACTTCCTCAACACGTATTATCTTACTAACCGGTGCTTCTCGCGGCATTGGTGCTGCGGTAGCCAGACGGTTGGCGAGGGAACCGGATACACATCTGGTGTTGGCGGCGCGTAATGTAGCGCATCTGGAAGCCGTGGATGATGCGGTGCAGGATGCTGGTGGAAGCGCAACCTTAGTACCGGTTGATTTGGCACAGCATGAGCGCATTGATGCATTGGGTGCGGCGATACTGGAAAAATTTGGACGGCTGGACGGGTTTATTGGCAATGCAGCGATTCTTGGCAAGCTAAGTCCACTAACGCACATCACTCCGGAGCAATGGCAGGCATTGCTGGATGTAAATGTAACCGCCAACTGGCGATTGCTTCGGATACTTGACCCGTTACTCACCAGAAGCCAACATCCGCGTGTGGCGTTCGTCACTTCAGGCATCACGCAAATGACTGCACCATATTGGGGGGGGTATCGCCTGACCAAAGCAGCATTGGAGAGTTTATGCGAATCTTACGCCGCTGAAACAACGCACGGCGATATGAAGGTTAATCTGATAGACCCGGGAGTTGTGGCTACCGACATGCGCGCACAAGCCTTCCCCAGCGAAGCAAAACATACGTTATTATCCCCCGACGATGCATGTGTGACGGATCTGTTTGTGCAGGCTATGTCTGTGGATTGTAAGTATCATCAGGCACGCTTATTCGTGTCCGCTTAAAAAACGCAGCCATGGGGCTTGCTTTTAGGCATAAGAGTCATATATCAGTTAATCACTTATCATTTTGATTCTATGTCTTAAGGAGGCACTATTTATGAGCGTACTTGTTGGAAAACCAGCCCCGGATTTTACTGCGAATGCTGTACTTGGCGATGGCAGCATTGAGGAAAACTTTAAACTGCATGATTATATTAAAGGCAAAATTGGTGTGTTGTTTTTCTACCCGCTGGATTTCACCTTTGTGTGTCCATCAGAGATTATTGCATTTAACAACCGGTTTGACGAGTTTCGCTCACGTGGTGCAGAAGTGATTGGCATTAGTGTTGATTCGCACTTTACGCATATTGCATGGCGTAATACGCCAGTGAATAAAGGCGGAATCGGCGCGGTGAAGTTCCCGCTTGTGGCTGATTTGACCAAGCAGATTGCGCGTGATTATGATGTGCTGGTGAATGAGTCCGTAGCATTCCGTGGTACGTTCATGATTGATAAAGAAGGCGTGGTGCGTCATCAGTTAGTAAATGACTTGCCGCTTGGCCGTAATGTGGATGAAGCCATCCGTATGGTGGATGCACTGAATTTCCACGAAGAACATGGTGAAGTCTGCCCCGCCGGCTGGAACCGTGGGTCTGAAGGCATGAAAGCAGACGCTGCTGGTGTGGCGTCTTACCTTGAGAAGAATGCGGAAGCTCTGTAAAATATAACGATAGCACCTTGCCCATTTGGGTGGGGTGCATGCAAATGTAGGGATAATGTGCTATGGCTCAAACGCATAGTTGTGATGTATTGATTATAGGTTCTGGTGCTGCAGGATGTAGTGCAGCGATTTATGCAGCGCGTGGTGGGCATTCCACCATTATGGTGCATGGGATGCAACCGGGTGGGCAATTGACCATCACAACCGAAGTAGAAAATTATCCGGGATTTGCTGAAGCTATTCAGGGCCCCTGGCTGATGGAGCAAATGGAAAAGCAGGCTGAGCATGTTGGCACCACTGTTATTCATGACCTGATTACTGAAGTTAGTATGGATGCACGTCCCTTTGTTGCAAAAGGTGATTCAGGTGACACGTATGAAGGCAAAACGCTGATTATTGCAACCGGTGCATCCGCGCGCTGGTTAGGGTTGGAGAGTGAGCATACATTCCAGAATTTTGGCGTGTCCGCTTGTGCCACCTGTGACGGGTTTTTCTTCAAAGATAAGCCTGTTGCGGTGATTGGCGGGGGCAATAGTGCAGTGGAAGAAGCATTATTTTTGGCGCAGATTGCCAGCAAAGTCACGTTGATCCATCGTCGTGATGAATTACGCGCAGAAAAGATTATGCAGGAACGTTTATTTAAACATCCGAAAATTGAAGTGATTTGGGATAGTGTGGTGGAAGAATTTGTGGGTGAACAAAACCCACCATCTTTGACAGGCGTGAAGATCAAGAACGTCAAAACGGATGAGTTGTCCGAAGTGGCGGTGGAAGGCGCGTTCGTTGCGATTGGCCATGACCCTAACACAAAAATGTTTGATACGTTGGAGCAGGACAAAGCAGGATATCTGATTACGGCGAATGACAGTACCCGCACTAATGTAGATGGTGTGTTTGCTGCTGGTGACGTGCAGGATGCCATTTATCGCCAAGCCATCACCGCTGCTGGCACCGGATGTATGGCTGCACTGGAAGCAGACAGGTTTTTAGCGGCGCAGGAAGTGTAAAGGCGTCTTTCTAGAGCCGTTTATGTGTAAAAAATTTACAGCAGACTGCGCTACATTGCGTTGACATTCATCTAATACATAGTTATGCATTAGTTTGTTAATTTAGATTTGCATTAAGTGCAAACTTCTGGTTTTGAATAAATATTTTATCGTGCGAATCAGTGGTTCAGATAAGACTCATCTGATCGTGTGTGGCGACTTAGCAAGTGCCTGGAACTCAGCCGTTGCCATGGCTGATGGCAGCGAACATAACGTGATACAATTTGCCGAGATCTTGCAAAATGAACTGGGTGTGTGGTTACGTATCTAGGACTATAGCCCCCTCAAGCTACCAACCCTTTTGGGTTGGCTTTTTTTTACCTGTATATCATGTATTACTTATCATTATTTCACACATGTTTAAGGATATAGTATATGATTATCGGTATGGAAACAATTACCCTAAGTGATGAGGTGAAAGCCTCGCTGACCAAACGCCTGAAACCTATTGTGGAAGCAGGAGCTGTGCCTTTTGACGAGTCTGTTGAAAGTAAAAATGTGCAGAAAGAAGTACAGTCTATTGTAGGTGGGATCTTAAAAGAAGAATTGCCGCAGGATGTATTAAAGCATTTGCAAGCCATACAGGATTGCAAAGAGCATACCATGCTTATCAAAAACATGCCAACGCTGGATACGTATTTGCCACCAACGCCGCAAGCATATGGGGTAGATAATGTTGGGGGGTACTCCAATCTTATATTAATGGGAATGTCTGCTTTAGAGGGACAGCATTCACCTAGTGCAACCAGTATTGTGGCAAGGAGTATTTCCATGAATGATGATAATCATGTGGCTGTACATAGTAAGCACCGCGATTCCCCTGAACAAAACATGAACGCGCTATATTGTTTAAAAGGAGAAAAGGTTGCGACTAACTTTTTCTCTTTTAATGATATTGCCACCCACCCTGATATAGCTCCTCATCTGGATACGCTGATGCAGCCACTATTTGAAGAATATAAACTACCGATTGATCCAGATAAAGCTTTGGAAAAAACGCAGGAAGCCACTCCTTTGATTCAGCAGTATGATGATGGAACATATGCTGGCACCGAAATGTATAAATACCGGAAGAGTTCGTTCAGGGAGGTTCGCGGTGCAACAGCTCAAGCACAGGAAGCGTGGGAGACACTTGAAACATTGACCAATCAGCAAGAGATGCAACCTTCTGATTCTGTTATATTAGATAAAGGCGATATGGTAGTTTTTCAGGAAATATTGGGAATTCATGACCGTGATGCATATGTTGCGCGTGAAGCTCCTGATGAGCGAAGGTGGTTAAAGCGCGCTGACAGGTACCATCAAAAAGGTGCGGTCACACTGAAAGAAGACTCTGAAGCACTTGCCGTGTCCGAGCAGGCATTGCCGGAATTGATTGCACAAAGACGTCAGGAGCTGGGAATGGATGCATCCTCTATCAGCTGCCCGATTCGGTGATGATGCTACGTCACTGTCAGCAATGCAGGATTAGTGCTGACATAGAGCAACTGGCACTGGATGTTATGTGTCGGATATAGGGGGGTCAGTAGCTCTCGGTAGCTGTGCATCTGATGGCGATATGATGCGGTGATGTCTGATTCATTTAGGGGCTGGATGCCTGTCTTAATGTCAATGATGGATACGTTAGCAGATGTTACGATAAGCCGGTCTATCTGGCCAGACATGGCACCATGCGTTTGGGTTTTGCCGATGACAGGCACTTCTGCCATGGCAGGTTGTTCCAGCAGCATAACGATGGTTTGATGCTCATGCAATGCAGCTAAGGTGTTGTATAATTCATGATGTAATGAAGTTGGTAGCTGGCTGGCATGATGACGTAGCCATTCAGGAAGCTGTTGTAGGAACGTAGCATAGGATTGATTGGTTTGCCATTCCAGTGCGCGATGAATCAGGATGCCACGCTGTATCGCCTCTTGCGCATTACGTGTTACATGATTCGCTGATGCTGAATGAGTAGCAGCAGGCCTGTCATTGTCAGATGGTTTGGCAAAGTGTAGGGTTTCTGGCAGGTGGGCGACTGGTTGCGTCCATGCTTCCGGTAGTGAAGGAGGAGCAGGTGCTTGCGTTGGTGGTTGATGCGCTTTGGCATAATGCTTATGACGGTGATAGGCGTAACCTTGCCCAACGGCTTGCAACCCGTCTTGCTGCCAGTAGGTTTCTGGATCTAAAGCGATTGAATCCAGAGATTGCATGGCGTGTTCTATTTGGTGGTACCATGAATCTGGCGGAATGTCGGATGCTTTTTTAGGCAGGCTGGCAAAGAGGTGTAATTCATCGCAAGCGCGTGTAAGTGCAACGTAGAGTAGCCTTTGTGCTTCCTGTGCGTCTTTGTGTTTATGTGCCTCAATGACGGGTTTCAGGGAAGCGGGCATAGTCTCGCTGGTCGGGCGATACCAGATGGTGGGGGTGGCATGTGCATCATCGTACACAAGCCGGTCTTTACTGTTATGTTCTGTGGTGATGGTATCAGGTAAGATCACGATAGGGGCTTCAAGTCCTTTGGCCCCGTGAATAGTCATGATACGCACCACATTGCCCATCTCCTGCATATTGCGTTTGATACTGGCGCGGTTTTCAGGCATCCAGCTGAGGAAGCCTTGCAAGGATGCGTCCGGGTGTGTGGCTTCGTAATGCTGGCATTCATAAAGGAAATGCTGGAGTACGTCGCGCACTCCGTCTCCCATACAAGCTGCGTAGCGATCTATGGCGCCGTGGCCATAAAGTAAGGAAGTGAACAGATGAGACGGGCGTTGCCATGTGGCGTGTTGACGAAAATGGGTGATGTCTTCTACGATAGTGCTATGGTGCGTCTGCAATGCTCGCCAGACAGTAGTGTGTTCATCTCTTCCGGCGCACAAGCCCGTCAATGTGTCATAATTCAGCCGGTATAGGGGGGAAACCAGAATGGCAGCGAGTGATGCATCGTCCGTGGTGTCCAGCAACACATTGCCCCATGCCAGCAAGTCCTGCACGGCGATATGATCGGTCACTGTCAGCCTGTCCTGCCCGCCGACTGGCACACCTGCATCACGTAAGGCACGCTGTAGCATAGCAGCAATATCTTTGCGGCTTCGCAAAAGGATGAGAATGTCTTGTGGTTGAATGGGTTTACCTGTCGCGGGGAGGTGGCGTGGCTCGCTTAGCCAGTCCTGAATCATGTCTGCAATATGGATGATGACTGCCTGACGAGGGGACGGTGGTGTGGTGCGCTCATCAGCGCGTTGCCAGTCTGGCGTATCAGTGGCTGTGTTACTGGTTGCACATGCCGGATGCAGATAGACAGACCCTGCACATTGCTCGCGGAATGCATAATGGCGTGTAAGAGTAGCATCGTATGATACGGCATGGTGGGCATCTGGTTCTTTGAAGATGGTATCAACTAGTGAAAGTATGGCATCGGATGAGCGAAACGAGGTTTGCATGGGTACGTTGTGAAAGGGCTGGTCAGCGGCCTTTGCCTGATTGCGGTAATAGGCTTCCTGCTGATGGAAGGCTTGTGGTGCCGCTCCCTGAAAGCCAAAGATAGACTGTTTGCCATCCCCTACCACAAAGAGTGTGCGGTGCTGCGTGGCTTGTGTAGCGTAAAATTCTTCACATAGGCGTTTCGTGATGCGCCACTGCCTGTCTGACGTGTCTTGCGCTTCATCAATGAGCAGATGGTTAATGCGGCCATCCAGCCGATACAGTACCCACGCAGCGGTGTCTGATTGCTCCAGCAATGATTGTGTATAAGTAATAAGGTCATCATAATCAAGCTGGTTATGTTGCAATTTCTCTGCTCGGTACAACACAAATAATTCTGCTGCCAGATCATAGAGCATGATGGTGGTCTTAATTGCATCCAGCATAAGCCGGTCGCGCCGATATTCTTCGCAGCACCGCGCCAGTGCTTCCACTTCCATGGCAACATCCGGGTGTGCCTGAATGGCTTTGGTTGGAAAGCGTTTATTGATGGTATGTTTGGCGGTTAACACATTAGAGGCAAACACATCCGCTGCACATCCGCTGAATGGCTGGTTCAGGAAATACCGCAAGTGACTGGCAAATGTCTGGTCCGTTTTTGCGCCAAACTCGTCCAGTTTGTCGGCGTAACTTAGCAGTTGCTGTTTCCGCGTATGATCATAGCCTAAGTAATGTATCGCTAAGCTATCAGCGGTGGTTTCAGGTGAAAGCCCTCCGGTACAGTAAAGCTGGGTAATGCTGGCGTGTCGGGTGTCGGGGTCATAGATGATGGGTAGAAATAAGCGTTGATGCTGGATCAGCATGGTAATGATCTCGTCAAAGCCATACTCGCTGGTGTGATGGGTCAGATGACGTATGACACTAGCAATGCGGCTATCTGTATCGTTACTGGCTTGGCGCAGAAGCTGGCGTTTGGCACGGTAGAGTAGCTGCGTTTGTTCACGGTCATCAATAATGCTAAATCCGGCAGCAATTCCTGCTTCCTGCGGGAATTGTTCCAGCACACTTTGACAAAATGCGTGAATGGTCAGGATACGCAAGCCGGGCATGGCATCGCTAAGTTGCAGGAAGATACGCCGCGCAATTAAGCACGTGTCAGAATCAGGCGTTTTTCTGGTTAGGGTGTGCAGTGCTTGCGTTAGCTCTGCTTGCGGCATTCTCACCCACTTGCGACTGCGGTCGATCATGCGGCTAAGCATTTCCGCTGCACCGTTTTTGGTGTAGGTCAGGCACAATATGTGGGATGGGTCTTCCCCACGAAGCAACAAGCGCAGTAGCCGATCTACCAGCACTTTGGTTTTACCTGATCCGGCATTGGCGGATACCCACACGGATGCATCCGGATCAGACGCCTGGCGCTGACGTTCGCTTGGGTCAGGCAGGGATTGCGCTGACATGGGTTGCTTATGTCCGGTGTAGTGAGGTAATAAGGTCAGCAATAGCGCTGGCATCCATGCCGGCTTCTGCGTACATGGCTTCCGGATCACCGTGATGCTGGAATTTGTCTGGTAGGGTGAGGGGGCGCAATTTGGGCAAGTGTTGCGGTGCTTGTGTAGCCAGCATCTGCATTACTTGCGCGGCAAACCCACCGCTACTGCCTTCTTCTAACGTGATAATCGTATCATACTTTGCACACCATGCAGTGATGAGTGCTTCATCCAGCGGTTTGGCAAAGCGTGCATCCGCTATGGCGATTGCCACACCTGATTGCTTGACTGCTTTAATGCAGGCATCCAGTCTGCCACCAAAGCTGATAATGGCTATGCATGCATCATCTGGCTGGTCAATAATGCGCCCTTTGCCAATAGGTAAGCGTTCTGGCTGAGTCGGCAAAGCAAGGCCGCGCCCGCTGCCTCTGGGGTAGCGAAATGCGATGGGGCCAGTGTCGTGATGGGCGGCGGTATGTACCATATGAACCAGTTCTGCTTCATCACCTGCTGCCATAACCACCATATTAGGCAAGCAACACAGAAACGCGACATCAAACATACCGGCATGGGTTGCGCCATCTGCTCCCACCAGACCCGCGCGATCAATGGCAAAGCGTACAGGCAAGTTCTGAATTGCAACGTCATGTACGATCTGGTCATAGGCGCGCTGCAGGAAGGTGGAATAAATCGCAACGAACGGTTTTAACCCCTGACAGGCCATGCCCGCAGCAAAGGTAACAGCGTGCTGCTCGGCAATCCCTACATCATAGCAGCGTTTAGGGTGCGACGTAGCGAACCGATCCAGCCCCGTGCCACAAGGCATGGCAGCGGTGACAGCCACAATGGTTGGGTCGCTGGCAGCTTCCTGAATGAGGGCATCTGCAAACACATGGGTGTAAGACGGGATGGTTGCTGTACTGGCCTGTTGCTTACCAGAGTCGGGGTCAAATGTTCCAACGCCATGGTATTTGTTTGAGCTGGACTCCGCAGGTGCGTAGCCTTTGCCCTTCTTTGTGACGACATGAATGAGAACGGGGCGATCATGGTCTACACTACGCGCCCGTTTCATCACGTAACATAATGCGTCAATATCATGGCCATCAACAGGGCCAATATAATACATGCCCAGTTCTTCAAAAATGGAACCACCACCCACTGTAACGCTGCGTGCATATTGCTCGGCGCGTTTTGCAGCGTAGCGTATGGGGGAGGGCAGATGTTCCGTGATTTGTTTGCCTACATCGCGCACATGCTGGTAGGTTTGTGATGAAGCCAGCCGTGAGAGGTGGCTACTCATCGCGCCTACTGGGGGGGCAATAGACATGTCATTATCATTTAAGATGACGGTCATACGTGTTTTCATCGCACCGGCATTATTCAGTGCTTCATAGGCCATGCCGGCACTCATGGCACCATCCCCAATGATGGCGGCAACGTGGTAATCCTTACCCAATTGGTCACGCGCTTCTGCCATGCCCAGTGCCGCTGAAATGGATGTGGAACTATGGCCGGCACCGAACGCATCATAGGTACTTTCAGACATCTTGCAAAAGCCGGATAAGCCCCCTTCTTTGCGAAGGGTGTGCATGTTTTCGCGCCGTCCTGTCAAGATTTTATGAGGATAGGCCTGATGCCCGACATCCCATATGAGCTGATCTTGCGGAGTGTTAAAGATATAATGCAGGGCAACAGTTAACTCTACTACGCCTAAGCCCGCTCCCAAATGCCCGCCAGTGCGTGAAACCTGCTGGATCAGGTCATGGCGCAGTTCATTTGCCAGTGTCGGTAACTGGCGTGGCGAGAGCAGGCGCAGATCAGCCGGGGAATGGATGGTGTCGAGTAAGGGAGTCATAGACATAGCCGCATAAAATAGCGTGTAATGGGCAATGTGGCAAGCATTTGTGATTCATACAGAAACATGAAGGTTCATCTTCTATTAAGGACTAGCTTTCGCTGTTTGTGTATGCTACGGTTCATGCGTATCTCACCCTCGGGCTTTGTCATGCATTTTGGTATGTTTGGCGTCTTTTTATCATCTTTGTGATGCGAGGGTGACTAGGTTTTGTTGAGTTTTTATAATTTATTGTGTATAATCGATGGAATTGAGGAGGTTTTATGTCTTATACACAACGAATTGGTCAGCATCAGTGGGATTCTATCTATATGTATCTAAACGACTTTGCGAACATATATACTAAGAACGAGGCCGATTGTCGTCGCTTTGTTGAAGCGGTGTTTTGGATGGCGCGTTCGGGGTCACAATGGCGACTTTTGCCGCCAGAATATGGCGCATGGAATACGGTCTATCGCCGCTTTTCGGATTGGGCAAAGAAGGGCGTATGGTATAAAATGATGTATTATTTTCAGAATGATCGCGATATGGAGTACATCATGATTGACTCCACTATTTTGCGTGCCCACGCTTGCGCCAGCCCTTCAAAAGCAAACAAGATGATGAAGGGCTAGGGCGATCCTGCGGCGGATTCTCTACAAAAATTCACGCTGTTTGCGATGCTTTGGGCAACCCACTTCGCTTTATTATCACGCCAGGTCAGCGCCACGATGTTTCACAAGCTATTGATATCATTAGTGGAATTAATACGCAAGCGTTATTAGCTGATAAAGGGTATGATTCAGACGAGCTGCGGGAGTTTGTCCAAAAATCAGGTGCGGCTGCGCATATTCCGCCACGAAAAAATCGGCTGAAAGAGAAAATTTACGATGAGCATCTTTATAAAGAGCGCCATAAAGTGGAGTGCTTATTTGGTTTTCTAAAGCATTACAGGAGGTTATTTGCACGGTTTGATAAAACCAAACAAAACTTCTCTGCTTTCCTCCATTTTGTCGGCGCACTTCAATGGCTAAAATAAAAATCTCAACAGAACCTATACACAATACATATTACTCAAAAAAATCATGTTGAACTTTAACCGTTTTGCTGGTCCCGTTGCTTTTGGTTTGATTCTTCTTACAAATGCTCCGGCGTTTGCTTTCAGAATTACAGAGGCGCAATTAGGTATACTAAAACGATTTCACTTTTTTAACGTTAGATGGAGACAGGGACTGTGGCAATGAAGTAATTTTAAAGAAGACACCTACAACTATTACCCTTCTTTTTGATGGGCAGAGCGACACTATGGTGTATCGCACCATCTATAGGCAGATATGGCAGCGCCAGGATAGCCAGCTGATACCAGTATTAGTTCCCCGCCTTTATGTGGTACAACAGCCGTATAACATAAAGTTATGGGTTGAAGCCCGTGATGCGATGGTTGGCGGCTGCCAGCCTCGCGTCAATCAATTTACTGATTCACCACCTGAATAGAGATGCTTGCATAACGCAGTCATTCTCTATTTAGGTGGTGTTTTTTTGCCTGCATGGTGATTCAGGTAAGCGATGATATCTTCCATGACTGGCTGGTCTGTGGAAAACAGGGAGGAGAAATCACCCAATATCGTGAGGTGGCTAATATCATCATACTGCTTAATCATCACCTTTCCACCTGCTTGCCCAATGGCGCTTTGCAATCTTTCAATATTGATGAACCCGACAATATTATCCTTTTTACCGTGCAGAAGCAGCATAGGCGGCTCTGTGCCATCAATGAAGTGAGAGGCTTGCATACGGGTTGCACCGTATTTATCTATTTGAAAAATGTTACGGTACTTTTTGGCCGTGGGGGTGAAATGGTATGGCCCGGCTAACCCAACGAATGAGCGGTAAACATTGGGTGATAGGTTGTGCTGTTGCAAAAACTGCTTATCTGCCAGTAACATCACTCCTATATGCGCGCCTGCTGAATGCCCCATCAGATGCATATTGCCTGCGTCCCCACCATACTCACGGCTATGTGTATACACCCAATCGGTGAGTAAGGCTGCGTCATGTTGAAACGCCGGATAATGTGCTTGCGGGTATTTGACATAGTCACCTATCACCACCATATAGCCTTGGCTGGTTAACTGGTCTGCGATAAAGGCGTAATCATCCTTATCACCGGATGTCCAGCCGCCACCATAGAGGAACACCACTACAGGCGCAGGCGCGATGGAGTGTTGAGTTGGTTGATAAACATCCAGCTTTTGCCATGGCTGCTTGCCATACGCGATGTCTGAGGCAAGGGTATAATGCTCATTGCTGCGATGTCCAGCGTTGGCCAGAAACAGTGCAGCGCTTTGGCATCCGGTAAGGGTGAGGATGGAGGCAAGGAGGAAGATGCATTTCATATATGTCTATATAGGGCAAAATACGGTGCAAAAAATAGCTTGCAGATTTGTTTTAAGGGTAAACTTTTCTTGGAAGAAAGCATCTTTACGTTGAATTTCTACGGATAAGGGGTTACGTTTGACTCCGGGCAATAAAGGGAAAAATACCGATGAAAATACACTCGCTAATTCTGGTTTCGGGCTTGTTTTTGACAGCATGTTCGTCAAGTGACACGAGTTTTTTGGATGACGCTAAGCAGCAAGGTGCGCAGAACACGAAAGTCGTAAAGGATTGGGAGAAAGGGCAGGAAATGCTTGAGGATGGACAGGATCTCGTAAGAAAAGGAAAGAATAATATTAAAGAGGGCAGATCGCTTATTGATGACGGGCAAGACCAACAGGAAGAAGGTCAACGTCTCATTCAGCAGGCAGATCGTATCAAGCATCAGGCAGAAGACGAATTTAGGCAAATGAAACATCGTACGACTACTATGCCGTCTGGTTATGGAAATATAGATGATTACCAAACTATGCCATATTACCCGGCAGATTAGTCTTCGTTCGGGGGGATAGGCACTTTTCCAATAAGACTCATGACATTGTGGAATTGCACTCACGATTGACTATATCGTCCAGATACCATGCAAAAAAATAGCGAATCCTCGGCAAAGGATTCGCTAAGAGTAATTTATTCTGGTGTTAGGCCGCCTCCTCCATCGGGGTCATGCATGTACTGATACACTTCATAGGCAGACTTAAGGATGCTTTTAGGAAAGACAACTCCACTCTCAACCACACATGGAAGATCAAGATCTTCTATTTTAAACCATAGTTTTTGTATGGTACTCCATGGAACATTGACGTTTTTAGTTGGAGCGTCATTGAAATCAAGTAACCCTTCTTTGGGAAGGGTTGCAAGAAATCGTACTCCGTAACGACCCATGTCTGCGATCATTGTAACCATCAAATTAGTAGTCATCTTAGTCATGATAAAAAATCAGGCCATATCTAAACAATAGCTTTAAGCTTACAGAAAGCCTTACGTAAAAGCAACCAAAATTGAACTCTTGGATTAAGAAGCTATTATTGTTACGAGGTATACGCAAGGTGTTAATAGTTTTATCACAACTAAGTGCGGGTTATCAGCTATGACGTTGGGTGTTTTTGATTGGTTCGTATTGCCAGTACAAAAAATATTTGACGACTATAGCCAAGATATGTTAACTTTATATTAATAATTTAAGGTGGTGTTACTGAATGAAGCTGTCCAACAAACATGATTTAGAACAAATTGAGCAAGATGAGATCAACGAATACCAGTCCCCCGTAAATGATGGTGACAACTTTCGACCTGATTGGTCAAAACCGTTCCTTGCCCCATATTTATCAGAAGCATGGGATAAGCTGGAGTCGTATGGGGTGACAGTCGATGGCTCAGGATACCTGTCTGTGACAGAGGCTGCTGGAAACATTCTCATCGCTGAAGCCGTTAATCTGGCAGCTAAAGAACTTAATCCAGAATTTTATGAACTGAAAGCGCACGTTTTTGTAGAGGCGGCTGAATCAGGCAAGGAGTATGGCGTTTCAGTGTATTTTAACGATCAGGATGGCACGTGGAGTCTGTATCATAAAGATGTTGGTGTCGTCTCTTTCCATGACCCGAACAATAACATTACTCGCCTTATTAAGGAAGCTGATCTATATTTCTCGAAACCCTATGGATGGTCTGGTTTATATCGGCAAGATCAGGCATTTGAGTTGTTAAATGATGCAGAATTATTGCAAAAAGTATCACAAGATACTAGCCCCGAATTTGTGATTAAGCATCACATTCATGATCTGAATATTCAAGAGTCGCATAATTATCCTATGCCAACAGAGGAGATGTTTCCTAAAAACGAGCCGCTCCCTTATACAAAGATGGATGAGCCAGCCATGGTTAATTACGGTGGCGCACTGTCTGAGCAAGAGCTTGGCATGAAACGTTGATAGTAACGTGCTGATGATGCTATCAGTAACTAAACGCAGGTTGTTTGGCGGCTAGGTTATCGGCCTTGACATTGGGTGTGCTGAGAGGCGTTTTGGTGGTGTCGTTCTCTGCCTGAGTGACGGAGACACCTTGCCCCATATTGGCGTCCAGCACCTGCTTCACGATGGCGAGGATACTGTCAAAATGATCGGTGATATGCTGCTGGGTGTTTTCTGATGGGTTAGGCTCGTTGCCTTTCACAACATCCATAACAGCAGATGTTTCCTGTTTGTCGAAGGGAAGTGCTTCTTCTATAGCCTGAAATAACTGCTTAAATTGTTGCGGTGCGGTGAGGGTGATGAGTTCGCCAATCTGTTCAAGCTGGGATGCCTCTGGCGAAGTGCCTGACGGTGCGTCTGTTTTGAGTAGGTGCGCAGGGATGATGCCCGCATGTTGCTCATCGCGAATTTTATAGAAATCTTCTTCTACTGGCACCAGATGCCACGGAATGAGATGGCTAAGCGGGCCAGTGGGGTAAATAATGCTACCACTGGGCAAACGTAAAGGACGTTCTAAGCCGCCAGTGCTAATAGCATTGTCGAACAGCATGGCTCCTCCTTCCGTTAATGTGTAAGCACCAATCTTGTTCTCCGGATCAACGTAGCCACGTGTGCCAGCTAAAGGATGGGGAGTATCAGAAGGTTTATCGCTCATGCTTATTAATGTACTAATATCTTGTATATTACACAAGATATGGAGCATGATAGTGTATCAGCTAAAAGTTAATTTCCCAGCTTTCGGCATTGTCATTAAAATGGTTGCGTAATGTCGTAGCTGCGTTCACGGGTAATTGGAAATCACTGCCATAAATGTGGCGGGGCAACCATGTGGCGAGGGCTGGTAGTGCGGACAGTGCGCCAAGCATTAGCAGTTGCATGACAATAAACGGGAGTACACCGCGATAGATGTCACTGGTCTGGATGGAATCAGGGGCGACACCACGCAGGTAAAACAGCGAAAAACCAAATGGGGGCGTGAGGAAAGAGGTTTGCAGGTTAATAGCCATCATGATGGCCAGCCATACGGGATCTGCTCCAAGGCTAAGCAGGATGGGTGCAACGATAGGCACTACCACGTAAATGATTTGGATGAAGTCCAGAAAGAAGCCCAGACAAAACATGATAAGCATGGTCACGAGCATTGCACCGGGTAGCCCTCCGGGTAAGGTGGTCAGCATTTCCTGCACCAGTACGTCCCCCTGATAGCCACGAAAAACCAGTGTGAAGATGGTTGCGCCGATGAGAATCATGAATACCATACAGCTCATTTGCAAGGTGCCGTCCACAACGCATTTGAGGCAGTTAATGGTTAAGGTACGGCGGCAGGCGGCCAGTATGAGTGCGCCTAATGCCCCAATGGCAGCGGATTCAGTGGCTGTTGCGATGCCGGCCAGAATGGAGCCTAGCACCAGTGCGATTAATGCAAAAGGAGGCACCAGCGTCACCATGATACGCTGCACTGTCAGCGCGCTTGCTTGATGGATGGGCGGCACTTTATTGGGGTGGCGTAGGCCGTACAGATATTGCCAGCAAATATAGGCTAAAATGAGCAGCCCGCCGGGAATCAGTGCCGCGACAAACATATCCGCAATGCTCACAGGGACGGGTGAGGCGACGCCTGCATTCAGTTGCGTGATTTGCCATGCGCTGGAGATTTGATCGGCTAACAGAATCAGCACGATAGAGGGCGGAATGATTTGCCCAAGTGTGCCGGATGCACAGATGGTGCCGGTGGCGAGTTTTGGACAATAGCCGTGCTTCATCATCACGGGCAAAGAGATCAGCCCCATAGTGACGACTGTCGCACCGACAATGCCAGTGGAAGCTGCCAGCATCCCGCCCACCAGCAACACCGAGACGCTCAGTCCTGCTTTGCGCTGGCCAAACAGGCTGGCCATGGTGGTGAGGAGTTCTTCCGCGATGCGTGATTGTTCCAGCACAATGCCCATAAAGACGAAGAGTGGCACCGCAATCAGTATGTCGCTGGTCATGACGCCATAAATGTTGGCGGGCAGAGCGTGTAAGGTAGCAAGCGGGAAAATGTCAATTAGGTGTCCACCCATTGCAAATAACAGCGACACGCCGCCTAATGTGAATGCCACCGGATACCCGAGCAGCAATATGGCAAAGACCGTGATAACAAGGGCTAAAGGCATCCATTCCACGTCAGGTATTTCCCTCACGTAACACACACACCGCCCGTATGGAAGCTGCACATCCTTGCACCATCAGCAACCCTGCACAGAGCCAGATGCAGCTTTTCAGCAGATACACGCCGGGCATTCCGTGATATTCTGCGGAGCCTTCCTTAATGCGCCATGCATCCATAATATAATCCGCAGAAAACCCTATTAGCGCGATGCAACAGGGAAAAAGCAGGCCTATGGTGCCAACTAACGTCACCAAGGCCTGTGCTTTGGGTGAAAAGCGTTGGTAAAACACATCCACTCGCACGTGAGAATCTTCTTTGAGTGCATATCCGGCACCAAGCAGAAACAGGGCAGCGTGCATGAAGCGTACCAGCTCCTGCTGCCATGGCTCCCCACTGGCAAACAGGTAGCGCATCGCTACGTTAGCACTCATCACCAGCACCATCGCCAGTGCCAGCCAGCGCACACACTGCCCAATGCGCAGGGTGATGGTTTCGAGAACGTTAGCAAGCTGATGCATGAGGTTAAGAGATTGAGAGGACATGCTATCATCTATCCTGACTTGCGCGTGGAAGTCAGCAAAAATCTGTGATACGCAAGTCGTGATGACAGGTTGATACATGGTGTGTATTTTGCTAAGACAGGCTTTATGATACAGACTGCCACGCTTTCCCCTTCACCAGATACATCCGCTATACCTCTACCTGCCAGCAAGCCTGCTAGTAAGAAGGTGTTTATCAAAACCTATGGCTGTCAGATGAATGTGTATGATTCGCAGCGTATGGAAGATGTGTTGCGCCCGTTAGGGTATGCGACAACACAGACGCAGCAGGAAGCGGATATGGTGATTCTCAATACCTGCCACATACGCGAGAAAGCGGCTGAAAAGGTGTATTCGGATTTGGGGCGGCTTCATCGCATTAAGCGCACACGCCAGCAGGCGGGTGACGAGATGCTGATTGCCGTTGGTGGGTGCGTTGGGCAGGCGGAAGGTGCAGAGATTATTCGCCGTGCGCCATATGTGGATATTGTGATGGGATCGCAAAGCTATCATGAATTGCCACGCATGATTGCGCAAGCCACAGCAAAGCAAGGTAATGCTCGCAATGGCGGGGTAGTGGATCTGGAATTTCCTGAAGTGCAGAAGTTTGACCTGTTGCCAAAGCCTGAGAGTGTGACGGGTGCAAGTGCGTTTGTGTCCGTGCAGGAAGGATGTGACAAGTTTTGCACCTTTTGCGTGGTACCTTACACGCGCGGCGCGGAATATTCCCGCCCGGTGCAGGTGGTGCTGGATGAAGTGCGTAGCTTGGTGGAAGAGAAAGGCATCATGGAGGTGACGCTGCTTGGCCAAAACGTGAATGCGTATCACGGGCAGGCAAGCCATGGCGGCAGTGCGTCACTGGCGGAATTAATGGTGGAGATGGCGCAGATTAATGGGCTGGAGCGTATCCGGTATGTGACCTCGCACCCAAAAGATATGCGTGATGATCTGATTGAGGCGCATGGGGATGTGGAAAAAGTAATGCCGTATTTGCATCTACCCGTACAGGCAGGATCAGATCGGATACTGAAAGTCATGAATCGCCAGCACACCGCCGCGCAATATCTGGATATTCTGGAACGTCTGCGCGCCAAACGGCCAGATATTGCGTTTTCCGGTGACTTTATTGTTGGGTTTCCAGGGGAATCGGATGAAGATTTTGAGGCAACCATGCGGCTGGTGGAAACGGTGGGTTACGCGGCGGCCTATTCTTTCAAATATTCGCAGCGTCCGGGTACACCAGCGGCCACGCAGGACGGACAGGTGGACGAATCAGTGAAAGCGGAAAGGCTGGCAGCGTTACAAGCATTGCTGAATCGTCAGCAACGCGAATTTAATGCGTCGTGTGTTGGGCGCAATTTCAAAGTATTGCTGGAGCGTCCGGGTAAACATGCAGGACAAATGATTGGTCGCAGCCCGTGGATGCAGTCCGTGCATGTCAGTGACGCCGCGCATCTGCAAGGGCAGTTGGTGGGTGTACAGATTATAGATGGTGGTGCTAATAGCTTGCAGGGTGTGTTAGTGTCTTAAGTTAGTGCGCATTAAATTGTTGCAAATTGCTTTTGCGATCCAAAAGACAGGTTCAGAAAAAATAAAGCCCCATAAAACAAGGGCTTCTGGCAAAATTTACATTTTTACTTCAAACACCTCCATAACAAACTGGCATATATCATATGCCTGAACGACAACATTCTTTGGAAACAGAATGTTGGAAGTTGCCGCAACAGTCAGACCGTTTTCTTTTAGAGCATCATACAGAAGTTTCACCTGTTTCCACTCTAAGTCAACTGCTCTTGCAGATGGGTTCTGCTTGAACTGATCCGTACTCTTTTTCTATTTTGTTGCAGAGCTAATTATCTAATTATTGTGAATGTTATTAGGTCAATGCTTGTTGTACATTTGGCCTTAGGCAGGTTCACTTATTTAATGCACAACGCTGCCAAGGATGCTGGCAGGCGAACCATGTTTGCGGCGCACTATCATCACGTAACCATAATGCAGTGCTGCCCTGCTTCTCTAATACCGAGCGATCCAGCCGGTAGGCATTCGGTGCGATGCAATACCAGCGGTCAGAGTAAAAGGTGCTGATGAGGATATCTGTATCTTTGCGGCATAAATATCCGGCAGCTTTATAGTCAAACCGCATTCTGATATGTTGGCCATGCAAGGTTCCGTCACAGCCATCTTTCCCACATATCCAGTCCGTTGCTATGTCGCGTTGTTGTGCCTGCGCGAGTGTATGAAATGACTGGTTGGTATAATCCTGCCATTGTTTCATATGGAAGTTGCTTGCACCTCCTTTAAACATGACCCAGTCAGACGGTGTAGCTTTCAGTGCTATTGCAGTGCGGTCTTCTGAAATAAGTATATCAGGCAGTTGGTGTAGTGCAGCAGTGGATAATGCCGCAGCAATGAGGCATACCGCAATCCCAGCCTGACGCCACGAGTGTGATGTGACCAGCCATAGCAAGCAAAGCATAACCACGCATACGGCGATGCCTGAGAGATGTGCTGTGTGCCATGAAGCGTAAGGGAGGTTGGCCACGAAGTGCGCTATGGCTATGATGGCTTGCAGTGCGGTATCCGCCATCCATAATGGCCACATCTCCAGCCCTAATGGCAAGGTGAGCATTCCCAGCAGCAACGCAGGCATCACAATCAGGCTGAGCAGTGGGAGTGCCAGCATATTGGCCAGTACGCTGTACGGAGCGAATGCATTGAAATGGTAGAGTGTCAACGAGGCTGTAGCTATGCTGGCAATGAGCGAGCTGCCAGCGATGCTCCCGACATACCGTATGCTGCGCTGCCAAAAGGGGCGATAGGTTTCTTTGCGCGTGTGATTGGCGATACGGCGATACATGAGAATTAAGGCGGTAACGGCTGCAAAGGAAAGCTGAAAGCCTGCATCCATAACATGAAAGGGAGAAATAAGGAGCAACAGTGTAGCGGCCAGGGCAAGCGAGCGTATGGTGTCTGCTTCACGGTGGCAGATGATGGCACCAAGCACCAGCCCGATCATGGTGTAAGCACGAATGGCAGAAATAGGAAAGTCCGCCAGTGCCAGATAGATCGCTCCACTAAACAAGCCTGCCCACGCGGCATATTGTTTGATAGGGAGTTTCAGCGCAATCATGGGGATGGAGGCTAAAGCGTAGCGCAAGGTAAAGAACACCATGCCGCACAAAATAGCCATATGCATCCCTGAAATAGCGAGCATATGCGCCAGCCCTGATGCCGTCATGGCTGCACGTGTGTCTGTATCAATGGCACTTTTATCTGCCGTCACTAACGCGATAGCGACACCTGAAGATGGAGCGCGCATATACTGCATAAGCTGCTCGCTGATACGCTGGCGCACGTGGGCGAAGATGTGTCGCCAGCGGGGGATGTTCTGTGCCGTATGAGTGATGGCGATGCTGCCTGTGCTGTATCCTACCCCGTCAATGCCGCGCATACCAAAATAGGCATTAAAGTCAAACCCTCCCGGAAATGCCGGACGCGATGGAGGAAAGATGGTTGCTTTCATGGACAAGGTGTCGCCTGTGCGAAATACTACATTCTGCGTGCGAACCGATAGCCGCAGGCGCAGTGGCACCTCAATGCCTTCAACACGTGCATTATCCAGCAACACTTTGTGCTTACCACTTTGTGCTGTACTGATATTGACAATCTCGCCAGTTAGCGAAACATAGCGATGTGCTTTCACTAACGGGGGTGTGGTGTGATGTTGATGGTGCAGCAAGGCTAATGCCATACCGGACATCATGATGAATATGCCCTGACTTAGCCCACTGATGGTGCAATGCTTGCGCATCCTGTAGCGTATCCAGGCTACCCCTATAAGTGCAGGTATTATACCCGAAAGTGTGATGGGAGTGTAATGCACCCGCATGAGTATGCCTGCACCAAGCAATAGTGGAAACAGCGTGATCCAGCGTGATAGAGGGAGGGGAAACAAAGCATGCACAACGCTAGTGGTTATACGCAGTAACGCGTTGAAAAGAAAGTGCCTGTGGCATGTGTGCTGCCGAGTATTTTTCCTGTTGCTAAGCTGCGTGGTGAACGTTACATATAGAAGGCTAGATAAACGGGATATGGTTGATACCATCCCATGGGAGGCTTATGCAAATTATTGTTCTTGGCGCACACCGTTCCGGTACGTCATTGGTGACGCGGCTTATTAATATGATGGGTGCCTATTTCGCGATGGGGGATACCTCTATTGGCGCAAATGTAGAGAACCCAAAAGGGTTTTGGGAACGCTCTGACGTGATTGAAGCGAATGATGATGTGCTGGAGCATTACGGGTGTGAATGGGATAAGCTGAAAGACTGGCCATTTCCTGAAACCATTGCGAAGAAAGATGCGACCGCATTGAAATCGACGTCTGAGAAAATTAAAAATATCGTGCTGGATCTGGATGCAAACCGCCCGTGGGTGCTGAAAGACCCCCGGCTTTGCCTGACGTACCCGCATTGGAAGCAACATCTGGAAGTGCCTGTGATGGTGTGCGTGTATCGCAACCCGCAGGAAATTGCGCGGTCACTGAAAACACGCAATGAGTTTTCTTTCTCCCATAGTATGGCATTATGGGAATATTATGCGACGGGTATTACTAACGTCATACGCAATACGCCTACCGTTTATGTATCTCATGCAGATTTGCTGGCCTCGCCGGTGGAGACGGTTCAAAAGCTGTTTGATGAGTTAAAGCCTTACGTGGCGCGCGGGCTGGAGATGCCAACCGAGCGTGAGATCACCTCCTTTATTGATCCGCGCCTCTACCGTTCCAAAGGTAGCGAGCGCGCCATGACAGACATGGTGACAGAATATCAGAAGCGGCTCATTGGGTATATTAGCGGCAAAGAGCAACCGCCTACACCTGCGCAAAAGCCAACAGAATTATCGACTGACCTGATTGCCTCACTGGCGCGGTTTCGCAGTTTGCAACAGAAAATGGAAGAACAAAACCAGCGCTTTTCCGATGCTTTGCAGCAAAATCACGAGCTGGAAGGCCGTCTGGATTCCATCCATTATGATAATGATAATGTGAAGCAGCATTATGAAGAGCTGATTCATAAAGAAAAGAGTGAATTAGAGTTTTTGAAGAAATCGGCAAGCTGGAGAATCGGGCATGGGATCGTTAAATTCTTGCGTACTATCAGCTTTCAGCAAGATAAGCAGGCTTTATGATGATGAAATATCTAACACTTATGTGCATGGCAACGTTACTGACTGCCTGTGATGTACCGTTTGTGCCATTGATTTAGGTCTGTTAAGGGGCGATCATATTATGCATATAGATATGTTTCGTGGCTCCTATTGGTAGGGTGTATTCTTTACGGTCTTTACCCTGCTCTACGTCCCGGAATTTAGCTGCTGGGTAAAGGCTACTATCCTGTCAGATATTGAGGATGAAACAGTTTTCAGTAATATGTATATCGTCAGTTTATAGTGCTTTTTATTTTTATTTACGCATTCTATGCGTTTTTGAAAATAAAAATAAGCACTATAATCTTTTAATATATAGCATTTTTTTCATTTTTTCATAGATCAGCAACGCTGATCAATAAAAAGTGAAAATGCTATAATCGTTTTTTTGCGATATGCATTGTGGTGCCGTCACTACTTATTTACCTGATAGAGCGTAGAATGCATCGCAAACCTATACGCTCTGAAATTGCCGTAGGTACAGATAATATCAAGCCAGATCGTCATGAAGACAGTTAAAGCTATCAGTGTTATTATGCTCTCTTATAACAGTACACCAGCAATAATGCTTGCGCTGCGGTGACAATTCTTCTAAATTAATGGCCTGTTATTAATGAATATTGCAAGAGGGTGATCCATGGGGCTGGAAATTTTACTGAAAGGTGGCGTGGTCATGGTCATTCTGGGGTGCCTGTCTGTCTATGCAGTAGGTGTTATTTTCTACAAGATAGTCCAGTTTAGCTCGTCTGCCGCGCTCAAAACGCGTTTTATTGAACCGGTAATGCAGCATGTTAAGCGTGGTGAGTATACGGATGCGGAATCCATGTTAGATAAAACCTCTGGCCCTGTGGCGCGCATTATGCGTACTGCCATTCGGTGTGTGCTGAACCGTGATATGTCCAGCAAAAGCCGTGAGTCTGAAATTGCCCGCGTGGGTACTGCAGAAATACAGGTGTTGGAATCCCACATGCGTGGACTGGAATTAGTAGCCAATACCGCGCCGTTGCTTGGGTTACTTGGTACGGTGATGGGGATGATTACCGTGTTTGCTACACTCAGTCAGGGTGGCGGGCGTGTTGATCCTGCTGTGCTGGCTGCGGGCATCTGGGAAGCGTTGGTGACAACAGTTGGCGGGTTGGTCGTCGCTATTCCAGCGGTAGCCGCCTATTATGTGCTGGATGGGAACATTGAGAAGGTGCGTACCCGTATGCGTGATGTGGCGATACAGATTCTTGCGCTAGAAGATGTGTTTATTCGCAATGAAAAAGAGCAGGAACGCCGCGAAGGGATTAATCAGCAGGAGCAGCTGCAAAGAGAGCAGGATGAGTTGAAGAAACTGACCAGTGAGCAAAAAAAGCTTAATGAAGAGCAGGAGCGATTGATGGAACAGATACGCACGACGCCGCAATCCTCTGGTACGCTAAAGCTGCTTAGCCCCTCCTATCGCGGTTAGGATCTGTCACTATTAGATAGATGAAAGACATTATTGATGTCTGAACAACATTACGTTAGCTATAACGGAAGGATTATGCCACGCGATGATGTGGTTATATCTCCTGATGATCGCGGATTTCGTTTTGGTGATGGGGTGTTTGAAACGATTGCTATCATTCATGGAACGCCTTACCTGTGGGATGCCCATATGGCGCGGTTGCAACGTGGGTTGGATGTACTGAGTATCAACGCGGATATTGGTTGTTTGCGTGGGCATGTGGATATTTTGGCGCGTAAGAATCAGTGTGTGAAGCATGGTATAGCGCGTATTATGGTCACGCGTGGTTGTGGTAGTCGCGGTTATCTGCCTGTGGAAGGTATAAAGCCGACATGCTTACTGGATGTGTTATGTGATGTTCCGCCCATGGCTCAATTGCCACGTGTTGTTTCACCGCTTAACTTATATGTGAGTCAGTGGCGTCGGTTTCCTCCCGAATGTCTGCCCTGTGATGCCAAGATTATGCAGGGAATGAATGCGACGTTAGCACGTATGGAAGCAGTAAGTCATGGGGCAGATGAAGCATTGATGCTCTCTGTTAATGACATGGTTGCGGAAAGCTCCAGCGGGAATCTGTTTTGGCAGGATACGCAGGGCAGATTATATACGCCAGCTTTAAGCACAGGATGTTTAGCAGGTACTATGCGTGCAAGACTAATGCAATTATGGCCGAGAGAGGTGATAGAATGTACTATCTCACTGGAAGAGCTAACCACGATGCCGGCAATGGTTTTCACCAATAGTTTGCGCGGTGCCGTACCAGTGCGCGCTATTGCTGGCAGTTCCGCAGATTTTCCGCAAAGCGAAGAACTTGCTGCCCGCTGTAACCAGCTAATCATCCATGACGTGACACACACCCATTGAAGGTATCTGTTAAATCAAAGGATTTTTTAAGAAATTCATTGCTTTTGTCTCGCTGCTTTGCCTAGAGTGATGTGGTATAAGATGTCTGACAAGAAGTGTGAGTAAGTGTAAGATGAAAAAACGTATAATAGGGCTGGTTGCTATTGGAGCGGTTGCTGCTACAGGGTATTTGTTTTGGCAGCAACAAATGAGTGTTCATGAGCAGGCACTGGAGAATATGGTTGCCAGCTATAATGCAGCAGAAGGTGAGACATTGCTGGACTTTAGTTACGAGAGCAAGCAAACATCTGGATTTCCGCTAGCAACAAAAGTCACATATGTGAATCCGCGTTTGCGTATATCTGATACGTTTTATCAAACGTTGGAGTCGGAACATAAAAGCCTGAACTTTACTAAACGTGTGCAGGAAGTGCGTCTTGACGGCAACCTTTCAACGCGCAATCAGTTGCTGGATAATGTTGTGTCTTTAGTGATGGAAGGTACGCAATATCATCATGTTATTTCAAACGACCAGATAAGTGAAGAGACTCCGGCAGTGGTGTATGAAACTACGTGGGACGGCGTGGCTACGTGTGATCTTGCCACTGCCCATGCATGGTCAAGCAGTCATATGAGGGACATGAAAACCGTTGCTGATGCAGTACGTGCGCTTGAGCGATTCCAGTGTGAATCGCATAATCAGGTCACGCGCGATCAGGCAACCAGTGATGTGATTTCAGAAATTGGATACTCTATGTTTGAAGTGACGTCAGATAAGGCTGAGGGTAAAGGACGTCAGCGTGTTGGCCTGAGCGTGCAGATAGATGATGCGTATATTATGCCGTTGGGGCAGGATATGAAAGAAGATATAACGCTATTATTGCAGGAACTCGGTGCAAAAGATGCCTCTATTGCAGAGGCTTTGGCGCAATATCCCTTGCCAGCACAGCCGCTTAGCGGAGATGCTAAAAGCGATGTGGTGATAAAGGGGCATTATGTCGGGGCGTTAGAGCAGGGCGGTGAAGACTCGCTGGAAATAACCATGGATACCTTTAGTGTCAAGCACCCGCTATACAGTTTGACCATGCCATTTCATATGGCCTATGAGCCTAAAGGTGACGTAGTGATTCGTACCGATACCGCGTTCACAATGGCCGAAGATTACGATATATGGATACGTGATACGATGGACACCATGTTACGTATTGCACGTCATGTGTCGATGGATTTGGATGATGGCTTGCGTGACGGTATTGAAAATATTGATTTTGATACGGTGCATGGGCTGGTGCCGGCTTTTCATAAGGCTGGAACAATTAAGCTGATGGCAGATGTGACGGGGAACATACCGCAATCTACCTTCACGCTTGGTGAAACAGGGTTCCGCACGGATAAGTATGGTATGCAGCTGGTTGGTAACGTGGCTCCACCCTATACGACTGAGGGAACCTTAACATGCCAGTCTTGCGGCACCATGATACAGGATTTGGCGGATTATGCTAATAATGTGGCTTATGTAATGCATCAGTTGGGTGAGGTGCCATCACCCGTGATTGTGTCTGAGCCAGCGGTGAATACGCTGATTAGCTTCCTGCAAAGCTACGATACGGATAAGGTAGATGGCGTGCTGACTATTCGCGCAAAGAATGATGATAGCGGTCAGGTATTGATCTCTGGTAAGCCTATGGGCATGGTGATGGTGCGAGCATTCAAGGAACTGGCACCGCATTTTGAAGCAGTAATGCGTCAGTCAGGGCAGATTCCTCCACAATAATGCGGCAATATTTTTTGCCATGGCAGGAGCCGCTGGAGTGGCTGTCTGCTATCATGCAGCGTGAGGTGTCAGTTGCCTTTTTGCATTCTTCTCTGCAAACAGGGTATTCCGGGCGCTATAGCTACCTTGCATGGGGGGCGCTGGAAGAGGTTTGTAGTGACGACGTGGCCTGTCTGGATGGTTTAAGAAGAGAAACTGAAGGCAAATTGCCTCGCTGGTTTGGACATATAGCCTATGAAGCTACTCCGCTTCCTGTCGTGCGCGATGGTGTGTATGCCCCAACAATACGGTTTTACCATTACGCGCATGTGATACGGTGGGATCATGAAAATGTTGCGTGCATATATGAAGGATATGACGTGCCAACTTTATCTGCTTGCAATGCATCAAAGCCTGTAGTGCCAGATGTTACCCATGTAACCTCACATATGCCAAAAACAGACTACCTTGTACGTGTGCAGGCGGCGCTGGAGCATATACGTGCAGGTAATATGTATCAGGCGAATTTGACGCGCAAATTTACGGCTACTTTGTCTGAATCGGCAACGCCTCAACATATGGTAGCATGGTATCGGCGGCTATGTGTGGCCAGTCCTGCGCCCTATAGTGCGCTGCTCTATCGCAAAGGGAAGGGGGTGCTGTCTTCTTCACCAGAGTTGTTTATGCGCGTAGATGATGACGGTAACATAGAGACACGGCCGATTAAAGGCACGGTAGCATCTGAAATGCATGCAGATTCATTACGGGAAAGTACCAAAGACCGCGCTGAGAATTTAATGATTGTGGATTTAATGCGCAATGATCTGTCGCGTATTGCACAAGCGGGTAGCGTGCGTGTGCCAGATTTGTATGCGTTGGATCAGTTTGCAACGGTGAAACATTTATCCTCTACCGTGCAGGCCAAATTATTGCCAGATACTAAGATGAGTGAACTATTGCACGCTACTTTTCCTCCAGGTTCCATGACTGGTGCGCCTAAATGCGCTGCAATGGAGTGGATTGCAAAGGCCGAGGGACTGCCACGCGGTATATATAGCGGGGCGATTGGCTGGATTAAGGGTGGCCAGTGCGAATTATCGGTCGTGATTCGCACCTGTATAATACGTGGCAACCAGTGTGAATGGCAGGTAGGCGGTGGCATCGTCGCTGATTCTGACCCAGAAGCAGAATATGAAGAGACACTCATCAAAGCACGGGGTATTTGTCGGATGTTAGGTATAGATATTAAGAACACAAAATAAAACCCTATGCAAATAGGATTTGCATAGGGTAAGTGCTAAATTATTGAGGTCTGTCTACCTCAATAATTTCAACAAATCTGATCTCTCTACCTTTAAGGTAGATGACCACATTCTTTGTTCCAGTTTTTCTTAATTCATCAATGACTTCGGCCTTGATGTACTTCTTGATCTCTTGACCATTTACATCAAGAACCCATACGGCTTTGCCGTATGCGTTCTCTAATGCTTCCCCCTCTTTGGGAAGGAAATAGAATTTCCATCCGGCTACATACGTGACCCCTCCTTTTCCGTCTTCGTAACGGAGCTTGATGATCCCTTCTGCAAGGGCAGAAGGATTAAAGGAGAATAAGAAAAGAAAGTTTACGAACCAAGCCAAAGCAAACTTTGTAGAATAATTCATTTGAATTTTGTTGAAAGAACAACGTCAATTAGCTCTTCAACGCTTTAATACAGCCTACCGTGGGTAAGAAAATACATACAGCAGGGGCTGCATTAAAGCTTTTAGAAAGCTAAAGACTGAATCATAGTAACATATATAAAAAAATATTCAAGTAAATTCTTGACGGCAACGTTTAGTCTGAGGATTGCATTTCACGCTTTCGCATGGGCATCGCGTCAATGATGGTGAAAAGTGCTGCGGGCTGATGTGGCATGGAAACGCGTTCTTTTTCTTCACCATCCTTGCCGATCAGAATGAGAGTCGGCGTTTGTTGCTCAACGTTAAACTCATCAAAGAAGCGACTGGCAGGCACATGTGGAAGAATTTGACCATTTTGTTTAACATGGGTAAGTGCTGCAATATCGTAACGTGCTATGTTGCGCTCTTTCAGCCCCAACGCTTCTGTCTCCAGTAATGCACGCTGGGTCGTATAAGCAGGATGCTGCACTGATGGAGTGAATAGCAATAGCACTCTTTCCTGCCACAAATGGCCTTCCAGCAGGGATGCAGGAGTATCTTCTGGACTGGCAAGGGCAATGGAGAGGATGAGTAAGGCAGGAAGGCCAAAGATAAACGCGCGTTTCATAGTTGCTTACAAGGTAGCAACCTCTGTTCTGACATACAAGGATGAGCGCTTGCAAATCTTTCGTAAATCGCTACTATCTGGCAAGATAACTGATAATCACGGAGTGTTTTCTCATGGTGTGGCGTATTTTTGCTTTGAGCATAATGATACTGATAACGGGGCTGGTGCATCCCGCTTCAGCTAAGCTGGAAATTGACATTACTCGTGGAAATTTTGAGCCACTGCCGATTGCGATTCCGGATTTTATTAGTCAGGATCCACAGCTTGCTACGAAAGGACGCCAGATTGCACAGGTGGTTGCAGCGGATCTGGAACGTTCCGGCTTGTTCCGTATTGTAGATAAGGGCGCGTATCTGGAGACGATTAGCTATGACACTGTGGTGCCGCGCTATGCTGACTGGCGTCAGATTAATAGCTCCGGTGTGGTGATTGGTAAGATTGATCCGGTGAGTGCCGGAAAAATGAAAGTGCGGTTTCGTTTGTATGATAATTACTCTGAAATTCAAATGACCGGACGTCAGTTTGATGCGAATGATACAAACTGGCGGCGTATTGCTCACCTGATTGCCGATGAAATCTATAAGCGTATCACTGGTGAAGACGGGTATTTTGACTCGCGTATTGTGTATATTGCCGAAAATGGCCCCGGCAATGCACGGGTGAAGCGTTTGGCGATTATGGATCAGGATGGTGAAAACCATAAGTTCCTGACGAATGGCCGTCATCTGGTGCTAACACCACGTTTCTCGCCAAACTCACAGGAAATACTCTATCTCTCTTATGCGCGTGGTGTGCCGCGTGTGTATTTGCGTGATTTGCAAACCGGACGTGAGGAATCGCTTGGGAAGTTTCAGGGCATGTCCTTTGCGCCACGTTTCAACCATGACGGCAATAAAATGGTGATGTCTATTGCCAAAAACGGTGTGACGAATATTCATGAGATGGATTTACGCACCCGTACCATGCGGCAACTGACGCGTTCTCCGGCGATTGATACCTCTCCGTCTTATTCCCCTGATGGCAAACGCGTGGTATTTAATTCTGACCGTGGTGGATCACAGCAAATTTATGTGATGGATGCGAACGGTGGTAACGTGCAGCGCATTAGTTTTGGTAAAGGGAATTATTCTACACCAGTATGGTCGCCGCGTGGTGATTTGATCGCGTTCACCAAACAAACAGGTGGACAGTTCCATATTGGGCTGATGCGTGTGGATGGTAGCGGCGAGCGTGTGCTGACCAGTGGATGGCTGGTGGAAGGCCCTGCATGGTCTCCTAATGGTCGTGTGATTATATTCACCAAACAGGCTAGTGGGCGCTCTCGCAGTCAGCTTTACTCCGTAGATGTGACGGGGCGTAATGTACGCCAGGTGGTAACACCTATGGAGGCATCTGACTCTACCTGGTCACCATTGTTGCCACTGTAACACAGGCTTTCATGTATTAGCGTTTTTTAGGGCATTAACACCTATGACAATTCACATAGCACTTGCTATGAGACGGTAAATTCCGCTACATGGTGTAACTAATGATTTATCAGATAACCACCTATACTTTAAAGGAATCAGACTAATGAATATAATTACAAAATATGGCTCTGTCTTGTCGTGTGCTTTCCTGCTGGCTGCATGTGAAACACCGTCTGGCAGCGAAGATGCTGTTTATGATGGTGCTGCCGGCGTGAGCGAGCAGCCATCTTATGCTGGTAACAGCGCGATGGGCATGGAAGAAGAGTTCGTAACAACGGTAGGCGATCGTGTGTATTTCGGTACAAACAGCTCTGTTGTGACCTCTGAAGGTCGCTCAACGATTGAGCGTCAGTCACAGTGGCTGAACCAGCATAACGACATTAATGTGGTTGTTGAAGGGCACGCTGATGAACGTGGCACACGTGAGTACAACTTAGCACTTGGTGAGCGTCGTGCAAATGCTGCGAAGAACATCCTGATTGCCTCCGGTATCTCACCAGATCGCATTACTGTGATCTCTTATGGTAAAGAACGTCCGGCAGTGCTTGGTAGCAATGAGCAGGCATGGGCACAAAACCGTCGCTCTGTGACCGTACTCGCAAAGTAACCTTATTGCTCGCTATTATTTAGCTTGCATGATACGCACTTAAAGCACGGCTCTCAATTCAGAGGGTCGTGCTTTATTATGTTAGGTTTAATGATATGGGTAAGATGAGATTACCAATGTATCGCCCGGATGGAATGATGTTAGACGATGCTGTTAATGTGGATGTGGAACAGATTGAAGGCGCTCTGTATACCATCTCTGGTGAGGCTAACGTAGTAGAACAGTTACATAGCTATTTTACCGGTAAGGGCTACGAAGATTGTTCGCATGATCCAATCTCGGACAGTGTCACTGATATATGTAACGAGCATAGCTTTACCATTAACACTGCTTTAGCGCGTGAACTATTGTATCAGCAAGGTGTGAGCTACGTATATTTTGATTTGCTGCTGGCAGATATTGAGCGTTCAGGGCAATCGCGTGGTTATGACCAGCGTCCGGCGTTAGCCCGCTGATAGCCGCTACGTTTTATTGCCCCGCAATTCGGCCAGAAATGCATCAACTCTGTTGTTAAGATATACAGACTGGCGAGATAGTTCCTGTGATGCATGAGCAATTTGGCTGGCAGATACGTCTGCTTGTGCTGAAGAAGTAGTGGCAGATTGCATATCGTTAAAGATGCTTTCAGCATCATTGGCTGCCGTCATCATGTTATGAGCAATCTCATTCGTTGTGGCAGATTGTTGCTCCACGGCAGATGCAATGCTATTGGAGGACTCTTCAATATGGTTGATGGAATCACGAATGCCAGTTAGAGATGAGACAATATCCGTGCAGGCATCATTCATTTCAGCAATCACTTTTCTAATTCCACCAATGGATTTGTCCGTTTGTTTAGCCAGACTCTTAACTTCTCCGGCCACAACAGAAAACCCTTTGCCGGCTTCTCCTGCGCGAGCTGCCTCAATGGTTGCATTTAATGCCAGCATATCAATTTGCCCTGAAATATCGGCGATAAACTGGATTACTTCTTTTACCTTATTACCTGCTTTGCCAAGCGACATGGCCTGTTTGTCGGCAGCTTGCGAGCGTTGTACAGATTGAGTAACCAGCTCATTGGAGCGTTGCATTTGAGTAGAAATTTCATTGACGGATGCTGACAGTTCTTCAACGGCGGAGGCTACTGACTGGATGTTGCCACTAGTACGTTGTGCCGCCTGTGACACGTTGCTAGTGGTTTTCGATGAGTCACTAATAGACACAGCTACGCTTTCTGCCATTTGAGATAATTCAACCGCAGCGGCAGCAATCATCGAGACAAATCCTTTCACATCCTGCTCAAACTGATTAGCCAACCTGACACGTTCTTCACCGCGTTGTTTAATCATGGCCTGATTATCTGTAATTTCCTGACGAAATACTAATGCTGCTCTGGCCAGATCACCAATTTCATCCTGTCTGGTGGTATGCGAAATATGGACATTCATATCTTCACGAGAAAGGCGTTCCAGTGTATCCGTCATATCAAGTAATGGCTCTGTGATAAGCGTTGAAGCGTTATAACTGACATAGGCAACACCACAGGTGATAAGGATGATAATGAATACGGCCAATGACTGGCTAATGTAGATGGGGCGAAACACTTCGCTGACTTCCTGCTGTAGAATCAATACCCATGGCGTGCCAAACATATCGACTGTCTGGTAAGCTGAGTAGGCATCCTGGCCTAAATAGTCGTCTGCCTCAATAAGACCTGTCTGCCCGTTTAATGCGGCATTTACAGCCTCTGTGTTAGCCGTGGTGGTAAGAATGTCATGTATGTCATCATCAGGATTAATATCGCTACGCAGTAAGAAATCTACACCAACCAAATAGGATTTACCCGTTTCACCCAATGACTGGCCAATATCAATACGTTTGGCAAATCCTTCTGATGGCATCTCGTATGCTAAGACACCCACTTTATTGCCCTGCCCATTGATAATAGGGCTGGCCAGAAAGCTGGAAGGAACATTGTTATTGGGTACATAAGGAGCAAAATCTTCAAAAAAGACATCTCCGTTGCTGGCGCTACTGGCAATAGCCGAGCGGTACGCAATGGCAAGAGGCGAGTTTTTATAGGCACCACTTAACAGGTTGGTTGCGTAGTCAGGTCTTTTTGAAACGCTATAGATGATGTTTCCCTGCATATCCATGAGGAAAACATCATCATAATGATGATCTTTGGCCAGCTTGCTAAACCAGATATGGTGTTGTTTATGCAAACGTTCATAAGCATCATTATCTGTAACTGCTTTAAATGCACTACCATCATAACGTTGCGGTAAGGTTGTTTGTGGATCTAATAGGTTAGACCATGCATCACGGAAGCGTGTGGCGGCCTGTATGGTTTGCTGGTTACTGGCGACCAGTGTTAGATTATGGGTAATGTCTTCCACGTAGCGTTGAATATTGGCTTCTTTACTGTGCAATAGCGCAAGTGCTTTACGCTCGAATGCATTGGCAAACTCAATATTTGATAGAATGACTGTACACAGACCGACGGTGAGGGATGAAAATAATGTTGCGCCAATGACTAATGCTGCAATTTTTCTGCTAATCGTCAGACGATCAAAATATTCCATACTACCCTCAATACATTACACGCGTCCCTCAGGTGTAACCATTTGTGGTAAATAAAGAATAAAATTAGCTAAAAAATGAAAGGATTTTACGGATGTTCTGCACTGCTCACTAGCATCGTACCTGCTCCATGATCTGTAAAGGTTTCCAGAAGCAGCACATGCCGAATGCGGCCATCCAGAATATGGGCGGATGATGTGTTGCCACGTACAGCATTCATACATGTTTCAATTTTAGGAATCATACCACCGGTAATAATGTCATCGTCGATCAGCTTTTGTGCCTCTGCCGGGGTCAGTTCACTAATCATGCGGCCTTCACTATCCAGCACGCCGGACACATCGGTAAGCATCATCAGTTTGCGTGCGCCCAGTGCCGTGGCAATGGCACCTGCTGCGGTGTCAGCATTGATGTTATAGGTTTCTCCGTCCTTGCCAATGCCAATAGGTGCCACGACCGGAATCATGTCAGTATCTGTCAGGTTACGCAAAATGTCGGGGGTAATGTGGCACGGCTCTCCCACAAATCCTAAATCCAGCACTTTTTCAATGTTTGAGTCTGGGTCGCGGATAATACGTTGTAGCTTTTGCGCCTGTATCAGCTGGCCGTCTTTGCCGGAAATGCCTACCGCTACGCCACCAGCCTGATTAATGGAGGTAACAATTTCTTTGTTGATGGTACCGGCCAACACCATTTCTACAATATCCACTGCCGCTTTATCCGTGACGCGCAGGCCATTGACAAATTCGCTATGGATTTTCAGGCGTTCCAGCATCCGGCCAATTTGAGGCCCTCCACCATGGACAATAACGGGTTTGATGCCGACGGTCTTGAGCAGGACAATATCTTGCGCAAAAGTTTCGGAAAGTGCGGCATTCCCCATGGCATGGCCACCATATTTGATGACAAAGATATTACCGGCAAATTGCCGCATATAGGGCAGTGCTTCCGTGATGGTGCGGGCGGCTCTTAAGAAAGCCTGTGGTTTGGGAGGGGCGTTTTTCTTCATGAGTAGTTTTGGTGAAGGGAAATATTAAGCATGATGGTCAACAGGGCAAACGGTGGAGAGTCCGATGGCGTTCGCGATTTGAATGGAAATGCCCGGACGTGCATTGATTTCCAGCACCATAGGTCCGTGGCGCTTATCAAGGACAATATCAACACCCACGTAACCCAGCCCGCTAGCATGTTGCATCTTAATAGCAATATCGAGCATTTCCTGCCAGTTGGGGATCACGTGGCCTGAGAGGATTTCACCGGTTTCAGGGTGATGCGTGATGTAGCGGTTAAATTGTACCGCGTGAGTGGTGGTGCCGGTGGCCATGTCAATGCCTGCACCAATGCCACCCATATGGAGGTTGGCTTTCCCGTCCGATGCTTTGGTAGGTAAGCGCAGCATAGCCATGACCGGTGTTTGGTTGCGTATGATAAGCCGTATGTCTGGCACGCCCTGATAAGTGATATTCTCAAAAATCGGATCAAATTCTACGGCTTCTTCAATGAGTGCCTGGTCCGGTTGCCCTCCCAAAGAAAACATCCCGCTTAAGATATTTTGTAACTGGTAGCGTATTTCCGGCAGTTCGATGATTTCACCTGAAGCTTTGCGGTAGCCTTTATAGGCGCGGCCTTTCACGACCAAAATACCTTCACCACCACTGCCGTGATCCGGCTTTACCACAAAAGAGGGATAGTCTGTGACAAGCTGATCGAAATGTTTGCAGTCATGCTGGAAGGCAACCATGCCGTATAGTTGTGGCACACGCACTCCAACAGATTCCGCTAGCTTCTTAGTGGTTAACTTGCTATCCGCGACCGGATAATGCTTTCGGCGATTATGGCGAAAAATATAGTCCAGATTACGGCTATTAATGCCGACAATCCCATATTGCTTTAAGCCCCATTTTCCAAACATATTGCGTTCACCCTTTATGTGGCTGCTGTTTCAGCTTATGTTGCAACTGCCGAAAGCGCATATATTCGGTCAGGCGGTACCCGTTATAACGCCCCATCACCAGACATAGCCCAAAGATCACCAGTAATAATTCCGGAAAGATAATCATGGCATGGCGCACGTTTGGATGAATGGCAATCAGATAGACGAGTATGGAGACTGTCAGGCTGCCAAGGCATGAGGTGAGTGCGCTACGAATACCGCTCTCGTCCCACATGGTAGACATACGTTCAATGAACATGGTCATGATAACCACCGGAAATAGTGCCACGGACACGCCAAGTGGAAGGTTGCTGTTTTGGAACACAAACATGGAGACAATAATCAGAGCAATCACAATGCATAGCACCGCAGACAGGCGTGGTACGAACAACAAGCGCAAATCATCCAGATAGCTGCGGATGAAGAGTCCCGCGAAGGTGAGGCCAGCAAAGAAGGCCAGCCCAAACCAGACACCGGTTTCACGAAACGCCAGAGCAATCAGTACCGGCATGAAGGTACCAAAGGTTTTCACGCCAATCACCTGACGCAAAAACGCCACAACCAACCCGCCAAGAGGCATCAGCAGAAGCACTTGCAACACGGCCTGCTGATTCAGGGGCAGGCTTTGCAGCGCGTAACGCTGCACTAGTGGTAGGGTTTCACGTGCCTGCCATAGCGCGCGTGTCAGTGAGCTGTCAACGTTAGGTTTTACGGAGACGGTGTTGACGTGGCGATCAAAGTAAGTAGTTTCAACCAAGGGTTCCGTGCCTGTCCACCACCGATACAGGGGGGTGGCTTCTTCAATATATTCACCATCATTTGTGTCAAAGCGTAGCCATTCATCACGGTGCAGAATTTCGATCCAGTGATATAATTGTACGGATGCAATGGCTTTATGCTCTAGGCGAAGCCCGTTTGCTACGCGTACGGGGTAGTCCGCGACTTGTGCAAGCATGACCATTAATCCGGTTTTGTCCTGTATGCCTGTTTCCCGCATCAGGTAGCGTGTGGTTTCTTCATCTGCGCGCAAAATTTTCCATAACTCACTTAAATATGAGCGGGCAGAGGCGGATTTCTTTAGCGCTTCATCAACGATCAGGTCAATGGAGTCATAGAGCGCTGCGATGGACTCGCTAGGGTTATAGATACGCTGATTGCGGCGATAATCATTGGTTAAGTAGCGTTCTTTGGCCTTATTGGTTATGTCGCTGGTCGTGTCATTTACGTCCAGCTCGTACAACATGAAGCGTAGCTGAATGACTTCACTATCTGCAGGTTGGCGCTTCGTCACGCTCATTATGTTTTGGCCATCTTCCTTTTGGGTTTGCGTGCCAAAGCCGCGCGCAATGGTTTGTCGATCAACGACTGCATATTTTTCTGTCCCCATTGGCAGACGCAGCTGGATGGAAGGCTCGCCGGATGTTGATCGTTTCCAACGTGGCGGTGACTGAACTGTCGTATTCATTTCAACGTACCAGCTATTAATGGAGCTGTCCGGTGCGAGTGGGAAGGAGAGTGCTAAATGCTTATAAGCGGCGATGCCAAGGCCAAGGCTGATGCATAATGCTGCAATGGAATAAGTGAGGATAGTACGCCACATAAAAGACTGCCCGTAGGGTGAATGGAATCAATGACGCCACTTTTACGCGAATTGTCTTGTAAAATCAATGCAGTTGATGGTGGCGGTTGCGTTAGAGTATCTCTGGTGCGTTATAAACAACGTATCCATCTGCAACGGATACGGTAGGGATCGTGTCTTTGGTGAAGGCTACCATGAAGGAACTGCCTGAAGGTGGTTGTATTTCAAGGATATTTCCTGCACCAAAATTATGTATGGCTTTAATGGTGCCGGCAACCGTGCCATCTGGATGTCTGACCTCTAATGTCTCTAAGTCTTTCAGGTAGTAGGTATCTTCTTCATCAATGTCAGGGA
This sequence comes from uncultured Alphaproteobacteria bacterium, assembly GCA_963803575.1. Lineage (GTDB taxonomy): Bacteria > Pseudomonadota > Alphaproteobacteria > Rickettsiales > UBA998 > CAWDMW01. Next base: position 447,997 of record CAWDMW010000002.1, read on the forward strand.
ATTCTGTCTGATCGGCATAGAGCGAAATGTTGCGGTAGCTTTCTGCTGCTTCACGAGTGGTGCAGCCTTCAATAGAGATAATCCATTGATGTTTTTGCTGCCCATGTATGTTAATACGATAACGCTGCGTACCATCTGTATTATATAATCCTGAGAACGTTGCTATATCTTCAGGGTATTCTGTGTAGCTCACCAATTTGCACTGCCCTTTAACACCATGAGGAGCAGTAATTTTGCCAACTTCAATTAAACATGTGGGATTTACGAGTGGAGCCATGTTGTGAGGTAGCTGCGTGATACAAAAGATAGGAGGAACATATCACGCAGCTATTCGGTGCAACCCGTGCTTATGCTTCCGCAGCAGCTTCAGCTTGTGCTGCGTCAGCTGCATCTTTGCGTGCCTGAGCGCGGGGGCGTAACTTGTTCGTTGATTCTTTTACTGTATAGCGTGGTGCTTCGTTCCACAAACCGTCACGACGCAACTGACGTGCCACGGTTTCCGTTGGTTTTGCGCCAACACTGATCCAGTGTTTCACACGGTCTGCATCATACGTAAAGCGTTCCGCGTTATCTTTTGCCAGCAATGGGTTATATGTTCCCAGCTTTTCAATGAATGCACCATCGCGAGGAGAGCGGACATCCGCAGCAACCAGACGATAAAATGGGCGTTTCTTTGATCCACCACGTGCTAATCTTAAGTGTACAGCCATAAATATATCTTTTTTCAGTTCTAGGTATGATTATTCAAGTGACTCTGTAAAGCAGATATGCAAACAAAAATCCAGTCTTTTTTGTGATGAAATTGTATAACGTTTGAACTTTGCCACAATTACGTCATTATTCTGGTCTCTAGTCAAGATAATGCTTTACAGGGGCTGGTATCATTCCGTATGTACAGCGCAAGTATTTCAGGACATTACATAATTCTATGCATTATCTGATAATGATTGCGCTGATAGGGTTGCTCGCTTTAAGTATGGCAGCTTACGTGGCTTCACGATCCAAGGCCCGTGCATTGGTAAAGCAACACCGTACGCACTCTGATGGTAAGGCGTGGCACGCGCTTCCCGTGCATTTTGGCTGGTATAGTGCCGGCTGTACGTTTGGTGCTGCGTTGCTGGTGTTGTTGCTATGGAGCTTGTTTGGACATATATGGGTAGAGTCCATAGTTGGAGACGTGCCTAACGATTCTGGCGCGGTCGTTGATTCTTTTTATCGCTATGAATTATCTAATGCTATTGAAACGCAGGATTTTAGCGGCTTATCTCCTTTGGCGGCCAACTGGGCGCGCGCTTATCTGGCAACGTATCACACTGGCACGAAAGTAGCGATGATTCTGGCGCTATTGCTGGCGATAGCAGGGTTTTACGTTAGCTATCAACGTATTTCTCCATTACATTATGCGCGGCATCGCACAGAGCGCTGGGTAAAATGGGGTATGCGCCTTTGCGCATTTATGTCGATTGCTATCACCATCATGATTTTATGTTCCGTCGTGTTTGAGGCGGGTATCTTTTTTCAACGTGTTAATATAAGTGACTTTTTGTTTGGGCTTCGGTGGAGTCCACAAACGGCGATACGTGCCGGGCAGGCGGGATCCTCCGGGTTGTTTGGGTTTATTCCTTTATTGATTGGTACACTGCTCATTACCTGCATTGCGTTGATGGTTGCGGTGCCTGTTGGGCTGATGAGTGCTATTTACATCAGCGAATATGGTAGCAAGCGTGTCCGTGCGGTGGGAAAGCCGTTACTGGAAATCCTGGCAGGTATTCCTACCGTAGTATATGGCTTCTTTGCTATTACAGTGATGGCACCCTTTCTGCGTGATGCGGGTGCTGCTTTGGGCATGGATGTGGCATCCGAGAGCGCACTAGCTGCCGGGCTGGTGATGGGCGTAATGATTATTCCGTTAGTCTCGTCGTTAAGTGATGATGCATTAAAGGCTGTGCCGGATAGTTTGCGAGATGCGAGTTATGGGTTAGGTGCAACACAATCGGAAACGATTAAGCAGGTATTGCTTCCGGCAGCCTTGCCCGGCATTATTGGCGGCATCCTGCTTGCTACCTCGCGCGCTATTGGAGAAACAATGATTGTGGTGATGGCTGCCGGATTATCCGCGAATCTCACTGCAAACCCGCTGGAATCTGTCACTACAATGACCGTGCAGATTGTGGCATTGCTGGTGGGCGATCAGGAATTTGGTAGCACCAAGACGCTGGCGGCATTTGCACTGGGGTTAACGCTGTTTGTCTTTACACTGATACTGAATGTGATTGCCTTAGTCGTTGTCAGGCGGTACAGGCAGGCCTATGAATAGTAAGATTGCTCGCCGTATCCGCGCCCGCCACAGGGCAGATCAACGGTTTCGCCTTTACGGGATACTGGCGCTTGGAGGTGCCGCCGCTATGCTTGGGGTGTTGCTGGTCAGCCTGATGGTTCCAGGTGTTAAAGGTCTGTTTTATCTGCAAGCCTCCCTGCCTATCTCGCCAGAGGTGCAACAGGTCACACAAGAATTGCCACCTTCTTTGCAGGTCAAGCGCGTACTGTCCGCATATTTTCCTGATGTTACGGCGCGTCGTGATAAACGTGCGCTCTACAGCCTGTTGGCACCTCACGCAGGTATTGCAGCACAGACACACGATACAGTGATGCATGTGCCACTTTCATCTTCGTCTGCCTTGTGGGTGAGTGATGGTATGTTACCCGATACGTTTAAGCGTTATGGTTTAAGTCAGCAGCAGGCTGCATGGCTGGGCGCATTGCACGAAGAAGGCAGGCTGATATCACGGTTTGATACAGGGTTTTTTACGGAAGGTGACTCACGCAACCCTGAACGTGCGGGCATTGGGGGGGGATTGATGGGTTCATTGTTTATTGTGCTGATTTGTCTGGCCTGTGCTTTGCCTATGGGGGTAGGTGCTGCTATGTATCTTCAGGAGTTTTCGCGTCCATCACGTCTACGTGACATAGTTGAGGTAAGCATTAATAATCTGGCAGCGATTCCGTCCATTATTTATGGGTTGCTTGGGTTGTTTGTATATTTACAGTTATTTGGTCTACCGCGATCTTCCGCGCTGGTGGGGGGGCTTACGTTGTCTTTAATGACGTTACCGATTATTATCATTTCCACGCGTCTTGCGCTGGCTGCAGTGCCTGACAGTTTGCGTGATGCGGCACGTGGGCTGGGAGCCTCACCGTTGCAAGTGGTGATGCATCATGTGCTGCCACAAGCCTTGCCGGGCATTATTACCGGTACTATTTTAGGGCTTGCGCGCGCACTTGGAGAAACGGCACCCCTGCTGATGATTGGTATGGTGGCATTTATTGCAAACCCGCCCATTACACCGCTTGATCCGGCAACGGCCATGCCTGTGCAGATTTATTTATGGGCAAGCAGTCCGGAGCAAGGATTTACGCAAAAAACTGCCAGTGGCATTTTAGTCTTAATTGGGCTATTATTATGTATGAATTTGCTGGCTACTTATATTCGTCATCGTAGCGAGCGCAACCGTTAACCATTCGTCTATGCCGTCTTCTGCTTTATTATCTGATACCGTTCCTGACCATGCCTGCCAAATTGAGGCGCGTGAGATCAGTGTGTTTTACCAGCGAGATCAGCAACGATTATTTGACGTGTCTATGCGTTTTCCTACAGGAAGCGTAACCGCGCTGATTGGCCCTTCGGGGTGTGGGAAGTCAACGTTTCTGCGCTGTTTCAACCGGATGAACGATACGATTGACGGATGCCGCGTGAGCGGAGAAGTGTTGCTGGATGGGCAGAATATGTATGCGCCCGATCAGGATGTGGTGTTACTGCGCGCGCGGGTGGGGATGGTGTTTCAAAAGCCTAATCCGTTCCCCAAAACTATTTATGATAATGTGGCATACGCCCCCCGCTTGCATGGCATATGTGACTCCAAAACGGAGCTGGATGCGCTGGTGAATGATTGTTTGCAACGTGTGGGGCTGTGGGAAGAAACGAAAGACCGTCTGCATCAGCGTGCATTGGGGTTATCTGGCGGACAGCAACAGCGTTTATGTATTGCCCGCGCTATTGCTGTTAATCCGGAAGTGATTTTAATGGATGAGCCATGCTCGGCGCTAGACCCGATTGCTACGGCACGGATTGAAGAATTAATCACTCAGTTAAAGCAGGATTACACGATTATTATGGTAACGCATTCCATGCAGCAGGCGCGGCGTATCTCTGATTATACGGGCTTTTTTCATCTGGGGCATGTGGTAGAGTATGGTCGTACCCAGCAAGTGTTTGAACAACCGGCTGAAGCACAAACACGTGATTATATTTCTGGTAAGTATGGCTGATTCAGTACATCTGGCGGGGTTGAGTTTCCCGCAATTGCAGGCATTCTGTGCTAGCTTAGAGTTGCCACGTTTTCGGGCAAAGCAATTATGGCAATGGATGCATCAGCGTGGTGCGTGTGATGTGGAAACCATGAAGAATCTGGGGGCGGCTGTGCAACAAGTAGTTCAGGCACATAGCACCATCGCCCGCCCTATTGCGGATCAGGATTTGCTCTCTAACGATGGTACGCGCAAGTGGCTCTATCGTTTTGAGGATGGCCATCAGGTAGAAACTGTCTTTATTCCTGAGAGTGACCGCGGCACGTTGTGCATTTCCTCACAAATTGGTTGCACACTGAGCTGTACGTTTTGTCATACGGGTACGCAAAAGTTGGTTCGGAATCTGACGGCGGCTGAAATTGTGGGGCAGGTGATGGCCGCACGTGATGCACTGGAAGATTGGGAACGTGCGACCGAAACACGTCGTATTACCAATATCGTGCTGATGGGGATGGGGGAGCCGCTCTTTAACTACGAGCAAGTAGCACTGGCAATGCAGATTCTGATGGATAAAGACGGCATGGCCATTTCACGCAAACGCATTACGTTATCTACGTCTGGACATGTACCCTACATCCGGCAATGTGCCGACGAATTAGGGCTAAATCTGGCGATTTCTCTACATGCAGTACATGACGAATTGCGTGATGTGTTAGTGCCGCTCAATAAGCGCTGGAACATTGCCGAATTGCTGGAGGGCTGCCGCTATTATAGCGAGATGCACCCACGTCAGCGTGTGACATTTGAGTATGTGATGCTGGATGGGGTTAATGATAGTGATGCTGAAGCACGAAGATTGGTGAAGCTATTAAGCGGGATTCCATCAAAAGTGAACCTGATTCCGTTTAATCCATGGCCGGGAAGTTCCTATGTCTGTTCGGGGGAAGATCGTATCCGCTCATTCGCAAACATTATTGCTTTGGCAGGGTATATGTCGCCTGTTCGCACGCCGCGAGGGCAGGATATTTTGGCTGCATGTGGTCAGTTAAAGTCTGCCAGCGAGAAATTGCCTAAGTGTTAGCTGCGCAGAAGAGGTGTGCCAATGGCCGCGTCTGGCGGTTTGGCATAAAGCGGGACGGGCGCTGGTAACGTAGATGGGTCTGGATGGCATAAGAGGTATTCCGCGAGGTAACGTGCGATATGGCTAACAGCTACGTGATGTCCGTGTAATGGCAATAATGCGGCATCTGTGCTTACGTAAGTGTTATTGCCCGACAAGGTAATGTTGCTGCGTTGGATAAGTTCCATCTCCGATGAGGGGTGTACAGACAGGTTTTTGTCTGAATAGAAAGATTGCATGGTGACATCGCGCTTACCTGCTGGAATCAGGCAGGTTACCTGCTTAAGAGCTGTGCGTTGCATAACCTGATGCGCCATGATCTGGGGTAAGGATACCCCCACCGCCTGCGTGCCACTGGCAAATGCTGCGCCGCGTGTAAACGCAACGCCGATACGCACCGAGGTGAAGCCACCTGTGCCGGTAGTGCAGGCAAGATAGGTCATATCCTGCCAGCGTGTATGGTGGGCTTGCAGGAACCGGTCTGCCTGTATCGCCAGATCAGCTGATTGGCCATTCAGGCGATCATCATGATATTCGGATATAAGTTGCCCGCGAAGGCACAGTGCCAGTGACGTAGTGCCTTGGGTGGTGTCGAGTGCAAGAAGATTCATTCGCATGAGTATAGCGAGCTTATGTGGGCTGGTACAACCACAATGATGGGTATACAGAAACAACCTGCATACGCTATAGGTGAGCGTCATGTCTGTATTACCTCCTCCTTTGCATATGGCTTCCGTGAGTATGGAGGATGGTGTGCCTGTGTCTGATGCGTATGGTGATGTGTATTTCTCTAAAGCCGGAGCGCTGGAGGAAAGCCACTATGTGTTTATGCAAGGCAACAGCCTGCCTGAACGTTTCGCAAAAGTGCAAAAGAGCTTTACGGTGGCCGAAACAGGGTTTGGTACAGGGTTGAACATGCTGCTTTGCTGGCAGTTATGGAACCAAGTAGCACCAAAAGATGCGGTGTTGCATTATCTTAGTATTGAGAAACACCCACTGCCACGCAATGTGCTGGAGTCTATTTATGCCCAGTGGCCTCCGCTGACCGCCTTATCGCGGCAATGGTTGAACGCGTATCCTTTGCCTGTGGCGGGTGCGCATGATGTGTGGCTGGCGGGTGGTCGTCTACGTGTCACCTTACTCTACGGTGATATGGCTGATATGCTGCCGTTAATTAAAGATAGACGGGTTGATAGCTGGCTGTTAGACGGATTTGCTCCAGCGAAAAACCCTGATATGTGGCACGGTGCGCATTTGCATCATATAGCGCGATGTACGGCGCATGATGGGAGTTTTTCTACTTTCACAGCGGCACGACTGGTACGTGATGGGTTGACAGATGCTGGATTCGCGGTAGAGCGTGTGAAGGGGTATGGACATAAACGCCATATGTTGATTGGCCGTATGGTCAAAACACCAGACATTACCAGATCAGTGCAGACGCAGGATGATGTGGTAGTGGTTGGTGCTGGCATTGCTGGCGCTGCCTGCGCATGGGCGTGTGCCATGCGTGGATTAAAGGTTACAGTGATAGACCGCCATGAAAAGCCTGCCTGTGAGAGTTCGGGCAATCCGGCAGGTATCCTGTATCCGTTTATGGCGCGCAAAATGGACGCCGCTACCGCGTTTTACTTGCGGGGTATGGCGCATACGGTGCGGTTATTACCGCAAGTTGGTGCGCTTCATGATCTGTGTGGCATGGAACATCGCCCGAAAGATCCAACCCATCCGGATGGCATACGAAACTTGCAGGACGTTGCACAATATTTGCCCAATGCTATTGCTTACAGTACACCTGAAGGGATGGTAATGCCTCACTCAGGCTGGGTTGATGTACCCTCTTTGTGTGAAGCGATGCTGTCACATCATGCCATAACGTGCCTGTATGAACAGTCTGTGGCGCATGTGGCTTACGTGGATGGCCTGTGGCAGGTTTATGATGGGAATGGTCAGGTGATTGCTTCCGCGCGTAATATTGTGATGGCAAATGCTTATGATGCCCGACAATTATGGCCAGCACATATGTTGCCAATGCGGCGCATTCGTGGACAGATCACCTATGTTCCCGAGCATTACTTACAAGATGTCGTACAAGTCTATTGTTATGGTGGTTATATAACGCCTGCCATTGACGGAGTCCATTATGTTGGGGCAACCTTTGATAAGGATTGCTATGATGAGGCAATGAATCTGGCTGACCACGAACAGAATTTAGCGCGTTTGCAGCAATCTTATCCTGATTGCATTAAAGAGTGGCCTTCACTGAGTGCATTGGACGGACGGGTAGCGTTTCGCACAGTGAGTGGGGATCGTATGCCTGTGGTTGGCCGGTTATATGATGCGCAGGCGTGGCAACAGATGGTTGCAAGTACGCCATATACAAAAAGAGCGGCTGAATCTTTGGAAACGCCGCTACTGAAAGGTTCATATGTGACTATTGCACATGGAGCAAGAGGGCTGGTATCTGCGCCGCTGGCGGGGGATATGATAGCTGCCAGCATAGCACAAGACACGGTAGCCACTCCTGCTCATGAAACGACACTCTTATCTCCGATACGTTTTGCATTAAGGCAATGGCGCAAAGGACATTAAAGCGTCATCATATGCTACATGGCACCACCGCATAGTCCACCATTAGCAGCAGCCTGCATAAGGCCGATGCCACCAACTAACATACCAAAGCATACAGCCAGTGTGATCCATGTGCGTTCTTTTGTGCCATACATAAAGTTGCAAACAGCCTGTGCTTTTTCCACTAAGCCATCATAATTAAATTTTTGTTGTTGAACTGATGCTTGCATAATACTTTCCCTATACTTGATTGAAACTAAACAATACCATAATTTTACACTAAATGCAATATAGCTTTATGTTGCATTTTCTTCACATAACTGATGGTACGTCTCAAGCCACGCTAATTCTCCTGCGGATAATAGGGATATGTCTGCCAGTTCCATATCAATAGGCACGCGGGTTAGTGTCTCGAATCCGAAGTAGCGTTTGCCGTCATCATGACAATATTTTTCTACGACCAGCACCAGTGATTCAATACGGATGCCATAGTGACCGGTTTTATAGTAGCCGGGTTCATTAGATAGGATCATGCCGGGTTGCAGTGCTACGTTATTGGGGCGAGTAGAGATATTTTGTGGGCCTTCATGCACGCAAAGATAATGGCCAACGCCATGCCCTGTGCCGTGCTGATAGTCTTCTCCTTCCTGCCATAAAAACTGTCGTGCCAGCACATCAAGCTGGTGACCCGTGGTGCCTTCAGGAAAAATGGCCTGCGCTAGTGCGATATGGCCTTTCAAGACAAGGGTGAAATGATGGCGGAATGCATCACTTGGTTTGCCTCGCACAAGAGTGCGGGTAACATCTGTAGTGCCATAAGAATATTGTCCGCCAGAATCAATTAGCAGCGCATCGCCCGAGCGAATGGCGCGGTTAGTGGCTTCTGTTGCGTGATAATGCACAATGGCACCATGTTCTCCTGCACCGGCAATCGTAGCAAAGCTGGCACCCAGATAGTCAGGGTTTTCGCGGCGGAATGCTTCCAGTTTGGCGACAACATCACGTTCTGTGAGTGATGCTTCTTCTGGCAATGCATGAAACCACTCAATAAAGCGTGTGAGCGCATAACCATCCGTGCAATGCGCACGTTGCATGTTACGCACCTCAACGGGGTTTTTAACCGCTTTGAGGAGGGTGACGGGATTTGTGGCTGCAACCGGCGTGATGGCTCCTTTCTCCAGTAATTGCATGATTCTCACAGGGCAGGTGGATGGGTCATACTGCACGGTATTGACGGGTAGTGACGCTACAAATGCCTCAATATCCTGCTCGTCAATGACGGTAATGTTACTATCTAACGCAATATGCTGCGTTTTCTCCGGGTGAATAATCAGTGAAACTGTGCCATCTCGCATGATAACCGCATAACATAAGGGGAGTGGGTTGTAGGGAACATCACCGCCACGAATATTGAGTAGCCAGCAGATGGCATCCGGTTCATTGAGCATCAGAGCATCTGCCTGCATGGACTGTATAACTTTTGCCAGCTTGTCCGAGGTTTCCATGCCGGCAATGGCGCTATCATGACGGCGCAACTGTACCGTTGGTCTGGATGGCCGGTCTGTCCATAACAGGTCTACCAGGTTGTGCGTCAGGGCGCGCAACAGAAAATGCTCAGGAAGTGCTTTTTGCAAACGCTGCATCTGGGTAACGGTATGCAGCCATGGGTCATAGCCAATGATAACAGGCTCTGCAGTCTCTGATATTGGCGCGGATATATGTTCGCACAAATACTGATGTAGCGGCGTGGTCGCACTATGATGTACCTCATACAGGGTCGTATCGACTTCCTGCTTTGCTTGCAGGGTATAACGCCCATCTACTAACAAAGCCGCTTTGTCTGGCAGCACAACCAGCATCCCGGCTGAGCCGTCAAAGCCTGTCAGCCAGGTAACACGTCGGGCGTAGCTCGCATTATATTCGCCCTGATATTCATCAGTGACAGGTAAAATAAAGCCGTGACACCCTTGGTCATGCAGGTATTTTCGTAGTAACGGAAGTGATTGGGTATTGGTCATTGACAATTTCTGTGATATGTAAGGAAGTGATTATGTATTATACGCGACAACACCGATGACATTTATGGCATATGTTCTTTTTCAACGCCTCACGGTGTTATGCATCATAATCTTTGCCAGCGTATCTGTCAATATGAGGGCAGAAGCCGGCGAATTTAAGCCTGCCATCGTTTACGAATTTACGGGTAAGCGCGGGGATAAGGGGTTTATTGATCTGGTACGAAAAGGCGCACAGCAAGCGAAAAACGAAGTTGGTATTGACTATGCGGAATTTCGTATTGAACCCGGGCTGGACAGGGTGAAAGCGTTTGAGAATATCATTAATCAGGGCGCCACCCATGTAATTTCCGTTGGATTTCAGAATATGATTCCTGTGCTGACGATTGCAGATCGGTATCCTGAAGTGAAATTCACTGTGATTGATGGTATTATCCCACCTATCTATAGCAATGTGCAATCTATTAGCTTCAAAGACCATGAAGGTGCTTTTTTGGTTGGGGTAATTGCGTCTAGTATTTCGCCAACCAAGAAGATTGGATTTATTGGTGGCATGAATGTGCCGCTTATTAACAACTTTGCGATGGGGTTCTATCAGGGGGCAAAGTATCATGATTCGGCCATTGAGATGGAGCGTGATACGATTGGCAAAGAGCCGGGCGCGTGGAACAACCCTGAGCGCGCACGCGCGTTGGCTAAGAAACAATATAATAATGGTGTCGGTGTCATTTTTGCGGCTGCTGGTGGTTCAAGCATCGGGGTGCTGGAAGCGGCGGAAGAAATGGGGCGCTACGCCATTGGTGTAGATACGAATCAGAATAGCCTGTTTCCCGGCACCGTGGCAACTTCTATGGTGAAGCGGGTGGATAAAGCAGTGTATGAAGCCATTACTACGACTTATAGCGGCAAATGGCAGCCCGGCATTAAATATTTAGGTTTGCGTGAAGGGGCGCTGGATTATTCCGTGGATGTATACAATAAGGATATTGTGACGCTTGACGTGATTGATCGGGTGGAAGAAGCGCGCGACAAGATTATGCGTGGTGTGTTGCAAGTGGAAGTCTATACACCTTACTAAGGGGTTGTTTAGTTGATATCCATGTGATACATATGCACCATCGTTTTTCTTTGGCCATGTTGCCAAAATAGTTATGATAAAGTGCTGGTTGACGGATCACGGAACCCCACTAAATATTGCCCCTTCAAAAGAATTGATTGCAGAATCAGCCAAAGAACTTGGCCAGGATCCCGATTACCAAAACGGGATTTACCAAGTATTAGAGCTGTACAAATACTGTCCCCAGTTTTTTAACTGGGAGGTCGTCGAATGTAAGCCGAGCAAGATTGATGGCCTGTTATCCGCAAGACGAGAGATCGTCTCTATGCCTTGGTAGCAGGCCAGTTTTTTGCCATGAGCTATCAGACAAACAGACTATAAGATAAACTTGCCCAGATCGGTATCTTCGGTCATATCACCCACATGTTCCTGCACGTAAGCGGTATCTACGGTGACGGTGCTGCCGGTACGTTCGGATGCATGGAAGCTGACATCTTCCATCAGTTTTTCCATGATGGTGTGCAAGCGGCGTGCGCCAATATTTTCGATTTCCCGGTTAAAGCGTGTTGCCAGTCGTGCCAGCTCTTTCACGCCGTCTTCTGCAAAGGTTACCTCAATGTCTTCCGTTTCCATTAATGCTACGTATTGCTTGGTCAGGCTGGCTTCCGGTTCAGTCAGGATACGCTGCATATCTGCTTCATTTAAGGCCTTTAATTCCACACGTATAGGCAGGCGGCCTTGTAGCTCGGGCAGTAAATCCGCTGGTTTGGCCATATGGAATGCGCCGGAAGCGATAAACAAAATATGGTCGGTTTTGACAGATCCGTATTTTGTCGCAACAACCGTGCCTTCCAGTAAGGGAAGCAAGTCACGCTGTACACCCTCGCGGCTGACTTCTCCCCCTTTCATATCCGAGCGGGCGCAGACTTTATCTATTTCGTCAATAAAGACGATGCCGTCATTTTCAACGGATTTGAGTGCTTCCTGCACTACTTTATCCTGATCCAGTAACTTCTCGGATTCTTCTGCCATAAGCACCTTATGGCTTTCCGATACGGTCATTTTGCGTTTCTTGGTGCGGCCACCCATGGCTTTGCCAAACATATCACTTAAATTCAGCACACCCATTTGGCCGCCAGGCATACCGGGGATGTCGAAGCTGTTAAACGGACTGTCAGTATCCGTCACATCCAGTTCCACTTCACGATCATCCAGTTCACCGCTTTGGAGTTTCTCACGAAACTTGCGGCGTGTCTCAGGGCTGGCACTATCGCCAACCAATGCATCAAGGATACGGTTTTCAGCTTCCTCATACGCACGTTCGCTAACGCTAACATGCTCACGTTCTTTAATCATATTGACCGATATTTCTACCAGATCACGCACTATGGACTCCACATCACGGCCAACATAGCCGACCTCGGTGAATTTCGTGGCCTCAATTTTCAGGAATGGTGCGTCTGCCAGTTTGGCTAAGCGACGTGCAATTTCAGTTTTTCCGCACCCCGTGGGGCCAATCATGAGAATGTTTTTTGGCACAATCTCATCTTGCAATGCGCCTTCCACTTGCTGGCGACGCCAACGGTTACGCAGGGCAATAGCAACCGCTTTCTTGGCGTCATGCTGGCCAACGATAAAGCGGTCAAGTTCGGTAACAATATGTTGGGGAGTCATAGATTTCATGACTCTTTATTTAACCTAACTGACAGCCTGATTCAAGTAGTGCATAGGTTATTTAAGGTTTTGTCAGAGACTTAAACGTAAAGGTGTCTTTTGCGTTGCTGAAGTGCGCGCAACATGAGAGCACCTCCGACTAGCATCATCGGGATGCATAGTAATTGTCCCATCGTAAAGTTTCCGATAATGAATCCCAGATGCGCATCTGGTTCGCGTGCATATTCTACCGTGAAGCGCGCTGCCCCATATCCTGCTAAAAACATGCCCGAGAGTAACCCATTATAGCGAAGCCCCTTGAATAAGCGTGCTGTTATCAGCAATATTAAAAAGAGTGCCAGCCCTTCCAGTGTGGCTTCATAGAGTTGACTTGGGTGTCGTGGCAGGTGACCCCCTGTAGGGAAAACGATGCCCCACTGGCTATCTGTCACACGGCCATACAATTCTCCGTTAATGAAGTTGGCTATGCGACCAAAGAAAAGCCCGATAGGGACAGCGCAACAGATTCTGTCCATGAGTGCAACGTAAGGAATTTTCTGGCGTCTGGCAAAGATATAAAATGCCATAATCACACCCAGTGCGCCGCCATGAAAGCTCATGCCGCCTTGCCATAGCTGTAAAATATGCAGCGGGTGTTCGATGAAGTAGGACAGGTTGTAGAACAGGACATAGCCCAGTCGCCCGCCTAACATTACCCCAATAATACCCCAGGTAATCATATCATCGCGTTGCGTTTTGACGAGGAGACGGGTAGAGGCTTTTTTGTCCAGCCATCCTATATACCACCATGCACCTAAAATGCCGCTAATGTAGGCGAGTGCATACCAGCGTATGGCCACAGGCCCGATAGAAATGGCAATAGGGTCAATGTCAGGAAATGCAAACATGGTGATACAGCTAGCAGATTACACGCCTAATGTATAGTCAGGATCATTCACTCTCAGTTAAAGGCTGACGCTTTAAGTGGTGGACGTTCGCAATGGCAAAGTGATGTGCATGGAAAACAGCTCTGTTGTGCTTTGTGCGTTAATAGTGCCGCCATGAGATAGAATAATGGCTTTGCTCAGGCTCAAGCCCAGCCCGGTTCCATCTTTGGTTTGTCGTGCTTTATCAGTGCGGTAAAAACGATCAAAGAGTTTGGGTATGGTAGCATCGTCCATACGTGGTGCCGAATTTGCAATCGTCAGGGATACATGTTGCTGCGTTGAGTCTAGCGTGACCTGAATCGTACTGTGATGGGGGGCATATTTGACGGCATTATCCATAATATTGGCAAATGCCTGAAATAATAAATGCTTGTCTCCGTGATACGCGCAGTCTTGCAGCGTTGCGTGGATGGTCTGCTCTTTATCTTCTGCCAGTGCTTCGTAATATTCCACAACATCGCTTACCAATGTATGAAGAGGTAACGTTTCATAAGCTGTGTGCCATTTCCCTGCTTCAATGTTGCGAATACGGAGCAATGCTGAAAAGGTATTAAGGATATGGTCAGCTTCTGCAATCATTGATTCTGTTTCTTCTTCCAGCCCTAAAGATTCATCTGTGCTACGTGCTTGCAAGGCTTCCAGCTGGTTTTTCAGGCGGGTTAGAGGGGTACGTAAATCATGAGCAATGGCATCAGATACTTGTCGTACATCATCCATTAGCTGCTCGATACGGGCAAATAAATCATTGAGCATATGTGCCAGTTTACTTAAATCATCCCAGTTACCGGGCACCGGGATGCGGTGTGATAAGTCTCCGGTATGGATGATGTAATCTGCGGTGTCGGCAATCAGGTTGATACGATACACCACACGATCTCCGATAAAGAATCCAGCTGCGGCCAGAAAGATCAGGATCAGTACGGTAATACTACCTAGTTTGTACATAATTGATTGATGACCGGTGGTGTCCGGCACATTGCGGCCTACCAGTAAGGTATAGCCATTATCCAGCACATGGTGCGCAGCCATGATGGTGTAATGTTTGTCTTCTGGCAAGCCGCTTTCACGTGCAGAGTGCTGTGGGTCAATATCGAATGCAATGCCGGGTTTTGGCATGTTGTTTGGGAGGTAGGCGAAATTGCCAACCAAAACATTGCCTTCAGGTGTGGCTAATGCATAGATAAGGCCAGCATAATTACGTTTTAAGCGGTATTGCAGCAGGTTTGCCAACCCTTCCAGCCCATCAGTTTCATATTGATCCTGCATAGCCTGAATATCTGTGAAAAGCATGTGCGAGGTTAATGCTCGCTGATGATCCTTTGATGCAGAGTGCATAAAGTAGATAACCAGTATGATCGAGGCCGTCAGTAGCAGCGTGAAGATGACGGCCAGTGTGAAGCTGGAACTGCGTTTCAGTGCTATACGCTGACGTGCGCGGGCAGATTTGGTTGGTTGTGACACCTTAAATTTTTAGCGATCTTCTATTGTGTAACCCGTGCCACGTACCGTTGTGATGAGAGGTTTGTCGAAGCCTTCATCTATTTTGCGGCGCAGGCGGCTGATATGTACGTCAATGACATTGGTTTGCGGGTCAAAATGGTAATGCCAGACATTTTCCAGTAACATGGTACGTGTGACAATCTGTCCCTTATTACGCAAAAGATATTCCAGCAAACTAAACTCACGCGCTTGCAGGGTAATTTTTCTGCCACCGCGAATAACCACGCGCGCTAGCAAATCTACCTCAAGGTCACCAGTATTTAGCTTAGTCACAGTTTCGGTTTTCCCTTCATGACGTCTTGCCAGTGCTTCCACGCGTGCGAGCAGTTCACTAAAAGCGAATGGTTTGACAACGTAATCATCTCCCCCGGCTTTGAGGCCTTTCACGCGGTCATCCACTTCGCTCAGTGCGCTAAGCAGGATGATGGGAACGTTATTGTTGGAGGCACGCAATGTTTTAGTAATGGTCAGACCATCTACGTTGGGTAACATACGATCCAGAATAACCAGATGATAGTCTTCTGTCGTTGCAAGAAACAACCCGTCGCGGCCATCAGCAGTATGATCTGCGATATGCCCGCATTCATTCAGCCCCTGACAAATATAGTCAGCAACTTGTTGATCGTCTTCTACTACTAATATACGCATGGCTATGGTGTCCTGAGTGGTTAAGTAAGGGGTCAGCTTTTGAGCCGCCAGCCTTTAGAGAATAAGTGTTGTACCACACTCCAGATAATTATATTAAGCATAATCATCATTAAAACGCCTTGCATAATGTTGCCATCGCTATGGCCAGTGACAGCAAAGCGAAATCCGTCGATCATATAGAAGAACGGGTTATAATAACTTAATTGCTGCCAGAAGGCAGGGAGCTGCTTGATGGAGTAAAATGTTCCAGACAGAAAAGAGAGTGGTGTAATGATGTAGGTCGTGAAGGCAGAGAGCTGGTCAAACCCTTGCGCGTAGATACCACCCAGCATTCCAAGCAACGCCATCATCACACTGGCGGCAACGACAAAGAAGCAGGCGAGATAGGGGTTGTGAAATGTGACAGGTACAAAGCTATAAACGGCGATCATCGCGGTTAGCCCGACTAACACGCCGCGTGTTACTCCTCCGGCGACCATGCCAAAGGTGACTTCCCATCCTTTGAGTGGTGGCATCAGCAGATCAATAATGACGCCCTGTATTTTTGCCAACATGAGCGAGGAAGAGGAATTGGCAAAGGCATTTTGGATAACTGCCATCATCACCAGTCCGGGTGCAACGAACTGATTAAACGGCATGTCTCCAATGCTACGTGTGTCACCACCCAAAGCAAGCATCAGTACGGCCAGAAAAAGGAGACTGGAAA
The DNA here is from genome assembly GCA_963803575.1 of uncultured Alphaproteobacteria bacterium. Taxonomy (GTDB): domain Bacteria; phylum Pseudomonadota; class Alphaproteobacteria; order Rickettsiales; family UBA998; genus CAWDMW01. Next base: position 464,519 of record CAWDMW010000002.1, read on the forward strand.
TAATGGGCGCGATAACCGTCTGGTTCCAGACCTTCATGAAGCGCCATACTTCGCGCTTATATACAGTGTACATGCCGATAACATTAGGGGTGTTACCGGCAATACGTACAGAGGTACCGAGTGGGTTAGGCTGCATTAGCAAGAGATGTTTGACTTAAGTAGCGTGCGACTTCCAGCATGCGGCAGGAAAAGCCCCATTCATTATCATACCATGATGCAATACGTCCCAGACGATCACCCGTTACATAAATGGAGGTAAGATCGACGATGCTGCTATGTGGGTTATGGGTGAAGTCAATGGAAACAAGTGGCTCATCCGTGACGGCCAGCACACCCTTCATGCTGCCACTAGCTGCTTTTTCACAGGCGGCCTGTATGGCAGCTTTATCTAAAGGCTTTTCAGACACGAAAGTCAGATCAACAATAGAGACATTAGGTGTTGGTACGCGAATCGCGGTGCCATCTAGCTTGCCAGCCAGTTCAGGCAATACGGCACCCAGTGCTTTAGCCGCGCCGGTAGTGGTTGGAATCATGGACATGGCAGCGGCACGTGCGCGGCGCATGTCTGAATGGCCTGCATCAACAATGTTTTGATCGTTCGTGTAGGAATGTATGGTGGTCATGAAACCACTTTCAATACCGAATGTGTCATTCAGGATTTTTGCCAGCGGCGCCAGACAGTTAGTGGTGCAGGAACCATTAGAGATGACAGCATCGCTGTCCGTGATGGTTTCATGGTTTACGCCGTACACGACAGTTTTGGTGTTATCTTTTGCTGGTGCAGATAGAATTACGCGTTTTGCTCCGCCATCCAGATGCGCTTGCGATTTTTCCGTTGAGCTAAAAATACCGGTACATTCCAGCACAATATCAACACCGTACTTATCCCAGCCAATATCTGCCGGATTGCGTTCCTGAATCGTTGGGAATGTCTGACGACCAAACGTGATATCATTGCCTTTAGCAGAGACATCACCCGAAAAGCGTCCGTGAACAGAATCATATTTTAGCAAATGTACCAGATCATTGACAGGGGATAAGTCATTCACTGCACCTATTTTAATGTCGTTATATCCTTGTTCTTCCAAAGCACGCAGTACGCTGCGGCCAATACGTCCAAGTCCGTTAATACCAATAGTAACCATATGTTCCTCTTTGTTAATGTGGGTGGGTGGTTGATGAAAGTGATGCGTTAACCGCATCTATGATGGCGTCACACGTGACACCTACATGACGATATACTTCAGGAGCAGGGGCAGAGGTGCCAAACTCTTCGATGCAGACACTACGCCCGGTATCGCCAATGATTCGGTGCCAGCCAAACGAGCTGGCAGCTTCAACGGCTATGCGCGGCAATCCGTTCCCTAGCACGTCTAAGCGATATGCTGCAGACTGCTCAAAGAATAATTCCATACATGGGATGGAGACGACTCTGACAGTGATACCTTTGGCTTTTAGTGCGTCAGCTGCTTCCATAGCGAGTGAGACTTCTGACCCGCTGGCAACTAACACTGCCTGATCTACTTCACTGCTACGCAAAGCGTACCCCCCGCGTGCAGCTTTGTTTTCATTCACGTATTCGGTGCGTAATTGCGGAACACCTTGCCGCGTGAGTGTCAGCACCGATGGTGCGGTTCTAAACGCCAGTGCCAGCGCCCAGCATTCGATGGTTTCAATGCGGTCTGCCGGACGGAACACGTAAACGCCGGGCATAGCGCGCAGTGACGCCAGATGTTCGACTGGCTGATGGGTAGGCCCGTCTTCACCAACACCGATAGAGTCATGCGTCATCACGTAAATCACACCAAGTTTCATCAGTGCGCTCAAGCGTATGGGCGTTCGCATATAATCGCTAAACACCAGAAATGTACCGCTATATGGCACAACGCCGCCATGCAGAATCATCCCGTTCATCATGGCACCCATCGCATGTTCGCGGATGCCATAGTAGAGGTAACGCCCACCATAATCTGGTGGTGTAATAGGAGTCTGATCTGGTGTTTTGGTCAGGTTTGAACCCGTTAAGTCTGCTGATCCGCCGATAAGTTCAGGGATGAGTGGTGCAATATGCTGCAAGACATTAGCGGAAGATTTACGCGTGGCTTCCTTGACCATGCTAGCACTATATTCCTGTTTTAGCGTATCTAATGCTTCCTGCCATCCTGCAGGTAAGTCACCTTGCATCAGGCGGGTAAATTCGGTTTGCGTTGCATCATCCAGTGCGTTGAAATGCTCCACCCATTGCTCATAGGCTGCGTGTCCCGCTTTCGTGCTGTCTTTCCATGCCTGACGTATGTCGTCTGGAATCACGAATGCATCATGTGGCCAGTCCAGTGCTTTGCGGGTAGCCTGTATTTCCTTATCACCCAGCGGTGCACCGTGGCTGGCAGAAGTGCCTCCCTTATTCGGTGAACCGTAAGCAATCGTCGTTTTGCAGGCGATGAAAGAGGGCATATCACTTTGACGTGCATCGCGTAGTGCCTGTGCAACTTCGTCTGTGTTGTGCCCGTCAACCGTGTACACATCCCATCCCAGTGCGTCAAAACGCTTTACCTGATCTTCAGAGGTAGACAGGCTGGTGGAGCCATCAATGGAAATGCCGTTATCATCGAATAATACGATTAGTTTATGCAATTTTTGATGCGCGGCAAAGGATGCGGTTTCCTGTGAAATCCCTTCCATCAGGCAGCCATCCCCCACAATGGCATACGTATAATGATCTACCAAATCGCTGCCAAAGCGGGTGTGCATCAGGCGTTCTGCCATTGCCATACCTGCAGCATTACCAAACCCCTGCCCCAAAGGCCCTGTTGTGGTGTCAATGCCTGCGGCATGGCCATATTCCGGATGCCCGCACGTGCGTGAGCCAAGCTGGCGAAAATGTTTGATCTCATCCAGTGTCATGTCTTCGTAACCTGTGAGGTGCAGCAATGCATAGAGCAGCATAGAGCCATGCCCGGCGGATAGTACAAAACGGTCGCGATTTGGCCAGTTTGGCACGTGCGGATGATGCGTGAAATGCTCCGTCCACAAAATAGTGGCGGCATCTGCCATGCCCATCGGCATTCCCGGGTGTCCGGAAGCGGCTTGCTGTACGGCGTCCATACTTAAAGCGCGAATGGCATTCGCCATGGTGCGTAGAGAAATCTGTTGTGTCATGGCACCCATCCTTACCATGAGACAGCCCTGTTTGAAAAGCCTTAAATACGCTTGAAGCAGCATAATCTCTGGTAAGATAGCATGGTTTATGCTACTTAGCCGAAGCATGACAAAGACTAATGCTGATGCCCCTGACCTTGACCTGTTATCTGTGATTGAGTCATTTGACCAGCAATCGGTGTTGGTGATTGGGGATGTGATGTATGATCGGTTTGTGTATGGATCAGCCAGCCGTATTTCACCGGAAGCGCCTGTACCTGTGCTTGCTGTGACCCATGAAACCACCATGCTGGGTGGTGCCGGAAACGTGGTACGCAATGTGCTGTCTTTAGGGGCTGCTGCTGGCATGATGGGTGTGATTGGAGACGATGCCATAGCGCAACAGATTCAGGATGCGATGAGTGCATTACCGCGTGCAGCGTCGTATCTGGTGACGGAGCATGGCCGCACATCCAGTTGCAAAATACGTCATATTGCCGCAGGACAGCAATTGCTACGCAGCGATCATGAAGATACACGTCCTGTGCAACCCGAAACGATGAAGGATATGCAGCAACGTCTGGATGAAGTGATTGCTGACTACCATGTGGTGATCTTGTCAGATTATGCCAAAGGCGTGTTGCACCCTGAGATGATTCGTTACGTGATTGACACGGCGGCAAAACATGGCATCCCTTGTCTGGTTGATCCTAAGCAAGCGGATATTGCGCTTTACCGCGGTGTTGATGTGATGACGCCCAACGAGAAAGAAATGATTCTGCTGCATGGTACCGCGTTTGAAAATGATACACATATGGCAGAGGTAGCATCAGGGTGGTGCCGCAACTACGCAATTGGTGCTTGCGTGGTGACACTGGGTGCGCGTGGCATGATGCTGGTGCGTGCTGATGGGTTACACACGCATGTGCAGACGCAGGCAAGAGACGTTTATGACGTTTCCGGTGCTGGTGATACGGTGATTGCTACACTGGCGCTGGCATTATCTGCGAGTGCTGACCTTCAGGATGCCGTCACGCTGGCAAATCAGGCCGCTGGTGTGGTGGTGGGGCGCTTAGGCACCGCAGTTATTTACCGCACCGACCTAAAAGCAGCACTCTATACTGCTTCCATCAGGCAAGGACAGCAGAAGCTTTGCTCGCTGGAAGTGGCACATGATACGGTGGCGCACTGGAAGGCACAAGGGTTGCATGTTGGGTTTACCAATGGGTGTTTTGACGTAATTCATACCGGACATCTGGCGTCACTGGCACATTGTAAAGCACACTGTGACCGGTTGGTGATTGCAATTAATAGCGATCGTTCTGTCAAGCGGCTCAAGGGAGAAGCGCGTCCAATTAATGCAGAAATGGATCGCGCCATGATGTTGGCAGCGCTGAGTGATGTAGATATGGTGGTGATCTTTCGCGAAGATACCCCCGAAGCGCTTTTAGAACAATTGCGTCCTGATGTGCTAATGAAGGGCGAAGATTATGAACGCGCTGCCATTATAGGCGCGGATTTTGTGGAGAGCTATGGTGGAAAAGTCGTCAGGATTCGGTTGGTTAAGGGGTATAGCACCACAAACACTATTGCACGCATCCGGCAACCTGACGATGATGTTGAAGCTGTTTGAGGTTTGTGGTATGTTAGTCAAGTAATTTACTTACTCAATTAACGATGAAGTTATTTAATTTGGGCGACGCTGTACAACTTAAAGACAGTGAAGCCTACGAAGGTTGCTCGTTCAGGGTGACCAAAACAGATACTGAGTCTGTAATCACTCTGACGGACAATGGTTTAGTTGAAACTGGAACAACAAATTACGAACTGAATAACGGTTTTATGAAAGATGTTGCCGAAGAAAGATTGAAACAACCAGAATAACATAATTCAAACGCATTGATGAACCAGAGAATATATACTCTTGCTTTCGATGCGTTTCTTTTTATGGGCATGTCACACAATTGACGTATTTGCGTGGTATGATAATGGTGAGTTAGTATAATATACAGGGATATAACGTGGCGGAGAAGACGGCAAAGAAAAAAGATAATGGTGTATGGGATTTTGTGAGCGATATTGGCCCATATGCGGTGATTGGTTTAGGGGCAATTGCCCATTTTACCAAGATGCTTCCTACTCCCTGGATTGTTGGTGGCGTGCTGTTAGGTGGTTTAGGTGTCGCTGGCGTACGTTCTGCACAGAATGCTCCAGCAACAGAATCCGACCTTCCGCCTCAGGTGAGTCAAGGAAAGACGGATGGAAAATCCGAACCGGTCGTGAATAAAGAACGTAGTCAGGACTATGCCTTGGCTGAAGCTAGTCAGGCAGTGGAAGGCGTGAATAATATACAGCCTGCTGTTGATACGTCCCGTGTAGATGCGCAAACATTACCTGCGAATGAGCGAGAAACGTCTCCTCTTGCGCGATAAAGCGATTCTTCACACTATTTTAGTAGCCTTGCTGAAGTAAAGCGAGTAAGTCCCATACATTAACCCTTAAATAGATGTGGATCATGATGTATTGGCGGCTTTTTCTTGTAGCAATCATGTGCGTATGCACGGTAAACCCGCTTTGTGCGGCGAACAATACGCCCGCTCCAACGCCTCAACCCGAATTTAGCGAGCCTTTATTCAAGCCATTCATTGAACGGTATGTGCTGGATGAGCTTAAGGCGTTGCGTACGGAATTGCATCAATTTCAGGCAATGATGGAGAAACGGCTGGCAGATACGCAATTAAGCGTGTCCGACCGTGCATTGCGTTATTCCGCTGATACGATGAATAATATCTTCATTGTGATTACAGCCACTGCATCATTGCTGGTGTTACTTGGGTGGAATTCCTGCGAGATTTGCGCGCACGGATGGAAGATGTGGTCAATAAGAAGGTGGAAGACATCACGCAGGAATATCGCCTGAGGCTGATAAAGGTAGAAGAAACGCTACGGCAACGAACCGATGAGATTATTGCTGCTCAGGAAGATATTGCTAAAACGAACGAGGTTCATGCATTATGGATGCGTGTCGGGTTAGAGACGAATATTCAAAACAAAATTGAAATTTATGATGAAATTTTGAAGCTCCACCGTGAGGATGCTGAAGCTTTTGCGTATAAAGCAGATGCCGTACTGGAATTGGGGGAGAGTGAATGGGCGATTAACTTATCTAATAAAGCGATTGAAGTAGATGAGAATTATGGCTACGCGTACTGGCAGTTAGCGTGCGCCCATGCGGAGCTGGGGAATGTGAATGATGCACTCGATAATCTGAGTATCGCGCTAGAGAAATCCCCGCAATTAAAGAAAGATATTGATGAAGAAGCGTCTTTCAAGACACTACATGACCAGGATGGTTATAAGGCATTGATTGAAACGTAGCGTTGGCAATGGGGTGTAAGAAAGAAGTCCTGACAATTATACTCTCTTCCAATTATTCAACAGCTTGTGTATACTGAACATATGACTAACATGAACCGTGAGACATTTGAAGCGTTAAAATCTGCTGGAGTGGACGAAGAAAAGGCGGCGCGTGCGGCGGAATCTGTCGCTGTTAGCGAGTCTATGCTGCATACTGCGATACGCGATAGCAAACGCGAAATACTGGCGGCCATGAATGAGCGGTTTGATAAGGTAGATGAGCGGTTTGATAAGGTAGATGAACGGTTTGATAAGGTAGATGAACGGTTTATACGCAATGAATCAGAGATATCCAGTCTTAAAGATGACATAAGTGATATAAAAGTCTCAGTCGGACGTATATCAGGTGCGCTATGGATTATCTCACCTGTTTTGATTGGCTTGCTTGCCATGATGATTCCTTTAGTGCTTTCGCTAGGAAACATCAAGTAGGTTTAGCTTAATGCCGGGGCACGGGATGTTACATGTTTGTTTTAACAAGTCCTGAACTCTGTCAAGCAATTCAGTATCTCGCTTAATTGCTTCTGACCCATATCCCACAAAAAACCTACGGAAGGGGTATTAGTACCCGTATTATGCGAGATCGGCGGTTAACTGAAATTATTCAAGCAGTGATCGTTCAAAAAACCATAAGAAGTCTTTGTCAGGGGCAACGGAAATTTCAACGTCTTTAGCCTCCTCATAGAACAGTTCAGCGATTACAGCAAACAGATTTTACAGCTGGACTCAAAACAGTACAGTCCATCAAATAAATTACTAAGCCAAAACACAAAAGCAAGCAGCTACCGAAATAGCTGCTTGCTTTGCAAAAAATTATTTACGCTACTGGTGTAACCGCAACGAACTGACGGTTATTGCGCTTTTTAAAGAAGGATACACTGCCCTCGGTAAGTGCAAATAAGGTATGGTCTTTCCCCATACCTACATTCAGGCCAGGGTAATATTTTGTGCCACGCTGGCGGATAATGATGTTGCCGGGAATCACTGATTCACCACCAAATTTTTTTACACCGAGCCGACGTCCTGCCGAGTCACGACCGTTACGCGAACTACCACCTGCTTTCTTATGAGCCATATTCTTTTCTCTCTACGTTACTATATTAATGTAATGCTTTACGCACCAGCGGCGATATCTGTGATTTCCAGCACTGTTTGATGCTGACGATGCCCGTTTTTGCGGCGATAATTTTGACGACGCTTTTTCTTAAAGACGATGATCTTTTTGTCGCGCTTCTGGTCAATGACGGTAGCGGAAACAGACGCGCCTTCAACAAGCGGTGCGCCAACAGTGCTGGCAGTTGCAAGCACGCGATCCAGTGTGATGGCGTCGCCAATCTCGCCATCCAGACGTTCAACGGCAATTTTATTACCCTGACGCACGGTGTATTGTTTTCCACCTGTTTCTATAATTGCAAACATGATATTACCTAGTTAATTTAGCACGCCACTATAGCAACGGATATTGTTCTGTCAAGCCTTTCTGGACAGTAATCGGCCAATTTCTTCCAGTGATAAGGTTTCGGCGCGGCGTGTTGGGTTAATCATGCAGGATTCCAGCAGGGCAATCGGGTCTGGATGCCATGATTTTAGTGACGAGCGTAGCATTTTCCGGCGTTGTCCGAAAGCAGCCTGTAAGAATCGCTCCAGCTCGGTAAAGCTGGCGTGAAATGCTGGTTGTGCTTTTGGGGTAAGCTGCACAACGGATGACATGACTTTAGGCGGCGGGGTAAAAGCTTCAGGTGGCACGTCCAGACAATGGTAGGTATCACAAAGCCACTGGCAGATAATAGATAGACGACCATAATGTTTTGAGCCTGTTTGCGCTGTCATGCGGTCTACGACTTCTTTTTGCAACATGACGGTAATGGAATCAATATAATTTATGTCATGCTGATAGAGTGCTTTGAGCCAGCCCATGATGAGGGCAGTGCCGACATTATAGGGCAGGTTTGCAACAACAGATCGTGGTGATGAGCATAATGAGTGTAGTGGGTGGTCGAACGCGTCGCCTTGAGTGATATGTAGCTTGGGATAATGCTGCTGCACCTCCTGCAATAACGTGATGCAACGTCCATCCAGTTCCACCACATGCACGGACTGTGCATCGCTTTCGCACAATGCGCGCGTAAGTCCGGCAGGCCCGGCACCAACTTCAATGACCTGTGTATCGGTAGTAATGCCTGCGTAGCGTACAATATCTTCCAATAGATGCGGGTCTGTCAGGAAATGCTGCCCCAGCGTTTTATTAGGGCGCAAATGATGACGCTGGATCAGTTCAGTGGTGGAGGGAAGAGAAACCATATGCCTGAGCCTATACAAGATAGTTTATAGCTTGACCAGCATTAAGCAACTGGTATGATGATGGTTATTGTTTAGTTAAAGGTACACACTCAATGAGTACGATCCCTGACCAGTTTAGTGACGACGACGTTAACCAGATTCTTGGCATCATCGACCAGGTTAACGATGACGCCGCAGTTAAGTGATAATAATGCTGCCGCATCATCTGGAGATTCTTCAGATGATGGCGATTCTAACTCTGCATCCGAAGCGTAGACAGCTCTCAGACTGCCCATTTGGGCAGTCTGACCTTTTTCAGTAATGTTATTTTGCCGCGTTGTTTAGGCGCTGTGCAGCATTACCCAGCCGTTCATTAAATGGCTCGGAGGTTTTGGACGTCATGTCGAGCAATATATCGGTGATTTTGCCGGATTCCTCAAGGAAACGATCCATGTTGCTCTGTGCAATTTGGCGTTGTAGTTCAAACACGTCACTGGCAGTACGGCACTGGAACACGTTCTTAGACAACTCAACATTTTCAGTGATTGCTTCGTTTGCGTAATTCATTACTGTTTCACTGATCTCACCGATATACTCAGCGGTAATGTTACTAGCTTCCACGCAAGCTTCCGCATGGTCACGGCTGATAGCCATGGACTCATTAAGCCAATGCGTCAGCGTATCAGCACCTTGCATAAGAGTTGTTGCGCTATCTTCCTGCAGTTTCTCTGCGGTATCTTTGGCTTTGTTGGCTGCGCGCGTGGCTGTCTCTTTCACTGCGCGTGCTGACTCTGCTGCTGCATCTGTATGCATATCAACGACATTATTTTTAGCTGGTGTACGCTTAGGCGCTGTTTTGCGAGTCGTGGCTTTCGTCACTTTTGGTTTTGCACCTACCGGAGCATTTTCTGCTAGCAATGCTGTCGGTTTTGCTGTTTTCGTGTCAGCGGTATTGTTTGTAGTGGTGTTCCCTTTATCTGAATCGCTCATGGTGATGCTCCCCGAAAGTATGAAATGGTGTGGATGGTTGCGTTAAGATAAAGCGTAAGCGTTGCAGGCTTTGTATGTCAATAGAATAATCATTCCATAAGCTTAGACGTTGATGGAATCTTGCATATGGCGGATTGTCTGTTGCAGGATCGCTAAATCGGCGGGGCGGGAAAGGCGGTGGTCTCCGTCTTTGATGAGATGCACATGGACATTATCTTGTGGTAAATGCTGTGCAACGTCAGTGCTAAAGTGCCACGGTACATCTGCGTCATTCATGCCATGCAATAGCGTAACAGGCGCGGTGATGTCTGGTGGTGGAGCGTGAAAGAACGAGGCTGCTTTTCCACTATCAATGAGGTTTTCCGTGATAATGTAGTCTTCATCATATTCCGAAGGTAATGTAAGCCGTCCGTCATGCGACAACGTATCGCGCTGATGTGGTGTGAATTGCTCATACATGAGTCGTTGTGTGAAATCAGGTGCAGAAGCAATGCCAATCAGTCCGGCTATACGGTTAGGCCTTAAGCTTGCCAGCTTTAGCATCACCCACCCACCCATGCTGGAGCCTATCAGAATTTGTTTTCCGCCTGTGTAGGTATCAAGCATGAGCAATGCATCGTCTATCCAGTCTGTGATAGTGTAGTCTGTGAACGTGCCGCCAGACTGGCCATGGCCGCGATAATCGAATCGCAGGTAACTATGATCGAATGACTGGCAATAATTTTGCAGGAATTGCGCTTTGCTTCCCTGCATATCGGACTTAAACCCGCCTAAAAACATGATGCCAGTGCGTGTGCCTGTGTGTTGGTGATAGGCAATGGATATGACAGGCGTTAATGGATGATACTGTGGCTGTGTCATATGTTTGCTCAATCGTCGATGCGTTCAACACGCACTACGCCGAGCGTACTGGTTGCCTCAAGGCGTTGGGGGAAGTGTGAAATGGCAGGGTTATGTTGAAGCAAAATTGGCGGATCGTTTAGAGAGTATTCTTTCATATCTTCAAGACTATAGCCTGCGAGTGGTTTGCGGTACAGTGCGTATGTGCGGCAGGGTAGCATACAATCTGGGCTTGGTGGATGGTATGGGTGTGCGTAACCACGCATGAGTCGTTTGCCGTCAAAGATAGGCATAGCGTATAATTCTTCTGCTTCAATGGGTTCGCGCATAAAGAGGAGCAGTTGCAATATAGCGGTTAACGGGTCAACCGCCTGACTGAGTTGTTCGTCTGTTACATGTACGGTACGTGGCGGCTGAGACACGATGTCTTTCAGGTGAAAATCTTCATAAGACATGTCTGTGGTTCGGCTTTTGTGAGGGTAGGTGACGCTGGCATGGTAATGGATGGGAGTGTAGCGTCCGGCTTCATGTTTTCCGGTCACTTCTGCCAGTCGCTGTTGCGTATTAAACAGGCGCACCAGACCGGATGTTTTGATGGATGCGGTGATTTTGTAATATTGCTCATCCGCTTCCCACCACAGCCAGATCTTTCCAAGCGCCATCCCACCATAACTGATGCGATAGGCAGCTTTTTCATGTTCCGTTGGATTGGTGATAGTAAGGGCATTTGTGCTGCATAAAGGGATATGGCACAACAGGATTGCGATGAGGAAAAGGTATTTCATGCCCTTCAGCATAGGCAATGTCCGTTACCCTGCCAAGCAATAAGCCCGAATTTCAGGCAAAAAAAAGCCAGCCACTACTGGGTAGGGCTGACTACGCGCTTAAGCCTGACTTGCGTGGCAGGCTTCGTGCGTTTTAGGTTTTTCTTGGGCGACCGTATCCATAGGAACTCCGCCCATATAACCTTTTCATGAACATTATAAGTCAACATAGCATTCCCAACCTTTCCGGTAAAATCATCGCAGTCGTTGATGTCGGCAAAGCCAAAAACCACAAACTTCAGTCCATACCTTCCGGTATAGAATTTGCGCCCATCTACGTTGAGGATACAAATTTTTGTACCATTCTTCGTAACTCTTAACACTTCTGATGAATTTATAAAAATGTGGTACTTCCCATCTCCTTCTGGAAGAGTGGTTAGAGGCGGATCACCAGCAAGCACAAGAGCACTCATGGCAATGCTAACCGCAACAGCGGACATAGCGCCAAGCAAAAGTTGTCTAACAGTTTTCATGATTAAAATTGAGGGTAAATCCCATTTTTCAGGTATTTGTAACGTTGTGATTGCTCTTAAATTGCAGCAGTATTACAACGGATATGTACTGACATTGTCAGCATAAAAACCTTAAAAAAGGGAATGGTCTTGCCCTTCATTTCAGGTTTGTTACCGAGGGGTCAAGTAAAAAGTGACGATCTCTATTGAAAATTTTTTTGCTGTGACCAGATTATACTACAGGCAACACCAAAGGTAGCACCATTTATGCACATTGAGACATACACAGACAGCACTAAGCAACTCATGCAATCCGCGCAGACGGAAGCGTTGAAACGTGACCATCAGCGGTTTTTGCCAGAACATATGCTGTATGCCGCACTGCATGGCTCTGATGGTACGATTAAGCAGTTATTTCAGAAAGCTGGCGCTGATACCGGACGTATCACGCAATCAGTGGAAGCATTATTGCAAAAGCAACCAGCTGTATCTGGTGGGGGTGCAGGCAGCTTACGGTTAGATCCGGCAATGGCGAAGCTGGTTGGGAAAGCTGAATCACTGGCGAAACAACAGGGTGACAGCTTTGTGACTTCTGAAATGTTTATGCTGGCCATGATCAGTCTGGAAGAGCTGGAAATATCTACATTACTTAAAGAAGCAGGCGTGGCGGCACCCAAGCTGAAAGATGCGATCAAGCAAGTGCGTGGTGGGCGTAGCGCGCAATCAGCGAATGCGGAACAGCAATACCAGGCACTGGAGAAATATACGAAAGATTTTACTGCGCTGGCAGCAGACAATAAGCTCGATCCGGTGATTGGCCGCGATGAAGAAATACGCCGCACCATGCAGGTGCTATCTCGGCGTACCAAAAATAATCCCGTGTTAATTGGTGAGCCAGGAGTTGGAAAGACAGCGATTATTGAAGGGTTGGCGCAACGTATTTTGCATGAAGATGTACCGGAGAATTTAAAAGGAAAATCATTGCTGGCACTGGATTTAGGCGCACTCATTGCCGGTGCCAAATTTCGCGGTGAGTTTGAAGAACGTCTTAAAGCAGTGCTGTCAGAACTGAACGCTAAAGAAGGTGAGGTGATTTTGTTCATTGACGAATTGCATACGCTGGTTGGGGCTGGTGCATCTGAGGGATCCATGGATGCATCGAACTTACTTAAGCCTGCGCTGGCGCGTGGTGAATTGCATTGTGTAGGAGCGACCACGCTGGATGAGTACCGCAAATATATCGAAAAAGATGCCGCATTGGCGCGGCGGTTTCAGTCGGTGTTTGTCGCAGAACCTAACGTGGAGGATACGGTGTCTATTCTGCGGGGGCTGAAAGAAAAATACGAGGTGCATCACGGTATACGCATTACGGATGGGGCGATTATTGCGGCGGCTACGCTGTCTAACCGCTATATCACAGACCGGTTTCTGCCAGACAAAGCGATTGATTTGATGGATGAAGCCGCGTCACGGTTGCGTATGGAAGTAGACAGCAAACCTGAGAAACTGGATGAGCTGGATCGCAAGATTATCCAGTTGAAAATTGAGCAGGCGGCGTTGCAAAAGGAGCAAGACACCGCATCACAGGAGCGGCTGGAGAAATTGCAGGATGAGCTTGCAACGTTAGAGCGTGAATCACTGGACATGACCGCGCGCTGGCAAGCAGAAAAAGCGAAACTCTCTGATTCCAGCATCATCAAAGAAAAGCTTGAAGATGCCCGCGCGGAGCTGGATAAAGCACAACGCCAAGGGGATTTAGCGAAGGCGGGAGAGCTGGCCTATGGTGTGATTCCTGAGTTAGAGAAGCATATTGAGCAGGCAGATGCACGCACAACTCAAGCGGATGCAACGAGCATGGTGCGTGAGTCGGTGACGGATGAAGATATTGCTTCCATTGTTGCGCGCTGGACGGGCATTCCGGTAGAGAAGATGCTGGAGGGGGAACGCGACAAATTATTGCGTGTGGAAGATGCATTGCGCCAGCATGTGGTGGGACAGGAAGAAGCATTGCAAGCGGTGGGTAATGCGGTGCGTCGTTCCCGCGCCGGATTGCAAGACCCTAGCCGTCCGCTGGGATCATTTTTATTTTTAGGCCCCACGGGGGTTGGGAAAACCGAACTGACGAAGGCTCTGGCGCGGTTTATGTTTGATGATGATGCGGCCATGCTGCGTATTGATATGTCCGAGTATATGGAGAAACATGCTGTCGCCCGTCTGATTGGTGCGCCTCCGGGCTATGTAGGATATGAGCAGGGAGGAGCGTTAACTGAAGCGGTACGGCGTCGCCCGTATCAGGTGATTTTGTTTGACGAGGTAGAAAAAGCGCACCCGGATGTGTTTAATGTGCTGCTGCAAGTGCTGGATGATGGCCGCCTGACCGATTCGCAAGGGCGTACTGTGGATTTTCGCAATACCATTATCGTGCTAACCTCTAACTTAGGCGCACATCATATGGCGGATTTGCCGGATGGTGCAGATATTGAATCCGTGCGCGATGGCGTGATGGAATCGGTACGTGCAGCGTTTAAGCCAGAATTTATTAACCGATTGGATGAAATTGTGTTGTTCCATCGTTTGGGCAAAGACCTGATTCGCGACATCACCACCATACAGCTTAAGCAGTTAATGAAACGGCTGGAAGAACGACACATCACCCTGAATCTGGAAAATGAGGCTTACAGTTGGCTGGCAGAGGCAGGCTACGACCCCGTCTATGGCGCACGCCCACTCAAGCGCGTCATTCAAAAACAACTCGAAAACCCCCTCGCCAGCAAAATCCTCTCCGGTGAGTTAAACGACGGCGCCACCATAACGGTCAGCGCCGATCAGGATGGGTTGTTGTTTGGGTAGTTAAACTTCAATATAAAAATGCATCTGTCACATCATATTATAGTTGAGAATGATTCTCATATTTGGTATGTTATTTCACTATGCCGGATACTGCACTATATACTCCGCAGCCGCACACTGAAGCTCAACAAGGCTGGTTGAACAACTTTATTTATGTGTTGACGCATGCTATTACCTGTGCTCTGACAGATCCTCTAACCGGGCCAGCGGCAGAATGGGCAGAGCATCATATTGAGCTTTCCTGTAATCGTCAAAACGGGCTATCCTTTTCGGTAAACCCGTTTCTAGAAGTAGCAGAAGAAGACAGCACGCTTAAAGAATGGGTGATTGCCGAGATTATTGCTGATTTTGCATCTGTTCCTGCTACGGTGGCCATCTCTCAAGCTTCACCGGAACTAATGGACAAACTGCGCATGCTGATAGTACAGAATTTTGGAGATATGTACGAAGCATCGGCTGAAAAAGCGGCAGACGAATGGGCAAAGAACAATGGGATAACAGTGGGTGGCTCAGAGCATACAGCCTACAAGCTGGAGCATTATCACAAAGAAACGTCACTTGCGCCCGGGGCATTGATTTGGTCTGCGCTTTCTGTCGCTACCAATATTGCTATCCAAAAATACGCATTACCGTATGTAACGCATGGTGAATATGGGAACGATAAACCCATACCAACACTTGCCATGTCCAACATATTTGGCACTGCAATTACCGGACTAATTGCCAACGGCATGCGGTTGGCTGTACCACATACAATAAACCGTGCGGAAAACGTTATTAGTACCTCGGTAGAAAAGCACGTTGCTGAACCAGTTACACGCATCTTAGGTTCAATTATTGGAAAAAAACACGAGAAATTGGAAAATAGCCAATATCTGGCAGCTAGCTTCTAGTGAATAAATAAACAAGAGACCTACTACGCAGTAGCTCTATTCATTATAGTATCTAAAACCAAATCCGCCCGCCCAGAATCAGGCTGTGGGTTTCGACGTCGGCGTCGCTGGTGCGTCTGATGTTGATGAGGGGGGCGAAGCCTTTATTATAGACATATTCTGCACCTAACCACCAATGCTCACCGCCCTGCCAGCGATAACCCAGCACGTGTTGATCCATCCGCTCAAACTCGGTGCCATCCTCGCCAAAGGTGGCGCGTGATAACGTCAGGCTGGCTTCTGCGGGGCGTGCAAGCAAGGTGTGGCGGTACATGTTTTGCCAAGTCACAGTGGATACGCGGTGGCCGCTGGCTGGCCAGACATCTTCGGTGGTAGTATACTCTGCCATGCTCATCCATGCGCCGTAAGATAACTCTCCATACATATCCCATGCGGCGTTGCGTTCATTGACGGTGATGGGTGCGCCTACCAGATCGCGGCGTGTGTGATGGGTGAAGTCATCCCCGTAAATGGTGGAATGCAGATACCCCGCGCCAAGCGTGAAGCTATCTTCTTGTGAGAAATGCGATATATCGCTTAAATCAAACCGGTAGCTGGTATTCACCGCGAAATTCCCAAACGCGCCTGTATCGTTGTGCGAATTGCTGGCGACACGGAATTGCCGCTCTCCGCTCATGCCGGTCACCACCACATCCAGTGCGCCGTCATAATATCCGACACCATAGACCGGATCATCGCTTTCAGTGCGGAAGCCATGGCTGTTGGTGGTTTCGGTGAATGGGTTATAGGTTCCCATATGCCCGAAATCGACAATCTTTCGGCCATAAAAGGCATAAAACGGGGTGACATCCAGATTACCAAGTGTCACGAATGCCTGATCCATCCGTGTGTTGGGTTCATGCGGGTAGGCTAGTTCATCATATTGCAGCATTGCATATCCGGTTACCCAGTCACCCAGTGTGACGGTGGTGCCAAGGCGGGCATATTCCAAAATGGTGTCATGGCCGGAGCCGTCTGTGTCATGCTGATTGGGAAAGCGGGACAGAATCCCGAACTTGCCATCCGTATTCGTATATTCCCGCATGGCGAACCCTGCGGCTGAACCACTAATGACTAACTGGTTAGGCGACAGCATACCCGCCTCACGTGCCTGCAACAGGAAGCGCGCTGTACTGGTGGGGTCACGGCGTTGCTCTAAGATACGAGCGGAATAATCGCGGTTAATGCCAATGGGAATGCGGTCATCAGGCAAATAAGTTGGGCTGCCGGGAAGTTGCGCTGTAGGAACATCCCGCACGCCATATGGGGCGGTGGCGTCTTGCGCATGGGCGGAATATGCGCCAAGGGATAGGGAAAGTAGGGTAAGGAAGGTGGTATGGGTGAGAAAAGAAGTCTTAAGCATAGCGTAATGTGACAAGTACCGATGAAATTATAAAATTAACCTATAATCTCGTTATATCATATTTTATTATTGTAGGTTAATAGAAAAAATATGAAATAAATGTGACGGTACGCTGCTATAGTTGCGCTGGTGTATGTAGGGGGGTATGATGGAGGTATTATGAGTACAGATACGCCAAAAGATGATGAAACGGTTTTAGGGCTGCGTAAAGATATATTGCCAACTTCTGCTGGCGTAGGGGTAGTGTTTGCTACAGGTATCGCAGCTGCAACAATGAGCCATATTGCAAAGCATCAGCTTGATAGTCCAAGGCTAGCAGAATTTATCGACACAGCCACTAATTCAATTGATTTTCCAGGAATGGGTATGTCATGTGGGTTTAGTTGGGGAGGTGTGGTATTGGGAGCGATTATGGGTACTACAACTTACTGTGTGCTAGATAAGCTAGTGAAGCCACTATCTTTCCAAGAAAAGATTATAAAAGAAAAAAGGGAGCCTCATATTGAAGGCTCCCGCGGATTAGGTTGATAGCTAGTTAGCTATCAGGATTTGTGTCCTCCTCTAATAATCCAAAGAATTTGTCATGGTAGTACTTCTCAGTAGCATCCATTACCTCACCCATGAAAATGCGATTAACCAATGCATTTGCACCGGATCCGGCAACTGGTACTAAACTGCTAAATTTGGAGCCAAGTTTGATACCAACTTTTTCGGAAAACTTCAGAAGAAATTTCGCGCCAAATTTGGTGGAAGCTTTAACGGACACTTTTTGTACAGATTTTTTGGAAAACCGTCTTTCCATGTTCATCTTTTTCCCTTCTGGCTTGCCCACTAATTCAGGCATACCAACCCAGTAGGCAACAATATTGGCAAAGTCGCTATTGTCCACCTCTCTCCAGCTGTAGCCGTACTCTTGGGCAATGATACACCCTATGCCAATAGACGTTTTTACCCAGCCATCAACTATAGCTACCACGTCAATTGCTAGGCCAAAAACGGAGAGAAGGCTTAAAATGCCCCCGGAAGTTGTAGTGGCAACATTTGCAGTGGTTTTCCACTTTTGAAGGTTTCGCTCAATCTGGATAGTTCGGCGATCAATTTTCTCAATATCAAATCTGGCTTCAACTTGAGAATACCAGATCATTGTCTTAAAGAGTCGGTCGCTGAATTTCTTGACAACTCCAGAAATAACGTAGTCATTGTCGTTGAAAAAATCGGACATAATCTAAAAAACGGTACATAGGTACCGTGAGGAAAGTACAGGTATTTCTACCGAAATGGCTTAACGCCAGAGTAACGGTGGCTCTGGCTATGCAGACCACTCAGGCTCCTGAAATGATACAATCGTATAACAACAAGAACGAAATTCACCTGCATAATTAAGGCATCATATACTGAGTATCAACGAATTTATGTAAATAATTTCTTCTTGACACATGTGCGGGTAAGGAAATAGATAAAATCCTTATTTTGTTTATAGCCATTCGATGCAGATTGTGTGTTTTTTGATGACAGTGTTGTTTTGCTTGGGCAGAAATGTTGTTTCGCCGTTAACGCTATGACTAAGTTTTTAGGGTCTGATTCATCTGATGATCGCAAAAAGAAAGAGGCGGCTGACGTTAAAGCCCTTTTAAAATTACTGGGAGAGGATGAGAGCAAGTTTGATGTATTATATGATGTTGCTTTGGAGCTAATTGAAGAATCAAAGCAAAGCAGTTCTGATACGGATTACTGTCAGGATAAGAGTATTCACAGCGAATTATCAATTGAGGATGATTTGATAGATACGTTTGAAGTGGCTGGCGATCATGTGCATAGCCCTTTCGGTAGTCCTTTTGGCAGCCCGTTCGACAGTCCTTTCGATAGTCATCATGATAGCCATGATATGGATCATTATGACTAATTAACCCTCCTGCGCAGGTTCGATTATTGGAGCCTGTTTTTTTTATCCGCATCCTTAACATAATATAGGAAAATATCTGATGTTCCCTTTACCCTTACCCCTCGTTACTTATGTGGCTATGCAATTGCTTTGTACGTCTCATGGCTATCAATGTGCGGTTGACTCGTCAACGGAGCACGGGCGGCGTTCCAGCATAATTGCCTTGCGTGAAACTGCGTCCGATAAGCAATTAATGATGCCGCCGGAGTGGCATACGAGCAGTCTGGTGGATATGGCCATAAACGAAGTAGATTACCGTGATGGTGTATGTGACCAGCAGGTGATGATACGTACTGGTTTGGGGTTAATGGAGTTTGGGCGTTTCATGGATAATGATTGCGACACAGACAACGACACAGCCATTTCCATTGATCTGTTGAAGTTCGTAGGGCTGCGTTAATTCTTCATTAGGATGTCTACGTGTGTGAGGGGATAGCGGTTGTATCCTGTGTGAATCGTGGTAATGATAGAGGCATTACTAACGTATCCTAAAGGAATAACCGAAATGTCTGAACTTATTGCCCGCCGTCTGGCCTCTGTTGAACCCTCTGTCACCATGGCAGTAACGGCCAAAGCCGCCGAATTGCGTGCCGCCGGAAAAAATGTGATTGGTCTGGGGGCGGGGGAGCCGGATTTTGATACGCCTGATCCTATCAAGCAAGCCGCTATTGAGGCTATTCATGCCGGAAAAACCAAATATACGCCGGTGGGTGGTACGCCAGAGCTGAAAGATGCCATCATTGCGAAGTTCCAGCGTGATAATGAGTTACATTTTGCTCGCAACCAGATTGTGGTGGGGTGTGGTGCCAAGCAGGTGATTTTTAACGCCATTCTGGCCACGGTCAATGCAGGGGATGAAGTGATTATCCCTACCCCTTACTGGGTGTCTTACCCTGATATGGTTAGAGTCGCTGAAGGCACGCCCGTGATTGTGGAATGTGGCCGCGATGTCGGCCTGAAACTAACGCCGGACGCGCTGGAGGCTTCTATCACCGACAAAACGAAATGGCTCATCTTTAATTCTCCGTCTAATCCGAGTGGCATGGCTTATACGCGAGATGAAATAGCTGCCCTTGGTGACGTGCTGAAGCGTCACAAGCATGTAAACATTATTGCTGACGATATATACGAATATCTGGTCTATGATGGGTTCACGTTCTACACACTTGCGCAAACAGTGGCGGAGATTGCAGATCGCGTATTGACGGTAAATGGGGTGTCTAAAGCGTATTCCATGACAGGCTGGCGTATCGGGTATGCAGGGGGGAGTGCTAAGCTGATTAAAGCCATATGCGATACGCAATCGCATTCCACCTCGAATCCTTGCTCCATTTCTCAGGCTGCTGCCGTGGCGGCATTAAACGGGGATCACGGGTTTTTGTCTGACTGGAAGGCTGCGTTCGTGGCACGGCGCAATCAGGTACTGGAAGCGTTAAACACGATTGACGGGATACGATGTGACGTGCCGGTTGGTGCGTTTTATCTGTTTCCTGACTGTTCCGCCTTATTTGGCCGCATAACACCTGCAGGAGGAGCATTGACAGATTCCGTAGGGTTTTGTGAGTATTTGCTGGAGGAAGCGTTGGTAGCAGCTGTGCCGGGCAGCGGGTTTGGGAGTGAGGGGTATTTCCGTATCTCTTACGCGACGTCAGAGGCAGCATTGCAGGAAGCCTGCAAACGAATAGCGGCTGCAATAGCAAAGCTTCATTAAAAGTTTTTCTTGTTTTTTAGACGGTTACCAGAAAAATGTTGAAAAAGTGAAAAAAGTCGTTGACGGGTGAGGGATAACAGGGATATACAAGGCCTCCCACAACGGTGGGATGCGCAGCTGACTTAGTGCAAAACTGATAGGCAGCGCTGTTGTTAGAGATTGTAAATAATGTTTTCCTTGACCAAATTTGATTTACCCATATGGGTAATGATATTTTGAGTCGATGCAAATCTAAGGTATCGTTAATGTACAGACTTTTTTGTTCTGTACGATATATAGCTCAAGTAGAATTGAAGTATACAAAGGGCATTTGGTGGATGCCTTGGCAATGGCAGGCGATGAAGGACGTGCTACGCTGCGATAAGCGTCGGTTAGCTGCGAAGAAGCGTTTGACCCGACGATGTCCGAATGGGGGAACCCACTCTTAGAATTCAGTATTCAGTGCTGCTTGCAGTATTGGATTCTGAATTCTAACAAAGAGTATTTATAAGTGAATACATAGCTTATAAAAGCGAACCTGGTGAACTGAAATATCTAAGTAGCCAGAGGAAAGGACATCAACCGAGACTCCCTTAGTAGTGACGAGCGAACGGGGACCAGGCCAGTGGTTGTGTGGATGTAAGTAGAAGCTTCTGGAAAGTAGCGCCAAAGTGGGTGATAGTCCCGTACACGTAAGATAAACATAACCCTTGAGTAGGGCGGGGCACGTGAAACCCTGTCTGAATATGGGAGGACCACCTTCCAAGCCTAAGTACTCGCCATTGACCGATAGTGAACTAGTACCGTGAGGGAAAGGTGAAAAGAACCCCGATGAGGGGAGTGAAATAGATCCTGAAACCGAATGCCTACAATCAGTTGGAGCGGGCTTGTCCCGTGACAGCGTACCTTTTGTATAATGGGTCAGCGACTTACTTTAACTAGCAAGCTTAAGCCGTTAGGTGTAGGCGTAGCGAAAGCAAGTGTTAACTGCGCGTTTTAGTTAGTTGAAGTAGACCCGAAACCGGGTGATCTATCCATGGCCAGGTTGAAGGTAAGGTAACACTTACTGGAGGACCGAACCCACGTCTGTTGAAAAAGACGGGGATGAGCTGTGGATAGGGGTGAAAGGCCAATCAAACTCGGAAATAGCTGGTTCTCCGCGAAATCTATTTAGGTAGAGCGTCAGGTGAATACCTTGGGGGGTAGAGCACTGGATGGACTAGGGGGGCCCAAAGCCTTACCAAATCTAACCAAACTCCGAATACCCAAGAGTAATGCCTGGCAGACAGACTGTGGATGCTAACGTCCATAGTCAAGAGGGAAACAACCCAGACCCACAGCTAAGGTCCCTAAATTGTAGTTAAGTTGGGAAGCATGTGGGACGGCCATAACAACCAGGAGGTTGGCTTAGAAGCAGCCATCCTTTAAAGAAAGCGTAACAGCTCACTGGTCTAATTAAGCTGTCCTGCGGCGAAGATGTACCGGGGATTAAACTACATACCGAAGCTTGGGGATTACTATTTATTAGTAATCGGTAGCGGAGCGTTCCGTAAGCCTGCGAAGGTGATTCGTGAGAATTGCTGGAGGTATCGGAAGTGAGAATGCTGACATGAGTAGCGACAAAGAGGGTGAGAGACCCTCTCGCCGAAATCCTAAGGGTTCCTGCGTTATGTTAATCAGAGCAGGGTTAGTCGGCCCCTAAGGCGAGGCTGAAAAGCGTAGTCGATGGGAATCAGGTTAATATTCCTGAACCTGGTGGTGGTGACGCATCTCGTAAATTGTCTGTTCTTATCGGATTGAACAGGCTGTGAAGAGGTGCCAGGAAATAGCCCCACCGTATAGACCGTACCCCAAACCGACACAGGTAGGATGGTAGAGTATACCAAGGCGCTTGAGAGAACGATGCTGAAGGAACTAGGCAAATTGCACCCGTAACTTCGGAAGAAGGGTGACCTCCGTTTAAGGCAACTATTCGGAGGTGGCACAGACCAGGGGGTAGCGACTGTTTATTAAAAACACAGGGCTCTGCGAAGTCGTAAGACGAAGTATAGAGTCTGACGCCTGCCCGGTGCCGGAAGGTTAATGAAAGCTGTGCAAGCAGTGGACTGAAGCCCCGGTAAACGGCGGCCGTAACTATAACGGTCCTAAGGTAGCGAAATTCCTTGTCGGGTAAGTTCCGACCCGCACGAATGGCGTAACGACTTCCCCACTGTCTCCAGCATCGACTCAGCGAAATTGAATTCTCCGTGAAGATGCGGAGTACCCGCGGTCAGACGGAAAGACCCCGTGCACCTTTACTATAGCTTTACATTGGTATTAGGCAATTCATGTGCAGGATAGGTGGGAGGCATTGAAGGCCGGACGCAAGTCTGGCTGGAGCCACCCTTGAGATACCACCCTTGAATTTCTTGATATCTAACCGCGTTCCGTGAATCCGGATCCGGGACCATGTATGGTGGGTAGTTTGACTGGGGCGGTCGCCTCCTAAAGAGTAACGGAGGCGCGCGATGGTAGGCTCAGGACGGACAGAAATCGTCCTTTAGAGTGTAATGGCATAAGCCTGCCTGACTGCGAGTCCGACAGGACGAGCAGAGACGAAAGTCGGTCATAGTGATCCGGTGGTTCCTTGTGGAAGGGCCATCGCTCAACGGATAAAAGGTACGCCGGGGATAACAGGCTGATACTGCCCAAGAGTCCATATCGACGGCAGTGTTTGGCACCTCGATGTCGGCTCATCTCATCCTGGGGCTGAAGAAGGTCCCAAGGGTATGGCTGTTCGCCATTTAAAGAGGTACGTGAGCTGGGTTTAGAACGTCGTGAGACAGTTCGGTCCCTATCTGCCGTGGGTGTTAGGAAAATTGAGAGGATCTGACCTTAGTACGAGAGGACCAGGTTGGACGTACCTATGGTGTACCTGTTGTCACGCCAGTGGCATCGCAGGGTAGCTAAGTACGGACGGGATAACCGCTGAAAGCATCTAAGCGGGAAACCCACCTCAAAACTAGTTTTCCCTATGAGAGTCGTGGTAGACCACCACGTTGATAGGCTGGGTGTGGAAGTATGGTAACATATGAAGCTAACCAGTACTAATAACTCCATCGACTTCAATTTTATTGAGTTATAGTCGTACAGTGCAAAACAGCACTGAACTGAACCTAGGTTTCGTCATCAACAAGGAAAACATTATTTACACAAAGTATAGCCGGCTTTTATGGCCTGGTGATTATAGCAGAGGTGGAACCACCCGTTCCCATTCCGAACACGAACGTGAAACCCTCTAGCGCCGATGGTACTTCATCTTAAGGTGTGGGAGAGTAGGTCGTTGCCAGGCTTTAAAAGCTGGCTATACTTTGTTTCTCTAATATATATACCTAACCCCCCATGTTTTATTTGCTTCCTTCTATGTATCCATAGTACCTTCAATAGCATGTTACGAAATATCTTCACCTATCTTCTATGTATCGGATTCATTGTTCTTCCGATAGCTGCTAAAAGCAAACCCGTACTTATGGTAACTGGTCCCGAGACCGGAACATATGTAACGTTTGGAAAGGATATTGCCAATGTTATGGAATCACGTGATCAACTGGTAACGGTTAAACCAAGCAGTGGTTCTATAGATAATATACGTCAGTTAGTGGACCGCAATGGTACAGTATCACTAGGTATTGTCCAATCTGATATTCTTGGATTTATGAAACGATCTGATAGCGATAATACGAAAAAGGTTAGTAATAGCCTTTCTCTATTATTTCCATTTTATGATGAAGAAGTTCATATACTGGCTCGTACCTCAATCAATGGCCTACGTGATTTGCAAGATAAGCGCATTGTTGTTGGTGAAGAAGGAAGTGGCAATATGCTGACAGCGATTAATTTAATGGCGTTGTCAGAAATTACTACTGACCATTTGCTCTATATGCCCCCTGCCGAAGGTGTGGTTGCTGTCCTGTCGGGTGACGCTGATGCCATGATTTTTGTAGGAGGTAAGCCTGTTACCTTATTTTCAAACCTATCCGCATTGAAGACATCTAAAGATAGAAAAAAAGCTGCACTACTAGATCAGGTGCATTTTGTTCCTGTTGACGACCAGCGCATTTTTACCGAATACTCGCCTACCCGCATCAACTCAAAAGACTATTCATTTGTGAAGAAAACCATACTGACAGCAAAAGTCTCTGCATTGCTGGTGGCTCGTAATGATGTAAATAATGACGCCGATAGTGACTATTGTAAGCAACTGCAAAATATTAGTTTAGGGATTGAAGCAAGCTTAAGTAAATTACAAAGCGATGGGCATCCCAAATGGAACGAAGTCAATTTGTATGAAAGTATATCATTATGGCCACGTCACCGTTGTGTATGGGATGAACAGCGTTTTATTCCTGGCAACGATTCAAATAAGAAAGAAGCACTTACGCAAGATTTGCTTGATATTGTTCGACATGGTAGCAAAAAGCCATAATTCACCATTATCTATTCATTGTTCACATGCATTGCTACACGATGCATTGACACAGCTATGTGCTGTGCTGGATATTACTGTTGGCAATAGTCAACCAGTACTGTCACTACATTACTATGAATCGCCATTACCCCATCTTATGATAGAATCTTCTCTATCACCAAGTTCTTCTATTGAGCTTCCTCAATCGCTCAACGTTATCGCTAAGTTAGTGCGTTATGAATGGGGGCAAGCTAAGCGCAATAATGTTGCTATCTTCGGTGGTGCGGTATTATTCGATATTCGTCAGCGTATTCTGCATCAGGATGCCTCGGACCTATCGGTGAAACTTACAGAGAGGGAAGCAGACATATTGCAATCTTTGCTAGATGTTGGAGCAGATGGTGTCAGTCGAGAAGAAATATTGTGTCGTTGGGAGTATCATGAACAATCCGATACTCATACAATAGATACACATATATATCGCTTGCGACAAAAGCTGGAAACATCTTTTGCTAAAGAAATGTTTATTCGCACAGGCGATGGACGCTATTATTTACAATCTCTATAACATGCGTTATAGAGTAGATGTGACTATAAAATAGTGTGGTAGTATGATCGTTGTAACAAGAAAATTAGTGTTTTATCTTAGCGTTATCGTTTGCATATCAAATGTTGCTACGGCGCAAACATTGCATTTTAGTGCAAAAAACTGGCGGGTATTTACCTCTTTGGATCAAGGTAAGAAAGTCTGTTATATGGCATCGGTGCCGGTTAATAAAACAGGTAATTACCGCAAGCGAGGCGAGCCATTTGTATTGGTGATGTACCAAAACAATGGATCAGATGAAGTGAGTGTTTCTTCGGGGTACCCTTATAAGGATGGTAGTTCAGTTGATATTCGGGTCGATAATAAGAGCTATAGTTTGTTCACCAAGGCTGAGCGTGCGTGGGCAAGGGAAGCAAGCACGGATTCAGCCCTTATTGGACAAATGATTAAGGGTAACAAGCTTATTGTGAAAGGGCATTCTAAACTTGGCACCTATTCTCAGGATAGTTATTCTTTAAGCGGGTTTACCTCGGCTTATAAGAAAATGAATTCACTATGTAAGTAACGGTTAGTAGATGATATGATGTTTCCACCAGTCATTGAAGAATACATCTTTTTGACTGGCGTCATGCTGCTTGCACCATTGGTGTATTGATCCGTTTTCCCAGTGACTAGCAATGTCAGGATGAATGTAGGATTTTTTGCATACAGCACGTGTATGGCCGAGTAACTTGGTCACGTGTTTAACTGACGACTCATAAATGCTGGACATTGCTTGAGGGTCTGTCATCTCGCATGATTTCACTTGTTGTGACAACTCATATAGTAATTCTCTACATGCTGCCCATGTGCGAATGTCTTTTGCCGTAAAGGGGTGCCCTGTTTTTTCTTGCAGGTACGTGTTTACATCTTGCGAGGCTACCACATGCTTATCGCCTGCCTCATCAATGTATTTAAAGAGTTCATAGCCGGGTATTTCTTCGCAGCGTTTTAATAAGCGAACAAGCGTCTTATTGGTTATGTTGATTTGCCACAAGGTTCCATTTTTACCCTCGAATTCCAACTCCGCGCTATCGTCTGATATATGACTATGTTTCTTGCGTAAGGTGGTCACGCCATAGGTTTGATGGGCTTTAGCGTATTTCAAGCTACCTATACGTACATAGTTTGTGAGCATCAGCGTAATCATTCCGGCGATCACACGCTCTTTGGACATAGTTTTTTGCTGTAAATCACTTGCTAATATAGTGCGTAAATGTGGCAGAGCTTTTGTAAACGGTTTGACATACGTAAATTTTGTTTCATTGCGAATGGTTTGCCATTTCGGATGATAGCGATATTGCTTACGCTGCCGATTATCACGCCCCGTTGCTTGCAAGTGGCCGTTATCCTGTTCACATATCCAAACCTGACTATAGGCAGGTGGAATAGCCAGTGATTTGATGCGCTTCAGTTGCTTTTTGCATGTGATATGCACATCATCGGATGTGTAATAGGCAAAGCCTTTGCCACATTTGCGGCGTGACATTCCAGGTTGAGCGTCTGTGACATAATGCAAACCGGTTTGGCTGGCAAGCATCTGGTAGTGATCGGGATCGTAACTTGGCATAAATAATAGAGAATTGATAGTGGGTGTGTGAGTATTTCTTCTTAACGTATAAGAGGGTATGAACGATGTATCAAACAGGAAAACAGATCAAATGGTCATGGGGTAATGGCTATGGCAATGGTAAAATCACGCAAATTTATAAAGAGAAAATCACTAAGACTATTGATGGCTCGGAAATTACGCGCAATGGGTCAGAAGATAACCCTGCTTACCTAATTGAGCAGAAAGACGGCGATCAGGTGTTAAAGCTTCATTCTGAAGTGGAGGCAGCGTAGGCAATGATTACACAAGAGCAAAAGCAACAATTATGGACGCTTATTGAACCTATTGGTACGGCCATGTTAGCGAGTTGGAATGGTGAATACCTCCATGCTCGTCCTATGGTTCATGTTAATGATACGTTTGAGGGGGAGTTACTGTTTTATACCCATATGGATAGTGCGAAAGTAGATGAAATTTCCAACTATGATGATGTGTGCCTGAGCTACATGGATACAGATAAACAATGTTACGTGTCTCTTTCAGGTGCTGCCATGTTCACGCAGGACAAAAAGCTGATTGATAAGCATTGGAATGCTTTTGTTGCAGCGTGGTTTCCGGAAGGAAAAGACAGCCGTGACATAGGTCTGCTGCGCGTACATGTGTATAAAGCGGAGATATGGGATTCTCCTTCCAGCTCGATGGTGCAGCTGTTTCATATTGCCAAAGCCAACATGACAAACACTAAGCCAGATATGGGAGAGCATGAAAAGTTTGGTTGATGGTGATATTAAACGTACAAAAGCCTCCTACATGTGAATGTAGGAGGCTTTCTTTGTGGTGAAGATTTAAGCAATTTTGTTATTCGTATAACGTGGGTAAAGTTTGAAATTATAGTGTCTGGCAAGCTCATCCATATCTGCTTTATTCAAAATGACACCAAGCATTTTTTCTTTAGGCAGTTGATGGTCATGCAGGCTTATGGCCAGATCATTCCCTGACGTTTGTCCCCATTCACCTACGGCAATGAAACTGTCGATATTAGGCGCAATACTTTCCACATCTGACGTGGCAGCCAGCGGTGGTAAATCCAGTATAATGTAATCAAAGCTATCAGCATATAGGTCTAACAACATTTTGATTTGCACCTGATTAATATGTTGTAGCAACGCTTCCGTGTTATCTGTGATGGCTGTCAGGATAGATAGGCCTGTTTGCGCTTCACGTATCAGCACGTCATGTATGTTGGCATCATGAAGGAACACGGCTCCCAGGCCTTGCACATTTTCTTTGAAATCCGTTTGTTTAAAGGTTGGATTGCGAACATCCAGATCAATCAGCAGGCATGAAGCACCGGTCTTTGCAATATATGTTGCAATATTTGCTGCTACCGTTGATTTTCCTTCATCAGCGTAGTTAGAGACAATACCTGTAACGTGGTGCTTTTTTTGACCCTTTTTGCGATCAATATACGCTTTTGTTTTTCTGGCAGTCTCAGCAAAGGATGAAAACGGATTGTCAATGACCGCAGTACTTAGCGAATTTGCAAACTGAAATGCATGTTTCGTATTTTGACCCTGCGTATGACGTTTCTTATTTTCAATTTTTGGGAAATATCCAAGAAAAGAGAGTCCCAGTTGCATACGAATATGGCTAGGGGTACGCATGCTCTTATCCTGTGACTCAAGCAAGATGACGGTAACAACACTGGTTCCAATGCCAAGAATGATAGACACAGCAATGATTAAAGGCACTTTAGGGTGGCTCGGATCAAGAGGTTCTACTGCTTGCGAAATGATACGCGTACTGGAGATAGCGAAGGATTCTTGCTGTCCAAGCAACTCCACTTTTTGCAGGTAAGCTTCATACAGATTATCATACGTTGCGGCTTCCTGTTCCAGCTTGAACAATTCAGCTTGTAATGTGTCATCACCTACTTTGATATTGATGGACTTACGAAGGCTACTTTGTAGCGTTTTCTCGCGTGCTTTGGAGATTTCAAATTCACTTTGCTGACTTTGAGCAATACGCTTCATCTCGCGGAAGATCAAGTCTTCATACTCCGCAATTTCACGGCGCATTTCTTTCACTTTATCATGATCCGACCCGAGCAAACGTTGCAGTTCATACAGGCGTTTCTTGCTCTCAAGGTAACTGGTACGAATGTTGTTAATAACATCATTATCAAGTGCAGTAGCAACAGCCGCATTAATATCGCGGGTTTCGATAACGTTCTGGCTATGCTCATAACGCGCCTTTGCAGAAGCACTTTGCGCTCTGGCCTGACCTAGCTGCGTATTAATTTCCAAAAGCTGATCTTCATTAATCATACGGCCATTAGCAGAATATATATCATGCTTTACACGGAATTGCTGGACAGCTTGATTGGCTTCTTTTGACTTTTCTTGCAGTTCAGCCAAACGCTTGGTTAACCATTCTGCACCAGTGGCGGAAGCAGACCGTTGTGCGTCGATATAATCAGCAATATACGCTTCTGCAAAGATGTTCGTGATACGCTCTGACAGCTCAGGTGTGCGAGCTGTGTAGCGGATAGACAAGACATATGTTTCACCTTCACGATCAATTTGTAGACTATCATCCATAATCTCCAGAATTTCTTCTGTTTCCAGACTTTCATCTGTTGAAATCATTAATCCTTCTTTTTGCGCCTGTTCCAAAACACGCAGGGCTAGCCCACGTGACGTCAGAATTTCTACCTGACTTTCAATGACACCAATAGACAGATCCTGTTGTGAACTTGAGGAGACTTGCGAAGCAATGCTGGCCTGACCCGGATCAAGCATCACAATAGCTTCAGAGGTATAGCGTTTAGGCGCTAAAAGTAAGTAGGCTGTTCCGGCGAGTAAGAAGCCAAAAACGATGAGAGCAATAATACGTTTTCGCTTACGAAGAGCGGAGAGAACGTGTTTAAAATCAAAAACTTCATTTTCCATGAGGGTATATACCTGACGATAAGGGGGGTAAAATTATATTAAAATAAGGATTTAGTCACCGGCGGTGCGGGTGTTCACTGTTGTGACGGAACCTGGGTTAAGCAAGCTTAGGAACTTTAGCACTTCCACAGTTTCCGCGTTACCGACATAGACAATATCACCATCTTCAATAGGGAATTGCTGTGTCAGGAAGAAGCCACCACCTTCGCGCAAATCAAACTTGTAAGCGGTTGGCACCTGTGATTCGAGTAAATCCAGTTTGTTGCTTTGCGATGCCTGATCGTCATTTTCCAAAGCAATAAGCTGGTCAATATACGATTTGTTCTCCAAACGATAGACATACACTTCAGACGGATCCGCTTGCAGGTCGTTCAGTCCTTGTCCGCGTGCCAATGCTTCAGATAGCTTCAGGTGACGTGTGTTAAACTGATATTCTCCTGCAAAGCCTGTTGCACCAAACAAAGCGAATGTTTCTGGCTCGCTGGACAAATAGACCGTATCGTTTGGCTTGAGGTAAACATTTTTAGCAGGGATTTCCATAAGTGCCGGAAAACGAATTTCATATTCGCGACCGTTGCGTTGCAAATTTACCATAGTTTCGTACCCTTCAATATTGGGGCCACCTGCACGCGCAATCGCATCCAGTACTTTTTCTTTATTAAAGTTTAAAGAGTAGCGCGTTGCAGCATTGACGGCACCAACAACAGAAATTTCTGAGCCGCCACGATCTTCAAAGCTGATGACAATTTGCGGATCAATTGCTTTACGTTGTAGCTTTTGTACAATATCCTGCTCTATTTCATGGACAAACTTGCCTGCTGCTTCTATGCGTCCTGCGTAAGGAATAGTGAGGTAGCCATTTTCATCAATGGTTTGCGATGGCAGATCAACAAAGTTTCCCTGATTAATGCCTGGCTCCAAAGGAACAAACAATCCGCCCGGACGCGATTCAAATACGGTGATAGATAAGCGATCACCAACAGCAACCAAGATATTGTCACCTTCTTCCTGAGCCGGCCATACCATGGCATCTGTCAGCTTCTTTTCGCGCGCCCCTGCTTCAATCGTGGTGATAAGAGGTTTGGTTACCTGCACTAATGCATAGTCCGTTCCCGCTTCATCAACGGTGTCTTCTGTCTTTAGTTTGATATTTAACGAGGCATCACTACGTATGTCATCGCTATGAGGGCCCGTCACAGGGAATAGGGTACAACCTGAGACAGCCATACTGGACAGGACGGTAAAAGAAAGTATGTAATTTTTAATAGACATTATCAGCTCATTTAGTTCGTTGTGCATGGTATAAGCTATTTTGATACAATAATCAATTGCAAAGAATCCCTAAAACAGTATAAATGTCACTTGTGTAACATCAGCAACACCATAGGCGCGGATTTCCGCAGGATACAGATAACATGATGCAAGCAATAAAACGTTTCTACGAAAAAAATCTCTTTGAACGGATCGTAGTTTACTCCCTCTTATCGTTCTTACTATCTAAAATATATGCAGAATTCGTGTTGGGAGAGTTATTGTTCTACCACCCGCAAGTGACGCAATGGATATTCTTTAGTGCATTGACTCTGGACTATGTCGTGTGTCTGCCAAAGATCACCCGAATGCGGGTGACGTTTAACATGATGTCGATGTATAGCCTCATTATTATGACCATGATTCTGCATGGTTTGGCTGTGGGTATCTATAATGACAACCCATTATTCACTATATTTAATGATGTTGTGCCGCTTTTAATGATTTCTCTTAATATCTTGCGTATGCAATCTGAGGCAGAAAATCACGTACCGATTAACTTTAAGTTCATTTTCTATACGTCATTGCTGGTGCAGGCTATTTCGACGCTGAGCAGTATTGTGGTGGCGTATGGCGGATTGTTAGAAATGACGTTATTCACGCCTGACACGATGACCATCGTTACTTTTTGTGCGGCGCTCTATACGTGGAAGAAGATTCCGCTATGGTGCTGGATTGTCTTTATGATCGAGCTGGGTTTCGGTGTGACGCAATTAAATCGCACGACGATGCTGTTCTTAGGCATCGTATTCTTGGGATATGTGATGCTGCAAATCTTACGAGCGCCTATTAAAGGAGTGATTGTGCTTGGCAGTGTGATCGTAGTTGTCACGCTGGCATTTAATTCTCTGCCGAAAGATTCCATGACCTATGTGCGTATTAATGACTTAGCGAATCTGGATTTGGGTAAGCGCACCGGTGCCGTGGGTGAGCGTCAGCAGGAATGGGATAGTATCAATACGGATTTACGCAAACGTGGCCAAACGGATGAATGGCTGGGATTTGGTATGGGGGGTACGTATACGATGAAATTTACCTATGAAATACGTGAAGGCTATGGTCATGCCCATTATTCTTGGGCATGGTTCAAGATGCGTTTTGGTGAGTTAGGGTATTTATATCTGGCCATATTGGCAGGCATGATGATGGTTAATACGTTTAGGGGAATTATTATCGGGACGCCAGTCAGCACAACTGTGGCATTTATCTGCCTGTTTGGTCTGGTATATCTGGTGACTTACGTCAATTCTGTCTGGTTGCTTTCTGGATTGCACTTCCTGCACATGCCGATTAACCGCAAGATTCTTAACCGTAGCCAACGCTCTGCGGATCGTGATTATGGGGAATTGCAGCAAAATAGTGTTGTGATGGGAAGTAAGGTAAACTGACATGCCCAGGAAGCTTGATTCGCTGGCACTGACTGTCAGCAGCATTAGCAATGCATTACTCCAGCTGGCAGTGGTGATTATGGTTGCCCAATATATGGGGTCTGCTGCAACGGGGCGTTACGCGCTGGCGCAAAGCTATATTATCCCTGCCATGTTTTTGGGCATGTTGGGGTTGCGTACACAAGCGCTGCTGGATAAAGAGTCGCGATATGTGGGGACAGATTTCTTTGCCATTCGTACCATTTATGGTGGAGTCCTCTTCTTAGCCACGCTAGCATTGGTGGCCGTAGTGGAAAGTGCTGCGATATTGCCAATTGCTGCGGCACTGGCGGTGGTGAAGATGCTGGATGGGTACACCGACATTATGTTGGGGTTATTGCAGCGTTGCCAGCAAATGCGTGCCATTATGATGCAGGCATTGTCTCGCCTAGTCATTGGATTAATAGGTTTTTATGGCGGGTACTTGGTTTTTGATGATCTGGTGATTGCACTACTCACATTATCAGTAGCGCTGGCTGTGCATATGGTCTGGGTGGAGTATCGCTTTTGCCGTCGTCATATAACGTTTCAGGGATCCTGGGTGCATGGAGACGTCCAGCAACGTGCTTCACGGCGCACCTTATTGAAGCTTGGGATTCCATGGGGCATTGCCATATTGCTGGGTAATTTGCAGTTTAGTGCGATTAGGATTATTTTGGACAAACTGCAAAGCCCTGAAGTTGTTGGGTATTTTAGTGTAACATTGCAATTGATTGTGGTGGGGCATCTGGTGATTTGTGCGATTAGTAATGCATATGTGCCGCACATGCAGGCAGCACATGAAGCCAATCAACCGCGCAAATTTATTAAGTCATTAGTCATGTTATCTGGTTTGGTGCTTGGATGCGTAGGGGCTGGCATAGGCATTGCGCTACTGATTGGAGGGTGGATTATTGAAACCGTCTTTGGATCAGAATTTGCCGGACTGGATTCATTATTACTGACCGCTTGCTTTGCGGCCATCCCTATTTATCTAACCGCGGCTATATCCTCTGCATATCTTGCCTGCAAAATTGGTTATATGCAAATGTGGGTGAATGCCGCCGGATTATTGCTGATGGTTGCTGGCGCGTATTACTGGATTCCTGAACATGGAGCGCAGGGTGCTTATTATGCATTGAGTGCTGCATTGGGTGTGCAGTTACTCATTAGTATAGCGGTTATTGCATGGATGTGGAAACGGCAGCCCGAAACTGCTTAACATTCATTTGTCGTGAGAAAATGATGCTGGACACCGTCTATAATGAGGGCAGTGACACGCCCTGTTGCATAAGAGCCTGTATCAATGCCGACACTCCCGTTGCGTATGTAAGGGGTATCAAAGATTGTATGGCCATGAATGATGGTGCGATCACAGGTGACGGGATGTTGTAGAAAATCCTCTCGTATCATTAGCAAATCTGACAGGCTTTGCTGCTGGAGTGGAATGTCGGGGCGCAACCCTGCATGGACAAAGATATAGTCTTCATGCGTGTAATAGGGTTGGCAGGCCTGAAAGAATTGATGATGGGCATAAGGGATGGCCGCCTGAAGCGCAATACGCAACGAAGATTCTGACTGATTCAGCGTAACGCCATAACTATGGATGGTTTCATCTATGCCCCATGGTTGCAAGCTGGCGTAGCTTAACTCACCTTTCAAAAAACCCATCAGCGCCCATTCATGGTTACCCTGCAAAAAGACGCAGCGTTCCTGACGCGACAATTTTAGCAGTTCAGTGATAACCTGCGCGCTATGGTGGCCGCGATCAATATAGTCACCAAGGAAAATAAATCTTGTATGCATTGCGGCATTCTGGCTTCGGTAGGCATGAATGAGTGACAGAAGCGCGTGCAGGCAGTCCAGCCGCCCATGTATATCGCCTATGGCAATCAGTCGCGGGGCAGAAGTCAAAAACATGTCATTTATTATTTATAAAGATACTTGCAATAAGAGTAAAGGCATGGCATAGTGCGGCGCAATATGACACAAGCGGTGATAGGTGTAACGCAGAAAGAAAGACCCTAGGGAATATCTCTTAAGTTAAGTCATCATACGCATAATCCTTACAGTAACGATGGATCTTATATGAAACAGATTAAAAAAGCAATTTTCCCCGTTGGTGGCCTTGGTACACGGTTTTTGCCGGCTACCAAATCTATGCCGAAAGAAATGCTGCCGATTGTCAACAAACCATTAATTCATTATGCATTTGAAGAAGCGCAGGCAGCAGGCATTGAACAGTTTATTTTTGTCACCGGACGTAACAAGGATGCGATCAGTAACCACTTCGATCATGCTTACGAGCTGCAACAGGTGTTAAGTGAAGCGAATAAGCAAAAAGAACTGGAAGCAACCAAAAGCTGGTTACCGCAGCCGGGAAGCATCATGTTTATTCGCCAGCAGGAGCCTATGGGGCTGGGGCATGCCATTTGGTGTGCGCGTCACGCAATTGGTGATGAACCGTTTGCCGTGATACTGGCTGATGATTTGGTGCGTGCAGATACACCTTGCATGAAGCAGCTTGTGGATGCTTACGCGCAGAAGCCAGGTGGCAATATGGTGGCCGTGATGGACGTACCGCGCGAAGATACACGACATTATGGTGTACTGGACGTAGAAACGCAGGAAGATAAGATTGTGACTGCTAAAGGGTTGGTAGAGAAACCAGCGCCGGATGATGCGCCGTCTACACTTTCCATTATTGGACGCTATATTTTGCAACCAGAGATTATGCACGTGCTGGAAGGGCAAAGCAAGGGACGTGGTGGCGAGATACAAATCACTGATGCTATGAGTTCAGCCATTCCTGACATGCCTATGCATGGTTACCGTTTTGATGGTAAGCGTTTTGATTGTGGAAATCATTCTGGGTTTGTGGAAGCGAATCTGGTGTATGCATTGTCTGATCCTCATACTGGCGCACAATTGCGCGAAACCTTAAAGCAATATTGCTAAAGAACCGGAGTTACCCCTGATGAATCATTCCCCTCGCGTTGCCATTGTCCATGACTGGTTGCCACTCATTGCCGGCGCTGAACGTGTGCTTGAACAGATTGTTCAGCTTTATCCCGGTGCAGATATTTATACGTTGTTCGATTTCCTCAATGATGAGCAACGCTCTATCTTTGGTGAGAGTAAAATTACGGCCAGCTATTTAAACAAACTGCCTAAGGTAGAGAAATATTACCGCAAGCTTTTGCCGCTTTGCCCACAAGCGATTGAGGATTTTGATTTATCCGGCTACGATTTGA
Organism: uncultured Alphaproteobacteria bacterium; assembly: GCA_963803575.1. Lineage (GTDB taxonomy): Bacteria > Pseudomonadota > Alphaproteobacteria > Rickettsiales > UBA998 > CAWDMW01. The sequence goes on from CAWDMW010000002.1 coordinate 500,744, forward strand.
TTATTTCTTCCAGTTACGCTGTAGCGAAAGGCGTGATTACCGGTCCCGATCAGGTGCATGTGTCATATGTGCATAGTCCGGCAAGATATGCATGGGATTTGACGCATCAATATTTGCGTCAAAGTAATATGGATCGTGGAGCTAAAGGGTATTTAACCAAGTCGCTTCTACATAAATTCCGTCAGTGGGATTGTCGTACCGCTAACGGTGTGGATCAGTTTATTGCTAATTCTGAATATATTGCCCGCCGAATTCAAAAGACATATCGTCGTGATGCGGAAGTGATTTATCCTCCGGTCAATGTGGAAGGCTTTACCTTCTCCGATAAAAAGGAAGATTTTTACCTTACCGCCTCACGTATGGTGCCGTATAAGCGCCTTGATCTGATTGCACGTGCGTTTGCTGCAATGCCAGACAAGAAGCTGGTGATTATTGGTGATGGCCCCGAGATGCCTAAAGTGCAGGAAGCTGCAAAGGGTAGATCAAATATTACGATTATGGGCTATCAGGAAACGGACGTGTTGCGCGACCATATGCAACGCGCGCGTGCGTTTGTGTTTGCTGCGGAAGAAGATTTCGGCATTGTTCCGGTGGAAGCGCAAGCGTGTGGCACACCAGTCATTGCGTATGGTGCCGGTGGTGCATTGGAAACCGTGATTGATTATCGCACAGATGCACAACATGCCACGGGTACCTTCTTTGATACGCAGACGCCTGAAGCATTATGCGAGGCAGTGAAGCGTTTTGATGAAGTGCATGAGCAGGTAACGCCTGCTGCCTGCCGGGAGAATGCAGAAGGATTTTCACAAGCCATTTTCCAGCAGAAAATGCGTGATGTGATTGAGCGAGCCACACGTAACGTCCATGGGGAAGCCGTCATTTCGGATGCGGCATGATCTGGGTTGCGCTGCTTTGCGTAGCGTTGTCCGTCTGGCCAGTCTTTGACGAAGTTACCTTGCCAGGCGAAGTGCTTGGGCAGTTTCGCTTGCAATGGATGATAGGGCTAGTTGTTCCACTCATTTGGTGTGTGTGGAAACGCGCTAACGTACCAGCTACCATCATTGCACTAGCGATGTTAGCGAATGGATACTGGATCTATAGCGGATTGCAGCCAGTAGCGGCCACGTCCGCAGCATCGGATAGCCGCTCGGTTGCGGTTAAAGTGCTAAGCTTTAATGCGTGGAAAAATAATGCAACTCCACAACGTATCATAGATACGATCATAGCCAGTGACGCCGATATTGTCTGGCTGCAGGAAGTTCATGCGCCCATGCGTTCCCGGTTTTTGTCTGAGTTAGCGGGGCGGTATCCGTTCTTTTATGCGCCAGAAAATAACAGTTTGCCGCAAAGTTCCGCCATGCTCTCAAAGCATCCGTTTGACGCGCAAACGGTGAATAAAACCACATCGGCGCGGCCACATCGCTTTGTTCATGCCAAGATGGATGTTAGAGGCGTACCAGTACATTTCGTTGGGCTGCATCTCTATTCGCCGGTTTCAACCCAGCGACTGGCATTACGTCACGAGCAAATGCATTATACCGCTCACTATATGCGTGAGACATTTACGGCAGATGACCACGTGATTGTTGCGGGTGATATGAATAGTGTGGCATGGCGTCCAACCTTTCAGGCATTTCGTGCCTTGTCGCGACTAAATACAGCGGGTACGTTTTCTGAGATGGCGCTTAGCTGGCCGACTTTTCTGCCATGGCCTATTGCTGTGCCTATCGACCAGATTCTAATGAGTCCAACCTTGTGTAGTGACGGGATGAAGCGTTTGCCTTCTGCCGGATCCGACCACTATCCGGTATCTGCGAGATTATATCGCTGCTAACAGTGTTTACTGTTTGAGTTGCGTCACGATATCAACGAAGATATCGGTGAAATGCTTATCCGAGAAATGCGTTTGCGCGCGTTTGCGTCCAGCTTTCGCTATGGTATCTGCCCATTCAGGGTCATTCAGGTAACGAGTGATGGCACTGGCCAGTGCATCTGCATCCCCAATCGTGGTTAGTTGTCCGGACGTGTCATGCTCAATAATTTCTTTGGCACCACCGGCATTGCTGGCAATGACAGGGCGTCCAGACAACATGCCTTCCACGATAACTCGCCCAAATGGCTCAGGCGCGGTGGAGCAGTGCGTAATAACGTCACAGGCAGCCATGACGTTTGGCACATGGTCGCTATGGCCAGCAAAAATCACACGATCTTCCACGCCAAGTGACGTTGCCAGTGCTGTTAATTCATCTGTATAGGCTTCTTCACCAAACAGCGCATCTCCAACAATAACACCGCGTGCGTTCTCCAGCTTTGTCAGCGCTTTTAGGAAAATGTCTTGTCCTTTCCACTGGCTGATGCGTCCAAAAATACCCACCAGCGGTTCCCCGTTCGGGCTGAACTCTGCACGGTAATCTTGCGTCAATTGCGTTTCAGCCAGTGCCTCATCAAAGCTATCAATGTTAATGTCGGAATAAGCAACGCTGATACGTTCGCGTCTTCCCCCATGCGCCAGCCATGCTTCCAAACTGGCTTTGGAGTTCAGGACAACATGGTTTGCGCTATAACGAGACAGGCGCGTAATAACCCATATCATAGCCGGACTGAAATGTTCAGGACTCAGTAAGTCATTCATATACCAGATAATTGGTTTGCGAGAGAATGGCTTGGCTAGTGACGCTGCAATAAATGCTTTTTGTGATACTGGCACCAGCACATCTGCTTCATTACTGTGTGAGATGACTTTTTTCACCAAGCCTGCAATACCCGGGATCGCTCTAAGCGTGGCAAAAAATCTGCCATCACGCCGTATATTGCTGATGGTTTCCGGCATATGGCAAATATGGTAAAGGATGTGATGCTGATTAAGCAGGTCGCCTAAGGTACCTTCGTCAAATGTTAATACTTTGGCAGATAGGCGACTATCTTTGCACAGGCTAAGCATAGCAAACTCTGCACCACCGGGTGATCCGGCATGCGTCATGAACAGAATATTAGGGAGTGCTGAATAATTCATGCGTTAGGGTAGTAATGTTAACATTTAACCTCAGCATAACGAAGAGATGCGCGAAAAGCTAGTATAGAATTGTACCCGGCACAACGTTACATATGTCTATTTACGGGTGAAAACACTCAAATGGCGAGTCAAAGCATGTAAACTTTGTGGACTTTCCTGCGTATTTATGACAGAAACCAACATATTATTTAATGAAAGTTCACTAATGGCGGGTAAATCATATGCGAGACAAACTGATTAAACAAGGAAAGCGCTTTTTTATTGACGCTATTGGGTTGGTTCAGCGCTCTATTTTAGGCGATGATATTATTAGTGTGACATTGCGAAAATATCTGATTCAGCTAATGGGCGTGAAGTGGGGGCAGGGCACTAAGATGCTGGCGCAATGCGATGTGCTGGGAGGCCGTATTAGTTTTGGGAAAGGGTGCTTTATTAATCGTCGTTGTTATTTTGATTCAACAGGGCGCATCACGATTGGCAATCATGTCTCCATTGCGCATGGCGTGACATTTGTGACAGCGCATCACGACATAGGAACGCCCCAAAAGCGTGCCGGTGAGATTGATGGTCGTACAACGGTGATTGGTGACGGCGTATGGATTGGTGCAAACGCCACGATTCTTCCGGGCGTGACGATTGGTGAATCAGCCGTGGTTGCTGCTTGCGCGGTTGTAACAAAAGATGTTCCCCCTAATACGCTGGTTAAAGGCGTTCCTGCCATAGTTGCCAAGCAGTTGAGTGAGAGTTAGTGCAGACATCGTGCAGGTTGTAATCACAGGGTGATTGTGGTTATCGCAGCGCATAACGGGTTTTTAATGCTTAAACGGTATACTCATCTTTCATAACATTTGGAAAGCCACAATGTTATAAGGTATGATAATATCAACTCACGAAGCGACAATCCGTAAGTCAGGGAGAACCAATGTCCGAAGCGCCTAAGACCATTCTTATTGTAGAGGATAATGATCTGAACCTCAAATTGTTTCGTGATCTGCTTGGGGCGAACGGATACCATACGATTGAGACAAAAGAGGGTTATGAGGCTATTAATCTGGCGAAGAAGCTGCATCCTGATTTAATTTTAATGGATATTCAATTGCCGGAAATCTCGGGTCTGGAAGTCACGAAGCGTATCAAGGCAGATATTGAAATACGGCATATCCCTATCATTGCGGTAACCGCATTTGCCATGAAGAATGATGAAGAAAAGATTTTACAAGCCGGATGCGAAGCGTATATCTCCAAACCCATTTCTATTGCGGATTTCTTAACATCGGTACGCCAGTTTCTTGATGTTGGGCGCATGATGGAAGGTGCTTCATGACAGCACTTATATTGGTGGTAGATGACGTGCCTGCCAACGTCAAATTATTGGAAGCAAAGCTTTCCAGTGAATATTATGATGTGGTGACCGCTTGTGACGGGTACGAAGCACTGGAGCAAATGAAGCAGCATAAGCCGGATCTGGTGCTGCTGGATATTATGATGCCTGGTATGGACGGGTTCGAAGTATGCACCCTGATGAAAGCAGATATAGATATTTCACATATTCCCGTTGTTATGGTCACGGCGTTGAGTGATGTGTCAGACCGCGTGCGTGGGTTGGATGTCGGAGCGGATGACTTTATCAGCAAGCCTATTAATGACACCGCATTATTTGCGCGCGTTAAGTCATTGATTCGTATAAAAGTGCTGCTTGACGAATTGCGCCTGCGTGACAAAACAGGTAAAGAAGTCGGCGTGATTAGCGAAGAAGAGAACAGCTTCACTGCTGATGTCTCAGGCGCACATGTCGTGTTAATTGAGGATGATATTGTACAATCTCGCCACGTGGTGGAGCGATTGGAGGCATCCTATAAGGTAGATCATTATTATGATCCGCAAGAAGGATTTGAGGCACTAAAGCAGGATGTGTCCCCGGACGTGATTGTCATTAGTACGTTATTGACTGATGCGGATGGGCTGCGTATGGCTGCCCAGCTTAAAAATATTGATCGCCTGCGTAATGTGCCTATTGTGGTACTGGTAGATGAAGAAGAGCAGCATATTGTGTTGAAAGGCTTAGAGCTGGGCATTAATGACTATCTGTCCGTTCCGGTTGAGCTAAACGAAATGGCGGCAAGATTAAAAACGCAAATACGGCGTAAAAAATATCAAGATGCGTTGCGTGCTAATTATCAGGCAAGCGTGTCAATGGCGATCACAGACAGTCTGACAGGATTATATAATCGGCACTTTCTGGACGCGCATTTGCAAAATATTGTGAATCAGTCACTGGCGACACGTAAACCATTTTCTATGATGATTCTGGATATGGATCATTTTAAACAGGTAAATGATACGTATGGCCATGATGTGGGTGATGAAATTTTAGTTGAATTGGCCAAACGCATGGTTGCCAGCATTAGGAGTTCGGATTTGGCTGCCCGTATTGGCGGGGAAGAATTCATGGTGCTGATGCCTGAAACGGATATGCTTGATGCTTATCGTACGGCTGATCGTATGCGTAGCCAAATTGCCAATACGCCGTTCCCTGTTTCGCATGAGGTAGGTGCTATCACCAAAACCATTAGTATTGGTGTGTCGGAATTACAGATGAATCAGGATAATGCAGGAGCGCTTATCAAACGAGCGGATAATGCATTATATGAGGCGAAAAATGGTGGCCGCAACCGCGTTCACCCTGTGCCATCTTCGCGCGCACCACAGAGACAGGCTGGCCTGTTACCCGTTAGTCAACGTCTTGCTCAGTCACAGTCTTTGCAGGGAAGTTCGGGCGAATTTTAGGCAAAATTCCTCAAGCCTAAGAAAAAATATCAGGCTAGGTGCAGTTTTCGGTTGTTATTGCGGATTAAATCCGTTACACCCCTCTTTCTAATATACATTCCTTTACAACAAAAGATTTGAAAAGAGGGCGAAAGCTATGGCTAAAGAAAAATTTGCGCGTAATAAACCGCATTGTAACATCGGTACTATTGGTCACGTAGATCATGGGAAAACATCGCTAACAGCTGCAATCACTAAGGTGCTTGCGGAAACAGGCGGGGCGGAATACACGGCTTACGATGCGATTGATGGTGCTCCTGAAGAGCGTGCACGTGGTATCACTATTGCCACTGCGCACGTAGAATATGAGACGGCTGATCGTCACTATGCTCATGTAGACTGCCCGGGTCACGCGGATTATGTGAAGAACATGATTACTGGAGCTGCGCAAATGGATGGTGCTATATTGGTGGTGTCTGCTGCTGATGGGCCTATGCCTCAAACGCGCGAGCATATTCTGCTTGCTCGTCAGGTTGGCGTTCCGGCGATTGTGGTGTTCCTGAATAAATGCGATCAGGTTGATGACGAAGAGCTGCTGGAGTTGGTTGAAATGGAAGTGCGTGAGCTTCTGTCTTCTTATGATTTCCCGGGCGATGATATTCCTATTGTTAAGGGCTCTGCTCTGGCTGCATTGGAAGGATCGAATGATGAGCTGGGTAAAGAAGCAATTCTTGAGCTTATGTCTCGGGTGGATGAGTATATCCCTCAGCCAGAACGTGAAGTAGATAAGCCATTTCTAATGCCGATTGAAGATGTGTTCTCAATCTCTGGTCGTGGAACTGTTGTAACTGGCCGTATTGAAAGCGGTGTGATTAACGTTGGTGACGAGATTGAGATTGTTGGTATCCGTGATACACAGAAAACAACCTGTACTGGTGTAGAGATGTTCCGTAAGCTGCTTGATCGTGGTGAGGCTGGTGACAATGTTGGTGTGCTTCTGCGTGGTACGAAACGTGAAGACGTTGAGCGTGGACAAGTGTTGGCTAAAACAGGATTTATCAAGCCGCACACACAATTCTCTGCAGAAACATATATTTTGACTAAAGAAGAAGGTGGTCGTCATACGCCGTTTTTCTCGAACTACCGTCCTCAATTTTACTTCCGTACAACAGATGTAACTGGATCAATCAAGCTGCCGGATGGAACAGAAATGGTTATGCCGGGTGACAACGTGACAATGGAAGTTGAGTTAATCAACCCTATTGCCATGGATGAAGGATTGCGCTTCGCGATTCGTGAAGGTGGTCGTACTGTTGGTGCTGGTGTAGTTAGCAAGGTGATCGCTTAGATTATGTTGCTGGATCAAAAAATACGCATAAGGTTACGGGCATTCGACCATCGCCTGCTTGACGGTTCAACGGCTGAGATTGTAAATACTGCTCGTAGAACTGGAGCGCAGGTTAGAGGGCCGGTTCCTGTTCCTCGCAGAATTAATCGTTTTACAGTGAATCGCTCTCCGCACGTTAATAAAAAATCTCGTGAGCAATTTGAGATTAGAACGCATAAGCGTTTAATTGATGTGGTGGATGCGACCCCGCAAACTGTTGATGCTTTGGGTAAGCTTGATTTGCCTGCTGGTGTTGACGTTCGGATTATGGTTGTTGGCTCCTCCTAATAAACATTCTTTCTGCGGTATTTAGTTGTTGCAAAGCCCTGATAAGATGGCTATAAAGCTTATCCACTTTGGTGCCCCTTATTTAATTTGGGGAAAATTTAACTGTAAAGAAGGTCTGTGACATGCGTACGGGTGTTATTGCAAGAAAAATGGGTATGACTCAGTTGTACAATGAATTCGGTTTCCATGTGCCTGTGACAGTTCTTCGAATTGAAGACCTGGAAGTGGTATCGGTTAAGAAGGTAGAGATTGAAGGTTATAACGCTGTTCAGCTTGGTTTCGGAGAGAAGAAGGCTAAAAACGTTAGTAAATCCATGAAAGGGTATTATGCTAAATCATCTGTTGAGCCAAAGCAATTATTGAAAGAGTTTCGTGTTTCAGAAGATTCTCTTTTGTCAGTTGGCGATAAGCCAAGTTCTGAGCATTTTGTGTCAGGGCAATACGTTGATGTTGTCGGCACTAGTAAGGGTAAGGGGTTTGCGGGAGCGATGAAGCGGCACAACTTTCGTGGCCTGGAAGCGAGTCATGGTGTTTCAATATCTCATCGTTCTCATGGTTCAACGGGGCAGTGCCAAGATCCTGGAAAAGTATTCAAGGGAAAGAAAATGGCTGGACAGTTAGGTAATAAAAGAATTACTGTTCAAAATCTGGAAGTGATCTCGTCGGACTCTGATCGTGGTCTTATTTACATCAAAGGCGCAGTGCCTGGTTCGAAAAATCAGACTGTATTTGTTTCGGATGCAATAAAGAAAGCTCTCCCGTCAAGCGCGGTAATCCCGGCAAAGCTTTGCCAAAATTTAGCTGAAGTTGAGTCTTCTCGTGAAGGTGAGGTAGTTTAAGATGAAGCTAGTTGTGAAAGATATGAACGCTTCCGATGTAGGTGAAATCCAGCTTTCTGAGAGTGTCTTCGGTTTGCCCGCAAGAATAGATATTCTTCAGCGTGCAGTTGAGTGGCAGCGTGCTAAAAAACAAGCGGGAACTCATAAAACAAAAGGTATAAGCGAGATAAGCGGTACCACTGCAAAGCCTTATCGTCAGAAGGGAACTGGTCGCGCTCGTCAGGGTTCTCGAAGAGCCAGCCAGTTCGTTGGAGGACAAACTACCTTTGGGCCTGTAGTGCGTTCTCATTCGCATAAGTTAACTAAAAAATTTAGAAAGCTTGCTCTTCGCACTGCTCTTTCGGTAAAATTTGCTGAAGGAAAAATGTTAGTTATTGACTCGTTAGATACTGAAAGTGCTAAAACACGTGATCTTCTGGCCTCTTTTAAGCGGTTAGGTGTTTCGGATGCAGTGGTTATATCGGGTCAGTTCAATCCCGATTTTGTCAAATCCGCTTCAAATATTCCTAAGATTGAAGTTCTTCCTGTTGAAGGTCTTAATGTTCTTAGTATACTTAAAAGAGACTCACTTATTGTCTCGCGTGATGCGATAGATGCTATACAGCAGAGGGTTTCGTGATATGACTTTATCTTCCAAAGTGGCGTATGATACTCTGGTATCTCCGATAGTTACTGAGAAATCTACAGATGCAATAAGCCATAATAAATACACATTTAAGATATCTGCGCGTGCAACAAAAACCTCTGTTAAGAAGTCTGTTGAATCAATATATGATGTCAACGTTGTTAGCGTTAATACAGTGCGTCTTCCTGGAAAACGAAAGCGTTTTAGGGGGGTTCAGGGTAAGCGCTCTGATATTAGGAAGGCTATAGTAACTTTACGCGACGGACAGTCTATAAACTTCGATGGCGGTATATAACTATGTCTACTAAAACCTACAACCCAACTACACCTTCTCAAAGAGAGTTCGTCTCTCTTGATAGGTCTGCTTTATGGAAAGGCCGCCCTGAGAAAACCTGTTTGGCTCCGTCTAAAAGAACGGGCGGACGAAATAATCACGGTAGAATAACATGTCGCCATCATGGAGGTGGTCACAAAAGACGTTACCGGGTAATCGACTTTAAAAGAAATAAGTTTGGTGTTGCTGCAAAAGTTGAACGCATTGAGTATGATCCGTTTCGCAGTGCTTTTATTGCATTGCTTCGTTATGAAGATGGTGACGTGTCTTACATCATTGCGCCTCAGAAGCTTAATCCTGGTGATAATGTCTTAGCTGACGGTAAGGTTGATATAAAGCCCGGTAACGCATCTATGTTAAAGAACATCCCTGTTGGTACGATAGTACACAATATAGAGATAAAGCCATCCAAAGGTGGTCAGATTGCTAGATCTGCTGGCTCATACGCGCAAATTTCTGGAAAAGACTCAGGTTATGTTCAAATAAAGTTGCGATCTGGTGAGCTTCGATTAGTATCAGAAAACTGTATGGCAACTATGGGTGCTGTATCAAACCCTGACCATCAAAATACAAACGATGGAAAGGCCGGTAGATCAAGGTGGAAAGGGAAAAGGCCTACAGTTCGCGGTGTAGTTATGAATCCAATCGACCACCCTCATGGTGGTGGCGAAGGGCGTACCTCAGGTGGACGTCACCCTGTCAGCCCGTGGGGTAAATCTGCGAAAGGTGGAAAAACTAGATCTGTTAAGAAGCCTTCTTCAAAGTATATAGTTCGTACACGCCACAATAATAAAAAGAGATAGGAAAGTTATTATGTCTAGATCTGCATGGAAAGGCCCATTTATAGATATGTATTTACTTAAAAAAGTAGATGAAGTGAGAAGTTCTGGTCGCAATACGGTTATTCAAATATGGTCTCGCCGTTCTACGATCATTCCTCAGTTCATTGGTTTTACCTTTGGTGTATATAATGGAAGAAAATTCATCCCTGTTCTTGTTACAGAAGATATGATTGGGCATAAGTTTGGTGAGTTCTCGGCAACTCGTACATATAATGGCCATGCTGCAGATAAGAAAGTAAAGCGTAAGTAAGTATTATGTCTAAAGCATGTTTAAAAAATATTCCGGGTAGTGTTCAGAAAATTAATAGTGTAGCTTCCTTAATTAGAGGATTACCTACTGAAATCGCATTAAACCAACTAACTTTTTGTAAAAAGCGTCATGCGGTTGATATTAGGAAGGTTTTGCTCTCTGCAATTGCTAATGCTGACCATAATGAGGGGCTGGATGTGGATAACCTCTACGTAAAGGAAGCTTGGGTTGGTAAGTCGCGCGTAATGAAAAGGTTTCATGCAAGAGCTAGAGGGAGAGGGGCGAAAATACTTAAGCCAAGTAGTCACTTCTATGTAACTGTAGCGGAAAAGGAGAATGATCATGGGACAGAAAGTTAATCCAATTGGTTTGAGGCTCGGTATTAATAAGACTTGGGACTCGCGCTGGTTTATTGAAAAAAACTATGCAGAGAAGTTGCATGAGGATTTGAAGATAAAATCCTATTTAAAAACAAAATTACATAACGCTTCTATAAGTTCTGTAAATATAGAAAGAACAGCTAAAAAAGTTAGTATATCTATCTACAGTGCTAGGCCTGGTGTGGTTATTGGTAAAAAGGGTGCTGACATTGATCGGTTAAAATTTTCTATTTCTAAGCTAACGGACGATGAGATTGCTATAAATATAGTTGAAATTAGAAAACCTGAGGTCGACGCTACTTTAGTAGCCCAATCTGTTGCAGATCAACTTCAAAGAAGGGTCACGTTTAGGCGTGCAATGAAGCGTGCTGTTCAGTCTTCAATGCGTCTTGGTGCTAAAGGTATTCGTATAAGCTGTGCTGGCAGACTTGGTGGTGCTGAAATTGCTCGTACTGAATGGTATAGAGAGGGGCAGGTTCCTTTACACACTCTACGTGCCGACATTGATTACGGTGTTGCTCAAGCTCATACTACCTATGGTGTAATAGGTGTAAAAGTTTGGATATATAAGGGTGACTCTGTTAAAGAGCGTATTTCAAAATAATAGATATTAGAGGAAGAGATGCTTAGTCCTAAAAAAACAAAATATAGGAAATCTCATAAAGGAAGAATCCATGGCTTTGCGAAAGGCGGATCAGATTTAAACTTTGGTAGTTATGGTTTGAAAGCGATAGAGCCTGAAAGGGTAACGGCTCGTCAAATAGAGGCGTGCCGTAGAACTATAAATAGATACCTTAAAAGGTCTGGAAGACTGTGGATACGTATATTTCCTGATACCCCGGTTTCATCAAAACCTGCAGAGGTTAGAATGGGTAAAGGTAAGGGATCAGTTGAATTTTGGGCTTGTAAAGTTAAGCCTGGACGTATAATGTTTGAGTTAGATGGAGTTAGCGAAGATCTGGCTAAGTCCGCTTTTGAGCTTGCTTCGGCAAAGTTGCCAATTAAAACAAAATTTGTGAAAAGAGTTGAAGGGAGCTAAAAATGCACGAAGAAATAGCTTTTAAGCAAAAGACTGTTACGGATCTTAAGAAAAAGCTTATGTCTTTAAGGTTCCAGAAGTCAATGTCTCAGCTTCCTGATACGTCACAGATAAGAAAAACTAAAAGAGAAATTGCTAGAAATAACACTCACATAAAGTGTATTTTTGATAAACTGGAGTCTTAATATAATGCCTAAAAGAATTTTAAAGGGTAGAATCGCTGGGATTTCTGGTTCAAAAACTGTTTCAGTTTTAGTGGAAAGAAAAGTTAAACACCCACTCTATGGAAAAATTATTCGTAAATCGAAAAAGTATCTCGCGCACAATGATCGCGAAAACAGGTCTGTAGGAGAGATTGTGGAAATACAAGAGTGTCGGCCTATCTCTAAAAGAAAAACATGGATAGTTTTGGAAAGCTAGGAGATAATTCATGATACAAATGCAATCTATAATGAAAGTAGCTGATAACTCAGGTGCTAAATACGTTCAGTGTATTAAAGTTCTTGGCGGTTCTAAGAGAAAGGTGGCTCACGTAGGTGATGTAGTCGTTGTTTCTGTTAAAGATGCTTCCTCTAAGGGGAAAGTAAAAAAAGGGACTGTTCAAAGAGCTGTTATTGTTAGAACTAAAAAAGATACGCATAGGTCAGATGGAAGTGTTATTCGGTTTGACTCAAACGCGGCTGTTTTAATAAATAAGCAAAATGAACCCATTGGTACTCGTATCTTTGGCCCTGTTGTTAGAGAGCTGCGTGCAAAGCGTTTTATGAAAATTGTGTCTTTGGCACCAGAAGTTATTTAAGTAGGTCTAAATTTATGTCTTTTCTCTATGAAAAATACCATTCTAAAGTATCTGCTCATTTAGTAGAATCGTTTGGCATTGCAAACATAATGCAAACTCCAAAGATAACTAAAATAGTAGTTAGTCATAGTTGCTCTGACGCAGTAACCGATAGTAAGGCCGTGCATAAAGTTGCTTCTGATTTGTCACTTATTACTGGGCAAAAGGCTTTAATCACGAAAGCTAGGAAGTCAGAGGCTGGATTTAAATTGAGAGTTGGTATGCCTATAGGCTGTAAAATTACACTTCGTGGTATAAGAATGTATGAGTTTCTTGATAGACTTACATGTATCGCAATGCCTAGAATTAGAGACTTTAGAGCGTTAAGTGAAAAAGGTTTTGATAGTATGGGGAACTACTCTATGGGTATATCTGAACATATAATATTTCCTGAAATTGACTATGATAAGGTTGATAAACCACGCGGGTTTAATATTGTGATTTGTACTAATGTTTCAGACAAAAAAATGTCTATGAAATTATTAAAAGAATTAAACTTTCCATTTAAGGAGGTGTGAGCTATGGCGAAAAAAAGTATGATTCAACGAGATTTAAAAAGAACTAAGATTGAAATCTCTCTTAGAGAAAAAAGAAAGGCTTTGAAAGCGGTGTCTATGGATAAGTCTGCCAGTTTTGAAGAAAGGCTGGAAGCTCAATCTAAGCTAACTCTCCTTCCACGCGATTCTTCCAAATCCAGAAAGCGTAACCGTTGTTTTCTTACAGGACGTCCAAGAGGATACTATCGTAAGTTTGGTCTATCAAGGATTGCACTTCGAGAATTAGGCAATTTCGGTGAAATTCCTGGTCTAATTAAATCTAGTTGGTAATTATTATGTCAGTTAATGATCTCTTGTCAGATATGGTTGCAAGAATAAAGAATGGCCAAAATGCTAGGCTCTCTAACGTAGAGTGTCCGTTTTCTGGAATGCTTTCCGGTGTTCTTGATGTCCTTCAAAAAGAAGGTTATATAAGGTCTTGGACAGTTGTAGGGGATAAAATAAAAAATATTGAAATTGAACTAAAGTATTCTGATGGCTTGCCTGCAATCAAGTCCTTGACTCGGCTGTCTAAGCCTGGTAAAAGAGTTTACACTAAGATCTCTGATCTAAACCTTCTTTGTAACGGTTTGGGTGTAACCATACTATCCACCGATCAAGGTGTCTTGTCAGACAACGATGCAAGAAAGATCAATGTAGGTGGAGAAATGCTGTGCAACGTTTTTTAGGAAAATTTTATGTCTAGAGTAGGTAAGCTTCCTATAGAAATACCTTCAAATATTCGTGTTTCTATTGAGGGCTCTCAGGTAATTGTTAAAAACGATTCGTTTGTAAGATGTTACGATGTGCCTGAATATATCCGCGTTTCTATGGAAGGTGATTTAATTTTTGTTTCACCCTTATCTAATGGAAGGCAGGCCAGGTCTATGTGGGGTACTGTAAGAAGTAACCTAAATAATATAGTTACAGGTGTTTCTAAAGGTTTTTCTAAAACGCTTGAAATTAGAGGTGTAGGGTATCGTGCAAGTATTTTGGACGGTTCTCTCAATATCGCTTTAGGGTTTAGTCACGATGTCAGGTTTATTATTCCGGCCAATATCAAGATATCCGTTGATAAGCAAACTAAAATACATATATCTGGCCCTGATGTGCAAAAGGTCGGCAGTGTGGCGGCTGAGATAAGAGCTATTAGAAAGCCAGAGCCATACAAAGGCAAGGGTGTTCGTTATTTTGATGAGCAGGTTCGAATTAAAGAGGGTAAAAAGAAATAAATGACTAAATCTTCTGCTTCTTTCTTGCGCAGAAAAGCGCGTGTAAGATATTCTGTGAAAAACAAGGCCTCAGGTAAATATCGTTTGAGCGTTCACAGAACTTCTGCTCATGTGTATGCTCAGGTAATTGATGATGGTAATTCGGTTACTGTTGCGAGTGCCTCTTCCCTTGCTGATTTAAAAGAGGCAAAAGTCTCAGGTTGCGATGCTGCTTATAAAATAGGCGAATTGATAGCTAAACGTTGTTTAGATAAGCAAGTTTCCTCTATCGTTTTTGATAGGGGTGGTTATATTTTCCATGGACGTGTCAAAGCTATTGCGGATGGTGCGCGTTCTGTTGGATTAAACTTTTAATTTTAGGTAGTATATCTATGTCTTTATCAGAAAATCATAAAGAGTCTGAGTTAATCGAAAAACTCGTTTCTATTAATCGCGTTGCTAAAGTTGTTAAGGGCGGTCGTAGGTTTGGTTTCGCTGCATTAGTTGTGGTAGGAGATGGAAAAGGAAAAGTTGGTTATGGTACCGGAAAAGCTAAAGAGGTTCCTGAAGCAGTTTCTAAAGCAACTCAGTCAGCTAAAAAGTCTTTGATTAAAGTGCCTCTTAAAGAGTCTCGTACCACTCATTATGACTCAGTGGGTGAATACGGAGCTGGGCGCGTTATAGTACGTTCTGCTCCTCCCGGAACTGGTATAATAGCAGGTGGGCCAATGCGTGCGGTTTTTGAGGCTCTAGGTATCCACGATGTTGTTACTAAGTCTACTGGTACATCCAACCCGCATAACATGATTAAAGCTACCTTCGATGCCTTGCGCTCTGTTGAGTCTCCTAAGTCTGTTTCTGAACGTAGAGGCATCAAGGTGTCAGACCTTGTGGCTCGGCGTAACATGACACTATCTTCAAAAAACATTGAAAACGTAGAAGCTAATGAGGGTTCCTATAGTGAATAATAGACAAGCGGCATATATAGATGTTAAACAAATAGGTAGTCCAATTGGTAGGCATAAGTCCCATCGTTCGACTTTGATTGGTTTAGGTCTTAACAAAATGCATAAACGTGTTACACTTGAAGATACTCCTTCTGTGCGCGGAATGGTAAATAAAGTACATCATCTTGTAGAGGTTATAGACAGTAATCATGGTTAAATTAAATAATCTGCGTGATAATTATGGTGCTAAAAGTTCGAGTATCCGAGTTGGAAGAGGGATAGGTTCTGGTAAAGGAAAAACTTGCGGCAGAGGTGTGAAGGGGCAAAAGTCTCGCTCAGGAGTATCTATTAAGGGATTTGAAGGCGGGCAAATGCCTATCTTTCGTCGTGTTCCAAAGCGCGGTTTCTGTAATATTCATAGAGTTCCCTACAGTATAGTTAATCTCTCAGATATTGTTCGGTTGGTGGAAGAAAGCTTGATTGATTCTTCGGAAGTTATTTCTCTTGAAGTGTTAGTAAAGAATGGGTTGGTAAGGCCTAATACCCAAAAAGTAAAAGTTTTGAACGGGACTAAGTTAAGTCAACCGCTTTCTTTAAATGTCCACTCTGTTTCATCTTCTGTAACTCAGGCGGTGAAGTCTGCTGGTGGTGAAATTTCTATGGCAGCCTAATTTATGGTATCTTCAGTCGAAAGACTTGCTCAAAATATGGATATACCTTCTTTATGGAAGGCTAGCGATCTTAAGCGTCGCTTGCTTTTTGTGCTAATCGCTTTGATCGTTTATCGTATTGGTGCCTATATACCTATCCCAGGCATAGACCCTGTAGCACTTGCATCAATATTTCAGCAACAATCTTCAGGCATATTAGGTGTTTTTAATATGTTCTCTGGAGGGGCACTTGGCAGAATGACCATTTTTGCTCTTGCCATCATGCCTTACATTTCTGCGTCTATTATTACGCAGCTTATGTCCGTTGCTGTACCTCATCTTGCGGCTCTAAAGAAAGAAGGTAATGCTGGCAGGCAAATTATTAACTCCTATACTCGTTATGGCACTGTTTTGCTTGCGTTGTTTCAGGGGTATGGAATTGCAGCTGGCTTGGAAAGTACCACAAACAATGGATTAAGCGCGGTTATAGATCCCGGATTATTTTTTCGACTAACTACGACGATTACGTTAACTGGGGGGACAGTGTTTCTAATGTGGTTAGGTGAACAAATATCTTCCCGTGGTATAGGTAATGGAATTTCTCTCATTATATTTGTCGGAATTGTTGCTGAGTTCCCCTCCGGTTTGGCATCTATGGCCAATATTAATTTAAGTGGATTTGTTTCAGCTGGTTTTGTTGTTGGTGCCATTGCACTTATTGCCATTATTGTGTTTTTCGAACGCGCGCAGCGGCGTATTATTGTTCAGTATCCTAAGCGTCAGGTAGGTAACAAGCTGTATGCAGGTGATAGCACTCATCTCCCCCTAAAACTGAATACGGCTGGAGTTATCCCCCCCATTTTTGCTAGTTCTATTTTGCTTTTTCCTTTAACGATTAGTAACTTTAATTCAGAGTCTTCCCCTGAATGGTTGATTGCCGTTACTTCCTATTTGGGGCATGGTCAGCCAGCTTATATTGTTGCATACACTCTTATTATTGTCTTTTTTAGTTTTTTCTATACTGCAGTTGTCTTTAACCCTGATGACACTGCTGAAAACCTTAAAAAGAATGGTGGTTTTATCGCAGGAATTCGTCCGGGCAAGAAAACCTCTGAGTACCTTGACTATGTACTGACACGTTTGACCGTGGTAGGTAGTGTTTACTTGGCTTTAGTCTGTGCGTTGCCAGAATTGCTGATCGCAAAATATTCCATTCCTTTCTTTCTGGGTGGAACCAGTTTGCTTATTATTGTCAATGTCATTTTAGAGTTTGTGTCCCAGATACAATCTCATCTATTTTCTCATCAATATCAAAAACTTATAAAGAAGTCGCGATTGAAAGGACGAGGGTAATTTATGCGTATTGTATTATTAGGGCCTCCTGGTGCAGGAAAAGGAACTCAGGCTTCTATTCTGTCTCGGAAATATACCATTGCAAAGCTTTCTACGGGTGACATGCTGCGTGTGGAATCTAATTCTGGTAGTGTTCTTGGCGCCAAGTTAAAGGATATTATGACTTCAGGGAAACTGGTTGATGACTCGCTGATGATTGATCTGATCCGTCAACGAATTCTGCAAGATGATTGTAGAAATGGATTTATTTTAGACGGCTTCCCCAGAACGCTTGCTCAGGCGAACGCGCTTGATACGATGCTTCTTAATGAGGGAACTCAATTAGATCATGTTATTGAAGTCGTGGTTGATGTTCAAGAGCTTGTTACACGTATAGCTGGTCGCTATGCTTGCGCATCTTGTGGCGAAGGATACCATGAAACCTATAAAAACCCAGCTGTTAACGGGGTTTGTGATATCTGTGGTGGATCTAAATTTACCCGTCGAGCTGATGACCTGCCTGAGACAGTTCACAAACGCTTGGAATCCTATCGTTTGCAAACAGAGCCATTGCTGCCGTTTTATGTAGAAAAAGACTTACTGCGTTCTGTAGACGGTATGGCAGCTATGGATGATGTGACAAATGAAATATTTCATAAACTAGATGCAGCATAAAGTGGATGTTGTTTTTTTATTGCGTTTCGTGCGTATACCCACTACCTCTCATAATGAGTAGGAATTTATTAAATCACCCCCCTATATATGCGGAAAGGAAATGAAGATGTTTACAATTACAAGAAAGTCTATTGAATGGGGTGGAAAGACACTCACGCTTGAGTCGGGCAAAATCGCACGGCAAGCAGATGGAGCCGTTCTGGTTACATATGGTGATATCGTTGTGCTTTGCACGGCTGTGTCGGCGAAGTCTATGAAACCCGATGTTGATTTTTTCCCCCTTACGGTGAATTATCAAGAAAAAACATATGCAGCGGGTAAGATTCCCGGTGGTTTCTTTAAGCGTGAGGGTAGGCCAACAGAGCGTGAGACGCTTACATCAAGATTGATTGATCGTCCTATACGTCCATTATTTCCTGATTCGTTTCGTAACGAAACACAAATTGTATGTACGCTGCTATCAACAGATCGCGCTAGTAACCCTGATATTGCTGCGTTAATTGGAGCGTCTGCCGCACTCACTATTGCTGGAGTGCCTTTCTTAGGGCCAATCGCTGGTGCGCGTGTCGGGTATGTTGATGGTGAATATGTGCTTAACCCTGAAAGTCATGATCTCGAGGAGAGTAAGCTTGATTTGGTTGTCGCTGCTACGTCCTCGTCTGTTCTAATGGTTGAGTCTGAAGCCCACGAGCTTTCGGAAGATGTTATGTTAGGTGCGGTTGTTTTTGGCCAAGAGCAGATGAAGCCGGTTATTGACCTGATTATTGCGTTTGCCGAAGACTGCGCTAAAGAACCATGGCCATTAACAGAGTTTGAGCGTTCAGATGAGCTGCATAATAAAGTACGTGATTTAAGCGAAGCAGATTTTCGTGAAGCCTATAACATACGTGATAAGAAGGCTCGTCAATCTCGCTTATCTGAAATACGTCAGAAGGTTGTCTCTGATTTAGGTGCTGATGATTACCCGGCTGTGAAGGTCAGTGACGCAATTAAAAAGCAAGAAAAGCAGATTGTGCGATCAGACCTCGTTAAGACGAAAGAACGTATTGATGGGCGTGGTTTGGAAGATGTGCGCCAGATTGAGCCTGAGGTTGGGATTCTTCCTCAAACGCATGGTTCTGCACTTTTCACACGAGGAGAGACTCAGGCGCTGGTTGTGGCAACACTGGGTACTTCTCAGGATGAGCAAATTATTGATGCGTTGGAAGGCGAGTATAAAGAAAAGTTCCTGCTTCATTATAACTTCCCTCCATATTCTGTGGGTGAAGCAAGCCCTATGCGTTCTCCGGGACGTCGTGAGATTGGGCATGGTAAGCTGGCATGGCGTGCGGTGCGTCCGTTATTACCATCAGCAGATGCGTTTCCATATACGATAAGACTGGTATCAGAGATTACGGAATCCAATGGATCGTCATCTATGGCCACTGTATGTGGTGCTTCTTTGGCTATGATGGATGCTGGCGTTCCGCTAATTCGTCCAGTGGCGGGTATTGCAATGGGACTGATTAAAGAAGACGATGATTTTGTTGTATTATCAGATATTTTAGGTGATGAAGATCATCTAGGTGATATGGATTTCAAAGTTGCCGGAACATCTCAGGGGATTACAGCTCTTCAAATGGATATCAAGATTGATGGTATTACTGAAGATATTATGCGTGTCGCTTTAAATCAGGCGCATAAGGGAAGAAATCATATTCTGTCTGTTATGTCCTCTGCAATTGACACGTCACGTGAAGCAGTAAATGAAAATGCTCCAAGCATCACATCTATGTCAATTGATAAAGACAAGATTCGTGAGGTTATTGGTTCTGGCGGGAAAGTGATTCGTGAGATTTGTGAAGAGACTGAAGCCAAAATTGATATTGAAGATGATGGCACTATACGTATCTACGCGGTAAATGCTACGCAGGCTAACGCAGCGAAGAAACGTATTGAAGACATTGTAGTTGAGCCAGAGGCCGGAAATATCTATGACGGAAAAGTCGTTACTATTGTAGATTTTGGTGCTTTCGTGAATTTCGTTGGCCCTCATGAAGGATTAGTCCATGTGAGTGAAATCACAGGTGAGCGCATTGCTGATGTAAATAGTGTCCTGTCTGTTGGTGACATGGTTAAAGTAAAGCTGGTGGATGTTGATCCTCGTGGTAAATTCCGCCTTTCTATGCGTCGTGTGAATCAGGAAACTGGTGAAGAGATTGAAGTGGAAGAGCGTGAGTCTGATAATAAAGATCGCCCTGATCGCGATCGTCCACGTTCACGTCGTTCATCCGGAAGAGATAAGCGCTTATAACAGAGGCCTGTATTATGTCTGATAACGCGATTGTGTTATCTCAACTGCAAAAAACCTATGCCGGTTTTAGAAATTCTCCCGCTAAAAATGCGGTGAATAACATCGATCTGACCATCCCAAAAGGTTCGTTTTTTGGGTTGTTGGGGCCTAACGGTGCTGGCAAATCGTCTATCATCAATATCATGGCCGGACTGGTGATGAAAACGGCTGGTCGTGTAGTCATCGGTGGGTATGATATTGATACGCACGAACGTGAAGCACGTCAGACAATTGGTATTGTGCCACAGGAATTGGTGCTTGATACGTTCTTTACCGTGCGTCAGGCGCTGGACATTCATGCCGGATATTATGGTGTGCCTAAGTCGCAGCGACGTACGCAGGAAATTATTGAGGTGATGGGGCTGGCAGATAAAGCAGATGCTCGCCCGCGTTCACTATCTGGTGGAATGCGACGCCGATTGCTTATTGGAAAAGCGCTGGTACATAGTCCTGATATTTTAGTATTGGACGAGCCAACAGCGGGAGTGGATATTGAACTACGTACCCAGCTTTGGGAGTATGTGAAAGAGCTAAATGCACGAGGCACCACCATTTTGCTAACCACGCATTATCTGGAAGAAGCGGAAGCATTATGTGACCGTATTGCGATTATCAATCATGGTAAAGTAGTTGCGTGCGATACGAAAGATGCGCTTATGGCAGGGTTTCAAAATAAATGTTTGCTTGTACGCCCACAGCGCGAAATAAATGAGATGGCTCCTGCATTGCAGAGCGTCGGGTGGATGTTGCAAGATGATGGGTGGTTACGCATTCATTATACCCCCCACGAAACAAATATTGATGCGCTGTTATTGCCTTTGCGTGATGCAGACATAGGGATTGCTGACGTTACTACACGTGAAACAGAGTTAGAGTTTATTTTTAGGCATTTTACGAGTAATACAGTAGCCGCTGCCTAAATTCTTTCTTCTATAAAAACCATGCTTTGATTGAAGGTTTATCGGTTTACTTCTGTGGCCAGATTCGCCTATAACAGGGCATGTCCATTCTTATGCCCGAATTATTATGTTGCCGTGCCGCGCCTATGTTGCGTGGCCGTTTACGTGCCAGTGTGTCCTTAGCTGGACGCTGCTGGTTTGGTGTTGGTGGTGAAGCTGAATGGTTATTTACTCCGGCAGATGAAGAGGATTTGACACAATTTTTATATGCGCTGAAACCTGAAGTGCCCGTGATGATGCTGGGTGTTGGGTCAAATATTTTGATCCGTGACGGCGGTGTTTGCGGTGTCGTTATTCGACTAGGGCGTGGTTTTACGAAGATGACGCATATTGGTACTGATATGACAGCCGGCGCTGCGGCACTGGATGCCCATATTGCGCATTATGCGTTTGAACATTCGCTAAGTGGGGCAGAATTTCTTAGCGGTATTCCAGGCACATTAGGTGGTGCGATCAGAATGAATGCAGGTGCTTACGGCTCGGATATGTCTGATATTGTGACATCAGTCAGTGTGATGGATAGGGCAGGCACTATAACGGAGTGGCACCCGGAGAAGTTAGCGTTTAACTATCGAACATGTGGTATTGAAGATACGCATATCGTACTGGGCGCAACCTTTGCATTAGATACTGGTGTGCAGTCCGAAATTGTTGAGCGTATGGAACATATTGCTGCTAGCCGTGAAGCAACGCAGCCCGTACGCAGCCGTACCGGAGGTTCCACCTTTCGCAACCCACCCCAGCATAAAGCATGGGAATTGATTGACGCTGCAGGGTGTCGTGGACTGCAACAGGGTGATGCACAATTATCGCCTCTACATTGTAATTTTTTGATTAATCATGGCAATGCTACGGCAAATGATTTAGAGTTGCTCGGAGAAGAGATCCGACACCGGGTGAAGAGCCATAGCAATATTGATTTGCAGTGGGAAATTAAGCGTGTAGGGTCTTCATTATCCATAGCGGCAGATACAGTACAGGTATGACACAACATATAGCATTACTTAAAGGTGGCTGGTCAAGTGAACGCGATGTGTCACTCAGCACGGGTGCGGCAGTAGAAAAAGTTTTGCAGCAAATGGATGTTCGCGTGAGCATAATTGACGTTCAGCCGGATATTGGTCAGGTACTGACAGAATTGCGGCCCGATGTGGTGTTTAATGCTTTGCATGGACGTTACGGAGAAGACGGCACGATTCAGGGGTTGCTGGAATTGCTAAGTATTCCTTACACGCACTCGGGTGTGCTGGCCTCTGCGGTGGCTATGCATAAGGTGCGTTCCAAAGAAGTGTTTAAGGCACATGGATTGCGCTGCCCACAAGGGAAGGTATGTGCTGTGGAGACTATTCTTCATCATCCGCCTTTTCCTATGCCGTTCGTAGTGAAACCTGTGGCAGACGGGTCTAGCGTTAATGTATTTATTGTGCGTGAGAGCGCGGATATGAAACCCTTGCAGGCGATGGCGGCGCGTACCATGATGCTGGTAGAGCCGTATATCCCCGGGCGTGAAATACAAGTGGCTGTGCTGGATGGCAAAGCACTCGGTGCGATTGAAATACGTCCGAAAAATACCTTTTACGACTATGAAGCTAAATATACCGTGGGCAAGGCAGAACATATTATGCCTGCGCCTATTGACGCAGATGACTATGCGGAAGTGATGCGACTGGCAGAACGCGCACATGATGCGCTTGGGTGCCGTGGATTAACACGCTCGGATTTTCGCTATGATGATACGGCTATTGGGCAAAGTATGTTTTACCTGCTGGAGATTAACACGCAGCCGGGCATGACAGAGCTTTCATTGTCACCTGAAATTGCGGCGCATCATGGAATCCCGTTTGCTCAGTTGGTAAAGCATCTGTTGCAGGGAGCGAGTGTGGATGGCTAAAACCGGTACGGCTTCGTCTGCTTCCCGGGCTAAGGCACCTAAATCACCTGCCAAAAAGCCTCGTGCTAAACCCGCGAAGAAGATTACTTCTCGTGAAAAAGGAAAACGCGCAACCAATGTGCGAGGACGTAAAAAGCAGCTACATAAATGGCGTCGTTATGCTGCCGTGATGGTTCCGTTGACATTCGTGATTACCTTTGGCATCGCGTATGAGCAAGACGCCCATATTGAAGCGCAAGAATGGTTGCATGATGTGTGGCTGGAATCAACTGCATCTGCTGGTTTTCGTTTTCGGGAATTGGTAGTGGAAGGACGGAACCTGACCCAACCAGATGACGTGATTCAGGCGGTAGGGCTGGCAGTTGGCGACTCGCTGTTTATGGTGTCGCTGGATGAGATTCGACTGCGTTTACTGGCGCTGGACACGGTGCGTGATGCGCATGTGACACGTGACTTAAAAGGGCGGATTACCGTAACTCTCTATGAGCGCAAGCCGTTTGCGTTGTGGCAGCATCGTAACCGACTATGGGTGATTGACCCGGAAGGCAAAGTATTGCGGCGCGAAAAGCCTCAAACATATCCTTACCTATTGACAATTGTTGGGGAAGAAGCACCGGCTTATATTGATATGCTGGTGGAATTACTAAGAAGTAACCCGCCTTTGGCAGATAAAGTGGTGGCAGCGGTGTTTGTGAGTAATCGGCGTTGGGATATTCATTTTGATAATGGGGTACGTTTATTGTTGCCGGAACATCAGGCGCATCAGGCATGGAACAAGCTGGCGTCTATGCAGCAGGAACATCAAATTCTGGCAAGGCAGGTGGAAGCAATTGATATGCGCCTTGATGACCGGATGTTCATTACGCTACCCGAAGAACTGGACAATACAGGTGCTATGCCTGCAAATGATGTATAACTGTCAATGAATAATGCACCACTGCTTCCCTATCATTCTATCAAAGGTCGTAAAGGCAGCGTTGCTGTGCTGGATATTGGCAGCAGTAAAATTGCCTGCTTTATTGCAGAACCTGATGAGCAGGGCGCATTGCATATTACCGGTATTGGGCATCACCATGCGGAAGGGATACGTGCTGGTGTTGTGACAGACACGAAAGCAGCGCAGGCTTCCATTGGGGCAGCGGTAAGTCTGGCAGAGAACATGGCGGATGTAACGCTGGATAATGTGATTGTCAGTGTGGGCCTGGCTGAAATGCGCTCGCATTTGCGACAGGTGCAGTTAAATATCTCAGGATCTGCGGTAAGTGAGCGCGATATTGCGGATATTTTACGCGAAGGGTGCCAGTCTATTGCCGATCCGCAGCAGGAAATTTTGCATGCATTAGTGACGCAATATCAACTGGACGGTGCCAAAAATATTCGTGACCCACGTAATATGTATGGCATGTTGTTGAAGGCAGATATGCACATGATTACGGTGGATAAACGCAGTATGCTGAATTTGGCAAGCACGATTTCACGCTGTCATCTGGATATTGCTGAATTTATTGCATCCCCTTATGTGGCGGGGCTTGGATGTTTGCAGGCAGATGAGCAGGAGCTTGGCGCACTGGTGATTGATATGGGTGCGATGGAAACAGGTGTAGCATTATTTCGTGGCAATGAGCATCTCTACAGTCATGTCGTACCTATTGGTGGGTATCATGTGACACGTGATATTGCACAAGGGTTGGCAACGGGCATGAGCCATGCGGAACGTTTAAAAACACTTCATGGCAGTGTGCTGGCTGCGGCAAATGACGATCAGGCAATGATTCACGTGCCTCCGATAGGAGAAGAGGCGGATGGCGATGATACCATGATTCCTCGTGCAGAGCTGGTGAATATTATCAGACCTCGCATAGAAGAAACATTTGAGCTTATCTACGATCATTTGGAAGAAGCAAATATCCTGAAGCAGGCAGGGCAGCATATGGTGATTACGGGGGGCGCCAGCCAGTTGGTGGGGGTGCGTGAGCTGGCAACCAGTCTGTTTGGCCGTCAGGTGCGTATGGGCAAGCCCACGTCTTACCCGGGCTTAGCTGAATCAGTCAGTGGTGCCGGATTCTCTGGGGCTGTAGGAATGTTGCGCTACGTCGAGAATCGCCCGTTTGAGGATATGTTGCAGGGGCATACCTCGAAAGCATCAACCCCATTTGGGGTGCGGCAGCTTTATCAGTGGTTACGTGATCGTTTTTAACCTATACGGTTCGTAGTGTCGCATTTATATAAGAGAGCGGACGATAACTTAATGCTTCAGCCGCAATGGAATGGCGGATAGACTGAGCACCTTCCAGATCAGCAATGGTTGCAGCCACACGGCAAATGCGGCTGACACCGCGCATGGAAAGCATCAGTTTGGTTGCTGCTTCCTGTAGCAATGCGCGTGCATCCTTCTCCCACGGGATAGCTGCCTCCAGCTTTTCACCAGATACCGAAGCGTGCAGCGTGCTTTCCTCGCCGTAATGGGTATATTGCCGTTTTCGTGCATGCAAGACTCTGGCAGCAACAGTGGCAGACGATTCTGAGGGTTGCGTTGAGAACATCTCTTGCGTGCTTAGCATGGCAACATCCACATGCAAATCAAACCGATCCAGCAAAGGCCCTGATAGTTTGTTGCGGTATTCTTCCCCACATCGCGGTGCTTTGGAGCAGGCGCGCTGAACATCACCCAGATACCCGCAACGACAAGGATTCATTGCGGCAATAAGCTGGAAATCCGCCGGGTAGGTGGTATGCGCATTCACACGGGAAATGGTGACGTTGCGTGTCTCTAAGGGTTGGCGCAGGGATTCCAGCACGGCGCGGGGAAATTCTGGCAACTCATCCATGAACAGCACTCCGCGATGTGCCAGCGAAATTTCTCCGGGTTTTGCGCGTTTGCCTCCACCAACCATGGCAGGAAGGGAAGCCGAATGATGTGGCGCACGGTAAGGGCGGTGGCGTATCAGGCTATTATCCTGAAGCAATCCGGCAACACTGGCAATCACACTCACATCCAGCATTTCACGGCTGGACAGAGGGGGCAAAATACCGGGTAAGCAGGAAGCCAGCATAGATTTCCCCGTGCCCGGCGCACCACTCATGAGTAGGTTATGCCCGCCTGCCGCAGCAATTTCCAATGCGCGCCGTGCCTGAAACTGGCCACGTACCTGTGACAAATCGGTATGTTGCGGGGCAGCGCTGTCGGTGACAGGGGTAATGGTTGGCAGTAATTGTTCACCACGTATGTGATTAATCAATGCAAGCAGGGAAGGGGCTGCAAGAATGGCCAGATCCCCCGCCCAACGTGCTTCCTGACCGTTTGCTTGGGGGCAAATGATGCCAAACTCGCGTTGTGTCGCGCCCATCGCAGCAGGTAATACGCCGCTGACTGGCAGGATACGCCCGTCCAGTGATAATTCTCCCATGCACAAATACCCTGATAAGGCATCTTGGGGCAGTATATCCATAGCTACCAGCAGCCCCAACGCGATAGGCACGTCATAATGGCTGCCTTCCTTTCCAATATCAGCCGGAGCCAGATTCACCGTAATCCGTTTTGCTGGCAGAGCTAGCCCCAGCGCCTGTACTGCTACTCGAACACGCTCGCGGGATTCAGCCACCGCTTTGTCCGGTAAACCCACAATGGTGAAAGCTGGTAAGCCGGAAGCGATATGCGTTTGCACTTCCACATCTGTGACGTGAATGCCCTGAAATGCGACTGTTTGAATATGTGTAACCATGCATATACTTGTAAAGAATCACTGACAAAAGAGAAAGACTTATCTTGTGAAAATGATATGTGATGCAGTTGATTCCCTAATAGACAGCTAATACGATATAAGCCATGCTTACCTGAACGGCTAGAGCAAGTTTCCTGCTGGTTTTAGTAGTTAATTAATGTTCTGGCGGCCATACTTTGACATGTTTGTTTGTCCTGTGATAACTGTCTCGATGCTTTACGTATGTTAGAAAACAATACGGCCTACCCTCACATGCCCGTCAATAACGTTTCACGCGTGAGGTGGCTAGTGGTTTTCACGGTGCTAACCACGTTAACTGCCATCACTATGCTGCTGTATCAAACCTATGCAGAGTATGAGCAATCTCATGTGAATGGGCAGCATGAGGCGGAACGATTGGCACATGTGTTGTCTACACAATTGGAACATAAACTTGATACAGTTGATCTCTTGTTGCAACAGGCCGATGAGCGGTATCATCTGAATCAGCTTTTTGGAAAGAAGTTGCCTAAAGATGTCGCGCATAATTTTAAACGATGGGTAGATAGCAGCCCGTATCTGGTCTCTATGGTGCTTATCAACGAAAAAGGGCAGGTAGAGATAGGGGTCAATCATACAAATTACTCTAATTGGCTGAATTATAACCAGTCTTTTGCCAAATTTGCTTCGTTCACTGCATTGCGCAATGATGATTCCGACCCTTACATTGTGTCCCCCTATGTCTCGGATAAGGAAGGCGTTCCGCCTGTGCTGATTGTTGCGCGCAGAGTCAGTTTATTATCCGGCAAGTTTGGTGGCATTGTGATAGCGGCTATTGATCCGGCGATGTTTCTGGAGTTCTTCACCTCCATTGATACAGGGCAGAAGCGATATGCGGATATTGTGTTGAGCAATGGCGAAAGCCTGTTTTCAAGCATTGACCATACGCGTCGTTTCGACATGACTCAGCCTGTTTGGCAGCAAATTAAACAACAACAGCGGGGTAGTGGCACGACGCATAGCATGTTATATGACGATCATGGGCATACATTGGCACTGGCGTATCACCGCGCACAAGCGATTCCAATCACGACCGTAGTGGCGATTGATGAAGAAGAATTCCTGTATGACTTTTGGCAGGAACGGTTAAAAGATATTTCTTTTCTGGTGCTCTTTATTGTGTTTGGTTCAATAGGATCATTTTTCATGATTGTGATGGTGAAGCAGGTGCGGCGCGTTGAGCAATCCGAATCCGCTGCTATTTTGGCATCACAGGCAAAGTCAGAGTTTTTGGCGAATATGAGTCATGAATTACGCACGCCGCTTAATGCCATTATTGGTTTTTCTGAAATGATGAATGCGGGGTATTTTGGCCCTATGAATAGTAAACAAAAAGAGCGCATGAGTGACATTACCTTATGTGGCAACCATTTGCTGCACTTAATCAATGATATACTAGAATTTTCCAAAGGTGAGGCCGGACGGCTTGAGTTGATTGAAGAAAAGGTTTCCGTGCGCAGCATTACCGAGGAAACCCTGCGAATTATGCAGGAAAAAATCAAAAGCAAACATATTATCGCTAAAGTAGAGATGGCAGATGATATGCCGCTATTATTCGCTGATAAACGCAAGCTAAAACAGGTGCTGATTAATCTGATCTCTAACGCCATTAAATTTACTCCGCCACGTGGTACCATCACGGTAAGTGCAGATTGCACGGAAGAACGCGCCATGAAGATTCAGATTATTGATACGGGCATTGGTATTGCGGAAGATGATATTTCTACAGCACTGGCAGTATTTGGACAGGTACATCGTAGCCAGAGCCATGAAGGAACCGGGCTTGGGCTGCCTTTATGCCGTATGTTTACGGAACTCCATAGCGGTAAACTAAGCTTAAGCAGTATACTTGGCGAGGGTACTACCGTTGAGCTTTATTTTCCACCGGAACGCGTGATTATTCCTGACGCTTACGCAGCTTAGGATGCATTAAGTTTACCCATTAATTCGTCCCATTCACGTTGTGACAAGCCAGACGTTTCTTGTGTAACGTCATCGCCTTGCAACATACGCTGCACAATATCCAGCCCTTGCGCTGAGAGTTCGGTTGCACCCATACGGTAATCTATGAAGGCCTGATAGGTGATTGGCACCCAATCTTTGAGCAAGTCCAGCATAATGTCTGCGTAGACGCGAATCTCATATTGTGCATGGGCGTCTGCGCGCAGTGCCAGAAAATGCATCAGATTATGCAAATCCACTTTCCAGTACCATTGCGTATAATAATTGACAGGTAAGTTCATGCGCGCCAGTTCTCTGGCCAGCCCTTGCTTGTCATCGTGGAAAATCTCACCTGCTTCGTTGCCGTTAAGCAATTCTTCGTAATGCGCGTACGCTTGTTGCGCATCACCTTGCAATATCTCTAGCGCGCGGTCAGCTTCTGCCCCTTGCAACACAGCACCACGCCCTTGCTTATTATTCGTGGATTGTGCGGCTAGCTTATCAGGCTTGGGCAGGTAAAATTCGCGATCCATCACCGAGTAACGCCCGGAATATTCGTTCACATTGGCAGTGCGGTGGCGAATCCATTGGCGTGCCACAAAGATAGGAAGTTTGATATGGAATTTAATTTCACACATTTCAAACGGCGTGGTATGGCGATGACGCAGCAGGTAGCGTATCAGCCCTTCATCGCTGCGTTGTTTCTTGGTGCCGGTGCCATAAGAAACACGCGCCGCCTGCACAATGGCGTTATCATTGCCCATATAATCCACTACCCGTACAAACCCATGATCCAGCACCGGATAGGCCGTGTAAAGCCGTTCTTCCAGCGCAGGCGAGCTGGCGCGGCGTGTGGTGTGTTGTGCATCACGTGATTCTTCAATCTGCTGCAACATGTCGGGTGAGAGTGGCATAATGTTCCTTGACGATATGTGGAGGGCTTGTTTATCAAAAATGACACACCCGCACAAGCGGATTGAGGGGTTTGTAGAAAAGTAAATGAATAGTGAAATTCATGCTTAACAGGTGTTGCCGTAGTAATTATAAGTCCGCTTAAGCCTTTTACTTATAGCTATAGAGCTAAAACACCGTTTTTTAAAGGCCAATTGTACCTTTCACCCATGTTTTTTAGCATGGTTTTCTATAGACATTATGTCTAACCAACCAATTGTACACCGCCATGCACACGTCCCAGCCTTACTGAGACGCACCCATGGAAACGATGTTCGTTATGCTCACAACGGTACCCCCGTAACTGAGCAACAGGCATATCACGTAGTTCAAAAAGCTACACAGAGTATGCAGACTAATGAGTCTTTCCGTGGTGTCCATGGTAATTGGGTTGTTGATCCAAACACAATGCCTCACGGTAATGTTTGGGGAGACGATGAGAATACCAGAGACATGTATTCAGGTCGCTGATCTAATACGTTTCTCTACTAACAATTGAATAAGCGCCCTTGAGTCCTATAGACCCAAGGGCTTTTTTCTGTGTATTTTCCAATTTTTTACGTGTATTATGGTATAATTATGTCAGTCATGAATGAATACGAAAAAAGCCTATTTGATGACCCGTTAATCAGTATGGACTCTATTGCGATGTTTCGCGGATTAACCAGCATGGAAAATCCCGGTATTGGGCGCATGATGAAAGGCTATGAAGACCGCATCACGCCTGAGCAATTCTCATCACTTTGTGAGAGTTTCGCTAATGGGCTGGACTATATTCAGGCAAAGTATGATATTCAGCCATCATCTGTGATGATTGGTAGTTTGTATGATACTACATCTGCAACGGTTGATAGTCTGGTTGTGCGATTACCTTTGGAGTATCTTTGCAAAGTACAGGAAACTCCGTGGGGATTTGAGAATAAAACAGATCCATTCTTTTTAAGTCCAAATGATGCCATGATGATAAGGGGTGTGGAAGAAGGATTCCATGTTGTGCAATCAGTGATGAATCCGGAACAAATGGAGCGTTTTACCGCTGACACTACGGTAAGCCCGTATGATGATTCGCCAGATGCCTATAGAGATTATAATTATAAGCAGCCGGTAGAATATGACGCAATGATAGAGGTTCGGGAGGCCATGCTGGATTTGGGTGTGGCCGAGCGTTCACCCGTCAGGCCAAACGGCAAAATACATAATGAAGATATTTCTTGGGCAAGTGACGTGTTGGCCAGGCGCACGACGCCACATCACGTGATTGACACAGCGACCGCCGAGCATCAGGTGCCGCAGGTAGTGGCGGCTGTAACGCAGGTGCAGTAAACCAGATAGTTTCCTATGCTATTTACGCATCACCCTATGTGTGATTGCACCTTATTGCATAGATGTATCATTCACTCCTTTACTTGCACAGTTAAACCGTTTTATGGTGAAAAGAAATGTATCGTCTGTAGGAATATATGTATGGATAAGACATGCGCTGATGCAAAAGAAGCTCTTCAGGGGGTGTTGCAGGATAATATGACCATCATGGCTGGCGGGTTTGGCTTATGTGGTATTCCTGAGCATTGCATCACCCGAATACAAAAGAGTGATATTACCGGATTGACGGTGATTTCTAATAATTGTGGTGTTGATGATTTTGGCCTTGGGAAGTTGCTGCATAATAAGCAGATTGCCAAGATGGTATCCTCCTATGTTGGTGAAAACAAGGAATTTGCGCGCCAGTTTCTGGATGGCGAGTTGGAGATTGAATTTAATCCGCAAGGCACACTGGCTGAGCGTATTCGCGCCGGTGGTGCAGGGATTCCTGCGTTTTACACCAAAACGGGTGTGGGTACGATGGTGGCCGAGGGCAAAGAGGTTCGCGAATTTGGTGGTGAGCCATATGTGATGGAAACCGGATTAGTGGCCGATTTGGCGATTGTGAAAGGCTGGAAGGCGGATCGCTTTGGTAATGTCGTATATCGCAAAACAGCGCAGAATTTTAATGCGCCTATGGCGACAGCGGCGCGTTTCACGGCGGTGGAAGTGGAAGAGCTGGTCGAGCCGGAAGCGTTGGACGCAGATCATATTCATACAGCAGGCATTTATGTAGATGCCGTGTTTGTGGGTGACGTGTTTGAAAAACGTATTGAATTTAGAACGGTTGCGTAAAGGGGCAAAGAGCCAGATGAAAATAAGTATCCTATGTTGTGCCTTGTTATTGCTTGCCGGATGTCATCCTGCCAGCTCTTCACCTAAAGAGCGGGTTAGGGATGCGGATTATCGCGTCAATAGTGAAGGCCAAACACCACACCCATCAGGCCGCGCTTGCCCTCCAGGGCATGAAAATAAAGGCTGGTGCTAGGTATAATATAAGGGGCTACAGATTATGGTATGGACACGGGAAGATATGGCTGCGCGGGCAGTGGAAGAATTGCGCGATGGGTTTTATGTGAATCTGGGGATAGGGATTCCTACGCTTGTGGCAAATTATATTCCAGACTCGATGCATGTGACATTGCAAAGTGAAAATGGCATGTTGGGGATGGGGGGATTTCCGTCTGAGAATCAGGTAGATGCTGACCTGATTAATGCTGGTAAGCAAACGATTTCGGAATTGCCTTACAGCTCTTATATGGATAGTGCTGCGTCATTTGCCATGATTCGTGGTGGGCATATTGATCTGACGATATTAGGGGCATTGCAGGTGGCCGAAAACGGTGATCTGGCCAACTGGATGATTCCGGGTAAAATGATTAAAGGCATGGGCGGTGCGATGGATCTGGTCGCTGGTGTAAAGAAAATTCTGGTGATTATGGATCATAATGCCAAGGACGGTAGCCCAAAATTAGTGAAAGAATGTGACTTGCCACTGACAGGCGCTGCTGTGGTAGATATGGTGATTACCGAGCTTGGCGTGTTTGAATTTCGCAATGACGGCCAGCTCTACATGATTGAGATTGCGCCCGAAGTGCTAAAAGATGAAGTAACGTCACGCACTGACGCGTATTTCACATTTGATCTGGTGCATGAACGCGTGCCAGCGTAGATAGATACTATTCATAACCGGGTGGGCGGCTAAGCAGTCGATCTATCCCTTCTTCCACGCTGATACGCTGTTGCAGGATGTCAGCAACGGTGATGCTGATAGGCATATGGATGCCCTGTTTCATCGCCATTTCATAGACGGCTTCAGATGTCATGCTCCCTTCGGTGAGTTTAAGAGAGATGGGCATTTCCTCATATTTTTGGCTTGATTCGCCAATTGCAATTCCCAGCGCCATATTGCGAGATTGCGGACTGCCACAGGTCAGCACCAAATCTCCAACGCCTGCTAACCCGTGTAACGTCTCTATGCGCCCGCCTCGCAATTCAGCCAGCCGCATCATTTCTGACAGGCCGCGTGTGATGATGGCCGCGCGAGCATTTTCGCCTAGTCCCGCACCCAGCGTAATGCCGCACGCAATGGCAATGACGTTTTTGATGGCACCACCAATCTGTACCGATACTACATCATCTGTTGCATAGGGGCGGAAGTATTTTCCTGCCATCATAAACTGGCACTGCTCTAGCAATGCTTTGTGCGTGGAAGCCAGTACCGTAGCAGTAGGAAGAGACGCCGCAGCTTCCGCAGCAAAATTTGGCCCTGAGAGAATAAGGCAAGGATTGGCGGGCAGGGTTAATTCCACAATATCTGACATGAGCATCATACTGCCTTGCTCTAACCCTTTGGATGCGACAATAATAGGCTTTCCAACAGGAATCATATCGGATAATACCACGCATATATTACGCAGGGATTGTGCTGGAACAGCCAAAACCAGAATATCTGCTTCAGTAGCTGTAAGCAGGTCATCCGTGATGGTGATAGAGGGGTCGATAAAATTATCTGGCAGATAGGTGTTGTTAATGCGGGTTTCCTGCATGGACTTTACCAATGCCTTATTGCGTCCCCATAACGTTGCTTTAGCACTGGTACGGTTTAACACAATCGCCAACGCCGTTCCCCATGATCCGGCACCAAGTACCGCAATGCTTGTTGGTTGTTGATTCATGATGGTGTGACATCCTCAGGTGGGGGGGTAATAAAAGTGGTGTGTGGTTTTTGTGGTTTTCTACATCTAGTGTTTTCAATGCAATAAAGAACACAACAATGCAGAATATTGCCGACACTAAAAAGCCAGGTTCTTTATAAAACATTATTATGCACGCTGTTGCTCCAACCACTCCGTAAATACCTAAAAATATATCCCAGCGCTTTAAGTGTCGACTGCGGTAACATAAAAAAACTGCCCGTATCATAAAAACGGTGCCTGCTAATCCACTCAACCCCCATATAAGAAAAATAAGGCGTGTGCCTATACTAAAGTGCATTAGTAAGCCTATAAAAATACTTAGTCCCCAAAATACTGAATATATAAGACAGATAGCAAGTCCAACAGCAAACAATGTGTGCAGGCCAACACGTTTCCATGGGAGTTGTTGGAGTTTACGCAGCATGATGGTTTGCATGTTGTTGTAGCTTCAACATGACCGAATATTCTGCAATCTGATGTGGAGTTTCCCCAGTGATGGACTCCCGCGCTAGTGAAACAGCCAGTGTTTGCTCGCAGATATAGGTTTCATAGGTATGGATAGCTTCCCATAATGTGTCGTCAGCTTGTAGGGTGACGATGATTCGGTCACTTACATCAAAGCCTGCATCTTTACGGGATTGCTGGATAAGCCGCACTACATCTCGTGCCAGCCCTTCCTGAATTAGTTCAGGCGTAAGGTGGGTGTCCAGTACCACTAACCCGTCTTGCGCAGCTAATGCTGCGGCACCTTGCGCAATGGTGGAGACAAGCGTAAACTCGAACTCATCAGGGGTGAGTGTTTCTTCGGCAATCGCCACATGACCGTTTGGTGTGAATGACCATTGCCCTGATTTTGCAGCAATGGTGATGGCTTTCATTTTCGTCTTTAGACGTTTGCCTACAATGGGGAAGTTAATCTTCAATTGTTTGGTCGCCGCGCCATCCAGATCATCAGAAAAGATCACGGATTTCACGTTGGTTTCATCCGCAATGAGACGTTGGAAATATGCCTGATGCGCGCGAATATCTGCACCATATACAGTGAGCGTTGCAAGTGGTTGGCGGATACGGGTGCCTATGTCATTGCGTATGGCATGTGCGGTGTTGCAGATGTCCTGTACCCTGTCCATTGCTTGCATTAAGCTTGCATCCGGTTGCAGTGCGTCCAAATCACTTGGATAATCTGCGAGGTGGACGCTACGTTTTGCCTCATACGTACCGTTATGCGTTAGCCCTGCATACATGGCTTCGGTGACTTGTGGTAGCAAAGGCGCGGTAATGCGGCACATGACGTGCAGTACCGTATAGAGTGTGTTATAGGCGTGCTGCTTATCCGCTCCGGTATCATCGCTCCAGAAGCGGTTGCGGTTGCGGCGAATATACCAGTTATTTAACACTTCCAGAAATGCGGTGATGGCATGGCAGGCGGTGGGCGTGTCATAGGCATCCATCGCATCGCGCACGGCATCGGTGCAGTGCTGCAATTTTGCCAGAATATAGCGATCCATTAAATTGTCTGAATCTATGGAGATAGCTGCTTTTAGCTTGTCGGCATTGGCGTAGAGGCAGAAAAAATGATACGCGTTCCACAGTGGTTTAATGTAGAGCCTTACTGCGTCACGAATGAACGCACCTTCGGCGTCCAAAAACAATTCATTACCACGCATAATGGTGCTGGATAGCATAAACCAGCGTAGTGCATCGGAGCCATACAGATCAAATAATTCGTTGGGATCAACATAGTTTTTGAGTTTTTTAGACAGTTTGCGCCCTTCACCGTCCAGCACAACGCCATGGCAGATGCAGTTCTTAAACGGGATACGGTCGAAGAGTGCCACTGACAGCACTACCATATTGTAAAACCAGCCGCGTGTTTGCGCTTCATATTCTACAATGAAATCCGCAGGGAAATGCTGTTCAAACCAGTCTTTATTCTCAAACGGGTAATGCACCTGTGCGTAGGGCATGGAGCCGGATTCAAACCAGCAATCAAACACCTCATCTACACGCTGCAGCGTGTAATCAGGGTTTTCAGGGTCGGGTTTGGTGAGTGTATCAATGAAGGGTTTATGCAGGTCATCAACCGTCACGCCGAAGAAATCTTCCAGTTCCTGGGTGGAGCCAAACACATAGAGTTGTGTATTGTCGGGATTATCACTACGCCACACGGGCAGAGGGCAGCCCCAGAAACGGGAACGGCTGATCGACCATTCGCGGGCATTTTCTAACCATTTGCCAAAGCGTCCATCTTTGACATGGTTGGGTATCCAGTTAATCTCTTGGTTTAATTCTACCATACGGTCACGTATTTTCGGCACGTCCACAAACCATGAGGACATGGCTTTATAGATGATAGGCTGATCGGTACGCCAGCAATGCGGATAGTTATGTGCATAATCTTCCTGCTTCACCAGATGGCCGTGTGCTTTCAGCCAGGTGATGATGCGTAAGTTCGCCAACCCGTATTTTGTTAGTTGCGCGTCTGTGTAAGGCTCTGACTCTAACTTGTGCCTTGTCTCGCGTATAACGTTGAGTCCCTTCAAATGTAAGTCAGGCATATCATAGATAGCATCCGTGTAGCGGCCTTCGCCATCCACTGGCACGACAACATGAATGCCATTATCAGCACAAACGCGTTGATCGTCCTCACCAAAGCCCGGTGCCATATGCACAATGCCTGTGCCTGCGCCTGCTTCGATAAAGTCGCTACCATCCAGAATGCGAAATGCATTTGGGTGATCGACGAAGTAGGGGAAGAGGGGAGTGTAGGATGAGCCAATTAATTCACTGCCTTTAATGGGTAGTAGTTTACCTTCATCACTTTCTGCGGATGTATGATGTTGTTGTATGAAATATGCCTTTGCACTTTTATCATAGGTCGCAGCGTAATGCAACTCACCGCTCGCAGCTAATGCAAGATTGCTTGGGAGTGTCCACGGGGTGGTTGTCCATGCAACCACATGTACGGTTGCATCTGCTGGTATATTGTTGAGCTTATGATCGTTTAAGGTAAACGCGACTTCTACTGCTTTATCAATTTTCTCTCGTGTGGCATCGTCCAGCCGTATTTCTGAGGTGGAAAGCACGGTTTCTGCTGCCCAGCTATAGGGCATAACTTTGAAACCTTCATAAATCAGCCCTTTCTTATACAACTGTGCAAATGCCCATAGCACGGACTCCATATAGTCTGTGTCCATGGTTTTATAGTCATTGGCAAAGTCCACCCAGCGTGCCTGACGATTGACGTAAGCTTCCCATTCATTGCGGTACTGCATGACGGAGGTACGGCAATGGGCGTTAAATTTCTCTATGCCAAACTGTATGATGTGCTGACGCCCTGATACGCCCAACTGCTTTTCGGCTTCCATCTCTGCAGGTAGCCCGTGACAGTCCCAGCCAAAACGCCGCTCTACCCGTTTGCCACGCATGGTTTGGTAACGTGCAACGGCGTCTTTCACATATCCAGTAAGCAAATGCCCATGATGGGGTAACCCGTTTGCAAAAGGAGGGCCATCATAAAACACGTAAGCATTGCTTTGACCACTTTGTTGTGCAGGCCTTGCTGCAACGGATGCATCAAATACGTTTTGCGCTTGCCAGAAGTCCAATACTTCTTGCTCGAGTGTTGGAAAATGGATGTCTGATGTGACGGTTGGATAGTAGGGTATATTCATGACATGCACATTACAAGCAAGGGACGTTTGGCGCAAGTTAGCTTTTTGATTGCGTAATAATAAACAAATGGCTACAATACAGGTGTTATTTGCATATTTAGTTATGCTATTGATTGGGGTGCTTTGGATACCCTTCTACTACAATGATGGACTCTATTACCAAGTTGACTGTTCGCGAATTAGGATATTTGGAAGAGAATATTCTAGACATTGTAAGCGGATGCGACATTGCTCATGCGGATTGGATACGTTTTCAACTGCTGAAAAGACAAATTATAGCTTCTGATGAGGTCATTGACTATGCTATCCAACACATGGTGGCTAACAAAATGATCTTTAAAGTAAACGGCTACAAGTTTTCACAATACATTTTTGCCCCTCACGATGAAGATATATTGATATAACACTACCTCTCAGGACATCGCGGCCTTTACGCAATGTCCTTTTTTTTGCAACAGATTCCAGATATAATGTTTCCAGTTGCTTGACGGCTTCGGGGTTGAGGGGCTTAAGAAAATAGTCTTTAACGCAACAATATTTTATGGTGTTTTCTTTATCCTTATCCTGCCCCGAGGAAGTCAGCATAACCACCACGGGAATTTCGCGCTTATTATCTCCACAAAATTCGTGCAGAAAGCCCAGCCCGTTCATGCGTGGCATGTTAATGTCTAATAAAATCAGCTCTATCTGATTCTCAGTTGAACTCAGCATGTCTAATGCTTCTTTGCCGTCATAGGCCTGAAAGATATTCACAGAGGGTAAGGCGCGTGTCAGAATAATCTCGTTATATAGCTGGTCGCCTTCATTGTCTTCAATAACAAGGATATTGTTAATCATTGTGTACTCCTGTTGAAAGTTGGTTATACGGGAAAGGATAGGGTGAATCTCGATCCTGGGTGGATGTTTTGGTACGTGATGCGTCCATTCAGTGCTTTTGCGTTCTGTGCCACCAGATACAAACCTAGCCCACTACCAAAAGAGTGTTTAGGGTGGAAACGTTCAAACATACCAAACAGACGGTCATGATATTCTTCTGCAATGCCAATGCCATTGTCACGCACAGATATGGTACAATTATTATCCGTAGTCCTGACCGCAATCGTGACATACGGGTTTGCTGCTTCGGGATTATGGTATTTGATGGCGTTGGAGATCAGGTTTTCACAAATTTGCCGTATGTAAATAGGCTTGGTTTCAATCGTATCATCCCCTTCAATGGTGAAACGTATATCTACATGCTGCGCTTGTGGCATATATTCCAGTTTTTGTATTGCATTTGTTATCAGGCTGGATAGAGAAAGGGTTTCTTTCTCAACGCTTTCAAGCTTGAGACGCGAGAAATCAACCACATCGTCAATGACTTGTTCCAGCTGCTTCAATGACGTAGTAACATGTTCCATTGCTTTTTTCGCCTGATGAGTATCTTGTGCATCAATCAAGCTGGGGATAATCGTACATAAGCCGTATGCTGACGTGACAGGTGCGCGCAAATCATGAGATAGCCGGTAGGAGAATTCGATCAGTTCGTTATTTGCTTGTTCCAATGCACTGGCTTTGACCAATACCTGCGTTGCGCTTGGGCGAAAAATAAACAATAATTCCAATATAAGTAAGGTTAATCCAATAACAAGAATGATCGTCTCTTTATTGCGAAACTCGTTTATACGTTGCCCCGCAAATGCTTCATAAAGCTGCACTGCGCTATCAAGCTGAATAAGAATATTGCCATGTGCCTTCTCCATTAATATGTGCAAATATTGTTCTGTTTCTGCGTTGGAGGGGTGTTTTTGCCTATGCTCGATCATCTGGCGCGCGGTAGTGAGATAAGCTGTCACATTCTGACTGATTCCATTAGGTTTGGTGTAGAGTTCATTGAGCTGTAGGCATACCGAGTACGAGGTATCACATAAATCTAATGCGATTAATAACTCATTATGGTTAGACGCCATCCGTTTGATGGCGTATTGTAACGCTTTTAATGCAGTTGCAGAGTCTTTCCCAAGATAATGCATTTCCATCGTTAGCATGGCAATGTGTTGAGATAACATGCGTTGCATACCGCTAATGTTAATCAAGTGTGCGCTATGCTGGTCTGTTTCCAGTTGGCGCATTTGTACGGCGTAAGATGAGACGATGACGCTTGCAACTAGCGTTAATCCTACAGCGTAGCGTCTGGTCAGCGCTTTATAGAGTAATGTACTGCGGTGCATAATCCTGCTTTCGTCTTGCTAAAGCAGGATTATGCACAGGATAAGGTTAAAAAACGTTTGACACGGCCTCAGAATATGTACGGTTAAGTTGCTTTTATCAGCTGTGCTACGCAACCTTTAGGTGTGGTTATTATCCAGCGATAATACCGTTAGGTTATGATTGGTATACACGCAAATATCTGCGGCGATATTCATGGAGGTACGTACCATGGTGTCGGCATCTAAATCAGCATTGCCTTTCAACGCACGTGCTGCTGCCAATGCGAAATTTCCACCTGATCCAATGGCAGCAATACCATCTTCAGGTTCCAGCACGTCTCCTGTGCCACTGAGTATCAGGGTGGTATCTGTATCGGCGACAATCATCATGGCTTCCAGACGGCGCAGGTACCTATCGGTTCGCCAGTCTTTGGCTAGTTCCACGCAAGCACGCATTAATTGGCCGGGGTGTTTCTCCAGTTTTGCTTCCAATCGCTCAAACAGTGTGAATGCATCGGCAGTGGCTCCGGCGAATCCGGCAATGATGGAACCATCTGCTAACGTGCGCACCTTACGGGCGGTGGCTTTCATGACCGTTTGTCCCAAACTCACCTGTCCATCACCAGCCAATACGACTTTATCCCCTTTGCGCACACATAAAATGGTCGTGCCGTAAAAAAGTCTGTCGTCGGAATGGTTCATAAGAAAATATCGCTATAGATGGTTCGGGAATATCACTACATCATATAAGTCGTGTAATGATATAATGCAAGCGACACTGGCTATCCGCGTGAGTAATTGCTTGGGAACTCGCGTCCTTTGGCACCATTATATAACTGACGAGGGCGACCAATCTTTTGCTTTGGATCCTCAATCATTTCTTTCCATTGCGCTACCCATCCGGCAGTACGGGCAATGGCAAACATCACCGTAAACATATTGGTTGGGATGCCTAGCGCACGGTAAATAATACCCGAATAGAAATCGACATTAGGATAAAGTTTGCGCTCCACAAAATACTCATCTTCCAGCGCAATTTTTTCCAGCTCCATCGCAATGTCCAGCAATGGCTCGTCCTTAATGCCCAAATCTTCCAGCACTTCACGGCAGGTTTCACGAAGCACATTAGCGCGGGGATCATAGTTTTTATAGACACGGTGTCCAAAGCCCATCAGGCGGAAGGGATCGTCTTTATCTTTGGCACGGTTGATGAACTCAGGGATATGATCTTTATGCCCTATTTCAGTAAGCATGTTTAGTACGGCTTCATTGGCTCCACCATGGGCAGGCCCCCAAAGCGAGGCAACACCTGCAGAAAGGCAGGCAAACGGATTGGCACCGGATGAGCCAGCCAGCCTAACGGTGGAAGTAGAAGCATTTTGCTCATGGTCTGCATGTAGAATGAACAATTTATCAATGGCGCGGGCTGCGACTTTGTTAACTTTATATTTTTCACATGGCGTAGCGAACATCATTTGTAAGAAATTCTCGGACAAAGACAGGCTATTATCAGGATACATAAATGGCAGACCAACGGCATATTTATAGGTCATCGCCCCAAGTGTAGGGAGTTTGGCTACCATACGATGGATGGCCGTTTCACGTTGCTGTTCATCGTGAATATCTAAGCTATCATGATAAAATGCAGAGAGCGCGCCCACTGACCCGACCATTACCGCCATTGGATGAGAACGGCGCGGGAAGCCACGTAGCATAAATTGCAGTTGCTCATGCACCATCGTGTGGTAGGTGATGCTGTTATTAAACCATGCTTGTTGCTTGGCGTCCGGCAAGTCACCGTAGATCAGTAAGTATACGACATCCAGAAACGAACAATTCTCTGCGAGTTTATCAATATCATAGCCACGATAGCGCAGGATGCCTTGTTCCCCGTCAATATACGTGATGTGTGACTCGCATGAGGCAGTAGATAGGAAACCCGGGTCATAAGTGAAGTAACCGGATTGCTTATACAGGGTGCTGATGTCAATGGTGGATGGCCCTTGTTGCCCATGGTGAATGGGGAAGTCATAGCTGTTATCGCCAATGGTCAGTGTTGCGTTATCTGACATAGTTGAAGCACTCCTTGAATATACATTATGTTGCATTGCAGCGTAAAGTCATACCGAATGCAAGTAAAATTAGCGTAAACGGGAGGGGATGAGCATGGATATACTGTAGCCTGCTGAAATTATGAGACAAAAAAGAACCCGCAGGTTCTATGTGAACGTGCAGGTTATGAAATTACTGGTTCCGTGAGTTCCGCCATGCGACGAAGTCATCGTACAATATAGAGTTTTGTGTGCATTCGACCATCGCAGCTTTTTTGCCAACTCTGTCAAACGCTTCAATAGATGATCCTAAGGCTTCAAGGAAGCCATGGGCAGGAACTGCAAATGCCGGATAATGTGCTTTAGAAAGCTTGCTATGGGGGTCATCAAAATGACTCCACCAGCTTTCTCCATCGGGGATATTTTCTATGTTTATCCGAAAAA
This sequence comes from uncultured Alphaproteobacteria bacterium, assembly GCA_963803575.1. GTDB lineage: Bacteria > Pseudomonadota > Alphaproteobacteria > Rickettsiales > UBA998 > CAWDMW01. The sequence goes on from CAWDMW010000002.1 coordinate 542,950, forward strand.
ACCCTGCGTTCGGCGACCAAACTTTATACATTGTAATGTGGTGGCTGTCTTCTTTCGAATCTAGCCTAAGTACAAATATTCCTTGCTCGACGTATGCACTAAAATCGTGCATAACATACATGGAATGGTCTCGATTAATATAGACTTGACTCTGATAGTCAAATCCATTTGAACCAATTTTGTTCCGCATCATTTTTGCTACAAAACCCCTTTGGGCTTCGTTAGATGTTCCTCGAATTTCTTCGAGGGTTTCTTCATAAACTTTGTGACCGCTTGGTGCAGAAAAAATTGAATGAGACATTTTTTGGTAACCGCCTACTGTGGGGCGGGAATAGGTAAGCCTTTTGGTTTTGATATAAAACACAGGCTGATAATCATCCCTAATATATCACATTCTATTAAGACGTGTCAATTGATGCATGTGATTTCATGCAATGTTTGCATTGCAGTTTAACAAAGGCAAAATGTTTGAGGGGGTTATTTCGACTCGACATAACCGCAGGGCAGGCAAAAAAGAACCCGCAGGTTCTATGTGAACATGCGGGTTATAAATATTACTGCTCTGATTCTTTACGCTTTTGTTCAAGCGCAAAGAATTCATGACAGTTGATATGATTTTTCATACATTCGCGGATCGCTGCTTTTCTACCTACTTCCTCGAACTCTTCAGGGGAACATCCTAAGGCTTTTAACAAACCTTTTGCGCTAACAGCAAAATTTGCTGTTACGTTTCCTGAACGATTAGACTGAATCTGAGGTGGCCCATAAATATACGTGTTGTCCTCTCGCATGAAAAGTCCCCACCAATTATCATTGGCTTTGGGATAATCTGTAGGTGTGATCTTCTCTAGGCACGTAGAAGGATGATCCCATACCTCCTTCATCATTTGTTTAAAACTGTAGAAGTCGTGGGACTGCAGCCTTATTAAAAACATCCCTTTATCGTAGTATAGGGCAAAGTCCCTATTAATACGAAAAGATTGCACATGGTTCATGTGCGCTTGATTTGAGTAGTTGTAGTTTATTGTGCTACCTACCCTTTTACGAAGTAGATTAACCAAAAATTCCTGTTGAGCTTCGTTTGAAGCCCTAAAAATGCTTAATAAAGCATCCTCAGAAATTTTACGACCGAACAAACCCTCAACAATGATAAAGTTAAACATTGTAATGAAACCGCTTGAAGAAGCGGGAATAAATTAGGTTTTTAAATAGCCTGATGACATTCAACAGACATTAAAAACAAGTGTGCAGTATGATGATACCATATGTCAGTGACATTTGCCAAGATAACATGCCTATTGTCATTAAACATTCATACCATGCGCCCTGTTGCATGGTATACTTTAGTGAGGAATAACATATAAGGATAATAATGGCAGAGAGACCCCTGCGAGAAACACGTATGCAGTATGGTGACCCGGTTCTTGCTGAGAGAAGCGAGAAGGGGGCGACGTATCACGTGCCGATGTCCGAGCGGGAAGGGGCAGAAAAGATTAGCTTGCTTGAACGCGCAAGTGAGCGGGATTTTTCGATTGGTACGTCAGCGGGTTTTCTGGCAGTGAGCGCCGCCACTGCTGCCAGTGGAGGCACATTAGCCGTTCCGGCTATCGCCGGAGCCATTTTAGGTGGCGGGCTTATTGGTGGTGTCAGTGATGCTTCGCGTAATAATAACGAACTCAACAGCTACGCGAAAGTGCCTCCGCCAGAGCGATTCAACCGTGATGCAGTGAAAGGCGCACTTGGATGGGCGGCTTTGACGAAGGGCGCTATTGGACTGGGAGCATTGGCATTAGGCGCCGCTGGCTTGCCTGTTGCACTACCTGCTATCGTTCCATGGGCTGCTGCAGGGGTGGCTATGGTAGTTGGTGCGTACAAAGGTTCCGAGAAAGGGTACCAGCGTATGCAAAAAGAGCATACTGCGGTGGAAAATAAATATATCCGTCAGGAACATGAGCGCGAACAACAACGGAGTCGCGCGCCTGAACAACATATTGAAGCAGAGGCACCCGCATTAGAACATCAACAGGCGCAAACGCGCTGGACAGATCGCGTGGCACCCTCGCGCGAAGTGGATGTGTCGCAGAGCTTTGAGCAAGCCGAAATGGCGCGGCGTGTAGCTGGTGGTGTACCAGCGCTGGGCAAAAGATAGCGTTTAGTCTGTGCCTTGCTCGCTAAGTAGGCGCTGCAACACGCCTTCTGCGTCATTCGCTGCTGCTTTCTGGTACGCAGTGCTCGGCTCGTTATCCTGAAGACGCTTTTTTAGTGAGACATCCCCATCTTCAGCTATCTGAATATCTGCCCGGTCAAAAGCGGTTACTAAAAACTGTGCTTCATTTTTATACATCATAATTCTTCCTGATTCAAAATGGTTGATGCGCGAAGCAGTGACACCGGATTTCATGGAGAGTTCGCGCACGTTCCATTTAAGTAACATACGTGCCTGTCTGCATTGTGATCCGGATAATACCCGCATATTCGCTCATCCTTGTGAGATTGGTAGCATGGCAGGCAAGATTTAAGAAAGTGTTAAATATCTGGCTTGAAGATGCCAGTCATCTATTGTATGTGCAAGGGGTTTTGGGTATAATATGACGCAATGATTGATTACCTCATACACCATCTGCACCATGCGCCCCCTACTCATATTGCCCTCTATTTGATATGCGTCAATGCTGTAACGTATTTACTATATCGCTACGATAAGCAGGCTGCTATTAATCATAAATGGCGAGTGAAAGAGTCCAGTTTGCACCTATGTATGTTTATGGGCGGTACAATAGGCGCGTGGATCGCTCAACGCTGGTTACGGCATAAGAGTCGTAAACGGTCATTTCAACGGATGTTTTACACGTTGCTGGTGATGCAGTGTTTTATCGTTATGTATGTGATTGCTGGGTAGTGACACAATTTCCATCATGTTAATGTCATTGTGTGCTAGCGTTAGGTGATGCAAATATGCTACTGTAGCGACATATTTTTTATCATTATTAGTTAGAGTCGTTTATTTCAGGGTAGTATTGTTTGTCGGAGAGTCCAAAGAAAGCGCATATTCGGGCAAGAAATAAAAAGACCCAGATCATCAGTAAGCACGCGAGGTCGCATCAGGATGCGCGTGATGCAGCGCTGGAAGAGCAACAGGCGTTACTGGAGCAACAAAAGGAAGCTTCTCGCGCAGCAGCGGTGCAAGGGGAAGGGGCAGAACCATGGACAGCGCGTACTGAGATGATCCGTAATCGCTTAACTAACAAACGCCGTAAATCCACAGATCGCTGGAACCGTTTTGCTGGCACAGGTGGCGCTGGTGGACGAGGGCGTTAATGGCTGTATGTTTTAAGATGTACGTGATTGATAGCCTTGCACGCAATCAAGGGCAGCGTAGCTGGTTTGGCTTTGGTCTTTAGGAATAACGCTTAGCTGTCCATCCGTTTCCATAATGACCATATCTACCTGAGAAGGATCGGCAAACCCGTTATAACGCATAGCCGCCTTTATTTCCGTACTGGTGATACGTTCCTTTCTCATCATATCCTGCTGATACGTTTCGTGTTGAAACAAGATAGCCGGCTGAGATTTTATCAGATCTTGAAACCAGTCAGAGCGCACTTCCAGCCAGGCAATAATATATTGCACGCCAATAATAGTGGTCAATGCCAACATGCCCTCTGTGATGGCCATATTACGGCTGGTAATGACGCTGGCCAGTGTTGATCCAATGGTGAAGGTCATGATGAAGTCAAATGCATTCATCTTGGTAAGCGTACGCTTACCGCTTATGCGCAACAGGATAATCAGCCCAATAAAGCAGACTATCCCGCGCATAGCGATTTCTACCAGTGCTTCGGAAGTAGAAAACCAGTACATAATACTTTAAGCAACGTCGCGTTTTTCAATGCTGTTTGCGCGTTCTTCCTGCTTAAGCATTTTCATACGTGCTTCCATCTCTTCGGCTGTTTTGTCATCAATGACTTTTTTAGCATCAGCAAAGATTTCGTTTTCTTCTTCTTCAATATGATGCTCTACAGCAGATTTCAGCTTCAGAAAGGTTTGCTGCCAATCAGCACCTTTAAGATTATCCTGCGTTAGTTTCTCCAATAACGCTTCAGCTTCTTCATGTTCTTCTTCGCCATGCTCAACGTCATCTTCTGTTTGCTGATGTGCTTTAAGTGGCTGATAAAAGGCTTGCTCTTCGGCTTTGCTATGAAGAATCAGTTTCTCTTTCAGTTCATTGAACAATTCATCACGCTTAGTGCTATCTTCAGCGCCTTGTGCTACGATGTCATTCATTAGTTGCTTCACCTGTTGGTGGTCTTCTTTTAAATATGTATAGATACTCATATTGTATCACTCCTTCTATTCAGTTTAGATGCATATTATGCAATGAATGAATCATGACAATATGCGTGTTAGAATACTACAGGGAAGCACAAGCTTTGGAATTAACAGCGTATCAATAAAAAAATGGAGCACCGACTAGGGCGCTCCATGGAGATGCTTATTTTTTGAGGTGGGGGAAAGCTTGTAGAAACTTGCTATTATTCTCTAAAAAAACTTCAAGTTCTTGAAAAGTTTTGGACGTTCGTTGAACATCTAAAAACCCCAACCCGACTCCTTGTCTGGTAACATCATTCCATGCTGAAACCCAGCATGGAAAGAACATATTTCTAGCCGTTCTGCCATCACTAGGTCTGGCAGCTATTTCAATAGCAACGTCTCCAAAGTCAGGTATACTGAAGAATGCCTGGAAGTATTCTTGAGAGTTGCCAACGTAACTTATTACAGGTTTTGGGTGTAATAAGTTCAGTAAACCCTTGTTCAGGTAAATCGGTGCACTGCAAAAAGGTTCTGCGTATATAGCGATTAGTGGCAACTGTTTACCACTCACCTTAATTAAATCGATGAAACCCAACTGACCGTGAACCTCTAAAATAGCTTCAAAGTTGTTAGAAAAAGTCATATACTGGTGGATACGATATGTATCTATATAAAGAATTGAATCGCTACTATAACGATAGCGTTACAGCAATACAACAAAAATTAACTACTCATAAAACTGGCGATCATAGAGCTGGATTAGGCTGATGAAGGTGATGGGGAGGGTGACGATGGGTAATACGATTAACCCTGCGGCCAGAATATTGATGCAGAGCAGACCTATCACCAGCGCAAATAAATCCATGCCCAGTGTGCGGATAATCTGATGGTTCTGGCAGAAAGCGGCTTTAAGAGACAGACCACGATCTACGATCAGAAGTGGAATATAGAGGAAATACGCCATAATAGGGATGCCGACAAACAATGTTAATGCCCATGCGGCGGGGTTAACCAGATGGCCGACAATCCATGGTATGCTAAAACCTATCAATGCAGGGATAGCCGAGACGGTCAATAGTGCAACCCCATATACGCGCAGTGTTTCTGACACGTAACGACCTGAGAGTAATTGTACTCGTGCCACACGCATCATGGCGACCAGTGCCAGATTAAACATAATATAGCTTAAGAAAGGAGCCGCAATAGCTGTGATTAGTACCGGCACACCATAGCTCATGGCTGCAACAATAATGATAACCGCCAGCAATAGCAGGGCAGTAATGACGGCGGCGGTTAAGTCTTCTTTTAATGTGGCTGTGCCAGATTTCAACAGCCCTATAAAGGATACGTTTTGCCCATGCTGCATCGCTTCAAATTCCTGCTCAATTTTGTCCTGTTCAATAAAGACATCGTAGAGTTCCGGATATTGGTAGGCAGGGCGTGGAGCATCTTCCCCTTTTGGCACCAGCGTATCTGTTTTTGCCAAAGACCCGTTACGGATTTTGCGAATAATGCCAAGTAAATCGAATGGCCCTTGTTGTCCTGTACTGTGATGAATATAATATTGCATAGGTGATATGGGAGTGAATGTCGTCTGAATACTGTGTGTTACCTCACCCTTACGTGGTTTGCGAGTTTGTCGCAAGCGCTTTAGGGTAAGACGAGATGTTTTTTTCCAGTATATCAGAGAATTGGTTGAGAAATGTTATACCCTGCATCGTTTTATAGATAATCACATTGCGGCGATCCCGTTTGTCTTTGCGACGGCGCACCAGCTTCATGATGCACAAGGTGTCTAGCGCACGGCATACGGCGGGTTTGGGAATGTCAAAGGTGTAAGCAAGGGATTTAACGGTGTGTATGTCTTCAATCAGATAAACATGCGTCAGAATTGCCCATTGGCGGATGGTCAGCTCATGCGGCATATGCAGGATGCTATCAGCACAAACATGATACCATGCATTCAGCCTTACATGATGTATTCCCGCATTAGGCATACCTTTTATACTGGATTATGGCTGTAACGTTGCTCTAAGAAGGCGAACAGCGCGCGTAACCCCATTGCTTCCCCGCCAACAGGACGCCCGGGGCGCGAGCTGGTGTTCCATGCCATCATATCAATATGCATCCATGGGATGTTGTTTGATGTGAAACGTTGCAGGAATAATGCGGCAGTAATTGCACCGCCAAACCGTCCGGCGCTGGTGCTGCTGGTATCGGCAATCTTGCTTTTCAAGCCTTGAGCGTAAGGTTGGTGGAGGGGCATATGCCAGAGCCAGTCCTGCACATGCTGGCTTATATCTGTTAATTCGCGTGCGATGGTATCATTATTGCTAAAGATTGCCGGAATATCAGTGCCAAGCGCCACACGGGCGGCACCGGTGAGGGTGGCGCAGTCAATCAGCAAATCAGGTACCTCATCTATGGCATCGCTGAGTGCATCTGCGAGTATCAGGCGACCTTCTGCATCCGTATTACCCACTTCCACGGTGGAGCCATTACGCATGGTGATGACGTCTGATGTACGAAACGCATTGCCGCTTACCGCATTTTCCACCGCTGGCACCAGCACGCGAAGCCTGACAGGTAGCTTATGCGCCATAATCAGACTGGCCAGCCCCAGCACATGGGCGGCACCTCCCATATCTTTCTTCATGAGTTTCATGCCACTGGAGGCTTTCAAGTCCAGCCCACCTGAGTCAAAGCATACGCCTTTACCAACCAGTGTCAGGCGTGGTGCATCTTCGCTCCCCCAGCGCAAATCAATCAGGCAGGGGGGTGAATCGGATGCTCTTCCCACGGTATGGATAGCAGGATACTCATTTTTCAACGCATCGCCGTCAATAACGGTACAGGTTGCCTGATGCTGGCTGGAGAGCGTTGTTGCAGCTTTGTGCAAATCTTGCGGCATCATATCGCAAGGGGGCGTATTTACCAGATCCCGTACCAACGTGATGGCGTCATAAAATGTAGTGGCTTGATGGGCAATAGACTCTGGCATGTACAGGGTTGGGTAGGTCGCTGTTGCAGCAGTCAGATAGCGATCATAGCGATATTGCGCTAACTGCCAGCCAAGCAACATATCGCGTTGTATTTGCTCATTTGGCGTATCGGAGAGGTACGTATAGTCAGGCTGGTACGTGCCTTCCGGTAATAAGGTAGCCATTTTGGCTAGCGTCCAGATGTGGCAATCGTCTGTTATCACCAATAATACGGCGCTGACATGCCCCTGACTATCCGGCCAGATAATGTAGTTTACACTGTTGGTAGCTGTCGTTCCTTCCTGAATGCCCTGCAAATGATATGTCTGGCACCAGCGCATTAATGCCTCGCTGCCAATGGCGTGAGCGGCAGAAGGAACAGAGTCTTTAGGGATAAGGTAGAGCGGTGTGGTTGTCATGTATGTGCTATGTCAAAGATGGAAACACGTATTGTACCGTTACTGACATAATCTGCACGTAAAAACGCTATAGCGATGTGTTAAATGGCTAATGAATGCTGCAATGTTGCATGGGCGCGTACGTCATGCACACGTAGGTAGTTCACGCCGTATTGCATAAGGAAAGAGGAGGCCAGCAGGGTGAGAGCATCACGATGTGATTTGTCTGGAGATGCTAAAGCAAAGCAGGATTTTCGCGAATGTCCGGCAAGCAGGCGACACCCGTGACGTGTGAAGCGAGGCATGTTCCACAAAAGTTGCAAAGAATGGGCTGCACTTTTGCCAAATCCAATACCCGGATCAAGAATAGTACGCTCTTTGTTGATGCCGATTTCTTGTAACATATTTAGTGTCTGATGAAAGAAATTATCCAGTTCTGACACTACATTCACGGATGTGGGTAATTGCCTGGATGCTGCTGCTGGCACGCTTAAGGAATGCATCAGCACGTAATCGCAACCTGCTTCAGCCACTAATTTAAGCATGGTTGCATCCTGCCCGCCGGATACATCGTTGATCCAGTCAATACCGCAGGCAAGGCCACGTTGTGCGGTGGAAGTGTGACGTGTATCCAGACTGACTGTTGCACCCTGTTGGTGTGCCAATGTTACGATGGCTTGCAGGCACGGTTGCAGCCGTTTCCATTCCTGCTGGGGGGTGAGAGGGGTAGCGCCCGGGCGGGTCGATTCTGCGCCTATATCCAGTATGGTTGCGCCATCACTAAGCAAGGTTTCTGCATGCGCGTACGCTGCTTGTGGAGCGTCATAATGGCCTCCGTCAGAAAAAGAATCCGGCGTGATGTTTAGTATGCCAACAAGTTGCGTCATATGTTGTTGATCTCTGACAATGCCTGCGTTGCCGTGAGGCCGCCCTGTAACACACATTCTGGCCATAGGTCGCATAATGGCTGCAGCACAAACAGCCGTTTATGTGCTTCGCTGTGTGGAATGGTGAGTGTTTTGCTATGGTGGGTAGTTCCTTCCACAGCAATAAGGTCAATATCTATTTCTCTGGGCGACCAGTGGCCGCGATCAATCCGTCCAAGGTTGGCTTCAATGGATTTAACCGTTTCAAGCAACGCTAATGGTTTGGGCAGAGTGTCTACATCAATAACAGTCACCTGATTAAGGAAGGGTTTGTTCCACGTCTCGGGCGCGCCTTTAGGCAGTAATGGGGGGGTCTCGTATATAGGGGATGAAAGCATGTCATCTGTGCTAACACGTAGCTGTTTTGCCAAATGGCAGTTTGCTTGTTTCAACAGCGTGGCTGAATCCCCCATATTGCTACCAAGCCCAAATGCGATACGCATAGACGTTACAAACCGTTAGGGTGTGTGGTATAGCTGAACGTCGTTCCATCTTGCAGGCCATCCACGGGGGCGAGGCACTTATGAAGATTCAGCGTATAATAGACACGCTCAATGCACGCTGCTGGCGCTTCTTTTGCAATCCATGCATCCACCGCGCCAGCCAGTTGCAAGGTGAGATATTCAATGAGTTGGAACGGGGTGCTTTCTGTGATGCGAGCCAGTGCCTGACTTAGGCGGTCATAACATAGAAAGCCTTTGCCGTCATCGGTGCAGCCACGTGGCAAGTGTGTTAGGTAAAGTGTTATCGTGACATCCACCGGCTGTGGGTGCAGGCGTTCTTCTTCGCCGTAGCCAAGCTGCACCATCAGGCGCAAACGGTTCAGGGTTAGTGTGGCAGGGAATGAATAAGTTGTATGATCCATAATGAGGCTGTTATGTAGCATGATTCTATCGTGTGTGCAATCATGCGCCCTAAATCATGCAGCAATAGCGTTGCCTTATGCAGGGATATCCTTTACAGTTGGGCGCATGATGATCGTCATTCCTCTACCTGCATTGGCCGCAGGTTTCTTGTCTGCTATACTCTATTATTGTCTTGGACAAGGGTGGATAACCGGTGTCACTGCTCCTTATTTGCCCGTTATGCCACTGATTCTTGCAGGCACCTGTTATGGCCGCTCCGGTGTGATGACTGCCTGTGGCTTGTGCGCTGCATTATTGCTGATATTGCTGCCACTGTATGACGCGCTGTTAACAACCCTTATGCAGCTTGTTCCTGTAACTATTTTTGTTCGCGGATTAATGATTGTTTCCTTTGAACCAGGTGATCCACCTCGCCTGAAATGGACATCCGTTGGTCAGGCAATGAGCATGTTGTCTATGTATTGCGCAATGTTTTTTGCCTTCATTATTGGAACGGATAACACTGCTTATCATAATGCACGCGAGGCAATGATTCAAAGCGTTGAAACGGTGTTCTCGCAAATGGATCCGGAAATGGCGGTGTTGATGGAAACTATCGTAAAGCAGATTCCACATATATTAATGGTGATGGAAATCTGGGTCTGGTGCATTGGCATTTATGCAGTTACCTTGTTTGCACAAATGGTGGCCGAGTCATTAGGGATGCGCCGCCGCCCCGATATACGTATCCAGCGTTTTACGCCAGCCAATCTGGTGCTGGGGTTACTCGCAATCTCGGGTATGGCAGGATTTGCTACAAAACCCGAAATAATGCATGCCGGACAGGCCGCAGGTATGATGCTGTTATTTCCATACTTTTTTTCCGGGCTTGGATATGTGCATGATTATCTGCATAGCCTGACGCATGGCCGTATGTGGGTGGCTGCTTTTTATATCATTGGTATTTTTTCCGGAATGGCATTGCTGATTCTTGTGGCGCTCACCCTGTTTGGGTTGATGTTACATTTAGGGCGCTACAGCCTGTTGCTGCCGCCACGGTCGAAGTCGTAAATAACAGTTGCTTTTGACCGTGTGGTGCTTTACATAACAGCGATTATACAAAATATAACGAATAGAGCAACACGATGGATATAATTCTGCTTGAGCATGTGTCACGATTGGGAAATGTAGGTGACGTAGTAACCGTAAAAGACGGTTACGGCCGTAACTTTTTGTTGCCGCAAAAGAAAGCTGTGCGTGCAACCAAAGATAACATCAAGGAAATTGAAGCGCAGCGTGATGCGCTGGAAAAACAAAATACGGCTAAGCGTGATGAAGCCCAGAAGCAGGCAGATTCATTGAAGAAACTGTCAGTGAAAATCATTCGTCAGGCGAGTGATGATGGACGTCTGTTTGGCTCTGTTGCCACACGTGATGTGGTGACAGCATTAAAAGATAAAGGACATAACTTTGAACGTCAGCAAATTGATTTAAGCGGTAGCATTAAGTATCTTGGTTTGCATGAAGCGACCATCACACTGCACCCTGAAGTGAAAGTTGTTTGCAAGCTGGAAGTGGTACGTACAGAAAACGCTACAGCCTTTGTTGAAGAAGATGAAGCTGATGATGCAGGCGAAGAACACGCCGCATAGATGGTTGAACTATTGAAAACACACGGTTAAGCCGCATGGTGTTTTCTCTTTAACAAGCGTTGTTATGGCATGAGAGCGGTAACAACGTTTTTTTGTGTCCGCTACGTTTGCTTTGTTACTGACAGTCTGGGCTTAGCTGACGTATAATTCGCTGCATGACAATACCCCTTTCCATGGCTACCCCATCACGTTACCGCCCTATTGAGGGTGTATCCATTAGCCAACAACACTGGCAATGGCGCTGTGACGATTATCAGGTGATTGCGGATTTGATGAAGTACCATGAGATGCCAGAACTCCTTGCCCGTATTGTGGCCGGGCGTGGCTATGAGTGCGACACGGCTTATGATTATCTTTCTCCAACGCTGCGAGCATTACTGCCAGACCCGTTTCACTTGCTGGATATGGACAAGGCAGTCAATCGACTGGTGCAGGCGATTAAAGATGGTGAGACATTAGCCGTATTTGGTGATTATGACGTAGACGGTGCAACCTCATCCGCACTACTGATTCGGTATTTCCGTATGTTGGATAAGGAAATGCTGTACCATATCCCCGACAGACGCGAAGAAGGTTACGGGCCAAATGCTCCGGCTTTGCTTGGACTGCAGCAGCGTGGTGCGTCTGTGGTAATGACAGTGGATTGTGGCGCGGTGGCGTTTGCCCCATTGCAGGAAGCTGCGCAGGCCGGACTGGATGTGATTGTGATTGACCACCATAAAGGCGCAGCGCAGTTACCCGAAGCAGTGGCTGTTGTGAATCCGAATCGGTTGGATGAACATTCTCCCTGCCAGCATCTGGCAGCCGTGGGCGTAACGTTTCTGGTGCTGGTTGCGCTAAATAAACGGCTACGTGAGGAAGGGTATTTTGATAACAAGTCAGAGCCAGCCTTATTGTCTCTGCTCGATATTGTGGCGCTTGGAACGATTTGTGATGTTGTGCCATTAACGACCGTGAATCGTGCGTTTGTCACGCAAGGGTTAAAAATGTTATCACACCGCACCAATACGGGGCTGGCGACATTGCTGGAACATGCCGGAATCCATGGGGAGATTACCAGTTACCATGCCGGCTTTGTGATGGGACCACGCATTAATGCAGGTGGACGCGTTGGGCAAGCGGATCTGGGGGTACGACTGCTCACCGGCAATGACACGGCCACGCTAAAAGAGATTGCTGGTTTGCTGGATATGTATAATGTGGAGCGGCAAACCATTGAAGCCACTGTGCTGCAAGAGGCTATGGAGCAAGCAGAGCATCAGCATAATCAGCCAATGATTTTAGTGGCGGGTGAGGGCTGGCACCCGGGAGTGATCGGGATTGTTGCAAGTCGCCTGAAAGATCGGTTTCATTGTCCGGCAGGTGTGATTGCACTGGAAGGAGAGAGCGGTAAAGCCAGTGTACGCTCGGTGCATGGTGTGGATATTGGAACCGCCATTGTCGCTGCACGAGAGGCGGGCGTGATTACCGAAGGAGGTGGCCATGCGATGGCAGGCGGCTTTAGCCTCAAATCAGATGCGTTGGAAGATGTGCAAACCTTTTTCAATGAGCGGTTGGCTCGTGATATACAGCTCTATCAGGAAACACGCACTTTGAAGCTGGACGCTGCCATTACCACGCGTATGGCACATAGTGGTACGATAGATGTTATTCAACGTGCAGCTCCCTTTGGCATGGGTAATGCAACGCCTTATATGGTGGTGAAAGATGCCTCGATTGTCGCGTGTGATGTGTTAAAGGATCAGCATATACGGCTGGTGATAACAGACGCCAGCGGTGGTAAATTGAAAGCAATGTGTTTTCGTGCAATCGGTACCGCACTCGGGGATGCGTTGCTTTCCTGTCGCCGGGAGAAGATGCATATTGCGGGTACGCTAAAAGAGGATATCTGGCAAGGTCGCCGCCAAGTGACGCTGATTGTACAGGATATTATGCTACTCTAACTAACCGCGTCTAATTCGTGCTGATGCAACGCATCCAGCATCGCCTGCCCGTAACGCTCGCGTTTACTGGTTCCCACCCCTTCAATTGCGCCCAATGCTTCCAGCGAGTTGGGGCGATGTATGGCCATATGGATGAGAGTACGATCATGAAAGATGACGTAGGCTGGTACATTATGGCGTTTTGCCAGATCGAGTCTTGCGCTACGTAGTGCTTTATACGCAGTGCGCTGCACCGCGGACGTTAATTCCGGTGTGGGTAGAGCGCGTTTGGTTGCGCTGGAGTTCGCTACTGTCTTTCGAGTATGTGTCAATGCATGTTTCAGAGAAATAGAGGATTTCTCTTTTAAGAAGCGTTGCCCGCGTTCAGTAATGTAGAGAGTGTTGTAGCGTTCAGTATCCACCCCCAGCAAGTCTTGAGCAACCAATTGCCTGAACGTGCGCTGCCAAAACATTTTATCGTTATCACGTCCAATGCCATAGGTGCTTTGTTGGTGATGGCCACGCTCTTTGATGCGTGCTGTTTCACTGCCGCGCAATACATCCACCACATAATGCATGCCAAACGATTGTCCTGTACGGTACACGCATGAGAGGGCTTTTTGCGCGTAAATAGTGGCGTCAAACATGCGGGGTGGTGTGTCACACGCATCGCAATTGCCGCAAGGTTCCCCGTCTTCGCCAAAATAACGCAGCAACACCTGACGCCGACAGGTCGCTGACTCACACAACCCCAGTAATGCGGCCAGTTTTTCATGTTGCACCTGCTTTTGTGCGTCCGGCGCACCGGACTGTTCAATCCAGCTGCGTTGGGTGGCTATGTCTTCCATGCCATACATCATATAAGCACGTGCTGGCAGTCCATCACGTCCGGCACGTCCGGTTTCCTGATAATAGGCTTCAATATTCTTGGGGATATGCGTATGCATCACATACCGTACATCCGGCTTATCAATACCCATCCCAAAGGCAATGGTGGCAACCATTACAATACCATCTTCCTGCAAAAACCGCCTTTGATGCTGTTCACGCACATTAGATGAAAGACCCGCATGATAGGGTAGGGCGTTAATGCCTTTGCCTTGCAGCCACTCGGCAGTATCGTCTACATTCTTGCGTGACAAGCAGTATACAATACCACTTTCACCTTTATGCTGCTGTATAATGTGTTCCAGTTGCGATTTTGGGTTAATGCGTTCTGTGATGGTGTAATGGATATTGGGGCGATCAAATCCGGTGATGAAGGTTTGCCCCTGTTCCAGTGATAATTGCTGGATAATGTCGTTACGTGTGGGCGTATCTGCGGTGGCTGTCAGGGCGATACGTGGGACATTTGGGAAGGTTTGCGCCAGTACAGAGAGATTAGCATAATCAGGGCGAAAATCATGCCCCCATTGCGACATACAATGTGCTTCGTCAATGGCAAACAGGGCGATAGGGGTTTGATCCAATAGCTGCAAAAAGTCCGGTGTCACTAGCCGTTCCGGTGCCACGTACAGCAAATCCAGATCACCGGCACGCATAGCATCTTTTACGTCACATACGTCCTGAAAAGACATGCCCGAATGTAGCGCGGCTGCATAGATGCCATAATGTTTGAGTGCCAGCACCTGATCCTGCATCAGTGCAATTAAGGGGGATACGACAATGGCAGTGCCTGTGCGACATAGTGCTGGAATCTGGTAACAAAGTGACTTTCCTCCGCCCGTTGGCATAATCACACATGCATGACGCCCCTCAATGACCGTGCGAATAATCTCCTCCTGATACGGTCGGAAACGGTCATACCCCCAATAGCGGCGTAATATATCCTTTGCTTGTGTCATAACGCTAATGGTAGCAGTTTCTGGCCAGCGCCTCACCTTCTTTATGACGATAAAGCCAGATTATTTTTCGTAAGCTATTTCCTGATACTGGTCGCTACCTAACCGTAATATTGATTGGTATCAGGAACTCTAACTGACCGCCGCCGGGGTATTGGTCGGGAACAGTTGGTACGGGGGAGGCGCGTTTCACGGCATTTAGAGATGCCTGATCTAACTCCTGATAGCCTGAGGATGTTTCAATAGATTGCATCATCACCACGCCACGCCGGTTGATACGGATACGCACCACTGTGCGTCCTTGCAAGCCTTTAGGTAGCGAAAAGCCCTGATTCAGGCGGTGGCTGTTAATCCATCCGGAAAGAAGTTGCTCATATTTGGTAATCATTTCCTGTATCTGTGCAGAGCTGGCGGAGGAGGCACCGCTTTGCCTGCCTGGCGGGCGGCGTGTAATACTGGAGGACAATGTACCTGCGCGTCGCTGAGGAATGGGTTTGGCACGCGACGGCGAAGTGTAGCGATTGACAGGGCGATTAACCTGACGCGCCGCTGATGTTGACTTAGGCGGGGAAATGATGGCTGTTGCGGGTGCTGGCTTAGGCTGTTTCTTTGATGGGGTGACAGGCTTGGGATGGTTAGGGTTGAGCATATTGTCGATGCTTTGGGTGACAGGGTCTTTAGGGGTTTCCTCCACCTGACGGGTACGTTGTTTAGCATCTACACCAAAGGCCAGATGTACCTGCTTGGAGAGAGGCACATCTTCGGGGAGTATCAGGAAATACACGAACACCAGCATCATGACATGCATAGATAGTGCCATCCCTATCATAATGCTAAAGGCAGGCACGCCTTTATAGCGATCTGCCGCTTCCTGCGCCAGCTTGCTCAAATGCTCCAGATAATGCGAATTGAAGGTAGCTGGCTTATCAGCCGTCATTTGTTCCATTAAGGTTGTTCCGCTGCCAACACAACATCATGCGCGCCTGCTTTTTCGATAAATCGCATAATCTCAATCAGCTTGACGGCTTCCATGCCGGCATCTGCTTTGATGGTGAAGCGTAATTCCGGATTTTGTCGTAAGCGTGTTTCCACCCACATACGCAAATTATCATGAGAAAACATAATTTCTTCACCGGCTAGTATTTCTTCACGTTTACCAAGCGTGATGATGGCTTCACCCAGCGCAACGCTACTACTTTGCTCGGATATAGGGATATCAACGGGCAGAATCGTTACAGGTTCAATTTTACCAGCGACAATAAAAAAGATCAGCATCAGGAAGATGACATTAATCATCGGCACCAAACCAATTTCGCGTGGTTTCTTACGCGGACGGTCAATCTCTATACGGTGACTCATATCTTCTTACTCCTGCTTTTGCCAGTGCGATACTGTAACGTCTTTCCCGCCG
The DNA here is from genome assembly GCA_963803575.1 of uncultured Alphaproteobacteria bacterium. GTDB lineage: Bacteria > Pseudomonadota > Alphaproteobacteria > Rickettsiales > UBA998 > CAWDMW01. Next base: position 559,237 of record CAWDMW010000002.1, read on the forward strand.
GAACGTTTAATCATGTCCAGTATGTCCACCAGCATCTGGACGGTAACGCGATTATCGCATTGGATGGTCATGCTTGCGTCCGGGGTGCGGGTAAATAACACGTCAAGCTGGTCTTCAAGTTGCCCAAAATAGACCAGCCGGTCATTGAGAAATGCGGCACCATTACCCAGCAATACCAGTTGCTGAAGGGTGCTGTCTTGTGGTGCGGTTGTTTCTGTTGCCGGTGCATCATCTAAAACCCCTAGTTTGAGAGCTTCAATATCCACATAACGTGTGGTGAGAATAAAGAATACCATCAACAAAAACACAACATCAATAAGTGGTGTCATGGGGATGGCGCGAGTTGAGCGTGGGTTGCGTTCAATAGGGATCATAAGCATCTTAACCATTAACAAAGAATGAGATAACTTACAAGTCGCAAATGATTGTCCCTACATTCTTGATGAATAAGAGGACGCTACCTGTCTATAGTACTTGCCTACTATGTCAAAGAGGTTGCATTACTGTATATTTCATGGTTTGTGTTACTGTTATGAGATACCCTTTTGCTGTGACGGTGGCTAGTTTAACCGTGTTTGCGTTCATCGCGTTTGTTTTGTTGTCTGGAGAATGGAATCTGGGCAATGCTAATGCCTCGTCTAACGTCATGCATATTGATACGGTACGGGTTCATTGCCCTTTTGCCGCAAGTGATGCCATAGATGATTTGCCCGTGCATCTGGCGTTTACGCGGGCGGTGCAATCTGTATGTAACGGACGCCCGAATTGTCAGATAGATACACCTGCATTGCAGGGTGACAAAGATATTTTCCCCAATTGTTCGGAAGAATGGATTGTGCATTTTTATTGCCATCCGCAAGAGGAAGCCTATCCTGTGCTGAAAGGTGAAGCGCATCGTGCCTTTCTCTATGAAGGACAACGTGCTATGGTAGGGTGTAGCCATATGGAGTAGATGAAGACATGGAACATAGCGCCCTACTATATGACGGCCTGGCTTTACTGGATACATTGGTGTATCTGAAGTGGGGTGCACTGGCGGTTGTGACGATGTTATTTTTCTATGCGCTTCGTAAGCAAAACAGACAATACCGTGAAACAGCTTATGGTTATCCTGCTGCTTCGGCCATGGCAGATATGGCACGCGCCGTTATGGTGCGGGGATATGTGGTGGCGTGGTTATGGGTCATGCTTATGCTATTAATTATCTACCGCGATATTGAAAATACCGCATATCATGCTTATACGCAAAGCACTGTGCCGTCAGTAACCTATGAACAGCCCACTATAGCTTCCCCTGTTGCGACGCAGCAGGATATGACGGTTACCCCCGCCTATCAGGATAATACGATAGATAGTATTAAGGCATCTTACGAAGATGCGCTGGTGAGTTACATGATTTTGAAACGCTGTAAGGTTGCCGGGCAAAAAGATTATGAAATGCTTTATAGTGCGCTCACCCGATCGCTGGAACGCTATGATCGCACCGGCACCATGACGCATAACGTCATTACGGCTGCAACAGGGACGTATCATTCACTGTATCATGATGTGCCATGCAATCAGGAATATCTGGTGAATGTCCAGCGTAGTTTGAAAGAGTTTCTCAAAGGCATTGAAACGCCTTAACGTAAAGCAACCGTTCCGCTGCTGTGGAGGGTGCTTCGGTAACGTATTGCATCACGTAATGCAGCTTGATGCTCAAAGGTGATGATATGCGCCGTGCTTTCCCATAGTAGGGTTGTTAGTCTCTCGCAGCGTAAGAGAAATGACTGGCCTGAGAAAGCATATTGTTGCAATAGTGCATCACCTGCATCATCTTGCTGAATACCTTCCAGTTCTACAATAAGCCGCGCGCGGCCAGATGCCTGGGAAGGGTAGCTATGCCATGCACTATCGCTGATATGTATATGTGGAGTAGGGCGGTGTTGCAATGTGTAAGAGGTAACACGTACCCCCTGCAACGATTGAAACAGGCTGATCGTTTGATTCTGGTGATCGCTGATGGAAAGGGTCATATCCTGACCGCTATAAACTGACATAAGGATTCTTAAAATAAGTGGTTGATTACGTAAGTGATACTGGCTGACATTGTGCGCGGTATTGCATGGTTGTGCGTTTGGTAACGGTGTCTGGCAAGATGCGTTGATTCATGCTTTCATGCTTCCATGCCACTAAATGTAGAGATGAAGAAGACAGGACTGTTTGAGTTAGGCGCTCATCTATTATCTGGATAATAGACATAATGTCACGCTGGCTGCTACCTTGCGTCCATAGATGTAACAGGTAGTTTGCTTCATATAATGGCAGTGACTGTCCGGAGATATCCTGCGCGTTTTCCTGTTCTATAGTGAAGTACGGAAATATGGTGGCAGAGGGCACATAGTCAAATATCCCGCTAATTAGTGCCGTCAAAGGAGTGTGAGCGCCCAGCTCTTGCATAATATGTTGGCGAAGATGATGCAGGGTGATGCAAAGCGTCATACAGAAACCTCCCGACGAATACGGCATTGCATAATGTGCTCGTATCCGCTGTCAGGTACAATGCCTTCAATATGCCAGTATTCTCCTTCAATGACGCAACGCATTGCAGAGGTCAGGGTATGGGGAGAGCGAATCATCAATATGGCGCGCATGGACGGACGACGTTGCATGGCGTGGCTTGTCTCATTCGACACAACACAACGATGCAGATATGCCCAGATATGGGTATGTAGTTCCCACTCAATAAAGGTGCTTCCGCTGTCGTCTAAACGATGTTGCGGAGACTCAATACGGATATAACGGTTAAGTAATCCTGCATGAAAGCCAGATAGCGTACTCATATGCGTAACTCTTTGCGGGTATTGTACATCGCTTTGCTATAGGCAGGAATGGCTACATTGCCGCTGCGCTGATCGTAACAGGCGGCCATATGTGTCATCATGGCTTGTCGCATGTTTGCGCTATCATGCAAAGAAACAGTGCTGGTATAGGTAACCTCCAATGTGGTGCAGGGTGTGATTAACACGTCAATGGATAAGGTGCGTTGCTGGCTTAACTGATAGTCAGTGGCGGCAATGATGTTCGTGTTTAGTAAATCATCAGTGTATCGCACGTCATCCACAGATAAGACAGGTGCCATGGGAAGATGAAGCTTCGTACGTGGCGTATCATAACATGCCTGCCATTGTTGCTGGGTCAGAGATTGCCCAAGATAATCTTCAGCGTAGAGACGAACTGCACAGATTAACTGGCTGATAAGGATATCATCCTGCGTGTGATCAATACGTAAATAAAGTTTTGCTTCGGCCAGACTAAAAGGTTCTGCATCTGCGGCACCAATACGGTGCAATGTTTGATAAGGGGTAGTCGTGTGCATCAGTATCATATCCTATAGCGTTCATGATGTTTCTATGATGCACAATGCCTTATCCGGCTTATTGCCGGAAGAGTAAGTCCAATACAAAAGTTAGTGTTCTATTAGAAAATATTTGTTATTATTTTAACTATGAAATTTTTATGTTGTATCGATAGTTTTGGCAGTGCTAACAAAGGTTTTACACTAGTCGAATTATCTATTATATTAGTTATCATGGGGTTGCTATCCTCGGCAGTAGTTACAGGACAACATCTTATACACGCGTCGGAATTACGCAGTATTTCAGTGGAATATGATCAGTACCGAACTGCCGTCATAACCTTCAAAGAAAAGTATTTTTCTCTGCCTGGAGATATTCCTAATGCTACAGCCTTTTGGGGAATTGCTGCTGGTAATGGCAGTAATAATGCGTGCATTCATGCAGTGCATGAAGGTCGTGAAACATGTAATGGGAATGGAGATGGCAGCATTTCGGGTACATTTATGTCAGAAAGTCAAAGGACTTGGCAGCACATGTCAAATGCAAGCATTATACCAGGATCTTATTCTGGAGGAGATAAAGATAATGTTCCTTATCAAATAGGATTGTTACCAGGGTACAATATGCCTGAATCCAAATACAGTGGGGCAAATAATTTTTGGTGGCTTCGACACGGAAGTAATGCTGGTAGCAGTACTAGTTTTTTTGTGCCATCTGCGAATTATCTTGAATTAAACGAAGGTTTGATACCCGAAGATGCATGGAATATTGATCAGAAATTAGATGATGGTGTGCCAAATACCGGTACACTGATGGCTTCAAAAGGATCGTCGGTATCACCCTGTACCGATAAAGCAGGAGTTACTCCTTCAAATGATTCCAGCGCTCAATATAGCTTGGATTATATCGAGCGCGCGTGTTTTATTAGCTTTAAAATGCAATAAAGCATTAGGGTTTTAAGTGCTAATTAAGAAAGTTTGATTAGAACTTATATCCAAGCCTAAAAATAAAGCGTGGGTTTTTCTCATGTCCGGTAATCGGATTGTCAACGGGCTTTGTCAATGGCCATGCAACGGCAATATCGGCTGTTGTTGCTATATCATGGGTGAAGCGTGTGCCAACGCCTACGGAAGACGCGGAGATAGTATTGCCAATTGCTCCTTTATTCCAGACACGCCCAATATCATAAAACGCATAAGGGACGGTTTGTAGTGTGTTGCTCACGTAAGGCAGCCCATAATATTGTAGCTCAACACTTGCCGCTACTCCCTGATCGCCAATAATTTCAGATGGATCATAGGCGCGTCCGAAGCGTTGCCCCCCATACCCGAATTCTTCCGAAGATGCCAGTGGAGCAGAGGCAATCTGTCCGGCTAGTGACGTACTCATAACAACATCATCACTGATGGCTTGTTGACGGAGGTAGGAGAGATTTAGTCGTGTAAATGATGGGTCTGCATTGGCACGAGACAGGTTAGCATCTCCTTTATCGTTACTGCCAAGTATATCAATACCTTGCGTAACAGAACCTGTGAGGTAATTATACCCATCCCACGTATCACTGGTATCATAGCTCAAATCTATGCTGAGCGTTCGGATTCTGTCACGTGTTAACGGGTTGTCACCGAGTATATCCCCATTACTGTTACGACCAGCCAGTTTAAGGCTGGCAACCAGATTTTCCTGACGTTGCCGAATTATCTGATATTTTAGTGCAGCGGAGATATCAACGACTTCACTGCTAATATCACTTGGTGACAGGGTTGACCCCGGGTGTGCTTCCACATAGCTGGCAGAGAGGTCTATAGTAATATCCGTATAGACGGGAATCTGGTGATAAACACCGCCATACGCCAGCTCCCCTGTTTGCGATGTCAAAGCACCGTAAATATTGGTGCGTTGAAGTGGTATATAGCTGCCACGATGCGATACAGATAATTGATAAGGCCCTAAAAAGCGTGATCCATAATTATCAAAGTTTATATTGGTTACAGCTGTTTCAGCATCTCGTTTTGCTAAGCGTAACGCTACCGCACCGTCTTCCCCCCCAGTATCGGCTCTAACGTACCAGATACCCGAATACCGGGCAGATCGTTCAGGCGTAAAATAAATGACTCGAGTTGACGAGAAGTGATGGGCTGTTTCTGCTTTATTCTGGCGATATAACGATGAATGAGGGAATGGTCTGCAATATCATCCCCATATATTACGTCACCAATATAACCTTCCACAATATGGATACGTGCTTCGCCATCGGCTATTTCCTGTGCCGGTACGTAAGCGCGAGAAAGAAAGTATCCTTTTTCATGATAGTAAGCCGTAATATCATCGGCGATTTGCCATAATACGGATAAGGTTTGCGGTGTATTTAAGTAAGGTACATATACCTGATGAATATCATCATCGGTTAGCACGTTGTTTCCCTGCAATATGATAGAAGAGAAGCTTGCTGCTATGGTATCTGTTCCCTCTGGTGCATTATCTGATGCAGAACGGCTCGTTTTAGGTGTGGCTGCTGGAGGAACCTCAGCTTGAGGGGGGCTGAATGTTTCGGAAGGAGCAATACGATTTGCGTCTGCTGATCCTGGTAATGTTTGTGCGTATGTGTTTGAGCAGCCCAAGTGGCTTGAGAAAGCTGCGATGCAGCAAACATAGAGTAAGTGCTTTACGGAAGCAAAGCGAAAGGAGTTTGATGTGCACGCGTACATTTCTAATGAAGTATAGCCATGAATCTGTGCAATGATTGATGGAAAATCCAGCCATTGTTTTAAAAACGTCATGTTTCATTGTTAGATGTTGCATGTTGGTAACAAATAATTGATTCAATACATATGGTAACCAGCGTATATTGACGCTAATTAATACCATAGCGTGCTGTATTTATCGCAACCTGTTGTTTTCTCTATGCTCTACAACACGCCTTAAAGTAGTATTTGGCATGCATAAAGTAATGCAATATGAGATAGATGCTACTTTATTATCTCATTCGTCAAGGCCAACTTTTTTACCCATTTTAAGAATATTTCATGCTAAGTTAGGCCGCATGAAGTTAACGATTTTAGGATGTGGAGCCTCGGCAGGAGTCCCTGTTATTGGTTGCGAGTGCGATGTATGTTCCAGCACAGATGTTAGAAACAAGCGGCAACGCGCCTCTGTTTTGCTTGAAACCAATACAGGTAAGCAAATTCTGGTTGATGCCACCCCTGATCTGCGTCAGCAAGCGTTGCGGCATGGTTTGTCTACCATTGATGCCCTGATTATCACGCATGCCCATGCAGATCATTGTCATGGTTTGGATGACGTTCGGCCATTTAATTATCACCGCCAAAGCGCCATTGATCTCTATGCAGATGCTCACACAATGCAGGAATTGCAGCACCGGTTTAATTATATCTTCCGCCCTCATAAACCGGGCATTGGATGGTATAAGCCGGAATTTGTCTGTCACACGCTGGATGAACAGCGGTTGGATCACGAGATTGCCGGAGAAACCATCCAGATTATTCCGCAAACGCACGGACGCATTACCACGCTTGGCATACGCGCGGGCGATATTGCTTACTCGACGGATGTGAATCACTTAAGTGATGAGGCATTTGACGCGCTGCGAGGTGTGAAAGTCTGGGTGGTGGATTGCCTGCGTTATACACCAGCACCTACACACGCGCATCTGGAACTGACGCTAGAGTGGATTGAGCGTGTTAAACCGCAACGTGCGATCCTGACGCATATGTCGCATGAGTTAGACTATCATCGCTTGCAAGCTGAAACGCCAGATCATGTGGATGTTGCTTATGATGGGATGGTGATTGAGGTGCCTTAATTTTTGCTGGACGGTTAAAGAGAAAATCCGTATGCTTGCCCTATGAGTTTTGGCATCTGGCAGATGGCACTGATTGTGCTTGTAGTACTGATCCTGTTTGGGGCAGGGCGGCTGCCGCGTGTTATGGGTGATTTGGGAAAGGGTATTCGTTCGCTAAAAGATGGCTTGAAAGAAGATGATACCCCTGTTATCGAGCCTACAGAGCACGCCAAGTCACACGATGATTCGTCAAATACGCGTTAAGTATCTATCTGACTATTGTATAAAAGCATCACAGCAATAATACTTGCATGTCAGACGACTTAATGGTACGATTATTCACCAATTATTTATATTCTACAGGAATCCCGCTTTTATGAAACGCTTTACCGCATGTTTTGCATCAATAATGTTACTGGTCAGTGTCACGGGTTGTGGCCATCATCATATGGATCGCGCGATGAGTGGTGGTGCTTTGGGTAGTGCCGCTGGACTGGTTGCTGGCGCTATTGTCGGTGGTAGTGCAACAACAGGATTACTGATTGGTGCAGGTATTGGTGCATTGACTGGTGCAATATTGCATCCTAATCAGGTTAACCTTGGACGACCTATCTGGAAATAATCTCGCTTGCGTGGTTCTTTCTTTAAACGCAGCATAGGGTATCTGATTGCTATTGGCTTGTTCGGATATATCAGTTTATGCGCGTATCTATATTTTTATCAGGACGTGCTTGTTTTCAAGCCTGATGCTTCTTACTCTGCACCTAATGTCAATAATTTGGCAGATATGGAAGAAATCACTTTGCATACATCGGATGGTCTGGCACTGCGTGCATGGTATGCAGATGCACCATCCCCTTCTGCTTATACGGTCATCTATTTTCATGGCAATGCTGGCGGATTGGCCAAACGTTCCATCTTCTACCGTGAAATGATTGACGCCGGATATGGTGTGCTTGCAGTAGAGTATCGTGGTTATTCGGGTAATAAAGGAGCGCCCTCTGAAGCAGGCCTGTATAAAGACGCCCAAAGTGCGATGCGTTACTTAGAGGAAAGGCAGCCACTCTCTCGCGTGATCGTCATGGGACGTTCACTGGGAAGCGGAGTAGCTGTTGAAATGGCAATGCATTATTCTGATATTGCTGCATTGGTACTCATCTCCCCGTATACCTCTATTCCTGATGTAGGAGCCAATATGTACCCGTATATCCCTGTGCATTGGTTAAGCCGACACCATTTTGCATCGGTTGATAAGATAGGAGGGCTTGATATACCTATTTTAATTGCACATGGTACGGATGATAGCCTGATTCCCGTATCACATGCTTACGCTCTGCAACGCGCAATTAAGTCACGTGCTGTGATGCATTTGCAGCAAGGAAAGCATCATCGTGATTTGTCTTTTACCAGTATACTGGATGCTATGCGCATGATGCTGCAATCTGGTAGGGGGTGAGGGACTTGAACCCCCGACCAAGGCGTTATGAGCGCCCTGCTCTAACCACTGAGCTAACCCCCCATTGGTGCAACCATGTATGTAACGCCATTGCCCCAAAAGTGCAAGACCGGAAAGTGTAAGAAATGTTATTCAGCTTTCTTTGACTGTTCCGCAGGTATAGCATTTTCACTTTTCATTGATCAGCGTTGCTGATCTATGAAAAATGAAAAAAATGCTATATGTCAAAAGATTATAGTGCTTATTTTTATTTTCAAAAACGCATAAAATGCGTAAATAAAAATAAGCACTATAATTCACGATGCGCCGTTTGACCATCATCTTTGATACGCCAGTGCCTCACACGTATGACGGCGGTATCGCTGAGAATGTCATGAACGGCGCGTTGCTTCTTATCTACTAACATCCATAAAAACCCTAATCCAAAGGGAAGGAATGTCGCCAAATATCCACCGTAACGTACAATGCGTTGCTTCGGTGTGATTTGTTTAAAGGTGCTGCGGTCTACGATGCGCAAGCGATACAGCCATTTCCCCGGGGTGGTGGAAGCGTATGACCAGCAAAGCCAGAAAAAGGGAAACAACAAAAGATAATGCAGCAATAATTCCAGAAACCAGAAACGAAAGAACCCACGATCTACCATATGGTGGAACATCTCCACCGGTGGAGTGCCGGGTAATATTTCTGCACTAATTAGCCGGCGTTCATCATTATAGGTGAGATCAGGGAATGTTACCAGTAACGGTGATAGGATGATGAATAATAATACCATATCAATAGTAGCAGCATAAATGCGATCATTGAATGACGCATAGACGCGGCTTGCTTTGGCTTCTCGTTTTGCTTGCTCACGACGACGCGGCCAGCTGGCAAACTCTTCCATTTTTTGAATAGCTCGCGATGCCTTATCTTTCTGCTTTGGCGTTGTTTGCGGCGGTTTGTGCTTCATAGATTTTACTATATCATGAGAGTGCGGCTAAAGGCAAAGAAATCACTGTAAGCTGGTAAGTGGTATAGTGTTTCGCTATTGGCTACGTCATTGCGTGGCAGGCTCACAATAGGGCAGTCATAAGGTGACAAGGCACGTAAGGTGGTGATTGCGTCTTGTGGTTCCACGCTCACTGAAGAATGATTTACTATTATACCTGCAAGTGAAATATTGGCTTGATGCAGGCATTGCAGGCTGGTTAGCGTATGTGAAAGAGTGCCAAGATAGGTGCCTGTGACTAAGATAACAGGGAGACCTAACTGCTTTGCCCAGTCCAGTGTGGTGGTGTGGTAGGTAAGTGGTACCATTATACCGCCAACCGCTTCAATCAAGCCATTATGGTGTTGCTCACACCATACTTTACACCATGCATACACGTCATCAATATTGATGGTTTTACCTTCCAGTGCTGCTGCCCGGTGGGGTGATAAAGGTGCCTGAAATTGCCATGGGCTAATCTGTTTCACGGTGTCAGCTGTGATAGGAGTTCCCATCGCACGAAGTAACGTAGCAGCATCGTTCGCTGCCACTGATTCAACCCCGCTCATGATGGGTTTAACGGCACGCGCTTCAATGCCACGGCGTCTTGCATCTTGCAACAATAAGGACGTTACATAGGTTTTGCCTATGTCGGTTCCCGTACCCATGACCATGTAATGATGTGATTTAGGCATGATGTATCACGGCGTAGGCAATATGGTAGGTGGCGGCAACCTGTTTGTTATTGATGCTGTAGCGCGTATCGTAATATCGCATAATTTGCCGCAACGTAGCGCTGCTAACAGGATGCGTTGAAGAAGTTGTCGCGCCAATGGCTTTCAAGGATTGTAAGAAATGCAGGCAGTTATGGTAATGGGTAATTTCATGGTGCTGGGTTATCTCTGCATGTAGGCCATGATCGCTGCATAGTTGGTTGAGTGCGCGCAATGTGTGGCATTGCAGGACAGGGCTAGGGTAGTGATGGTGTGTAAACGCTTCTGAGAGTTCATGAAACGTATCGTGCAGCAATAAGGCAATGATCGCTACACCGCGCAGGTGAAGCACACGTTTTAATTCAATCAGAGCATCTGTCAGCGGTGATACCCATTGCAGGCAAAGGGAAGATAGATACAGATGCACTGAATCACTTGCCAGCGGTAGGGACGTAGCATCGGCACATATAACGTTTAGTGATCGGTAATGTTCATGTGCGTGTTGGCACATGCCATAAGCCGCGTCAAGTGCAATGGTTTGCGCATGAAATACCGATGGCAGTGCAGACGCCAGCGCGCCCGTGCCGCAACCTACATCCGCAATGATAGTGTGTGGTTGTACGTAAGGTAATGCCAGATCAGCGACGTTAGCAGCCACACAACGTTGTATGGCGGCATAAGCATCGTAAGTTCCGGCAGCACGATGAAACGTCTGTCTGGTGTCGCTCATAAGCTTATATGGTTGGCAATCAATTGTTTGACTGTGGATGGGTTATGCAAATGTGGTGCGTGGGCGCATTCAGGTAAACAATGCCGTTGCGCTTGGGGTAATGCCTCCGCCAGCCATGAACCCTGCTCATGCAACACAATCTGGTCTGCCTCACCATAGATGAGCAAGGTAGGGGGGAAGTCAGACAGATCAATCATATCACGATGATACATTCCGAGTTGATTGAGCCAGTATGACCATGGGGAATATGTGTCTAAACTATGCAACTGACGGATAATCGCGTCATGGTATGTATCGCCTTTAGCAATCAGGTGAGCAAAGCGTTTAGCGGTTTTATGGGGGTTTTGCGTAAAATTATCTGAAAATAACGCAAACGTATCGGGTGCCATGCCATGCGGGAAATCTGCATCTTTTACAAACTGTACGGGTGAGCTAAGAAGCGTTAAGGTTTGAGGGGCAATGATTTGATGGTGGATAGCGTGCATGAGCAGCAACCCGCCCAGTGACCAGCCAATGACGTGGCGAGGTTGAATATTAGCTAGAGCATTAAAAAGCGTCTCGCGCGTATGGTGTGTGTAAGGGAGGTGCCATGCATCCTCCGGCGCAATAAGTTTCAGCGCATCATGCGGCTGCGCCCATCCGGAAAGGCATAATATGGAAGCATTAATGTGTGACGTGTCATTCATGGGCATGAAACATAGACAAAGTTAATCCAAAAATACAGTAATAAGCACTTGAAGAGCGGGCGAAAATCTGCTTATATCGCGACCAATATGATAATAGACATTATGATAGGTGGGGTGAAAACCCCGCCTTTTTTATTAACCTGACGCACAACGTTATGACCATTGAACAAACCATTGATGCTATATTGCGCCCCTCCATTGAACATATGGGGTTTCGCCTGGTGCGTGTAAAGTTGATGGATGTGCTGGGGAAGCGTACATTGCAGATTATGGCAGAGCGCGTGGACGGTAAAGCCATGCTGGTGGATGATTGCGCGGAAATTAGCCACATGTCTTCTGCGTTGCTGGATGTGGATGACCCTATTAGTGGCGCTTATCATTTGGAAGTAACGTCTCCGGGCATTGATCGCCCATTGGTGCATGAAGAAGATTTTGTTGCATATGCCGGATTTGAGATTAAACTGGAAACCCTGTTTCCTCTAAATGGACGGAAACGGTATCGCGGGATGCTGCGTGGTTTTAATGAGGGACGTGTTGATATGATGCAAGATGGGGAGTTGCAACATATTCCTTATGCCAAAATCAGTCACGCCAAACTGGTGCTAACGGATGAGCTGATTAAAGCGTATCAGGATGGCAAAGTCACCCATTAGGGTGCATGAGATAAAAAACTTAAGACAGATAATTATTTAAAGGAGACACAGTCATTATGAGTAGTTTACATTTTGGTAGCGTAGAAATTATCCAGATCGCTGATGCTGTTGCGCGCGAGAAAAATATTGATAAGCAGTCTGTTATTGATGCGATGGCGCAGGCAGTTCAGATTGCCGGACGTAAGAAATATGGTACTGAGCGTGATATACGCGCAGATATTGACTCACGTACTGGTGAGATTCAGCTTTACCGTGTGACTACGGTTGTGGAAGAAGTGGAAGAAGAACTGCGTGAAATCTCGCTGGAAGAAGCGCGCCGTATCAGTGCAGACTATGAGCTGGGTTCAGAGATACGTGAGGCATTGCCGCCCATTGATTTTGGCCGTATTGCTGCTCAAACAGCTAAGCAGGTGATTGTGCAAAAAGTGCGTGACGCAGAGCGTTTGCGTCAATATGAAGACTTTAAAGGACGTGTAGGCGAGATTGTTGGTGGGTCTGTCAAGCGTGTGGATTATGGCAATGTTACGGTTGATCTGGGCAACGGTGAAGGGTTTATTCGCAAGCATGAACTTATTCCTCGGGAATTTTTCCGTCAGGGTGATCGCATTCGTGCTTATATTGCGGATGTAAACACTGAACGTGGCGGACAGATTCTGCTGTCACGGACGCATCCTGACTTTATGCGGAAGCTCTTTACGATGGAAGTGCCAGAGATTTATGATGGGATTGTCGAGATTGTATCAGTGGCGCGTGACCCGGGTTCGCGTGCGAAAATTTCGGTACGTGCTACGGAAGTGGGTGTGAACCCTGTGCTGGCATGTGTTGGTGTGCGCGGTGCGCGTGTGCAGGCAGTAGTGAATGAATTACAGGGCGAGAAAGTCGATATTGTTGAATATGCAGAGGATCCGGCTAACTATATTGTGAACGCTATTTCATCTGCGGAAGTCACCAAAGTGGTGCTGGATGAAGATGAGCAGCGTGTGGAAGTGGTGGTGCCTGATGAGCAATTAAGTAAAGCGATTGGTCGCCGTGGTCAGAATGTCCGGCTTGCCTCCATGTTGACAGGCTGGAACATTGATATTTTGACAGAAGCGGATGAGTCAGAGCGTCGCAATCAGGAATTTAATAAGCTGTCTAACGTGTTTGTCGAAGCGCTGAACGTGGAAGAAGTGATTGCTCATTTGCTGGTGACAGAAGGGTTTGCAAGCATTGAAGAAGTAGCATATGTGCCGACTGAAGAGGTGGCAGCTATTGAAGGGTTTGATGAGGACGTGGCGGAAGAATTGCGGAACCGCGCGCGTGACTGGCTGGAGAATCAGGAAGCCTTATTCCAAAGCGAGGTAGCAGATAAAGGGATTCAGGACGATCTAATTACGTTGGAAGGACTGGCAAACCGTAAAGATCTGATTATGTTGCTAGCCAGCCACGGGGTAGTTACTCGTGATGATTTAGCTGACTTGTCAACGGATGAGTTTGTTGAGATGATCCCTCAGGAAACGTCCAATATGCGTGATAAAGCGGTAGAAGCACTTATCATGAAAGCACGTGAACATTGGTTTGCTGACGAAAAAACACAAGCAGATGAGGAATCGTCTGACATGGATAATCAGGAAGGTGTGGCATAGGTAAGCGCCAACTGCCTATAGCAAAGCGCATTATTCCAGCAGATGTCGTACGCTGTGTGGTGTCGCCCAATGGCGAACTTGTGGCAGATATTTATCAAAAACTACCGGGTAAGCACGCCCTTTATATCGGGGCTTACCCTGACGTTATAGAAAGGCTGGTGAAATCTGATGCCGCCTCCGTTTGGTTGAACCAGGCAGTGACTATCTCGCCAAAGTTTGGACAAGAATTGTCCGCTACACTGGAACGCGCTGTAATGGATACGCTTGCAATGGCAAATAAGGCGCGCCAAACGGTGCTGGGTATAGACACAGTACTTCACCAGATGACGCATCTTGGGTTGCTGATAGTCGCGCAGGATGCCGGCAGATCTTCGTTTAATACGATACGCCGTCACCATCAATTGCATAATGATTTACCTATGGTGCATTATGGAACCCGTCAGTCGCTTGGGCAGGCATGTGGGCGTCATTCGCAAGTGTTCTTAGGGGTGCAAAAAGGTAAAATGGCAAAAAAATTACACTTTTTCATGCGATGCAGCACTAGATTTACTACGCACTATAGTTTATAAGGGAAAGTCACGAAAGGAACTATTCCAGAATTATGGCTGATAATAAAGAAGATACCACTCAGGCAAAACCGACATTGACCATGTCTAAATCAAAGAAACTCTCTTTGACCAAGACAGTGGAGAGTGGCAAGGTGACGCAGAACTTTACGCATGGTCGATCCCGGCAGGTGACGGTAGAAGTTCGTAAAACACGGACATTTTCTCGTAAAGACGGGGCGGGGGCGTCAGATACGCCCGAGACAGGTAAAAAACCTGCTGTTTCTCAGTCAACATCTTCGTCTACAGCAAGACCAATGTCAAGACCCGCTATGCCTAAGATTGACTTGGCTAACATGCAGGTGCGTGATCGCCGCCAAATTAATAAGGCATCAACGGAAGTGCGCACATCTGAGCCTATTTCAAGGAATGATGGTTCAGGATCAGATAAAAAAGCGTCAGCTAAGCAGCCAGCCATTGACCACACTATTGCTACCGATACACGTCGGCAAAAAGATGCTGCCCGTACCAAAGATCGTGCTAAAGATGATACAGGTGCTGCTGCAAAAGAAGAAAAGAAAAAGATTCGCCTGAAGCAGGACGATAATCGTCGTTCATCTAACAAGCTGACGGTTGCGCAGGCACTGGAATATCAGGAAGAACGGATGCGTTCGCTGGCGTCTATTAAGCGTCAGCGTGATAAGTCAAAGCGTGATAGCGATAATGGCGCCCAGAATAAAGTGTATCGTGAAGTGGTGATCCCTGAGACAATTATTGTTCAGGAGCTGGCTAACCGCATGACGGAGCGTGTTACCGACGTGATTAAATCCCTGATGAAAATGGGGATTATGGCTAACGGAACACAGGCAATTGATGCCGATACGGCTGAACTGATTGTTGATGAGTTTGGCCATACGTTCAAACGCGTTACCGAAGCAGATGTTGAGAATATCCTCGATATTGATGCAGAGCATGATTCTGAAGAGCAGCAACAATCACGCCCACCCGTTGTTACGATTATGGGGCACGTGGATCATGGGAAAACCTCATTACTGGATGCATTGCGTGAAACCAGTGTGGTACAGGGTGAGGCTGGCGGAATTACCCAGCATATTGGCGCGTATCAGGTGGAAACCAACGATCAGAAAGTCACGTTCCTTGATACTCCAGGCCACGAAGCGTTCACGGCCATGCGCGCGCGTGGTGCAAAATCAACGGATATTGTGATATTGGTCGTGGCAGCTGATGACGGTGTGAAGAAGCAAACGGAAGAAGCGATCAGCCACGCTAAAGCAGCGCAGGTTCCCATTATTGTGGCGATTAATAAGTGCGACAAACCTGAAGCAGATCCGGCCAGAGTCAAGAATGAACTAATGAATTACGAGCTGGTAGCAGAAGAGTTTGGCGGTGATATTGCTATGATCGATGTTTCTGCCAAAACAGGTTCAGGGTTGGATAGCCTGATTGAAGCTATTACTTTGCAAGCAGAAATCATGGAGTTGACCGCTAATCCTGATCGTTACGCGGCAGGTGTTGTGATTGAAGCCAAAATTGATAAAGGCCGCGGAACGGCTGCAACCTTACTTGTGCAAAAAGGAACCCTGAATCAGGGTGATGTTGTAGTAGCTGGCGCTAGTTGGGGGAAAATCCGTGCGATTACTGATGATAAATTGTCACGGTTAGAGCAGGCCATGCCATCACAGCCTGTTGAGGTGCTGGGGCTTTCTTTGCCACCTATGGCGGGTGATGAGTTTGCTGTAGTAGAAAACGAGAAAATTGCACGTGATATTGCTGAGTACCGTGATAAGAAACAACGCGAGCGCCAGAGTGCTGTGGCCGCAAAATCGCTGGATCAGTTATTTTCTGAAGCGGGTAGTGGAGAGTTGAAAGAACTTAATCTCATTATTAAAGGAGATGTACAAGGTTCTATTGAAGCAATTATTGGTAGCCTGCATAAATTCAATAATGACGAAGTACAGGTGAAAATAGTGCATTCAGGTGTGGGGGCTATTTCTGAATCGGACGTGTCACTAGCTGTAGCAACCGAATCTATTGTAATCGGGTTTAATGTGCGTGCCGTTGGTGGTGCTAAGCAATTAGCCGAAAATGAGAAAATTGATATTCGTTATTATTCTATCATTTACGATCTAGTCGATGAAATGCGTGATGCTTTATCTGGATTGCTAAGCCCTGAGCGTCGTGAGGACATGATTGGATATGCTGAAATACGTGACGTGTTCAATATTACCAAAGTTGGAAAAGTAGCAGGGTGTTATGTGACGACAGGGGAAGTACGCCGTGGCGCGGGTGTTCGTTTGCTGCGTGATAACGTTGTCATCCATGAAGGTAAACTTAAAACACTCAAACGCTTTAAAGATGAAGTGAAAGAAGTGAAAAACGGATATGAATGTGGTATGGCGTTTGAAAGCTATGACGACATTAAAGTAGGCGATGTGATTGAAGCCTACGAAGTTCGGGAAATTGCCCGAACGGTATAATCTATTGTAGGGAGACAAGACATCATGCCTTTACGTGCACCAAGTCAACGTATGCTCAAGGTTGGTGAGGAAATTCGCCACGCGCTAGCCGAGATATTTATGCGCGGTGAATTACACGCACCGGAGCTTGAAAATGTATCTGTGACGATTTCAGAAGTGCAGATGACACCGGACTTGAAGAAAGCAACTGCATTTATTGCGACACTAGGCACTGATGATGTTAACGTTATTATTCCCGTACTAAACAAGCATTATCCAAAAGCGATTCGCAAGTTACTAGCGCCTAAACTGCATCTAAAGTTTTTACCTGAAGTCCGTTTTAAACTGGATACCTCCTTTGATGAGGCACAAAAAATCCATCGTTTATTGCAGAATACGGATTCCAATGTAAGTGATGAAGCCTAAGGCACCACGCCATCCCTGGAATGGTTGGATTAATTTGTATAAACCGTATGGCATGACCTCAACCCATGCGGTAACTGCGGTGAAGAAGTTCATACACCCCACAAAAATTGGTCATGCAGGTACGCTTGATCCGCTGGCAACCGGTGTACTGCCGCTGGCTCTGGGTGAGGCAACGAAGACCGTGTCTTACATGATGGAAGCCATAAAAACATACCGCTTTACGGTGCAGTTTGGCGTTGCAACGGATACTGATGATATGGAAGGCTCTGTTATTAAGCGCTCGGACGTGATTCCATCCATGGCAGAAATGCAGTCACTCCTGCCAGAATTTACTGGTACAATCATGCAAACTCCACCCATCTATAGCGCCATTCGTGTGCAGGGAAAACGTGCGTATGACCTGGCACGAAAAGGGGATACCCCGACATTAGCAGAACGGCCTGTGCATATTCATACACTGGAATGTGTGCAGCAGGAAGATGCTGAACATATGACCTATGAGGTGACGTGTGGCAAAGGCACTTACGTTCGTTCGCTTGCCCGTGACATTGCCGCACGCGCGGGCAGTTGCGGGCATGTGACTGCTTTGCATCGGTGTCGTGTGGGAAGTTTTCTGGATGAGCGCGCTATTTCGCTGGACGCATTGGAAAACTATGCTATAAATGGCCTGAATGCATCGGTTGATGCATGGCTTGCACCAGTTGAGCAATCGCTAGACGACATCCCGGCGGTTCATCTTAATGCGGTGCAAGTGCAGGATCTTCAGTATGGTAAACCATGCTTGTGTGATGATCTATCCTTACCCTTAAACACTCCCCATAAGGGGATGCACGAAGGAAGACTGGTAGGAATCATTACACGGGAACAGCATTGCTGGAAATCTCTGCGAATGTTTAATTTATTATAGGAGTGCACGATGTCGATTACTGCTGAACGCAAACAGGAACTTATTAAAGAATACGGCAATCAGGAAGGGGATACAGGATCTCCCGAAGTTCAGGTTGCGGTATTAACAGAGCGTATTAAAAACCTGACAGAACATTTTAAAGGCCATCATAAAGATCACCATTCTCGACGTGGTCTGTTGATTCTTGTTGGTCGTCGTCGTCGTTTGCTGGATTACGTCAAATCACAAAGTCACGATCGCTATATGTCATTGATAGGCCGTTTAGGCTTACGTAAGTAACTGTGGTGGCCACGGATTATACGGGCTTAACGCAATTAGGGGGGGCATCTGCTCTCCCTGTGTCACCCGATGATGCCGTATTAGAGCGTGTGGATAACCCGCATATGAATGTGGATTATGCCATACGCTTTACCTGTCCTGAATTTACGTCACTATGTCCATTAACCGGACAACCGGACTTTGCGCATCTGGTCATAGATTATATCCCACGCAATCATATTATTGAAAGCAAATCACTAAAGCTTTTTTTAGGCTCATACCGTAATCATGGTGATTTTCATGAAGCTTGTACGGTCGGTATTGCCAAACGTATCATAGACACCATTGAGCCATCATGGCTGCGGATAGCAGGGTATTGGTATCCGCGCGGTGGCATTCCAATTGATGTTTTTTACCACACAGCACCACCTCCAAAAAATGTATGGATTCCTGACCTTGACGTCCCAATGTATCGAGGCAGGGGCGGTTAAAGCCGTGTCACGTTTTAGCGTTTATATGAAAATGACTTATTGCTGCAACCTCTGCAAGGCAACGTTCTTGTTGTTGTATCAAGTCAGCATCATCACCCCATTGCTGCATTTGCACGCGATGCTCTAGCCATGCCAGCTCGGTTGCCTCATCTGGTGTGATGGCATCATCTATTAATGCTGTTGTCAGAATGAATGAGCCAAGTAACGAGATGAGTGCATATCCACACAACAAGGCGAGTGGTGGCTGTTTCTCTATCCAGTCAGAAAGTGCTACGGTGTCTGTTTGATGTAGTCTTACTGGTGTAATATCGTGCGTCACTGGCCAGTTTATTCCGGTATATCGCGTACCCCATGCAATCCATGGCATCCAATGTTGCTGTTGCTGTTGTCCCAATGCTGTTTGCGGGTCAGCATGATAGCAAAGCAGTTCATTTCCTGCATATGCTTTGAGCGTCTTGGCATAATAAGCTTCGCGATCATCCGTCATGTCTAGCAACGCGCACAGTAGACGTGATGCAGGCATGGTGTGCCACTCTATTTGACGCGCTTGTGATTGCCATTCTGTGACAATAGATTGCATGACTTCACATGACGTATGGCGGATCACATGGTTGGTTTGCGTATGTGCTGGTTTGCCATCCAGCAATAGTGACTGATCGGGCGAGAGCGTCACTTGCTGATAAAATACCGATATCACGATGTAATTTCCAGTAATGAGACGCCATGATCTTCCATGGGAAACCCACAGAGGTGCCAACTTTCTTCCATATGCGCGGGTAGGGGAGCCGTAGCTTTGATGGTACGTTCAGGTAGTGGCATGGAGAGGTAGCGGGAATGCAAATGGAGCTGCGAGGGTAGGGAATGCTGCGAAATAAATGCATCTTTACCACCATATTTTCCATCTCCGTACACAGGATGCCCGATAGAACACATATGCACGCGCAATTGGTGCGTTCGTCCGGTAACGGGGTAAAGTTCTACCCAGCTAACATGTTGTGTGCTGGCGATGACACGATAATGTGTTAAGGCGGATTGTCCATCTGCTTCATCTGTAACAACAGCCATTTTTTCTGCCCCCTGATAAAAACGTTTCCCCAGTGGGGTGCTGATCGTACCAATCAGGTTGTCCGGCACTCCCACCACCAGTGCCCAATAACGCTTACGGGTCTGGCGAGCGCGAAATAGTTCGGTTAATTGCTTGGCGGTATGGCGTTCTTTTGCGAGAACTAAAATACCGCTTGTATCTTTGTCAAGCCGATGCACTAAGCGCGGACGGGGGAGGTATTCAATCCATCCAGTCGCATATCAATGCAGTCACGTATGCCTGAACCGCCTTGCACAGCAAGTCCGGGGGGTTTATTGATAATATAGCATTCAGGTGATTCCGTGATGACCCATGAGCGCAACTCGCGTTGCTTGACTTTAGACGCCGTTTGTGTGGTTCGAGGTGCGTTAGATGCTTCCGGTTGCTCAGGAATGGTTACAACATTACCTGTCTCAAGGCGAGTGGATGCACTGACTTTACATTGATCCAGTTTAATCGCCCCTTTGCGAATGAGCTTTTGTGCCAAACCAAAGGGAATGGTTGTGTGCCGCTTGCACCATTGATCCAGACGTGTGCCTGCGTCATCTTCTACAATAATATGATCTGTCATAATTTTCCTAATGTTATACCTATCATGACTGCAAACAATCCTGCAATCATAGAGACTGCGCTATAGAGCAGTGCGATGGGTATGTGCCCTTGTTGTAATAATTGTACGTTTTCCAGGGCAAACGCTGAAAATGTCGTGAAGCCTCCCGCTATGCCGGTGATCCAAAAAAGCTGCGTGGCTATGCTTGTCTCAGGGTGACGGGTAAAAACGCTTGCAGCGTAGCCAATAAATAAACATCCCGCAACATTAACCAGATAGGTGGGCCAGGGAAAAGAAGAGCTTATTAAGAGGTAACGGTTGAATATAAAGGCTATACTATATCGCAATAATGAACCAATCATGCCCCCTAACGCGACTGCGATAAAAGGTGCCATTATTGGACAACTTTCAGCTGTAACGTTTGGTTATCGCGAAGTAGCGTCAATGACATAGCGCGGCCTCCCACGTCTAACGCTTGTTGCAGGTCCGTCATCGTTCGGATAACACGTCCATTACAATGTGTGATAATATCCTTTTCTCTGACAAACCCACGGCCACTTCTTTTGGGCAAAGCAATAATTGCCACGCCTGTGTCTGACGAGGATATACCCAACGCTGCTCTGTTGAGTGGCGTTAAAGCGATTACGGACACACCATTTAATGGGTGCCTTCCTTCCAGTATAACAGGATCATTATCATTAAGTTCAGGCTTAGGGGTTAGACGTATCATCGTGTTGAATTGTTTGCCCTGACGTTGGTAACTGATAGAAGAGGCAGTGTTTATAGGAGCTGTGCTAACATGAAACGTCAATGCGGCAGCGGTATCTATCGGGTGCTCCTGAAATGCGGTAATAATATCGCTTTCTTGCAGCCCGGCACGCTCGGCAGGGGAGTCCTGATAAATACGTGTGATTAGCACACCTTGTGGCCGTTTCATGCCAAGTGAGGCGGCCATTTCACTGGTCATATCCGTGTATTGTCCGCCTATCCATGGACGTTGGAACTGTCCGTTATCGTTGCGGTTGGATAATAAGGCACGAACCATATTAGAGGGAATGGCGAAACCAATCCCGTTTGAACCACCTGAGCGAGAGTAGATAGCCGTATTAATACCGACAAGTTGTCCGTGCATATCAACCAGCGCACCGCCAGAGTTGCCGGGATTAATAGCCGCATCTGTCTGGATGAAAAAACTATAGTCATTAATACCGCTTGCTGTACGTGCCAACCCCGATACAATACCAGATGTAACGGTTTGCCCTACACCAAATGGGTTTCCTATGGCCAACACCAGATCACCTACTTGTAAGGCATTCGAGTCAGAAATAGGAATGGCGGGTAGCGATGCTGAAGGCGTTTCAATCTGTAGCAATGCCAAATCTGATGCTGTATCTTCCAAGATGATACGAGCATTAAGCTCTGTACGATCATGCAGTACAATGCGGATATCTTCGGCCTGATTTACAACATGTAAGCTGGTAATAATAATTCCCTGCTCAGAAATAATAACGCCTGAACCAAGGGAATTAACGGTTTGTTCCTGAATACGGTTGGCGGGGGGCAAAAACTGGCGAAAAAACGGGTCCTGAAAAAGCGGTGAGATTCCAGATCGTACTTTTACGCGGCGGGTAGTATAAATATTTACCACAGACGGGCTAGCTGCCTGAACGACCGGGGCAAATGATCGTTGCATGTCACCGAGTGAAGACGGCACCTGACGCGAAACTGCAACAGATAAGCCGAGTAGCATGGTTATAGTTGCTACAGCAATAATTCCGGCATAGCGCATGTTTGCATAACCTGTAAGGTTTTAAACGATAAAAGACGACTGCCTATGAACAATGCTTAGCGATAAAGAACACTACACACTATTATGCAGCTTCTAAAGCATCATACTCATCTTCAGGAATATACCCTGAATCCTGACCCTTGGCGCTTTCATCGCGATCAACAAACTCAATGATGGCCATAGGCGCACAATCACCATAGCGAAAGCCTGCTTTCATAATACGAATATATCCGCCTGAGCGGGTTTCATAACGCTCTGATAGGGTGGAAAACAACTTATCAACCATCGCGTTATCACGAAGGATCGCGAAAGCCTGACGACGAGCATGTAAGTCACCACGTTTGCCAAGTGTTACCAGCTTCTCTACAAAGGGGCGTAGTTCCTTCGCTTTTGGCAATGTTGTCTTTATCTGTTCGTGCTTGATAATAGCTGATGCCATATTAGAGAACATAGCTTTGCGGTGAGAGCTAGTGCGATTAAGTTTACGGCCTTTTAAATTATGGCGCATGATACGTACCTTTTATCCGGGGTCTTAGTAGGGTTCTTCGAATTTACGAGCGAGATCTTCAATATTTTCTGGTGGCCACTCGGTCACTTCCATACCGAAACGCAGCCCCATATTCACCAGCACTTCTTTGATCTCGTTAAGTGACTTACGTCCAAAGTTTGGTGTTTTAAGCATTTCGCCTTCAGTTTTCTGCACCAGATCGCCAATATAGACAATATTGTCGTTTTTCAGGCAATTAGCAGAGCGCACAGAAAGTTCTAACTCATCCACTTTCTTAAGGAGATGCGGGCTAAACGGTAAGTCTGTCTTATCGCTGCTTCCGCGATCCATTGGCGTGTCTTCAAAGTTCACAAACAGACGTAACTGATCTTGCATGATACGCGCTGCCAGTGCAACGGCGTCATCAGGAACAATGGAACCGTCTGTTGTTACTTCCAGTATCAGCTTATCATAATCCGTACGATTACCAACACGAGCATTTTCTACCCGATACGATACGTTCAGTACAGGAGAGTAGATGGAGTCTATAGGGATGACACCTATAGGTTGATCTTCATCGCGATTCTGCGATGCCGGAACATAGCCTTTTCCAGTTTCTACAAAAAGCTCCATGTTAAGCTCGGCACCTTTATCAAGCGTGCAAATGACAAGATTCTTATTGATAATCTCAATATCACTATCAGTCGTAATTTTTGCAGCAGTTACTTCCCCGGGGCCTTTGGCTTTCAGTGTCAGCTTTTTACGATCAGACGAATGTGCTTTTAAACGCAAATCTTTGATGTTCAGGATAACATCCGTCATATCTTCACGGACACCCGGTATCGCAGAAAACTCATGCACAACGCCATCTACTTTTAGCGATGTAACCGCTGCTCCCTGTATTGAGGACAGCAATATGCGGCGAAGCGCAACGCCAAGCGTGATGCCAAAACCGCGTTCAAGCGGTTCAGCAACCATCGTGGCTTTCGTGTTAGAGACACCAGAAGATTGCATATCAATCTTTGCAGGTTTGATTAAATCCTGCCAGTTTTTGTTTAAAATATTGGCCATAATTGGGGGGTACCTCAAAAGAATGAGTGAATATCGTTAAAGAGTAAAGTTTTGGTTATACACGACGACGTTTAGGTGGGCGACAACCATTATGTGGCACAGGTGTTACATCACGAATAGACGTTACGTTAAACCCAACTGCCTGAAAAGCACGCAGTGCAGACTCACGACCGCTTCCAGGGCCTTTTACGCGAATCTCGATGGTTTTCATCCCATGTTCCATCGCTTTACGGCCAGCATCTTCTGCCGTCACCTGCGCGGCGTAAGGTGTCGCTTTCTTTGAACCTTTAAAACCATGACTACCAGCTGATGACCATGAAACGGTATTACCGTTAGGGTCTGCAACAGTAATGATGGTGTTGTTAAAAGAAGCATTAATATGCGCCACTCCGTAAGGGACGTTTTTACGCTCTTTCTTTTTAGTTTTAGTGGTTTCTCTTGCCATAACTTATTTCTTTTTCCCTGCGATTGGTACTGCCTTTCCTTTTCGGGTCCGGGCGTTAGTGTGCGTACGTTGCCCACGTACAGGCAACCGACGGCGATGACGGAGGCCGCGATAGCAACCCAGATCCATCAAGCGCTTAATATTCATACCTACTTCACGGCGCAATTCACCTTCTACGGTGTAATCAGCGTCGATCAGCTCACGTACACGAATAATTTCTGAATCGGTTAATTGATTGATGCGCTTATTGGGGGCAATACCGGATTTTTCGCAAAGCTCTTTCGCGCGCGCCTTGCCAATTCCATGAATATAGGTCAGTCCTATCTCCAGATGTTTGTTTGAGGGTATGTTTACACCTGCGATACGTGCCACTATCTGCCTTCCTTTACTGTACTTTCAAAAATAGATGCGGATAATAGTGCCGACTCAATTAAAGTCAAGTCTAAAAACCCTAATATGGTCAATTATTATTTAGTCTTTGCCTCTTCAGGGCATTCCTGATATTATTCTAAGTATAACAAAAATCATTATACAACTTGAATCAGGAATGTGTTTATGCGTCATATGTTGTCGATCATCGTTATCGGTACGATAGTCTCTCTGTCTGTTCATAAAGTTCATGCTTTTGATGTGCAGACAAATGACCATAGATATTGTGGAAGCAATCATGATTGTTCATCCTATCAACGTGATGATACTTATATGAAAGGGTATGGCGCGGTGCGTCGTAATCGTAATAATACCCGACATATTCCGCCAGTTGGGCGTGCGATTGCACCGCCGCAAGTATTTGTCCAGCCTGTGGTGCCGGTCGTTCCTCAGGTAACTATCCCCTTTGCCCAGCCATTTGGTCAGCAGCCTTACTATCCTCCGGCAGCGGGGCAGCGTTATGGTTATGGTGTTCCGCAAACTCGCCTGTATCGTGACCCGCCTGTCGTGCCATTTCATCCTTATATTAACTCCGGACATCTTCAGCATCAGCCGCACCGCCGCCCTCATCGTCAGGGCGTCACCCTCAATTTTGGCGGGTTTTGATTGCTCTTTCTATGAGTAACGTTCAAACAGATGCTCTTATTGTTGGTGCAGGGTTGGTTGGTGCTGCTCAGGCACTGGCGCTTGCAAAGCATGATATACGTTCAGTTCTTATTGATAAAATCACGCCCGATGTAGTGATGAAAGCAGGGTATGACGGGCGTGTTAGTGCTATTTCTTATGCTTCACGTATGGTGCTGGATTATATTGATATATGGAACAATATTGCCTCTGACGCTGGGGCAATTGAGAGCATTATGGTGACAGAGGGTAATCCTCGTTCAGATATTGCTTTTCGTGCAGAAGATGTAGGGTCTGAACCCTTTGGCCACATGGTGCCAAACCATACGTTGAGGAATGCGCTTCTTGAAGCAGCAATGGAACATCCGCTGATTAATTGCGTCTTTGGGGAAACGATTGAGGCATTGGATTGTGCAGCAGGTGTGAGCGCTACGCTAAATAGTGGAAAGCAGGTGAGTGCGGATTTGCTGGCGATTGCCGATGGCCGTTACTCCACAATTCGCGAAAAGATGGGTATCTCTGCACGCCGCTATACGTACCAGCAACATGCTATTGTTTGCACCGTTTCCCATACGCAACCGCACCATAATACAGCAACGGAATGGTTCTTTCCTGTAGGGCCATTGGCGTTGCTGCCAATGAATGGTGGCCATCGCTCATGTATTGTGTGGACAGAAGAAGATGCGCTGGCGCAACATATGGTGCAGTTATCGGATAAAGAGTTTGAGGAAGAACTACGTGTGAAGCTGCAGGGAATGCTCGGTAACATCACGATTGAAGGTCAGCGTTATGCTTATCCGCTTAATTTGTTTCAGGCTGAACATTATACGGGCCAGAATTGTGTGGTGATAGGAGATGCGGCACATGCTATCCACCCTATTGCTGGTCAGGGAGTTAATCTGGGGTATCGTGATGTGGCGGTGCTGACCGAGTTACTGGTGGAAGCAAAGCACGCAGGGCAGCATTATGCTTCATCTGCGTTATTGCAGCGTTATCAGCAATGGCGCAGTTTTGATGCCTCCTCTATGGTAGCGACAACGGATGGATTAAACCGCCTATTTTCTAATCCCTCTCAAGCAGTGGCATTTATCCGTAATATGGGGATGGGACTATTTGAACGCAGCCATACCTTAAAGCATTGCTTTATGGAAACGGCGATGGGGATGCGTGGCGATCTTCCTAAAATGTTACAGGGCATTCGCCTGTAATTCGGATCGTTACATGTTTTGGCGTCCTATATTGCTGGTGAATGGGTTATTGCTTTCTGTGCTTGGTACCACCATGCTCTTTCCTATGGCGGCTGATCTGATTTCAGGTAACCGTGACTGGCAGGTCTTTGCAACATCTGGTTTGTTTACTCTGTTTATTGGAATGTCGTTGTTTCTGGCAAACAGAGGCTATCAGAACCAGTTAAAAATCCGGCAGGCGTTCTTACTGACCACGACCAGCTACATCACTATTTCTATTTTTTCGGCTGTACCCCTGTATCTCTCTGAACTGGGATTAAGCTGGACACA
Organism: uncultured Alphaproteobacteria bacterium; assembly: GCA_963803575.1. GTDB lineage: Bacteria > Pseudomonadota > Alphaproteobacteria > Rickettsiales > UBA998 > CAWDMW01. The sequence continues at coordinate 586,307 of CAWDMW010000002.1, forward strand.
TGCTTTTTTTGAAGCCGTATCAGGTATCACCTCTACTGGCGCCACCGTTATGACCGGGCTGGATGTTGCGCCGCCAGGGATTTTGCTATGGCGCTCCTTGCTCAATGCGCTTGGAGGTATTGGTATTGTGGTGATGGCGCTTGCTGTATTGCCGATGTTACGCATTGGAGGAATGCAACTCTTTCGCACAGAATCCTCAGATAAGAGTGAGAAAGTGCTGCCACGTACCCCACAAATCGCCACAACGATTACGTTTATTTTTCTCGTACTCACGATTATTTGCGGCTGGTGTTACTGGATTGCTGGTATGAGTGGGTTTGATGCATTGTGCCATGCACTAACAACGATTGCAACGGGGGGGCTGTCCACGCATGACGCCTCTATTGGGTATTATAATTCCCCAGCCATTGAGTTGATTGCTATTTGTTTTATGCTGGCCGGGTCTATTCCACTGATGCTGTATTATCATATTTTGCATGGTAACTCTGCCGCATTTTATCGAAACACGCAAGTGCAGTTCTTTTTTTCAATGGTTGCGATTGTCAGTGTGGTGCTAATGTTGTGGTTAATGGTAACACAGGACGATATGGCACTGGTGGATGCAATGCGTCACGCGTTGTTTGCGACGGTAGCCATTATTACCACCACCGGATATGGCACGCAGGATTACGTGCAATGGGGAGGATTTGCGGTGCATTTGCTGTTTATGTTAACGATTGTGGGCGGGTGTACAGGATCGACGACCGGCGGCATCAAAATTTTTCGCTTTCAGGTACTTTATGCCACCGCGAAAGCGCAGTTAAACCAATTAGTGCAACCGCATGGTGTGTTTATTCCCCGTTATGAGGGCAAGCCGATTCCGGAAGGGGTCATTTCTTCTGTCATGACATTTCTGCTGCTGTTCGCTTTCTGTTTTATGATGTTTTCCACCATATTATCTATGTCCGGTGTTGATTTCCTTACCAGCATGAGCGCCGTGTCACAGGCGCTGGCTAATGTTGGGCAGGGAATGGGGCCGGTAATTGGATCTAGTGGGCACTATGCAGATTTGCCTGTTACCGCGAAATGGGTGTTGTCTGCGGCCATGATTATGGGGCGGTTAGAGTTATTTACGGTAATTATCGTCTTTACACCGATGTTTTGGAACCGCTAAGAATTTGTGATGTCTGTTTTTGATACAGGCTGGACAAGCGCGAGGGCATGGGGCATAACTAGGGTGATATGCTCTATAATCTTTTATCACCACTTGCGGATGAATTCCAGCTCTTCAACCTCTTTCGTTACCTGACGTTTCGCAGTGGAGGGGCGGTGCTGACCAGCTTGCTTGTGAGTTTCTTATTTACCCCCTACATGATACGCTGGCTCAAAGCTAGGCAAGGCAAAGGGCAGCCTATTCGCAGTGATGGCCCTGCCTCTCACGTGCTAACCAAGCAAGGAACGCCCACGATGGGTGGGGCGATGATTTTGTTGTCTGTGACGCTCTCTACTGTGTTATGGGCAGATATTACGAATCAGTATGTGTGGATTGTGATGCTGGTAACGCTGGGGTTTGGTGCGATTGGTTTTATGGATGATTATCTGAAAGTTAGCAAGCGCAACACGAAAGGATTGTCGGGCAAGTTAAAACTACTATTGCAGTGTGTTATTGGAATGTTTGCAGGGTATTGGGCGTTACAGGTGGCTGATGCCGATCAGGCAACGCGGTTGGCCGTTCCATTTTTTAAGGATGTTTTCCCTGATATTGGATGGGCGTATTTGATGTTTGGTGTGCTGGTGATTGTCGGGTCATCTAACGCAGTGAACCTGACGGATGGGCTGGACGGGCTGGCCATTGTTCCGATCATGATGGCCGCTGCTTGTTTTGCCCTGATTAGTTATCTGGTAGGAAATGCCTTATTCGCGTCTTACTTACAGATTCATCAGGTGCCGGGTACAGGTGAGCTGGCTGTTTTTTGCGCGGCGCTCATTGGAGCTGGACTTGGTTTCTTATGGTATAATGCGCCTCCTGCCATGATCTTTATGGGAGATACCGGAAGTCTGGCATTTGGTGGGTCTATCGGTACGATTGCCTTTATTACCAAGCATGAATTGGTGCTGGCTATTATAGGGGGACTGTTTGTGTTGGAAGCGGTTTCTGTGATTATGCAGGTGGCTTCTTTTAAATTGACCGGAAAACGCATCTTTCGTATGGCACCGATTCATCACCATTTTGAGAAACTAGGCTGGTCAGAACCTACTGTGGTGATTCGCTTCTGGATTATTGCCGCGGTGTTAGCATTAATTGGCCTTTCCAGTCTGAAATTGCGTTAATGATTCTGCTACCACAGTATCAAGGGCGTTATGTTGGCGTATTAGGTCTTGGAAAATCCGGTATGTCCACTTACGCCGCACTTAAGCAAGCTGGTGCAGAGTTAGTGGCGTGGGATGATAAAGGCGCACATGACACGATTGCCCTGACGCATTATGATGCATGGGACTGGCAGCGGCTGGATTGTGTGATTGTTAGTCCGGGTATTGCATTATACCATCCCGAGCCACATTCCATCGTTCAACATAGTAGGCTTCACAATACGCGCATTACCTGCGATATATCGCTGCTTATGGAAGCCTGCCCTGATGCAACCTATATAGGGATTACCGGCACGAATGGGAAGTCCACCACAACCGCGCTCACAACGCATATGTTGCGTGAAGCGGGCTGTGACGTGCAGTATGGCGGCAATATTGGTGTGCCTGCATTGGCCATGCAAGTGGGTGCTGTATATGTGCTGGAATTGTCATCTTACCAGCTGGAAATCATGGATACAGGGGTACTGGACATTGCGTGCTTGCTGAACATTACGCCCGATCACCTGGAACATCATGGCAGCATGACGTCTTACATTGCCGCGAAACAGCGCATATTTCGTGGGCAACATGATGGCAATACCGCACTGATGGCTATGGATGATGGCTATACACGCGACATTGCTGCCACCATGCCACACGCTATCACCGTATCGCAGCATTGTCATGAGCAATGCGATGTGTATATGCAGGATCAACATCTGGTGGATGTAACGGGTGATGCATTGCTACGGTACGACTTATCTGTGATCGCTTCGCTTCAGGGCGGACATAATCATCAAAATGCCTGTGTGGCTTATGCGATTTGCCGTATGATGGGACATACGCCTGATGTCATCTATGAGGCCATGCTGTCATTTGCCGGACTGCCCCACCGTATGGAAGCCGTTGCTGTGATTGATGGCGTGACCTTTATTAATGATAGCAAAGCAACCAATGCTGATGCGGCAGCTAAGTCGCTGGCCACGTATCACTGCATTTACTGGATTGTGGGTGGCGTGGCAAAAGCAGGCGGTATTTCTACGCTTGCACACTTGTTTCCTCGCATTGAACACGCTTATTGCATTGGTGAAGACATGCAGCCTTTCACAGAGGTCTTGCGACAGGAAAATGTTGCTTACCATGAATGTCATACGTTACATGCTGCGCTACATGCTGCTTTTACAGATGCCAGAGGCCAGCAGAACGCGGTGATTTTACTGGCACCTGCCGCGGCGTCATTTGACCAGTTTGCCAGCTTTGAAGCGCGTGGTGATGAGTTCCGTGACATAGTGGGAAAGCTGATGGAACATTAAGGGCGGATGTTCCAACTCTCACAATGCCAGTGTGTCGTATGTGTAAAGATGCCGAGCGCGCCAGTCGCCAGCTTTATGGCATGATGCTGGCAAAAGCCTGCCATGTCTCCGGTAATGTGTGGTGCAAAGCGTGCAATACCGTTGCTGGTAATTACCAGAATGGTGCGGCCTGCCTGCTGCGTGGTAAGGGTATGTGCCAGATTGTTCCATCCTGCGATAATGGCATCTATGTCTGCTACCCATCCTTGTGGTAGCAATGCATCTCTGTCCCATGCTTGCAATGCCTCTTTCCCAATACGTGCAATAACACGATCTTCGGGCTGATATTCGTCCACTCCGTAATCAATTTCATTAAGAAAAGCGGCTTGTGTCACGGGGAGGTGGGTGCCATGTTCCTGCTGTATGATGTTCGCCATTTCAATGGTGCGTTGAAGCTGGGATGTTACGATGCTGTCAGGCTGTAAATCATGCGCCGTCAGATACGTTGCCAGTGAGCGTGCTTGCTGCTTCCCGGATTCCACCAGTGGCATATTGGTTGTGCCAACGCGGCGCACTATGTCACCACTGGCAAATGTGTTGCCATGACGGGCAATCAGTAATGTTGTGGTGGTCATGGTAATAATTCCCCGTATTGCGTAATCAGCGCCTCGGCACGTGCAATGTCCTTTGGACTATCAACCCCAGACATGCTTGCACGCTCACCGTAAGTCACGGGTACGCAGCGTATCATATAGCCATGTTCTAATAAGCGTAACTGTTCCAGCCCTTCCAGCTGTTCGTAATGCCCTTGAGGTAATGTTGGGAAACGCATCAATGTTTTGTGGCTATAGCCATACAGGCCAATATGCCTATAAACCGGACTTATTGGCGTGGTTTCGCGTTGTGCTTCTTCTCCACGAATGGCGGGGATAATGTTCTTGCTAAACCAGAATGCTTCTTTGGTGTCAGGATGAAACGCTGCACATGTACCACTGAAAGGAGTGGATTGTTTATGCTGACGCAGCGCGTCCAGCGTTTGCCAGTCCAGTTGCACAACGGGTGTGACAACATCGCATGGGGTTTTCTGATAAGACGCGATCAGCGATTGCAGGATATGAGGCGGAGTAAGCGGGGCATCGCCTTGAAGGTTTATGATAAAATCCGGTACTGCGTCCAACTGCTCAACCGCTTGTGCCACACGGTCTGTACCGCTTTCACACTCAGGTAACGTCATCAGACAAGCAACGTGTAATTCATCACATAACGCAGTAATACGTGCATCATCCGTGGTAACGTAGACATGAATGTCAGCGGCGTGTTGCGCGCTGGCACGTGCAATATCTACCACACGTTTTAACATAGGTTGACCGGCAATCATGGCAAGGGGTTTACCGGGCAAACGGCTTGATCCATAGCGTGCGGGAATGATGATGGCGGTGTTCATGCGGATGGTTGCACAGGTAAGGGATGGTTGGATGGCAGATGGGTTGCACAATGTCGGCAGCGTGTATTGGCAATATAGTCAGGGTGGCGCAAATCGCTGGCTACCAGAGTATGCCCACATGCCGGGCAGTGTGTGGCTTGCTTATCAATGCCGTGCTGATGCCCCACCGCTACCCGATCATCAAACACATAACAGGAACCTTCCCACAGGCTTTCTTCCTTTGGTATTTCTGCCAGGTAGCGTAAAATACCGCCTTTAAGATGATACACTTGCTCATAGCCTTGCTCTTTCAGCCATGCCGTGTATTTCTCACACCGTATGCCGCCCGTACAAAACGTAGCGATAGGGGTATCTTTGGGTACATCCAGCAACTGGTCTGTAACATGCGGCAAGTGGTTAAAGTTGCGTGTGTCAGGATCAACGGCGCCCTGAAACGTGCCCAGATGTGTTTCATAGCGATTGCGTGTATCCAGCACAACCACATCACTACGCGCAATAAGCTGGTTCCATGCTTGCGGTTCTACATAGTCCCCAGTAGCCGCTTCGTCGCCAATAGGGGCACCAATTTTTACCAGCACAGGTTTGATGCGTACCTTAGCTTTTCTAAATGCCTGTATCGGTGAGTCGCTGCGTGTTTGCGAAAAGTCACAGTCTAGGCAGGTTTTTATGCTGGTGATAGCACCGTCCAGATGGCTTTCCGTTGCACATAATGTGGCATTGATCCCTTCTGTGGCCAGCAAAATTGTGCCACGCACTTGTTGTTGCTCAAGCACCTCCAGTAGCTGCTGCTTTAGGGCAGGTAAGTGTTGCTCAGCTAATGGAAAAAATGCATAGAACGTACTGACGACGTAGCCATTCATAGATACCCGCCTGACTAACCGGCTTTCTGGTAAGATGCTTGCTGAATCGCTGCAACACCGGGTAGGGTTTTGCCTTCCAGCCATTCGAGAAACGCACCGCCTGCAGTGGACACATAGGTTAGGTTATCCGTCATACCTGCATGGGACAACGCCGCCACCGTATCTCCACCACCTGCAACACTGATAAGCCGTCCTGCCTGCGTTTCAGCACTAATGATCTGCGCTAAAGACACGGTAGCGTGATCAAACGGAGCCATTTCAAAGGCACCGGCAGGGCCATTCCACACCAAGGTATTCGCTTCTTTGATAGCATCCCCCCAGGCACGGACTGTTTCAATACCCACATCCAGCGCCATCGCATCGTCTGGAATGGCATCACTTTCGACCATTTGGCAAGGTGCATGGGCAGCAAATGTGAGTGCAGCCACGACATCTACAGGAAGCAGAATACGGCATTGCTGTTCGTGTGCCTTCTTTAAAATAGATAGAGCCAGCGGTGCAAGATCTGCTTCACATAGGGATGCCCCGACTTCATGCCCCTGTGCATACAGAAAGGTGTTTGCCATGCCGCCGCCAATCATGATGATGTCCATACGTTCAATCAGATTCTCCAGCAGCTCCATTTTCGTGGATACCTTTGACCCACCCACTAATGCAGCAACCGGTGACGTAGGTGCGGTAAAAACTTTCTCAAGCATCGCCAATTCCTGCTGCATAGAGTCGCCAAAGTACGAGGGCAGGTGAGCAGTGACTCCGGTGATGGATGCATGTGCGCGATGTGAGCAGGAAAACGCATCATTTATATATAGGTCAGCATGTTCAGATAAAGCGCGAGCAAATGTATCATCTCCTGATTCTTCTCCTGCATGGAAACGGAGATTTTCACACAAAACTATATCCCCGGCCTGCAGTGCTTTCAATCCGGCCTCAACGGCTTCGCCTATACAATCTGGCGCAAAACTTATGGTTACGTTAGGCAATGCGTCCTGCAATGGCTGTTGTAGCGGCTTCAACGACATGCTTTCTACGGCTTCGCCTTTAGGCCGTCCAAAGTGCGATATGAGAAGGATTTTTGCACCACGCTGTGAAAGGTGCTGTATGGTAGGCAGCACACGTTTCAGTCGCGTATCGTCTGTAATGTGTCCATCTTTCATAGGCACATTTAAATCTACACGCAGCAGAATAACACGGTTAGTTAGTTCAGCAGATTCAGGCAGGGCATAATCCATCGTAGATATCCTTGATCGTTAGATAATATTTCATCTATAGCATAAGGACTCTGCCTAAAAAATCGACATAAAAATAACGCATGTGCTGAATATGCATCACGTATAAAAAAATGTTGCAGTGCAGAATAAGCTTGAGGCAATTACCTTTACTTAACTAATAGTGTGGTTTAATGATCTGATTGCGACATGATAACTCATGATAAGAGAGAGACCATTTATGGCTGATAAGTCACAAAGTTTACAGGATTTATTCCTGAATGCCTGCCGAAAAGATAAGCAGCAGGTAACCGTTTATTTGAGCAACGGTGTAAAATTGCAAGGAATTGTTGGTGGGTTCGATAATTTTTGTGTCATTTTGAGACGCACTGGTCAAACACAGCTTGTCTATAAACATAGTATTGCGACCGTTGTGCCGATGGGTGGCATTAGTATGTATTCGGATGAGACATCCTCTGTAGGAGAGCAGCCGGACGTAGGCATCGAATCAGTGGATGACGGAACATTCCAGATTGCTTAGACACGCGTATTTCAGCCTATGACACGGGCAATTGTTGTTTGTCCTGATATTAAACTTGCTAGTGACCGCCGTACCGCAACTGCGCGCCTGAGCGAGGCTGTCAACTTATGTGGCGCTATTTCTCTAGACATTATGCAGGGGCTTATTTTCTCTGTTCAGCAGGTGCGTCCTGCCACCGTTATTGGTGTGGGGCAAATGGAGCAGGTGGCAGAGCAGGTACAGGCGGATGATGTAAGCGTTGTTATGTTCGACTGTGCGTTGACGCCTATGCAGCAGCGTAATCTGGAACGTGCATTAAAAGCCAAAGTCATTGATCGCAGTGCGTTGATTTTAGAGATATTTGGTGAGCGCGCGCAAACGCGGGAAGGGGCGTTACAGGTGGAGCTGGCGGCGCTGGACTACCAAAAGAGTCGATTAGTGCGTTCATGGACGCATCTTGAGCGGCAACGGGGCGGATACGGGTTTCTCGGAGGGCCGGGAGAATCGCAACTTGAGACGGATCGCCGCCTGATTCGTGACCGCATGGCCTTAATCAAGAAACAGTTAGAGAAAGTCGTGCGAACACGTGGGCTGCATAGGCAAGTGCGTGACGAAGTGCCTTATCCGACAGTAGCGTTAGTAGGATACACGAACGCAGGAAAATCGACATTATTTAATAAACTGACCCAAGCAGATGTGCTGGCAGAAGATGCTTTATTCGCCACGCTTGATCCAACAACGCGGCGTGTGGCGCTGCCTTCCGGATTGGAAGTATTGTTGTCTGATACGGTAGGCTTTATTTCCAACTTGCCTACCCAATTAATTGCTGCGTTTCGCGCGACACTGGAAGAAGTGCGTCAGGCGGATTTGCTGTTGCATGTACGTGATATTACGCACCCTGACACGCAAGCGCAGCGAGATGACGTGTTGGCAGTCATGGAAACCCTATTTGATGACCCTGATGATATGCCACCCATGATTGAGGTGTGGAATAAATGGGATATGGCTGAGCCTATGCTGCGTGAGCAACACGCCCATTATCAGGAAAACCCGGTCGCTGTGTCCGCTGTGAGCGGGCTGGGGATGGATGTGTTGCGTGGTTCAGTGGATGACACCTTACAAGCATTATTGTTTCAGGTAGTGACATATCGCGTGCCACTGCAAGACGGGAAGGCCTATGCATGGTTACACCAGCATGGGGTGATCGAGCAGGCATCTCAGGATGAAACACACTGGCGTATCACCGTACGTCTTAGCCCGGTTGATATGGCCAGATGCGAGCATCAGTTTTCATTGGTTGCCGAGACTGCTACTACGCCAGCGTAGAAAACATATTCACTTATAGTTATGTGAAAGCCAGTGTCTGAAGGCGAGCCTTGCGCTGCGCTTTAACACAAACATTATCAGCTACATACATACAAAAAGGGGGCGATCCGAAGACCGCCCCCAAAAGGCATTCTAACGTAGGTTAGAATTTATAGGAAACTAGTGTCCGTTAAAGTATCGACATCGCCGACACCATCAATGATAGCGATCAGTTCTAAATCAGCTGCTGCGGTATCATTTGCCGTACCATCAGCAACGTAATGGAATGCAAAGGTTTTAGAACCATTATCAAGTAACAGAAGCAGAGAGTCACTGGTTGCAATGTTAGCACTTGAGAAGTCAGAACCATCTTCAATGGCTGTAACTGCACGAGCAACCGCGTTTGAGGCGTCAGTATCAGCTGCTAACTGGTCAGCAGCAGTGTTAAACTTAAACACGACATCGTTAGCAGTAGCAGTAGCGCCATCGGCAACAGCAGCAATGTTGGCCGCTGAACCAGACAGGTCGCTGCTTGCGGTAAATGTGCCGTTTAGCAGATTTGCCGTAAAGTCGAACGTATCAGCGCCAACCATGAAGTCTGTGATGGTGTCTACACTAGCAGCACCTGCAGCAAAGGCATTACCATCAGTCAGTACAAATGTATCGGAACCTTCACCACCAGTGAGTGCGTCAACGCCAGTGCCACCATTAAGGCGGTCATTACCAGCATCACCTTTAATGATATCATTATCTGCATCACCATTTAGCTGATCGTTACCATCACCACCGTTGATAGTGTCAACACCACCACCGGTAGAGATAACGTCGTTACCTTCACCGCCAGAAACAGAATCTTTCTCAGTTCCTACGCTGATTGTATCGTTACCCATACCACCATCGATAGTTGAGAAGTATTCATCGCCTACTGTGATAGAGTCATCACCTGCGGCACCAAAGATTTCAATGGTTTCGTCTGAATCAGCTGAGGCAACATCAATTTTGTCAGCACCGTCAGCACTGTCTGTAGCAGATGATCCACCCCAGATAGTTGCTGATCCGCCATTATCTACATCGTAAGTAATGGTATCTTTACCAGTACCACCAATTACCGTGCTTTGGCCCGCATTCGCTGCTGCGTCACCGTCAATGCTATCATCACCGGCACCTGCATCAATGTAAGCACCAGTTGTTAGTGCAGCATCAGTGATAATGCTGTCATCACCTTCACCACCCATGATGCTTACTTTACCAGCACCAACAGTGATTTTGTCTTTACCGGCACCACCATCAATGGTGTCATCACCAGCATCACCATCGATGATGTCATCACCTTCGTTACCGAAAATGCTGTCAGCTCTGTCACCTGTAGTGATGTTGTCATTACCCAGACCACCAAATACTGTTGCAAGCACTTTGTCATCAGTTGCAGTGATAATATCGTTACCAGCGTTACCGTAAATGGTTGCTTTTGCAGTTGCATCAGCAGCAGCAGTAACATTGATCGTATCAGCACCATCAACAGAGTCAACCGTTCCGTTACCACCGAAGATAGTCACTTCATCATTACCAGCAGCGAGTGCAGCGGTAATGTTATCGTCACCTGCGTTACCGCGAATGTCAAACTTACCATCAAGTGTAGCACTTGTTATAACATCGTTACCCAATCCACCATAGACGCTTGCGTCTTTGTCTGAATTTAGGGTGATAGAATCATTACCAGCGTTACCGTAAACCTGACCACCGCCAGTACCTGTGAGAATCGTATCGTTACCATCCGTTGAATCAACTTCACCGTTTCCACCAAAGATAGTGAATTCACCATCGTGTAGCGCTACAGTTGCAAGATCAATAGAGTCGTTACCTGCACTACCGTAGGCAGTAATCTTACCGTCATTGGTTGACTGACCTTCGATGGTATCGTTACCCAATCCACCAAACACAGTTAAGCCAGTGCTGCTATCTGTACTGAAGTCAATAGAATCGTTACCGGCGTTACCATAGACAGTTCCACCGCCTTCACCAATAATGATAGTGTCAGCACCGTCAGTCGTATCAACGATACCTGTCCCGCCGAACACAACGACCTTATCGCTATCATTACCAACAGTGATTGCATCTGAGCCACTTAGTCCGAACAATAGGTGGTCACCTTTTGCGCCAGATACGTCGATAGCATCGCCAGAATCTGAATCTGTAGAAGCATCATCACCGAAGATTGCACGACCATCTACGCCTGAGAATAACAGGTTAGCCGTGGTAGCCTGACCTGAAGTCGTTGTAGCAGTACCAAGCTGTGCTAGTGTTGTGCCGGTCAGAGTCACTGACTGGCTATCTGCATTTGTAACGACAACGGAACCGTTGTTTTCTACAAATGTGAGTGTTGTTGGCTCAACGCCAGAAAATGCTAATACGTCTGCTGTTGGGTCAAACGCAATAGAGTTCCCTAATTGAGCGGAAAAATCAAAAACTGCCATAGTTTCGAATACCTTTTATTTTTAAGAGTTACATTAGCGGCCTGAACAAGGGGTTTCCTTACTCAAACTCACTACCTGACTAGCATATAAAGGGTTTTCTGCCATGCTTGTCAACCATTCTTATAGGAATGGCGGTATTTTCTTAAGCCGGCATAGGGGATGTGGCTTTGTCGCCACGCAGTATTAAAAGAGCGTTAGCGAAGGGGCTGGCAATATAGGGAATGCAGGGCAATAGCTGTGGCATTAGATACATTCAGGCTTTCCATTTGGCTGTGCATAGACAGCCGTGCCAGTGCATCACATTTCTTCGCCGTTAAAGCGCGAAGCCCTTTGCCCTCTGCACCTAAGACAATGGCGGATTGCTTAGGCCAATCGCTTTCTTCCCATGAAGTGTCTGTATTGCCATCCAGTCCAATCACCCAGTAATGATGCTCTTTCATCAGGTCAATCAGGTTAGCAATGTTAGGCACTGGCACATATGGCACAATATCCAGCGCGCCTGAGGCAGACCGAGCCACCGTACCGGACTCTCTCGCACCGTGACGCTCATGGGTGAACACTGCGCCCACGTCAAATGCGGCAGCACTTCGCAGAATAGCGCCAACATTATGTGGGTCGGTAAGGTGATCCAGTATCAGTACGGGTTTGCCTGTCAGGTATGCTTCTGGTTCTTGCGTAGCCAAGGGTGATACTTCCAGCGCAATCCCCTGATGGATAGCGTCTTGTGGCAGTAGCTTGGCCAATTGTTTAGCGTCCATGGTTTGCTTTGCCATACCAGACGGTAAAGCGCCCATTTCCTGCTGCGCGGCGGATGTGATATAGGCCTGATGAATGGTACGGTCAGGATTGTTTAATGCGGCAATACAGGCATGGCGACCGTATATGTAATGAGTAGAAGAGGATTTTCTGCTTTTCTGAGCCATCTTTTTCATGCTTTCCTTGCATCTGGTGCTTGACGTGGTTAACACGATGCAGTAATTAAGTGCATCTGTCTTACGCGCCTTTGTGTGCGTATGCAAGCATTGCATGGAGGGGTGGCTGAGCGGTCAAAAGCAGCGGACTGTAAATCCGCCGGAGTATCCTACGCAGGTTCGAATCCTGCCCCCTCCACCATTTCCGACTTAGGGTCACTCATATGCGCTAGAAGCGAGAGTGGCAGTGCGGTTGGAGCGGTTCGAAAACCCTCATTTCGGTCATAATCCAATTTATCAGTAAACACGAGTTTTAGCACCATTCTTTGATGTTCTAACCTGCCCGATGCCCAGAGTTTCTGCGGGTTTGACAGAAATGAAAACGCGGTTCGAAATGTATCATCGAAACTTTGCAACGGGCGACCGCATTTAGCGATATTCTCGTCTAATGTGATCTTTTCCTCTTCCAGTTTTCGCAATTTATTCTCGTATGCCGAGATAATCGTCAGGTTGTCAGCTTCCACAATACGCTCCAGCAGCTGGTCGCTTTTGCGCTCAATCTGCAAAACTTGCTTGCGGATGTCATGTGCCTCCAGCTTAACCTGCTCACGTTTCTCGTTCCACATATCGGTGAACATAGTGGCAGCAGTAATGAACACAGGCACTGATGGCTTCAAATCATTCAACAAGGCTTCAAATTCACTTTCCAGCGTCTCGCCCCGTATGGACTTGTTCTGTGACGTACAGCCCTTTGTTTTACACAAATAGTAGGGATAGGTAGCACTACGCCCCTTTGTCCAGCATGAGGTCATGGGTTGCCCACAGCAGCCACAATTGACAAATCCGCGTAATGGGAAATCTTTATTGATGTTCTTGCGTGCTGGCGCTTTTGCATGCATTTGCAAACGATCCTGAATGCGCTGATACGTCTCAAAGCTAATCAATGGGTCATGCTTGCCTTTGAGCAAATGAATGCCCCAGTCCGCTTTGCTTAAATACCCGCTATAAAGCTGGTTTTTCAGCATATCCTTCACACGGCTAAAATGCACCTTGCCCTTTTTATCTTTCGGAAAGGATGCCGCACGTTCAAAGAAGCGTTTGACTTCGCTCATGCTTTCAAACTTTCCCGTGGCGAACCCTTCTAATGCTTCGGCAATTAATGAAGCGGTTGGTTCATCACGTACCAGTATTTAGCCGTGGCCTGAGCGTTTCTCGTACTTATAGCCGGGTGGCGGGTAGAAACAATAATAACCCTGCTGCATCCGCGCTCTCATGCGGTTTGTGACCTGCTCTGCATTCTTCTCTCGCTGGTGTGCTGCAACGCTTGCCAGCATATGTTCGACAAGCCGTGAATCACTATCATCGCCAAACTCGATAGAGGGTGATTCCAACTTCCCGCCTGCATCACTAAGCGAGGTGCGTAGATGGATATGCGTTTCGATGTCACGTGCCAGGCGGGAGATATCGTCAATGATGACAACAAGGTTGTCCTTTCTGTGCTGGCGTAGGTATGAGAGCATGGCCTTCATATTGGGGCGATCCAACAGCTTGCCTGATAGTCCTTCATCGCGGAATACATCCACGACATCATAGCCTTTATGCTTGGCATATTCGCGGCAGCGTGTTTCCTGACTTGCCAGTCCATTTCCTTCGGTCACCTGTTTCTGGCTGCTGACGCGGCAATAGAGGATCGCTTTTTGTGTCATGATGAATGCTCCTTATAGGTTGGCGTGTCCTTTGATATGCTGAAATACGGCGTTAGCAACGGGACAAAGTGAGGATACCATAGCTGTGCTTGGTTCCATAGAAATTTGATGATTTTCCAGCAACGCTTGTGACGTCGCATCCCGCGCAAACGCTGCTGATATCGCATTGTCATTCAGGCGATAGAGAAAATCCATCATCTCGTCTTCATCGGCGGTAGAGAGATTCAGCTCTTTCAGCAATGGTCGGTATTTTTCCTTGTCAAATGGCATAGCAATCCCTCCTGCCAAAACGCCCTCGAGCATTTGCAGTCTTTCATTTGGTTCATAATGTGTGAGAGGTAAAATATAGCACTAATCAACGCCCCGTATGGGCGGATCAGACAGCACGTTCCAGACGCAGTTATGGCGTGTGTGAATATAATCCTAACATACTATTTCGTCGTATTGCAAATTGCACACTGTCGTATGGTGCACGCTTTTTGACTCACAGGCGGTTTTTAAGTTATACTCATAGCTGTAACTAGGCTTATAGAAAGACCGACCATTGACCAAAACAGATAATCAGATGGATATGCTCGCGCCGACCGATGCTGACATCAGGCGTGATAACGATAAAGTCAATCTGGCTTATGAACGTATGGACGAAAAAACAGGTCATATTCAGGATCGGTTTATTCCAGAGTCATCGACACCTGCTGCATTACAAAAGAAGCGTAATAAAGAAGAGCGTCAGCAATTTATTCTGAGCCAGCTGTCTCTTGAAGCTGAAGCGGCGCGTTTGGCATTATATAGCGACACTATCACACTTGCCAACCGCGCAAGTATCCTTGCCGCTAACGGCATTGAAAAATATCAGCAGCTATTAACCCAACAGAAAACGCAGTATCAATCTGCTCTAAATCAGCGGGCGCGTCAGCTGGATGGTCGTTATATATTCAGGGATGAAAACGATAAGGCGGTGCATGCTGATGGCAGTGCGGTTGATCCAGCAATTGCGGCTGGTATTGAGTGGAACGAGAACGACATGACCTTTTCCGAACATCAGCAATTGCAAGATAAAATGCTTGAAACGCGCGAAACTATTGATGCCTATCATTTATACGAGATCCGCGTCGGAGAAATCCAAAGTGATTTGGAAACACGCAAAGATGAGCTTACTGCAGAAGAGATGCAAGCTTATCAAGATGAGTTAATAGAGGGTGCACCTCCACTCATTCAGAAAGAACTTGCCCCATCTGACACCACAGCTATCATGCAGCTAGACACCAGTGCCAATAATCAGGCTGTAATGAAACCAACATTTTAGATTATTGTTTTATCGTGTAAGAAAAAGCTCCGCACTTTTTTTCTAAAACTGCTAGCAGCACACCTCTAGGATGAAATTCAGAAAATTGGTGCATTTTTTCCAAGATGAACGCATGACCATTATTTTCTTCGTTGATATACCAACCATCAATGCACTGTGCCTGACGCTTGCTTGTTTGTCCTACGATCAGAGATGCCATTCCAACATTGGTGCGAATATAGAAATTACGATTTTGTTCGCTCCAAGCTAGAAACTCTGATGCTTTAAAAATATTAGGCTCTTTCGCTTGAGCTGTCGAAAGCTGTGGAAAGGCCAGTAAAACTGCGGTTGATGCTATTGCGATATGTGTGAATTTAGTGAACATAAGGGAACCCTTATGTTTTACGAACACATAGCGATATTATGAGAAACAAGCAAAAGAAAACTGTGGTAAAAGAATGGATTGATGGTAGGCTTTAAATCCTAAGATCGTATTTCAATCAATTTTGCAAGGGTTCCCTTTTGTTATCAAACGGAACACGTGCATTATGACTGAAATTAAATCCCATACACCGAAACGCATTGGCTATGCCCGCGTGAGTACAATTGAGCAAAGCCTTGACCTACAGCATGATGCGCTACGCGCTGCTAACTGTGATATAATTTATGATGATTTTGGGTTAAGTGGTGCGAAAGCCAATCGCTCTGGCCTGAATCAGGCACTTGCTGCACTGAGATCTGGCGATACGCTTATAATTTTTCGGCTTGACAGATTAGGTCGTAGTTTACGCTTCCTATGCGAACTATCAGAAGATTTGTCCAACCGTAATATTGGCTTGCATAGCATCTGCGATGGTATCAACTCCACTACAAGTGGAGGAAAACTGGTATTCCATATCATGGGCGCACTAGCGGAGTTTGAACGTAGCCTTATAAGCGAGCGCACCAAAGCCGGTATGGCTGCAGCAAAGCAACGCGGGAAACATATTGGCAGGCCTAGGAAAGAATAAGTTCTATGCAAGCACAGGGCAAAGGACTATGTATGAAAAAAATATACTGAGCTTTCTTATGATTTCATTTTCTCCCGAGCAAGTTGACTTATTACGTGTTCTTCTCAAATGTTACAAAGAAGAGTCTTCATTACACTGGCCACAGCTTGTTGCTGAGATCAAAGAATGGCTTGAAGAAGCAGAATATGATGAAATATTTTGCGCAGAAATTAGTATCACCAATGATAATGTGCCGAAATTCTGTAATTGTCACATAGAAGAACCTGCGGGAAAAGAGTACACATTAAATTGCTTCTACTCTTTTCTCAAAGATCATCAAATAGTTACGACTGAACTTATGGAAGCAGCACGACTGTCTATGGTAGACGCTCATATCATAAGCCAGTATTTTGATGGTAGCGACATGGAAAAATTTAGCGATTTACAAGGCCATTATCGATACACGCTAAAGAAAAATACAGCCGTATCAGATTTTTGGCTTAGCATTAAAAAACATAAAGAACAGCACTTTTACAGATTTAGTCTTGAGGCGAGTCTACACAAAAATGTAAGTCCTCAGAATCTGTTTAACTGGAATCCAGAACATAATAAAAATAATCAAACAATATATTTAGAATATTATGGATTTATATCAGCAACACGTGAAGGGAACGGGTTGCTTCTATTTACTCATAAGACTAAGAAATCTCCACGATCTTCGTTCATAAGGGAATTGAAGCATACCAATATTAAGAGTCAATCTTTTTCAATATCACTACTCAAATCTCTATTTTTAGCAGAACCCGAATCTTTAGCTCCAGCAGAAAACACCAAGATGGTTACTCTAGATTTTACCGCAATAAATAGAAAAGAATTTGACTCATCAACCCTTTTTATGAAAAGATTAAAACCAAGAAAAGGTTTTGGCGAAGCCACAAGATCTGCTGCTCATATGCTGAAATATTCAAGCTTGGAAAGCTATCCGTATACCAAGCGAAAAGATAAGAAGAGTTCGAATAGCACAGATGATAATGTTGTTTATTTAAAAGAAAGACTGAATCACGTGCAGAAAGATAAAGAATTTAAGTTAGGGCAAGAATTTTTGGAATCCGTCTCAATGGGAAGAGTTGAAAATGCTGAGCAATATCTTCAAAATGGTGGTGATATTAATTATGAAGACCCTAAATATAAAACCCGCGCAGTACATATAGCAGCTGGCAATAGGTGTGAAGCTCCGCTCAAATGGTTAATTGAGCATGAAGGTGTCGTCTACAATGTGAAAAATAGTGATGGTTTAAAACCATCGCATTTGTCAGGTATGGCACGACATGAAGTTGAGCTAACTGACTTCTTGATTAGAAAAGAGGTTGAAGAAAAGCAATCTACTCCTGAGCCATAAGAACATCACAGGCACGTATTTAATTTCCATATGTGAACCAACGCTGATATTATAACCCTTATATTTTTATGTGGGGTTGTATGGTGTTGGTGCTATTTTCTAGAGATAAGCTTGTTCATCAGGCGCTTAGTTCTTTAGAAAAGTCATGGTTAGAAGACTTTTCTCTCAAAGAGAGAGAGGTACTCATATCTGAAGCAATAGCATTGGCTTCAAAGTCAACATCTTGGGCTACTGGATTAAAATCTAAAGTATCGCAAAAACAGTTTTTAGCATATTCACGCCTATATCATGCCTGTCTTTTGGCTAAAATAGATATAATCGCTAAAAAACCGTTTGATGAGTACATTGTACTTCTCGCACAAGCAGGGTTATCTGATTTAGATAACCACGATATAGCTCTCTACCCTCAAAGCATTTCATATGTTCAGCTCATTATTAGTTCAGCAATCAGCAACAAAAGCAATGACGAAATAGCAAATTTAACCAATATCATTCCACTAAAATCAATAATGCTGCCATACATTAGCTTGAAACATAAAGATAGGCTGATAACTAAGCGCAAGAAACGATTCATCTTTAAAAATTGTTTTACACAGCGATTTTCTGAAGATTTTCTCTATAAATTAGCCGAAATGCATCTGATAGCCAATGATCGTGCGAGAATGTTTTTTGCTATTTCCGAGGTGATTACTTTGCACGCGTTGCATACACGTAGGTATGATTATTATTACTTTTATAACACATGCCTGATGACATTGTTTCATGACGAGTTCTATCAAGATGTCGGAGTCACTGATGAGCAAAAATATGACATTTTATACAATATGTTCAAGGCGGTTAAGCCAGAAAACCTCTTTTTCCATTTTGTGGTTGTCGCTTATTATGCGTCTTTGCTGGGGAATAATTATTTTTTTAGTGTGTCTGATCAGGAAATGGCTATTGCCGCATTACAAAATATGTACGACACAAATAACTATGGTCATTTTTCTCCAGAATTCATTAAAACACGATTATTTACTGCTTTAGCTAAAGGATACTCAAATAGGTCTGTTGGCTTTGTGGAAACAAACAGAAAAGTGGCTTTCTATTTTTATCATCAAAATTTTGACAATGATCACGGGTACCATAATCTTGCAACTGGAATATGTTGCCTAATAGATTACGCAGAATTTATACTACAGATTATTGATCGTCACCCGGAATTTTTGAAACAAGCGAAAGGTATTATTGATATCCTTCAAAACGACAAAGATATAAATTTTTACGAGTACGTCAAATGTAAGCATCTTCTACTTAATACGCATTACCAATTAATCACAGGAACTTGTGATAACTCTATAGAATATATTGATCAAATTCTTACAGAACCACTGGCTCAAAATAACAAAGCTCTGCTCTATGCAGGGTTATTACATATGTATTACAGAGTAACTCTGAATAGTTCTCATGAGAATCGAATAAAATATGCCAAGCAGACTCTGATATACTATAAACTAATAATTGCAGGGCAACCCAACAAGAACATAGGTAGGAAGTTCGGTTATATCGCGCTTCATTGTCATTACATTTGTGGAGAAGATCAAAAAACTATTGAGCTGTTTCATTCGCTACGAAAATCTATCGGTTTGGCCACAATATCCGAAACATCATTATTCTGCGCTCAAACAATCAGAAAAGAGTTTGGTGTATATTATAGGTTACTTGTGTCTTCCTCATTGATCTTACAGAATCCAATACAGGCGTTAATTTTTCTTGATTATTTTAAGATAGATATGATCTACCCGCAATCAGAAATATTTATGTCGTTTCATGACCCTAAAAAGCGTGAAAAGCTGTTAGATGAGATACACGATAAATCATTAAATCTTAGGCAACGCCCACATACTCAGCATTTGTTATCTAAAAATCAAATACTGAATCTGGCGACTGTTGGTGTTTTAGAGAAACAAGGCAGGAAAAATACCGAGTATCTAACAAATGCATGGTCACAAAACCAACTCGAATCATTCTTGTTCAATCAGGAAGCATTTATTTTCTTATCTGTAATATGTGGCGAATTTTCAACAGGATTATTAATTTCACCTATCTTAAAAAAAATTACTGGTGAAATGACTGACTTCGATATTACAGATTTCATATGCTACATTGCTTCTTTTGCTAAAGATAAAGTCCTTGATAATACATTTTCAGTTAAAGAAGAAATCGAGATGTTTTTATCTAACGATGCAATATCCGAATTTTTACAAAGCTCCGTTTTTAAAGAACTATTTTTAGTAGAAAAGAATCAGCATATAGTTGCAGTTCAAGATCCGTTAATCAATCTTTTGCCACTTGCACTCGCCCGAAGCGCAGATGGTCAAAATCATATGATAGATGGCGCAAGTGTTTCCTATGTGAGTAGCCTCAAAGAACTGGAGATTATTCAGAATAATTTAAATGAATCAGCTCATTACGAGTACGATTTGGCATTGATTATTGCGAAAAAATCAGGTGAAGGCGACTTGCCATATGGAGCAATAGAGCAACAGCTGATAACAGCTTATTTCACAGACCAGAAAATAAAAATTTTCGACGCTTCTTTAGAATGCTTTGATTTCACCGATATGCTGGATACCCTGCCAAAATGTAAATACTGGCATTTTATTGCCCATGGTGAGTTTGTTGCTATGGATGCAGATAAATCCCGTATTTTACTCTCAGATACGCTAAACTTGACTTTATCAAACCTTACTCGCTTACACTATAGCGCATGTCCACGGGCTGTGACACTATCATCTTGTGGTACTGCTGTGACAAACTTTCTGGAAGCAACTGAAGAAAACGTCGGATTTCAGCGTATGTTTTTTGTAGCAGGTGCATCGGCAGTATTAGGTAGCGTATGGCCTGTGTTTGATGAGGCTAGTACATTAGTTATGGCAAAGTTCTACGAGTTGCATATCTCAGAAAAAACTACACCTGCAATTGCACTCCAGCAAGCCCAGCTTTGGTTGAAAAACAGCACAGTTCAGGAATTTATTGATTATTTACATTTCTTTAACGGTCTTAGAAATAATACAAAAAATTCAGAAAACACTTTATTAATAGACCTTATATCACACAGAGAGTGTAATGGAGAAGATGATCTGCCATTCTCTTCTGCTGCGTTTTGGGGTGGATTCACTGTGCATGGCCTTTAAAAACATAGATAAATATTATTATATTACAGAATCTTAAATATTATTTTCATTCATATGCCGCTGGCGTGCCGTTGGCTGTTCCAGATGCCCATATAATCTTTTTATCGGCTAAGGGTTTAGTCGTAACAGTAACTGTTTAATTAACAGGCTGAGTGCGCGCTCTCCGCATCCCATGGAGATAAAATATGGGAAATTTTTGCAACTGCGGTAGCGAAGGCTGTGGCAATGATATCAGCATATCCATTGCTTTTGATGAACTACTATTATCGAAAGATTATTATACCTTTCTTTGGCGCTTTTATAAACAGCAGGACTTATCTCAACGCAAGATGCGTGAGTTGATAATAGACACACTATGTAGACTATGCTGTATAGAAGTACGTGATGAGAAAGGTTATGTATTCGATATTCCCGAATATGATGATGTTTTGCCGCAAGATGAGTGCTGCACGTGGTTTCGTCGCTATCTCAAGTTAGATGATAGAGCTTGCGAGCCAAACACATATTACGATTCACAAGAATATATTATGCGTTTACGGTTGTTAGACATTGTTGCCAAACTAATTGATCCTAAATATTTTAGGTAATCAGGAAAATATATGTGAAAGTGTCGGGGTATTGCTCTGGTGCTTTCACATACTCTGCTCAAAGCTCTGCGTCAGAGTATGTGGTGCTTCGTAGGTGAAGCCGTGATCTTCGTGGGCGTGCTCAACCTGACTTTGTCGGTTTGCCTCAAGCTCGGCTTGTTTGGATTCATATGCGCGCACGACATCACGTTCGGGAGTTGATGATCCGTTGGCGCGGGCATGGGTGACATCGTTTATTTTTGTGGCGTCGAACTGCTTGCTGTTGGCGATATATTGTGCGCGGGCGGTGTGATTGATCGTGGTTACGTCGTTGTCCAGCGCGGTGCGCTGCTGCATCACATGGGCAACTATTGCATGTTGCTCCGTCTCATGCGCTGCGCCAGCCTTTTCAATCTTGGATACGATGCGATTGTCTATAATGCCTGTCGCTTCTTTTTTGCACGCACTCCATGTTACAGGTAATGTGCTGTTGGAATCATAAGGATCATAGGCGGCGGCAGTCAGTTTTGTATCCATGATATTGAGTGTTTCGGCATTGATCCAGTTGGTGCGGTTATTATTGCAATGCGCCTCCATCATATGCTTTTCGTTGTGTTTTTCTGTTTCCAGAGCCAGCAAGCGTTCAGTGCCAGTTTCATGTCCTTTGACTGTGTTTAATGCCTGCTGCAGATCAAACGGTTTTTGCTGAAGATCCTGCACAGCATGTTGCACCGCTTTTTCCTGCATATCTATTTTGATATCATCAATCAACCTCTGACGTGCTGCAATACGAGCATTTACCCGTATGAGTGCATCGTTATGGCAGCGTATCCATCGATCACGATGGGATTCCGTCTTGTTACCTGTAGGCGTATGCTCTATTACTGGCTTGTCACGTTGAGCCATAAGCTGGTCGCGTGCTTTTTCGACCCATAATGCTTTATGTTTAGCACTATGCGCTGCCATTTTCTGGTGAAGAAGCTCAGCGCGATCTTCTATCTGCTGTACAGCTTTCCACCCTCTGGGGTTATGGATCAAATCCCTTGCATAGTCAGGGGTTTGACGATTGAAGAGATGTCTCAATTCCATGATAATATCCAAGTTTGCTATGGTTTAAAAAGATGTGATAGACTGTATTTATGATGCCAAACGACTCACCACAGCCGCCGCATACATTTTCTGATTTGATGAAAAATCCTGATCGGGACTACATTGAGGGTACGATTGCCACAATGCTACATCATCTGGAGCGTGACCAAGGTCTTGCTCACGCGCAAATTGCTGAAGTGATGTTTGAATGGTTGATGATTGAAATGGAGCCACAGGATCCTGTAACGGCAGAACAAACCATGAAATGGATGGGGCAGATGCATCGTTTTCGTGATGCGATCAACGCCAGACTGGATGCCGTAGACAAGCATTATCAAACGATAAGACATGACGACCCCTCCTAAAACCACGCGATAAGCGGGCATCCCGCCACATATGTTTTGGTGATGCCATACATACCGAGATAGCTGCATTGTGTGTTATGGTGTTCGATCAAAAGATGCGGCATGCCGTAGGTCATGAGGACATAAGCACACCCTGCAAGCGGCACTGATACAAGCAGCGCTTTGTAGCAATTCAGTAAACGATAGGGTAGGAAACTCCAGTCTCGTTTATGCTTTACCGTTTTGTAATAGGTGCTGCGTGGTTCGCGCTTGAATGATTTCAACATAATTTTCTCCCGTTTATGCTCTTAGGTTTAATATTTCAGGCGCATGCGGATGCGACCTTTATATTTTTTGCCGTAATATGGATTGATGCCTGCCTGATCTCTCCATGGTGATACTTCATTATATCCGACCTTATGGGCAAGGATGGGCGGCTGTGAGCGTAGCAATATGATGGCTTCATCGTAGCGCAGCAAATCTTCCGGTCTGGCCAGTGGACTGCCTGACTGTGAGGTGGTTTGTGTGACAGCGTCATGTCTGGAATGGCCGGGTTGATGAGCAATATTCAGCAGCGTTTCCTGCCCGATGGTCTTGGATACCAGCTCGCTGACTTTGTATGACGCAAGTGAGGTGAATATTTTGCACTCACAATTATCCAGCAATATCTCGACATCTTGCTTTGAATAGGTTTGCTCCATCGCTTCAAGCGATTGGATCGCAAAAAAGACCGATAATTTATATTCACGGATTTCTGTAAGGCGTGAAATCAGGCCGTGAATACGAAAATTTGATGCCTCATCCAGCAAGAACAATACATGGTTCCCCGTCTCGCCAAGCATCATCTCCTGCACGACGCACCAGCCGAGCAGGCTTAAATGCGGCGCAAACACATCCATGCGTGCCGGATCAGAGATCATATAAATGGTGGCTTTTTCATGTTTCAGATCGGCAAAGCGAAAATCGCATGTGCTGGTATTCTCGGCGAGCCAGCCATCAGCTGAATAGATGGACAGCACCTGTTCTGCCCCCTCGGTAAATGACCCCCAATGATTATTCTGCCCCTGCTGGTGCAATATACGGCGCAGACTTTTTGCCATACGTGCCAGCGAGCCTGACAGCGCATCGGAGCAAAATGCAATCTCCAGTGCGTCTTCCATCAACGCATCATCTTCGAGTAGTTTTAATACAGTGGAAAAGTTGGCATTCTTGGTATCGTGCGTGACCAGATAAACAATACAAAATACCAGTAACTTGCGTGATCCCTTGCGGAAATACGCATTATCAGAGTTGCCCGATGCTTTTGAATCGGGCAGGAGCTGCAATGCAATATTGCGTGCCATCGTGATAACGTCTGCATGCTGACCTGACAGCCATGGATCAATGACCAGAATAAGGGGATTATAGCGTGCCGATTCCCCCAGTATTTTTTTGAATAATCCTGCCGGATTGAG
Source organism: uncultured Alphaproteobacteria bacterium (assembly GCA_963803575.1). Lineage (GTDB taxonomy): Bacteria > Pseudomonadota > Alphaproteobacteria > Rickettsiales > UBA998 > CAWDMW01. Next base: position 610,654 of record CAWDMW010000002.1, read on the forward strand.
AATATAAATTGTGTGCTTGTGTATTTTCTTGCGTATGAACGCTGTAATACAGGCAATGGTGCCTTTCAGATCAGCGATGATCATGGAGCCATTATGATGCATGGCTGTCGGAATCATATAACTGACTGTTTTCTTGCCACCTGACGGGCTAACCAGCAGTGCATGACTAACCAGATCATGAAAGAGCGGTTTACCATTTTCTGCCAATGCACCCAGAAATATTCCGCGCGCACGATGCATGCCCAGACGCTTTAACATATTCGCACCAGCCCACGCCGCACTGCCATGCTGTGTGGTCGTTTTATAGGCTTGTTTGCGTAACATCATATTATGGATCACGCGCACGCTGTTCCATAATACGCGTGCAGCCTTTAAACCAGTGACGCAGACTAAAAACAGCCAGAAATATTCACCTGACTCAGATTGAGGGTTAAAGGTTGCTGCCCAGTATCCGGTGAAAAGTGCCACTGTGATATCTGGCAGTAATGATGGTATGCGGTGTTGTTGAGCCATAATATTCCTCCTATAGAAAAAGCCTGCCGTTATGATACAGCAGGCTTTTGTGAGGTTTGGGCGCGCAGGCTGTGCTACAGGCCGATAATCGTTTTCGGATCAAGCACTGCCCAGTGAATGCAGGTGGTTCCGGTTTGTAATACATGCTCGAAACTCGATGCATGTGCACCGTTTATATCCCGATCAAGCGTGAAAGGCTTCGCATAGGTCGCTCCGTCAATTGACAAACGAATTTCACCACGCACGCCTTTTGAACTCTCGCCGCTTGCCCAGTTGACGCCCACCATCACGTCCTGCAAATCAATCGGTTTGGTAAATGTAATTTGCTCAAACCCATGTTTGGTGTCGGGTGATGGCGCGTAATTCTTGTTATAGATCGCATGCGCCGTCTGGCGATTATTGTGGTAGATAATCTCGGCACCATGACGCACGTAGAGATCAAGATCACAGGCTTCGCAATCCCAGCTGACGGCTACTTCAACATTGCCTGCTTTGCGCAATGTTGCCTGATCAGGCTTTGTCGTGCTTAATGCGCGATCATAGATAGCTGGCAGGGTTACGCTTATCTGCGGCAGAGGTGCAATGTTCTCCAACGCTGTCGTATCGGCATCCATATCACGTGTAAAGGCATGAGCATGCGCCTTGCTGTCTGCGGCAAAACGTGTCCATACCGTTGTCGCATCCGCATCAAAACTTGCCAGTTTTGCGCCGTGACCTTCCAGATAGAGCGTCCACATGCGTGTGACATAATGCGCATAACGCTGATGATCGGTCAGACTGGTGTCAATTAACCAGTGGATCGTGGTGGGAACAGTATTCTCGCGACCATGCAGTGACAAGACTGACTGGCTCGGTGGCGCATTAAATGCCCCGTCTTTATAGTAATAACCATCTTTCATAGACACATTATCACTGGCGCTGCTGACATAAATAGGTGAGCCGATCAACATGATCCGCGAGTCATCAAAGGGAGCATGGTTCTTGCCCAGAAAATCCATGAAGCGCGGCACGTTGAGTGCGCCTGCGACATTATTGTCTGGAATTGTTATTACTGAGAATTGTTTGAGTTTTACAATAAAGGCTTTATTGATATTTACCTTGGCGCGCGGGTGCTGATACGCTGCTTTATCAGGTACAGTGAATTCACCGATGATACGACTATTGAGCGCATCCATGAGCAGCAGGCTATCGCCCGTACCAACGTGATTAATCGCATAGTCCAGAATCTTCGCTTTCTGCTGTTCTAATGTTGTTGTCTCCTGCATGGGCGAGATGCCAATAATATGGCGTTCTGCCTGTGCGGTGCTACTCGTTAATGTCAGAACGCACGCAGTGCCTATGATCATGCATGTGTTTTTAAAAAAATGTGTCATAAAAAATCTCCTGATAAATCGTGAAGTGGATAGTATAGATCAGCTTAATCAACCAGTTGGGCGCGTAGCTGATGGTAGTTTGCCAGTTGCTCTTTGGTAAACAGCGATACAGCACTGTTGATAGCACTGACTCGTGCCTCGTCAGCGTGCATCGCTTCGCTAAAATCCTTATGTTCGACCTCCATCGTCTCCAGACGTTTCTTGGCATCCAGATACACGGGATTATCCATGGTGCGGGTGGGTGAGTATTTTGTAAAAAGATCGCCACCTGTCATGAAAAACGTGCAGCCGATAAAAAACTCAGCGAGCAGTTGAATGACGGTAAAAGCGGTCATCCATGGGTCGCTGCTGCTGTCGCTTGTCGCCCCGCCACCGAGAAGATCGCCGATATCAATGCCCTGATCCGCTGTAGAGCCAAACAGAATGGCAAACATAATAATCCATGTGATCAACAAGCACGCCGTGACGATATACATGCTGATGCCGTACAGGCGTTTGCTTCTATCCGTAACAAGGTAGCGTTTGAAGAATTCAAATGCCAAAGCACCCAGCCCCAATACCGATGACATCGCCCAAGCCAGCATTTCATTTTCGAGGAAGACGGGGTTGCCTGACGACATCACCACCGTAAACATAGTTGTCATGCTGATGCAGATAGCGGCAAGTCCAAAGATAATACATCCGACGCCTAATGTGAGATCAATGATTTTCCGCAAATCACGTTCTTTCTCGTCCGGTGTATCCTTGATCTGCTGATCCTTTACACGAATGGTTTTGTTGGTTTTTGCAACCAGTTTACGATCATCAATGATAGACTTTTTAAGCGATGCTGCCTGTTCTCTGGTTTCTGCCAGATTGAGCGTCAGACAGTTACGTTCTTCCCCGACAACAGACTCTGTAACCGCAGCCACATAGTCTTCTGCCATTTTTTCAGCTTTGGCCTGATTTTGCATCAGCACCGTCTTGCGAAAATAGGTGGTAATCCCGCCAGCCGCAGCATGTAACCTTACTTTGATGGTTTGTTTGTCTTTGGTCTTACTCATTCAACACTCCTGTTGGTTGGTGTGCTGATGAGTCTAGCGCAGGATAAACAGGCCGTTGGGCGCGGGTGACTGGCGACGTCAAGATCCAGTCCGCCCACATCACGGAGTGCGATGCATTATCATGATGGAATAGCAACCAATGGAGTCACATGATGAACACAGAACTGTCAAACTTTATCACAGGCAAGAACCCACCGAATAAAACTGCTAATATCCGTATCGGTGATCTCGATTCAGGCTATTACGAGGAAGTTGGTGTGGCATGGGTTAATCCTGATAACGGGGTCACGCTTATCAAGTTCTACGGCAATCAGCTTATCAATCAGCCAGTCTATCTATTCGAGAAGCCGTATTATTAGCAGCAACTAAGCGCAGTTATTGAGGGGCAGCATGGAAGACCGTTATGTTTTGCGGTGCTTTTGTGCTGCCTTTCGTGTGTTTGAATGGGTTTGCTTACCACGAAACTTATCTGTATCAGACGCGGGATGAATGTCATCACGTTCCGTCGGCAGGTTCTGTTTTCCTTTACCTGAACGCACACGTCCTTTGACTGCTGGCAGATCACTCTTCTCATTGAGCAATGCCTGATCGGCGCGACGTTCATTTTGTGTTTTGGGGTGGCGAAAAACTGACATGCCCTCATTATAGCAACCAGCAATCGTTCATCCAATTTTTTTCATCATCTTCTCATTTTAATCGACTTGTTGTCTCTTCATATGCTGCAAGCGCGCACTCACGCATGGTGTATGACATGGCAAAATCCATGTCTCACAGCGACTTCACATCACAGTTCCTTTTTAAAATATTCACCATGTCACAAACCGCCTCCATCGCTGCCCTGTTTATGGGGATGCGTTATGGCAGATGTTTTAAGCAGTGCAAGGGTCACGATGAACGGCTGCGCCGCCCTTGCACTGCTTAAAAAACCTGCCCTTTGACACGCATCAGGGCAGCGACAGACGCGGTTCTAAAACATTTAAAACAAAAGGAAGTATATCATGAGTAAAGCAGCAAACAACAAACCATCCCACACTGTCTACACCGTCCGCGATGGTGGAGAGAGCGGATCAGATTACTGGACAAAGATCGGCGTCGCCTTCGCACATAATGACGGAAAAGGCTTCTCGGTCATGCTGGAAGCCCTGCCCATAGACGGCAAACTCACCATCCGCACAGCCGAAACAAAATCCACATCCAAAAAATAATCACAGCAACAGACATGCAGGAGGTTCAAGCCTCCTGCCAGACAAAAGGACACAACCAATGACACATACAAATCACATCCATCTCGGAGACTGCACCCAGGTAATGCAACATCTTCCCGCAAACAGCGTTGATCTTATCGTTACTGATCCACCATATCTCGTCAATTACCGCGACCGCACAGGACGCACCATCGCTAATGATATTAACGATGACTGGCTGGAGCCTGCATTTGAAGAAATGCACCGCGTCTTACGCAATAACAGCTTTGCGATATCATTTTATGGCTGGAACAGTGTCGATAAATTCATGACCGCATGGAAGAAATCCGGGTTTCGTATCGTAGGACATTTTGTCTTCGCCAAACATTATGCCTCACGTAAAGGTTTCACTGAAGCCAGACATGAATGTGCCTACTTACTCGCTAAGGGGTATCCATCCAAGCCCGAGAATGCGCCACAAGATGTGATGCCATGGGGTAGATATACAGGAAACCGTCTACACCCGACCCAGAAACCACTGGAGATACTGCGACCACTGATCAAATCCTACTCACAAGTCGGAGATGTTGTCCTTGATCCCTTCACAGGATCAGGCTCCACCATACTGGCAGCGCAACAACTCCGCCGCTCATGGATCGGTATTGAAATGGATCAGAACTATCACCGCAATGCATGCACCCGCATGGATCGTCATCATCAGCTAACTGCGTAAAATAACATTTATAAAGGAACATCATCATGAGAACATTATCACTTACGAATACCGCAATTCATAGCAATCTAACCATCATGCGAGAACATCTCGTATTGATGATAGATAGTATCAACACAGCCCTCTGTGATATTGAGGAAGAAAATCGTAACGCTGCCATAGGCGCTTTGCTCAGCGATGCAGAAAGGTTTGAACAGCTCAAATCTCTCTATGACACCTGTATCACGCTACACCGCAATGCTGATGTGATTGAACGCCATCGTGACAATAAGGAGGTTTAACATGGACAATGCTATCCATTCCTTATCTCCCTCTGATATTCAATCTGCATTCCTGCGTGCTGTTACCAGCATGCAGGGCGCACCTGAGCGATGGGAACAACGCGCTGAAGCTGGACTTACAGATGATGAGCTACAGGATGCTCTGAAATATGAGCTTGGTATTGCTGGTGGCAGTAGCTGTCGTGACTCGATATCTGTTGCTTATCAAGGCGCGGGTCTCAAGATCTGGGCAAGTCGGGATTACGCGAATTCCTGCCTTGATGAACCCGTACTGCAAGATCGCCAAACCATGGCAATCGCGCGCCATGTGTTTAGTATCGCCAATCCTGATGATCGTCAGATGGCGCTGTTTTAGCCATCTACTACTCCCTCTAATGCAGGCAGCATTTCTTGAATTTCTTGCCTGAACCACATGGGCATGGATCATTTCTACCAATTTTTTCACGCGTGACGGGAGTGCGATGAGGTATTATTGGCTGGTTCATTCGGTATTGGTGCAATAATTCCACGGCAACGGGCAAAAGATCTTCTGCATGCTCACACAACCCGTCATCCCCTTTCAGCGGTTCCATATCTTCCCCGGAAAGAAAGGCGAGTTGTTGGAGACGTGTTACTGTGGATACCGTATGTTGCAGCTCCGGATTTTTCTCATCCAAAATCATCGCTTCCCAGTCTTTCTGCCGCAACATTGCTGCCTTCCAGAATCCGTCCAGCCATATTTCCCAGAGTGCCGAGCCGTCATTGTCAAAATCATAAAGTGGTGCATACGCGCCGTTTTGTAACATCTCAATGATACTATTATACATCATCATGATAGCACCCATCACATGCTGCGCTTGCTTTTCATCGACAAAACCTGCTGTGTCATCCCCCCAAATGCACGCCATCCACTCGCTCGGCATAATCATGTCTTGGGACACCACGACACCAGCTAAAAACCCGTCCAGCTCGGTCAACACCATTCTGTCATCCGGTGCGTTAACATCCATCAGAAACGAATCAATAATTTGCAGATGCTCCGGCAATGATGGATCTGCGGTGTTGGGAGAGGATAAAACCATCGCACTGACTCCTTACATAGGGCTGACAACAGCCTATTTTATGTGTATAATACTTTTAGATAACCAAGCTTGCAAGGCATAGCAAGAGGTTTTACGCGGCACTGCCTGCGCACTGAATTGGTTGATAATACGTGACTACGCCTATCGCTTGGTCAAAAAACACGCTATGATGCGTTTATGAATGACCGAAATAAACAAGAGCGCGCTTTTTCCGCAATGACCAAACAAATGGTGGTGAACTGTGTTCGTAATACCATGCTGGAACAGTTTCATGCAGGACATGCCCCTGTTACCAAAACCAAAGATGCTTCCGATATTAAAGTAATCGATGCTGAAGGAACGGAATATCGTTGGCATGAAGTCTCTCGCATCACCGATCCTGAAATGAAAGAATGCATGAAGCAGATTGTAAATCGCATTTACACATTCCTGAATTTTTATGATGATCCGGAGTTTCAGGTGCTGATGGCAAAATATAACAGCTCTATCAGCAAGTGGGATGCCCCTGTAATTGATAAAGCGATGCTGGGTAAAAAACTGACAGAAAAGCTCTGCAAAAAATCCTGATGCAACTGCATCTGTGCACCAACCCTTTGAGCAGGTCATTTCTTCGTGATCTTATGATCTTGGACAATGTGGCACGATATCGTGACTCCACCATGCGTGCTTGTTTCTCTATGCCTGCATCTTTATCAGTTGATGGCTGCTGTGATGCTAGCTGTTCGTTTGTTTTGGCGCTATTCGACGTGAGGAGCGTGCGGCTACTTCACCATTGGGGGTTTATTCGTTGCTGATTTTCCCATCTTTGGCGGTGGACTGACTCCGCCTTTGTCGTGTCGCTATTGTGTCAGTGCTCGACCATCGCTATCGGTCACGATTCTGTGCTCATCATTTTTGTCGCGCCATGTTTTCTGATCTCGTTATCGCCATTCTATGTTGCACTGGTTTCACTGCCCTGATCATCGTTGGCATTCCTGCACCTCGGTTCGATCTGAGTCGCCTGATCTGTTAGTCCCGCTTTTGGTTTTTCGTTGGTATTGGTTCCCGCTATTCGCAAGCTGTGTTTTGTATTACAAAACTATCTCGGCAAAGGGGCTAAGCCCCCGTTGCATCCCCTTTTAGCAGATTGTTTTTCTATTCAAATCCTGCTATCAATACTGACTTGCAATACAGGAAAAACTATGAGCATCAAAACAAATCTAAGTGGCAGGCTTCGGAACACCTCTCTTCCTGTTAGTCACGGCCTTATGCCATTGTTCGAAGCTGTGGTTAATTCAATACATTCTATAGAAGAGAACCAGAACCAAAATACAAAAAATGAAATCAAAATTGAGGTTTTGCGCTTAGAACAAAAATCTCTGGACTTAAAAGACTTAGAAACAAAAGAAAGGATAGTTGGATTTAAAATTACTGACACCGGAGCGGGTTTTAATGATGACAATATGAAATCATTTGAAACGCTGGATAGCGATCACAAGTTTGAGAAAGGTTGCCGTGGTGTTGGAAGATTGCTTTGGTTAAAAGCATTCGATCAGGTTGATATTAACAGTATTTTTGTAAATAAAGATAACAAATTTGTACAAAGAAAATTCTCTTTTGATGATAAAAATGGTGTAGTGCGAAAATCAGAAAACATATTGCAGCAGGTACCATTAAGCAATACCGTTATCACGCTAACTGGTTATAAAGATAAATACCGCATTGCATCTCCTAAAAAAATAGATGCTATTGCGAAAAGCCTTTTAGAACACTGTTTATGGTATTTTGTACGTGAAGGCAGCTGTCCAAATATAAGAATCTTTGATGGATCGGAATACGTTGATCTTGAACAAGTATATGATGAATATATGCATTCGTCTGCCAAAACAGAAACATTGACAGTAAAAGAGCAGAATTTTGAAATTACCCATTTAAAGTTTAGGGCATCATCAGCAAAAACCCACTCATTTTCGTACTGTGCTGCAAACAGGCTTGTTAAGGAAGAAAGCCTAAATGGCAAAATTCCAGGATTATTTGGCAATATTAATGATGAAGCAGGAGAGTTTATATACTCTTGCTATGTTATGTCACCATATCTGGATGAGAAGGTTCGATCCGAACGGACAGGCTTTGATCTTGAAGACAATGTCGAAGGTCTTTTAGGAATAATTGAAATATCTCTTAAAGACATCAGAGACGCAATATTTCCAAAAATTCAGGAACATTTGTCAGAAGCATTAGAAAAAAATATTGCGGCTGGAAGAAACAGAGTTGAAAAATTTGTTGCTAATAAGGCACCTCGTTACCGTCCTATCATTAGTAGAATACCTGAAAAAGAGATCGCAATTGATGCATCAATTTCAGATAAAGAATTAGATTTGTTACTCCATAAATATCTGGCTGAGATCGAACGTCAGATTATAAATAACAGTCATAATGTATCTTTACAAAATGCTGATGAAACAGATCAAGAATACTATAAGCGAGTTCAGGAATACTTGGTAGATGTCACAGACATAAAGAAATCTGATCTTGCAGATTATCTATGCCATAGAAAAGTTATTATTGATTTGCTTGAAAAATCACTGGAACGTGACAGTGACGGCAAATATGTCAGAGAAAGTATTATTCACGAACTGATTATGCCTATGGGACATGATTCTGATTCTGTGATGCCTAGAGACTGCAATTTATGGCTAATTGATGAAAAACTAGCTTTTCATGATTACCTTGCGTCAGACAAACCGATTAAGTCTATGCCAATTACAGGAGGAACTGACGGTAAGGAGCCTGATATAGCGGGACTACAGGTCTACGATAACCCTGTACTAATGTCAGAAAACAGTGAGCTACCTTTGGCGTCTATAGTTGTAGTAGAGATTAAAAGGCCTATGCGTAATGATGCAAGCGCAGGGGAAGAGAAAGATCCTCTGGAACAGGCTTTAGGTTACTTTGATCGTATTCGTACTGGTAAAGTCACGACTAAATCAGGACGTCCGATACCCAATAATGACAATATACCAGGATTTTGTTATGTAGTGTGTGATTTAACTGAAAGCGTTAAGAAAAGAGCGAAATTGATGGGTTTGACTCTGTCAGATGACTACATGGGATATTTTGGCTATAATCAAAATTATAAGGCTTATGTAGAAGTGATTGCTTTTGACAAACTAGTGGATAATGCAAAAAAGCGCAATCGCACGTTCTTTGATAAGCTAGGTTTAGCTACCAGCTAAGTATAAAATCACGTCCTTGTAATACTACTGTTTCATTTCGATGATACATATCCGTTAAATGGCTGTGTTTTATTCTAAATTGGCTGCGACGCTTAATTTGTGGCTTATCGCTGGCCGCATTTTCCATTTTAATAGCAGGGTCGTAATATACGACACCAGACGCAACAGCTTTCAAAAATAAAGAAAAGTCTGTTTCCTCACATAGCAAAACCTTATGCCCATAAGAATATTCAGGCGGTGGCGTACGAAAGAGGGAAGGCATGTAAGCGGCCTGAGCATGCTTACGGTTCCAGTGCTTCATAATACCTGTGAATCCCCAGAGTGCGGCGACTTCATCGTCTCTAGACAAAAGCGTCAGGCCGCCATCCATGTCTGTTATTTTACCGGAATCTGCATCATACCCATTAAGCGATAGCCTCAACCCTGTGTCTTTATGATAGCTTTTATTACAGGCATAGACACCACCAAAATTAATGCGGTCTTCCTTGCCGCTTTTGTCGGCATAACCGAAACGATGCATAAAATCAGTAATGCCCTGATCTTTATACAAACCGCCTGTGGGTTCCGGTGTCATAAGGGTAACCGGGCTTTTAGGGCAGAATTTCGTAAAATCAGCAACGCCGTATTGCTTCACCTCCCAGCCGAGATAATCCGGCTCTGCATACCCATTTGGTTTTATGCCAAGCTCTGCTTCAAGCGTATAGCCACCACCATTTCTGGCTTTGTATAGCTGAGGTACACCATCTGCGTTTAATTTTTGTGACATAATCCAGTGCTTCTCATAAATGCGCTGCAACGCTTCCAGTAACTGCGTTTTTGTATCCTGCTTCTGGTCAGCATTTGGCGGTATTTCGAGAAATACACCAGCCTGTTCCCATGCTGTATTGGCATATACTTCTTTTGATAACTGATCATCCTGCGCAGCCGCATATCCCAGAACCTCACCATCATGCGTAATGCCAAGAAATAATACACGCCCTTCATCACGTACACGCATAATCTCAGAAGGAGCTTTTTTGCATCCTTTCAGGAATCCTGACATACGCACTTCAGGATATTTAGGGTACAAAATAAGCTGCGCATCGGGTGCTTTGTACTTACCATTCCCATCAATCCAGTAAAAAGAAACATCTGCTTTTGCGCGATCGCGTCTGCTGCCTGCCAGAGTGTTCCCGTCTGTATAAATATCGCGGTATGGAATAATATTCAGAGCAGAGAAATTGCCGCCCAGATAGACTTGATTTTTTGAGTTATCATTAGGTGCCAGTTTCTTGGCATAAAAACGTGTGGCTCCAAAGGAGGCCATTAACCGGACTAACTGCGACACAGAATCAATCAAATACTCTTTCCCCGAACATCAAGCGCTTGTTGATCAGACTCTAGCCAAATTATAACCTCTTGTATAGTTTCATATTCCGGTATGCGGCTCTTGCCCTTTAACGCGCATTCCCAAATAACGCCAACCCTCCAGCCTGCATATCGCAGAGCTGTCAGCTTTTTAGAATCATTATCTACATTGCCCAGAATTTTTCTTTCCCAGAAATCCTGCCTTGTTTTAGGCCATTTAAATAAATGACAATCATGTTTGTGCCAGAAACAGCCATTTACAAACAGTGTAGCATTATATTTTGGAAAAACAAGATCAGGTTTTCCTACGAGATCTTTAACATGCAGACGATAACGATATCCGGCTTTGTGCAGACCGCTTCTGATGATTAGTTCTGGTTTCGTATTTTTGCCTTTGATAGCAGCCATATTACGACTGCGGGTTGCCTTATCATGTACATCTGACATGTTCAGGCTGCGGCTTTATTTGTGTCCTTATTCAGAACAGCTGCGAGATGCGGTCTCATAATACGTGCTACTTCACGAAACACAGGGACTGCAACCGAATTGCCAAACTGCCTGTAAGCCTGCGTATCAGATACAGGAATAATAAAATTTTCATCATACCCCATGAGGCGTGCGCACTCTCTTGGTGTTAGGCGGCGCGGTATGTTGCCCTCGCCACGACTAATTAAAATTTCCGAACCATCTTTATAGTATCTCGCAGACAAGGTACGACACGTATCATCCGGTGTAACCAGACCGAAACCAAACCCGTTCCCCTTTGCTTTATGCTTTGCTGCGTAATTTTGTAAATATTCCCAGAGCTTCGGCGTTAACGTATATTTTTCATTCACTTCTGCTTTGTTTCCAAGTGTATAATGGCCTTCCGGTTGCTCCGAACCATCTTCTGTGTGGAGAATATCACGCATACGTTTTAGACCTTTTTCAGGCAAATTCAAATCTTCCCATGAAAATGGCACTTTTTCTTTAAATCCGACAAGGACGATCCGCTGCCTGTGCTGTGGCAGGAAATGTCGTGCATCAATAACCTGTTCCCAGACATGATATCCAAGCTCTTCACGAAGCGTCTTCATAATCACTTTGAATGTCCGGCCTTTATCGTGGCTTTTTAGATTTTTTACGTTTTCCAGCAAAAATGCGGCAGGTTGCTTTTCTTCCAAGATACGCGCTACATCAAAAAATAATGTACCCTGCGCTTCACAGGCGAAACCGTGGCTGCGGCCTAAGGCATTTTTCTTAGATACTCCGGCAATAGAAAAAGGCTGACAGGGAAATCCGGCAAGCAAGACATCATGGTCGGGGATATCAGCAGATTTAATTGGAACAATATCACCTTCAATTGGTCTGTTGTCACGATAATTTGCAGCATAAGTCTGTTGAGCGAACTTATCCCACTCAGATGTAAACACACAATGGCCGCCAATATCTCCAAATGCCGTTCGCAAGCCACCAATCCCTGCGAATAAATCAATAAATGTGAAATGCGTATTATCCGGGTCTCGTATCTGACTAACTGTCATGTTTTTCAACATTTGTAATACAGGCGCTTTAGGCTCAGATTCGCCGTTCTCCCAACGATAAAGCTGTCGTGAAGTATAATCCAGTTGTTGCGCGAGCTCGCTAATGCTTAGACCTGTCTTTAGTCGTAATGATGAAAATTCGTTATGTTGCACAGTGAATCCTATTCTGGGAATATTTGTGACATTTTGTCATTATTCTTTCCTCTTTGCAAATCATATCTATCGCATTAGGGGGGACTGCATGTTTTTTTTGAAAATTATAATCTCAATTTTTTACTTTTTCATTCTTTTCTATGTAATCAGTCCCGTTAGACATACTTTGAAATATTTAGAGTACACCCCTTAAAATTTGCCATCACCGCAGCTGCTATTCATAACTTAACGTGCAATTTGGGTAAATATTTGCATTATAAGGGTAGCGCATATGTAATCAAACAGGTTTGAGGGCTTTAAAGTGGTATCATTTGAAAGAAATAGTATGAATTCTGCCAAGTCTTTTTTCAGTCATGAGGAATGGGAAACGACGAAAGATTTAATGAAGCTGGTTGAAGATCCTGATAAAAATAATGCTGCATCGCTTCATTTTATGGCCGCTAAGGACAAAGAGGTGTTTCAAGACTGGATGAAATTCTATGAAAATGACGTTACACCCCCAAAATTGATGAGCAGATATAAACTAGCCCCTTTATTTGCTGTTGCAGGCGATGCGCAGGATGCGAAGCTGGAAAACCTCACAACACGCCACTGGGCTCTTATCAACAATCTTCTGGAATATCGGCTACGGGATATTTTGTATTTTAGTAATGATGAGGAGGATGACTGGAAAGACGGGACGCTTGAGCAAAGTTATTTTTAAACATTGTCTGGCGGTGATGAGTGTGCTGGATTGTGACCCACAAGGGCTTTTGCAGACGGTACAATAATGTCTTTGGTATTATTTGCTACGTACCCTACTATGACGACGTATCCAGTCAGCCAGTTCATTTTCGCTCAGCGTGCCTGCTGCCAGCTTGATAAAGTGCTCATATTTTTCTTCCTGTGCAGCAACGAGATCCGTATTATTGAGCTTCAGGAATAAACGACATACCACAAAAGCGGTTCGCTTATTGCCATCAATAAAAGGATGATTCTGGATAATGCCATAGGCATAGGATGCCGCCAGTGCTGCCAGATCGGGCTTGGGATCACTATAATGCCATAGTTGTTTGGGCTTATTTAACGCAGAATCCAGCAATCCCGCATCACGCACACCATCACCGCCGCCATGTTCCGAGAGTTGACGACGATGTATGGGAAGCACAACAGCGTCATTAATCCATACAGGTTCGCGCACGATTTATTCTGCCAGCTTCTTCAACACATCACGATCTTCGCGCATAATGTCTTCTGCCATGTTCATCTGCGCCGCAAAATCAGGATTATAGGCGCTTAGCTCTATGCCATTGGGTGTTTCAACCGCATAAAGCGTATCACCTTTGGTAACGCGCAGTTTTGCCAGTAAATCTTTCGATAGCACGATGCCAGTGCTATTCCCAACAGTTGTGACACGTAATTCAGTCATGCTTATTCTCCTATGGTATTATTAAATTATAACATCAGTTATAACTCTGTGCAAGATATTCACCTCATAGACCCATATCTTGCTGGTGGTTCTGGTTGTACTGCATTTGTGCTTCCACCGTCAGATGTTCAGGCATATACCCTGTTTCCAGTATTTTTGAAACATCTTGCCTGAGTGAAGTAAGCTCCTGTCTCGCATCATGTCTGAAGCTATCAATCTGTTGCTGAAGCTGCTGGCACTCATAAAGGTGGCGCCGAACAAGGTTGTGTTTTTCCAGTGCGTCGCGTGAATTACATTTGGCAATGTCTTTTTCGATGGTTTCCCTCATCTTGTCATTTTTACCAGTCACTCGCGACCAGACAGCACGCAGTCCTTTTGGCTGTTGATCTTTGCGAGCTTTTTGTTCTTGCTGGCGGCGTTGCTTCTGTGCTTCTGCCAGAGCATCGCGTTCTTTGCGGTGATGGCGGGTGAGTGCCTGCTTGTGTTTTACAAGTTGATCCCTACGATTGCCCATCTTGGTTTTGACGGTACGCTCTGTCTCAAAATCCAGCGTACTGAGCTTTTGCCCGTCTTTGCCAAGGCTACTCATTAAGCGATGAGTGGAGCGGAATTCATCCTTGCCTGCATAAAGTTGGACATTATGTTTATGCCGCGTCATGGCAACATAGGTAGTGTGTCGGTCAAAATGTTTGGACGCCAACACATATGCTTGATCCACCGTTACGCCCTGTGATTTATGGACAGTTGCGGCGTACCCAAGTTGGAATTTGTTATATTCCTGTGTGTTGAAGCGCAGATCCTGACCGTTATCCAGTTTTACATCAACGATATGGCGATCAATATTAGTGATGGTTGCCAGTGTGCCATTCATCACGCCCATCTGTTTATTGTTCTCACGGAACATGATGCGATCACCGATAGCAAAGCCTTGCTTCTCTATGATTTCTTCGTCTTGTTCGTAGCGGCTGGTAGTAATCGGTGTATTCTTACCATTAACAAAGCCAGCCTTGACCATCTCGGTTTTGAGAGCCTGATTCAGTGCGGCAACATCTTTTTTGGTATAGGCCAGTACCATCCGTGACTGCTCAGGCTTAGTTTTCCGTGATGCCATGTAATCATCAACAAGTCGTGATATAGCGGCGTCTTTATCCTTTTCGTGATGGACATGCTGCTTTTCCTGATATGCTTGCAAGGCGTCTGTCGTTTTACCTTCAGAAAATTGGATTGTAGCGTCGCGCATCCATTGCGTGCTTTGGCGTCGCACTTCGCGTATGTCGGCGTAACCGTTGCGCTCAATAATGGTTCGAAACGCTGCACCAGCTTCAATAGATTGCAATTGTTCGTGATCACCGCACAGAATAACTTTGGCTCCAGCTTTCTGTGCCAGCGTCATAACGCGGTCTAATTGCCGTGCTCCGACCATGCCTGCCTCATCAATGATGAGGACATCATGTTTGGTGAGAAGCGTGTTGTTGATAAAATCCTGCTGTTTGGGTGAGAGAGAATGCCAGCTTTGTTGCCGCTTCATATTCTCGGCTGCTTTGATCTGCATTTCCAGTGCGTGTAGTGTGCCTGCATTAATGCCGCTTTCTTTCAAACCGCCTGCGGCAATGCCTGATAAAGCTGCGCCACGCACGCGGTAACCTTGACGCGTATATGCATCGCTGACTACCTGCATGATAGTCGTTTTTCCTGCGCCTGCCACACCGACCAGTGATGAAAGCTGTGATTTATCGGTGAGATGATAAATGGCGGCAAGTTGCTGATTGCTCAAACATGCTGCGCCGTTTGTTTCATCTAAGAGTTTTTTGTTGAAGGTGGTGATGGCATCGGTTTTATGTGCTTTCTGCAAGGCATGAGATGGCTTATTCGCCATAGATTCAGCTCTGGCTATGAGATTCTGCTCCAGCTTCTGCATCTCTTTGGTGCTGTAGAAGGCTTGACCGTTTTTCTCTTCCAGACGGATCAGTTTACCTGACGCGATGAGATCACTTATCGCGCTGCGCATCTTGGCGGGTTCATCAAAATACCGATAGAGACTGCGCTCCATCATACGGCGATCAAACGCGGCATGATGGTGAGTGATGATGTCGATAAGCTCAGCAGGCGTGCGCTCACGTTTAACCGCGTGTAATGCCATCTGCTCTTTATGCTGTGCAACTGTCTCTCGCATTTTCTCAGGCATGAGATCGGCAATAGTTTGCTTCACCTCTTCGATAGAGGGTAAGTCAGATTGATCACCAAGCTTGGCTGTTAGGTCTTTGGCTTTCACACCTGTCCAGCGACTCAGTGAATAAGGCGTGCCATCAACATCAACAGCAACAAAACCACGTTTGTCACCGCGTGCCAGAAATAGCCCATGCTCACGCAGAGCTTGCTCAAAAGATTCTTTATTGTCTGATTGCTCCCAGCACTCTTTGAATATCTGTTTGAGCAGGACAGGATCATCCATCACGCGCTTGGCCTGCTGCCATTCCTCACGTGACATATTCAGTGGATTTGCCATGGATTTATCTTTGAACCCATTCGGCATATCCCAGCCATGCTGCATATAAAGTTGTCTGGATATCTCCATCAATTTCATTTTGTAATAGGGCAACTGAATGGCTTTGTGAGTTTCCACATCAATGCGCGACCAGACGCAATGGGCATGGCGGCGACCTTCTTTCTCATGGAACACGATAGCGCGCGGCTGACCTTCAAGTTTAAGTGATGCTTCAATCTTGGCGATCGCATCCTCAAAATCTTCATTCGTGGCATCGGCACCAATAGGAGGGTTCAGTGATACGGAAAACATAGTTTTTTGACACTTTGTCCCGCGTGCAATAGCCTCAATTTCATGGAGTGCCTGCGTCAGATCTTCGGACATAAAGCCAGCCACTTCATGCACCTCGACATGCTCGTTATCATGACCATTGAGCAAATGGCGTGCAAATGTCCCTGCATTGCCGCGTGCGTTACCTTCCAGTATCATGGATCACTACGTTCGCGTTTACCTAGTGACTGCATTAACAAATCACGCATTTGTATAACAGCAAGGCATGCTTCACGCAGCATTGTCTCCATTTCTGGTGATAGATACAGAACACCCTGATTCACAGCTTTAGCAATCTGGTTCAGGTTGCTAAATATGCGCGATGCACCAAGCATAGAAAATAGTTTCGACAAGGCTTTTTCGTCTTTGATCACGGCAATGGATTGTCGCATACGCGGAGCAACATTATCTTTCAGCACGATCAAGCGGATATATGCACCGAGCGCCATACGACCCGCATGCTGTTTCGCCAAGCCATACTCTTCCTCTGTAAAACGGAGGGTGAAGACTTTAGTAAAACGTGGTTTTTTCTTACTTGATTCAGGCATGATAAGTTCCTCTGATATGCATCAGTGTACGCTGCCCTGCCTCGTATGATGGGCGGCTGCGCCGATGGTGTTAATAAGAAAAAAGCCAGCTCTCATGGTGAGAACTGGCTTTGCTAGTGATTGCTGAATAGATGTGGCTAGGTTTGACGCTTCCAGACAATGTCGTAACCGTCACTGTCATGCTGCTTGAACCCCATAAAATTCAGTTCGTTCGACAAGGATGGATCGTCAATCTGAATACTCAGATAAGCCTGATCCTTGCCTTGCTTAATCCACGCCGCGCCGACATTCACATGACCTGTATCCGTATAGATATCAAAGTCAGGTGCGCGTTCGGACGTTTTGTGAGCGGTCTTTTTAAACACCACGTTTCTGGCAAATTTCAGCGTTGCAATGCGACCGCGATACATCAAGCCATTATCTGCTCCACTCGCATTCAAATATCCTGCATTTCTCATATATAGTTCCTTTCAGGTTGGTTTTAGACAGCACAAAACACATCCACACAACGCGCTGTCAGACGCTGCACAGACAAACTTTCAGGGATCCTTGATCCTCAGACTCATGATAATAAGAAAAATGCATCACCACTTTGGGCGGATACGCTATATAAAAAACCAGACCGAAAAGATCTGGTTTTTACACTTGAAATTATTTAAGTGTGTTCAAATCCTATATCAGGATAAACGCAAAAATCCTTTGCATTTGCTGCTTCTAACGCAGCGTTCCACGTCTCCAAAATACTGAAAAAACGGTTTGAAGTCGATGTACCAATGTCCACCAATTAATGATAATATATTATGATAGATTCTGCTAATAGGCTTTTCAAAGACGAGAATGTACCGAACGCTTGGTGGATGAAATGTATCATGCACGGAATTATGTTTGTTAATGACGAAGCAGTTTTTGGTGGGGTATTTAAGCACTCCTTAAGCTCTTTGCTTGTGTCAAGTGAGTACATCAACAGGTTCTTGGATAGGCCAGATACTGTATTAACTCATCAAGAAGCTAATGCCCTTAAACGACTCAGCAAGACGTATTTAGATTACAGCGACCTTGCAGATAGCTGCGAGCTTAGTAAAGATGGATTTAATCGCCTAAACAAGCATAGTCTTGTTGCCAGTTGGAACGTATTTGAGTCTGTTTTAGATGATTTGTTGGTAGCCTTACTTATTAATAACAAAAACTCATACCAAAAACTTTCAGCACTGAATATGTTATCTTTGAACGCATCTCAATTTCCAGTAGAAGGTATTGAAGGCGCTATAAAAATAGCTAACAAGATTAAAAGAAATCTTTTTGCTAATAATGGTTTTATTCATATGTATGAGATTCTATTTTCAGCTTACAATATTAAGGTTGAATCTACGGCTGAAATAAGAAGTATACTTGAAGAAGTAAAACAAATTAGAAATTGTATTGCTCATCGTGGAGGAATGATTGACAGCAAAGCGGTAGATAACTCACCTAGTCTTAAGCAATGGAAGGGAAAACAAATTATTGTCTCTGAAAACAGTTATCTTAATTATCATAGAACATTTGGTGCTTATTTTGAAATGATGATGTCTGCGTTTGCAAAAACATTGTTTATATCGAAAGAAAACAACCATCACTCCTCCCGGTAAATGCGGTTGTCCCACATGTAGGGGTAGCTGTAATTCCATTGCATGGTGGCATCGACCATGAATTGGGCTATGAGTGTGGCGTTATGGTTGCGGTGTACTTTGTGCCAGCCATTAAAGGCAATGTTCATACGCTCGCGCGAATGCCCACAATAATACCAGATTTTTTCTGCTAGCTCTTCGCGATTTTCAAAGAAGACGGCTTCATGTTCGCGGAACATCTCTTCCAGTCCAAAGCCTCGTTCGCAAAAGGTCAGTAGGCCGCATCCCATATATTGCGCGATTCGGTCTGAGGAATAGAGGTAGCGTTCCTCTGGCGTGGCAACATGAGTTGTGCCTTTAGTAGTTTGTTTATGACTTAAATTCAGGCCAATGGCACATTTGCTAATAGCCCGATAAAACGGACGGCCAAATAATTCAGGCGTGCCATCAAACCCATGAAAGGACGGGCGCATGGAAGGTACGGCGTCACGTATGTAGCGCGGCATGGTCAGCCGGTCATTCTCTTCCTGTGAACCTGTTGTGGTTGTAGCGCGTACAGCATAAAACACATCATGTTCGGTGTGGGTTTTTTCGTGACAGCGATGCACTTCAATGGCCGGGTCAACAGGGTTAGGGATGAAAGCTAGGCGGTGTTTAGGTGTGGCCAGTGTCTGCAAAATACTGCCGCCTGTAGTGATAAAACTCATATCCATGTAAGGAATACGTGCTTTAATGGCTGCCATGTTTTCTGATCTGAATAAGGGGTCGACATTGAACTGGGCTATACGTGTATCGGGCAACATATGCCGCAATTTTATCAATGTTTGATTGGTGATAATATCCGCATGGCCCAACAGAATCATATGAGGACAGAACTGTCTGGCGACTTTCAGTAATCGTGCATTGCAGGCTGTTTTACCACCTAGTCGTGACCCCAGTACGCCACTGGTGCGGGCTATGTCACGGTCACTAAAGAACAGGGCATTATGTTTGTTGCGGATAAGCCCATGTTGCAGTTTACGGCCAACGTCGTAATAGCGCAGTCCGTTGTGTTTTTCATTGCCATTACCGACATGCAGGATTCGTAACATAAGCGTGATATGTAGCGTGTTTGCTGCACGGGTGCAAGAGGGTTGCGCAAGATGACAATGAAAGGCGTTGCAATGAGAAAAGCTTGCTAACCAAAAGACTAATGTTATCGTGGAGGCAGCACGTCAGAGTCGTGTTTGGTACGGAAGAAAGCAAAATAGGCGACCATGGCAAAGAGTTGGAAAAACATGATAGCCGCAATCCACAGAACTTTTTTCATGCCTTCCCACGGTTCATGAAGAATGCACCAGATTGCGTACACATCTAATGCTAGTAAGATTGCTCCTAAAATAGTCATATCTGCCATAGTGTCGTAATGTTGTGTATTAATTAACTACACGTAGCATAAGCGATTAGCCATTCTTTCGCAAGGAGTTTGCTTCTTGCGCGGGCAGCAGAGCAATCACGCAGGCTATGGGCAGCCAGAAGATGCTGTAGAGTGGGGAAGGGGAATTGACGTATTGCCCCTGATCCGTGAAGCAGGCTAGTATCGCGTGAAACATTAACACGATGCACAAAGTACCTTTTGCGCTATGCCAGTGCCGGATTGCACGGAATAGGGCGTGTAGTGTCATGCCGACAATCAGTATAAATCCGGTGATCCCCGTATAATACCATGCAGATAAGAAAATATTATGCGGATTGACACCGCCAAAAGAGTAAGGGAATGTTGCCTGCATACCGTAACCTGTGAGTGGACGCTGCACGATATGCTCCCATGCAACCTGCCAGATGGGGAGGCGATGTGATTCACGAGAAAACAAGCGTATCACGGCATCATAGAGCTGAGTAAACGGTAGCCATGATTCGTGTGTGTTGAGGTAGAGAAAAAAATCAGCACCGATTATCATACCGGCAATGGTCACTGTGGTGATGGTACGCCAGTGTCGTGTCAGTATGAGTCCTGTGCCACCAGCAATAAACAATGATAGCAAAGGCCCACGGCTTTGGGTTAGGAGTATGAGCAAAACACTAATGGCAAAGAGACTGTAAGTGAGGCGTCGCTTTTTACCCAACGGATTGTCGGGATGAAGCAAATAAAACCCCATGAGCGCAACGGTAGCATAGATGTTGGCTCCTAAAATCGGGTGGTCATTTTGTCCAAAAGCCTGTAAGCGCTCCGTGATTGGCGCATTCATTATATGATGTATGACTGACGCAACCCCCATTATTCCAGCTATGATTAATAACCATCTAATGATACTGGCCAATAAGGTTGTCGGCACTTTTAAGCTGATACATGACGCCATCATAAACACGGCAATAGCTGCGCTATGTCGCCAGGTATCTTTCCATCCCTCAGATGCTTCGGTTAGTAGCAGCATATGCATCAGCGTGTAAGCAAGTAAGGCGATTACCCACCACGTAAGAGGATGGGTAGAGATGAGATAAGAGATATAGTGCCGATGCGCATGAGTCAGATAGAGCGTAGGAAGTCCAACCCCAAGGTAAAACCACCAGGCATAGATAACGTTGGATGACACTATAAATTGCGCTGCGATAAATCCCCAATATCCGAGGAAAAGACACAGATATGCTGGGCGACCGCTGAAATATGCCAGATAGGCACGGTAATCATGAGAAAGAAGTGACCACATACTTGCCTTTGTACCGTGTGATTGTTTGAGCGTCTAGTGTTCTGTCGCTTATGCGGGTACGGAATGCACCTGTTGCAGATAGGCAAGCAATCCATCAAGGGGTAGCCCTTTAATGGCAGGTTCAGACCCTTCTATATGATGAAATAGCGTATAGCCTTCTTTCTCGTAACAATATCCGCCACAAGCTTTTAATGGTCGATCCTGCGAAACATAATAATGGATTTCTTCATCGGACAAAGGGCGCATGTGAAGCCGGACGATTTCCACCATGTGCCAAACGCACTGACCCTGATGGTACACGCAAGCTGCACTATATTGGTGATGCGTTTGCCCCTGTAATGCTTGTAGATGTTCTATGGCACGTTCTGTAGTGCCGGGTTTATCGAATATTGTATTGCCAAGCGCACAGATCTGATCCGCACCGATAACGTAAGCATCCGGGTATTGCACCCCCACAGCGTATGCTTTACCATTTGCCAGGTAGCGCGCTTGTTCCTGAGGGGGGAGGTGATGGATACTGGGTTTGTAAGCTTCTTCATTAAAAGGCGAGGCCAGCACACGAAAGGCAATATCTGCATCTTTGAGCATTTTCTTTCGTACAAATGACTGCGATGCCAAAATAATGTCTGGGGCAAGAGACGCCATCAGATAAGATCTTTACCTATGGGAGGGGGTGCCACGGTTTCCTGAGGCACTGCAGACGTAATCTGTGTTCCGGGAGTCGTGTGTGCTGGTGTTTCCTCACGTTGTTCTGGCAGATGAGACACTGCAGCGAGATCACTTCCTGTCACAGGTAGGTAGGTTTTAGTGTTGTGAGAAGAAAGATCAAGTTTCCTTGTCATTAATTCACGAAGTGCGTCAATATTTTGCTCAACCTGCTCTGGTTTCAGTGTGGTTGAGTCGGCCTCATGACGCGGCGATTGGTTCGGCGAAGCATCTATTTGGCTATTAGAAGCATCCACTTTGTAATCCGTCATAATCTCCCGTCTCTAAATATGATCTGCTGGTATAATCTTAAGCACGCTATTCGCCTTAAGCATACTACGCAATGAGTATTACTATTACCTTATAGCATATCACAAATATATGACGGACATGTTACATCAATGGCAATTTGGCACTTATAGAGCGGTATGATATGATGTCACACCACTCTATAAGTGTTTTTGCTTACGCTGCAGCAGATGCTTTGATTTTCTCGCGCTGTGCTTTAGCAGCAGCTACCATGGCTTCCAGTGCCGGACGTACTTCCTGCCAGCCACGTGTTTTCAAACCGCAATCTGGATTAACCCAGATTTGTTCCGGCTTCAACACGTCCAGTGCTTTCTGTAGCAAATGCTCCATCTCCTGCTGTTTTGGCACACGTGGGCTATGAATGTCATAAACACCGGGTCCAATCTCGTTTGGATATTTATATGTCACAAAAGCGTCCAGTAATTCCATAGCAGACCGTGACGTTTCAATAGAAATAACATCCGCATCCAATGCTGCAATGGATTTAATAATGTCATTAAATTCACTGTAGCACATATGGGTGTGAATCTGTGTTTCATCTTTCACACCGGCTGCAGTAATACGGAATGCATCCACTGCCCAATCAAGGTAAGCCTGCCAGTCAGATTGACGCAGTGGCAACCCTTCACGCAAAGCAGGCTCATCAATTTGAATGATGTTAATGCCAGCCTGTTCCAGATCCACTACCTCGTCACGAATGGCAAGAGCAATTTGCCGGCAGGTTTGCGAACGTGGTTGATCGTTTCGCACAAAGCTCCATTGAAGAATGGTAACAGGCCCCGTCAACATGCCCTTTACGTGACGCTCAGTGAGTTGTTGTGCATAAGCACTCCAACGTACAGTCATTGGTTCTCTGCGTGAGACATCACCAAAAATAATAGGTGGCTTCACACAACGTGAACCATAACTTTGTACCCATCCATGTTGTGTAAAGGCAAAGCCATCCAGCTTCTCACCGAAATATTCTACCATGTCATTGCGTTCAAATTCACCATGTACCGGCACGTCAATATCAATCTCTTCCTGCCAGCGGATGGTTTCTTCCGTAACTTTCTCTAAGAAAGCATCATACGTGGCGCGATCAATATCTCCTTTCTTAAACTTTGCACGCATTTGACGCACTTCAGCTGTTTGAGGGAAAGAGCCTATGGTGGTGGTTGGTAGCAACGGTAGTTTCAAGGCATCCTGCTGCTTTTGAATACGTGTTTCAAAATCACTCACACGCTCTGACATGGCGGGGTTTAATCCGTCCATACGTGCTTTTACCGCTTTATTATGAATGCGGATAGACACTTCACGGTCTGCCAGTGCTGCTTCATTTTCAGACAATGCTTTCACATCTTTCTGTCCGTTCAGTGCGTTGGTAAGTAACGCGACTTCGTCCAGCTTCTGTACTGCAAATGC
The DNA here is from genome assembly GCA_963803575.1 of uncultured Alphaproteobacteria bacterium. GTDB lineage: Bacteria > Pseudomonadota > Alphaproteobacteria > Rickettsiales > UBA998 > CAWDMW01. Next base: position 634,560 of record CAWDMW010000002.1, read on the forward strand.
CAGCCATGATTTTAGCTCGGCATCCAGTTTCGTTTCCTGATGTAAATCAATTGGACTATGCAGCAATGAGCAGCTTGGCGCGACAATCAGTTTATCGGAATTGACGGATTCAGCCGCTTTCTCAAGCAGAGTCAGTGCTTTGTTACAATCAGTTTTCCAGATATTGCGACCATCCACTACACCAAGTGAAAGCGTCTTATCACCAATCGCGTTTAACACATCTGATAATTGCTCCGGCGCACGGACAAGATCCACATGCAACCCACTTACCGGCAGGCTGGTTGCCAGTTCCAGATTATCATGTAACGCACCAAAATACGTGGTAAGCATAATGTCGGCACCACATTCAGACAGCGTACTGTAAGCGGTTTTATAGGCTTCTTTTGCCGCGTCATTCAGATCCAGCACAAGGCAAGGCTCATCCAGTTGTAGTGAAGTTGCTCCTGCTTCCGTGAGTTTGCCAATAATGTCTTTATATACGGGCAGTAACGCATCCAGCAAGCTAACAGGTGACACATCGCTATTGTCGCCATACATTTTGCCAAGCAGCAAAAATGAGACAGGCCCTAGCAATACAGGACGCGTTTCAATACCAGCTTGTTTTGCTTCGGTATAGTCATCCACGGCTTTGGCGCTGCACAAGCTGAACGTTTGATCTGCTGTAAATTCCGGCACAATATAATGGTAGTTTGTGTCAAACCATTTGGTCATCTCCATGGCAACCACATCTTGCCCATCTGTTTGACGGCCACGCGCCATAGCAAAGTACGTATCTAATGTGACCTGACCGGATTGTTTGCCATAACGTGCCGGTACGGCACCTGTCATGGCGATGGTATCAAGCACGTGGTCGTACAGGGTGAAATCATTAGAAGGTATTAGAGTAATGCCTGCATCTTTTTGTGCTTTCCAGTGACGCATTCGCAGCATTTTCGCCGTATCCATCAATGCATCAGAAGTAGCATTTCCCTTCCAGTATTGTTCTACGGTTTTCTTCAGCTCACGTGCCGCGCCAACGCGGGGGAAGCCAAGATTTGCTGCTAAGGCCATAATCTTATCACTCTTTAAAAAGTTATTGTTACTGTAACACACGTCACCCTTACGCTTATAAAAGGATATGGATGACGGTTCAAGTATATAACGCACATTGTACATGCCTGATGTGAGTTATTAATGATGACATTGTGGTGACGTATGAAATTACACAAAAAAATACCAGCTCTTTAATCAGCTGGTATTATGGTGAAGGTAGCTAGTGATCCGTCATCAGCCGGGAAAACTCCATCTTCAGAACGGGTGGAGAATTTTCTTTTAGTTCCGTCCTTAGTTTTCACCAGAAAAGCTCCTGGACTAACAAGTATTACCGTAGCCTCAACCTTTCTGTTTTTTAGGGAGGTAATATATCCTTTTGCTCCATTGGGCGGTGGAGTCATTGAAGGTTTGTTGTATACTTCTGGCCTTTGTCTTTTTACGTTCGCCATTGATAAATAACCCACCTTACGGACGGGGAGAAATAAAAATCGTATAGTTACGATAAGGTTTGAGTGTAACCTAACAAATAATCACGTTTTGTCAAGCATTAATTAGTAAAGCCTGTTTGGCCTACGCGCATTTCAGCAAAGTTTTGCCTTTATGCTGCCGCAATGTCATGTAAATGTGAGCGTCACCTGCCTGTTGCAAGGGAAAGATGCGATCAATATGGCGGATGACGTACGCGCCAGTGGATGCTGGTCATAGAGTGCTTTGATGAACAAAATATTGTTTAGCAGCTTTACCGTACTCTCAATCATGTATCACAAAGCAGCCATTATGGCCTCGGGCTGTTGCATTCGCACCGGGGGTATATGTTCAAAGATGGAGGTGTGAGGGATGGAATGTTCCCTTGCATGGTTAATGATGCTATTGGAAATATCTGATGGTGTTACGCTATAGGGTAGTTCCAGTTTAATATCAAACTGTGTATCGGGGGTTTGATAGTCTTCTGCTGCCTTGCTCATGGAAGATGTCACCTCAATATCTGGCAGAGGATTGCGCATAGCTTTAGGGGTGAACTGGCTATGCTCTAATATTGGCTGCAATGCAGTTTTATTATCAATCAGTTCGTGCAATGTGCTTCGTACGTGTTCAGGGCGTGCGGCCAGTGCATAGAGTGTTGGGGAATGCTCTGCCAACACATCCAGCATAAATCCTCCCACTTCCCTGTCCGGAAGGTCAGCCAGTGGGTTTGAATAGGGGGAGTCCTCACGCACGTAATCCATTTTGAAGGTGATACGATTTGTTTCAGCGTCGTAATGAACATCAGGAGTGAATGCTTGTATATCGCTATGGCGCGCATCTGTAGTCAATTGGTATGCTTCGCCAATGTCATGACGCAAACGTTTCACATGATTAATTGATGACGTATGCAGAGACTCGTCGGCGTGATATTGCAACTCCTGCATAATTTGGGGTATATATATGGCGGTTGTCTCGTTACATACGATAGATAGTTTGGATGCGTCACTGTCTGTACGAGCATAGGTGTCTAAATGTAGCGCATCGCGAGCATTTCCCAGCCCTTGCCACTGCAAAATGGGGCGCTGAATTGCTTCACTGATGCCTTCCGTCTGCATGAGCTGTTGTAACTCTGCACGTACCTGCTCGGCGGACGTGTCATGGGTATTGCGAGAAAATTATTGCTCAATAGCAGGGATGCCCATCAGCACATCTTCTATGTCACGTTTTGCCTGATCTATGTTTTGCTCGGCAATTGGGTCAGTATGAAGAACGATTCCGTATGTAGAGGTCGTAAGATTTGGTTGTTGCGTAGCGTCACGCTCATCGACAATAGAGGCGCGAAGCTCCATCACGGTGCTTTGTTGTCTTATGGTATCTGACAAGGCACGCCTGGCTGAACGCATGCGCTCTAAATCTGACGTGTCACTCATTAGCTTACTCCTTTGTATTTGCTTAATTATTTCACAGTTTTAGTCTGATAGCAAGTACGTTGTATTTATGAAGCAAAAGCGACTAAGGTGCCTCAATGTAGTGCAGTGAGGATCAAGTGAAATACAGTGCATAGGTTTAACGATTTTTTGGTTGACATGTCTTGTTAGTAGCGATAAACATGCCTGCTAGATTACACAAAATAACAGAAGATAAGTTAATGAAAACCTTTTCGGCAAAGCCAACCGATATTACGCGCGACTGGTGGGTGATTGACGCTCAGGACATCGTGCTGGGTCGTTTATCTGCACAAGTGGCGACCTTGCTGCGTGGCAAACATAAGCCTTACTACACACCGCACATGAACTGTGGCGATCACGTAGTGATTGTGAACGCAGATAAAGTGCAGATCAAGGGCAGAAAGATGACGGATAAAAAATATTACCGTCACACTGGATACCCGGGTGGATTAAAAGAAACGACTCCTGAAAAGATACTCTCTGGTAAGTTTCCAAACCGTGTGGTTGAACTAGCTATACGCCGCATGATGCCCGGTGGGCCTCTTGGCCGTCAGCAGTTGAAGATGCTCAGTGTTTATGCTGGTGAAGCACATCCGCATGAAGCACAGCAACCGAAAGTTTTTGACATCGCGTCAATGAACGATAAAAACGCAAGATAAAGTATTAAGCATATGACAGAAGCAACGCAAGAAACACGTGAGCCAAAAATAGACGCGCAAGGTAGAGCCTACGGTACAGGTCGTCGTAAAGATGCCGTTGCACGCGTGTGGGTTAAGCCCGGTAATGGCAAGGTGACAATTAATGGCCGTGAGTTAGAGCGTTATTTTGCTCGTCCGGTATTGCGTATGATTATTAACCAGCCATTTGGTGCGTTAGATCGTGAAAACGCATTTGATGTGTTTGCTACTGTTAAAGGCGGTGGGCTTTCAGGTCAGGCTGGTGCGATTCGTCATGGTATTAGCCGTGCATTGGACAATTTCAGCGGTGAGTTTCATACTATCCTGCGTCGCGGTGGATTCCTTACGCGTGATAGCCGTGTGGTAGAGCGTAAGAAATATGGTCGTGCGAAAGCCCGTCGTAGCTTCCAGTTCTCTAAGCGCTGATTGCGATACCTGTATTACGTACACAAGAAACCGTCGCTTTCAGCGGCGGTTTTTTTTGGCCTTATTTCTATGACTATTCATGACGTTTTCTATGCATATTTCTCGGCTTGATGCAGGACATGCCCCACTGCTTCGCACGTTACGGCTGGAGGCATTGCGGAATTACCCTGAATATTTCACCGGTACCTACGCAGAAGAATCGCAGTATGATGACGCCTATTTTGCCAATATTATTGGCAGAGATGAGGTTTATGGGGTTTGGAATGGTGAGGCTTTAATAAGCAGTGCAGCGTTGCAGCCAGATGTGCGACCCCATAATGAGCATAAGGCGATATTATGGATGATGTATGTTCAGTCTACCTGTCAGGGGCAGGGTGCAGGTCAGCGATTACTAGAGCATATTATAGATGATGCAGCACAGCGATATGAGCAGATATTGCTAAGTGTAGAATCAGGTAACCAGAGTGCTGTCAGACTGTATCAACGGTTGGGATTTACGCAATATGGGTATGAGCCGCGTACCGCAAAATTACCGGATGGACGGTATTTAGATGATATTTTAATGATACGCTTTCTTTAAACCTTCTGCTTATGTTAGAGTGCATGGTATGAATCAGGTTTCTACAGTGAATATTGCCGTGCTGGGTGCCAGCGGATACACGGGTGCCGAGTTGTTGCGTTTGCTGTTGCAACATCCGCACGCTTACATCAGCGCACTTGCAGCTTACAGCCATGCGGGCAAGCCAGTTTCCGCAGTGTTTCCGCATCTTTATCATCATGATTTGCCGAATTTAGTCACGATTGAATCCATTGATTTCAGTGATATTGATCTGGTGTTTTGCTGCTTACCGCATGGTACGACACAACCTATTATTGCGTCTCTGCCGGGTCACGTGCGTATTATTGATCTATCTGCTGACTTTCGCCTGCATGACGCGGCAGCTTACCAGCATTGGTATGGCAAGCACCATCAGGCATTAGCATTGCAATCGCAAGCGGTTTATGGGTTAAGCGAGCATTACCGTGACCAGATTAACGATGCACGACTGGTTGCTAATCCCGGTTGTTATCCTACCTGTAGTCTGCTTCCTTTGTTGCCTTTGGTTAATGCAGCGATGCTGGAGCAGGGACAGCTTATCATTGATGCCAAGTCCGGTGTTTCCGGGGCAGGACGAGCAGTGAAAGAGTCACTCATTTATAATGAGGTGGCAGAAGGGTTGACGCCTTACAGTGTTAATCAGCACCGACATAAAGCGGAAATGATGCAGGAATTACACGTCACTGACAGCCGCTATGATGTTACGTTTGTACCACATTTGATTCCGCAGCGCCGTGGCATGGTCGCAACCATGTATGCCAGACTCGCTAATGGAGCTACCATCAACGATGCACGAGTCACCTTGCAGGAATGTTATGCACCTGCCCCTTTCGTACAGGTGCTTGGTGATGACATGGTGCCATCCACTCATCATGTGCGTGGTTCCAATCAGTGCTACATGAATGTGTTTACCGGATCAGACAATCAACATATTATTCTTATCTCAGCCATTGATAATCTGATGAAAGGTGCATCCGGGCAGGCGGTGCATAATATGAATCTGATGTACGGTTTCGATGAAACAGCAGGATTAACGCAAGGAGCTTTATTCCCATGACACAAACCCCATCTATTCTTCCGTATAAGGGTATCATGCCGCGCATTGCTGACGATGTGTTTATTGCTCCAACGGCTACTATCATTGGCGATGTTACCATAGGTGCGGGCAGCTCGGTATGGTTTGGCACCGTCATTCGCGGGGATGTGATGCCAATCACCATTGGTGAGCGCACCAACATTCAGGATAATAGCGTTATCCACGTAACACGCAAGGTAGGGGCAACAGTGATTGGTTCCGGTGTCACCATTGGCCACGCGGTAATGCTTCATGCCTGCACCGTTGAAGATAACGCGTTTATCGGGATGCGCTCGGTTATGCTGGATCACACTGTGGTACGTTGTGGCGGAATGCTGGCGGCAAGTGCAACTTTGACACCGCGAAAGGAAGTGGCTACAGGTGAGTTATGGGCGGGCAGTCCTGCACGACATATGCGGATGATGCGTGAAGATGAAGTTGCGTTTCTCTCTATATCCGCGCAAAACTATGTTGAACTGGCGCAGGACTATATGTCTGAACCTTCACCTTTATCTGCCCGCACATCATAAACAACACTTACCCGCCATAAAGCCACTTTGCCATATGGTAGTAAAGCGGCACCCCGATAATCAGGTTAAACGGAAAGGTCAGTACCAGTGACGAGGTGATGTAATAAGCTGGGTTAGCATCAGGCAGTGCCAGTTTCATGGCAGCTGGCACGGCAATATAGGAAGCACTGGCACCTAGCACGCCAAACAAAACGGCATCAGCAAATGCCATTCCCAGCAAATGCCCAGTAAACAGCGCAATGCTGGCACCCAGCACTGGCATATAGAAGGTGAAGGCCAGCAAGCCTACAGGGAAGCGGCGAACAAAATGAAATTTGCGGGATGAAACCAGCCCCAGTTCCATCAGAAAGATACAGAGTACGGCGTAAAAGGGTTTGATGATAAATGGTTCAATGCGTGCAAGCCCACTCGCATCAGCGGTCATACCGATAATCAGGCTGCCGATAAGCAGTACGATGGAGCTATTGAGCAATGCATCACGCATCAATTCTACTGAGAAAAGACGTTTCTTTTGTTGTCCATCCAGTCGGTTGCTTTCTCGCGCCAGCATGATACCTGACAAGATGGCTGGTGCTTCCATCAAAGCCATTAATGTCACAATATAGCCTGTATATTGATAGTTATTACCTTCCAGATAACTCACGGCGTAGCTAAAAGTCACTACACTAACAGACCCATAATGTGCGGCTATGGCTGCCGTATCCAGCCTGCTTAAACGTGTGGTGGTGCGCAAAAAGAATGCTGCCATAAAGGGGTAGGCGCAGCTAATGGTTATAGCTGCGACAAACACCGGCCATAGCGCGAGTAACTCTGCATGTGTGGATTCACGCAGGCCAATCCCGCCTTTCAATCCAATGGCAATCATCAGATACATAGACATGGCTTTGGTAACCTGTTCGGGAATATCCAAATCGGAGCGCAGCAATCCGGCCAATATCGCCAGAATAAAGAACTGAATAGGTGGGTTCAGTAACATGTCTAACATAGGATGTAGACTCCTTGAATGTTATGATGATGCGTTAGCTGGCATCCCTTTACTGGTGGAATACTCGAAATGTAATGCAGTATCCGGATGCACCAGCGGGTAAGCCGCGTGTGCTGCCATCGCTGCTTCTGAAAAACCACACAGAATCAGTTTGAGTTTCTTTGCGTAAGTCGCAATGTCGCCAATTGCGAAGATACCCGACTGGCTGGTTTGCATGGTGGCAGGGTCAACTGTAATGTGGTTCATATCTTGCTGTAGCCCCCACTCGGCAATAGGCCCTAGTTCCATGGCCAGCCCGAAGAAGGGAAGGAGTATATTCGCCTCCAGCATACGGGTTTGGCCATCTAATGTCGCCACCTCTACGCCGTCAAGTATACCGTTACTACCGCGTAGCCCGTGCAATTGATAAGGGATCACCAATTCCACATTATCACGTGTTTGCGCTAGTTCGTGCAATTGTCTCAGGCTTTCAGGTGCTGCGCGGAACTTAGGACGACGATGCACAACGTAAACATGTGCCGCAATATCGGCCAGTGATAATGCCCAGTCCACGGCAGAATCCCCGCCACCAGCAATAACGATACATTTGTCTCGAAACGTTTCTTTGCGTGTGACCATGTAAAAGATACTGCTGCCCTCATAGGCTTCCAGTCCTTCCAATGGGGGGCGGTTGGGGCCAAAGGCGCCACATCCTCCGGCAATAATCACCGCTTTTGCCTGTATGGTGGTGCCGGCAGATGTGGTGATGTGCCAGCCATCTTCTTGCTGTGATAGGGTGGTAACCTGCTGATTTAGATGGTAGGTCGGTGCGAAGGGTGCGGCTTGCTGCTCCAGACGATCAATCAGATCAGCGGCGTCAATAGAGGGAAAACCCGGAATATCGTAGATGGGTTTTTCGGGATAGAGTGCCGTGCATTGCCCACCCACGGCTGCCAGCGTGTCAATGACATGGCACTGCATTTTCAGCATTCCACATTCAAATACGGCAAATAGCCCAACAGGCCCCGCACCAATAATCGCAACATCAGTTTTGTGTGTCATATGTGTTTAGTTGTACGCATCAAAGGACAGTTGAGTCAAGTGTTGAGTACTGTGCCGATGCCGCATGATAAGAAACGCGTATGGAAAGTGGTTGCATGGTTCAATCGCTGTCTTGACTGAATGGATAAAGTGTGTCAGCTTCTGCAATATTCGACAAAAGACAGGAATTAAGCGCCATGACGACATTGAAAGGTAGAAGTGCCATTATTACTGGTTCAACCAGCGGAATAGGACAGGGAATTGCTCGCTTTCTGGCACAGCAAGGTGCTGATATTATGCTCAACGGGTTTGGTGACGCACAGGAAATAGAGCGCGATCGCAAGCAAATGGCTGACGAAACAGGTGTAACCGTTAAATATAACGGTGCTGACATGACGAAGCCTGACGAGATTAAGGCATTGGTCGATGAAACACGTGATGCATTTGGTTCGGTTGATATTATTGTCAATAATGCAGGCATTCAGCATGTGGCACCAATTGAAGAGTTTCCTGCGGACAAATGGGATGCGATTATTGCCATCAACCTGTCATCTGCGTTTCATATGATGCAACATGCCGTACCGGTGATGAAAGAAAAAGGATGGGGACGGATTATCAATATAGCATCAGCACATGCGCTAGTTGCGTCGCCCTACAAATCTGCTTACGTGGCAGCCAAACACGGAATTGCGGGCTTAACGAAAGTGGTGGCACTGGAAACAGCGCAGGACGGAATCACGGTGAATGCGATTTGCCCGGGCTATGTGTGGACGCCACTGGTAGAAGGACAGGTGGCGGATACAGCAAAATCCCGTGGTATTTCAGAAGAAGAAGTGAAGCGTGATGTTTTGCTAAAAGCGCAACCAACCAAAGAATTCACCACTGTTGAACAGATCGGCGAAGTGGCCACCTTCCTGTGCAGCGATGGTGCGTCCAATATTACCGGTACCATTTTACCAGTAGATGGTGGGTGGACAGCACAGTAACGTGCAGAACTGGATGTCTGGTTTGTTGCATTGCGAAATAGCCGTGATACTGCATCAGAAATATGGTATAGATAGTGCTTAAACGCTATTAACAACATTGCGACAGGAATTATGGAAAATTTTGCTCTTTATCACATGTATGAACTTCATCGTGCAACCGTTGCTCCGGTACGGACGATGGCGAGCTGGATGAAAGGAAGCTTTAGTCACCCATTTAGCCCTGTCACCTACACGGGGTTTGGCCGACATACAGCCGCGGGTTTGGAGTTATTTGACCGCATTACCCGTGACTACACAAAGCCACGCTTTGGCTTGAAAGAGACAGAGATAGACGGCAAGTCTGTTGAAGTGACCAACACGGTGGTAATGAAAGAAACATTTTGCCATTTGCGTCACTTTAAGCGCGAAGGGTTGAAAGCGGTGCAGCCTAAGATTCTGATTGTTGCCCCAATGTCTGGCCATCATGCGACTTTGCTGCGTGGTACGGTTTCTGCTCTCATTCCGCATGCAGATGTGTACATTACTGATTGGGTGGATGCGAGGGACGTGCCAGCCATGAAAGGCGGGTTTGATCTGGATGACTATATCTCTATGGTACGTGATTGCATCCGCTTTCTTGGCAAAGACGTGCATGTGCTGGCCGTATGTCAGCCTGCGGTGCCAGTGTTGGCGGCTGTATCCATCATGAGTGAAGCGGATGATCCGTATGTGCCAAAAAGCATGACGCTGATGGGAGGGCCTATTGATACACGTGTAGGGATTACCCGCGTTAATGAGTTGGCGCAACAAAAGCCTTTAGATTGGTTTGAACGAAACGTGATTACCCGCGTACCGGTAAAATATCCGGGCTTCCTGCGCCGCGTTTATCCGGGCTTCCTGCAATTAAGTGGGTTTATGCAAATGAATCTGGATCGCCATATTGGTGAGCACGTCAAATTGTTCCAACATCTGGTGGACGGTGACGGCGATAGTGCTACCGCTCATACCAAATTCTACGATGAGTATTTATCTGTCGCAGATATTACCGCTGAGTTCTACTTGCAGACAATAGATCGGGTGTTCCAGCGTCATTTGCTGCCCAAAGGTGAGCTGGATTATCGCGGTCAACGTGTAAAGCCAGAAGCTATCACTAAAACTGCGTTATTATGTGTGGAAGGTGAGCGTGATGATATCTCCGGTGTTGGCCAAACCAAAGCTGCAATGGATTTATGTTCCAATATTCCTGACGCACGTAAACGTTATCATCTGCAAAAAGCCACGGGGCATTACGGTATATTTAACGGCCGTAAATACCGTGAGCAAATTGTTCCTGAAATTCTTGACCATATACATAATGCCTAAATGACTAAAAAGACCCCCTCTGACGAATGTAAAAAAATCAACCTTGCATTGCAGGGAGGTGGCGCACATGGAGCATTTGCCTGGGGGGTGCTGGACAAAATACTGGAAGATGGCCGCCTGTCGATTGACGGGTTGTCTGCTACCAGTGCAGGAGCCATGAATGCCAGTGTGTATGCGTATGGTATGATGACTGGCGGTCGCGAAGGTTCGCGGGCAGCACTGGACGGGTTTTGGCGTGATCTTTCCCAGATTAGTAAGCCGCTGAAACATTTTCCCTGCAGTCCGATGGATCAATGGATTGCCAGTATGAATATGGATTACCCTATTGCCTATTTTATGTTTGAGAGCTTCTCACGCATGATGTCACCGTACCAGTTTAATCCGCTTAACATTAATCCTTTGCGTGATTTGCTGGCACGCCATGTAGATTTTGATGCGCTGACCGCTTGCGAAAGTGTCAGGCTTTATATTTGCGCGACGAACGTGAAAACGAACCGTATTAAAATCTTTAATAATCAGGAAGTGACCGTGGATGCAGTCATGGCGTCAGCCTGCCTGCCAATGCTATTTCAGGCAGTAGAAATTGATGGTGAGCATTATTGGGATGGCGGATATATGGGTAATCCCCCTTTGTATCCTCTGTTTTATAAGACCAAGACAGATGATATGGTGATTTTGCACATTAACCCTATTGAGCGAGACGATGTGCCAACCGCTCCGCATGAGATTATGAATCGTGTGAATGAGGTAAGCTTTAATTCTTCACTGCTGCGTGAATTGCGCGCAGTGGCTTTCATTCAAAAGATGTTGGATGAAGGATGGATCAAGGATGAATTTCGCTGCAACATTACGCATGAGACATTCTATATGCATTCCATCCGTGCAGATAAAGAGATGAGTGAATATAGCGTTGCCTCGAAATTTATGCCTGACTGGGGTTTTCTGTGTCAGCTAAAGGAAAAAGGTCGTGAAGCAGCCACGCGATGGCTGGATCAGCATTATGATGACATTGGCAAGCGTTCAACCCTTGACTTGCGCCATGAATATTTGCAGAAATAACGCCGCGCCTCTATGCAATAGGGTCGTGGATAATGCTTAAATTGCCATCTGGCAGTGGTTCATAAAAGAAGCAGTTACGTCGCATCGTGTGACATGCTGCTCCGGTCTGGTCGACTAGCAACTGGACACAGTCTTTATCGCAATCCATACGGAAATGAACTAATTGTTGCGTGTGGCCGGATATTTCTCCTTTGCGCCATAAAGCTGACTTGGAACGCGAGAAATAACAGACACGCCCTGTTACAAGAGTTTCTATCACCGATTCTTTATTCATCCATGCCTGCATCAATAGTTCTTGCGTATCATGCTGCATGGCAATGGCAGGAATTAACCCATTTGAATGGAACTTTAGTGCATCAGCTACATGTTTGGCTGAATCATTTGGCAGAGTAAACGTCTTAATCATGCCAGTACTATAACGTTGCCATGTGACTATAGCAAACCAAAGTTTGGGCAGGGTTTTTGATCTGATTATTTAACGTAAGGATGATCTGTGCGGCAGCTTATGCTGCTAAGGTTAGTGGCATATTGAGTGTGATGGTCGTGCCAATACCTACTTCACTTTCAATACGAAATGTACCTTCCATCAATTCGACCAATCGCTTGGATAAGGGAAGCCCAAGACCCGTTCCTTCATAGCGGCGTGAGAGTTCGCTATCTACCTGTCCGAAAGGCGTCATCACCTTCGATATATCTTTTGGTTCAATGCCAATGCCCGTATCACGTACTGTGAAAATCACACGTTTCCCTGTTTTATCCTGCCATGCACTAACTTTCACCTGCCCACCTGGCGGAGTAAATTTCACCGCATTGGACACCAAATTCAACAGTACTTGTTTAAGCTTTTTCGCATCGGTTTGCATGATAAACGGTTTCTTCGGCAGTTCTTCCAGTAACGTGACCTGCGCTTCTTCCGCGCGTGGAATCATCAGACGAATACTATTTTTCACCATTTTATTCCCATCAATTTCAGACAAATCCACTTCAAGTTTACCGGCTTCCGCTTTGGAATACTCCAAAATATCATTAATAAGACTTAGTAAATGTTTCCCGGAGCCGTGAATATCATGAATATAGCCGCGATGCTGTTCGGACAGGGTAGACCCGATATCAGCGCCTAAAATTTCGGAAAAGCCAATTACGGCATTCAGGGGGGTGCGTAACTCATGAGAAATATTAGCCAGAAACATGGATTTATCGCGGTTCTCTGACTCTGCTGTTGCAGCGGCAGCGGTCAGTTCCAGATTAATTTCATGTTGTTTGGCAATAATAGTTTCGGTACGGCGGGAAAAATAAATTAAGAAGCCCAAAATCAGGACAAAGATGCCAACAATGCCAACAACAGCAACATATTGAAAGTGCGTCAGTTGATTCCATTGCTCGGTAATATCAAGGTCAATGCGAATAACGGCTTCCACTGTTTTAGCATCTTTATCAGACAGTAGACGCGCATAATTTTGCACATAAATAGGGGCATAGGTTGAAATGAGGGTGCCATAAACACGCTGCCCTGTTGAGGTGAAATATTCCCGGTCATTTAAAAGCTTCATGCCTATATCACCGGCGAGCGCTTCTTCAAAAGGCGGGTAAGTGATATGCATATCACCTTGGGCATTTTCGCTACCGGGGGACGATGACATAATGAGCGTACCTGTCTTTAGGTATATCCTCATTTCATTCACGGGCATGTTTTTAAAAAACGCAATGGTGTCGCGGTGAAACATCTGAAATTCGCGGTAATTTTTCCATTTTGAGGCATCAATACGCGCTAACCTTAGAAAGGTTGTATTATGCTTTTTCCATACGGTATTGATATAACCTTGCGCTAAAGAAGCCGATCCGGTAACTGCTGTGCTTACTATATCGTTACTGGCAAGATGCTTATAGTAAAGTCCAACGGAATAGGCTGCGCCAATGAGGCACACCAAGCTTACCAAAGAAAATATACGAATATAGTTAAACATGTTCTGTGAAGTGTACCGTCATTGCAACAAACATCCTATGCTTTAATACGGTAAAAATTGGTAAAGATGGCGCTTTATAGTTGACGTATGCTTTGCAGATGTTCTATGAAGGTATGCTTGTGATATAAACTTATTTCTATGGGAGTAGCCGGTGAAGCGCACCTACCAACCAAGCCGAATCGTTCGTAAGCGCCGTCATGGGTTTCGCGCCCGTATGCAAACAAAGGCAGGACGCCGTGTGATTGCTGCACGTCGTTCAAAAGGACGTAAGCGTCTGTCTGCATAAAGATAATGGCATGAGGCCTTTTTGGCTTTCTGTGCTGTTTTTTCTGTCATATCGTTGATACATTGTGACGTCTTTGCCTGAACTTATCCGCCTCACATCACGAAAAAAATTCCTTGCTATGAGGCGAAATGACCGCGCTATTGTGATGCCCGGGTTTGTGCTGCAATATGCTGAAGCTGAATCGTTGTCCTGCGCCATACCTTTGGAAGCCGACCAATGTGCTGTTGGTTTTACGGTTACCAAAAAACTTGGCAATGCCCCCGTTCGTAACCGTGCGCGCCGTCGTTTGAAAGAGATGGTGCGGCTGGTATTTCCTGACCATGCACCAGATGGATATGTGTTCGTGTTAATTGGACGTTATCGCTTGCCCACGACATCGTTTGATATGCTTGTGCAACAGGGGCATGATGCTCTCGCTAAGGTAAGGCAACCATGAAGATGATGATTATATCGCTTATTCGTATGTATCAATGGATTGCTGCATGTATAAAGCCATCCGGATGCTGCCGTTTTTCGCCTTCCTGCTCTGCTTATGCAATTATGGCGTATCAGCGTCATGATGTAGTAAAGGCAACATTGTTGACCATGCGCCGTTTATGCCGTTGCCATCCGTGGGGAGGGTATGGTGTGGATGATGTGCCGCAATAATGTTGTGCTGTAGAGGGCATTAGCCGTGCAGGTTATACGGCAGTCAGAGAAAGTGCCTCAACATTTGTTGCATGGCGTCATAGCCATTGGTAATTTTGACGGTATGCATGTGGGGCATCGTTTGATTGTCCAGACTGCTCGCGACCAAGCGATGCAACAGGACAAGCCCTGTTTGGCCATGACATTTACGCCTCATCCTAAACATTATTTTTCTCATCATGACAAGCCACTAGCTATTGAGCCATTGCATCAGCGATTGCGTCATATGCAGGCATTATCGCTGGATGGCGTTGTGCTTATGCGGTTTGACGCAGCACTGGCAACGATGGCTGCAACAGGCTTTATTGAGCATATCTTGCATAAATGGTTGAATGTATCGCATGTGGTGGTGGGGAAAGATTTTTGCTTTGGCGAAAAACGTCAGGGAGATGTGGCATTGCTTGAAGAACATGGCCGCCACCTCAATATTGCAGTTACCTCTGCTGAGCCATATACCAGCACGCATACTGGCTACGCTGTTTCTTCCAGCCAAATACGTGAGGCTTTAGCATCAGGCAATATGCAGGATGCGGCAGCATTACTTGGACGGCCTTATGCGGTGTATGGTCGTGTGCAACGTGGACACCAGCGAGGGCGAAATATTGGCAGTGCCACGATGAATATACCGCTTAACCATTTGCACTGCCCACGTTATGGCGTGTATGCGGTGCGCTACCGGTTAGGGCAAGCAGCGCTTTGGGTAGAAGGGATAGCCAATCTGGGTATATCGCCCACGTTTGGTGATGTGTCCCGCCCGGTGCTGGAAGTGCATAGCCTGACACCGTGCGAGGATGCTTATGGCCAACGCATTAATGTGCAATTGCTCCATCATATACGGGATGAGCAACGTTTTTCAAACGTAGCGGTATTGCAGCAGCACATTGCTCAGGATATTGCGCATGTTAAGGCGTGGTTTCAGCGTCAGGCTGATTAACCTGTTTTAGGGTATCCCAGCCGCCATCATCACGCTGTTTGACGTAGGTCAGCGGATATTTGAGTGTGTCATACTGCTTCCAGCGTTGTCTTGCCTGTTGCAAAGCCTCGTCATGATTGCCGTCAAACACATCAAAAATACGTGTGAACGTATAGGCTTCTTCATCTTGAAGTGTCAATCCATTGGTAATGATAAGCAACTGTGCATTGTTAGCGGTGTCTGGCGTATCGGTTAATAGGATAGGGTGATGTTCAGCATACTCATCGTTCATCCCATGAGGCAAAAAGCTACCGGGGTCGTATGTCCATAGGGCGGTATCCAGATCAGGCAACATATCTTTATCAGCGGTGATACACACCCGTATGTCACGTTGATAGGCAATGGCTGCCAGTTTCGGTAGTGCGGCGTGAAGCGGCGTTGTCAGCAAGTGATAGAACTGATAAGGGATCATGCAGCAGAAGAAAGCAGGGTGTCAGCAGAGAGTGTTTGCAGCTCATCGCGTATATAGTGGCGCACCATAGAAACATCTTCAGGTGGATTATCTACAGTACCATAGCAATTGGTGCGAATGGCGTTATCTAGCAGTGCGTCATCGCTCAGACCTGTTTCAAATGCGTGAATGCGACCGTAAAACGCATTAGCCATCGCCTTCATGCGTTTACCAACTCCAGTATCACTGACGCCAATTTCGCGCACCGAACGATCCATATCCTGAAAGAACGATTCAATGAGTAACCGCTGTAACGCTGTTGTGTCTTGGGGGTGCTGCTTTAATGTATGAAGGTAAAGAAACATATGGAGCAAAATCATCTCAAACCGACCGTCTAACGTGTCGGGAATGCCCCACTCTGTAAAAAAGCGTGCCTGTCTGGAATGTTCATTAATACGGGCATATAACGTATAGGCATGATGAATGTCAGCAGACGGTGTGAAAAGTCGGGTTAGGTGATGTAACATAAGCATTTGCGTTGATAAGGTTTCCTCTTTATATAAGGGATATGCAGCGTATTTTACAGTCTTTCTTTCTTTATAGTTTTTGCCTGATGCTTGCGGCATGTATTCCACCACGAGTCAATAATCGTGGTCATGTGGATGCATTTGATCGCTTAAAAGACGTCAATGTAGGTGTTACCACACGTGACGATATTCAAACGATGCTAGGTAGCCCGTCAATTACCAATAATTTTGGCGAAGAAATCTGGTATTATGTTCACCATAAAAAAGAGGCTGTTGCTTTTTTAGAGCCGGAAATTACGGAGCAGAACGTCACGCGTATTACGTTTAACGCGCAAGGGGTAGTATCCGGTGTCACCGGTTATGATTCAGCAGATCGCAAAGATATTGCAATTGCAAGCGAAACAACCCCGACAGAAGGGCATGAATTAGGTGTGTTAGAGCAACTGCTTGGTAATGTTGGGCGATTTAATGCCAGTGACACCCAGCGTTCACAGCAGCCTACCATGAGACGATGAGTAAATTACCAATAAAAGACCCCTGATGTACTAATATATATATCAGGGGTCTTTAATGTAGATCGCTTATTTAAGCAGCGTCTTTCTTGTCTGTCGTTGTTTTCTTGACAGCACTGGTGCTGTCGTTGCCTAGGCGAATCTCACCTGTTAACTGGCCGCCGCGCTCAATTTCTATTTCACCGTAAGAAATCGTACCACGCACTTTTCCGGTAGAGTAAATAGTTAAACGATTGCGAACAATCAGATCACCTTCAAACAGGCCACTAATTTCAGCATCCTGAATTTCAGCTGTTCCTTTGAAGGAGCCGGTTTCAGAAATTTCAACGGTATGTACGTCTTTCAATGTTGCATCAACCATCCCTTCAATGACCAAACGATCACAGGTGGCGATTTCCCCTTTCAGAAGTATGTCATTACCAACAGTCAAAACACGTTTGTTTGTTTTCATAGCACCTGCCGGGGCAGCACGGTTATCAGCATTCCCGGGGCGGCCATCAGCACCAGCACTGCCTGCCGGACGTGCCGCTGCAGGAGCCGGACGTGCAGAAGGAGCCTGCGCGGCAGAGCGATAACCCGGTACAGGAGATGCAGGAGCCGGACTGCGGCCTTGCGCTGGACGGTTTGCGTTATTATTATCGCTATTATATGCGCCTGCCGGACGGTTGTTTTGTCCGTCCTGATTATTGTTTGATGATGCCATTGTTTTTGTTTCCTCCTGTGAATCTTCATCTTTTCTGCGAAACATTGCGTTTCGCGCTTTGTTATCAGCCATGATAAACCCCTTTTAACTGAAATGTAGCTGCTGTCTGTTACCATTGCATAATACTTTAGCATAAGTAACAGAGTGATTAGGTTGCGTGATTAATAATGTAGTCAAGCATAATACCCTGCCTTTGACAAGGTGCATTTGCATTGGAGGGGTATTTTTTTACTGCATCTGCGTGATAACTACGGTAAACATCGCACTTTATGGCTGTTTACACTTATCTCACCTCGGATGATATTGCTCATATATGTGATGCTTACGGGCTTGATGCCATCGAAGCGGCGCACCCTATTGCGCAAGGGGTGGAGAATAGTAACTATCTGGTTGAATATCGTGCGAAAGGCAGCACAGCCCTACATAAGGCCATTCTAACTATCTTTGAAGATCGTGTTGACCGCAACGATGTGCCGTTCTTTTTAAAACTGAAACAATATTTACACCATCAGGGCATATGTTGCCCTCAGCCTTTCGTAACATCGCAAGGTCATATTTTTATTCAGGTGCAGGATAAAGAGGCCGCTTTAGTCAGCTTTCTTGAAGGCCACAGTATTGAGCCGCCAGCGGTTTCACATATTAGCCAAGCCGGACATATGCTGGCCACTATGCATCTGGCCATGGCCACATTTGACTTGAAACGTGCCAACACCATGTCCTTTGACGCATGGGAAGCGCTGACGCTTCGTGCTTCGGGCAAGGTGCAATCGCAGCAAGATCATGATATATTAGCATTGATTCGCCATGAGTTAGGCTACCAGCGAAAACATTGGCCAGCTCACCTGCCTCGTGGCATGATTCATGGTGATTTATTTCCGAACAATGTGTTTTTTGATGAGCAGGGTACGCTTTCTGGCGTGATTGACTTCTACTTTGCCTGCCATGACATGCTTGTCTATGATTTGGCTATTGTTGCCAATGCATGGTGCATGACGGCAGACGGCACGATGAATCAGGGTGCATATGATGCATTATGTCATGCATATGTGCAGGTGCGCACTCTTTCAACGCAGGAACAGGAAGCACTCCCTTTACTGCTACGTGCTGCTGCCTTGCGTTTTTTAGTCACACGTTTCCATGATGTGCTATTTCATGATGCGGATGCATTGCTGATACCGCACGACCCTATGGAATATGTACGTATTTTGCAGTACCATCAGCAGGCAACCACAAGGAATTATGTATGAAACAGGTAACAATTTACACGGATGGCGCCTGTAGCGGCAACCCGGGGGCAGGGGGATGGGGAGCCTTTCTAAGTTCTGACGGGAAAGAGAAAGAACTATCTGGAGGTGATGCGCATACCACGAATAACCGTATGGAGTTGCTTGCGGCTATTGAAGGGTTGCGCGCACTGAAAGAGCCATGTGACGTAAAAATTTATACTGATAGCCAATATGTAAAGAATGGGATTACCCAATGGATTCATGGCTGGCAGAAGAATGGTTGGCAGAATTCGAAGAAACAACCGGTTAAAAATGCAGATTTATGGAAAGATTTGCTGGAAGCACAGAAACATCATACCATTTCCTGGCACTGGGTTAAAGGACATGCCGGAGATCCAGGCAATGAACGTGCAGATATGTTAGCACGCATGGCTATTGTAAAGAAAATGTAAAATTATATTAAAGATATTGTCATATCACTCTGTTAGTGTAAACTTTCGCAACGAGCAGGATCATTATGACGGACGTCCCAAGATATCATGATAAACGACAGGAAAGTCGCACTGATGTCTCTCATCTTTTACCGAACGATGGAGACGTATTATATCGTCAGGAAGTGGTTAGTTTTCTTGAGTCGTTTGATAAGCAATCGGCAGAGCAGGTATTTAATCAGGTACAGGCTATATGGCGAGAGCAGGGGTTTCTACATCCCCGTGAACTTACCGCAGAGCTATTGAAAAGCGCCTGGAGGGAGGATGATCCCTCGGCTAAGGTCAAGCAGTCTATTATCAGGGAACTAGTAGATGCGGCGTATCAGCCCGAACGTATGACGGGTCAGTATGATGCCAAACAGCATACTCCGCTTATCACTGGGCTGGCACATATTTACGCGCTAACCACTGCTAAAGAGCAAGATATGCCCGTCACTATTGTGGAAGGTGATTTCAGCAATATGGGAGGTACCAACCTGCTATTCCAGCAATTGCGGCATTCAGATGACATGACGGCAGGGTGGGGCGATACAGATATGGTGGCTGCGATTATTGCCAATAACGCATTAGTGGATGTTCAGGCGCATGTCGAGAAGATGACAGACGGCAAGGGGCAAGTGCTGGCGGTGCGCAGCGGAGGCGATGAATTACGGCTGATTGTAGTGGGTCTGACAGAGACGGAAGTTCAGCAAACACTGCATGATATGGTACATCCGCATATTGAGTATTTCACCGCAGAAGCGGGATTGCATGACCATATTCATACAAAAGATGAACATAACCGCTATCGCAATGGGTTTGGTCTGGTATTTGGTGCAGCAGATATGGGGCAGGAAAGAAACAGCATGGAAATGCTGGAGATTGCCGAGTCCCGCATTAATGCAACTAAGCTCATGCAAGGTTATATGAGGTATGGTGAGTTGCCCAAGGGATATGAAGCGTTGCTTGCTGACCAGTATGGCGGCGATTATGTTGCTGATATGATTCAGGAGTATCATAATTATGCTCAAGGGTGCGGGCAGCATTATGAGGCACTAAGGCCAGCGCAAACGACGCTTGAGCATGTTTATGCGGTTGCTCAGAGTTATGCTGACTATAAAGCGCCACAGCAAGATCCTATAGAGCCATTAAAAGACCAGTATGTAGAACGTTTACCGTTTGCCGACATACATCAGGTGCTTCAGGATAAGCTGGAAGCGCGTCTGTTGCAAGATCCACAGATTGGTATGGCCTTAAGTGCATTGCCAACTGCCGAACAATCTGCTTTTCGCCATGCAGTTCAGGGGTACCGGGCATTTGATCCGGTGACGCATACGGAAATGGAGCGCGACTTGCCTCTGCGGATTTTGCAATTTGCTGGTGATAGTGTGATTTTGGGGAAAGATCGTTCAGTTATGCTTTATACGGAGATGGGGAATGCTGCCGGATATAATAAGTTGTCTCATGCACATGCAGACGCCGTGCTTCGTGAAGAAGCTTCCATCATTCGGGATGTGCTGGAGTCACATCATTTGCCAGGTGATGCGATACACCATTTAGGCGGAGGGAAGTTTGTAACCTTGCTACCATCTGCTGTGAAAGAGCATGGCAGCTGGAAAGCATTATCTGGCAGTATGATACAAACGATTGAGCAGGACATTACCAATTCGGTGATGTCGCGCATTAACCATGTCCCTGCACATAATTTCTTTCAAAGCCGTGGTCTTTCAACGGAAGCGTTGCAGGCAGGTCAGAAGTTTGCTTTTCTAAAGACAATGGAGGATATGCCACACCCAAAGCGGCCATTTGAAACAGGGGTGGAAGTGACCCATATTCAGCAGGAACTTAACACGCGTGAGCGCGGTGGTAGTCAGTTGGAAACCTTGCGGCGACACGCTGAGAAAACCCTGAAGACAATACGTAAACACGCAAAAGAGGAGTATGAAGCATATGGGAAAGGAACGCGACCGATTGAAGGAGGCACTCCAGAAGCAACATCCTCACAACACCAAGGACGTAACAACGCCAGCGGAGATACTACGCAAAGCCCAGCGCAGCGAAGAGACGACCAACCCAGTACCGCTTCCCAGGCCGCCGACTCCGCCACATGGCAGGACGTCATAGCGGATCAGCAATCTGCTATAGGCGGTCAAGAGAGACATTTATAGTGGCAAAGAACTCTTTACGCTCGCTACTATTTTGTTTGCACAGTAAGAGCCGATTCGCTATGGTTGCAATCGTTATTTATCTTTAGCATTGTGACTAATAAAAACTCTGTGCAAGGCAAACTTCGCCTTATCAACGGGAATTGGTATATTGAAACGAATTGGGAGCTATACCCACTAGACAACTTAATAATTGACGGAACAACGGTTAAAGCAACCAAAGATACACACGTCAAAGACGTATCATTTCAATTCACCCTGAAGCTGACTCTTAGCCAGAGCAGCTTCTTTTTTATCGTTGTGTTAGCATGAAGTGCCATGCACAACGCCCTGATCGGTTGCCACGACTTGCCGCATAGGCTAGTGCGTCCTGCCGTCTTTGCGCGGAATAGTCCAATGAAAAATAGTCGCAGTAACTTTGAATCATCTCAAGATATGTTGCCTGATCAATATAGTGGAATCCAAGAGATAATCCGAACCGATCCGCTAGTGACAGGGATTCATCAGCAATGTCCTGTGCATGAACGTGGGTTGTATCTTCCATGCGCTGCGGTGTGAGACTGCGCTGGTTGGACGTGGCATAAAACACAATATGTTCTGGGCGTCCGGCGATTCCTCCTTCAAGCACTGGTTTTAGTGATGTGTAATGATTGCTAAGGTCAGTAAAAGATAAATCATCGCAGAACAAAATGAAGCGATGTATGCTGGCTGATAATAGTGTGATAATCGTGGCAATATCCGCGATCCCATCACGTGGTATCTCGATGATGCGCAGTGTCGGGTGTTGCTGATAGAGTGTGTGAAACACAGAGAGCGTCAGCGATGATTTCCCCGTGCCGCGCCGTCCCCATAGCAGAGCATTATTGGCCAGCAAGCCATTGGCAAAGCGGCGGGTATTCTCTAGCAATGCCTGTTTTTGAGGTTCTATGCCCTGCAATTGCTCTAGTGGAATGGCGCGCACGTTCCTGACAGGTTGCAGCTGTTGAAGGCTATGGTTCCAGACCAACCCCGGAACTTGCAAAGAATCAGGATAAGAAGGTACTGGCGGACTTAAGCGCTCGAGTGCCTCGGCAATACGGATGAGTGGATTGGCCATGGTATATGTCATTACCTGTGTCACGCAAACAAGTCAAGAAAGGCTTGACTTTGCACTAAAAGCGGGTATGAATACCGATTCGATATAAAGAAAGGCATTGTTATGGCAAAGAAGAATACAATTCTGGTGAAACTGGTTAGCACGGCTGATACAGGCTATTTTTACGTTAAAAAACGTAATCCGCGTAAGCAACCAGAAAAGCTAAATTTCCGCAAGTACGACCCACGTATCCGTAAGCACGTGGAATTTAAGGAACAAAAACTTAAATAGATCAGGGTTCCGAGTATGTTATTTTCTTCTGCTTTTGCTCAGGAAACCGCTGGTGCGGCGGCAGAGCAATCCCCTATAATAGGCTTTCTCCCTATTATTCTCATTATGGGGATCTTCTATTTTCTGATTTTCAGACCCCAGCAGAAACGTTATAAAAACCATGCAACCATGCTATCTGCACTGAAAAAAGGCGATAAAGTGGTTACAGCTGGTGGTATTATCGGCAAGATCAGCAAAGTCGA
The DNA here is from genome assembly GCA_963803575.1 of uncultured Alphaproteobacteria bacterium. Taxonomy (GTDB): domain Bacteria; phylum Pseudomonadota; class Alphaproteobacteria; order Rickettsiales; family UBA998; genus CAWDMW01. The sequence continues at coordinate 657,714 of CAWDMW010000002.1, forward strand.
TGAAGATGTCGTTCATGTGCAAATTGCAGATACGGTGACGATTCAGGTGGCGAAATCAACCATTGCCAGCGCTCATGAAGATCAGTTAGCTTCCGTGAAAGCTGACAAGAAACAGACGAAAAAATCTGTCGCTAAAAATAGTGATAACTCTATCGCAAATGACAATTAAGCATCTGTTCAATGATGAGTCGATATTGAGTGTGAGTGAGGGTTTATGAACAAAACGCTTCGCTTTCCTGCGTGGAAGATCACATTAATTCTCGTCGTATGCTTTGGTGCTATTTTCCAAATTTCTCCTGCTATTACTCATGCCCTGCTGGGGCAGGGTGCTCAATCGTTTGATCGGTTTCTACCCGAAAAGCGTGTGAATCTTGGGCTTGATCTGCTGGGAGGTTCCCATTTACTGCTGGAAGTAGACACGCAAAGTTATATGGACGAGCAACTCATGTCATTGCGTGGTGCTATACGTGCTGAGTTGCGCGAACGCCAGATTGGGTACACGACGCTTGTCGTGGAAGGTGGGCAGGTTCAGGTGCATGTTCGTGGTGAAACTATACCGGATGAAACAAATATACGTGCCGTATTGCGGCAAGCTGCCAGTGGTCTGGAAGTGGAGACTGCAGGCGATAACCGCTTTACCGTAGCCTATACCAGTGAAACGCTGGCGGCGAAGCAAAGCCAGTTAATTGCCCAGACAATCGAAATTATTAGCCGCCGTATTGATGAAACCGGTACACGTGAACCATTGGTTCAAAGACAGGGTGATGACCGCATCTTATTGCAGGTGCCGGGGCTGGAAAACCCCGATGAACTTAAGTTATTGCTTGGAACTACAGCAAAAATGACCTTTCATCTGGTGAATCAGAAAGTTAAAGAAGACGACTTATATAAGAAAAACGTACCGCTTGATACGATTATTGTTCCATCTAAACAACGTGAGGATGAGATTGTTCGCCCTTACGCGCTTTTCAGGGAAGCAGCATTATCCGGTGAATCGTTGGTAGATGCTAATATGACGATAGATCGTGGGCAACCTGTCGTGTCTTTCCGCTTTGATACGACTGGCGCACGTATTTTTGGTGATATTACCCGCCAGAATACAGGCAAGCAATTTGCTATCGTACTGGACGGCGAAGTTGTTACTGCACCCGTCATTAATACCCCGATTCTAGGTGGGAGCGGCATTATTGAAGGCGGTTTTACCAATGCATCTGCGGAAGCGCTGGCGTTGCTATTGCGCGCCGGAGCGTTGCCAGCGGACGTAACCATTTTGGAAGAGCGCAGCGTAGGCCCAAGTCTTGGTGCGGATTCTATTGCCGCAGGAAAAATGGCTGCATTTGTCGCTATCGTGCTTGTCGCTATCTTTATGGTGCTGAGCTATGGCGTGTTTGGGCTTTTCTCTAACGTAGCGTTGCTGATGAATATTGTGCTGTTATTTGCAGCATTATCATTGCTGCAGGCCACGTTGACACTGCCCGGGATCGCCGGAATTGTCTTAACTCTTGGGATGGCAGTGGATGCAAATGTGCTGATATTTGAACGTATACGCGAAGAGAGCCGCCGAGGCAAGACGGTTCATGCTGCGGTTGCCAAAGGATTTGACAGCGCGTTTGCTACGATTATTGATTCTAATATCACGACATTAATTACTTCATGCGTCTTGTTTTATTTCGGCTCCGGTATGATTAAAGGGTTTGCAGTAACGCTATCTTTTGGTATTCTGGCATCAATGTTTTCTGCTATTTTGCTGACACGCCTGATGATCGTCTTGTGGTTGAAGCGCACATCACGCAGTCAACTGCCCATTTAATGAAGGTGGTATCGTGGATATTACGCCAGTTGTAGAAGAGCATATTCATTTAATTGACGGATATGGTGTTGATGGTATTCGTGTGGCGCAGCAATGCTATACGCAGCCTATTATTGTGTTTCCGGATCATGTCGTGCCGCTGGACGTATCCTGTACCATTGAGTCATTGCATGATAGCGTTACCTATCAACCTATGCTACAAAAGGGTGTGTCCGTTGCATTAATTGGCGCAGGTTCAGGCAGTGTGTTATTACCATCTGCACTAAGGCAAGAAATGCAACAGCATGGCATTACGCTGGACGTGATGGACACAGGAGCAGCGTGTCGCACCTACAATGTGCTAGTGGCAGAATCTCGTCCTGTATGTGCATTGTTACTACCGGTAAGATAATATCAATATGATGATCGTATATTCATCCACCTACATTCTAAGATAAGGCATTTTTATTAAATTTATGCGCTGGAGAACCTATTATATGAAACAACGATTTATCCTATCAGCACTATTATGTGTTATATCTGTATTGGTTAGTCAAATGGCTATGGCTAAGAGTCCTGCTACTGAGCGGCATGTCGTAGGGTATGTGGAGAGGGTGGTTATTCCACGCCTTAAAGCAAGTTATAAAGCCAAAATGGATACCGGAGCCGCTACATCTTCCATTCATGCGGAAGTGATTGAAATTCACGAAGCAACCAAAGATAGCGATGAAAAAGGATATGTCGTATTTACCGTAGATACGGGGAAAAAAGGAGAGCATCAGCTGAAAAAACCTATTACCCGTATGGTAAATATCAAGAAGAAAGAAGGTGGCACACAACAAAGACCGGTGATTGAAATGACTTTCTGTATTGCCGGCGTGCTGGTGCATGAAGAAGTGAATCTGACAAACCGGGATGATTTTAATTATGATGTTCTGGTAGGGCGCAATATGTTGATTAAAGGCGGATTCATCATTGATGCGTCAAAAGATTTTGTGAGTAAACCTAATTGTCCGGATGACACGAAACCTGCCAAGAAAAAAGCTAAGTCAAAGAAAGCACATCGGTGATGCACTGTGACGTGCTGACCCTATATCCAGAGATGTTTCCCGGTGTATTAGCGCATGGGGTTATGGGAAGGGCATTACAACGCAATATATGGTCACTGAATACGATTAATATCCGTGATTTTGCCACAGGCAAGCACCAAACAGTTGATGATACGCCTTATGGTGGTGGAGCTGGTATGGTAATGAAGCCTGATGTAGTGGGGGCGGCCATTGATGCGGCATTACATTCTGCGCCAAATGCACAGCTTATTTATATGACGCCCATAGGAACGCCATTGTCACAATCAGTGATTGAACGATTAATGCATAGCGATACCCATCAGTATGTCTTTTTATGTGGTCGCTTTGAAGGGATAGACCAGCGTGTGCTTGATAAATATGCACCATTGGAAGTGAGCATTGGGGACTATGTGCTGGCAGGTGGAGAAGTGGCCGCCATGGTGATGATGGAAGCGATGCTGCGCTACGTATCCGGGGTGCTTGGAAATGACGCAACACACCAAGATGAGAGTTTTAGCATAGGTGAAGAAAGTGCTGGACTTCTGGAGTATCCGCACTATACTAAGCCGCCTCTGTGGGATGGTAGATTGGTGCCGGACGTGTTAACATCTGGACATCATGGGCATATCTCTGCATGGCGAAGACGACAGGCAGAAGACGTGACGCAGCAACGCAGACCGGATTTATGGGCTAACTATACACAACGCGCGGGTAACCGTTGCACAAAGGATAACGGATAATGACAAATCTATTGCAGACACTTGAGCAGGAACAGGTAGAACAACTATCAGCGAATAAGCAAATGGATAATTTCGTGCCAGGTGATACGGTGCGTGTGAATGTCCGCATTATTGAAGGCGCGAATGAACGTATTCAGGCCTTTGAAGGTGTTTGTATCGCTCGCCGTAACCGTGGATTGCGCTCTGCTTTCACTGTTCGTAAAATCAGTAATGGGGAAGGTGTGGAACGTGTGTTCCCACTATACTCACCACGTATTGAAAGCATTGTTACAGTGCGCCGTGGTGACGTGCGTCGTGCCAAGCTCTATTACTTGCGTGGACTGACTGGAAAAGCGGCACGTATCAAAGAGAAAAAAGACTATTTGAAGAAGAAGTAGTTTTTAAGTTGCTGTGTGTAGGTGATTTACTTGTGAATTGTCGCTTATAGCAGATGCCTTTTAGTGCTTTTTCTGGTATAGTACTGTCATAGTATTTATTAATCTAAGCATAAGCTGTTCCCGCCAATGTCTACTTCCCTTACCATAGAAGACCTTCAATACTTAATTGACCATAAAATGGCTCTGCGCTTTCAGCATAAAGAACATGCAGATAAGTTTATGGAGAATGGTGGGATTGAGGGGGATGCTTACTCTCTGTCAGAGTTGAAAGAGTGGAGTAGCCCGGATAAGGAGATAGTTGGCGAATTCGACCGTGCCCTTCGTACAGTAGTAGAAGAGGTGTTTGCTGCTGAAATGGCAAGCAAGGATAAATATGATGGCGAGTTCTTACTGCTTAAAGACATTGAAAGCGCTCACTATCCTGTAACTGATAGAGGATATCAGGATTTGCACACTATTGGTGCGTTCACACATATTACGGAAGATAATGTCGCGGCGCGTGTTCCGACCACGACGCAATATATAAAAGAGGATTGCGGGTTTGATGGGCACGACGCTTCCAGAACTATAGATGAGCATGAACAAACCTCACGGATCGCTAAAGAAGGGTTATTTGAAGCAGTTAAGGCACAAATACAAGAGCTAAGGTTACAGGAGCAATCCATATCTCAGGAATCACCAGAGTCAGAGCGTCCAGACCCTGTAATGCCTAAAGGGGCGGATATAGAAAAAATAGTAGTGATAGACAAGGATCGTGCTTCTAATGAATTAACTCAAGGGTTGGAGGGACTCAGTCAATCCATAAGAACTTTATGAGTTTCACAAAGAAAATAGCTTTAAGAAACACGATTGAGATGCATTTGATTACAACAAATGCTCAACATGATCGGCCTGTTTTCTTCTTTCTAGCATTAACCGCTGACATGGCTAAGACGCTTAGGATTGATCTTATCCGCAAGGATTGTGATTTAACGCAATATGGTATTATCTGCCATTCTGGTTACGGGGTTCCTTCTAAAGAAGTCATCGCCCGCGTAACGAAAACGTTTGTAACGCAGTAATGCTTACTCACCCGTAGCAATACGTTGTACCAACTCTCCAACCGTGGGGATATGGCCATTGGCATAAAATGGATCATTAGCGAATTTATAGGCGTTATGGCCAGAGAACATCAGGTTGTTGTCTATGTCTGTGCCATAGACAACATCTTGCAGCGTTTTTTGAATACAGAAACTGCGCGGATCTGCCTTCTTGCCAGTACTATAGTCATCATAATCCTTCCAGTTGCTAAAACGACAATGGCTTAGGCAACCCATGCAGGCCACCTGATCGGCGTGAATGTTTGCAGCTTTCTCAGGTGTCACGAAAATAACCGTGTCATCCGGTGTTTTCATCATGTCAGTGTAACCATCCTGTATGTAACGTTCGGCTAAAACTGCATCGGCTGGCGTCACATAGATAGGGCGTTTACGCACACCAAACAGGATGGTATCTGTCATTTCACCTGCTGGCTTACTCGCATATGAGATTTGCCGCTCTTCACGACCGCGCAATTCCTGAATGAAGGCGTTATTCACCGCAGAAGAATAAAAACCGGTAGGGCTAAAGCGATTCAGGAACACATCACCCGGCTTTAAATCCAGTAAGCGTTGTTTCCAAATATCTGGCACCGGGCTTTCCTGCGTTAAAAGAGGACGTGTACCAAACTGAAAAGCAATCTGCCCGATTTCTGGATTATCCAGCCAGCTTTCCCAGTCTTTTAAGTACCATGCGCCACCGGCCATAATGATAGGGGTGTCTTGCAAACCTACACTATTCATGAATTTTCGCAGCTCTGCTACGCGAGGGAAGGGGTCTTGTGGTTGTTTAGGATCTTCACTATTAGACAGCCCGTTATGGCCACCTGCAAGCCATGGGTCTTCATACACAACACTGCCCAGCCACTCACTGGTTTTAGAATAGGATCGCTTCCATAGTGCGCGAAATGCTCGCATAGAGGAAATGATTGGGTGGTAATGCACTTTATAATGTGCTGCCAGATCACCCAGACGGTAGGGCATACCGGCGCCACACGTAACACCATGAATATACTGGTTTGCGCGTTCCAATGTTTCCTGCAAAATACGTTCTGCACCGCCCATCTCCCACAATACATTGATATGAATACGACCATTGCCACCCGCTATCTCATGTGCCACCTTAGCTTGTTCTACGGCGCCATTCGTGCTCATGGCAATTAATTCTTCGTGACGTTCACGGCGGGTTGTTCCCTGATAGGTGTAAGGGATTGCTTTACCTTTTTCATCATAGCTTTCTGCATTTACGCCTGAAAACGTACCAACCGCGCCTGCCGCAGCAAACGCACCGGCACTTTTGCCGTTCGTCGCACCAATGCCCTTGCCACCTTCAATAATAGGTAAGACATCCATTCCAGAAATAGAGACAGATTTGAGTTTTTGAGCAAAAGATGTGGTCATACATGTCACCGGTTTATCAAAGACAGCCAAGTGCTGCGCTGGGTATTATCATTATAACCCCTAGCAATACCATAATCTGATGAACTATCAAGCATTCTTCCCGTTTTGTGTTGCAGATAATAGGAATATGCCCTGTTGACCGCACACATTGCTAATGCTTTGGCAGGAGGATAGCCAGTTAGGTAGGGCAGGCGAATATAAAATATGTTGCCGTTGAATACGTAAATTCAGTATTGTACAAAAATGATGAAAGTCCTTGAGCGTACAAAAATGAATATTGGGCGTTTCATACCATTCATAATCCAGCTGGTGTGTGACGGGCATCTGCCCACTAACCGCCAGCTGCCAGCGATTGCGCCAATGGGCGAAATTGGGAACCGACACAATAATGTGGCGCGCCACGCGCGCGGCATGTGCGAGAACCTCTTTAGGATGCTGCATTTGTTGCAGTATCTCATTGAGAATCACAATATCGTAAGCATTGTCGGGGTAATGCGGTAAATCCTGCTCCGCGTCCCCCTGCACCACAGACATGCCCTGCGCTATGGCAGACTGTACTTTGGTTTCGCATATCTCGATACCCCGTCCATAGATGCGTTTATGTTCTGCCAGCCATTGGAGCAAATGCCCCTGCGAGCATCCAATATCTAGCACGCGTGATCCGTTTGGCACCATGTCAGCAATAATGCGAAGGCGAGGGGATAATGTCATGAATCAAGCCCAGCCCGCGCAGCCTGCCCATTTAGGAAGCCATCAATCACACGCATATAATTTTCATTAGGCAGCAAGAAAGCATCATGCCCGTGCGGTGAAGCAATTTCCGTGAAACTGACTTCTGCACCCAGTGCATTCAGACTTCTGACAATGCGTTGACTTTCTATCGTCGGGTAAATCCAGTCAGTAGAGAAAGACATGACGCAAAACGCAACGGGTGTATGGCCAAATGCCATGGACAGATTGCCATCATGGCTTTCAGACAGATCAAAATAATCCGCTGCTTTTGTGATGTAGAGATAGGAATTAGGATCAAACCGCTCTACAAAACTAACGCCTTGATGGCGCAGGTAGCTTTCTACCTGAAAGTTGGCGTCAAAACTGAACGCCGGAGCATCATCGTCATGCTGCAACATCCGGCCAAATTTATGTTGCAGTGCGTGTTCAGACAGGTACGTGACATGAGCAGTCATACGGGCAACCGATAATCCTTTCACCGGAAACGTACCATGTGCGTGATATTGTCCCTGCATCCATTCGGGGTCAGCCATAATGGCTTGTCGGCCTATCTCGTGATAGGCAATGTTTTGGGCATTATGTCGTGAAGCCGTGGCAAGCGGTATCGCGCAACATAAATGCCTAGGGTAGTCTACTGCCCATTGCAAGACCTGCATACCACCCATAGAGCCACCAATCACCGCAAAGAGCCGCTCAATACCAAAATGTTCTACCAGTCTCTTTTGCACGGTTACCATGTCTTTAATTGTCACAATCGGAAATTCTAACCCTAGCGGTTCTCCCGGGGTGGGTTCATATTTGGAACCATATGTGCCAGTGCAACCACCCAACACATTGCTGCATATGACGAAATATTTATCCGTATCAATCGGACATCCTCGACCAACCATAAAATGCCACCATCCGGCTTTACCAGTGACAGGGTTGCCTGACGCTGCATATTGGTCACCTGTCAGCGCGTGGCATAGAAGTATGGCATTAGATTTCTCGGCGTTGAGTGTGCCATAGGTTTGGTATGCTACCGGAATATGGTGTAGGTTAGTGCCGTTACTTAGGGTAATAGGACGGTCATGTGCCAGCCATGCAATTTTGCCTACAGACACCTGACGGCGTGATGCACCAAAGCTGAGTATTTGTTGTTCCATAACCTTGCTATTCCTAAACTATCTTTGTAGGATACCTCCCAGCAGGATGCAACCACCGAACGTATAAGCTTATGACGCAAACTTTTGATGCCGCCTTGCAGGCATATCGCACGCAGATCGACGTGATTGACCGTCAGTTGCTCAATCTATTTGATGAACGCTCGCAGATTGTGGCGAGTGTGGGGAAACTCAAAGAAGCACATGGCGTGTCTGGAAGTTTTGCACGTCCCGGGCGTGAAGCCATTATGATGCGACATATTCTGGATAATGTATCAGATACGTCTCTACCCAGAGCCTCTATTGCCGCGATATGGCGGATTATTATTGGTAGCTCGACTGCGCTGGAATCCCCTATGAATGTGGTAACGTTTGACCATGATGCACAAGGGGTGCATGAAGCCGCTTATTATTTTGGCACTTATGTGCCGCATCGTTCATTGTGTGAATCAACGTTCTTTGAAGCACTGAAGCAGGATAAGCACGCGATTGCGGTTGTGCCATATCACACAGAAGCGCATTGGTGGCGTTATATGCCAGACCCTATGCGTGTGTTTGCGTGCTTACCATTTGTAGGGAGCAACCCTACACATCTGGCGCTTGGCCATGTGGTGCCGGAAGAAACCGGCGATGATGTGTCGCTGTTTTACGATTATGTGAATAAAAATATTTTTGGGCGAGAAGGGTTCCATACTGACGAGAAGCCGCTGGCTGTTACAGGGGATCATGCGCTCTATATTGGAAGTTATGCTTCGCCTTATCCGTTAACGTAACTTACGCTATGTCTGTAACACATCCCACCCCCAAACCTCATTTGCAAGCCATAGCACCTTACAAAGCCGGAAAAACATCTTATGCTGCTGGTGTAGTGCCGATCAAGCTATCATCGAACGAGAATCCGTATGGCGCCAGCCCTAAAGCGATTGAAGCTTACCAAAAGGCTGCATCGACGTTGCATCGCTATCCTGACGGCAGTTGCCATGACGTGCGCCATGCATTGGCTGCCCGCCATGCAATTCCGGCTAAACAAATTGTGTGTGGTGCGGGATCAGATGAGTTAATTAGCTTACTGATTCATGCGTATGCAGGGGTGGGGGATGAAGTATTATTCACCGAACATGCGTTTTTAATGTATAAACTCTACACACTCGCTGCCGGAGCCACGCCGGTGGAAGCACCAGAGCATGAACTTCGTACCGATGTGGATGCGTTGATACGTGCGGTTACAGAGCGTACCAAATTAGTGTTTGTGGCAAACCCTAACAATCCAACGGGTAGTTATATTCCTGCGTCAGATATGCAGCGTTTGCGTGATGGATTGCCATCACACATATTGCTGGTGATTGATGGGGCATACGCAGAGTGTGTGCAGGCGGATGATTATGATGATGGCGCACAATTGGCTGTTAGTACGCATAACACGGTGATGCTGCGAACATTTTCCAAAATCTATGGCTTGCCAGCGTTGCGGTTAGGGTGGATGTTAGCACCGCCTGCTATTGTGGGTGCGGTACTACGGATTAAAAGTCCGTTCAATGTAACCAGCGCCGCGCAGGCGGCGGGGGTGGCGGCGATAGAAGATACTGCATTTATGGCGGAGCAACATGCAATGAATATAGCGCAACGTGATGTTCTGGGTGAAGCCTTAACCGCTATGGGGTATGGCATACATCCAACGCAGGCAAATTTTGTGTTATTAGATATGGGATCACGCGAGCAGGCACAATATATGATACATGCTTTAGAAGAAAAACATATCTATGTACGGGATGTATCATCGTATAAGCTTAAGCAGCATATACGTATTTCGGTTGGAACCGTGCAGGAAAATCAGACGTTGCTGGATGCCATGGCGCAAATACAAAGGAGACAGTCATCATGACACAACATTATGCAGTAGTGATTGGATGCGGGTTGATTGGTGGCTCATTTGTCAAAGCCTTACGTAATATTCATGCAGATGCCCATATCACAGTGATTGATACAGATGCACAAGCCTGTGCGCTGATGCAGGAGGAAGGATTAGTCAATCAGGTATCTGACCGCCTGGAAGCATCACTTTTTCAGTCTGCTACTACCATCTTGATTGCAACACCGCCTCATTGCTGGCAGGACATCGCTACAACATTGGCCACTTATGACATGCCTGCACTTACATTGCTGATGGATGTTGGGTCAGTCAAACAGTATGCACTGGAATGTTTAGCATCATTTCCCACTTACGTTGCGGCGCATCCGATTGCAGGAATGGAGTTTTCCGGCACGGCGTATAGCACGGTGGACTTATTTGCTGGTAAGCGAGTTATTTTCACCCCCACAGCTGATACGAACGCTGATGCACTGGCGCAGGCAACTCGTCTGTGGGAAGAGATGGAAGCCGTACCTGTCACGCTGGATGCTGACATACATGATCGCATATATGCTTATGTCTCACACCTGCCACAATTACTTGCTTACGCGATTGCTGGTGCAACATTGGAGCATGTGCATGGCAATCAACCCTATATTCAGTTTTTACGGCTAGCAGGGTCGTCACCTGCTTTATGGCGCGGTATTATGGAGCATAGCCCGCATGTGTCGGATGCAGCGGAGAGCTATCTTCAACTCATAACGCACGTGTTGGCAGAACTTCGCACCGGCACCGAGCAGCATGAAACACCGCTCAATATGCAACGTGGTGCAGAGTTAACACCGCGTATTCTGGCTTCCTGCCTGATTGGGGTGATTACTATTGAAGAACAGCGCGGCAATGTAAAGCTGGCGCGTTATGCAGGCTCAGGGTTTGCTGACATGGCCGCACCTGCTATGACTGATCCGGAAGATGAGTTATCGCTGATCTCTCAACATACAGATGTGGTGATTACTTTGCTGGAAATGATTGAAGCACAATTCCGCGCTATGGTCATATTGCTCAAGCGCGGGCAGTGGCAGGATTTGCAGGATATTATGCAATCAGCGCAAAATGCTTACATCCATCAGCTTAATTGATGCTTATCGTTTAGGCGCTTCAGGCAAATCAATAGCACTTGGTACGGATTCGACACGTGGCAAAGCATATTTCTTAACATAAGAGCAATGAGAATGCCCCCATCCGGTCGTGTTCTTAATCATGCGGATCACTTCGTTCGTGTTCTTAAACGCGCAGCGTGCAAAGCGGCGGGCGGTTGCATCATTCTCATACTTATGCACTACACGCCGTGCCACGGTTTCTACATCACGATACTTTTTATCCTGACATAGTTCGGTTATTTCTGCAGACGTATTGCTGTAATCCAGTACCCATTGTTGTAATCGTGAAGCGTCTACCGCCAGCGCACATTGCGTGATTTTGTGTAGGCTGGGCGGATGCTGAGCCACGGTACTTTGCTGTGCGTAAGAAGCGGTGCCAAGGCAGGCGAAGAGAGCGGTGAAGGTAAGTGTGCGAATCATAATTTACGTAGATGCTGATGAGAATAATAAGATATGATAGGCATATGCCATGCGTAATGTCAACATGGTGTTGAGCTCAAAAAAACAGGCGGCTACGTGAGCCACCTGTAAATAGGTTAGCGTTCTACGAATCAAGCGTCTCTAAAACAGATTGCAGGCGAAGAAGCTTTTTTTGAGTCTCGTCTCGTCTCTGTTCTAACACTCTCCTTGAAAAAATCAATGTAAGTTCAGCGTTAGATCTTAAGGCTTTTATGCTGAAAATCAAGTAAAATAGTTAAAGAATGTTAGGTTATTGAAATGCGGTTTATCTTACGTGTAACCACCTTACAAATAATATTCAGCGGCAATGCCAACACCAAATATGACTAAACCTGCAACTGCAATGGCGATACCAAAGTCAAAAAATACACCGTTTTTATGAAATTTTTTCATGTGTGAAACTCCTGATTGTTCACGCGCATCATAGCAAATTACACATAATGCTGCAAGAGTTTCAGTAGGTCGTTATGATCTCGCGCGTGAGCATGGACAGGATAATCACGGTAAGTGGTTTGCCTTGCATCCAGTGCCACGTCACCATACAAAATGGCGGTCATGTTACCTGCCTGCGCGCATCCCAGATCCGTGATGGTATCCCCTATAAACCAGACGTCAGGTGCCATCTTGATGTCGGTGCCTTGCAGTGCCAACGCTGCCGGATCAGCCGCTGGTTTGTCTCGCGCTGCATCACCTGCACCAATGATGGCGTCAAAGTACGATGCCCAGCCCAGATGCTTCACTTCAATATGTAAGTTACGACTTGTTTTATTGCTGACAAGTGCGCTAAAGACGTTAGCTGTATGGGCATATTCTATGACAGGTAAAGCGTGTTGAAGTGGTTGCAATTGTTCCAGATGGCAGGCGCGATATTGTTGCAGGTAATAATCCCCTGCTGCTTCCCACTCATTACCAAAAATGGTGGGGAACGCATCACGCATGGATTTTCCCACGCGCAACTTTACTTCTTCCATACTCCAGCATGGCAGGTTCCAGTGTGCCATCGTCTGGTGCAATGCATGATGGATCACTGGCCATGTATCAACCAGTGTATTGTCCCAGTCAAAGAGCAGAGCGCGGGGGCGTGTTAATTCCATGATTTTCCTGTTTGGCTGGTTACATGTTGTTGGTAAGCTTCCAATAGTTTACATGTGATGATGCCTGCGTTTCCTGTGCCAATCACCGTATCATCAATGCGTGTGACGGGTAAGACATGACTGTTGGCACTGCTCATAAAAGCTTCATCTGCCTGCATCACCTGCTGGCGCGGAATCATAGTCTCCTGATAGGGAATGTTCAGTTCATGGCATAGGCGGCAAATGATTTCCTTGCGTACACCATGAAGCACAGCGTGATTGCGCGGGTGGGTATACACAGTGCCATCCTTCACAATGTAAGCAGTTGACAGGCTGCCTTCGGTTAACTCATCATGGTGGTTAAACATGAACACTTCCCGTGCCTGTGCTTCATGCGCAGCCTGGCGGGCAAGTACATTTGGTAGCAGGGCAATAGATTTAATATCGCAGCGTCCCCAGCGTTCATCATGTAAGGTAATCACTTTGATGCCTGTCTCATAGAGTGATGCTGGTGTAGGTTTTGCTGGCATCACGCTCATGGTGAGGGAGGGGCGGGTATTGGCTGGAAAGAGGTGGTTGCGTGGTGCAGTACCTCGGGTGATCTGCATATAGATATATCCATCCGCATAAGGATTTTTCCGCAGCAACATCTCTGCAATGAGATGCAGGCTTTTGAACGATACAGGCTGTGCAATACGCAATGCTTCCAGCGAGTGATGCAGGCGTTCCATATGCAAGTCCCAGTCCAGAAACCGCTGATGGTAAAACATCACCACTTCATACAGCCCATCCGCAAACTGGTAGCCCCTATCCTCCATTGGAATAGTCGCATGGTGATATGGCACGTAGCGGCCATTAACGTAAGCAATTCTCATGGATTCTGTGTAAACCACCGCGCAGTATCTTGCAAGCCTGCTTCCATGCTGTAAGGGGGGCTTGTGCCTGCCATACGGTAGCTTTCTGTGCTATCCATTGCCAGAGTACCGCATAATTTGTGATAAAGCTCCGGTCGGCCAATCATTTTAGTGGCTGTTTGCATCATGTTCGCTGGCATGGGCAGTAAGTGTGGACGGACGGACAATGCCTGCGCCATTGCGCGTATTAGCTGCTGACTTGAGACAGGCGCGCCATCATCTAATAGCAGGGTTTGCCCATAACATGACTCACGGCAAGCAATGGCTTCCATGGCATGGGTGAGATTGCCAACATACAGCACGCTGCGCTGGTTATGAATACGGCCAAAAGGAAGTGGCACCTGACGCGAGACGGCTTTTAGTAGCGTATAAAAATTTGCCCGAACGTTTGCACCATAGGTTAGCGGGACACGGATAATGGTGTAAGGCAGGGGGTATGTGTCAAATAATGCTTCAGCCTGTGCCTTGCTGACAGAATAGGGGTTATACGGGGCAAGGGACGTATCGCTGGTAAATAGCGTGTCACCAGAATCATAGCCTAACACGGCGATGGTGCTTAAAAATATGACATGCCGCACGGAATGCTGCGAACAGGCATCCAGCAATCGTTGCGTCACGTGTACATTGTCACGTGTGAAAGCATTTGTGTTGTGTGCTTCCTGCTTGCTCGTTTGGTGTACACGCCCTGCCAAATGCATCACACAATCTATGTTTGTCAGTAATTGACTCCACTGATCGAACGCAGCCACATCCCCTATCGCTGTTTCATCTGCATGTTGCTGCTGCCGCACACATGCAATCACATGATGGCCAGCTTGCCGTAAGTGGTGAGTGAGGTGGCGACCAATAAACCCGTTAGCGCCAGTGACAAGAATCTGCATGGTAAAAAAAATAGATAGTTTCGGTAGGAAAAGCCACCGAAACTATCTATATAAGTGCTGCATTACCTTAATTCGGTGCAACCGCTAGCACTGCAATGCCAAAAAAGACAAATATTGCAATGCCTATAGCGTGTGCGATAATGTTCCACTCTTTCTGAGGAACATTATAAGGGTGTGCATTATTGTCTTTCACTAAATCCTGCAATTCTATAATAAGAATAAACGCAGAGATAAAGCACAATGCTGATAAGGCTAGGTAAACCATATTCCTTTAAATGAACAACGCTATAAGTGTAGCATATGTTATAGCATTAGTGTCAACAAGCCTTGGATAAATTACACGCTATATTCCCCATTTATTACGCAGGTAAGCAGAGAGTTCTGCCTTACTGGCGTCATCTATGGCACCACGGTAAATAATCATCTCCATAAAATCCATGCTGCTATGGTTTTCTTCTCCACTTAGCGATTTTGTAGCACCCACTGCCAGCGTATCCAGTGTAGCAGAGGCAGTACGGCGGTACATGACAGACGCTGAGTTATCTAATGTGCCGTCAACTTCAACCAGGTAGTTTTTCAGCGTGTCGGTAATAACCACCAGTGACGCGGCATTATCGAAAATCACCTGTTCTCCAAAGGTCGCTACATCTTCAATGTTAGTGTCGCCACGAAGGTAGATGCGCGCCGTGTTTGCATCGTTTAAGGTGTTAATACCCAAAATCGTATGGTTAGGGTTGTTCGTGGTTGAGGATGCTTCTACTAATACTTTTGACTCAAACGGTTCTGACTGGTTTGCGCCTTTCATCACCAGAAAGATCGTGCTGGCTTCAAGATCACGAATGAATGCGCCGCGTGTGAGCAGGTCATCAACCCCATCAAATCGAATCACATCCAGATTATTGACAGCATTACTGATGATGGCGGGTTGTTTAGTGCCTGTTGCTTGCGCTAAATGACGAGCAAATGTGCTTTTATCACGCAATTCACTGATGGTTCCTCCCGACTCTGTACGTGTGGGAGCGTCACTAGCGTCCCACCATCCTTGGGTGTTGCCGTAATAATCAGGTGAAAATACCGCAGCACCTGCTGTGAGTGAGAAGGTTTGTTCTGCTGTCAGCCCTGCTGCATCAACAGCACGTACCGTGATAGCGTAAGTGGCACCATCGTTAAATGCGGCACCTTGCTGCACAATGATCTGGTTGCCGGAAACAGCAAACAGGTTATCTGGGTCAGGGGCGAGGCTATATTGATGCGTATCCGTCGTGTCTGTAAACATTACTGATACTGTTGCAACACGCTCTCCTGCATTTAACGATGTAGGAAATAATACGTTACTTAAAGTAATGTTGACGGGGGGCTGATTGGGGCGGCCTAAATGGTAGAGGGCTTCCCCCATCATGGAAAAACCAATCTCGTCATAATGTAAATTATCATGTAACGGGTAAGCTGGTTGATGCCCCGTACCGTCTGTTGGCAAGAGTGCCACATGGTCATATTGCTCGGCAATGCTTCGCTGCGCTGCTTTGACTAGCGCAAAATTGGTGTTGCCTTCTTCATCAAAGCGGGTGGATAAGCTCCCGATAATAATATATGGCTCAGCGTGGTATAGTTCTGTACTCATCCGGCTCACCAATGTGTCGAGATGGGTTTCATAATTGACAGACAGTGCTGTTTCGGTTGCATCACTCTCGCCTTGCATCCAGAAGATGCGTGGGCGTTTCAAACGTATGCCACGCCTACGCAGATCAGCAATGGCTGGGTCATGGACAAATTCTTTAAATAAACGCCATATCCCGAACGGATCAGTGGTTTCCTGAATATCCCAGCTTGATCCAAGCGCCGAACCGCCAATCGCTGTTTTCAACATAAATAGAGGTGTATCAGGGTTATGCAACATATGTTGTCGCCCATATTCCAGTTCCACCCCGTAATATTCCGTAGAACCCACAGCCACGCCGTCATCCAGATCACCCACGGTTTGGTGCGTGATTTTTAATGCATCATCATGGGTTGTGTCCAGTCTGTACCATTGCCCGTCATCAGTGAATGCTGCGTCATTGGCTTTATTAGCACCGGTCTTTTCCATAGGTTTATAATACATATGGATATTGTCTGGTGTTGTCTTATACGCAGCTATGGTTGCTTCGGGTAAGAAACGCAATTCCCTGAAGCCATCCGCATTGGACTGACCCAGCAAGAAAAACGCTTCTGCATCGGTATACCATTTATGTTTCAGGTAGGATTCTACGCGAGTAATATCATCTTCACTTAATTGGCGGTGATAGACCAGTATTTCAGCAATATCGCCCTTGAAGTAACTATCTGTCGTGGTGCGTTGCGCGGCTCCCAGACTTAGCGTATTGAGTGATAATGTCCCTGCACGCGTATAATCTGAGCCAAAATCATCCTGCTCATTTACTTCCATACTATAATTGGTATAGCTATCACGAATCGTGATGAAGCTGGGTAAGCGATCCATAATGTCACGTTGTCCGGCTATATTATAGAAAATAGCGCCTGCATCATTGCGGATAAATAGGCGCGTGCTACGACCACCGGGATTAATACCCACCGCGTAAAACGGGTTTTCTACATCGGTGTTGCCTTCTGCCACAAAGCGCGCTTCCTGCGATTGCTGCGCACCTTTGACCACCATAAACATGGTGATGTCACCTAAATCATAAAGGAACGGATCACGCGTCAGAATATCATCCACACCATCAAAGCGCACAACCGATTTTTGGTTAATGCCGTTACTGATAAGTGCGGGGCGTTTGGCTGCGTCAAGCTGTTTGTTCAGATGTCGCCCGCGTACACTTTTGTCGCGCCATTCAAATACGCTGCCGTCAAGTAAGCTGATAGAGGTATCGTCAGACGCATCCAGCCACCATTCAAGGCCGGGAAGTTGTGCAGGAGAAAAGGGGGCCGACGCATAAGTAGGGTAAGAATAATACGTCATATTAAATAGCCAGCAACACAAGAGTGAAACGCTGATCCCCTGACACCGGCTGGCCGGTATTGAGTCGGATATAGTCTCCGCCAGCCAGATCCAGCAATGACGCAAGACGAGTAGCGCCCTGCAAGCTGTCGAGATTAAGTGTGATTGGGGCGGCATTTTCATCTTGGGCAGCGTACCAGTTTAGGTTATCTGCGGATACGTCAAACGTGAGTGCTGTGACGCCACTTTGCTCTGGACGCCAGATGGCCACCACTTGCAGCCCGCCAATATAGAGGCTGTCTGACGTGGTTTGCCCATTGGCAATGGTGATATTACGGTAGCTTCTGCTCCGTGGGTAATGCGTAGGATTGACTCCGGTATCTTGCATAAATGCTTCCTTGGTTGTTAAGGTTGAGCAGCATCATAGGCTTGAGGAGAAAGGTGCGGGAAGGGAGGCAGCAGAAATAACGTGACAAAATAAGTATTGCGCTGATAATACAATAGCTAACGTTTATTTTATGGAAAGCTATGGCTTCCAGACTAAATTATCAGGTTAATGTAAGCCTGCCACAGGGCTACTTTACCGTGACTATTCGAGCGAATCGAAATTCTTTTGATCCGCAGATCCACTACCGTGAAGCGTGCCGTGAAGCTTTCAAGTATTTCAGCACACCCGTTTTTATGGGTGGGGGATATACAGATAATGACCCCGGCGTTATATTTTTAGGCATAGCTATGCCTAAAGACACGTAAGTAACACCTACCTGCAATCCATCAGCGGTTGCAGGTGTTTTTTTACCTATTATGTGCCAATGACAAAGCGACAGCAGGTTCTGCCTCTCCGTCAACCGTGTGGTCCATACGGCGAATATCGTAACGCGCCAGTGACGCTGGAATGTCTTTATTCTTGGTTGGGCTAACCCCTAATTCTTTCAGGCTACGCATCCGTGGCAGCATACGGGCATTCATGGAACCGGCAAAGCTATCAAAATGATCGGCAGCAGATTTAATGCTTTTCCCTACTTTCTCAATATGTCCAAACGCGGTGATAGCGCTTTCCATAAAGTCTGCAACCAGCTGAATAATCATTTGTTCATTCTCTGCCTGATTCGCTGCGGCAATGTTCATTTTTGCCAGAGAAAACAATCCTGCCAGGCTGGAAGGACCGGCCAGAATAATGCCATGCTTTTGAAGCTTGCTATCAAATTCCGGGTCTGCATCACGCACTTGTTCAATAGCAGATTCACTAGGTAGATACATCACGTTAAAGATATGCCCCACCTGCTCACTTTTTCCCGCGTCATGGAAACTTTTCAGTACCGCAGCGCGGTAGTCACGGCTGGCAAGTGCGCGTACATGCTCGTTCATAGTTTTCTTTAATGCTTGCAACGCTTGGGCTTTCTCTTCCTCTGTGCTGGCTTTGGCCAGTTCCAGCAAGGCTTTTGACGCCTTGCAGTCAATCACCATGACCGTATCCTGGGGTAAGAAAATCACTGCGTCAGGACGCAGGTTACGGCCTTCTTCCTGCGCGACATGGTATTGAATGACAAAATCACGTCCTTTAAGCAGGCCAAGGTTTTTAAGCGAATTCTCCAGCCCTACTTCTGCCATTTGCCCGACTCCGGCAGGATTGGTCAGGGAGCGCATCACGGTTTCCATTTGGTCACGTGTATGTAGTGTGGAATCACGCAATGAATGAACGGTTTTCGAAATCGTATCAAATTGCTGCATTAGTTGTTCTGTGGTACGGCGTACCCGTTCTTCGCTATCCTTTTTTGCCTCCAGCAACTCGCGTTTATGATCTTCCAGTAATTTGCTCGACATTTCCCCACCTGCTTTCAATATGGCAGCTCTGGCGGCTTGTACTGATTCTTCTTTCTGCTGGCTCCAATCCTGCATTCGTTCCTGCATATCACCCACTTTCTGTTCAGCTAGCATGATTTTGCGTTCAGCTTCAGACTTTAAAAACTCTGCCCGCTCTTTGCTTTTGGTCGCAATGTCGCGCTCGCGCCTTAAGGTTTCAAGTTGCTTGGTTAGCTCGTCTTTTTCTGCCATAGCGCGGGAACGTTCTTCAATGAGTGTGTCATGACCTGCTTTCATGGCATCATATTGCTGCAACTGCTCCAGCGCATGGTCTGCCTGAGTACGCGCTGTGGCCAAAGCAATATCCTGATCGCGTAGCATGAATCGTTGGCGGCGAACAGTGGTCAGTGCGGTCACAGCAATGACGCTGAGTAAGGCAAGTGTGAAGGCAATGGCGTAAGGGGTGTAGGGGTAGAGTTCCATAGTGTGCATCATAGGAGGTATTGCCGCCATTGTGAACAGCAATATTGCATTCTGCGGATTTACTGATAAAGTGGCGCGCATGACGCATTCCCTCGCTATTATCATCCTTGCCGCTGGTCAAAGCAGCCGCATGAAATCTGACATTTCTAAAGTGCTACACTCCCTTGCCGGATGGAGCGTGCTGCGCCACGTATTGTATGCGGCCAGTCAGCTGAAGCCAGACCGTATGGTATTGGTCACATCTCCTGATGCGGATGCGATTGCGGCAGAAGCACATAAATATAGCCCTGATATCGCACATGCCATCCAACATGACGCAAAAGGAACAGGTGATGCAGTGAAAGCGGCATTGCCTCATCTGGAAGGGTTTCAAGGTATGGTACTGGTGCTATATGGTGATTCCCCACTCACTACGCTGGACACGTTGCAGCAGCTTACCCAAAGCGCGCAACAGCATGATGTGGTGCTAACAACCATGACACCTGCTAATCCTGCCCAGTATGGACGTGTGTTGCTTGAAGATAATACGCCTGTGGATATTATTGAATATAATGACGCGAATGAACAGCAGCGTGCAATCAGCTTATGCAATGCCGGCATTATGGCAGTGCAACAACATTGTTTGGCTGATCTGTTAGGTGTCGTAGATAACAATAATGCTAAGCAGGAATATTATCTGACAGATATTGTAGCACTAAGTTGCCAGCGTGGCCTGTCACGTAGTTATATTTTGGCAGAAGAATCAGAAATGCTGGGCATTAATAGCCGTACTGAACTGGCACAGGCAGAAGCGGTGATGCAGACGCGCTTAAGACAGCAAGCACTCAGTCAGGGGGTAGGGATGGTTGCTCCTGAAACCGTGTTCCTGTCAATGGATAGCCAGTTTGGCTATGATGTGTTACTGCATCCTTATGTGGTGCTGGGGCAGGTGAGTATTGGGGATGGTGTAGAGATACGCAGCTTTTGCCATATTGATGGCGCAACAATTGAGCGTGATGCTACCATTGGCCCATATGCCCGCATCCGACCCGGCACGCACCTTGGTGCGGAAAGCGCGGTAGGTAATTTTGTCGAAGTTAAAAATAGCCATTTGCATGATGGGGTGAAGGCAGGGCATTTAAGTTACCTTGGGGATGCTGAAATCGGAGCAGGCACGAATATTGGTGCAGGCACCATTACCTGCAATTACGATGGGCAGGCCAAGCACCGAACAGTCATAGGCGCGGATGCGTTCATTGGTTCCAATAGCGCATTTGTGGCACCAGTACGTGTTGGAGATCGTGTTACTGTAGGCGCGGGCAGTATTGTAACAGAGGATGCACAGAGTGATACGCTAGTGATTGCCCGCAATCGTCAGGTGACTAAAGCGCGGTAACCAACTCATGTACTTGTTTGGCGCTGCGTTCCCAGCTATAAAGGGCGCATTGCGCTTCTGCCTGAGCTGTAAATGCGTCAGTGCGTAAATCCGTCTCCAGCGCCATACGCATCGCACGGCTAATATCTTTAACATTATACGGATCAAAATACTGTGCAGCGTCACCACATACTTCTTTAATCACAGGGATAGACGATGCCAGTACCGGGCAACCCTGCATCATTGCTTCCAATGGCGGAATGCCAAAACCTTCATAGATGCTTGGAAATACGAGCACCTTTGCTGATTGATAAAGTCCGACAATCGCTTCATCACTTAAGCGGTCACATAGAATGACACGGGGATGAGATTGTAAAGTGGTTTTGCCGAACACATTCCCTTTTTTTGCCCCCACCACGACAAATTTCATCGTGTCATCTTTAAGTGCCGCGAATGCTTCTATCGCACGCGCCAAATTCTTATTCGGCGCAGGAGAGCCGACAAACAGGAAATATTGATCCTGCTCAAGATGGTAGTCTGTCAGTGCTGAGTCATCCCCTTCTATAGACTGTAAATGTTCACAACCGTTATGAATGACGTGAATATCGTTGGGGGGAATCCTGAAAATTTGCGCTAGTTCGTGTTGTGAAAAGCGTGACACAGTACCAAGCTGATTCCGGCGTGAGGCCAGATATCCAATGAGTTGATGTGATGTACGGTATAGGAATGAAAAGTTTTCCGGGAATCTGTAAGGTGCCGCGTCATGAATAATGCCAAGTGTACGTTTAAGAGCAAATGACGGGTTATTATTCAGGCACAGAGCGTTTCCGCCACGCGCATGGTAAGGAAACGTCACTTGATCCCATACATGGCTCATTGCAATGCCTTTTCGTTCTTCTATAGCAATATGCTGGTAAGACGTTGTGATGTTACTACCTTGCGGCACAAGAATAATATACGTATGCGGTGATGTGGAAGCAACACGATCAATCTGTTGCACAATTTCATGCGCAAAGCGCTGCACCCCGGTAATGCGCTGCGTTAGGAAGCGACCATTAATGTATATTGTCTTATTCATAGCAGGGTTCATTATGTTCATATAATTGTGTTACCTATGAGTCATAGCGGTTTTTACTTGCAAATACCAAATAAAATATAGTAAAATATGCATTAATAACGAGAAAAAGGTAGGAAGAATTTATGTCAGGAACATTAGCACAAGGAAGTAGAGGGGAAAAAGTTGAAAACCTTCAAGGATTACTTAAAAATGAAGGATATAGAATTGGGACAGTAGATGGTGATTTTGGCCCTCAGACTGAAACAGCTCTCCGCGACTATCAAAATGATAAAGGTTTAAAAGCCACCGGTGTGCTTGACGAGCAGACAAAGCAAAATATGGAGAATAATTTTGGCATAGGGGTGCTAGACCATGGGCACCGTCCTGATACCTATGGCAGTCCCTACAGAAAAGGTGCTGAGGGTAGTATCACTCATAATGGTGACCGTGGAACTTCAGTTAACTTGGGAGGGCCTTCTTTAAAGGTGTTGCAAAATAGTGATGTTCAGGAAACTGTAAGAATAGGTAGTAAAGGCCAGGAAGTCATGGATCTACAAAACAAGCTGAACAACCATGGCTATGATGTGGCTGTAGATGGCAATTTTGGTCCGGGAACTAAAGACGCTGTTACAGATTTTCAACAAAAGAATGGGCTAGAAGCTGATGGTATTGTTGGGCCTGCCACTCGTGAATTAGTTAACAAATCGCCTTACGCTAGCCGATCCAATGATCTGGATGCTACTCTTATGGCAGCTAACCTTTCGGTTGAGATTACAGGTGGACAACACGTTACGGATCAGTATCAAGCTGCAAATGCCTCCCCTGGCCAAGAGCAGTCAAGAGAAAATTACGTTGGCTAACAGCTTTTTACGTCCTTATTTAAAAGCAACTTAGTTTTCAGAGCAGGTTGCTTTTTATTGGTTTGAGAGGCTTGTAAAAAGGGAATTTGATAGTTATATGGCAAGATTAATAACTTAATGGCTAACGTAATGTTCATCCAGACCGAAACCACTCCTAATCCACAAACACTGAAATTTCTGCCCGGTAATACGGTGCTTGAAAAAGGTACACGTTTTTATACCAGTTTAAGTATGGCGGAAGAATCCCCCCTTGCAATGAATCTCTTTCAGATCAGTGGAGTCAATGCTGTGTTTCTAGGTAGTGATTTTGTGACAATTACGAAAGATAGCAGTTTCGACTGGTCACTATTAAAGGCAGATATCCTGACCACTATCATGGATTTCTTTATGGCAGGGCATCCGGTGGTGCATCAAAAGCAATCACCATCCGCTTCTCAACCTAACGAAGATGATAGTGATATTGTGAAAGAAATTAAGGAGTTACTAGAGGTGCGTGTTCGTCCGGCAGTTGCGATGGACGGGGGGGACATTGTGTTTCATTCCTTTACAGATGGCATTGTTTATCTGGAAATGCATGGCGCCTGTTCTGGATGCCCAAGTTCAACCCTAACGCTAAAGCAGGGGATTGAAAATATGCTCAAGCATTATGTGCCAGAAGTGCAGAGCGTGGAACCCATTAATTAGCGTTGTCGTCTATTGCAGCAGTGACGCGACAGAAGCAGGGTTATGCAATTCGGCGTAGGCTGATGGCAAATTCCCATGTGCATCGGTAATGGTTTTGTCTGCACCGAAATGCATCAGCAGATGTGTCATGCTATAGTGATTGCCGTGTGCCGCGTAATGTAGCGGCGTAAAACCGCGCTGATCTGTGACATTCGGGTTTGCGCCGTGCAACAGCAGCCATCTGGTAGCATCAACAGCATGATGGCGTACAGCAAGTATTAGTGCGGGTTCACCGTCTTTAGTCACGTGTTGTATATTCGCCTGATTATTAAATAAGCTTCTTAGCATATCTACATTGTCATGTATAATGGCATGTTCTAATAGTGCCTGTTGATCCTGCTGCATATAGGCAAAGGGCAAGTGCTTGTTATCGCGACTGTAAGGGCGGTGGTAGATTGTTTTAGGTAAGCGTACTGATTTAAAACGATGCGTTGAGCGTGGGCGGGCTGGCTGGCGCGCGATAATGGGCTGAGGCTCAATATTTTCCTGTTCTATAGCGCCATCCGAAACATCTTCGTTCGCTATATCGTCAGAAGTAAACGTATCTTCTGGCGCATCAGGTGCAATGATGGTGGTGGTAGAGAAAAACTGGTCAATATAGCCATCTTCCTGATTATCTGGATCAGGTGCAGATGCTTCAGAGCCAAATCCATACAGGCCAGAAGGAGGTGGCGCTGGGGCATCGCTTAAAGGAGCGGGAGCGCCGTTACTTCCCGGAAGATCGGGAACAGGTGGGAGCGTGAAATCCATTTCATCGCTGGGCTGATCAAAACGAAACTTTGGTTGCGACTCTTGTGCATGAACAGTTGCAATAAACAGCACTAACGCCACAATAAACACAATTAACTGACTCAGAAAGTGCTGCATTCGCATACGCTGCTGCATCAGTTTGCGTTGTTGGCGTCTGGATAAGCGAAAGGGCTGTTTACAGCCAAATGCTTCACTCAAAAGAAATCGTATTACATCAATCATCATAGTATTATATAGTACACATGCTGTCATAATACTACAAGGATATAAAGATATGTTTAAGTAATCCTCGTTAAACCGAGGTAAGATGACCTAGTTGATCGTCGTGTTTTCTTCTTCATCAGCACGGCGTAACTCGCTGATTTTTTCGGCAATCACTTGTTTAGGGTCGATAGGCTGGAAAAACTTGCTTGGGTCTGTTCCATACATTTCCGCCACTTTGATAGTGACTTCATCTGGTGGCGTTTCGCCTTCTGCGGAGACGATAATTTCACCGTAGGGATCAAATTGATACAGATCAAGCGTTCCACCCGTTTCGGCAGCTTTAAAGGCATCATACATGCTTGGTTTTACTGCAACATAACACCAGAAGGGGCCGCCATGTTCCATTGTACCGTAAACCAGCATAATGATGCGGGAAATATTGTCTGGTTCGTATTTATCATTGGTCATTTCACTAATACCTGTGTTGCTCGTTATTGTTACAATAACGTGTCAGGAAAATAAAGGCTTATCCTGCATTTGTCAAACCCGACATAACATATTGTAAAATTCCGCCGTGATGATAGTAGGATAGCTCATTTTGCGTATCAATACGACATTTCAACGTAATGGTTTCACTGTTGCCATCTTGCCGGGTGATGGTGCATGTAATATCACAGGCAGGCTTAATGGCGTCGATGCCATGCAGCGCAATTTTTTCTGTTCCATCCAGTTTTAGTGTTGTGCGTGTAATGCCATCTTTAAACATGAGCGGCAGGACACCCATGCCAAGCAGGTTAGAGCGGTGAATACGTTCAAAACTTTCAGCAATCACGGCCTTCACTCCAAGCAAACCAGTCCCTTTAGCTGCCCAGTCACGCGAGGATCCGGTGCCGTATTCTTTGCCTGCAATGACCACCAAAGGGGTGCCACTTTCCTGATATTTCATGGCGGCATCATAAATAGGGATAATACTGCCATCGGGAATATAGCGCGTCACACCACCTTCTGTGCCGGGTGCCATTTCATTGCGGATACGGATATTGGCAAACGTACCACGCATCATCACTTCATGGTTGCCACGACGCGAACCGTAAGAGTTGAAGTCTCGTGGTTCAACCTTATGGTGCCGCAAATATTGTGCAGCAGGGGAGGTAGGGGAAATGCTTCCTGCAGGAGAAATATGATCTGTAGTCACGCTATCGCCTAGCAATGCCAAGATATGCGCGCCACTAATATCACTGGACGCCGCATTATCATTGCTAACGGTTTCAAAGAATGGTGGGTGCTGCACATAGGTGCTTGCGGCATTCCAGTCATACGTATCACTTTCAGGTGTGGTAATAGCCTGCCATAGCGCATCACCGGTGAATACGTCCGCATATTTCGTACGGAACATATCACGGGTAACGCAGGCCGCGACAACATCTTTAATTTCCTGCGTTGTTGGCCAAATGTCTTTTAAGTATACCGCATTGCCGTTGCTATCAGTGCCAAGAGAATCTTTAGTTACATCAACATTAAGTGAACCGGCAAGCGCATACGCCACGACCAGTGGAGGTGAGGCCAGATAATTAGCTTTGACCAGCTGATGCACGCGACCTTCAAAGTTTCTGTTTCCAGAGAGAACAGAGCAGGCAACCAGTTCCTCATTACGAATCGTGTCTTCAATTTCTGGCATTAATGGCCCTGAATTACCAATACATGTGGTGCAGCCATAGCCCACCAAATGAAAGCCCATAGCATCCAGATCATCCTGAAGGCCAGAGCGTTCCAGATATTCTGTCACCACTTTCGAGCCGGGTGCCAAGGAAGTTTTGACCCACGGCTTAACGGATAAGCCTTTTTCGCGTGCCTTCTTTGCAACCAGTCCGGCAGCCATCATGACACTGGGGTTGGAGGTATTGGTGCAGCTAGTAATAGCCGCAATTACTACATCGCCATGCCCAAGAGAAAAATCTTTGTTTGCTACGTTGCTACGTAGAGCATCTTTGCTGGCATTCGCTGCAAGCGTTGGCAATGCCTGTTCAAATGCTATTGCTGCGTTAGTGAGGAGAATTTTATCCTGAGGGCGTTTAGGCCCGGAGATGCACGGCACCACGTCCGCAAGGTTCAGGGATAATTCATCCGTAAAGACGGGTATTGCTTCATTGCCCCACATATGCTGTGCTTTAGTGTAAGCCTCAACCAGCGCCACTCGGCTTTCCTCACGTCCGGTCAGGTTCATGTAGGCAATGGTTTCTTCATCAACCGGGAAGATACCACACGTAGCGCCATATTCCGGTGCCATGTTAGCAATGGTTGCTCTGTCAGCAAGTGACATATTGTTTCAGGCCGCTACCGTAAAATTCTACAAATTTTCCAACAACTCCCTTTTTGCGCAATAATTCAACCACAGTGAGGACTAAGTCAGTGGCTGTTACACCTTCAGCCATGGTGCCTTCCAGCTTAAAGCCAATCACATCAGGGATAAGCATAGAGACTGGCTGTCCAAGCATGGCCGCTTCGGCTTCAATGCCTCCAACACCCCATCCAAGCACACCAAGACCATTAATCATGGTGGTGTGGCTGTCTGTCCCAACTAACGTGTCTGGGTACGCAACCGTGCTGCCATCCACATCTTTAGTCCATACCACTTGCGCCAGATATTCCAGGTTCACCTGATGGCATATGCCTGTTCCTGGTGGAACAACACGGAAATTATCAAAGGCTTTTTGTCCCCAGCGCAAAAATTCGTAGCGTTCTTTGTTACGTTCCATTTCGATGGCGACGTTCTGCTCATAAGCATTATCTGTTGCGTACTTATCGACCATGACAGAGTGGTCAATCACCAGATCCACCGGAGATAATGGATTGATGACTCTGGGGTCTTGTCGTTTGGTATGAACTGCCTCACGCATGGCGGCTAAATCTACCACGGCAGGTACGCCGGTAAAGTCCTGCATCAGCACACGCGCTGGACGGTAAGCAATTTCATGGGTAATTTGCTGTGTCTTCATCCACTCAGCAAAGGCTTCGATATCTGCTTTTGTAACGCTTTCCCCATCTTCATTGCGAAGCAAATTCTCAAACAATACTTTTTGGGAATAAGGCATCTTATCGATGTCGAAGCCCAGTGCTTTCGCTGCTTTTGGTAAAGAATAATAAGTATATTCCTGACCGCCTGCGTTTAATTGCGATTTACACGCGAAGCTATCGATATTCTGATTTGCCATAGTTGCATCCTTTTGGTATGTACGTTACCTGATATTCATTACCGGATATAATGTATGTATCACTCATCCGGTTGCAACAGTCAGACAGGAGAAAGCGGTATTTTTCCCGTATTTTCATACATATGGTGCAATCCTCACACACTCTTACCCGTCAGACAACCAATGCCGCGCCTTTTTCCTGCTGCCATATGCAGGCTGTTCATGCAGGAATCCCTATCTATTCGGGAGTAGGGTTTAGCTTGCTGGAAAGTGCGATATTAGTGATAAGTGCGGGTAATGGTGTGGGTAAGACAACCTTGCTTAAGCAATTGGGGGGATTCATGCCAGCCGGTCACAATGAAGTGCAATGGTTTGGTACATCAATTAGCAATCCGGCTTCTTATGAAGGCGATATGCTCTATATTGGTGATAAGAATGCGCTATATGCTGAACTCACGGTTCGCGAGCAATTGCATTATATTGCTAGCCAGTATGGTCAGCCAGAAAGGTTAGAGCCATCTTTTCATTATATGCAATTGGATGCGTACCTTGATATGCCAATGAACCAGCTCTCTGCCGGGTGGCGCCGTCGTGTGGCGTTATGCCGATTATTGCTGGTACCCGCATTATTATGGTTGCTAGATGAGCCGATGGTGCATCTTGATACGCAAGGTGCGAAGTTGCTGTCTGGTTTGTTGCATTCACATGCAGAAAGAGGAGGCATAACGATTCTGACCATGCCGCACATGGATGCATCCCCTTCACTCTATAATCTTCCTGTCTCTGTGCTGCATCTGGAGCATTTCACCGCCGATCTGACGGAGACACTGGATGCATAGCGGTAAGATAACTCATTTGCGCGTTGAATGCATTCGTTTGTGGCGCAATCCGTGGCATATGATGAGTACGGTTGGTGGTGCATTTATGCTGTATCTGCTGATACGGTTTGGATTGCCGCCTCATGCTGTTTCGTCCGTGACTATTCCGGCAACATTACTGGGTGTAATGGTTATTAGTCTGGTGCAAATGGTGTATAGTGCGTTTGATGAGGATTATCAGACCGGACGGATGATGCAATGGTGTTATGGCGGAACGGATGCAGAGTGGTTGGTTGTGACAAAATGGCTGGCTTATACGCTATGTTGTTTGCTGCCTATGTCCGTTATGTTCACCCTTATTTTATGGCAAATGGATGATGCGTTGCCGCTTCATTATGCTGTTGCCGCATTGTGCCTGTGTGGTGAAGCAGTGATTGCTTGCGGGTTATTTGGTGCGGTAATGTCCGTATGTTTTCGTGCCAGCCAGCTCTCAGCCTATGTGCTGACATTACCCTTTGTCTTTCCGCTCATCATGTTTGGCGCTCAGGCAATGCAGGGGTCTTATCAGGCCATGTCTTTGCTGGGGGCGTATGTATTGTTCATTATTCCGGTGGGCTTGTTTATGGCAGCACGTTTGCTGCGCTACGCAACCCTATAGGCGTATCTTTTTTCAAGAATCTTTGACAGGTGATATGATACAGGATACACCCTGAGAATGACTCTTTCTTCAGTGCCGGTCTATTTGCCGGAAGTGTTTTCACCAGCTCCATTCCCTACCGTTACGCAAGGACAGTTTTCTGTCAAGATTGCAGACACCCAGCAAGAAGTCATACAGGCACAGCAATTACGCTATCACGTGTTTGGTGAAGTGATGGGAGCAACGCTGCCAGATGTTGCAGTGCAGTTGCAACGGGATGTGGATGCGTTTGACGCAGTGTGCGATCATTTGCTGGTGCGGTATCATGAAACACCGGAAGCAGAACCGGTCATTATTGGCACATACCGCTTGCTGCGGCAGGAAAAGCTGCCAGCTGGGCAAGCATTTTATTCAGAAAGTGAATATGATATTAGCCGCTTAAAGTCTTCTGGCAAGCGCATGATGGAACTAGGGCGTTCCTGCACGCATCCTGATGTACGCAATAAAGCAGCAATGCAGTTGCTGTGGCGAGGAATTGGCGAGTACATCATGCATCATGGTATTGAGGTGATGTTTGGATGTGCCAGCTTTGCCGGCGCAGATGCAAAAGAACATGCGGTAGCACTCAGTTATCTGCACCATTATCACCGCACACCAGAGTCATTATGCCCAAAAACACTGGAGGCGTATTACACTTCCATGAACCACATGCCCGCAGAAGACATTGACCAAAAGAAAGCCTTTTTTAAATTGCCAGTGTTAATCAAAGGCTATTTGCGTATTGGTGGCACGATAGGAGATGGTAGTTTTGCGGATAGTGCCTTTAATACGACGGATATTTTGGTGGTAGTTGAAACGCAGAATGTAGCGAGAAAGTATATGTCCCGTTACGCGCCGGACGCATGATGGCGTATGGTTTGCGTGTGCTAAGGCAGCTATGGACGTTTCCCGCCACATTGTTGCTGGTATTGTTCACGTCTCTATTGCTTGCCCTGTTGCACGTGCTTCATGTGCCTAAGATGCGTCACTATGTGCAGACAGCGTCCTACCGCTTAGTATTGCGTGTATGGCGTGTACGGATGAAGGTGTATGGCACAGTGCAGGATGCACCTGCGCTTATTGTAGCTAATCACTGTGGGTATGTGGACGTAGCGGCACTCGGTGCGCTTGGTGCCATGCGATTCACGCCAAAAAGTGATGTCAGGCACTGGCCGTTGATTGGTCTGGTTGTGCAGGCATATGATGTAATCTTCGTAGATCGCGTGCCAGGAAAAGCAAAGAAGGCGCAGGCAGATTTGATGAATGCGTTACAAAGTGGCAGCCGCATTTGTGTGTTTCCTGAAGGCACCACAAATGATGGCCGCAGCTTAAAGCCATTTAAGTCCAGCCTGTTTAGTTTGGCAGAATGTTGGAGTGATAACACGCCATTTATGATCCAGCCTGTTGTGCTAGTGTATGATGCGGTAGATGGTCAGCCAATGAATGATGATGCGTGGGATAAAATTGCATGGTACGGGGATGATACGTTTCTTGGGCATTTATGGCGTTTTGGGGCTATACGCTCTGTAAATGTAACCATCTATTGTCTGCCGCCCGTGCCTCATAACAGCGCAGAAAACCGTAAAGTGCTTTGTATGCAAATGCGCGAGGCAATTCTGAATGAGCTGAATCAACATGGTGCCGCATTAGCCACACATTATACTTGATTTTTTAAGATAATCCGCTAGAAAGATTGGCTGACATATTGGAGACAAACATGAAAAAAGGTATTCACCCTGATTATCACACGATTAAAGTAGTTCTTGCTGATGGTGAGACATCCTTTGAAACACGTAGTACGTGGGGCAAGGAAGGTGATGTCATGCAGCTTGATAGTGACCATACTACCCATGCTGCGTGGAATACAGGTAAGACAGTCTTTAAGAAAACCGGTGCGATGCAGAAATTTACTGATAAGTACGGTGACTTTAACATTGGCGCGAAAAAAACATCCTAATGCGTGTTGATGCCAACTCTATAGTTTGCTGTTAGCGATGGGTGTACGTGTGCTCTAAATGTAACGCCTGTGCCGTATTAGTTGAAAAATAGAACGTTATACATCATTCTTCAATGCATTTATGGATAAGGTGTCTTGTTACCTTACGCATTAGAAGGTATATT
The DNA here is from genome assembly GCA_963803575.1 of uncultured Alphaproteobacteria bacterium. Taxonomy (GTDB): domain Bacteria; phylum Pseudomonadota; class Alphaproteobacteria; order Rickettsiales; family UBA998; genus CAWDMW01. The sequence continues at coordinate 689,355 of CAWDMW010000002.1, forward strand.
AGACATAACGCATCTATCTTGTAGGAAATATCAGGAACATTATGGAAACATCGGTACTCATTGTTGAAGACGAAGCAGCTATCGTCACCATGTTGCGCTATAATCTGGAGCGTGAAGGGTTCCGTGTCTACTCTACGGGTGACGGCGAAGAGGCCGTGACCATGGCTAAAGAGTATAACCCAGACATTATTGTGCTGGACTGGATGCTGCCTTCCATGACAGGTATTGAAGTGTGTAAACAGATACGCTGGAATCAGGATACCAAGAATACTCCCATCATCATGTTATCTGCGCGTGGTGAAGAAAGTGACCGCATCCGGGGGTTGGATGTAGGGGCTGACGATTATATGGTGAAGCCGTTTAGTCCAAGCGAACTTGTTGCGCGTATCAAAGCGGTATTTCGTCGCATACGCCCCTCTTTGACAGAGCAGCGTATGGAATATGCCGGAATCAAAATGGATCTGGCGACACATAAAGTGATGCGTGATGGCAACGAGATTCACCTTAGCCCAACAGAATTTGGTTTATTACGGTATCTGGTGGAACACCCAGGGCGTGTATTCTCGCGTGAGCAGCTGCTGGACTCTGTATGGGGGCACGACATCTACGTTGAGCTTCGTACCGTAGATGTGCATATACGGCGTTTGCGTAAGGCATTGAATTATGATGGGAATCGCGTTGATGTGATTCGCACTGTACGGTCTGCCGGATACGCGATTGAGTCACCTGAAGTGCTTGAAGGGTAGAGCGCCTACATAGGTATCGTTCTTCTGATAATCTGTAAAATGCACCTTGCGTGCAGTTGCTTGTTTTCTTATCTTTAAGTGATGAATGATAAACCCATTCCTTTTGAAACTGTCGTATCTCGCCGAGAATTTTTGCGCTCTGCATTGTTTGGTGGCGCTGCAATATACATGGCATCAAGTGCATGTACTTCATCTTTAGCTGCGGCAACCAGTCTTTCAACAGTTACTCCGCTATTGACCTTTAAAGAAATTCCCAAGCAATTCAGTGCAAGCCATACCATTGCGCCTCATTACACAGCAAAGCCGTTACTTCGGTGGGGTGATGCTTTAGATAGCACATCTGTTCCGTTTAATCCCGAAACGTTTACCGCTTCCATGCAGGCACGTAGTGTTGGGTATAATTGCGACTACACAGCGTACCTGCCTATCACTCGTGGCGGGGTGGAAAGCGATCACGGATTGTTGTGTGTGAATCATGAATACACGAATCGCGAGCTAATGTTTCCTGATGTAAAAGATGATTCCAGTGTGGAATTGCAACGTAGTGAAATTGAAATGCAGGCTTTGGGGTGTTCGATTGTTGAAGTGAAGCGAGACGCATCTGGGTGGCATTATGTGCCGGAAAGCCCCTATAATCGTCGCATCACCGCTACAACGCCCATGCAGTTTTCCGGCGCGGCGTCAGGGCATGCTTCCATGCAAACCAATGCTGATCCGGCAGGTAGGCATCCGATAGGAACCATGGCGAATTGTTCCGGCGGTGTAACGCCATGGGGAACGATTCTAACGGCAGAAGAGAATATAGATTATTATTTTGATGGCAACGTGCATCCCGACTACGTGGATGATTATAAGCGCTATACCATTGCTAAAACTCCGCGCCACAACTGGCATAAGATTGATCCGCGGTTTGATGTGGGAAAAGAGCCAAATGAACCTAACCGCTTTGGCTGGATTGTGGAATATGACCCGTATGACCCAAATTCTGTTCCGGTAAAGCATACGGCGCTTGGACGCTTCAAACATGAGTGCGCTACAACAGTTCTGAATCACGATGGGCACATTGTGGTCTATAGCGGTGATGATGAAGTATTTGAGTATCTGTACCGGTTTGTCAGTAAGCAACGTTACCGACCGGATGATATGAATCATAACCGTACATTATTGCATGAAGGCACGTTGTCTGTGGCGCGTTTTAGTGAAAACGGCGTCATGCATTGGATTCCCTTAGTGTTTGGCCAGCATGGCTTGACGCAAGAAAACGGGTTTTACTCTCAGGCAGACATTCTTATTCATGCAAGACGCGCAGCAGATCAGGTTGGCGCGACTCCGATGGACAGGCCGGAAGATGTAGATGTAAATCCACTGACAGGATCAGTATTTGTGGCGCTCACTAACAATAAAGAGCGCCAACACCCCAACGTGGCAAATGACCGTATTTACAATAGGTATGGCCATATCCTTGAGTTATCTCCGCCAGTGGTCGAAGGAAACGTGGCGCATTCTGCAACGAATATGCGATGGGACGTGCTGTTGAAAGCCGGTGACCCTCACCAACCAGCGCATGGTGCGTGGTATCCTCGTCAGCCGTCACATCATGGCTGGTTAGCGAACCCTGATAATTTAACGTCTGACGCTCGTGGGTGCCTCTGGATATGTACAGATGGCCAGCAAACATCTATTGGTCAATCAGAAGGGCTATACGCAACCGAGTGTATTGGTGCCTATCGTGGTCAGCCAAAATTGTTTTTTACATCTCCCAAAGGCGCGGAAATCACGGGTGTATCCTTTACACCCGATAGCCGTACAATGTTTGTTTCCGTTCAGCATCCGGGTGACAATAGCAGTTACCGTAATCCAAGCACGCGCTGGCCTGATGCTTCTTCGGATATGCCACCACGACCGTCTGTTATTGCAATTGAGCATAGCTCCCGTCATGTTATCGGTAGTTAATGCTTGCTATTTTCCTCAAATAGGAATAAAGACCATAGAAATAATGAATGTTTTATAAGTAAGGCAAGGAGTATTATATTGAATCCGGCTAAGTTTATGCGTGAGGTAAAGCAGGAGACTCGTAAGGTGACCTGGCCAACACGCAAAGAAACCACTGTTTCCACGGTGCTGGTGTTAGTGTTGGCGATGATAACATCATTGTTTTTCCTAATGGTAGATAGCGTGCTTGCGGCTGCGATTCAATGGATACTCGGAATAGGGAAGTAAGGATAGTATGTCTGATACACTGAAAACGCCACGCGAAAATCGCTCTAACCCGCGCTGGTATATTGTGCAAGCGCACTCAGGGTTTGAAAAGAAAGTTGCTCAATCTATTTTGGAGGACGCAGCTAAGCAAGGTGTGTCAGAGTTATTTGAAGATATTGTCGTACCTACAGAAAGTGTTGTAGAAATACGTCGGGGCAAAAAAGTTGCATCAGAGCGCAAATTCTTTCCGGGCTATGTGCTGGTGAAAATGGTGATGAATGACGTTAGCTGGCAGTTAGTCAAAAACACACCGAAAATAGCCGGGTTTCTTGGTGGTGGTGGTAATCGCCCCCAGCCCGTGATGCAGTCTGAAGTAGATCGCATTTTTGCACAGGTGCAGGAAGGTATTGAGAAGCCGAAAAGTCAGATACTGTTTGAGATTGGCGAGCAGGTGAAGATAACGGAAGGGCCGTTTGAGTCGTTTGTTGGTATCATTGAAGAGGTGGATCAGGAGAAAGAGCGTATTAAGCTGTCTGTTTCCATCTTTGGGCGCCCAACTCCCCTAGAGTTGCAATACTCTCAAGCCGAGAAAATATCATAAGGTTTGCCTGTTTTTGTCGAAACACGAAATAAACAGTTGACAATGATGGCAACAAGTTACTATAAAACTTTTCCTAAACGAGACGGACTATGGCAAAGCAAATAAGTGGTTATATAAAGTTACAAATTCCAGCAGGCAAGGCAAACCCATCGCCACCAGTTGGGCCCGCGCTGGGACAGCGTGGCGTCAACATTATGGAGTTCTGTAAAGCATTTAACGCAGCAACTCAGAGTGTAGATGCTGGAACGCCTGTACCGGTGGTTATCACGGTTTACGCGGATCGTAGCTTTACGTTTATTACAAAAACAGCTCCCGTATCGTTCTTCCTTAAGAAGGCGGCAAACCTTGCCAAGGGTGCTAATGCTCCTGGTAAAGAAGTGAAGGGTAATGTAACGCTTACTCAAGTGGAAGAGATTGCAAAGCAGAAGATGGTTGATCTTAATGCGCATACTGTTGAAGCTGCAATGGAAATGATAAAAGGATCTGCTGTCTCAATGGGACTGCAGGTAGTGGAAGGGTAACGGCTATGGCAAAGTATGGTAAGCGTATACGTGAATTGCAGGAATCAGTCGATCAGGAAAAGACTTACTCTGCGCTAGAGGCGTGCGAATTGGTGAAGGGCAATGCTAACGCAAAGTTTGATGAGACGGTTGAAGTATCTGTGGTGCTGGGTGTTGACGCAAGAAAGTCTGATCAAATGGTTCGTGGTACGGTCTCGCTGCCAAACGGTACCGGAAAGACCGTAAGAGTAGCTGTGTTTGCACGCGATGCTAAAGCAGAAGAGGCACGGGGTGCCGGCGCTGATATTGTTGGTGCAGATGACTTGGTAGAGCAAATTCAGAAAGGCGAAATAAACTTTGATCGCTGCATCGCTTCACCCGATATGATGGCGCTTGTTGGGCGTGTTGCGAAAATTCTTGGGCCTAAGGGCTTGATGCCAAATCCTAAGCTCGGAACAGTAACGCCTAATGTGGCTCAAGCCGTTGAAACGGCAAAAGCAGGTGAGATTCAATTCCGTATGGAGAAGAGTGCTATTATTCACGCTGGTATAGGCAAGGCGAGTTTTGACGCAGATAAAGTACAGCAGAATCTTCAGGCATTACTTGGAGCGATAGAGAAGCTAAAACCTTCTTCTTCTAAAGGTGTCTATATCAAAAAAATGTATCTTTCATCTTCTATGGGTTTGGGTGTTAAGGTAGATGTTGCATCCGTTGCGGCATGATAATAAAAGGATGATGATATGAATCGTACACAAAAAGCACAATGGATCGAAGGGCTGCGAGAGTCCCTTGATGGTGCTGAGATAGTAATATTAGTGCATTATAAAGGTCTTAATGTGTCTCAGATGACTGAACTTAGAGTTCAGGCAAGGCAGTGTGGAACCAGTTTTAAGGTTACTAAAAACTCTTTGATGAAACTGGCTGTTAAAGATTCGCCTTTTGGTGATCTTAGCAGTGAGCTTTCCGGTCCTACTGCTGTGGCTTACTCGTCAGACCCTGTGTCTGCTGCAAAGGTAGTGTCCGAGTTTTCGAAAAAGAACGATCATCTCGTTTTGCTTACCGGAATATTCGGCAACACCGTATTAGATTCCGCGCAAATACAGGAATTGGCTAAAATGCCTTCTCTAGATGAATTAAGAGCGAAAATTATCTCGCTCATTAATACTCCTGCAACCCGTATTGCCGGTGTAGTTCAGGCGCCAGCAGGCCAGCTTGCGCGTGTGTTCAGTGCTTACAGTACTGGTCAGTCATAGGTCACATAAAACTAACTTACAAAACAAAGGAACATATCATGGCTAATTTAGAAGAAATCGTTGAGCAACTATCTGTTCTTACAGTGCTGGAAGCAGCAGAGTTGTCAAAGTTATTAGAAGAAAAATGGGGTGTCTCCGCCGCTGCCCCTGTAGCTGTTGCAGCAGCTCCCGGTGCAGCTGGAGGTGAGGCCGCTGCAGAAGAGAAAGACGAATTTGATGTTGTTCTAGCTTCCGCTGGTGAGAAGAAAATCAATGTCATCAAAGAAGTTCGTGCTATAACAGGTCTCGGCCTTAAAGAAGCGAAAGAACTTGTTGAAGCAGCTCCTAAGCCAGTTAAAGAAGCTGTCTCAAAGGATGAAGCAAACAAGATTAAAGAGCAACTTGAGTCTGCTGGAGCAACAGTTGAACTCAAGTAGTACGCTATAGTGCTATGTTTTAGGCGTATCAACAACTTCGTTGGTGCGCCTATACTGCTTTCTTTATAATATTTCTATCTACTACGGGTACCCAATGGTTCAGGCAGCAACTACACGGCAAGACGCTTTACACACATTCACATCTCGCAAAAGAATCAGAAAAAGCTTTGGTAAAATCAAAGCTGCTGCGTCGCTTCCTAACTTAATAGAAGTGCAAAAAAACTCTTACGATCAGTTTCTTCAGTTAAATGCCGAGAAAGAAGCGCGACCTGACAAAGGGCTTCATGCCGTGTTTCAGTCAGTATTTCCTGTCCAGGATTTTGCAGGAACAGCCACACTAGAATATGTATCGTTTAGTTTTGATCAACCTAAATATGATGTTGATGAATGTCGGCAGCGTGATATTAACTTCTCAATTCCATTGCGCGTTACCTTACGTTTAATTGTTTGGCTAGTAGACGAAGATACTGGCGCTAGAGAAATTAAGGATGTCAAAGAGCAGGAAGTTTACCTTGGTGACATCCCATTAATGACAGAGAATGGTACATTTATTATTAATGGTACTGAGCGTGTTATTGTTAGTCAAATGCATCGGTCTCCAGGAGTGTTCTTTGACCATGATAACGGAAAATCTCATAGCTCAGGGAAAATTCTCTACAGTGCCCGAATCATTCCTTATCGTGGGTCTTGGCTTGATTTTGAGTTTGATGCAAAAGATCTGGTTAATGTCCGTATAGATCGTCGGCGTAAGCTACCTGCAACGTCAATATTACGTGCTGTTGGCATGGATAACGAGTCCATATTATCTGCATTTTATGATAAAGTGGAGCTATATAAGAATGATAAAGGTTGGGTTCAGCCTTTAGATGAGTCCTTATTAAAAGGTGCAAAACTTTCTTATCCTTTACTTGACCAAAAGACAGGAGAAGAAGTTGTTGAAGCTGATAAGAAGCTAACAGCCCGCCTATTGAAGAAACTTCAAGAGCAAAACATTCAAGGGTTTTTATTGCAACAGGAAGTACTTGAATTGCGTTATGTGGCTCAGGAGGTTGTCAATATTGAGACTGGAGAGGTTATTGCAGAAGCAGGTCAGCAAATTTCAGCTGATATTATTGAGAAACTCAAAGAAAACAATATTGATAAGCTTGATGTTCTCGTCATTGATGAAAAGAATATCGGGGCTTATCTGCGAAATACTTTGATAGCAGATAAAAACCAAAGCTCTGAAGATGCTCTATTAGATATTTATCGTGTAATGCGCCCAGGAGAGCCAACCACTCCTGAAGCTGCTGAAGCTTTGTTTTCGTCACTATTCTTTGAAGGCGAGCGTTACGACTTATCTGAAGTTGGACGTGTTAAAGTGAATGCAAGGTTAGGTTTGGATAAGCCTGAGACAGAAGGTATCTTATCACATGCTGATATAGTTGAAACCATCCGTACACTCGTTGGTTTGCGTGATGGGATTGGCGAGACAGATGATATTGATCATCTTGGAAATCGTCGTGTTCGCTCTGTAGGCGAGTTAATGGAGAACCAGTTTCGTATTGGTCTGGTACGTATGGAACGTAGCATTATTGAGCGAATGAGTTCTGTCGACATAGACACCGTCATGCCGCACGATCTAGTAAATGCCAAGCCTTTGATTGCCGCAGTACGTGAGTTTTTTGGTTCTTCCCAGTTAAGTCAATTCATGGATCAAACGAATCCTCTGTCTGAAGTAACGCATAAACGACGTTTGTCTGCGCTAGGCCCTGGTGGCTTAACGCGAGAACGTGCAGGTTTTGAAGTGCGTGATGTTCATCCAACACATTATGGTCGTATATGCCCTATTGAAACGCCTGAAGGTCCTAATATTGGGTTGATTAATTCGATGGCTACCTACGCCAGAATTAACAAGTATGGCTTTATTGAGAGTCCCTACCGACGTGTTGATAGTGGTCTTATAACTGATGAAGTCATTTACTTATCAGCTATTGAAGAAGGCAGGTACACAATTGCGCAATCAAATAGTGATCTTGATGCCTCAGGAAAGTTTGTAGATGATCTGATTAGTTGTCGAAAAGCGGGTGACTTCGTTATGATACCGCCTGACCAAATTGATTTCATTGACGTCTCACCAAAGCAACTTGTATCTGTCGCAGCTTCTTTGATTCCTTTTCTTGAAAATGATGATGCAAACCGAGCGTTAATGGGTTCCAACATGCAGCGTCAGGCCGTTCCATTGGTAAAAGCTGAAGCTCCTTTGGTGGGTACCGGAATGGAGTCTGTTGTAGCAGAAGATTCGGGTGCAACCACGGTTGCTAAGCGTGCCGGAGTTGTGGATCAGGTTGATTCTATGCGAATTGTTGTGCGCTGCGAGAAGTCTGGTGATGATGTTTCTCCGGGTGTAGATATTTACAATTTGATGAAATTTCAGCGTTCAAATCAAAATACATGTATTAATCAGCGCCCTGTTGTTCGTGTGGGAGATAAAGTTACCCAGGGTGATATCATTGCTGATGGTCCGAGTACCCATTTAGGAGAGCTGGCTCTTGGTAGGAATGTACTTGTCGCTTTCATGCCTTGGAATGGATACAATTTCGAGGACTCAATACTAATTTCTGAAAAGCTTGTCTCCGATGATGTGTTTACTTCAATACATATTGAAGAGTTTGAAGTCATGGCTCGAGATACGAAATTGGGACCAGAAGAGGTGACGCGTGACATCCCCAATATTGGTGAAGAGGCATTGCGTAATCTGGATGAGATTGGTGTGGTGCATATCGGCGCAGAGGTTCATCCGGGTGATATCTTAGTTGGTAAAGTGACCCCTAAGAGTGAGTCGCCGGTTACTCCAGAAGAAAAACTTTTGCGTGCTATCTTTGGCGAAAAGGCGTCAGATGTACGAGATAGTTCATTACGTTTGCCTCCCGGAGTGGCAGGAACTATTGTTGGTGTAAAGGTATTTACTCGCCGTGGTATCGAAAAAGATGAGCGTCATTTAGCGATTGAAAAAGCTGATATTGACTTGCTGCAAAAGGATCGTAATGACGAGCGTCTTATTATTGAGCGGTTTATTTATAGTCGTTTGCAAGAACTTCTAGTTGGTCAGCAAGTCCAAAAAGGGGTGAAAGGTATAAAGACCAAAAGCACTGTAACACATGAGTTGCTTGCAGAACATCCAAAAGGGATATGGTGGGAAATTTCTGTTGATGACGAATCAGTGATGAAAGAAATTGAATCGCTAAAAGTTCAGTTGGACGCAGCTATCAAGCGGTTAAATGCATGGTTTGAGAATAAAGTTGACAAACTTCAGGCGGGGGACGATTTATTGCCTGGTGTTCTTAAAATGGTGAAAGTGTTTGTTGCCGTGAAACGCAAACTTCAGCCAGGTGATAAAATGGCTGGCCGTCATGGTAACAAGGGTGTAATCTCGCGTATAACTGCTGTGGAAGATATGCCTCATCTTGCTGATGGTACGCCAGTAGATATTGTGTTGAACCCTTTGGGTGTGCCATCACGAATGAATGTTGGGCAAATTCTAGAGACCCATCTGGGATGGGCATCTGCGGGTATGGGCAAACAAATTCGTGATGCGTTTGAGCAATATGAGCATGAGGCTAACTTGTCGCCTTTACGACAGCAGTTGCTTGAAGTTTATGAGGAGCCTCATAACCAGAAAGAGATTAAAGCAATGCAGGATCAAGATATTGTAGAGCTTGCGGTCAATCTTAAGAAAGGTGTTCCATTTGCCACACCGGTATTCGATGGTGCTAATGAAGAAGATATTTCTCATTGGTTAGAGTTTGCAGGACAGTCTCCATCGGGGCAAGTGACGCTTATTGACGGACGTACTGGCGAGGTCTTTGACCGGCAAGTGACTGTTGGCTATATTTATATGCTTAAACTGCATCACTTAGTAGATGATAAGATTCATGCAAGATCCATTGGGCCTTACAGTCTTGTAACTCAGCAACCTCTTGGTGGTAAATCACAGTTTGGTGGTCAGCGCTTTGGTGAAATGGAGTGTTGGGCGTTGCAGGCATATGGTGCTGCTTATACATTGCAAGAGATGCTAACCGTAAAATCGGATGATGTTGCGGGTCGTAGTAAAGTGTATGAATCCATCGTGAAAGGTGACCACTCATTCGAATCTGGTATTCCCGAATCATTCCATGTAATGGTCAAAGAACTTCGTTCGCTTGGCCTGAACGTCGAGTTAACAGAAGAATCACAATAAAACCAAGTATTAGACTTAACGTAAGGACATCGTTTATGAGCAATGAAATCATGCAGCTTTTTGGCGATATGCAGCAGTCAAAGCAATTTGACGGGATTAAAATCTCTATTGCCAGCCCCGAAAAAATACACTCATGGTCGTATGGTGAAGTCAAGAAGCCTGAAACAATTAACTACCGTACCTTTAAGCCGGAGCGTGATGGATTGTTTTGTGCGCGTATTTTTGGTCCTATAAAAGATTACGAATGTTTGTGCGGAAAGTATAAGCGCATGAAATATAAAGGGATTGTGTGTGAGAAATGTGGTGTTGAAGTCACCACATCCAAGGTACGCCGTGAACGCATGGGGCACATTGAACTGGCAGCGCCAGTTGCACATATCTGGTTTCTGAAGTCACTTCCGTCACGTATTGGTCTGCTTGTCGATATGGCATTAAAGGATCTGGAACGTGTCTTGTATTTTGAAAGTTATGTTGTCACTGATCCAGGACTAACACCCTTTAACCAAGGGGATTTGCTTACAGAAGATCAGTATTATGATGCTATGGATGAGTATGGCGAAACTGCTTTTACCGCTGGCATTGGTGCTGAAGCTATACGTGACATACTTGTAGAACTTAATATGCCCGAAGAGCAGGAGCGACTTCGTCAGGAATTGGCTGAAGCAACATCCGAGGCAAAACGTAAAAAATTAGTCAAGCGTTTAAAAATCGTAGAGGCTTTTGTGGAATCTGGTAATCGTCCTGAATGGATGATTATGACAGTAGTTCCGGTAATTCCACCTGAGTTGCGTCCATTAGTACCTCTGGATGGTGGTCGTTTTGCTACATCTGATTTAAATGATCTCTACCGACGAGTTATTAATCGGAATAATCGTTTAAAGCGTTTATTAGAATTGCGTGCTCCTGACATTATTGTCCGTAATGAAAAAAGAATGCTGCAGGAATCTGTTGATGCATTGTTTGATAATGGTCGCCGTGGTCGTGTGATTTCAGGTAATAATAAGCGTCCTTTAAAGTCTTTGTCAGATATGCTTAAAGGTAAACAGGGTCGTTTCCGCCAGAACTTGCTTGGTAAGCGTGTAGATTACTCTGGACGATCTGTTATTGTCGTAGGCCCTGAATTAAAATTACATCAATGCGGGTTGCCTAAAAAGATGGCGCTTGAGTTATTTAAGCCATTCATATACGCAAAGCTGGAAATGTACGGTATTGCTCCTACGCTGAAAGCAGCAAAACGTATGGTAGAGGCAGAGCGTCCAGAGGTTTGGGACTTTCTGGAGCAGGTGATTAGAGAGCACCCTGTACTATTGAACCGCGCACCTACATTGCACCGATTAGGTATTCAGGCATTTGAACCGGTACTCATTGAGGGGAAAGCCATTCGTCTTCACCCTCTTGTCTGTACTGCGTTTAATGCGGATTTTGATGGCGATCAAATGGCTGTTCATGTGCCGCTATCTATTGAAGCACAGCTGGAAGCACGTGTGCTGATTATGTCTACTAACAATATTTTGTCTCCTGCTAACGGGAAGCCAATTATTGTACCAACGCAGGATATTGTACTAGGGCTGTATTATTTATCGCTAGAGTCTGATGGTGAAAAAGGCGAAGGTATGATATTTGCTAATATGCATGAAGTGCGTCATGCATTAGACAATAAGCTTATCACGCTACATAGTCGCATTAAAGCACGGTTTTCGCAATGCAATGCAGAAGGTGATATGACTACAAGTGTCATAGACTGCACAGCCGGAAGATTAATGCTGGCTGACCTGCTTCCAAAAAGTAAGCATATTAGTTATGAACTGGTGAACCAGCCGCTGACGAAAAAAGCTGTTGGTGCGGTTATTGATACAGTTTACCGTCATTGTGGCCAGAAGGAAACGGTTATGTTTTGTGACCGTGTGATGAAACTCGGTTTTGAAAATGCCTGTTACGCAGGTATTTCCTTTGGTAAAGATGATATGATCGTTCCTGAATCAAAGGATGTACATATTGACAATACGCTGGGTGAAGTTAAGCAGTTTGAGCAGCAATATGCAGATGGTTTAATTACCTCTGGTGAAAAATATAACAAAGTCATTGATGCTTGGTCACACTGTACAGAAAGAGTTGCTGAAGACATGATGCTGGAAATTTCCAGTATCGGGACGAAACCCGGAAGTCGTTCTGCAAAGGATATTAACTCGATTTTCATGATGGCGCATTCTGGTGCTCGTGGATCCGCTGCACAAATTAAACAGTTGGCGGGTATGCGCGGATTGATGGCCAAGCCATCTGGTGAGATCATTGAAACACCTATTATCTCAAACTTTAAAGAGGGTCTGAACGTACTTGAGTATTTTAACTCTTCTCACGGCGCACGGAAAGGACTCGCTGATACAGCACTGAAAACGGCTAATTCAGGTTACTTGACACGTCGTTTGGTGGATGTTGCACAGGACTGTATTATTGTTGAAGATGATTGTGGCACAGAAAATGGCTTAGTCATGAAAGCGATTATTGATGGCGGAGAGGTGATCGTCGAATTAGCTGATAAGATATTAGGTCGTACTAGTGCAAAAGATGTGCTTCATCCCAAAACAGAAGAAGTCATTGTTAGTGCAGGCCAGCTCATTGATGAGGCAACAGTATCTATCATTGAAGAGTCTGGTATTGAGTCTATCATGGTACGGTCTGTGCTAAAATGCGATACCAAAAACGGCGTATGTGCCAAATGTTATGGTCGTGATCTGGCGCGTGGAACATCTGTTAATATGGGTGAGGCGATAGGTGTGATTGCGGCTCAATCTATTGGAGAGCCTGGTACACAGCTTACTATGCGTACCTTCCATATTGGTGGTGCCGCCCAGCGTGGCGCGGAGCAAAACAGCGTTGAAGCGTCTCATGATGGCTATATTGAACTGAGTAATAAAAATGTTGTGGTTGATTCTCAAGGGCGATTTGTTGTGATGAGTCGTACTTGTGAGTTGATCCTGCGTGATTCCGATGATCGTGAAAAAGCACGTCACAAACTGCCTTACGGTGCAAGGGTTCTGTTTGAAGAGAAGGCTTCTGTGGAGCGTGGTACCAAATTAGCAGAGTGGGATCCTTACACCATGCCTATTATCACAGAAAAAACGGGCGTTGCACGTTATCGTGATCTGGTGAGCGGAGTTTCTTTACGTGAAGTCGTGGATGAGGCAACAGGTATTTCTGGAAAAATAGTCATTGACTGGCGTCAGCAAAAACGTGGTAGTGACTTAAAACCACGAATTGCTTTACGTGATGAGAATGATGAAATAATCACTATGGCGAATGGTCTGGAAGCACGTTATTTCCTTGCTGTAGATGCAATTTTGAATGTTGAAGATGGTCAAAAAGTTCATGCTGGTGATGTGCTTGCTCGTATTCCTCGTGAATCAACGAAAACACGTGATATTACGGGTGGATTACCGCGTGTAGCCGAGTTATTTGAAGCACGTAAACCAAAAGATCATGCGATTATTAGTGAAATTGAGGGTGTGTTGAGTTCGGGAATGATTATAAGGCAAAACGCCGCCTTATTATTCGTTCGGAACATGATGATCAGGAAGCTGTTGAATATATGATTCCTAAGGGTAAGCTTATTACCGTGCAGGAAGGTGATTTTGTTCAAAAAGGTGATTTGCTTATGGATGGAAATCCTGTGCCTCACGATATTTTAAAGGTCATGGGTGTGGAAGCATTAGCGGATTACATGGTTTCGGAAGTGCAGCAGGTTTATCGGCTTGCAGGGTGTTGGAATCAATGACAAGCATATTGAAGTGATTGTTCATCAGATGTTGCAGAAAATCGAAATATCTGATCCGGGTGACACAACGTATATTGTCGAAGAGCTTGTTGACCGAGAGGATTTTGATGAGATGAATCAACGAATGGAAGCTAACGGTAAGTTCCTGCGGTAGGTAGCCCTATTCTACAGGGAATTACCAAAGCATCGCTACAAACTCGATCATTTATTTCGGCTGCTTCTTTCCAGGAAACGACCCGTGTTCTTACAGAAGCTGCTGTTGGTGGAAAACGTGATAATCTGATTGGCTTGAAAGAAAACGTTATTGTTGGACGGTTAATTCCTGCTGGAACTGGTGCTGCGATGCGTAAATACAAAAAAGTGGCAACTCAACGTGATCGTGAAATCGCTGAAACTCTTCCTGCTTCTTCGTTTGATGCGGAGGAACATGAGGTTGATCCGTCAATGATTGAAAACATGATGGGTACTGACGATCCTGCGCTTACAGGAAGTTAAGCCTTTAAAGGTAGGAGGGATATAATTCCGCTTATCCCTCCTATCAATAAATTCACATTATAAAAAAGTTCTATACTTTTGCAGTGCAACATTCTAAATTGGTTCAATGTTTAGAAGAATAGTATGCGTACGTTAGTGGATAACGTGACTCTGCGTTACATAGAAAGCACATTTGTTACAGAAACCGCATTGCTTCAACAAGCACGGTATGCCGGTGAAGAACGTGTGTCTGGTATGCAAATCAGCCCATATGAAGGCAAGCTGCTGGCCTTGTTAGTGCGTATTGCTAGTGCCGCTAACATATTGGAAATTGGAACATTTATGGGTTACTCCAGCTTATGGATGGCTCAGTCTTTACCGGAAAATGGGCGCATCACTACGTTAGAGTCATGCAAAGATCATGCTGCCATGGCACAATCGCACTTTAACCAAACGCTATATCCTGAACGTTTCATACTTAAGCAAGGGGCAGCGCTTACAACATTGACAGAAATACAGGCTTTAGGCCATCGTTATGATGTTGTGTTCATGGATGCAGCAAAAAAAGAATATGTGGCATATCTTGATGCTACAGATACATTACTGCGTGATGGTGGGCTTATTATTGCAGATAATACGCTGCTATTTGGACATATGGCGAATGATCCCAAAAAGACTGTTCCCAGTAGCACGGTTAAGGTAATGTACGAGTTTAACAAACGGCTGGCAGATAAAACGCGGTATGATAGTATATTAGTTCCAACGGAAGAAGGACTAACTGTTGCTGTGAAACTGCCACGAAACTGTAACATTCGCACGGTACTATAGATAAGGTAGACAGAAAAAGGACAAACAAGGCTCTTATATGAAATATTTGTTTTCTGCTGAAGACTCACTAGTGAAGGAAATAAACATTGTTTCCAAAGGTAAGGAGTTGCACGCAACTCTTCATGCTCCAGAGGGAGGTGATCCCGCTTCACTATCTCATTTAAAGTGTAAAATGGAAGAAAATGGTTTTAGCGTTTTTGCGGATGTACAAGATGACAACCATGTGCTGAACATTCGCGGCTTCAATAATGCTGATAAGTTTATGGGAGCTGTAGCGAATGACGGTGGTGTGTCTGGGCCGTTCACTGTAGAGATTACGCCAGACGAAATGCACGATAAAAAAAATCTTGGTGATATGCTCCATGATAATGCGCTGACTGTAGCAGGATGGCTGTATCTGGCTGCTGATAGTTGCATTATTGGTTCCGCTGCCTGGCGTTTATCCGCTGATAATGCAATGATGGATAGCTCTATTTTGCAAAGTGCTGCTGGTGCAGTTGAGCCGTCTAAAGATTTTAGCGAACTGGGGCAGGGAATCATGTGGTGGATTCCTAGTTTCTTCCTGATTCTCGCTGGCCATCAGGATCCTAAAGTGGCGGAAGGTTTCTTAAAACGTGATATGCTTGAAGAGATTGATCGTCAAAACCTCCACGTCCCAACAGAGGTCATGGAGATATTGCGCGAAGATGCATCAGACGGATCATTGGTAGAGAAGCTAATGCAAGCAGTCTATGACCATGGCCCTGCCATGAATAATGTTATGCAAATGATTGGTGGAGCATTGATGTTGAAAGCTGGTCATGGACAGGAAAACTTCGGCAAGATGCTTGCTGGTGCGCTTGTGCTGTTTGGTATGGGTGCAGGTTTATTTTTGCCTGAGCATGAGGAAGCAAAAGTTTACAGTAAAAATCTTGGGGAAGCTACATTGTCTAACCCTGAGCAATTGCAAAACAGCAATCTTCCTATATCCAAAGGCAGTAAAGATACCTTGGATGAAGCTGAGTCGCTTTCACAAACGCTTACACCTAAAGAAGATAAAGGGTTTTTAGGAAACTTACTGCGTAAAATTGATCCGCTTGCCTATAGCGGTACTACTGCTACAGGGAATAATATTCTTAATGGATTCGGTGTATGGGATGAGAAGTCACAATGGTATAAAGGGGAGCAATGGCACGGTGGCGACAAAGCCGTATTAAACCCTTTATCTCGTGGTAAAGGCGTTCTCTCACGGGAGACGTTGTCAAACGAAATTGGTGAGTTAAAAAATGATGTGCTGACACAGCAGGATGTGTTAAGCACTGCCAAAAATGCTGTTAGACAACAGCAAGGTTTGCCAGATGTAATTGACACCGACGTGCAACGCCAACAATTGGAAAATGCGCTTAAGTTAGATCATGAATATCAGTATCAGTCAGCAGAACTGGAAAAGATTGAAACCACGTATCAGGAAAAAGCGCTGCTTTATGGTGAGAAAAACGCTAGTGCTGAAGCATCTACCGCTAATGGTATAGCGCAAATTCTCTATATTGCGGCTAACCATTTTTATGCACAATCTTCCAAAGAAAACACGGCTGACCTTAAAGAAATTGACGGGGTGAATGGCATGATGGCCTTAATGGCCAATATTGTTGTGGCGCAACCGGCGCATGAGCAAAATGCGGTGATTGAGCGTTTGGCGACAAAATTAAGTGAGAGCAAGTATATTGATTCTTCGGTGCAGGACGTTTCTGATGTATTACATGCTAAAGTGGAAATATTAAACCAAAGTGTCTGGCTTGGAAAAGGTGAGAATAACATTGCCGCGTTTAGCCGACCTGAAGACATGGCACCTGTTGCTACCGTATCAGTTACGCAAAACAATACGCCTGATAGCCAGATCCTGGAAGCGCAACGTGAATCATTGCAAAAATTGTTTAGTCCGCAAATGGATAAGAATGCAGCAAATGACAAAGACGCTTCACCGGAAAGTCAATCATTTGAAGAACGGATTGCGGTAAAAAACGCACCCGAAATGAGTATGGCAATTCATTAATATCAATGCTTTGAAGGTAATGGCAACAATTGTAACAATCTGTTACAATTGTTGCATTGTTTCTCTAAATGTCCTTGTATATGGTAAGATCAACACAGTTTCAGTGTGTTTGTTCAACAGCAACAAGGCGTTTTATGCAATATACTTTAGCAAAAGCAATGGTCTGTGAAGGCATTAGTCTTCATCAGGGAAAACATGTAACAATGACCATCAATCCAGCACCGGAAGGTCATGGCATTTGTTTTCGACGTACAGATATAGAAAATATGCCTGCTGCAATCATTCGTGCTGACTATCGCTACGTTGTTGATACACGCTTATGTACCGTATTAGAAAATGAGCATGGCGTGCGTCTGTCTACTGTTGAGCATCTCATGGCTGCATTGTGGGGATGCGGTATTGATAATGCATTGATTGACATAGATGGTGCTGAAGTGCCTGTCATGGATGGCAGTGCAGAGCCGTTTATTTTCCTCATTGAGTGCGCCGGCATCGTGGCTCAGGACGCACCGCGCCGTTATATCAAACTGGATGTTCCTGTAATAGTGCAGGAAGGTGAATCTTGCGCGATTGCCTGCCCATGGGATCAAAACGGATTTGCACTGGATGTGGATATTCATTTTAAGCATCAGGCAATTGGTCGGCAGTCCTATCATTTTAACTCTGTAGAAATGTCCTTCCAGCAAATGCTATCACGTGCTCGTACTTTTGGTTTTTATGAAGAAGTTGAGGCATTGCAAGCTGCTGGATTGGCACGTGGTGGTTCTATGCATAATGCTGTAGTGATTAATCACGAAGGCATTATGAACCAGGACGGGTTGCGTTATGAAGATGAATGCGTGCGCCATAAAGCACTGGATTGTATCGGAGATTATTTTCTGGCAGGGCATCGTTTGCTTGGACATATCAAGACGTCAAGACCAGGGCATAGCCTGAACAGTAAATTAATCAAAGCAATTTTATCACGCAGTGATGCATGGCATTATGTTGATGCACCGGACGATTTGCTGCCTGCACATATTGTTTCTGCCATACAAGGGCAGGGCTTATTGGCTGCCGGAATATAGTTCCTATTGCATTATCATGTTATTATGGTATGTAAACTCTTTTATAATGGAGAGATAAATACATGATTACCTTAGCCTTCGTTGCAAGTGCCGTATTGCAGATAAGTTCTGCACCACTGGATAATACAACTGCTTACCCGCAACCATCGACACGTTATCAGTTTGTTGCATCTGTTGAAAGTGATGCTCCAGTAGCGCTATGTGATGAGCAGTTCAATTGTCACTGTCCAGCAGGGTATGACGCGGTGGTTCAACAGGCACATGCATCTGCGCCAGTAAAATCTGTTATTTGTCAGCCAACAGCAACATCGTCTAAGCAGTTGCGCGAAACATACGATAGTTATCCCGCTTTGCCAAAGCCTTCGACGTACGAAAAATAGTGACAAAAAAGCCTGATAACACAATGTTTATCAGGCTTTTTCGAGTTAGCTGGTACCTACTAAGCCGCCTGTGCTTTTTCGGCTTTTTGCAAATTTTCATTAGCAAAATCCCAGTTCACCAGCTGTTCCAGAAATGTGCCAATATAGTCTGGGCGGCGGTTTTGATAATCCAGATAGTAAGCATGTTCCCACACATCCATTGTCAGTAATGGTGTTTTGCCCTCAGTTATCGGATTATGCGCATTAGATGTTTTAACAACTTCCAGCTTATGGTCTTTATTTAGCACAAGCCATGCCCAGCCACTGCCAAACTGCCCTGCGCCACCTGTTTTAAAGGCCTCGGTAAAATTCTCAATGCTTCCAAAATCCTCTTTGATTTTATTAGCAATCGCGCCTGAAGGTGCGCCGCCGCCCTGTGGCTTCATGGAATTCCAGTAAAACGTGTGGTTCCACACTTGTGCAGCGTTATTAAAAATCCCTGCCTTATCTGCATCGTCTACCGTATTGCATATAATGTCTTCTAAGGACTGTTTTTCGTACTCTGTGCCTTTAATGGCATCGTTTAACTTGCTAACATAAGCGTTATGGTGTTTGCCATGGTGAAAGTCCAGTGTCTCAGAAGATACATGCGGTGCAAGCGCATCTTTGTTGTAGGGAAGGTCGGGTAGTGTAAAAGCCATAGCAGCAATCTCCATCAAATAAATAGTTATCTCATGGCATATAGCGCAATCATGGCATATTGCAAGGGGTTACGTGCGACTCATCGTGTGATTAGGCTGTGGCAGGGCGCTTAATAGATGAGGAGATAAACCAAGGTCTTTTGCCGCCTGTTGCTGAAGCGTCTTGTGATGCATTTCTTCCTGCATAGGAGAGGGGCGTGTATGCTCTGCTACCACGTCAAATAAGGTTCCGCTACTGGTTATAGAAGCCGCAGAGGGGAGAGACAGAGTCAGTTCTGCCAGTAAAGGCGATGCAACAGACATGGAAGGGGGCGATAAGGGATATTCATTAGATGCAAAACGTGCATGTTGGCGCTCTACCAGTGCAAGCATTTCATCCTGATTAATCTCCACTGCTGGTAAAGAAGCGATGGTACGCACTAAGTCGCGCTCAATACCGGCGCGTTCCCCATGGGGAAATAACTCGCTGATGCTGGCAATATGATGCGCTACTTTGTCAATAGGCTGATCTTTACCAGAAAGTTCACGGAAGATGTTTTTTGCTAAGTCTGTTGACGTGTCTTTAATAGCTTCATGAACAGCGTCTCCACCATTATGAAAGGTTTTTTCACCCAATTGTTGCCTCACCATGCGTTCAGCCACATAATCAGCTATGTGATTGACAAAATTCGTTTGAGTAGACTCGGAAAACATGATGCCACACTGATAGATTAGGTCTGCGCCGGCTTTACCTGCTTTCTCTATATGTGATGTGCTGGCTTCACCGTAGTTGGCTTTTCGGGTGAAATACATAGTCATGTCGCCCAGAAGGTATGTGCTTTCTGCCACAGACTGCATATTAAAATGCTGTTCTTCTCCTGCGGCCTGAGACTTCATATGTCCCGAGTACAGGCCAAACAGACTCGCCATCGTGTTGATAACGGACGCGTATTTCTCTGGCGCCCCTTGCAGTTCTTCAATGCCACGCTTCAATGCATTGTCTTTCCACGATGTTTTATCTTCTTCAGCTATTTGCTTTTCTGAAACCTGTAAGGTTACCCAAGCTATCACTGAGGCACAGGCACGGGCAATATCACCTGCCACGTCTGTTTCACCGCGTGATAAGCCGTATATTCCAGAGGCAATCATACCAAGTTGCCCTGCCACCTGAACCCCGGCACCTGCTACAAGTGGATGCTTTTGTAGTAAGTGATGCAAATGAGTGATGGGGTTAAGCGTATGTTTTTCTTCTGGTTGCGTCCATAATGCTTCGTGATGAATGCCATGTCCCCAATCTAACGTATTTTCCAGTTTCTTAGCAAAATCCTCTACAGTTACCTCACCATTGTCACGCGCATAGGTCATGTAAATCACTGATTGTATGGCGCCTGCAACACCTGACATATTGATGAGTATTTCCCGTGGATCCTCCCAGTTTTTTCCTGCATTAGCATAGACCAAGTCACCAAATAAATATAATCCTGCCAATAATCTGGCAGAGTCCTCTACGGTGTATTTTACCCCGTCTATAGCCTTTCCAGCCAGCTCGCCTACAGGTTTTGCCATATGTTCCGTCACATGCATGGCAGTATGCCGCAATCCACCCAGCATACCAAGCGTCTCAAACCCTTCCCCAATGCCCGTGTCGCGCCCAAGATGATGTACACGCAAAACGTCACGCCCGGATAGGTCAGTATCATGGTAGGTGCTATAGCTACCTTGCCGCAATTCCTGTTCTACCTCATGCAATATTGCTTTCTCATCATTATTATGGGCGACAACCGTGGCCATCCAGTCCTGATTACCCTGCACCTGTTCCATAAGCCGTAGCTTTTCCATTGGCTCGTTTGCAGCAAGCACTGGTTCCATTGGCAATATTGACTGATGATATGACATCAAAATAATATAATAAGCATACACATAGAGCCTACACTATCTCGCATCTGCACAATAGCCGCAAATGAAGATTATGTGACAGTCTCCCAAGCGACTAAAAAAACTGGCATATCGTGGATCATGTCGCTACACCTAGAGATTAATTTATACATTACATCAGGAGTATTCGCCTTATGGAAGTCACGTTATCAGCTACTTCATTACTCCCGTCCATGTTAGCGATTATCGTAGCACTGGCGACGCGGCAGGTGTTACCCGCCATGTTTGCAGGCATATGGGTTGGTGCGTGGATGATACAGGGCGTAGCTATTGACACCTTATTCTACAGCCTGTTTCTGGCTGTTGATACCTATATTCTGGAAGCATTAGTTCCCAAGGACGGAAAAAGCGAACATATGGCAATTGTGTTGTTTAGCCTGATGACAGGTGGTATGATTGGTATTATATCACGCAATGGCGGCATGGAAGGGATTGTGCAATACCTTATGCGTGTGGCAAATACCCGTCGTAAAGGTCAGTTTGCTACGCTTGGGATGGGGGGGCTTATTTTCTTTGATGATTATGCTAATACGTTGATTGTTGGGAACACAATGCGTCCACTTACCGATCGTTTAGGCATATCACGGCAGAAACTGGCGTTTTTGGTGGATTCGACTGCTGCCCCTATCGCCTGCATTGCGGTGGTAACAACCTGGGTAGGGTTTCAAGTGTCCTTATTGAAGGATAACTTAAACGAGCTTGCCCCCGATATGAACGGATTTGAACTGGTCATTGCAACCATTCCTTATAGCTTCTATCCCATATTTATGTTGTGGTTTATCTTCGTACTGATTGTGTCAGGGCGTGATTTTGGAGCAATGCGTAAAGCCGAAAGCGATATTCAACATCATTCTTTGCAAGCTGATAGTATAAGCAAGTCAGATTATATGCCGCACGCTGCGAAGCCACTGGCGATCAACGCGCTACTCCCGATTATGTGCTACATTGGCGGAACGCTATGGGGGCTTGTAAATACTGGAGAAGGGGATACAATACGCGGTATTGTCGGAAGTGCTGACCCTTTTATTGCCATATTATGGGGTGCAACTATTGGTTTGAGTAGCGCAGTAATGCTTAGCATCATTACACGTCGCATGAGCCTATCTCAGACCATGGAAGCATTAGAGGCAGGTTTGCAGCCTATGTTACTGGCCGTCATGGTGCTAACGCTTGCATGGGCGATTGCTGACATTAATACTGATCTGAACACGGCTAACTATATTGTTGCCATGATAGGCAACGATGTGGCTTCCATGTGGTTGCCAGCGCTGATCTTCGTTGTAGCGGCGATCACTTCCTTTGCCACAGGTTCCAGTTGGGGAAGTATGGGAATTCTGGTGCCGCTGGTATTGCCGCTAGGGTATGGCATTTTGCAACAGGAAGGCGTGATTGAACCATTGGCTCACCCGATTATGCTGGCAACCATTGCCAGTGTATTGACTGGAGCCGTATGGGGGGATCACTGCTCTCCCATTTCGGATACAACGATTTTGTCGTCTATGGCCTCAGGGTGCGACCATGTTGACCATGTACGTACGCAAATGCCATATGCCATGATTGTTGCAGGTGTTTCCATGATGTGCGGGTTGCTTCCAACCGGTTTAGGGATACCCTGGTGGGGTGGGGCAGTGATAGGCTGCCTTATCATTACACTGATTATTTACCGTATTGGCAAGCCTCAGTCAAAATGATGTGACGAATATACAACTATTACGTGTATAATGCATTTGCATGACGGCTATATTCCAGTATGATGCAGTAACGTTACGTCTGTAAGAGATTTGTAAACCCTATCACTCTATCGTCTTGCTATGTAGAAATACGTTGGTATATGGAAATTACACTATGCTTCATAATCCGTCCTTCATCATCACTCAGGCTCGTGAACTTATTGCTCACTATGGTCAGCAAGCAGAAGAGGTGGCAAAGCAACGAATGTACGAAAAGATGGAACAGGAAGACGTGAGTGAAGCGTCGTTATGGATGGCTGTTATACACGAAATAAGAAACATTGGAGCCAGCAGTGATACACTGCATTAGCCTGTTTCTGGAATGAATGTAACTGATTGTAGTGGCAGGAGCGACAGGAATCGAACCTGCAACCTTCGGTTTTGGAGACCGACGCTCTACCAATTGAGCTACACTCCTACAAAATAATTACCTATGCTTATAGAAGTTATGACTGCAAAAAGATAGTGTTTTTCTAAGGCGTATTGATACTAACGACTATAGCGTGCTACATTTCTACGCTTACCACGCTCATATACATGAAGTACATTATGCTTCAATTCTTGTAACTTATTGTTTTCGTTATGCACCATGCACCAGCGGTAGTGTTGACGCGTCTTAAATATATTGCTGTTTAGTTTATGCGCAAAAACTGGATAACAGAAAAATAGACATCACAGAGTTATCAACATAATGCTGCTACATAGGATCATTTGCGATAGATATAAAAAATCGGCAGAGCGAAATAACGTTCTGCCGATTAGTTAAGTAATGTATTTAAAGGTTATGCTACTTTGTCACGTATTTCGTCAGCAACGCTGCTTGGCACTTCTTCATAATGGTCAAAGACCATCGAATATTGCGCACGACCCTGGGATAGGGAACGTAGCGAGTTAACGTATCCAAACATGTTAGCTAAAGGAACCATCGCATTTACGACACGTGCGTTTCCACGTTGATCCATACTGGACACCTGCCCACGACGTGACGAGAGATCACCAATAACATCACCCATGTAATCTTCAGGTGTCACAACTTCTACCTTCATGACTGGCTCTAACAGCTTTGGTGAGGCTTGTTTCATGCCTTCACGGAAAGCAGCACGCGCTGCAATTTCAAAAGCCATTACACTGGAATCAACATCATGGTAAGCACCATCTTTCAATGTCGCTTTAAAGTCAATGGTTGGGAATCCGGCAATAACACCGTTATCCAACGCACTATCAAGCCCTTTCTGTACTCCGGGTACATATTCACGAGGCACGTTTCCGCCAACTACAGTGTTGATGAACTCGTAACCAGCTCCTGCTTCCTGAGGTGCAAATTCAATAATCACGCGAGCAAACTGACCGGCACCACCTGATTGCTTTTTATGTGTATAATCTACCGTGTAAGGCTTGCTGATAGTCTCACGATAAGCCACTTGCGGAGCACCGATATTGGCTTCTACCTTAAATTCACGCTTCAGCCGATCAACTACAATCTCAAGATGCAGTTCACCCATTCCTTTCAGAAGCGTTTGCCCTGTCTCATGGTCCGTATGCACCTGCAATGATGGATCTTCTGCTACTAGCCGCGCAATAGCCATACCCATTTTTTCTTGGTCACCTTTAGTTTTTGGCTCAACCGCAACTTCAATAACCGGCTCAGGAAATTCCATACGCTCAAGAATTACACGATCATTCGCATCAGACAGAGTGTCACCAGTTGTAGTATCTTTCAATCCTGCAATCGCAACAATATCACCTGCATAAGCTTCTTTAATATCTTCACGACTATTAGAGTGCATTAACAACATACGGCCAATACGTTCTTTTTTGTCCTTTACCGTGTTAATGGCATAACTACCAGCATCCAGTTTTCCCGAATAGATACGAACGAAGGTGAGTGAACCCACAAATGGGTCATTCATGATTTTAAATGCCAGTCCTGCGAATGGTTCATCGTCAGAACTCTGACGAGTAATTTCTACTTCTTCATCATCAGCCTTCACGCCTTTAATAGCTTTTACATCCAGCGGGGAAGGTAAGAAGTCAATCACTGCATCCAACATAGGTTGGACACCTTTGTTTTTGAACGCCGTTCCACACAGGATAGGGACAAAACTCAGGCTTATGGTTCCTTTACGGATACAGTGACGCAATTGCTCCTGCGTTGGCTCTTCACCTTCTAAATATTTCTCCATCAGCTCATCGTCAACCTCTACTGCGGTTTCGACAAGCTTCTCACGATATTCCTGAGCTTTGTCTTGCAGCTCGGCAGGAATTTCAATGGTTTCCCATTCTGCACCAAGATTCTCGTTTTTCCAGACAATAGCTTTCATCTGTACCAAATCAACAACACCGGCAAACTCGTCTTCAGCGCCAATAGGCAATTGGATAACCAGAGGAACGGTGCCTAAGCGATCTACCATCATATCAACACAACGGTAGAAGTCTGCACCAATACGATCCATTTTGTTGACAAAACACATGCGAGGCACATGGTACTTGTCAGCCTGTCGCCATACTGTTTCCGTCTGTGGTTCAACACCTGCAACAGAGTCAAAGACAGCTACAGCACCGTCCAGTACACGAAGAGAACGCTCTACTTCGATGGTGAAGTCTACGTGACCCGGAGTATCAATAATATTAATACGGTGACTTATGTCGTCACGATCTTTCCAGAAACAGGTGGTTGCTGCTGAAGTAATAGTGATTCCACGCTCCTGCTCCTGCTCCATCCAGTCCATGGTAGCGGCACCTTCATGCACTTCCCCAATCTTATGTGAGCGACCCGTATAATACAGAATACGTTCGGTTGTTGTCGTTTTACCGGCATCAATATGTGCCATAATACCAATGTTGCGGTAATGTTCCAGTTTAGTTTGACGTGCCATCAGAGAGGCTCCTGCTTAATAATATGAGCTAAAGTGTAAGGACAGTAATTAGTATTGTGTTACCATCTAAAGTGACTGAATGCTTTATTCGCATCAGCCATTTTATGCGTATCTTCACGTTTTTTCACTGCATTACCACGTTTGGATAAAGCATCCAGTAATTCCATGGCCACACGCTGGCGCATGGTGCGCTCACTACGGGAACGTGATGCTGCAACTGCCCACCGGATTGCCAGTGCATTACGACGTTCAGCGCGAACTTCCATCGGCACCTGATAGGTTGCACCACCTACACGGCGGGAACGCACTTCCACAGCAGGCATAATATTTTCCATGGCTTCTTCAAACATCTCCACAGGGTTGCGACTGGTCTTGCTCTCCATAATATCGAAGGCACCGTAAACAATACGCTCGGCAACAGATTTTTTGCCTTCAAGCATTAGCCCGTTGATGAATTTTGTGACAAAAATGCTATTATATTTTGCATCGGGAAGGACTTCGCGTTTTTCCGCTCTGTGACGTCTGGACATATATTTCTACTGCTCTAATGGATAAATGATTTATTTTGGACGCTTAGCGCCATATTTGGAACGATTCTGCTTACGGTCTTTGACACCTTGCGTATCAAGTGTACCACGGATAATGTGGTAACGCACACCAGGTAAATCCTTTACACGACCGCCGCGAATCATAACAACCGAGTGTTCCTGAAGGTTGTGGCCTTCACCGGGAATATAACCGGTTACTTCATATCCATTCGTCAAACGAATACGTGCAACTTTGCGCAAAGCGGAGTTAGGTTTCTTCGGGGTTGTCGTATATACGCGTGTACAAACGCCACGTTTTTGTGGGCAGGCTTCCATAGCCGGCACTTTATTTCTGCGCTTTCCCTGAATACGGGGTTTACGTACCAGTTGATTAATCGTAGGCATTCATGTTGTCCTGTGTAACTATATTTCTATGATTAGAGTGTTCAAGCGAAGCAACATAATAACTTGTACTTGATTCGTCAAGATAAAAAGCGTTACACTAGAAATATAGTATTTCACTTGCCATAAGAGCAAAATATTGTATAGGGTTTGTGCAATCCGAAGCAAACAGATATATGAGAATGTCATGCATTTAATGTCTTTTTACGCGACGCCGTATAATTCAAGACACCGTAACGAATCTAACCAGAAGCGACTTCCCCTGGTGCGGGGGCTATGGTTTGGTGTTGGCCTGCTCTGCGGAGTAGCTGGAATGTACGTGGCTATGACTGAGGCACCTTCTTCAGAAACGGAGATTGTGTCATTATCCCCGCAGCCTTTAGTGTCTGATCCGGCGGCTGAAATGCTTGTGAGCGAAGTGATGAACCCTACGCCAGAACAGGAAATTCGTTCATTGCTCTTGCCTCAGGCAACGCAGGAAGCAGAATTGACGAACACATTAGATACTGCATTGTCTGATAATGTGCATGCCCGAGCCAAAGATACATGGCCTAAAACAGTGAAAGTAACGGTTGATTCGGGCGATACGCTGATTGATATGCTTATGCATCAGGGAATAGATAGTGTTGCTGCTCATCGTTTAGCTAAGCAGGTCAATAAAACCTATAATCTGCGCCGTTTGCGCCCCGGACACTCTTTAACATTGACGTTAAAACAGGACGCTACCCGTTCCGTGGCAGCGGAAGACGGAGTTGCGCCAACGATCTTGGAGCATATGACAATGCATGTTTCTAAATTAGAAACGGTTGAAGTCCAGGCAAAGGGAGATGATGCATATAGCATCACGAAAGCAAAAAAAAAATTAGTCACGGAAGCAGCGCGAGTTAAAGGCGTTATTACGAGTAGCTTATATTTAACGGCTGCTCGTCAGGGGATGCCCGATGGCACGATTGCCAAAATTATCAAAAATTTCAGTTATGATGTAGATTTTCAGCGTGACGTCAAATCCGGTGATGTGATTGACGTGATGTATGAGACACAAAAGACGGAAGACGGTGAATTTGTTTCAGGTGGGAATATTTTATACGCTAAACTTAAGAGCAAAGGGCGTACCTATACCCAATATCAGTATACGAATCACCTTGGATTGCCTGCGTATTATAATGAAAAGGGTGAGAGCATTGTTAAGCGCTTGCTAAAAACCCCGATTGATGGGGCAAGAGTTTCATCACGTTACGGAATGCGTCGCCATCCGGTGATGGGGTACAATAAGATGCATAAAGGGGTGGACTTTGCTGCAACCACCGGAACGCCTATTTATGCTGCGGGTGATGGCATAGTAACGTTTGCCGGACGTAAAGGAGGTTACGGGAAGTTCGTGTTACTTAAGCATAATCTTACCTATAGCACTGCTTATGCCCATGCTAGCCGTATTCATCCTCGCATAAAAGCAGGCACGCGCGTGAAGCAGGGGCAGATTATTGCATATGTCGGTACGACGGGTCGTTCAACAGGCCCTCATTTGCATTACGAAATCCGTAAGCACGGGCATCAGGTGAACCCGCTGCATGTGAAGTTCACCGGAGGAAACAAGCTGACAGGTAAGCAGCTAGCCTCCTTTAAAGAACACGTGAAATCTATCGATCAGAAGCTGGTGGCCATGCAAACCAACGAGATGATTGATCCGGAAGTGCTGGCGAAAGCAGACACCTCTGCCGCGCAGGAGTAGGGCTATAGGCAAAAAAAATCCCTCTTTATGTGAGGGATTGTAGGTTATCGCGGATGTATTTGTTGAAATACACTATTTCTTCTTTATTGAAATCGTTTCTGCTTTTTGTTGTTATTGTGTCAGACAACCCGCTCATAGCGATTAAGTTATCCGAAGTATCTAAGAGCATGGCGATCACTTCGTTATTGTTCGATAAAATTAAAAAGCGTTGTTTTCCGATTTTATCATTATCTTCAATGGCTGCCAGTATAGTTGATGATCCAACTGTAACATATGCGCCAAACATAAAAAGTGCTGGCCATTTTTTGTTGTTCTGTGCAAGAACATGGAAACTTGTGAAAAAACAAAGTCCCGCTACAAAGTTCAGTGCATAGAAACGATAACTTCTAATGTTCATGTTGAAAAAAGAATACTTTTAGTATTCTGATAAATATCAGCCGTGCCAATATTGAGGTATCGAAAGTGCGTAAGCACG
Source organism: uncultured Alphaproteobacteria bacterium (assembly GCA_963803575.1). Lineage (GTDB taxonomy): Bacteria > Pseudomonadota > Alphaproteobacteria > Rickettsiales > UBA998 > CAWDMW01. The sequence continues at coordinate 718,175 of CAWDMW010000002.1, forward strand.
TTGCAGGTCAATATTAAACACACTGATTGATTCGTTGCAGGATACCATTTGGCAGTATAAAATGCAACGCTTTCGATCAGCAATATGGTATAATGTTTTATGAATGAAGGTGGATGGATTGTGGCGCTTTGGGCAGCTATGGTGCCTTTGGTGGTGATGGTGCTGTTATTTGTACCACCGTATGCAGGTGCAGTAGGAACGCTCTATATGGTGCATGGTGATGCAGTGGATGATATATGGGGGAAAGTGTCGGTTGTCTTCAAAGGCGTGCGCCAGCTATACGATTATTGGGAACAGACAGAAGAAGCCAGCTTTTACGAATTTTTTCTACCTACCTTTGCCCCGTTTATTGGTGGAATATTAGTGAGTCTGCTTGGGGTACGATGGTTTTTTCGCTATGTGCGTAGTGTGTTCTCTTTGTAGGCTATCTATAACCCATCAAATAATCCGGGCTGAGGTGCGGTCGTGTTTTTGCGTTTGGATGATGGCTTTACAGGCGCTAAGGCATCGCAAGGCAGTGAATCGGTACGTGTCATGTTAAGATGCCCGTCATGGAAATGTACAGTGACAGGCGTATCTTTAACCGTGTGAACAGAGTCTATGAGTGTGTTATTAGGGTTTGTCACATAAGCAAACCCACGCTGTAAGATACGTTTGTGACTGAGTGCATCCAGCATCCGGCTTAACCCCTGCAGTGATGTCGTTAAGTGATGAATACGATGCTGGCATTGCTGCATTAAGCGGCTATGTTTTTCTTCAAGCTGGCTCTGATGCGCATTGATGTGTCGCAAGAGTGGATCACCTGTGAGTCGCGTATTAACCTGCTCCAGCCGTTGGTGCTGATAGCGTATCGCAAGCAATATGCGCTGTTGAAGTGGGGCGCTAATATGGCTCAGTCGTTGGCTATGCATATGTAAGGTGCGTTGTAATTGAGTAGGCGATAACGCATCCTGTATGTGCGATAGCTTAATATGGTGCAGATTCATAATACGCTGCACCGCGTTTTCCAGCCGTTCTGCCCATTCATCACTACGTTGGGTTTGCATGTCCAATGTTATTTCCGGACTGGTCAGGCCGCGTGCCAGTTGTGTGACATGCTGGTGTTGGTGTTCCAGCAGACGCAGGATAGTATGGTTTAGTCTCTGTTCATATTCTTTCAGGGTATAGAGCATGTCAGCCAGCACCGGCACGGCCATTTCTGCTGCAGCGGTTGGTGTAGGGGCACGCCGGCTGGAAGCGTAGTCAATCAGAGTAGTGTCTGTTTCATGCCCCACTGCAGAAATCAGCGGAATCTGTGACGCGGCTGCAGCACGTACGACATTTTCTTCGTTAAAGCACCATAAATCTTCCATGGAACCGCCACCACGTGCCACGATTAACACATCTGGGCGAGGTGGAGTATAGATACCATCAAACCGGTTGAAGCCCTCAATGGCAGCACTAATGGAGACGTCTGCTCCTTTCCCTTGCACGGCAACCGGCCAGACCAGCACATGCGTTGGAAAACGATCCTGTAAACGGTGCAAAATGTCGCGTATCACGGCACCTGTCGGCGAAGTGATGACGCCAATAGTACGGGGCAGGAATGGCAAAGGCTGTTTGCGCTGCGGTGCGAATAACCCTTCCCGCATCAGTTGCGCCTTGCGTTTCTCCAGCAACGCCATCAGCGCGCCAATGCCAGCGGGTTCCATCTGTTCGATAATGATTTGGTAGTTGGAACGTCCGGGGTAGGATGACATACGGCCAGTGCATATCACTTCCATGCCATTTTCTGGTGCAACAGCCAGTTTCAATGCCACACCTTTCCAGCAGACACCATTAATCACCGCGCGGTCATCTTTGAGATCCATATAATAATGACCGGACGCGGCACGTTTGACGCCTGACAGTTCTGCCCGTACCCTAACCCGTCCAAAACCAGTCTCGATGGTCTGTTTAATAGCTCCTGCCAGTTCGGATACTGTGTATTCCGGCTGGTTATGGGTGGCGGGAAGGGGGGAATCAGAGCTTGTCATCAGCTTGTTGTATCGGGTATGAAGAGGGCAGGCAAACAGAAAAAGCGGAGTAGTTTACATGACACAGACCATTTTAGTGATTGGTGGTGGCGGACGGGAACATGCCATGGTTCGTGCCCTGAAGCGTTCTTCGCAATGTGGTGAACTATTTTGCTCACCCGGCAATGGTGGGATTGCACAGGATGCAACATGTGTGTCACTGGATTCTCATGCAAGCATTATGGCCTTTTGCCAGAAACAGCAGGTGGATCTGGTGATTATTGGCCCTGAACAGCCATTGATTGATGGTTTAAGTGATGCATTGCGTGAAAAAGGTGTGGCAACGTTTGCCCCTTCACAAGCTGCCGCACAGGTGGAGGCATCCAAGACATTCACTAAAAGCATTTGTGATGAGGCAGGCATCCCTACTGCTTCGTATCGTGCTTTCACGCATTACGAGGAGGCACGTGAGTATCTGCAACAACACGCTATGCCAGTCGTCATTAAAGCAGACGGACTGGCTGCTGGAAAAGGGGTGGTGATTGCTCAGCATACCGAAGAAGCCTTGTCGGTTGCTAAACAGATGCTGGATGGCCGCTTCGGTGATGCTAGCCGTACCATTGTTATTGAAGAATATCTGCAAGGGGAAGAGTTAAGCTTCTTTGCGTTGTGTGACGGTAAGCAGGCTGTAGCGTTTGGGTCTGCACAGGATCATAAAACAGCGTATGATGGTGATACGGGGCCTAACACGGGGGGGATGGGAACTTATTCTCCGGCACCTGTTATGACGGATGCTTTAGAGCAGCGCATTATGCAGGAAATTGTGCAACCAGCATTGGCCGAGCTTGCAAAGCGTGGAACACCTTACCAGGGGATATTATTTGTCGGGCTGATGATTCATGATAGTGCGCCAACACTCATTGAGTTTAATGCGCGTTTTGGTGATCCGGAAACGCAAGTGATTTTGTCGCGTTTGCAGGATGACTTTGTTACATTATGTTTACATGCTGCAAACGGTGCATTGCCCAAAGTGCCGGTGCGTTTTTCGGATGAAGCAGCGTTATGTGTAGTGATGGCGTCAAACGGTTATCCCGGTGCGTATGAGAAAGGATCTGTGATAAACCATCTGGATAACGCCGCTGGTTTGGATAACACCACTATTTATCATGCGGGTACCACCAGAGAAGACGGGCAATGGATTGCCAATGGTGGGCGTGTGTTAGGTGTAACAGCAACCGCGCCTACGGTAGCGCAGGCACAAAAACGGGCTTACGCAGCTATAGATACGATAGATTGGCCGCAAGGGTTCTGTCGTCGTGATATTGGATGGCGTGCGTTAGAACACGAGAAACGGCACCGCTTGTAATATAAAAACTACTACGAATGTGAGTGCTGTGTTCCCCGTGTACTCCATGAACGCAGCATCACGTAAAATACCGGCGTTAAAAATAGTCCAAAGAAGGTAACGCCTAACATACCAGAAAACACCGCAATGCCCATGGCAGAGCGCATTTCTGCTCCGGCACCCGTTGCCAGTGCCAGCGGTAACACGCCCATGATGAAGGCAAATGATGTCATTAAGATGGGGCGCAATCGCAGCCGACACGCTTCAATCGCAGCCTCAATAACGCTCATTCCCTGCTGTTCCAGTGTGTGAGCAAACTCGACTATCAAAATAGCATTCTTGGTGGCCAGCCCCATCAATACGAATAAACTGATTTGGGTAAAGATGTTATTGTCTCCACCTGTTAGATATACGCCGATTAACGCGGATAACATACTCATGGGGACAATCAGGATGATCGCGAGTGGCAAGACCAGACTTTCATATTGTGCCGCTAGCACCAGAAACACCAGAAACAGTACAAGTGGAATGACATACATGGTAGTATCACCTGCTAAAATCTGCTGGTAAGTTAGGTCTGTCCATTCAAATTGCATTCCATTGGGTAGGGTCTCATCTAAAATGGTGGTGATGGCTGCCTGTGCTTCTCCGGATGAATAGCCCGGTGCTGCATTGCCGTTCAGATCTGCAGCGCGAAATGCATTATAACGTCCGGCAGATTCAGGGCCAAACGTTTCGCTGACCTGAACCACGGAACCAAGCGGAATCATCTCTTCATCACGATTGCGTACCTTAAGCCGTAAAATGTCATTTGGCGCATCACGAAACTGTTTTTGTGCCTGTGCAATCACTTGATAGGTGCGTCCAAAACGGTTGAAATCATTGATATACATCGAACCAAGATAAATCTGCATGGTGGTAAATACATCTTCCAGATTCAGCCCTAATTGCTTGGCGCGGGTGCGGTCTACTTCCACGTAGAGCTGTGGTACATTGATTTTATAGCTGGAAAATGACCCTACAATCTCCGGTGCTTCCTGCGCTTTTTTGGATACCTCATTTAGTGCGGTGTTTAAGGCTTTATACCCTGCATCGCTACGATCCTGTATTTGCAGCTTAAATCCTCCGACTGTGCCAAGGCCGCGAACAGGTGGGGGCGGGAAGATGGCGATAAAGGCTTCTTCAATACGGTTATACTGTCCTTGTAACTGCTCTGAAATGGCAAAACCGGAAAGTGATGCGTCGCTGCGATTGCTGAAATCATCCAGTGTTACAAAGACAATACCTGCACTTGCACTGTTAGTGAACCCGTTAATAGATAACCCTGGAAATGCAACCGCTCCTACCACACCCGGTGTTTCCAGGGCAATATCGGACATTTCACGTATCACTTCTTCTGTACGCTCAAGTGTTGCACCGTCCGGCAATTGGGCAAAGCTGATGAGATACTGTTTATCCTGCGTTGGAACAAACCCTGATGGTACCGCTTTGAACATGCCATACGTGGCAACCAACAATGCGGCATATAACACCATCATTTTCCCACGATGACGAATGCTCCCTGTGACAGCACGACCATATCCGCCGGATGCGCGATGGAAGAAGCGGTTAAACATGTCAAAGAATCGACCAAAGACGCGGTTCATCCCACGTGTCAGTACATCATCAGCTTCACCTTGTGGTTTGAGCAATAAGCGAGCCAAGGCAGGGCTAAGGGTGAGAGAATTAAACGAAGAAATCACTGTAGAAATAGCAATAGTCAGTGCAAATTGTCGGTAGAATTGTCCGGTCAGGCCGCTAATAAATGCGATAGGAACAAACACGGCTACCAACACCAGTGTGGTGGCGATGACGGGGCCTACCACTTCTTTCATGGCTTTGATGGTTGCCGCCTGTGGATCAAGTCCTTCTTCGATATTACGTTCCACGTTTTCCACCACGATAATGGCGTCATCGACTACGATCCCAATGGCTAAAATTAAGCCAAATAAACTCAGCACGTTGATGGAAAACCCAAAAGCGAGCATCAGGGCAAAGGTGCCGACAATAGAAACCGGAACCGCTGCAAGTGGAATAACGGCTGCACGCCAGCGTTGCAAAAAGACGATGACGACTACCACAACCAGCGCCACCGCTTCCAGCAAGGTCGTGATAACGGATTTAATGGAATCACGCACAAACACTGTTGGGTCATACACAACGCTGTAATCCAGCCCTTGCGGGAAATTCTCTTTGAGCCTTTCCATATTGTCACGCACGTTGGCAGAAATATCCAGCGCGTTGGCTCCCGGAGCGGCAAAAATGGGAATAGCAACGGCGTTTTTATTGTTCAGCATGGAACGTAGCGCATATTCTGATGCACCCATTTCAATGCTGGCAACATCACTCAGACGTGTGACTTGCCCTCCAGATGCCGTTTGTACAATGATACGTTCAAATTCAGCCGGACTCTCTAACCTACCTTGCGTGTTAACAGGCAATTGCAAATCGACAATATCCGCATAAGGCGCGCCGCCAATAACACCAGCCGCTACCTGTATGTTTTGTTCACGAATGGCCGCCACCACATCGCTGGCCATGAGGTTGCGTTCAGCAAGCTTATCCGGGTTTAGCCAGATACGCATCGCATAGTCACCCGCACCAAACATGCGCACCTGTCCAACTCCTTTAATTTTGGCCAGCTCATCTTTCACATTTAACACACCATAATTTCGTAAATACAGCATATCATAGCGTTCATCTGGCGAGGTCAGGTGTACGACCATGGTTAAGTCAGGGGAACTTTTCACGGTGGTCACGCCCAACTGGCGTGTGACTTCGGGTAAGCGGGGAAGTGCCTGATTAATACGGTTCTGCACTAACTGTTGCGCCAGATCTGGATCAGTGCCAATTTCAAAAGTGACGGTAAGTGTCATGGTTCCGTCAGCGGTTGATTGAGAATACATATAGATCATATTCTCTACCCCGTTTACTTGCTCTTCCAGCGGGGTGGCAACGGTTTCGGCAATCACTTTTGGGTTTGCGCCCGGAAATTGTGCTCTGACCACCACGGAAGGCGGCGATACTTCCGGATACTCCGACACAGGCAGTTGAAATATGGCGATTAATCCTGCCAGAAAAATAACCACTGACAAGGCAGCAGCGAAAATAGGGCGATTAATGAAGAATGCTGAAAAATTCATGTATGTGGCCTGTTAGCTTTGTCAGCACATTATGATGTACTATGGTTAAGCAGCTTGTTGTTCGTCCAAAAACGGATAATCCGTATAGCCATGGTGATCACCGCCATAGAAGGTTTCCTGATCCGGTGTGATGAGTGAAGCATCTTTTGCAAATCGTCTGGGTAAATCAGGGTTTGCAATAAATGGGCGTCCATACGCAATGGCATCTGCATGACCGGATGCGATAGCTGTTTCGCCCGTATCACGAGTAAAGCCACCATTAGCAATATAGGTGCCACGCCATTGTTGACGTAACTGCTTTAGGATGTCACGCTCAGCTTCCGTTGTTTCAAGGCCGGGAAATTCTTCTACCATATGCAGGTAAGCAAGCTGGTAGCGGTTTAGGTTCTGTATCACGGTGGAGAATGTTTCTAATGGGTTGCTATCCCCCATATCATTGAACTGGCCAAGGGGAGAAAGGCGGATGCCTACACACCCTGCATCAAACACCTCCAGCACCGCTTCAATGACTTCGGTGAGGAAACGACTTCGCGCAGTAGCGTCACCCCCATATGCATCGGTTCGCTGATTGCTGCTATCTTGCAAAAACTGATCTATGAGATAGCCATTAGCGGCATGAATTTCTACCCCGTCACATCCAGCATTTTTGGCACATTGTGCTGCATGTCGGTAGTCATTTACTGTTTGTTTGATTTGTTCAACAGATAGCGCTATCGGTTCAGAGACGTCGGTTAATCCTTCCTGCGTATAGGTTTGGGCATTGGCGCGAATGGATGAAGGCGCAACAGGAACAGCACCTTCAGGTAGCAATGATGTGTGTGAAATTCTCCCCACATGCCATAGCTGCATGAAAAAGACGCTATCTTGCTCATGCACTGCCTGCGTAATGTTGCGCCACGCCGCTATGTGCGATGGCTCATAGATACCCGGGGTATCAATGTACCCTTTTCCTATAGCACTAATCTGCGTGGCCTCAGAGATGATGAGTCCGGCTGTACTTCGCTGGCGATAATACGTTGTGGATATATCCGCAGGCGTGCCATCTTTAGACGCACGATTTCGGGTTAACGGCGCCATGAGTACGCGGTTTTTTAATGTGTGATTGCCGATGGTAAGTGGTGTGAGTAAATGCATATTAGCTATGTTCCTGTGGTTTTGATGTAATGGGTTGCACCTGCATACCCGGTTGCACGCGTTGCAAGCTGTTGACCATGACCTGATCGCCGTCATTCAACCCTGAAATAACTTCACGCATAGCATCTATAGAACGACCCAAGCGTATTTCACGGTAGGCAACTTTATTATCATCTCCAATGACATACACATATTTTTTATCCTGATCGGTACTGACCGCCTTATCTTCCACCAGTAGCATAGACTCCTCAGTTGCAGCACCAAGACTAACTGTAGCAAACATGCCTGCAATCAGCGCGCCATCTGTATTATAAATAATGGCACGCGCACGAATTGTTCCTGTACGGGGGTCAAGCCGGTTGTCAAAAGAATCAATGACACCATCATATAACACGCTGTCATCCTGCGCTAAATGTAGTTTAACCGGCATATTCTTAACCCCTACATGTTGACGACGCATCATTCGCACGTAGGTTTGCTCATCAACGTCAAAGTCGGCATAGAGTGTATCATGTGCAACAATCGTGGTTAGTACTGGAGCGTTAGACCCTATAGAAACCAGATTGCCTTCAGTCAATTCTGCGCGACTAACTTTTCCTGATACGGGTGCGGTGATATGGGAAAACTCGACATCCAGTTTTGCGCGTTCCAGACGCGCCTGCGCTGCTTTCACGTTGGCTTGTGCGGTTTTGTACGTGTTGTTTTGCATATCATAGCGACTTTTGGTGACAATATTTTTTTCCACCAGTTTTTCTGCGCGGTGTAGCTCAGCTTTTGCCAGCCCCACTTGAGAGTTAGCGGAGTCCAGTGCCGCTTTAGCGCTTTGTAACTCTGCTTCGTAAGGGCGCGGGTCAATCTCAAACAAGGATGCGCCTTTCTTTACCTGTGCTCCCTCTTCAAACAATATTTTGGTAATCACGCCAGACACTTGCGGACGGATGTCTACGCGATCTACTGCTTGCAATCGTCCTGAAAAATCATGCCAAACCCTTACCGGCTCCTGACGAACCACCATAATCTCTACTTCCGGCGCTGATGGCTGTTGCTGTTTTTCCTCGGATGCGGTTGCGTCTCCACTTAGGTAAGCCATTCCTCCACCTGCAAGTATGAGTCCTACGAGTACTGAGCCTATCAGCATGTAATGACGGGAAGGTTTATCTGGGGTATTGGTAGGAATATTCATAATGTGGTAATCCAATAATGTGTTCCTCGTAACATACCGATTGGTATCTGTCACGTGTTATTGTGTTAAACTAGTATAATTAAGTGAAATAATAGTGATGTATCATTAGGATGACTCTGATTGTATCCCCAGCACATAGTGCAAGCCTTGTCGTAAGTCTGTTTTTACAATGCTAATATCCTGCATAACACGTCCATAGAGCAGCACACCCTGAAGGTACTGATACATAATACGCGCCAGTTGCTGCGTATCACTTGCTGGCGTAATAAGTTTTGCTTCTTTCAATGCGCATATGAGTGCCACATAATAACAGATCATTTTTTGTGATAACATAGCCGAAGCCTCTCGTATAAGTACGTCATTATCTCCCTGAACACCAGACGTAAAGAAGGGGCAGCCCGACACAGCGGTATCATTTGCCGGGCTGCAGGCGTGTTGTTTTGCAATGATATACTGGATAAGGGCGTCAAGCTGTTGCAAGGGAGGTGAGGAAGGTGAGAAGATCGCATCCAGTTCGGGTTTGATTGTTTCCCAATAATGCAAGGAAGCCTCATAAAACAGGACTGCTTTACTATCAAAATAATGGTAAAAACATCCCTTTGTCACTCCGGCCTGATTGCAAATTTCAGCGACTCCCACATTGCTGTAGCTGCTCTGCCATATCAGGTTAATAGCTACATCCATAAGGGTAGTACGCTTGTCGCAGCTGGAAGATAATTCTTTTGTTTCCATTTGTTAAATGTATCATACCAACCGGTATGTATGCAATGTTTTTAAAGCGTATGATAGTTATTATCCGTGCGTTAGGATAAAGCGGTTGTCAGGGGTAATAATATCGCGTTAAGATGCACAATATAAACTGCTTAGGAACATACAATTTATGCAACGTATCGCTATTATTGGTGCTGGCCTTGCTGGTTTGACCCTAGCTCATCGTTTAAGTTCTCATTTCTCTGTTATGTTGTACGAAAAATCACGCGGCGTGAGCGGGCGCATGTCCACACGGTATGCTGACCCTTATCAGTTCGATCATGGTGCGCAATATTTCACTATTCGTGATGATGATTTTCGCCATTTCCTTCAGCCGCTGCTGGATCAGGCTGTTGTGGTGCCATGGGAGCCACGGCTAGTCTCGTTATCTGGCGATCATGATACTGTGACATCCGCTACGCCATCAGAGCCATGGTATGTGGGCGCGCCAAAAATGAATAGTTTGGCGCGTGCATTGGTAAAGCCTCACACGATATGTTTGCAAACAGAAATACGCTCCCTTAGCCGTGACAATGGCCAGTGGACGTTACATGATACCAATGACGCTATCTATAGTGGCTATGATATAGTAATTAGCACTGCTCCTTACCCTCAGGCGGTGAAATTGCTTGCATCTCATGTGCAAACCCCATTGCAGGATGTTGTGATGAAAGGGTCATTCAGTTTGATGATTGGAACTAACACTCCGCCAGATATTCCGTGGGACGCGGCGCGTGTTGAAAATAGTCCGATCAAGTGGATGGCCGTAAACTCGTCTAAGCCCGAACGCGATACAGGGTTTAGTCTGATTGCACAAACCGCCCCTGATTGGTCAGAAGAGCATATGGAGCGTGACGCTGAAGCATTAAAACTCCTATTGCTGGATGAAGTGCAACGGCTTTTGCAGCAGGATATTGCAGAGATAGAATACCTTACGCTTCATCGCTGGCGTTATGCCAATACAGAGCAGGCTTTTGGACAATTTTACTTGCATGAAGCAGATGAAGGGCTTGCCGCATGTGGGGACTGGTGCATTGGTGGGCGTGTTGAAGCGGCGTTCCTCAGTGCGAATGCGCTTGCAGAGCAACTATTAGCGTAAGAACCAGTCGTATAGTTTAGGAAAAGATCATACATCACTGGAAATTATCGCTGGCTTGGTTTAAGCTTCAGGCATACTATCACTCACAATCACAGGTATCTGTTTGCTTATGACCCACGCTGTTATTTCTGCTTATGTTCGTTCTCCTTTCACGCAGGCACATAAGGGTGCATTGGCTGATGTTCGCCCCGATGATCTGGCGGTTGCCACCCTTAAAGGATTAATCGAAGTGTCTGGTGTTCATACCAATGACATTGAAGACGTGTTGCTCGGTTGCGCGTTTCCTGAAGGAGAGCAGGGGCTGAATATGGCGCGTCTGGTTGTGTTGCTTGCCGGATTGCCAAACACGGTGGGTGGTGTAACACTGAATCGCTTTTGCGGGTCATCCATGGAGGCCATTCACATAGCAGCGGGGAAAATTGCTATGGGTTCGGGGGAGGTCTTTATTGCTGCCGGTGTAGAATCCATGAGTCGTGTGCCGATGACAGGGTTTAACCCCTTGCCAAACCCTGACTTATATGAAGCACGCCCCGAGAGTTATATGAGTATGGGATTGACGGCAGAACATGTAGCGAAATTATGTGATGTGTCACGTGAACGTCAGGAAGCGTTTGCATTGGAAAGCCATCGAAAAGCAGCTCAGGCTGATTTTTCGTCAGAAATTATTGCAATTACCACAAAGCATGGTCAGGTAGATCGTGACGGATGCATTCGCATGGATGCCAGTGCAGAAGCTCTGGCAAGCCTGTCACCGGTATTCGATGATTCCGGTACGGTCACTGCCGGTACATCATCGCCACTAACGGATGGTGCTGCTGCTGTGCTGGTCACATCAGAAGCTTACGCGGATAAACATAACCTACCAAAGCTTGCACGCATTAAAGCGTGCGCGGTTGCCGGAGTGGAACCAGAACGTATGGGGCTGGCACCTGTTGCTGCCTCAGAGAAAGCATTAAAGCGTGCTGGCCTGTCTGTGAGCGATATGGATGTGATTGAATTAAATGAAGCATTTGCTGCGCAATGTGTACCCTGTATTGCAAAGCTGGACGTACCGGAAGATCGCGTCAATATAGAAGGTGGCGCGATTGCGCTGGGTCATCCGCTTGGTGCGTCTGGCGCACGAATCACCGGTAAAGCTGCACAGTTGCTGCATCGTTCAAAAGGGCGTTATGCGCTGGCCACGCAATGTATTGGTGGTGGGCAGGGGATTGCAACTATACTTGAAGCATTATAAGGTTACGTGATGACGTCATATACTCCAATCAAAACAGCCGCAGTGCTTGGTGCGGGCGTGATGGGTTCCGGTATTGCCGCATTGCTGGCTAATGCCGGATGCAAAGTATATCTGCTGGATATTGTGCCTGACGGTGCCAGTGACCGCAATGTAATTGCGAAAAGCGCGATTGACAAACAACGCAAGGCAAAACCTGCCAGCGGGTTTACGCATCCGCGCAACAGTAAACGTGTGACACCCGGCAATCTGGAAGATGACTTGCCTGTACTGGCAGAGTGCGACTGGATTGTGGAAGCCGTGCTGGAAGATATTAAAGTGAAGCATGATGTTTACGGCAAAGTGGAAGCACACCGCAAAGAAGGCAGCATTGTTTCCTCCAACACTTCGACATTGCCTTTGCACGTACTGATTGACGGAATGCCGCAGCGATTCCAGCGTGACTTTATGATTACGCATTTCTTTAACCCGCCACGCTTCTTGTCTTTACTGGAAATTACTGGTGGTGAGACGTGTAAGCCGGAGCATCTGGAACGGATGCGGCATTTTGGGGATGTGTCGCTGGGTAAAGGCGTGGTGATCTGTAAGGATACGCCCGGGTTCTTAGGTAACCGGATTGGCATCTTCTGGATGATGGTTGGTTTGCTGGAAGCATTGGAGTGCGGTATCTCTGTGGAAGATGCAGATGCAGTGATGGGCAAACCGCTGGGGGTTCCTAAAACTGCGTTATTTGGGTTATATGATCTGATCGGTATTGATCTTATGCCCCTCATTGCCAAAGCCATGCTGGCCACTTTGCCCGAAGAGGATCGGTTTCATGGCTTGTACCGGGAGCCGGAGTTAGTCTCTGATATGATTGCTAATGGCTATACCGGACGCAAAGGCAAAGGCGGCTTTTACCGAATAGACAAGCAGGGCGGAAAAAAAGTTAAATTGGTGAAAAACCTGACTAGTGGTGAGTATCACCCTGAAGCAAAACCAACGATAACCAGTCCTGCAGCGGTAAAGTCCGGTGGTCTGCCTGCATTAGTTGCGCATGAAGACGTAGGTGGTCGCTTTGCAGGGCGTGTATTAGTGCAGACATTGCATTACGCTGCGTCATTAGTGCCGGAAATATCCGACGACATACTCAATATTGATGAAGCAATGCGGCGCGGCTTTGTCTGGAAATATGGCCCTTTCGAATTGATTGACCGCCTTAGTACGGATACGCAAGCTGGTGCTGACTGGTTGATAGAAGCGTGCCATGAGATGGAGCTGGTTGTACCGCCTTTACTTGAGGCCGCAAAGGGCAAAACATTTTATCATACCAAAGAGGGTGTGCGATGCTATCTGGACAGGCATGGTGCTTACCAGCCTATCCCAACCAATGATGAAGCATGGATGCTGGCTAACAAAGTGCGTGGGCAATCTCCGGTGCTAAGCAATGCTTCGGCAAAGCTATGGGATATAGGGGATGATATTGCCTGCCTGCAACTCACCACCAAGATGAATACGATTGATGATGGCGTGCTGGAAATGATTCAGCAATCCATTGAAACCGTATCGCGTGATTTTGCCGGGTTAGTGATTGCTACAGATGAAGACAAGTTTTCGCTGGGAGCTAACCTTGGGTTTTTCATGTATCTGGCGAATCTGGCTGACTGGAAAACCTTGTCCGGTGTGATTAAGGGTGGTCAGCAAGCAATGATGGGGTTAAAATATGCACCGTTTCCAGTGGTTGCGTCACTTTCAGGCATGGCGCTTGGAGGCGGATGCGAAATGGTGTTGCATTGTGACGCGGTGCAGGCGCATATTGAGTCTTACCCCGGGTTGGTTGAAGTTGGCGTGGGTGTCATTCCCGGATGGGGCGGGTGCAAGGAAATGCTTATCCGCCATCAGGCATTGGCACAGGCCAGCAATGCCGCTATTGCCAAAGGGCAAACGCCCAAACCATTCATGCCAAACGGTGCTATGCCTGCGGTGAGTAAAGCATTTGAGCATATTATGCTGGCAAAGGTGGCCACTTCAGCCGAAGAAGCACGTGACATGACCATTGTGCGTGCTGGTGATGGCATCACGATGAATCGCCAGCGTGTCTTGCCTGAAGCAAAGATGCGTTGTTTGGAATTATCTAAAAACTACACACCACCCGTACAACCGGACATTCACTTGCCCGGTAAAACCGGATATACCGCATTATGTATGGCAATTGATGGGTATCGTGCCAGCGGCAAAGCCACAGAGCATGATGCAGTGATTGGACGTCACTTAGCGTCAGTGTTAAGCGGTGGTGATACGGATATGGCTGTAGCGATGAGTGAACAGGATATACTGGATCTGGAACATGACCATTTCATTGAGCTGGTCAAAACCAAACCAACGCGTGATCGTATCCAGCATATGTTAGAGACGAATAAGCCGCTTCGGAATTAAGTATCCGCATATAGTACGCCTTTGCACAAAAAAACCGTTGCATCTGCTTTGCGTGTTGTGTAATTAAAGTGTCTGACTGTTCCTCGGTAGCTCAGTGGTAGAGCAAGCGACTGTTAATCGCTCGGTCGGGGGTTCGAATCCCTCCCGGGGAGCCACGTACCTCTTTTTTGTTGTACATGACTTTCACACTTCTTTGTTATGGTGTTGATTTACAGAACGAACTACAATTATTGCACTCACCCTTGTTTAGCGATAGGGTTTTTAGGCGTAATAGCGTAAGCTGTCTCAACAGAATACATAAACATAGCGAGATATTGAATATGGAAAAAATTGTGATAGGGAAAGAGGAATGGTGTGCGTTGCCAGATTTGGGATTGCCTGCCATCAAGGCGCGTATTGACTCCGGAGCCAAAACCTCCTCACTCCATGCGTTTAATATCTATATTATTGAAGAAGAAGGCGTCAAATACGCCCATTTTGACATTCACCCATTACAGGATAACCGTAAGGTTATTCAGCGCTGTAAAGGGATTGTGGTTGACCGTCGGCAAGTGAAAAGCTCTAGCGGTGAGAAAGAGAAGCGTCATGTGATTCGTACACCCTTAACGTTGGGTGGGCAGACATGGGACGTGGAAGTGACGCTGACAAATCGGGATTCTATGGGATACCGTATGTTGATTGGTCGTGAGGCGATGCAGGAACGTGTGCTGATTGATCCGGATAGTTCTTTTTGTGTCAGTGATCCGGATGTGGCCGAAGTAGAGACATATTATAAACAAACCGTACAACGTGAAGATGCACTCAATATTGCGGTGCTGGCCAGTAATCCGGAACTTTATTCCAATAAGCGCATTATGGAAGCGGGGGAAGAGCGTGGCCATAATATGCACTTCCTCAATATACGCCAATGCTACATGAATATTAGTGCAGGGCAATCAGAGGTTTATTATCGTGGAGGGGAGCTACAGACGCAAATGGATGCGGTGATTCCACGTATCAAGCCGTCCATGACGTATTATGGATGCGCGGTGGCACGTCAGTTTGAATCTATGGGGGCGTATTGTTTGAATGATGCTGAATCCATTGCCAAATCCCGTGACAAACTGCGTTCACTGCAATTACTGTCCGCTTATGGCATTCCCATGCCAGTAACAGGCTTTACGAACTCACCAACGGATACCGCAGATGTGATTCAGATGGTCGGTGGCGCCCCCTTGGTGATTAAATTGCTGGAAGGTACGCAAGGGCGTGGTGTAGTGCTGGCTGAAACAGATAAAGCCGCAGAAAGTGTGATTAATGCCTTTAAAAGCCTGCGTGCCAATATCTTGGTGCAGGAATTTATCAAGGAAGCGCAAGGCAAAGATATTCGCTGTTTTGTGATTGATGGAAAAGTGGTAGGTGCCATTCAGCGTGAGGCAGCGGTTGGGGAGTTTCGCGCAAATCTGCATCTTGGTGGTACGGCCAGTACGGTGAAAATCACTACGGATGAGCGAAAAATTGCGATTAATGCTGCCAAGGCCATGGGGCTGGAAGTGGCTGGTGTCGATATTATCCGTTCGCGCACAGGTGCGAAAGTGCTAGAGATTAATTCGTCTCCGGGGTTAGAAGGTATTGAAGACATTACGGAAAAAGATGTGGCGGGATTGATGATTGATTCGATTGAAAAGCATATCCGAAAGAAAAAAGCAGCTTAGCTATGAACGGATTGTCACCTGAAACCTACCGTCCCATCATTCAGGCAGCGTTGCTGGAAGATATTGGGTATGGTGACATCACATCAAACGCCTTTATCGCGCCAGACGCACAGGCATGTTGCCAGATTGTTGCACGCGAGGCTGTATGCTTAAGCGGTTCTGACATTGCAGCGGAAACCTTCACGTTCCATGACGCAACGTTACAGGTGGAGTGCCACGCTGATGACGGTGCAATGTTAGAGGGTGGTGACGAAGTGCTGACTGTGTCTGGTAACGCGCGTGCCATATTGGCTGCGGAACGTACTGCGCTGAATATGCTGTCTTACTTGAGTGGTATTGCTACTTACACGCATCATTGTGTGCAACGTGTGGCTGGTACGGGCGTCACCCTATTAGACACGCGAAAAACGCTGCCCCTTTACCGTGATCTTGCCAAATATGCGGTGCGTTGCGGGGGGGGGCATAATCACCGTATGCGTTTGGATGACGGGGTGATGGTGAAGGATAACCATATCGCGATTGCGGGGGGTATTAAGGCCGCACTGACACAGGCTCGGCGGCTAGTGCCAGCACTGACCAAGATAGAAATAGAGTGTGATACATTAGAGCAGGTGAGGGAAGCAGTGTCCGCTGGCGTTGATATGATTATGCTGGATAACATGGATGTGTCGCAGGTGATGGAAGCGGTAGAGTATGTGGCAGGACGTGTGCCATTGGAGGTGTCCGGTGGCATGACATTAGAGACTATTGAGGCATACGCAAAGGCAGGCGTGACGTATATCTCCCTCGGGTCGCTTACCCATTCAGTAAAGGCAGTAGATTTTGGACTAGATTATCAAGATGTTACAGCACCCTTACGCGCAACTCATTCGGCTGGATAAACCCGCAGGCACCGCTTTGTTGCTGTTTCCATGCTGGTGGGGAGTCTTGTTGCATCATGATGGTGACGCACTGCCTCACTTAGTGATGATATTGTTTGCGCTTGGGGCGTTTTGTATGCGTAGCGCTGGTTGCATTGTCAATGATATGACTGACAAGCGTTTAGATGCTCAGGTCAGCCGTACCCGAAGCCGCCCGCTTGCGTCCGGACAGGTATCCATGCGTGAGGCGAGTATTTTGCTTGGCTTACTGGTGGTAGTGGCTGGCATAACGGCAGCCATGATCGACTGGAAGGTGGCAGTCATGGGGATTGCCTGGTTGCCGCTGGTGATAGCATATCCATGGATGAAACGTATCACATTCTTTCCGCAAGTGTTTCTTGGGCTAACGTTCGGTGCCGGCTCTTTATTCGGTACTATGGCTGTGACAGGCACCATTACGGCATCTGCATGGTGGATGTATCTGGCCAGCATTACCTGGGTGATTGCGTATGACACGATTTATGCGTGTCAGGACAAAGAAGATGATGCAAAAGTGAACATCAAATCTACGGCTCGCTTATTTGAAGGGCGTATCTTGCTCTTATTATTATGCTGCTACGTGGTGATGTATGGTTGCTTTGCGGTTGTCATCTATCTGGCACCTGTAGAGAGAAATGCCTACACATTACTGGCTGGTGGGCTGGCATCAGGTATTATTATACGTCAGCTTATGCAGATACGCCCTGATAATGCAACCCATTGCATGACTCAGTTTAAGGAACATGTCTGGGTGGGTGCCGCGATAACCTTGCTATGCTGGGCAGCGTAAACATTAGTAAGTCTTGGAAAGCCTATCCAGCAATGCATCCATGGAGTCAACCACTTCATATATCTGACGTGTATCTGGTGTGGCAAATCCTGTGGCGATAATATTATCGAATAACTTAACCAGATGATCCCAATATCCTTCATGATTGAAGATAATAACAGGCTTGCTATGCAATCCAATTTGTCGCCATGTAAGAATTTCAAATGTTTCATCCATCGTACCAAATCCACCCGGAAAAATGACAAAGCTATCAGAGCGTTTATACATAAGCTGTTTGCGTGAATGCATATCTTCAACAATCAGCGTTTCACTAAGGTGCTGATGTTCTTCTTCAATTTGGCGCAAATTTTCAGGAAATACGCCTGTAACCCATCCATTATGTTCCAGCACCGAGTTGGCAACGGCACCCATGACGCCGCAATCACCGCCACCGTAAACTAGCCCCCAGTTACGTGCAGCCATTTCTTTCCCGAAAGCTTTTCCTGCTTCCAGATGGGTAGCTGGTACAGCGTTTTGCGCGCCACAAAAGACGCAGATAGAGGTTTCCAGTTGTGTTTTGGTCATCATAAATATTGTGTATTACGTGGTTGTTGCAGGTGCGCCAGATTTGTTGCTACGTTCCAGTGCGTCCACTTTTCGCTCACGTATCTGTGAGTGGTGATTGACTTGCTTTAATGCGCTTGAGACTTGTCCAATGGTGAACAGAACGGAGAGCAAAATAAAGATAGGTACGATGAATAGTATGATAAGTTCCAGCGTTTTTAATGACTCAAGCGGGATGGCTAAGACCATTGCCACCGTAATCAGCCCCAAAATACCCAGCACCGCCATCCAGATAAACTGGATAGCACGCAAGCGCTTGCGAGTTTTCTGCAAGTTTTCGACGTAAATATGTTCGTCTGCTTTCAGTGAGGCAATCAGGTTACGCTGCTCTTCCATTTGCAGCTTCATTTCCATCACTTCATGTTGCCGTGTCTGGACTTCGGATTGCATTTGTTTGAGTTCAGACTTTTCCTGTTGAATAGACTCTTTTTCCAGCTTGAAACCAATATTTTGGTATTCCTGAGGTATATCCTGTGCCACGCTGAAATCGGTGTTGGCAAACGACATGTTCCCAAATTCTGCGTTCTTGAATGATACATCAGTTAAAATAGTATCCACAAATTCTGTATCATAGCATACTGTATCACGCATATCGCAATAAGCCAGATTGGTACGGGAAAAGTTGGCACGTGATACATCTGATCCACGGCACATGGAATCCTGCATATTTGCATCAGAGAAATCGGCCTCTACCAAAATACAATCACGTAAATTGATTTGCAGCATATCTGTTTGACGCAGATTGGCCTGATAAAAATTAGCGCCTAATGCATTCACCTGCACTAATATGGCATTTTCCAGTAAAACACCATGCAGGCTTGCAGCAGTGATATTGACACGCGACCAGTCACAGTTACGCGCATTAACCCTGTCAAGGGTTGCTTCCGCCATATCAGCGTCAATGACCTGCGCGGTACTCAGATCGACATCATGTAATATCGCACCGCGCATGTTTGCATGTTGTAAGTTTGCATTGTTGAAGCTGATGCTAGTCAAGTCCAGATTAGACAGATTAGCGCGGCGTCCTTCGCGTCCGTCCGTTTCCAGCCACGCGACATGTTGACGTAGCACTTCATCAAAAACACCTTGTGTGATAGACGCGGTTTGTTCTGCTGGTGGAGCTTCGTAAGTAGGCTGCGAATCCTGATTCAGTTCAGCTGGCTCTTCATAAGATGAGTCAGCCGGCTCCAGATCTATCGGTTTTGGTGCTTCAGGCTGATCGTCTTTCATGCTTTCACGAACATGTGGCAAGGAGGAGTAATCCAGCTTATCACGCAAGGGCTTAGCAGGAGTGTTTTCCGTAAAGTCTTCAGGCTCGTGGCTTGGCTCATTGCGCTGTGGTAAGTCAGGTTCTATCTTTGGTTTTGACTCTAGCTCTGAAGCGCTGCTTTCTTTCGGTATATTATCTGCGCCTTTGTTAGCAGAGTGAGTGTGTGAACTATCTCTCACTGTAGCTTTGGCCATCTTAGGTGCAGCAGATACGCTATCGGGTGTCTTTTCTTCTTCCGATGATGCTGATTTTGCCTGAGTGTCTGGTAACGAAGCGTCCGGCTGTTTTGCTGCGCTAGCTGATGACGGTTTCTCGCGTAAAGTTTCTGATGCCGTTTGTGTTGCACGGGACTGGCTCGCTTGCGCCTTTAAGGGGGGCATTGTGCTATTAAGTAAATCCGGCTTATGCTCTTTTTCCTTGTCACTGATTGAACTTGGCCGATTTGGATGTGTCTCGTCTACATTTTTCTCGTTAAGCGTTGTTTCATCGGATGTAGTGTCAGAGAGTGGGTTTGGCTTTTTTTCAGCAGAACTATCCACATCTGGCGGGGTGCTATTATCTACTGCTTTGCGATTAGTAACAATAAGGCTTTCAGCGGAAGGCGGCGCTGTTTGCGCTAAGCCCGACTCCTGCGTAGTGCTGCGCGCTGCAGGTGCTTGCGCCGAAGGTGCCACTTGCGTTTGATTTGGCTTAGATGACGCGTCAGGCGACGGACGACGCAACGATGGCTTCGGCAAATCAGAAAGTTTAGGCATGGGTGGCACATCTGCAGAACGATCAGATAATGGTTTTGTCAAAGGGGGTGCCGTATGGTTGTTACTTTTTTCACTCATTTGTTGCCAACATTGCTATGCTTGTGTGTAATGCCTGTATAGATGGTTTATTCAGATAAATATATAGGTACGTTCTTCTATCATTTTATAAGTAATGTAAAGACATTATTTTTTGTTTAATTAAGCTAAATGATGTAAGGCGGCGAAGGTGCTTAAGCGTGCTTACACGTCAACCACGTTAACATGCGCCATTTTACGATCAGGTAGGATGTTCTCTTTACCATAAAGATGAATAGTTGCGTAATCGTTACCCCACCATCTGTCCAGCGTTTCCATCTGTTGCCCTAAGATATTATGCATGGTTGTTGGGGACGTGATGCAAGGCTGCTTCATGGGCAAGCCGATGCAAATACGAAGCAATTGCTCAAACTGGCTTACTGTGCAACCATCCATGGTCCAGTGCCCACTATTATGCGGTCTGGGTGCCAGTTCATTCACCATCACGTCACCATTCGCCATGATGAAGCACTCCACAGCCAAGATGCCAACCAGCTCTCCTTTCACTGCCAAAGCGGTGGCAAGCTCCTGCATCTGCTGTTGTGTTTGCGCTGGAACGTCAGGTGCTGGTGCAGTGCTTTGGATCAAGATACCGTGTTGATGTGTGTTTTGTGTCACAGGGAAGGTGGTAATGTCACCGTGCTGATTGCGTGCCACAATAATGGAGGCTTCACAGACGAACGGCACATACCCCTCGACAATCACTTCATCACGATTAATCGCACTCCATGCGGTGCCACTATCGTTTGCATGTTCCAGCTTGTACTGGCCTTTGCCGTCATAGCCCATAGTGGTAGATTTAACAATGCACGGAGTGCCTAAGTCATGTGCAGCCTGATGTAGTGCTGTTTCATTAGTAGCAATATGGTAAGGTGCCGTGGCAATGCCGCAGGAGCGGATGAAGTCTTTTTCTCTGACGCGGTGCTGGCACAGGGTGAACAGGGACGGTGTGGGGTACAAAGCAGCAGCGTGCATATCCAGATACGCCATCGTGCTGGCAGGAATATTCTCAAACTCGACTGTCACCACATCCACCGATTGTGCGAAGGCCTGTAGCGCATGTTCATCAGTGTATTGGGCGATCGTGGTGCTGTCTGTCACAAAGCTGGCCGGACACTCTGCTACAGGTGAGAATACATGGGTGCGATAGCCCATACGCGCGGCTTCCAGTGCCAGCATACGGCCAAGCTGACCGCCACCCATAATGCCAATCACACTATGTGGCGGCAAGGGCAGGTGAGTTTCACGCATAAGGGGAATCCGGCACGCTGTCTGTTTGTTGCTCACGGTAGTTGGCGAGTGCGTCGCGTATGTCAGGGTATTTATTGCCAAGCATGGAAGCTGCCAGTAAGGCCGCATTGGTGGCACCTGCTTCACCGATGGCTAGCGTACCAACCGGCACACCACGCGGCATTTGTACGATGGACAGCAGGCTATCCATCCCATCCAGCGCCTTGCTTTGCACTGGCACACCCAGCACAGGCAGATATGTCACCGCCGCCACCATGCCGGGCAGATGCGCGGCACCACCGGCACCAGCAATAATGATTTCCAGCCCACGTGACTGAGCCTGCGTGGCGTAGTCCATCATGCGCTTGGGCGTGCGATGGGCAGACACAACACGTACCTCATGAGGGATGTTCAGTGTATTACAAATATTGGTAGCATATTGCATGGTTGGCAGATCAGAGACGCTACCCATAATAATGCCAATAAGGGGGTGTTGTTTTGTCATAGCCATTTCTATGCCCTTTTGGTAAAGAGATTGTGTATAACAAACCCTTTAACATAATGCAACCCATACGTGACTTATGCCTGATATGACGGACTTTCAAAGCGGCCACCGTGCGCGCTTGCGCGAGCGATTGCTTAAAGGCGGAGCGGATGCCGTGGCAGAATATGAGTTGCTGGAGCTGATCCTGTTTGCCGCAAAACCCCGTGGTGACGTGAAACCGTTAGCCAAACGCTTGCTAAAGCACTTTGGAGGCTTCGCCAATGTGGTGCAGGCACCGCCAGAGAAGTTGCGCGAAATGGAGGGGGTAGGGGATGCGGTGATTGCCAGCATCAAGACGATTGAATTGAGCTGTCAGCACTTACTGCGCCAGCAAATCAGCAACCAGCCGGTCATTAACTCATGGACAACCCTGCTGGAATATTGCCAGTTGACGATGGGAAGCCAGACCATTGAGCAGTTCCGCATCCTGTTTTTGAACAGTCAAAATACCTTAATTAGTGATGAAGTTCAGCAAACCGGCACCGTCGATCATACACCCGTCTATCCGCGTGAGGTATTACGTCGCGCACTGGATGTGGGAGCAACCGCACTGATTCTGGCGCATAATCACCCCAGTGGCAACCCATCCCCCAGCAAGGCTGACATCGACATGACCCGTATGCTCTGTGACGCTGCCCGCCCGTTCAATATCCGTATCCATGACCATGTGATTATCGCCAAGGGTAAGCATTATTCCTTTAAAAGCAGTGGGTTATTGTAGGAGATCACTACCCGCAAGACGCAGCAAATAAAATATCTTCATGCATGTTAAAAAAGTGGTTGACATAGGTGTGATAGAAAGGCAAACAAAAGGCTGTTCTATCATTTGTTTAGTTTCTATGAAGCTTTTCAACAGATTTTTTTCATTCGCACTCTCTAGTGCTTGCACATTAGCTGGATCTCCTGCCCTTGCAGGATTCACCAGCGCTCACAAGACGATTAACGTGAGTCCTGACGTTCCTACCCAACGTGGCGCTAGCCATGAAGGGATGGCTCGTGCAGAAGTGCTTGATTTTTTCAACATCAGTCCTGCAACATTAACCATTTGGCTTCGCAAACGGCGTGATACGGGCGATATTTCGCCTGTTAGACGGGGTAGATATAAGACACGAAAGCTGGATGACGCTCAATTGCTTGCCTATATATAGTGCTTTTTATTTACACATTTTATGCGTTTTTGAAAATAAAAATAAACAGCACTATAATGAGTGGGTTAAGACGCAACTTTTGCCCGTATTGCAAGCAGGGCAAGTGGTGGTAATGAATAATTATTGTATTCATAAAACCAAAGAAACACAATAGCTTATAGAGAGTATAGGCTATAAAATTCTTTTCCTACCACCCTATTCGCCCGACCTCAACCCCATAGAAAATATATGGGCAGTCATTAAATCTCGTATAAAGACATTACAAAAATCCTGCACAGACTTCCATGAAGCCATCAACAAGGCATTCCAAAATGATTTGTAAAAAACGATTTTACTATAATTTGACAAGCCACTGCGTGGTAATCGTGCAGGTGGTGGACTCTCTATGTTTTCCGAAATGATGGGATTAAAAGCAAACATAAACGGAATATACGTTTATGCTGCTGATCCAGATGCAAAAGCAATCCAGCGTCAGGCACCTGCTCGTCGTCAACCAACACGTCGTAGTCCGCTTTTCAAAAGGCCAACGACTAGGTGTGCTCGTTATGAGAGTTGCACTGTCTCTGGCTCACGCCGCAGACGCTCTCGATGCGTTGAAACAGAACCAGTGCCTCCGATCAGACATCTTCGTCCTTCTAACTAAGTAACCAACCCCCCGAGACAGGCACACTGCCCATAGCAGTTGCCTGCCATTTTTTTGTCATATATATGTGGTATTTCTATAAGTAGAACACAGCAACCCAATCACACCTCATGACTGAACGCACGCATCTTAACTCTCTTCAAGACCATCTCATTTCCCCGGATGGCTCCATTAACCTCACCCAGCCCCATCCGGCTGACCCCCTTGTCACCTATACTCCCCCCCTGAAAAATGGAAAACCCGACCATGATTTTCCATTAAATGAAGAAGGTGTCTCGCCTTATTCGGGGCTGCCACCTGTCTATTACAATGGTGTGCTCATATCTTCTCAAGGAGGAAATTCATGGGATGGATACGTTGGTGTCAACTCTGGCATCTTAGCAGAGCCGCTGGAGATGTGGCCGGGCAGTTATATCGTGCCGGATACGCTGATTGGCGGAATTTCCGAGACAGTGGCCGGCTTCTTTCAAAGCATGGGCGGGTCTGCGGGTGACACGCCGGTCTTTAGCGATCAGGAACATACGAACCGTATGAACGCCGTCATCGACAAAATGCCCAAACGCTCTCCCGAAGAAGTGCAGGCGCACGTGTATCGTGTCGCGTACGAACAAATCACCGGCACCCACAAACAGGAAGCCGCCAAACGCAATGAAGCCGCTGGCATCACCGCCCCCGGCACTGCCAGCCAGCAAGATGCACTAGGCGCTATCACCAACATGATCCGCGCCGTTACCAACGCCGGAAACACCGTCAACCCCGACGCTGCTATCCAACCCTCCGAGGGCGTTGCTTCACTGCCGCCTGTTTCCACCAGAGAAGCCATGGCGCGGTAGTGCTTTAGTGGAGTTTACAGCAAATCCTTTTCAATGTTAAAGAGTGATTTCAATGTAGGATGCACCTGCAATATAGAACGTTTCTTTAGAGATGTTTTCTTTTTTTCTGATTCCGGTGTAGTTCCGGCACTATCTTTATTACGGTTGATTTTCTTATCCTGCGTTTGCTCACCATCCGCAACAGAAGAGATGGAAGTACGTGTAGGTGAATCATTGAGTCCGATGCCATCGCGTAGAATGGTCTGTACGGGTGTTTGTGTTACAATTTCTACTGTATTGGGGATAGGGTTTCCGTTTGCCATGCGTGTTGGAAGTGAGACGGGTGGTGTAGTGATCTCTGTTTCAGGTTGAGATGGGGGCACTGGTTGCGGCTCTGGCGTCACTACGGCTACAGGTGTTATGACGGGGGCAATGACTGCCTCATCTGGTGTTATTATATCAGGTGTTGAAGGAGAGGTCGCCGGAGGAGGGGTGACTACAGGTGTACCGGTTGGTGTGCTGCCGGGAATGAACCGGATAATAAAGTTTTCGAAGCGATAATCCACATGATTGCCCGGACCTCCGGTAATCATATTTGCTGCTGCCTGATCTGCACCAGTTGCGACTAACCCTGTTAGTGATGCATTGTTACTGCTGACACCAATGTCCAGCGCAGTGGTGTTGACCACCCCTTGCAGGCTATTATTCGCATCAAGATAGATGGTGGGTGCTGTTAACGTTCCGCCCGTATGGAGTAAGCTTCCTGCACCTGTCACCCCGCTACTGCGGATTGTTGACGTATTGATAGTGCCGTTAGCATTTAGTCCGGTAGTGCCATCCCACCCAGCCACAGCATTTAGCGTTGCACCTGCTGTATTATGGGTAATGTCGGTATTCAGTGTGAGATCACGTGCAGAGAGTAATGAGACGGTATTGGCACTAGCCGTAGCAAGAGCCGTATTCCATGCCAGCCCATTTGCTCCGGTAGAACCAATCGTTACTGCCCCGCCCGCAAGGTTACGGTTGATAGAGGCAATAAAGTCAGCATTATTGACATTAAAGGTACCTGTGGTGGCAGCGTCAAAATCCAGTGCGCCCGCTAAAATGCGGGTGTTGCCTGAAAGGGTGCCAGCTGACGTATGGTGGCCAATAGTGGCGGCTCCCGTATTATTGACAACGCTTATTTCACCACCGCTGTTAAGCAATAGGTTACCTGTGCGGTTACCCGAGGAAATAGACTGCGCACCAGTATGATATTCACCATGACCGATCATAGCTATAGCCTCAGCATTTCCGCTTCCACCTTGCAGTGAAATGTCACCTGTATTGTTAATAGTGATATTACCTGTTGAGTTGCCATTTGATAAGACAGCTCCGGCATGACCTATCATGGCATATCCTTCGTCTGAGCCTCCTGCATTGCTACCACGCAACGTAATGTCACCTGTGCTATTAATCGTAATGTCACCGGTCATGTCTCCGCCAGCGGTACGAAACCCTCCATGACCAATTTGAGTAAAAGCATTATCTGTAACAGCGGTACTATCTAGAGTAATATTCGCGGCATCCAGATTCAGATTGCCTAAAATAACAGCAGCTTCCGGAGTGCCATCCAACGTGCCCTGGGCATTACCAATTTGCGCAAAACTTCTTGCCTGATTGCTGGCGGTTAACGTAACGTCATTCGTAATATTTAAATCAATATCGCCCTGAATGGTACCGGTAATTATTTCACCACCGTTACCAATTAAAGCATAGCTATCCAGACCCCCTGCCTGCGCTGAATGTAATGTCAGACTATTCGCGTTGATCGTTAACAAATCACCTGCCTGCCCCATATTACCATCCGTGCCGTAACCACCATGACCAATTTGTGCAATACTATATTGTCCACTTCCTCCTTGCAATGTGATATTTTCAGCATTGATGGTGATGTTACCTGAATGATTACCATTTACATCATGTCCGCCATGACCAATCTGCACATTATCAAATATCGTGCTTCCACCAATCAAATTGATATCTTTAGCTCTTACATCAATGCTCCCTGATGTTGTGAGGTTATTATCAGAAAATCCACCATGGCCAATATAAGCTCTGGTTGAAACGCCCTGCAGGGTTAAGTTATTTCTATTATACACAGAAATGCTACCAAGGGCTTCAAGGCTAATAACAGGAGCCTCAAAACGACTGCCTATCATACTTGTATCATTTCCGATTAATGTTGTATTGTAAGCAGCAGTCACGGTGCGACCGTTACGAGAACCAAACCTACCACTGTTATTTAAAGTTAAGCTGCCATTATTATTACCGTAGCTGTTGGCATCGGTAAGCACAGCATCTGCATCAAAGCTGGTATCTGCACTATCATTAAAGCCTGTATTGCCATCCCAGCCTGCAATTGCCGTTAATCCGGTTAGGGTGTTGGAGCCAGTTGCAACTAAACTGGTTTCATTATACTGCACGTCGTTTGTAATATTGATATCTCTGCCAGACAGAAACGTCAGATTCCCTGTGTAATCATCGCTATCTGCAATAAACCAGTCAGTGTTAATTATCATCCCTGCTGTGCCAGTAGAGCCAATAGTCACATCGCCTCCGGCCAGATTAGCCATCATATTATTGGCAAATAACGTGTTATCAAGATCAAACGTTCCAGTAGTGGCTGAGGTAAAATCCAGTGCATTAGCCAGAATCTTCACATTACCGTCAATCCCGTCCGATGCGGTATAATGCCCAATGAAAGAGTTATCATCAGGATCAGCGTCAATCAGGCTAAGTTCTCTTCCGGCAATTACCACCACATTCCCTACACGATTACCACTATCGTTACCATCCGGTACACCATGGCCAATATGGGCGTAATTAAACCTGTTTCCTCCGCTTGTTCCAGAAGCGTTAAGTGTGATATCGTTACTGGCATTAATGGTAATGTTGCCGGTGTAATCAACTGTAGAGTTATTTTGATTAATGTTGCCATGCCCAATTTTAGCCGCTGCTATATTGTGATCAGATGCATTCAGTATTACATTTCGTGCATTGACAGTGATGTCGCCATTATATCCTGAAGCAGCAGCATCCTTCATACCGCTACCAATACGGGCATAAGCATTATCAGTGTTTCCAGCTTGTATAACAACATCGTTTAACGCATTAACAACAATATCGTCTTGATTCTGAAACTGATAACCTAATGTAACAGGGTGGGAGCTATTAACACTTCCGACATTCACATTATATCCAGCTACATTTAACAAGCCTCGTGTGCCAACATAAAGCCAGTTACCGTTTGTTTCACTATTAATGATAAGACTGCCGTTTCTGTTGCCATAAGCATTATTGACAGGATTGAGGATACCATTTGGATTAGTCTCATCAAGAATGGGAGCGCCAGTATCTGTGTTATTAGCAACGGCTCCGTACGAACTTGTGGCAGTGTTCCATGGCGTTGCACTGAAGCCGGTTGTGCCGTCCCAGCCAGCAATTAGATTAATGGCTCCTAATTCAAAATTTTGAATATTTCTGTTAATATAAATATTATCGTGAGCAAGCAAACTTAAACTGTTTGTTACGTTAGTATACTGCATCGGTTCATTGACGGTAATGTTTCCTGTACCCGCGGTACTACCGTTACTTGTATGAATAACTACATGGTTGCCCGCAAGAGCAGCGGAAATTTGCCACCATGGTATCGTATTAGGGTTGCCGGTGCTATCAATGGTAATATCTTGTGGATCAATGAGCCATGTACCACCGTTTGTGTTGACGTTGATATCTTCGCGCAACAACAATGTCTGCTTGCCCGATGTTTCCACGAACCCGCCTTGGGTGGTGTTGGCGCCTTTGGCTTCAATCGTGCCACTCACATCCGCTGTATCGTCTGCCCACACAATCACTTCACCGCCTTTGCCATTGGTGGCATTGGCCGTGATGATGGCAGGTTTATGCAGTATGGTGTGCGCAGCATTGGGGATGCTCTCGTCACGCCCCTGATATGTTCCGCCAATCAGCACGCGACCCGCTACCTGCTCTCCCGAAGCATCCATGCGTGCAGACACATCCACGGTTGCGCGCTCACCGCTAATGATGATCCTGCCGCCTTGCTGTGTCACGGACGGCGCACGCAGCTCACCACTGACACGCACTAGATTATCAATCAACTGCCGTCCGTGCGCTGCGGTAAGCAAAATCTCTCCACCGGCCGCGTCGATGCTGCCTGTATTGCGTACCAATTGTTTGGTCACCGCATCACTGGCCTGCACCGAAATTAGCCCGTCGCCATATAAGTCAATCTCTGCCGTATCACCTGCTGCGAGTGCAACCTTTCCCAGTTTCGCCCGGATAGCGCCATGATTCTCGACGTTCGGTGCTACCATTCCCACCAGACCTGCGTCACGTGCCGTGATGTCGCCATGGTTGATGATCACCGCATTAGGGTTACCCGGACGATCCAGCTTGAGTGTACCACCCTGCATGAAGCGTGCCGCATCTGTGTCGGCACTACTCGCAATCAGCCCGCCCACATCCACGCGTGATCCACGTTCAAACACGACCCCGTTTGGATTAAGCAACACCACATGGCCGTTTGATTGCAGATTCCCCGCAATGCGGGATGCATCCGTGCTGCCTGTCACCCGGTTCAGTGCCGCACTGCTGGCGGATGGCTGAATAAAGCGGGTAGTTTCACCTGTATCAATATCAAACCGTTCCCAGTCAATCGCTGCACGATCTGTCCCCTGATGAATGGTCACGTCCCCACCTGTGCGGCTGATCTGGGCTTCACCGCCCACCACTACGCCACCCACAGGAGCCGCCTGCACCGGCTGCACGCAGGACAGGCAGTACAACACACTCCCCACCATTCCTGCACTGCGTAGACTCGTACTTAAGCCATAATGCTGGTGCATCGTTGTTATCGCTATTCCATCGTGTTTGGGGGCATAAGTCTCTTTTTCCATAACACTCATCATACACTTACATCTCTTAAACAATCGTTTGTTATTCTTAAAATGCAAGCTATTTACCCGCTTAACCGGCATCATTTCTTAAATAACCTTGCAGAGTTCGCAGAAAGTGTACTATTTCCTTACAGTATGTCTGAATCTAAACACTATTTATCTAAAGAAGAGCAGCTAACATTAGTGATTGTTGGTCATGTGGATCATGGGAAATCCACACTGATTGGGCGGCTAGTCTATGAAATGGGGTGTTTGCCAGACGGTAAATATGAAGCCATACACGCAAGCTGTAAGCGTCGCGGTGTGCCATTCGAGTGGTCATTCTTAATGGATGCTTTACAGTCCGAGCGATCACAGGGCATCACCATTGATATGACGCAATTATGGTTACGTACGCCAGAACGCGATTACGCTATCATTGACGCGCCCGGCCATCATGAGTTCCTCAAAAACATGATGACGGGTGCCGCGCAAAGTGACGCCGCTATCTTGATGATTGATGCAGAAGAAGGGCTACGTGAGCAGTCGCGTCGTCATGCCTATTTACTCTATTTGCTAGGGGTAAAGCGTGTGATTGTTTTGGTCAACAAGATGGATGTGGTGGGGTATGAACAACATCGCTTTACCTGTATCTCTGAAGAAATCACAAGCTACCTGCATGGCATTAATTTGTCTCCTGTTGCCATTATTCCTGCATCAGCTTATCACGGGGATATGTTAGTGCATCGCGGTGAGGCAATGGGCTGGTATCAGGGGCTTACGTTAAAAGAAACACTGCAAGATTGCCCGCATACGGCATATCGTACCGATCAGCCATTGCGTTTACCTGTGCAGGACGTGTATAAATTTGACCATCGCCGTATCATTGCCGGCACAATTGATACGGGTGAGCTGCATGTTGGTGATACGATCCTCATATCACCGACCAATTATACAGCAACCGTTGCGTCTATTGAGCATTGGACATCAAAGGACGCAGGAGATTCTTTGGCAGCCCAGCATGCAATTGCAGGTCAGGCAATAGGCATTACGCTGGAAGATGCGCGCTTTATTGAGCGAGGCCACACCATCAGCCATGTGGAAGATGCCCCGCTCATGGTGAATCGTTTTAGCTCGCATCTATTTTGGCTTGGACATATGCCTTTAACATTAGGCGAGTCTTACAGCTTACGTATCAATACTGCATCTTACCTTGCAGAGCTGATAGCTATTGACCACATTATTGATACGCAGTCATTACAGCATCATGAAGGACATACCCGTGTTGAGCGCCATCAGGTAGCGCGCGTGACATGGAAATTACGTGGTTTGGCAGCAATTGATGCGCATAGCGATCTGGCGCAAGGTGGCCGTTACGCTATTATGCAGGATTATCGCATTAATGGTGGCGGCATTATTTTGGCAGACGGGTTACAGAATCAGCGCACCTCTCCACAATCCGTGATGTCTCGCCATCTCTTTACCGAAGATATGCTGGTTAGCCGGGACAGTCGTTCGCAGCGCAATGGCCACAAAGGAGGCGTGTTGTGGTTCACCGGCTTATCCGGTTCGGGTAAGTCTACATTAGCGCGGCAGGTGCAGCAGTCGCTTTTTGCTAAAGGGTATCAGGTCTATGTGCTGGACGGTGATAATATCCGTCAGGGACTCAATGCTGATTTAGGGTTCGATGCAGCAGATCGCTCTGAAAACATCCGGCGTATTGGGGAAGTGGCCGCATTATTTGCAGATGCCGGCTTTATTGTAATTACGGCATTTATCTCTCCTTACAGTGAAGACCGGAGGCGCGCCCGCGCTGTTGCGTCTGAGTGTTTTCATATTGTCCATATTGAAGCGGAATTGGCCACCTGTGAGGCACGTGATGCAAAAGGATTATACAGGAAAGCGCGTGCAGGCGAGATTGATGACTTTACCGGAGTGTCAGCACCTTACGAAATGCCCCGTCATGCTGAATTGGTAGTGCGTACAGATGAGGCATCCGTTGAAGTCTGTTCAACGCAAATTATAGACTATGTTCAGCAGCATTTTGGCGTGATGTAAGCTGCATATTGCGGATGACAGATTGCCCTGTTCATGATAAAGATAATCATTATTGAAATAAATTGATGAACAGAGCAGGGTATAATGGCTGGTAGCGTAAATAAAGTTATTTTGGTTGGGAATTTAGGCAAAGACCCGGAAATACGTGCCACGCAAGATGGGCGCGAGATTGCAAACCTGACAATTGCTACAGGCGAAAGCTGGAAAGATCGCAATACGGGTGAAAGACGCGAAAAAACTGAGTGGCACCGTGTCGTTATTTTTAGCGAAGGGCTGACGAACATAGCAAAGAATTACTTGCGAAAAGGGAGCAAGGTGTTCATCGAGGGGCAGTTGCAGACCCGTAAATGGACGGATAATCAAGGGGCAGAGCGCTATAGCACGGAAGTGGTGTTGCAGGGCTATAATGGTACGTTAACTATGCTGGATTCACGACGTGACGGCGAAGGCGGCCAGAATAGTGGTGGCTATGGTGGCGGTGGATCTCAGGGAGGAGGGTATAATAACCAGTCTTCCGGTGGTGGATACCAGCCATCGTCGGCTTCGGGGGGTAATAATCGACCAGCCGCCCCTGATCTGGATGATGATATTCCGTTTTAATAGTATGGTGACAAAGTAGATAAAGGGCAGGTGAGGGAGCGTGTTACGCGATTACGCCCTGCGTCATCATGATGTCGGTACTTTTTACAATCCGCAACTTTCCTTTACCACCCGGAAGCAAACCACTCTTAAATTTGCCAAACGCTGCTTGTTTGCGTTGTTTAATGGATTGTTTCCCAAGCCCGATGTCTTTAGCCAGTTCGCTGCGGCGTTTTGCATAATTTGGTGCAACCATTGGGTAATCTGTTGGCAGGTTCCAGCGTTTGCGGTATTCTTCCGGCGTTAAACCATAATTGGTTTTTAGGTAACGCTTCAGCATCTTCAAGCGTTTGCCGTCTTCAAGGCAAATAAGATATTCCGGCGTGATCGAATCCTGCACCGTTACCAGTGGATTGGCACCCTGATGATGTATCATCGTTACCTGCGCGCTGGAGATAGCACGAAACACAGAGCTTACCACATTATCCAAGTCTTTCAACTCTATACCATGATGGCTCACATATGCAGCGGTGATGGTGCCTGTTGCCTGAATCATGGCAGCTTTTAAGTGTGTATCGTCAGACGTCATGCCTGTCATTCTCCTGTCTTTACCGGTAAATCATAAAGTATTGATCTTAATATAGCATAGATTAGTTATATGTGACAATGTACATATCAATATTGGCGATGCTATTTACCGTATCTCATAAATGAGTTTTAATGAAAGGTCAATAAATAAGTGGTTTACTTTCACAGAATTGTCACACCATTTCATGAATCAGTTTGCTACTATACTATTATACATAAAGGACAGACCAATCCATGACAACAGAAAAACCAATCCCTTTTGGCGCTACCTATCTGATGAAGCCCGGTATGACGTACCGTGATATTTGCGTAGGGATGCGACTTGATGAATCAGAGATAGACGCTGGTATATTGGCATTGGCACTACTGAACGGCCCTCAAAAACCTGTCACCGAGACATATTATCATGGCAAACAAGAACATTCCACCCATACTTATTAAGACACCCAATATGGAACAAATCACCGACGCACAAAAAATACTGGAACTTACAGGCATTACTGCTGCTGTAGGTTCGAACCCTCCACGTGAAGAAGTTGGACGTTTGCTTGAAGAAATACAGCAGGCAACTCAGGCAAATGTTCATCTGTTTGGCGCAGCGGGAGCGTCACTGGCCACAGGTGCCGATATGGGTCTTACTATGGCATTGGCGTCGTCCATCACTGGTGGAGAAAACGTACCCGACGTGCAGTCACCTACCACTCCATCCCAGGGCGCAAATAGTGCGGTTAAGGGCATTAGTTAAGCTAGCTGTCTTATTATAGGGTGTTCTAACATGACTAACAGTCCTACAACATTAGATAAGCAGGAAAAAGAAAAGTCCCGCTCAGATACACCAGAGTGGAAAAACACGCTGAATATTACTGTGGCAGCACTGGGAGCAGTGACTGTTGCAACAGGTGTACTGTACTGGATGAAATATGGCGCAGAATTACAGGACGCATGGGAAACGCGTAATGAGTTGATCGATAAAGCAGAGAGTTTCCATGCACACGTAGGTGAATTAGATAATCGCGCTCGTGTAACACGTAGCTTATTTAATGAACATGTTGTGGACTATTATGGTGATGTGGGTCAGGAACTCACACGTAAGGTTGCTGATATGCAGGCAGGAAAGGCGCATCGCGAATTTTTTGACGCAGTAAAAGAGAGTTTGTTTGAATTTTCTATAAGGGAATTACCATTCCTGCAAGCAGCAGGCGCTGCGGCGGCCTTAACACCAGTCATCAAACCAACATTACCTTTTTTTATTAATGCATTTAAAAATCCACTTACCCCCGCCATACGGGTTGGGTCTGCGGAGCATGATGGAGCAATACAGCAGCAAGATGTACAAAAGGAGCTAACAGGATAAGCTACCATGGCAAACGCATTACAATTTATGAGATAATCAGTATGTTGCGTTGAGATTTTAAGGCTTTGATAGCTTTGAGATGACGGCTGTGGCGTAGTTTTGTTTAAAAAACAGGAGCTACGCTATGACATTATCAGACACATTTTTGGAATCATTTCGTTCGCTGGAAGACCCGCGCCGATTGGGACATAATCAGCAACATGATTTCAGCGATTTACTGGCGATCGCGATATTGGCGACGCTGTGCGGTGCGGATAATTGGGTGGAGATGGAAGCCTTTGCCAGCAGCAAGCGTGACTGGCTTTCGGGCTTTCTGATCCTACCCAGCGGCATCCCTTCGCATGACACGTTTGCGCGTCTGTTCACGGCGCTGGATGCGGATCAATTTGAGCGTTGTTTCATTGGCTGGGTGAAGACGATTCGCTTGCCCGGACGCGATGTGATTGCGGTGGACGGTAAGACGAGCTGCGCGTCTCACAATAAGCATAAGGGCATTAATGCGTTGCATATGGTCAGTGCTTGGGCGGTGGAAAATCGACTGTGTTTGGGGCAGGTGAGCACAGCAGAGAAGTCCAATGAGATCGAAGCCATGCCGCGCTTATTGCAGATGCTGGACATCAAAGATTGCATTGTGACCACGGACGCAATGGGCTGCCAGAAAGAGATTGCCGCAACCATTAAAAACAAGGGCGCAGATTATGTGCTGACCCTCAAAGACAACCAGCCAAAGCTCGCAGGCTCGGTGAAACAGGTCTTTGAGCTGGGCGATGCGACCACCTTTGAAGGCATGCATTACCGCAAGCAAATCGAGAAGGTTCGCGGCCCTAAAAATCGCGGCGAACATGGGCGTGTGGAGGCGCGCAAATACACGCTAGTAACTGCCAAAGATGCTCACGCCTTTGGGCTGCGCTGGCCGGGCTTGGTTAGCCTAGGGCGGTTGGACGTCACGCGCACCGTGCGTAGCAAAGACGTTACCCGCTCCACGCGCTACTTCCTCACCAGCCTCAGCTATCAGCAAATCGATGAGTTCATGAAAGCCGCCAGACGGCACTGGGAAATCGAAATCAACCTGCACTGGTCTCTCGACGTTAGCTTCGCCGACGACCTCAACCGAACCCGAACCGGAAACGCCGCCGAAAATCTCTCCATCATAAAACGCATCGCGCTCAACCTGCTCAAACAAGACACCACCACCAAAACAGGCATCTCCGCCAAACGTAAAAAAGCAGGGTGGGACAACGACTTCCTCATCAACGTTCTGCAAAAATTGTAATGCGTTTGCCATGGATAAGCTACAAGGCTTATCCTGTTAGTCGGTTGACGTGTTAGCCTCTTGGTCGAGACGGTTGTATATATTTATACAAACCTGCTAACGCCTCTACCGGAGCTTTCTTTCCTGAAGAGAGCTTCAGATGAAGATCAACTTTAGATGCTCGCACTTTAGACCATTTTTGATCGTATGACTTGATAGCAAACTCAATGAACATATCTATGAAGCTCATTATCGCAATTGCTATTGTAACAAACCAGAATGGAGGAAAACCAAACCCAGCCACAAGGAAGAAAAACGGTACCTTGTCCGACATTTCCGGTGTGATTTTCTTAGGCGGCTTATAATACATTCTGGTCCAGCTATCTAATTTTTCCTTATAAGGAACAAACACCTGTTCCAAGGTTTCACTCGCGACAGTAGCAAGTTTTTCTTTAGAGCACTGCGCAATCTCAAACTTTTCCCGTGGCATATGCTTTGAAATAACTTCCAAAGCACGTTGTTCTTCAACTGTGAAGTTGTCCATAATAGATAACGTTGAAACGACATATTCTTTACTGTAGCCGCTGGCTGTAAAATAGATGATGTTACAACCAGAGTTGTATAAATAAAGAATAACTATCTATTATCTTAAAAGCATGATGATGTCAATAAGAAATATTTAAAAGTAAGTTTTTTTATGGTGTATGGTGACCTACTTCAACAATGGTTCCAGCTCACCGGCTTTGTCCAGTGCAGCCAGATCATCGAAACCACCAATATGGCGCCCACCAATGAAAATTTGTGGCACCGTTTTGCGGCCACCGGATTCTTTCAGCATGGTGTCACGCAAGGAAGGGTCTGCAGCAATGTCCAGTTCCTGAACGTCCGTGACACCCTTCGTTTTTAGCAAAGCAGTTGCACGATGGCAGAAGGGGCATGATGGGGTTTTATACATTTTGATAGTGGGCATAACAGGTTCCTCTTGAGGGTTATATTAAAAGTCAGGATCTTCGTAAGATTCCGGTGGTTTGATACCTCGCACACGATCACGCAGAACGCGGCGAAACGCTGGGCGAGATTTCATTAATGCGTACCACCGCTTTATGGGTGCTTCGCGTTTCCAACGTATGTCTCCGAGGTAGTCATAGATAGATATATGGGCAGCCGCAGAGATATCTGCAAGGGTACACTCATCGCCACCCAGCCAGTCATGGTGTTCCAGCAGGCTTTCCATATAGGTGATATGATGTTCCAGCATCTTCTTTGCCTGACGGATACGGTTGGTATCTGGCTGTCCAGCCTTCATCAATTGCCGGAAGAATTTCTCATGCAGCAGTGGTTGTGTGACCTCTTTAAGCAGTTTGTGATCCATCCACTGAATCAATCGACGCACTTCCGCCCGCACTCCAAGTGCGCTCCCAAGCAATGAAGATACCTGATACCCTTCTTCCAGATACTCTGTAATCACATAGCTGCCGCACAATACCAGTCCGTTGCCATCCACCAGTACGGGTAAGTCTCCGGCAGGATTCATCTGTAGAAATTCAGGTCGTTGTTGCCAGACAGGTTCTTCCACCAATACATAATCCAGCCCCATCTCGTCCAACATGCAGCGGGTTTTGCGGCAGGCTGGAGAGAATGAAGTATGGTAGAGTTGTCTATCAGCCATGCGGAGACTCGCTTTTCTGGCTGTCCGGATGCTCGCGTTGATAGCGCTCAAGGTAGTGCGGTACAATATCCTCAATGCGTGATGGGGTAATTCCTAAAGCCTGAAGTTCGGGCAGGGTGCCGCTGACAACATTATCGTATTTGAGCAACTCTACCTGATCGCGTGTCAGAGGAGGAGTCGGCAATAATTGTGCGAAGGTTGCGCCAAATTGTGCCAGTGCAGACGGAATGGGCAGCAAAATGGGGTCGCGATGCGTCATGGTGCCAATAGAGCGCAATATCTCGCGGAAAGTCAGCGTTTCTGCTCCGCCAAGTTCATATATTTTGCCCTTGCTCTTTGGTGTTTGTAAAGCAGCTATAAAAGCTTTAGCCACGTCACCTACGTAGACCGGCTGAAATGCTGTTTCTCCACCCCCAATCAATGGGAGTGCTGGCGAAAATCGACTCATACAGGCGAATTGGTTATAGAAATTATCCTCTGCACCAAAGATGACGCTTGGGCGAAAAATAGTGACGTCAGGAAAAGCGGCCTGAACGGCTTTTTCGCCGCTAAGTTTTGTCTTAGCGTATTTGGATGTTTTGGCTTTATCTACGCCAAGCGCGGACATATGCAAATAACGTGCAATACCCAATTTCTGTGCTTGTTGCGCCAGTTTTTCTGGGGCGCGCGCATGAATATCTGCAAAACGTTTTTTGCCTTTTTCAAAGAGAATGCCTACCAGATTAATAACAATATCTGCGCCATTGAGGCTATCTTTGTAGCTCTCTGGCTTATTAATGTCGCCGTAAATGACAGAAATTTGTCCAACTTCTCCCTGTGTTTTTAAAAATGCTGCTCCTGCCGTGTCTCGTGTGATAACACGAATGCGGTATCCCTGATCTGCTGCTTCGCGAACAACGTAGCGACCAACAAATCCGGTGCCACCAAAAAGGGTAATATTTTTGTCTGTCATCATATATATTAACTGTATGCCTGTTTTTTGCCGACGTTTCAAGCAGACTCTATCGGCAGGCTATAAAAATTACCAGTAAAAGCGTAACTTGTGTCGCTTATGTGCAATTTCGTGATTGACAGGTTGGGGGTAGTGGAATAGACACGGCATTCAGGGTATGCCCGGATGGCGGAATTGGTAGACGCGCTAGCTTCAGGTGCTAGTTTCCTTCGGGAAGTGGAAGTTCGAGTCTTCTTTCGGGTACCACGTACTTATCATGATTGTTGCTATGCAATGCTTCAAGCGTAGTAATCACATTCTCCAGATGAACGCCGTGAGAGGCTTTGAGTAAGACAATATCTCCGGCTTGTAAGTCGCGGCAAAGTGCTTGTGTCAGCTCATCAGTGTTATTGCTATGGTGGCGATTACTCTTAGGCAAGGCATCATGCAAATGGCGCATGTGGGATCCGGTTGTGTAGGTGCAGGCAACAGGGTGCTGTAAAATAATGGACGCTAAGTCCGCATGATGTGCATCTGTGTTTTCGCCTAACTCCCGCATATCCCCTAACGCCAGAATCATGCGTTGACCCTGATGTGCAATGGCGCCAAGTCGTGCAATCGCTGCTTTCATAGAGGCGGGACTAGCATTATATGTTTCATCAATCAGTGTGATAACACCGTCTTTCCATGGCGCAACATGGCTATTACCGCGACCAACAGGTTCCTGGAACTCGCGAAGTTGTGCAGTGGCATGGTCAATATTGATTGTTGCATATGCCTTACACGCTGCCAGTGCAGCAGTAGCGTTCAGTGCATAATGCTGGCCTTTTGCCGCAATATGTATATGCGTATCTGTATTATTTTGATGGTAGCGATAATACGTACCAGTGCTATCTACATGGATCCCGTGTGCCTGATGATGTGCATTGGTATCGGTTCCAAAGAACACGGGCTGTAAGCTGTTTGCCTTGGCATGTTGTTGTAACTGTTCAATATAGGGCGAATCCTGCGGTAAAATAACGGGCGATGATGGTGCCATGCCCTGCATAATTTCTGCTTTCGCATCAGCAATGGCGGCTATATCACGGAAAAATTCACTATGGACGGCTTCAATCGCGGTGATGATCGCTACATTTGGACGGGCGATGTCAGAGAGTAGTGCGATTTCCCCACCGTGATTCATACCCATTTCCAGCACGAGGTAATCTGTATCGTCTGGTGCATTAAGTAAGGTAAGTGGCATACCAATATGGTTATTGTAATTGCCTTTAGTCGCGTAAACGTTGCATTGCTTAAGCAACATATGTGCCAGCATATCTTTGGTGCTGGTTTTGCCAACACTGCCCGTAATGGCAATAACGTTGACTGGTTGGCCGTATAAACGCTGCCAATTTAGCCGTCTGTAGCGCGCTATGTCCTGCAAGGCTTTTAACGTATGGGGAACAATAATTTGTTGGTTCGGGTCAATATCTTTACATAAATGATCAACGATCACAAAGGATGCACCACGTTCTATGGCTTGTTTTGCGAAACGATGGCCATCTAATTGTTCTCCGCGAATGGCAAGATACGCATTACCTGACTGAAGTGTTCGTGTATCAATGGATATGCCACGCATGTGCCCTGATGACGCGCTACATGCGCCCGCTGTAGCATATAACAGAGTATTCAAATCATAGGTAGATGCATTATTCACTGCCATGCAATATCTCCTCACCCAGCACATCCTGTACGGTTTGTGCGTCACTGAAATGATGGCGGGTTGAGCCAATGATCTGGTATGTTTCATGGCCTTTGCCAGCAATCAATAGCACGTCTCCCGCTTGCAACCGATCTATTGCGGTACGAATCGCTTCGCGCCGATTGCTGATCTGTTGTGCATCCGGACAGCCTGTGGCAATGTCAGCCCGGATCGTGTCCGGGTCTTCTGTGCGTGGATTATCATCTGTAAGGATAATATACGGTGTTGCTTTGGCCGCAACGCTTCCCATCTGCGGACGCTTTCCTGTGTCACGATCCCCGCCGCAGCCAAACACTACATGCAGTTGATTTCGCACGTATGGTTGCAACGTTTGCAACGCTTTTTCTAACGCTCCTGGCGTATGAGCATAATCAACAAAGATGAGGGCGCCATTGCGTGTTGTGCCGGTTAGCTCCAGCCTGCCCGGAATGGTGTGGAGTTTCTCACATAAGGCAATGAGTTCAGCCACATGCACGCGGGTGACGTATGACACAGCCAGCATAGCGGCAACAATATTGTAGGCTTGAAATGTGCCAAAGACAGGGAGGTGGATATGGTAATGCTGATCGTCATACTGTAATTGTAAATGCTGTCCTGATGGAATGGGCGTGATGGAAGACATGACCGCATCACCGCTTGTGCCATAGGTAATGACCTGCTTGCCCTGTTGTCGTAGCGTATCTGCCAGCCTGGCAATGTCTGCGTAATCGCTGCATAGCACTGCCAGCCCGTCATCCGCCAGCAACTCATGGAATAATCGTGCTTTTGCCGCAAAATAACTGTCCATATCATGGTGGTAATCCAGATGATCTTGCGTGAAAGAGGTGAAGATAGCCGCCTGCGGTGCCATACCATCCAGCCGATGCTGATCCAGCCCGTGGCTTGAGGCTTCACAGGCAACATGTAACACGCCATGCGCGCAAGCAACAGACAGTGCATGGTGCAATGTGGCGGGTTCGGGAGTAGTGTTGTCAGATAAGGTCGGAAGTTCTGGAATAATATGACGTGTTTTTAAGCCCAGCGTGCCAATTGATGCTGCACGAATATCCAGCAATTCCCAAAATTGACGGGTAAACTCAGCAACAGAAGTTTTGCCGTCCGTGCCGGTAACGGCGATTGTGTAAGGTGGTTGGGGCGTATAGAGTTGTGCAGCAAGTATGCTGACTGCCTGACGCGGATTATCAGTAGCAATAACAGGGCAGGGCAGGGAGAGGGATGCAGCTAGCTCTGGGCGGCACAGAATGGCGCTGGCGCCTTGTGTGACGGCATCAGCAATATAATCCTCACCATTATGATGCGTGCCTTGAATCGCTGCAAAGATGCACCCCGGTGTGACACTGCGTGAATCTTGTGTAATATGGGTGATAAAGATATGACGGCTATCAATGCTATCTGGCACAGATAAGCTAAGCATCTCTTCGAATGGGGCAACTAGATCAGTAAGTGGTTTGGCGCACATAATGGGATTTCTTATTGGCTTTCGCACGCCTTGCGGCTTCGACAATCATATGGTCAATATTGTCTTGTGGTGTTTCATAGATGGGCGGCATCGCAATGAAAGACGTCATATCCTGAATGATTTTGCCAGCTGTCGGAGCCGCTACCCATCCGGCAGTGGCGAAGTTAAAGGTTTGCTGCGTACCCTGCGGTTCATCCAGCATGACGAACACCAAATATTGCGGATTTGGCATGGGGAACGCGGCGGCCAGTGATGAGAGTTTCTTTTTGTGGTGATACTGCCCGCCAATCACTTTATTCGCGGTACCGGTTTTTGCTCCCACGGCGTATCCGGGCACATCCACCTTGCTGGCGGTGCCGTGTTGCACGACGGCGCGCATGAGTCTGTTTACCTGTGTTGAGGTATCTTCACTAATGATAGAACTTGCTGATTTTGTCGTGCCTTTTAGCAGAGTTAAATCGCGTTGCTGGCCACCGCCAGTCACAGCCATCATCGCTTTCATCAAATGCAACGGAGTCACAGAGATACCATGTCCGTAAGAGATGGTAGCACGCTCAACGGGTTTCCAGCTTTGGCGGGTGGAGGGAATGGAATATTCTGATAATTCCAGTCCGGTATGCGAAAACATACCCAGTTCATTTAAGAAATCACGCTGGGTTGCTACCGGAATAGTTTCCACCATTTTAACCGTACCAATATTGGAAGAGTAGACCAGTATTTCAGGGATACTCAGCCAGCGTTTTTTCGGGTGAAAGTCACGTATCAGGCTGCCTTTATACCGAATAGGCTGGGTTGCATCGAAACCATCCTTCATGGACAGATCACCATGTTCCATCGCCATCGCCAGTGACAGTGTTTTAAAGATAGATCCAAGCTCATATTGCCCAACGGAGAGCTGATTAAACCGAGCTTTTTGTGATGATTTCAATGGATGATTTGGGTCATAATCCGGCAGACTCACCATGGCACGCACTTGTCCGGTAGGAATATGGATGATCGCCCCGTTCGCGGCAATCGAGCGATATTCATGCATGGCGTTTTCTAACGTATGGTGCAGTATATGCTGCATTCGCACATCCAGTGACACATGCAATGGCTGCATGGAGGTGCGATACCCTAACGCTTGATTAAAAGATTTCTCAACCCCTGCCAGTCCTTTGCCGTCAATATCCGTATAGCCCAGCACATGAGACATTAGGCGGTCATGAGGGTAAATACGGCGATAATCATCATGAAGGTAAAGCCCCGGAATCCCTGCCCAGATAATCGCTTTTTGCTCCTGAGGCGTTAAGTGACGCTTTAACCAGACAAATTTTGCTTTGCCTGTTAAGCGTCGCATCATGCGTTTATTGTCTCCATCTGGTAGAATAGCGGCAAGCTGCTTCATAACATGTGTAGGTGAAGCGATTTCCTGTGGCCGCGCATAAAGTGAGCGTGTCTTGACGCTGCTGGCGATCAGTGTGCCGTTTACATCATAAATGGACTGGCGCGGCATCACCATAGCAGGAGAAGATGGTTGCAGTCGCGTATCCGAGGTAGACGCCTCACCACGAATCAATGCCACATTATGCATAGCTGTATCTTTTGCTGAGTCAATGGTTTGCATGGTGTCATTTAGCATACTTAGTAAGCTACGGTCTGCTGTCATCACCTCCAATACTCTTATGCCAAGCAGCAGGTAGCATACCAGAAAAGCAACGGCTAAGCCCATAATACGCATTTTTCCATCGCGGATGATGAGGGTTTCACGTGTTGCATCAAGGTGTAATGTAGGATGGTTGACGGCAGACTTGATGGTCATGGCGTTCCGTCCTCTGGCATGTAAGAGACACTCCACAAGGCTTTATCTTCTGTCATAATACGCTGTGGCTGGGCTGGGCGCAGGTCAAGATATTTATCGGCAAGCAAGCGAATGCGCTCAGGGCGGGTGAGGCGTGCCCATTCCAGCTCCAGCATATGGATGCGTTCGCGCTCTGCCAACAGCTCTGCTTCCATCTGATGGGTTTTGCGTTGTGCTTCCTGCACATTATATTTCACTTCATACACCAGAAAGCAAAAGCAACTAAAGACGGCAAACCAGAAAAAATACTTACCCATGCGCGCGCTCTTCTTCACGTGCCGGTACGTTTGTCCGGACTGCATGGCGCAACGTTGCGCTGCGGGAGCGCGGATTAATGTCAATTTCTTCTGCACTAGCACGTCTGGCTTTAGCAGGTTTGTGAAATGGATGATGTTTGCTTGTGCTGGTCAAGCTATCAGGGATATGGCGTGAGATAGCGGGTGGTTCGCACGATGCTTCTTTCAAAAATTGTTTCACAATACGGTCTTCCAGCGAAT
Organism: uncultured Alphaproteobacteria bacterium; assembly: GCA_963803575.1. Taxonomy (GTDB): domain Bacteria; phylum Pseudomonadota; class Alphaproteobacteria; order Rickettsiales; family UBA998; genus CAWDMW01. The sequence goes on from CAWDMW010000002.1 coordinate 761,876, forward strand.
GAAACGCAACAACTGCCAATCTGCCGCCACCCGACAGCAACCGTTCTGAGGCCGTCAATGCATGGCGCAGTTCATCCAGCTCTTCATTCACCGAGATGCGTAAGGCCTGAAATGTTTTAGTCGCCGGATCAGTTTTCTTACCCCTGGCAGAGACAACACGGTGGATGATGTTGCGTAACTCATGCGTTGTCGTGATGGGCTGTTCGCGGCGTGCTTCCACAATAGCGCGGGCAATACGACGTGAGGCGCGTTCTTCGCCGTATAACCAGATGATGTTTGCGAGCGCTTCTTCGTCTGTATGATTCACCAGATCTGCTGCACTAATGCCGCTGGACGACATACGCATGTCCAGCGTACCATTATGGCGAAAGGAAAAGCCACGCTCTGCCATATCGAGTTGCATGGAGGATACACCAATATCCATGACGACGCCTTGAACCGGTGCAAAATCCTGCAATAACTGCTCCATCTCACCAAAACGGCCAGACAGAAACGTGAAACGCTGCTCAAAGCGTTCAATAAGTGGTTGTGCGTATTGCTGAACATGCGGATCACGGTCAATGCCAATGACATGGCAGTTGCTGCGCTCCAGTAATGCGGTGCTATAGCCGCCCATACCAAAGGTCGCATCCACAATAACGTCACCTGATTGTGGCGTCAGTGCTTCCAGCACTTCGTTTAGCATCACAGGGATATGCCCAGAGGAAATAGCTGGAGAAGCGCTGGCTGAAAGAGTCACGAGCCACTCGCTTCGGTTGCTCCGCCTGAGCGTAAAATGGCTCGTTTTTCCAGTGCCAGCTTACGACTTTGTTCTGCGTGCGCTGTAAAGGCTTCCGGTTGCCATATTTCAAAGGTTTTTCCTTTCCCAACAAAAATTGCTTCGCCATCAATATCAACAGAAGACAGCAATTCTTGTGGCAATACTACACGTCCTTCACTATCAAAACCCAACTGCATACTACCACCCAGGATGGTGGCGGAGAATGCATCATGTTCTTCCGAGAAAGGGTCTAATGCTTCAATTCGCTCACTTAACGCTTCAATACGACTCATGGCGCATGCTTCGATGCATGGGTTGATGAATGACTGATAAGCAACGATACCATTAAATGCCTCTGCACTCAGCACACCACGAAAGGTGGAAGGGACGGAAACCCGTCCTTTCTTATCAATCTTCTTGGTGAAGGTGGAGAGAAATAATGGCATTATCTACTGAGATCCGCTCTTTAAGCCGCGTACTCAATCAGGGAATAGAGCATGGCTGAAATGGCCAGCGGTGGCAATGCGATACGTAATAGCATGGAGTCAGCTTTTTCATAGAGTGACTGCCAGAGAGAAGGTGTTATCTGAGTTTCGCTAGAGGTCGGCAAAACAGGCGAGTAAGGAGAATGCGAAGTGATAGGGGTATGTGGCATGAAGTTCCTCCGTATAAATGGCGTATGTCTGGTAGTGAGTTACATGTTTCATAATGTTCCAAAAACACCCTTCCGGATGGTCAGCTTTGGAATATTATGGGAAATGCTGGTCACAATTGGGATACTATGTGGAAATCGTGGGAAGGTCAACCACTGAAACATTACATTTGATGGTTCCTTGATGGGGATAAATTGGGTTATCCATCTGTTTTATAAGAAATAAAACTTATCCACAGGCAAAAAAGCTTCCTGTGGATAAGTTTGTGTAAATGTTAGATGCATTCAGCTATTGTGTGGATAGTGTCACATAGCGTATATATGGGGTATTATGACGCAAACAGACATTCATCCCATCTCATCCCATGTTCCACCCTCCACGCTGTCCATCCTACACATGGAAGATGAAATTCATCGCCTGCGAAAAGAGATGAATGCGGTTATTTTAGGGCATTATTATCAGGATGATGATATTCAGGATATTGCCGATTTTGTCGGTGATTCACTGGATTTGGCGCGAAAAGCTGCAGACACTGATGCAGACGTGATTGTATTTTGCGGTGTCAAGTTTATGGCGGAAGGGGCAAAAATCTTAAGTCCTGACAAACAGGTCTTGCTGCCTGATTTGGATGCTGGATGTTCGCTTGAGTCATCTTGCGAGGCATCCGCATTTGAAGCATTTCGCAAGCAACATCCGGATCATATCGCCATTACGTACATTAACTGCTCTGCTGCGGTGAAAGCACTGACCGATATTATTGTAACATCCACGAATGCCGAGGCGATTATCGCCCAGATTCCTGAAGATCAGCCAATCATTTTTGCACCGGATAAGCATCTGGGAGGGTATTTGTCACGTAAAACCGGACGGGATATGTTGCTGTGGGATGGTGCGTGCATGGTGCATGAGCGATTTTCCGAGCAGGAACTGGTGAAATTGCGCACGCTGCATCCGCAAGCCCATATTATTGCACATCCGGAATGTCCGGAAGCGCTCCTGAATTATGCAACCCATATTGGCTCTACGTCTTCTTTATTGCGTTACACAGAGAATCATGCTGGTGAAGCATTTATCGTGTTAACGGAAGCAGGTATTTTGCATCAAATGAAACAACGCTCCCCGGGCAGTACGTTTTATACCGCACCGGCCATTACGGAAGGGGCGTGTGTGTCGTGTAATAACTGCCCTTACATGAAAATGAATACGATTGAAAAACTCTATATGTGTATGCGGGATCGCACGCCTGAAATTACCATGAGTGATGAGCTGATGCAGCGCGCACGTCTGCCGTTGGAACGAATGCTGGAGATGTCTGCAAGCATTGCAGGCAGTGCAGTAGGTGCGAATCATTAAATATTTTCACCACCTGTCATTAAAACGTAACACACACTTGCTATAGTAAGTCTATTAAAACAGCAACAAAAGGTGATACGGTTATGGCGGAAGAGAAAAAATCCTGGTTAGATAACTTCAGCGTGTTTGATAATTTTGTAATTGATACAATTACACCGAAGAATACAGTTGATAAGTTATGGGACAATTTTACTAACCCTGAACACGCAAATAAATCTGTCTATGATAAAATATCAGATTCCGTTTTTAGTAATATTGCGGGGGGTGTTGGTAAAGTGAGTGCCGAGCTTGCAAACATTGGAAGGCTTGGCCGGACGACCGAAGCAGTTGTTAGCAATGTTTTATCAGCTGGCGAAGCTCATGCTGCTGGAATTAATGATGGTGAATATACACCTCCTGAGAAGCCTCAAGCAAGCACTGTGAAAGACACAGGCTCACCACAGGTGGATGCTGTGTTTGCTGCAATCGATGAACTTCGAGAGGCACACAAAGAGGCTAGTAAGCCTAATGTGTCAGTTAAAGCTACGTTGCGAGCGGCAGATAGTCAATGGGCACTTGCAAACGAATTGAAAAAACTGGATTCGAATAAGGATGCTGTAGCCGACACTCATATTGCTGGAATAGTCGAGCAAATAGAGCAGTTAGACGGAAACCTGAATGAAGATATTCAACGTTACACTCAGTCTTTAAAATCTTCAGATCAGTATAAAAGCGCAGGAAAGAGTGTTAACGAGAAGATACAGGATTTGCCTGCTATGGTTGCGGCATCCAACGCTGTCATGGAAGAGGATAACAGTATTAAAACGCAAGAAGGGAAAGAGCTATATAATAAAACCGTTGTAGATATACGCAATACGGTGAGTGAAATAGCAGGGCTTGCCAATAGTTTTTCACTTGAAGAACTTCAAACAGCCAAAGATGCGATAGATTCATATAAGATATACGGTGATGATTTGACGCCGGAAATGCAAAGCAACTTTGACACCCTTCAGGCGGCATACGAGCAAAAAGCTAATGTGGCAGCAAAGCAAAAAGATGACCCAGTGTCTGAATCTCAGGAAATAGATCAGTCTATTGGGAATACGGCGCAAGATACATCTCAATCCAAGGAAACTAAGCCGCCTCAGGAGTTTGGTTTAGGTCATGCTGGGGAAGATGTTCTAATGATTCAGCAGGCGCTAAATAAGAATGGAGCTAAACTAAATGAGGATAGTATCTTAGGTCATGAAACAGAAGCAGCAATACGGGAGTTTCAGACGAAACATAATATTGTGGTTGACGGTATTGTCGGAGAGGAAACTTTGACAAAGATACTGGAAACGCGAGGTATTGCATTTAATGAAGAAGGTGTTCCTGTGGCGAAGAACACATCAGGTGGTACTCCAAACGAAGAGGAACAGGTGGTTAATAATCCTTCGCAAGACATACCTAAAATGGAAGTGAGCGATGTTACTGCGAATGAACAGACAACGCCTACGCCAATTGATCCGTCTATACTGGAAAAACTGGCTTCCAAAGATCAGCGCGTTATATAAGATATCCTGCGCTTTGAAGCACATTGATCGCATGGTCAATGTGCTTCTTTCGTATAAGGATATAATCCGTGTCGTACGTCGAGATGACAAATACGCTGATTTCTACTTTGGCTAAAACATCTGTGATGCTTGCAATAAAGCCGGTTAACGAAAAATCCAGCGTTCCATCCACCATCAAGCATCCCCAGTCACGTTCAGCTATGAGATGATTGGGCAGGAGACGTTGTTCACATACGAGCGATATTTCTGTTGGTGTAACGCAAAGGTTTAAGAAACAGGATGGTTCAGCCCATAGAGGAATAGAGGGAGAGGGTAGTTTACATATGGCCAATTGCCAGTTGGTCAGCCGTAATTTCATAGACAAATACCCCTTCACGCCCAGATTTTAAACGGTTACAACGGATTTAACCTTATAGCAAGGTCTTTCATTTACCCTGTAAGTTGAGCTACTATACTATCATGACACAGGGTATGACTACCAAACGTACATCTTCTCTCCCTTCGCAAAAAATTCATGCTTACTGTCACAAAGCACTGGAAGAATTAAAAAAATGCACGGTAGATCCTACGCCTGAAAATTACATGCTCTGGTTCAGGCACGTCGCCGGATTGTCGCCAGACCTGTCGCACGAAATCCAGCAACGCCATGAGCATGAACAGAGTTTTGATAAGGAATACACACAGCATTTATTCAAACGCTTTGCTGCTCCTTTCACCGGACAACCACAAGAACAACTACACGTTGTTAATAATACACAACATGTGCTGACAGATGCGCTATCATTAATCACTGCAATTATTTCGGAAGCTGACATGAGGAATGCAGAAATTGAAAAGCAGTTAGATCATATTATCGTAGATAAGGATCAGCACGATATTAATACCGTATTAAATGCTTTGGTAGCCGTTGCGAAGCAAATACGAGGCACAAGCGTGGATATGCGCGCGAGTCTGGAAGAGTCCCGACAGGAAGTTGAGACGTTACAACAAACCTTAGAGAATATTTCTACAGAAGCCCAACGGGATTTTCTAACCGGTATTTATAATCGTAAAGCACTTCATGGATATATGGAAGACTTTATGCGAGGTAGTGAAAGCAATCGGACATCGTTATCGCTATGTATAGGTGATATAGATCATTTTAAGAAATTTAATGACACGTATGGGCATTTGATTGGTGACGAGGTGTTGAAAATGGTGGCTCGTATGATGAGTGCCAAAGCACGTAAGAACGATATTGTTGCACGCTTTGGTGGCGAAGAATTTATTGTATTAATGCCAGATACAGGCATAGGGGCAGCCATGGCCATGGCGGAATCTATCCGGCATACCGTTGCAGGAAAAGAATTACGCCATAAAATTAAAGATATTAGCTTGGGTCGGGTAACGATGTCACTGGGTGTTGCTACCTATAAAGCAGGTGAAACCAGTGCAGACTGGCTCAATCGTGCAGATGCCGCGCTTTATCGGTCTAAACGTGGCGGAAGAAATCGAGTGACACAGGAAACCATTACGGAAACCTATCAGGACGGTACTGTGCATAATAATACCAAAAACCTTAAAAGCCAGCCGCAATAATGGTGTTTTTCTATGTCCGTAACACACATTGGTGAAGAGTCTGTATTTTGACATTCTTATAACGTGTATTGCGCTGTAAGTTGGTATTCTCTATGATAGTCGTATAAAATGACTCTATGAGCTTGTCGCCTCCTACATCTATTCACTGGCTCTTTCTTGATCTAAATAGCTATTTTGCATCTGTTGAACAGCAGCTAACCCCCGAATTGCGTGGTCAACCTATTATTGTGGTTCCACTTGAAACGGATGCCACTTCTGCTATTGCAGCAAGTTACGAAGCAAAGGCTTATGGCATTAAAACAGGCACACCTGTTTATGAAGCAAAACGATTATGCCCTAACCTGATTTGTGTCACTGCAAACCATGAGCGTTATGTGGACTTTCATCACCGTATCATTGAGGAAATTGAACGCCATATTCCTGTTTCAATTGTGGCTTCCATAGATGAGGTCGCGTGCAAGTTAGATAAAAGCGAACAGAATATTGCTGTGGCACTTGACTTGGCGCATCGTATTAAACACGGTATTATGAGCAATATTGGGGCATTTATACAATGCTCTATCGGTCTTGCGCCAAACGTGTTTTTAGCTAAACTTGCAACCAATATGCAAAAGCCTGATGGTTTAGTGGTCATAGAGCCAAAGGACATTCCACATAAACTCTATAGTCTATCATTCGATGACGTAACCGGGATTGGTAAAAATATGCGTCACCGATTGCACCGCGCAGGCATTTCAACCATGAAGCAGCTCTATGATACTCCGCCCAAACATATGCGTGCTCTGTGGCATAGTGTGGAGGGTGAGCGTATGTATTATAAACTGCGTGGTATCCAGCTGGAGCGTGAAGAGGGTGCGCGCCGTACGGTTGGACATAGCCATGTTTTGTCGCCGGAGAATAGACCCGCGCATAGTGCTAAGCTTATTGGAAAACGATTATTGCTAAAAGCGGTAAGTCGTATGAGAAGGCTGGAACATATGGCCACAATTCTGTCAGTCTCGGTAAGGATAGAACATGGGTCGCGTTTACAAAGTGAAGTACGCTTTAAACCACTGAAAGGCCATGTGGAGCTTGGCACATTATTCGATGACCTTTGGCAACATACCTTGAGCGAATCGACCTGTCAAAAACCACGTATTAAGAAAGTTAGTGTTGCACTGCACGGCCTGGTACCCGATAGCAACGTTCAACCGGACCTATTTGATATGGATACCTCAAATGATACGCTGACTCAGGTTAAAAATGAGCGTTTATCGTCTGTCATGGATGATCTAAATCAGCGTTTCGGGCGCGGCACACTCATTACTGCATCAACATTGGGAAAAGCCAACATCGTCACCGGCACGAAAATCGCTTTTTCACGCATACCCGATAAAGAGGAGTTCAAAGAGTGAAGCGCTAATCAGCAATATAGTTTTTGACGCTGTTCCAGATAACACATTTTTGCGTTATCTGGAACAGCATCAATTCTCTTGTGTAAGTTGTTCCTGTATTTTACAATGCACAGCTATGAGCACTAGGCAAGGACATCCATGGACAGTTGAAGAAGAAGAAACACTATATCAAAGTTTAAAAAACTCTGTTTCTTTTGAAGACATCGTACAAAGACATCAAAGAAACATTGGCGGCATAAAAGCAAGGGGTCTAGACTATTTTGCCGTATAATTTTTGTATAACTGAAAGACTATCAGATTGATTTTGCTATGTCTATTATTGAATCTAAATTCACATTCTTTTAGGTGAAGATAAAACTTATCATCGGTAAGCCCATTAAATTTTGCGAGCCGTCTTTTAGCAAAGCTCCAAAAAGATTCAATGCCATTTACATGGGATTTCCCCCGTACAAATTCATCTTTTGAATGGAACACTCGATGATGCGTATAACCATTTAATACCAAGCCATCATAGGCTTTCCAGCCATCTGTATGGATGGATGGATGATCCTTCAAGAATTTTCCCTTGAATAATAGGCATTAATTGCTCTTTGGAACAGTTTTTCACTACTTCTACGTAAACGTTTCCATCTCTTTTAAGCAGACCAAAAACTGGGGTTTTTCCTGCTGCTCCACGCCCTATTTTACCACGCACACGCTTTGCGCCAAAATAGGACTCATCCAGTTCAAATTCACCTGCTGCACTTCTTTGGACTGGGAGGCCATCACTAGCTATAGCTTCTCTGAACAGGTTGAAATAACGATTAACCGTATTGCGATTAATGCCCGTTACTGCATCACCATCAGCAGGCGGAACGTGAGGCGTTCATTACCGAATTTCGTACGCGCTGTCGGGAACTCTCCACACAGCTCATGATGAATGACCAAAGCAACATGGCAACCAGCTTTCTCAAAGGTGCTTACAATGCGTTGAAGCCTTTTAGCGCTGTCAGTAAATCCTATGCAGCGATGTCACATTCGACATTCTCTTTTGGGGAGATGAAGAATGGCAACAGACCCGTTGCCGTGATCCTCATGATGGATTCTAGCCGCATGGGGCAAGGCGAGAAAATCATGGCGGCATTGCAATCATCCTGCCAGACGGAATGGCAGCGTCATCCCAATAAGCATGTATCTGTCTATTATGTGGGGGATAAAGCATTAAACGCAGAAATTTACAAATTGCCTCAGTTTTTTACGTGGGCGAGAGAGTTCTCGGTTCACCTCATCCTCTATATCCAGTCAATTAGCGCCTGTCGTGAGGTCTATGGCAAGGAATCTGTCGGCACATTCCTCGGGCAGTCCGATGTGGTGAGTTTCCTGCCCAAGCAGCGTAATCCAGAAATGCTGGAACTGGCAACGCTAGATCAGGAGATCAACACATTGCTGGATCGTCTGGTTGATGCCAGCAGTGCACGTGTAGTGCAAGCTTATGAGAAACGTATAGACGAGTTAGAACATAAAAAGCTATTATTGAGTGAAAAAGTAGCAAATGTAACCACGCCAAAGCACAGCTTTGAGGATTCACTTGAACACTCACTCACATTTTTAGCAAACCTTTACAAACTCTGGTGTTCAAGGCGGTTTACCCTACGTCGATTAATGCTAAAGCTGGTCTTTACGGGTACGTTGAACTATGACCCAAATCAGGGTTATCGAACACCAAAAACCACCATAACTTTCAATGACTTAGGGCGATATCTAACTAACCCAATCAAGATGGTGCCCCAAGAAGGGCATAACTTGAACGCGGTATTTGCAGAATTAGCAGAGATTGAGGAACAACTCAAAACGTCTGATATTGATATTGTGCAAGTATTTGAGGAGTTGGGGCTATGAGCAAAACCACTCCGCTATTTCCATCACTAACGCGTCAATTTTTATTTGCATCTGATGGGAAGGACAAAAAGAAACAAAAACGCTCTGTGCCTTTAACTATTCGTGTATCAGAGGAAGAAAAAGAGCAACTTAAGGAAGATGCTGGTGTCTTGGCGGTTAGCGCATACGTGCGACAGAAGCTGTTTGGCGACATGGAAGCGTTACGTCCGCAGCGTTACCGTAAAAAGCAGAAAGAGCCTGCTGTCGATACGGTCGAACTAGCGCGATTACTGGGCATGTTTGGTCAGTCTGAACTGGCAACGTCAATGTTGGCGCTGTCTCTAGCTGCGACACAAGGGCATATGGATGTGACGTCTGAGATTGAAGATAAGATTGAATCAGCCTGTGAGGATATTGAAACGATCAAGATGGCGTTGATCTTGGCGCTAAATGTGAAACCACAGGGCAGCTCGCTGGCATGATCCTGAATGGCAATCAACGCGGCGGTGCTAAAGATTTAGCACTGCATTTGATGAAAGCAGAGAATGAGGTCGTAGAGCTTCATTCTCTGCGCAGCTTTATATCGCGTGATTTGATGGGCGCGTTGAATGAAATCTATGCCGTATCACGCGGCACGAAGTGCCGCCAGTTTATGTATTCACTGTCACTCAATCCGCCAAAAGATGCAGATGTGTCCGTTGCCGAGTTTGAAGATGCGATTGAGAAAGCGGAACAACGACTTAATTTGCAAGGACAAGCACGAGCAGTAGTATTTCACGAAAAGAATGGGCGCAGGCATTGTCATGTGGTGTGGTCACGTATTGATTTAAAGATGATGACTGCACGTCAAATGTCACATGATCGTGAAAAGCTGACTACGCTGTCAAAGGAACTATTCCTCCAACATAATTGGGAAATGCCAAGTGGCTTGAAGAATCGAAAAGACCGTGATCCTACCAATTATAATTTTGCTGAACATCAGCAAGCACAGCGTGCTGGTAAGAACGCCGCTGATATAAAGCGTGACTTTCAAGATGCATGGGAACAGTCTGACAGCCGCGCTACCTTCGAACATGCGCTGGCAGAGAAAGGCTATTACCTCGCCCGTGGTGATACGGGGCGTTTCGTTGCGATGGATGAGCAAGGAGAAATCTACTCTGTACCCAAAATGTTAGCAAAAGGCATCAACACCAAAGACGTCCGCGCTCGTCTGGGTGATGAAGCAACATTGCCATCACTGGATCAAGTGCGCGCGATGTTAGCTGATAAGCAGAAGCAGAAACAAACGCAAACACATGAAACCGAGCCAGAGCAGAAAGCTGCAAAAACCGCTAAGCCGATAAAGACAGATATAACGCCTGAAAAAGCGATAGAGCTTGTAACGCGTTATCATGCGGCGTTCACGCCCAAGATGATGGAGCGCGTATTATATAAGTCAGTCAAGAATGCTGCCAAACGTAAAGCATTAGTGCAGGAAATGATGCAATCAAACCATCTAATCAAGCTAGGGCAACGTGATGATGAAGATGTCTTCACCACGCAAGCCATGCGTGATTTAGAACAGAACATGAGTGATACAGCGCAAACGCTAGCAAACACGTCATCTCACAAAATTAATGACCATGCAGTGCATCGCGCTATTTTCAATCTCAATGCCAAACTCTCGGCAGAAACTAATGGTGCAGCCAGTCTGAGTGATGAACAAATCAATACGCTTAAACATATGACACAGGACAAACAGCTTTCATTGGTTGTCGGTGTGGCAGGTGCGGGTAAAACTACCATCATAGCAGGTGCAAAGGAAGCGTATGAATCGCAAGGCTATCGCGTGCGTGGTGCCGCCCCATCGGGAATCGCCGCCGCAGGGTTGAAAGAGATAGGCATGAATGCGTCAACGCTGCATTCATTAGAATATCGCATCAAGATTGCCAAGAAAATCATGGATGAGAATGATGGCAAGCCTTTATCCGTCAAACAACATAACTTCATTCAAAATACGATGCTAACCAATAAAGATATTCTGATTGTCGATGAAGCAGGCATGTTCAGCGCGAAGCAAATGAATAACATCACTCAGTTGTGCCAAGAATCTGGCGCAAAGCTCGTGCTGGTGGGTGATCCTGAGCAATTACAGTCTATTGAAGCAGGTGCGGCGTTCCGCACGATATTAGAACGCAATGACTCTGCCACCATTACCGAAGTACGACGACAGAAAACGCAGTGGCAGCGTGAAGTAACCATGCAGCTATCACACGGCAAGACCGCAGATGCGATACATGCTTATGATAAACAGGGGTGCATTAAGCGCACCAAATCCCGAAGCGCTGCACAGGCGCAACTGGTCAAAGATATGGTGGCGTCTTATCGCGCCGATCCAAATAAAAGCCGCCTTGTGCTGGCATATACAAAGGCGGATGTTGCAGAATTAAATGAGCGCATCAAAGCAGAAATGGTGAAGCTGGGCAAAGTCTCACATAATAATATCGAAACAACCGTTACTGTAAATGACGGTGACATTGAATATCAGGATAAAGCAGACTTCGCCATTGGTGACCGCATCATGTTCCGCAAGAACGACAAACAGCTCGGCGTGATGAACGGTACGTTTGGCACATTGCGGCAAGCTGATGACGGTGTGTTCCATGTTGAACTGGATAATGGTCACATGGTCACGTTCTCGACTGAGGAATATAACCATCTCCAACTTGGCTATGCCACGACGGTGCATAAGTCACAAGGTATGACCGTTGATGAATCCTACGTGCTGGCAACGCCGCATTTTGATCGTCATACGACGTATGTTGCCATGTCGCGCCATAAGCAGCAGGTCAAGCTATACGCAAGTAAAGATGATTTCAAAAACCAGAACCAGCTTTACGCAAAGCTGGGCAAAAACGGCGATGCACTCTCTAGTCTGGACTTTGCCGATCAGCAGCCTGAGCGAAAGAATATTCAGGACAAAAAACAGTCGCTAGCACAGCGCATTAAAAAATCATGGCAGCGTTTGCGTGGCAAGCCGCATAAAACAGCTACGTTAGATGAAGTCAGGCAGCGAATGCAGGCACAGCAGAAGCAAAGCGACAAGCCTGATAATGTCTCTCATGCTACAAAACAGCCTGAACGAGAAAAACCAATGACGCAGCAAGACTTTGTGGCACTACGCGATGAATTTGTGAAGAAGGCGGTAAGCAGAAAGGGACAATTACAAGCGCCTCCACAACACCCTGATCATACACATTATTATGAGCGGTAGAAGAAAATGCTCTTGCACATATGATTTTTACATTTAGCAGACATTCTGTTATTGGGGTAATATGAAAACTTACAAAATTATCTCCTGCCTGCTTGTTATACTATACTGCCTCAGCACTGTGCCTACTGCTTCACAAGCACAGTCCTATAACAATAACGCATGGATGATGCGCCAACAGCAACAACAGCAACAGCGCGCTATGCAAGATCAGATGCGACGACAGCAACAGCAGCAGATGCGCGATCAACAACAGCGACAACAAAGAGAACAGATGCGTCGCCAGCAGCAAAAAGCTCAGCAAATGCAACAAAAACGACAGCGCGACCTGCAACAAAAAAATCAATTGCGTAACCAACAGAAGAAACAGCAACAGGGTCAAAAGCAGCAAGCGCAGCAGAGACAGCAAAAGTCATTACAAAAGCAAGAAGTTGATCAGCAAAGAAAAAACCAACTGAGGAATCAACAGCAGGTAAATAATAAGAGATTGCAGCAACAAGCTGCACAAAAGGCTATTTCTCAACAGTTGAAAAACCAAAAAACAACAATCCAGAATCAACAAAAACAGCGAGACATTAAAAACAAGCTCCAAAAAATTAAAACAGATCAGAAAAACAAACGGTTAGCGCAAGATAAAAAAACAAAGGCAGATAAGGCGAAAAAAACCAAGCAACATACAGACGCACTTATCAAGGCTCAGCAACAACAAAAGTTATCACAGCAAAGTCAAGCCGAGGCAAAAGCGCTTGAAAAAACGCTACGACAGAAAACCCTTGTTAAGACACAGCAAGATAATTTGGTTAAAGCAAAATTAGCCAAGCTAAAAACAGCATCTAAGCCAACAGGCTGCTGTTGCTTTTCCCCTGAAACATTAGTTTTAACGGAAACAGGGGCGCGTTCAATCGTCTCATTAAAAGTGGGCGAGAACGTTTTTGCAAAAGATATCAAAACTGGTGACGTCAGCCTCAAGCCTATAACACAAACAATAGTCACAGAGAACAAGCCGCTTTATCACGTCACTATTTTGACACACGATAATAATTCAGAAATTTTCAAGGTGACAGACAATCACCCCTTTTGGACGCAGCAATATGGATGGGTTGATGTTGCAGAATTAAAGGAAGGAATGATGCTGACAACGTATGAGGAACAAACGTCAGTGGTGCAGTCCATTATTCAAACCTCAATCATTGAGAATACTTACAATATTACCGTTGCGGACTACCATACATATTTTGCTGGTGTAAATAATACGTTGGTGCATAATTGTGATAATACATGTTATACAATCACTAAATCATCTGCTGATTTGAAAAAGCTAAAAACAACGGCATTGGGCGGTGTCGCAAAGTCAAGAATAAACCTATCTAATATCACACTCGATAACGGTAGAAAACGCGGATTAGAATATGCTTTAAATAAACATGGTCAGAATTCTAAATTTACAACCAAAAGTAAGTTTCTCATCAGTGATGATGAGGTTAAAAAGATGCTTGCTATTAAAGAAGTTGCTAAGGTACCTTTGTATCAATTAAGGGCGGCTGATGGCAGTAATCAAAAAAATAAATTTGTACGACAAGTTGACGCAGGAAAAGTAATAGGTGTCAATAAAAGAGGACAGGAAGTCAAAACTTTTACTGTTATAACGGATGGCAAAGGTAATTTAATCAATACTTTTCCTGGTAAATTGAGGTAAGAAGTAATGCAAGGGATATCGATTTATAAAAATAATAACACACTATTCTATCACACATTTCATAAAGACAATGGAAAATATTTAGAAAGAGAAAATGAAAAAGAGAAATTTTTGGTATTATATGAAGTTGATGACTGCAGTCCTTCCGAGTTCTCTGATGCAGCATCATTAAACCGATTAATTAATGATTTGAATATAACTATACAAGAAGCAACTCTTCTGAACGATATTCAGTCGGCAAACCACTTAAAAGAAATAGTAGTTCTTTGCAAAATGTGCCTTTGGAATATTGATAGTTTTATTTTAGTGCTATCCCCCTTTGAATACATTCCAAAAGAAGATTACTCTAAAGACTTGCCACAAAAATATAGAGAGAGCATTGCAAGTATTGGTCAGAAATAAATACTTTTCTTTTAATACCGCCGTCTAACAGGCTTACCATATGAGTCAATCTCACCATTCATAAAACGTTGCAAGGAGTTGTCTTTTGGTTTTGTGCATTTTTGTAAGTCAGTGCTTTTTTGGATAAGGCGGTTTGCAGCGGTTGTAAAATTACTCAACAACTCATGCCCATCCGTATAACTCAAATAACGTTGTTTCTCGGTTGATGCGCCGATAGCACTCTTGAACAACGTCATTCCATCTCCCATCATGGTACTTGCACCGCCACCACGTAGCCCATCTAAAAAGCAGCCGCAGAAATCTGTGCTTGATGTCGTTATGTTTTCATACACGCATTCCAATATGGCTCTGATACTGTGTTATATGGCGGTGCAGTCTCTGCAAAGTTCACTATATTACTGACAAGTGCAGTGATTTCTTTGTCTTCGCAATCATAACGTTTGACCAGATTTCCTGCATCTGTTGAAACACCAAACTGAATGTCGTCACTTCTCCTAATACGGTCATTCATATGCATATTTAAAAGCTTATTATCGGCCTGCTGCATTGTTTGTGCGCCACCAAACAGTTTATACATAGGATTATCTGATAATTTAACCTGATATTTTTTTGCGTAGTTTAAATACGCATTTGATGGAGGTGTGGCTTCTACATAATCTGTTACTGTGCGAATGTCAGCTTTATCAATGACGTGAGAACACCATCCTTGCATTTCTTTTAAAATATGCTCTCCCATTACAGCGGTAATAGCATAGTCATTTTTTGTTAAAAGCGTATCATGAGCAAAGCTATTGAAATTTTGAGCATAATTAAATGAGTCGCTTGCAATATTCCTATTGAGAAATGAAAAGTTTTGGTTCGTTTTCTGGATTTTTACTTGCGCTTTTTCGGCTGCTAATTCTGTTTCATAATCATCCAAAAATGCTTTTGCAGGTTTAAACTCAGACTTTATTTTTTCTAGCCGTGATAAAGCATTCGCTCCATCATTTGCCTCATCTTGTAGATTAATCATGGCTAAATAATAGTCAGCCGCAGGATATGATGAAGATAACGCATTTTGCAGATAAATGCGTGCTTCGTCATAGACGCCTGAAACGTAGAGAACCCGTCCAAGTTGAAAGTTATATCTTGAGTTTGTGTCGTTACTCGCTACGGCATCAATACATGCATCCAACGCTTGATCTACATTAAGCTGGCTATCTGAAACACCATAGATGTTAGCTTCTTTTCTATGATCATTAGGGTGTGCCGCGAGAGCATCACACTGATTATTTGCTGATACGGTAGAAGCTGCGGGTGATAAATTTGTTATTGGTGCGTGACTAGCATTTGTGCTGTGCGCAGATTGGATATCATTTTTAATATCGTGCAAAAGCCAGTTATTGCTTTTTTCTGCCATTCCTTTGTAAACGGTTTGATTGTTAATCTGACCATCTATCAGAATTTCAGTAACTTGGTTGGAACATTCAAACCCCAGAGCAGCTTGTATAAGCCCCAAATTTTCTTGCAATGCTATTTTATCACCTGTGAAAGCATTTGAATTATCAGCTTTAACGCTGACTTTCATCAATGAATTACAGTTGATCGGGCTTGAAACATAAGCCTGAACACCATTTTGTTTGGCAGTGAGAACTTGCTCTGATGAAAAAGCAGTAACAGGAGAGAGCATTACTAGCGATGAGGCAAGAAAAGCGGAACGTAATTTCATAATTTATGCAGGCATCTGCTCCCAGCCGTTAGCTCCTTTACAAGCCTTGATGTTTTCTGTTTTTGTGCTGCCATCTTGAAGAGAAATGGTCTGCTGAACCGTCTTGCATTGTTTGCTGTTTTGAGTGCTTGTATCAATAACTTGTGTTTCACCCATCACACCACTTTTTCCGATGAAGCTGTTTGGCTTGTCTGTTTCAAGAGTCTTTTGAGTCGTATCTGATAAACTCTCTTGGTCTTCTTTAGTCAAATACCGTGTTAATTCATAACCCGCATAAGCTCCAATCAACCCACCAGCTACAGTAGCAATTTGCTTGCCTGAACCTTTGCCAAATTGCGAGCCTGCATATGCCCCAAGTCCACTGCCAAGTGCACCGCCAATAAGGTCTTGATTATCTTGTAATGTTTGACAACCAGAAAGGCAAATAACAGACAAAACTGCAAGGGTGTTTTTCGAAGATAAAAAAGACATACTCAAATTCCGATTGTTTCAATTAGTATTGATAAATACTAGAAACATCATAGTGTTCAGCGAAGATATTTTTGAGATATATTGGCGTATTTAGGCTTTCATATATGTAACCTCATTTTTGATGCTTGAAAGCAACACATTATAAATGTTGCCGCCTAGTCGATTGGGTAGGCGGCGCGATTTTTTAGCAGCGCATCAGTATAGCGTAAGCTGGTTAATTGTGTTGCCGTCGCTTCTGCCAAGATACAAATCCAGCCAGTCCTGCGGATAAGTTGCGCCGTTCAACACTCTGCTAAACATCGTGCGAATGCCACGCGTGAGCATATTATAAGACGGATTATCTGGCTCTTGTATCGCTTTATGCATCAGCGCCCATACCACGGCGTCACCATCTCCCGCCTCAAAGCAATTATCGAAGCCGCGGGAATAAATATCTGCCCATGGTGCATCAGCCAGTTTTTTGATGGCGGTTTCTGCGTGGTAGACGCGTAAGCCAAAGCCTTTTAATGTTTGATATGGATTGGCTGATTGCTTTATTCTATTGGGATTCACGCCATAAGGTAGCACACAACATTCGAAGCCCTGCCTTATGCGCTCTACCTCTTTCTGCTTGTTCTTACCTTTATGTAGCTTTATCCATTGCCCATCTGCATATTGTGGGTGTCTGCCCCATATCATATAGTGCGTCATCTTCCAGCCCTCCCTTAATCCAAACGATAAATGATGTTGACGCCCGCCACACGGGTTTCGGTGTAATCCACCGCTAGATCACGTGCGATAGCTTCATAATCAATATAGAATTGCAGGCTTTGCGGTATCTCGCCATATAGACCATCTTCTACAAATTGCTCTGCCAGTTCTTTCATGCTGTCGATGTAATAAATATCCACATTATCCGCGATGCCTGTATCATCGGTGTCAAAGTCAAAGCTATAGCCTCCTTCACCTACGGCAATCACAAGCGCCTCTTTTTCGCTGTCTTCCCATTCCTCAATTTTCTCAATAAAATGATGCATATTGCACTGGCTCACGCCTAACGCTTTGAACAATTCGAAGTCTATATCTTCACCATCAATAAACTGGATTTCAAATTCCTCAACCTGCCCGCCAAAGTCATTTTTGCATTGTGCATACTTGGCGCCATAATCTTCCATGGTTTCAAAATAAAAGCCTGTTGCTGAAATATCGTAAGGTTGTGCGTAAAACTGTGTCATGTCTCTGTGTCCTTTTAATCGTTAAATGACCAACGGGAATGTTTCTTATTCTCCCGCTCCTGAAACCTTGCCAAGCGGCGAGCGTCCGAAAGACACAAAACAAAAAGCCCTGACAGCAAGGCTGACAGGACTAAAACAGGACGGTCGGTCACACTCCGACGATGATGCAATTGCTTTTCTGGGGTGTCCGTTTAGCGGAAGTTGAAAGCGCAGCGCCTTACTGACGTTTACGGGGAAAAAGTAATTGCATCACAGCCAGCGGCGTCGACGGATGTGATATAAGCTCAAAGGTGGTTATCAGGCATCGGCAGATGGCCTTAAACTATCGCCATGGGCGATACAAATGATTGTCTACAAAAGACTAGTTGTATTCATGTCTATCGAATATAATCTGCTTTGATCTTAATAATCGGGAAGCAGTAATGTCACGACCATATTTTAACAAATCTATTGAAGAATTGGAAGACTTAGAAAAACAAGTCATTTATAGGAAAGAGTTGTTAGCCCTAGCAGATGAACTGCAATATCGGAAAACTAATCGTGCTCAAACGCTTGCAGTAAACGTTCAGAAAAAATTAGGCACTAAAAATATTAATGACATTGCATTAGAACAGGATGACAGTAACACTACTAATAAAGCAAACACTGCTACTCAATCAATAAATCTTGAATCTCTCTATAAGAAAAGCACTGCCAACCTAAATGATCCCACTGTTGCGCGCCTCTCATGCTGGACAGCTTTAGAAGCTTTGTCACCACAAACATATAAAAAGCCAGAAGATTTGGGATCAGGAGATAAGTATTGCGTTGCTAAACTATCCAATAGTTTGCCGTGGACACAAAATGAGCGCTCTAAGAAAAACTACAAGCTCTATTACGAGATTATTCTTGGTGCTGTTGATATGGATCGTGCCACTGAAAAACTCATCTCCATTTTTGACAAAGATGAAGAGAAGCAGCGACGTGCTCAATCAAAGGCTGTTATTGCATCAATCCTTGTCAATAAAGATGGCTACGTTCTAGAGGATGATGGCATCTCTGTTTCCAGCTTTGCATGGGCGCTACCTTTAACATTAAACAAGCGTTTTAATGTACTGAATGCATGGACTGACGTTGAGAAAGAGGTGCTAGGCGTTATGGCGCAGCGTGTTATACGACAAGATAGTGAGGGAAAACCGCTACCGCTGGATTTAAATACAATACAGAGCGCACACCAGTGGCTTGCCGAATTATTTGATCTGTCGAGTGATTTGATTCATCCGCCTGAGTTTGCAGTGCGCCGTTATCATTATTTCAAAGCTGCTAATCCGCCAACATGCTCATTGTTAAACTCATTCTTTATTGAAGATTTATCAAGTGCCATAAACCAGCATCAAGCTGGAACATTAGGTTCTGCCTTAAATAAATATCTAGGTTCTGTTTTACCCGATGACACAGACGATCTCCTAAAGGATGATGATGCACTTGAACAAGCCCTTGCTCCATCCTGCATACCTCTGGCGCGATGGCCTATGGGTAGTGACCGTGCGCTGGCTTTATTACAGCAGGCAGCTGTAAACACTGCATCAGACGATTTAAAAACAGACGGAATTCTGTCAGTGAATGGGCCGCCGGGTACAGGTAAAACGACATTATTGCGTGATTTGATTGCGCATGTAGTTACTGAACGTGCAAGTACTATGTGTGTTTTTGATAGCCCTGTAGACGCATTTACAGCGTCGGGGCAGAAGATATCGTCTGGAGGCAAAGGTTTTTGGCATATCTATAAATTGGACGAAACAATCAGAGGTCATGAAATCCTTGTCGCCTCAAGCAATAATGCTGCCGTCGAAAATATTAGTCACGAACTCCCCGACATTAGCTCTGTTGCCAGAGAAGATGCGACATATTTTCGCACCGTTAGCGATGCTCTTGCAAAAGCAGTACAAGGAAAATCTGAGGAAGAACAAAGCAACAATATATCTAAAAGCTGGGGACTGATTGCAGCGGCGCTTGGTAATTCTAAGAATAAATCAACATTTAGCAAAGTATTCTGGTGGGATAAGGAGGCAGCAATTCGTCTCTATCTCAAGGCCGCCAAAGGCGATGATGTCACAACAGATATTATTGATGAAGATACGGGTAAGATTATTGAAAGGCGTGATCCTCATATTGTAACGCGTGAGCATCCCCCTGCTAATGAAAAAAGTGCCAAACAGCCATGGAACAATGCCAAACAGGAGTTTTTAAAGCTACAAAAAGAAATTACACATGAAATCGCTCTTATTGAAGAAGCTCGTGCTATTTGCTTGAAATTACATCAAGAAAACAAAATACTAGCACAGCAATCAGACGCTATTATACAGGCTGGCGAGAGCCTTGCGAAACTTATGCCACCTGAACATCGTTTCAATACCCTTTGGATAGATGTGCGCCATAATTTAGATACGTCTATTACCGCTCTCATAGATGACAAAAAAGTTCAACCACACTGGATACATAGACTATTTAGGCTTCAAAAAGGGCGAGCGTGGACTAACCTGAAACAGAATTACAGTTCTTATTGTGCGCAAAAGAACATGATACGGTCAATCACATTACAGTTGGACGACAAACGCCAATATTGCGGTGAGCATATTATTAATGCTGAATTTTTTCAGCGATCACATGAAGAAAAACAAACAGCTAGCCCGTGGATTCCAAAAAGTTTACATGCCAAAAGAGAAGAATTATTCCTTGCGGCACTTGATGTTCATAAAGCCTTCATTGATGCATCGGCGCAAAAGATGCTCCATAACTTATCTGCTCTTATGGGATGTTTTCAGGGCGGTGATTTTTCTGATCCTGCCAAGAAAGCATTACTATCTGAGTTGTGGTCAACATTATTTCTTGTTGTTCCTGTTGTGTCTACAGCGTTTGCCTCAGTAAACAAAATGATTGGTAGTCTCCCACCAGAAAGTTTAGGATGGCTGTTGATTGATGAGGCTGGGCAAGCTGTTCCTCAAGCTGCTGTCGGTGCTATTATGCGTTCAAAACGGGCAATGGTTGTGGGTGACCCTATGCAAATACAGCCAGTGGTAACACTGCCAGAAAGATTGAATGTGGAAATATGCCGACATTTTAATGTAAGTCACGATATATGGTCAGCACCAAAAGCATCAACGCAAACGCTAGCAGATCAAGCCTCATCCTATCAATCTGCATTTGATACAGACTCAGGGGAACGTCTTGTCGGTATTCCGCTGCTCGTACATCGCCGCTGCGAAGACCCAATGTTTTCTAT
This sequence comes from uncultured Alphaproteobacteria bacterium, assembly GCA_963803575.1. GTDB lineage: Bacteria > Pseudomonadota > Alphaproteobacteria > Rickettsiales > UBA998 > CAWDMW01. Next base: position 783,009 of record CAWDMW010000002.1, read on the forward strand.
TTCCAACGAGGTCGCTTATAATAAACTCATGGTATCTCAGGTTCGTACCAGTGATGGCGGAGATATTCGTACTGTTCTTGGTGTATCTCAGTGGTTCCATGTGGATGGTCATGCAGATAATAAGTGGTGTGCAGACGAAGGAGAAGTTATCATCAACTTACTCAGGAAATTGCGTGATTCTGGCGTGCGGAACCCTGATTTATTTATTGTAACACCATTCAGAATAGTCGCTCAGGAAATGCGCGATCTATTAAATCGTGAAGCGCGGCTGCTCTCCGACTTAGGGCTTGATGCACGGCAATTTGGTTACAAGAACGTTGGAACAGTTCATACCGTTCAGGGGCGTGAGGCTGACACCGTCATTCTATTGCTTGGTGCACCAATGGCTTCACAAAACGGCGCACGTAAATGGGCTGGCTCACCAGAAAATCTGCTCAACGTTGCCGTTTCACGTGCAAAAAAGAATCTGTATGTTGTCGGCTCACGCTCGGCATGGTCACGTGAAGGCAGCTTTTCAGTGTTGTCTAAGTATTTGGCATCAGATTAAGGCTTAATTTCTTAGAGATAAACATATAATGAATCATTTGAACGAAGAGTTAGAATATTTAAAAACAACATTACTTCAACTTAAAGCTACTGGAAGTGATGGCTTTGAGGGGTTAATGGGATTTGCCATTTCAAAGATAACCGGCATACCAATGCGCTTAGCTGCAAGTGGCACGCAATTTGGTGTTGATGGAGCTTCTATGTGCAAAAGTGATGCGATAACTTTTGAGGCAAAACGGTATGAGAACAATATTCCACGTGAATCAGTGATCACCAAAATTGCTGATCTTGCGCGCCGTAAAGATTATCCTGATGTTTTGTGGATACTTGGAGCAACGCACTCAATCAAAAATCAGTTGGTTGATGATCTGCAAAAAGATGGAGAAAACAACGGAATATCTGTGTTAATATTCGACTGGTCAGACACCGACCTTCCAAGTCTGGCAGTAATTTTAGCGAGTATAGTAGATGAAATTACTGAATGGATTTCCGAACATTTAAAACTTTCAAAGATTGATTCTAAAAAACTTAAAAAAACTCTTTCTAAGATAAAGAAAGACAAAGGTTTTACTAAACAGTGGAGCGCAATTAAACAACACCTTGAGGTTTCTTCTCTTGCAACAGAGAACGCAATAAAAGCTAACAAAAAATGGCTTAAAGAAACATTTTCGGATAGAAGCTCCGCGAAACTCTATTTCGATCAACCCTTATCACCATATGATAATACACAATCTTTTTTACCGCGTACGGCGCTTTTGCAAAAAGCACAGCAGGCTGTTTCAAATGACCCTCTAATTATCTTAGGAGAAGAAGGGTGCGGTAAAAGTTGGCTGATGGCTCAGCTATGCGCCGAGCATGACGGGCTAAGCATTATTATCAGTGCAGAAAATTTTGAAAAATTTTCGCCAAATGAATTTGAAGAATGTATATTGCGTCAGCTTTCTCTGCAAGCTGGTGAACAAGCAACTGATTACGAAATAAAACGTTGGAAGAATCGTTTTGACGCATGGGAAAAGCATCCACCTAAAAAAGAATTTTGGGTGGCAATTGATGGGATTAACCAGCGCGCCTCAGTTCCATGGGATAAATACATTACACGTTTGACTACATTGCTAGATAAAAAAGGAGGTAAGTTAATTATCAGTTCACGTCCTGAGTTTTTCGAAAGAACGGTAGCAAACACAGCTAAACTTAAAAACATCATGCAAGTTAATAGCTGGAGCGAAAATGAACGAGATACGATATTAAATAACTGTGGCATAGAAAAAAAATGGCTTGACGAAACTGCGTTAAATAGTCTGCTAAATCCAAGATTATTGGACATTGCTATTTCCGTGCTTCCAGCTTCTGATGATAATGCATGGAGAGGACTCACAGTTCATAGATTGCTTTTTGAACATATTCGCAAAACGCAGATAGACAGCATAGAGGACGAATCTCCAGATGCGCTGTCCGAGAAACTTAGTAAGCATGCCTCTCAATTATTAGATCAAATTAAAAATGGAAATATTACATCTTTTCCTTTTGAAAACGAAGCAAGATTTGTAGCAGAAACACGTTTTTTTGAAACTGTTAAAGGACCAAAACGCAAGTATAAGCTAAAAAATGATGGACTTGAACTAGCACTTGGTTTTGCGATCGTGGATAGATTATGGGAGGCTTACGATAATATTGAGAGCTTCAATACAGAGGCAGAAAAAATGCTTGATCCTATTCTGTCTTTAGATGCAACGGCCTCAGTAATTCTAGCAGCTCTAACGGTATGCGCATTTGATAATGAACGTTTTGAAACTGTAATTTTCGAATGCTTGATGAAAAACTTTCTTCATTTGCAAAACTTAGATGAGAAACAACACCCTGCGTTTTTGGAAATAGTCTCAGAACGTCCAGAATCCGCAATGAATATTGCAAAATACTTCGCATTATCTTGGCAGAAGCCAATTAATAATGATTGGCTTGTTAATGTATCTCTTAACTTGAGTCTAGAAGATAAAACCTCAGAGACTGCCATAAAGTCAATCTGCGAGTGGTTCCTCTGCGTAAATATTAATGCTGAAGATCAGCAACGAAGCTACGGCAGACTAAATGAAAAAGACAAAGAGAAAGCGGCTAAAAAACAACTGGAAATTAACAAAAATATAGAAGATTTTTCTACTTTTGAAGCGGAGGTATTTCGGCATTGTGAACCAGTCTCTGGAGATGTTGATGCACTGTATAGATTAGGATTACAACTTCTATCTGGAAAACCTCTAGCTCCAATTGTGCCGCATTTCCTTCATTTAGGAATGGGTTTAAGTCTTAACTCATGCGCATATAACGCACGTAGTGATTTTATAGAATTGATGCGTTTTAATAGGGTTGATCCATTGGAAACAATCAAAGCAATTCATACAAGTGCAAAACCGCTATTTTCTGATGATACTTCAACTATTGGAAAATGGATGCTAGTTCGTATGTTGTTTGCTACTGGCCTGCAAGAGGATGCGGAAAAAGCAACCGACTTAGCTAAAAAATTACGAGATGACTGGCCAATTTTTGAAAACAAGACATTTATTGAACGTTACTGCTCAGTTGATCCTTGTAACCCTAACTCATCACACCCTGATAACGTTAGTAACACGACTGATCAGTATGCTGAGCTTAGTTTGGGAAATATTAGAATTAATAGATCACAAACGAGTGATGATAGGTTCAGACAGGATGCGCTCCCAGCATTGTCACGTTTCTCGAAAGATATAGCCATTGGTAAGAATAGAGAAATTATAGAAGCTATTTTAAAACGTAATGGCTCTCATCTGCGGCAAATAGTATTGTGTGATACATTTTTGATCCCATTAGTTACAAAGGATGTTGCAAACAGAATAATTAAGCGCGCAAAATCTGACAATATATTATCTGAAATCAATGATCGAGAGCATCAGGTACTTTTAGGATATATGCTTTATTTTGTATTTCATCAACTTTCAGGAAACCAGCAACTAGAGGTGATAACAAATGCACCATTCAAAGGGCAATTTTTACCACTTGATTTAACTCTTAGTATGCGCGCTCCAGATGAAAAAGAGGTACTGGTTTTATTACAAAACACTTCTGATGAACCCGATTACGATATTGTCTTTGCAGCGCTAACCCTGATCGCAAATACATACCAAACTATTTCTAAAGAGCTTGAAAAAGCTATTGTTGATTACATTGATTCATCAGAATCATCAGTGCGTGCGACTATATTTGAAATAGCTATACATTGTAATTCTGATCTCATCATGAGATGCCATAATGATAGCGCTTGGCAAGCAGCGGATGTAGATAGCCTTAAAACTTATGAATCATGGTACGGTTCAGCACTTTTAATTAAGGCCGCAAAAAAGAAACTAATTACATTTGAAGAGCTTTTACAACGTATTTCTGTGTCATGCTGGTATTTGGCGTATGACGAATTAGGTTCATCTTTTGGTGACGTTTTATTACTCGCTTTAGACAAACAGGTTATTCATTGTTCAAAAGCTTCTGAAAAATTAAGCGCTCCAGCTATAGACATTACGCTGCAATCACATGCTTTGCGTCCTTATCATCTGGTTTCAATAGAGTCCAATCAGCAGGATTCGCCAAATAATAGTTTTTTCCAAACCGAAACCGATGAAGATTTCTACAACCGACAAGATATGGCTATACAAGCTTTAAAGAGGTTAGAAGATGATATAATAACGTCTAACACAAAGCTGCTTTTAGACAGGATTGATTATGGCGTGCTTTCTGAGTTGCTTTCCAAATTTCCAGAAATATTACTGAGATGGGTTGGTATCTTTGATCAAGCAGATCAAAAACATTTTTTCTGGTTAAAAAACATAGCGCTTATTGTTGCTTCTGTACTCTCAAAAGACGCTCCTGAAAGAGCAATTAAGTTGTTCGAAAAAGCAATCGCAGCAGAAGGTCATATTCGCTACTGCTATGGAGATGACTTATCGTTGGAACAACGCTCTGTATGGAAGAGTGCTAAAAGCGTTGAAATGCAGCAGTTCTGGAAGAAGCGCTTTACATCTGCTTGCAGTGACTTAGACTTAGCTATAGAAGTTTTGGCTGCTGAAAAATATGGCGCATCAAATTTTATTGAAAAATACGTTAAAGAACTTACTGATAGCACTTTCATTATAGATAAGGCTCTCGCTATTACAATTGCAGGTTTTTCAAAACAGTATAATATTATGAAGCCTCTGATAACAACGAACCTTGGAAAGAAAAACTATCTAGGTGAAGTAGCCAAATCTGCCATGGAGGCACATGAGAGGGCAGTATGGTCAAACCATTGGACTAACAAAATGTGGAGTGCAAACAATAATGAAGATTTTTGGCTTAACATGAATCTACTCACAAAAATATGCGATGCACGTGTCGAAGTAAATCCTATAGAGAGTGCTATGCAAAACGATTGGGATCACCTTATATCTATTTTTGCAACGGAGCGTAAAAAGCGCATCGAGAAATGGAAAAAGAAGCGTGAAAAAACACTGTATGGTTTAAAAAAACCAAATCATATTTTTGTAACTCCGTTTACGTTATAGCCAGAGGGTGGACGGGAGAGCGCAGCATCTCCTTCCTAAACAATTACAAGTTTGTAATTTTTATACAGCGTGTAGTACACGCACACCTTGCACGTAGTGGAAACACTAAAATAGAGCAATCCGAAGGATGCCGTACAGAAGCGCAGTAGTCGAAATAAACCAAAAGCGGAACTAAATCACAGCGCTCGCCACGCCAGTAATGAGCAATAAAATGCTACCGCCAAAATTGACAGGATCAACAAAAATGCGATACACTACCCAAGATAGAGATAAGTAAACTGGCACGGTACGACGAAGCCGATGACACCAGCCAGAGAATAAGAAAGATGAAAAATGCAGGAACAGGACTTCCAGCAGATTGCAACAGCCGAGCAAGTCAAAAAACGCGAACTGAGCGCAGATGACTTGCAGCACGAAATAGGTGGTCAGGAAACAGGACGGATGAAGCGCCACCTGCCACGTCAACCCAATGCCGTAGACCAGCAGAAAGAAAAAGAGAAGGAACAGCGAACGCAAGCATTGCTGACGCTCGCCATGCTGATCGCGACTGACCCTGAATACGCAAAGCTGCACCGTGAAACAATGGACATGATCAGCCGCGCTGAAACAGTGACTGAGATTGCCATCGCAGAAACTCAGGAACGATTGAGACTGGTACAGGAACAATTGAGCCAAACACTACGAAATGCCACGCGCATTCCAGATGGTCAGGGTGGATCAGTCGCCGTGTTCAAAGATGCCAATGGGCAGGTGTGGACAGAGCATGATGAACAGGTTACGGATCAAGCCATCATAGATGGCATTGTATGGAAAGATGGTTCACCAACACGTGAAAAATTCCAGTACGATAGAGAGACGGTGACGCACGAACAAGATGCGCTTGCTGAGTTGCAACATTATCAAATGGAAGTGCTTGGTAATGCGCGAGAGAAAATGACAGATGACACCGCTCCACCGCAATCAAAACCAGAAATACAAGATATTCAAAATTACGTTAAAACCAATATGCCAGAAGCCGCGAACGCTGTAATCGAGAGGCAGAATATTACAGCCGCTCCTGAACCACAGGCAATACAGAATACAAATATTCCTACATTTAGTGGCTCTTAATCAAAAGCTCCACACGCTTCCTGCATTGACGCCATAACAATTGCAGACGGGTGCATAGATGAAAACTCTACTAGCCTTTTGCGCATATAATCATTTTTCTGAGCCGTGTTGGTGAAGTACCAGTCATTAATGCATTTCGATTGCGTCGGATTAGCTTTAGATGTGATAAAAACAGCCGTTGTCGCTGATATTTGAAAAAACCAATCTTGCTCTTTCGTTTCCCAATTTAATAATTCCGCACTTGTAAACTCTTTTGCAGCCGATGGCTGTGAATAACTTATACAAAATACTGCTAGTACAATAGCCAGCGCTGCTTTTTTCGCGTTCAAATACGATGGTATATGAACGTAGAGGGGAAACACTGAAAAACGATTAACATAATGAAAAACATTCGCAGGAAGCTGCGGTTTTTCACAAGCTTGGGGGAGCAGAAATATGAAACATCAAAAACCATCGTTTTTGAACAGTCTATGGAAATATGAACATGAGCCGTAAAATAGGATATGCGCGGGTATCATCGCGCTCACAGTCAAACGCAATGCAGATTGCTGAGTTGGAACGCGCTGGATGCACATCTATTTTCAGTGATCATGCGGTCAGTGGCACAGCAACGCAGCGTAGTGGATTAGATGAAGCGCTGGCACAGGCTCGTGCGGGTGATGTCATCGTTGTTTGGAAACTTGACCGTTTGGCGCGATCCCTGTCTTTTCTAGTTAAGCTGATAGATGAATTTTCAGATAAAGAGATTGGCTTAATTTCCATCACTGATGGAATTAACACAACCACTCATGCAGGCAAGCTGATTATTCACCTAATCGGTGCAATTGCAGATTTTGAGCGCAATATCATTATTGAGCGCAGCATGTTGGGGCTGGAGAACGCACGCAGAGCTGGAAAGCGCTTAGGGCGCCCTCCGAAACTAAGCCCAGATTGCATTGCTAAAGCTCATTTTCAAATGACCAAGCAGGGTAAAGATATTGCGCATCTTGCCACAGAAATGAACGTCTCCACACTAACGTTGAAACGTGGGTTTGAAAAATTTGATTTGCCGCTCCCTACTTCAAAATAAATAATGCCGTTGCTAGCTCTATATTCTATGGTTTTATGGATATAGCGCCCGAGGTTACATGTACGAAAAATCAAATGTTGTTCAATACATCAAATATAACCTGTCATTATTTTTGGCATATAGTGAACCAAAGAACCTTTGGAACAAACAGAAAATAGCCGATCACGTCACGATGTCTGAAACGATTGGGGGAACAATTACGGCTTCGACACTTGGACGATTTTTGAAAAATGATTGTATCAGGGTTCCGCATGTTGCCACTACGCGCATGATGAGCCAGTTCTTAATTGAGCAAAACATCATATCTCATGCTTTCATTGAAACCCTAGCCCTTCCGCCACAATTACGTTCAGCATTTCACGTAACAGATTTTCTCAGTAAAGAAACAAAACACGGTATGCAAATTTTAAAAAAAATGGCAGGCGAATATGACTTTCAAATTAAACAAGACGGCTATTTGCTGGAAATTAGGCTTACAATAGAGCAAATTAACAAACACACAGTTACGCTGGCACAAGAAAAAATAATGCTTTGTGAAGTGGTTCAGCAGCAGAATACTTTATACAGGCATTATCTTTTTTCAGCCTGTTCTAATGGTGTTGTTGTTGGCGCCCCTGATTTTATCGCCGTTTTGCTGCGAGATACGAATCATAATCAACGTAATAGCGTTTTGAATATTCATACGATCGGATATGAAGATCAGCAACATATGCATATGTGCGAGTTTAAAGCCACTCGCAACAGCAGTTGGGATAATGTTTTACAAGGTCAATTCACTCTTGGTAATGTTATTGACTCTGATTGCTTCGCTGAAACAATAGCGTACCACCTCGCGCAGGATGTGCATTTTAGATTACAAGACAAGAATGTTGATTTTCATAAAGAAAAAATGGTAATACCTTTCAGGAAATCAAAAGATTTTCATGCTTCCCGCTTTAAAGAGAAAGTAAATGCGTTGGATATTGATCTTACGAATGAAACACTAACCGCCTTATTTGCAGAAGCAGACGAGCCACTTCATGAAGCTGATAAAATGCTCTTAGCAGCGATGAAATATGCGCGTATTCAGGTTTTTGAGAAAGCACTCGAAAGCGGTGCAAATCCAAATTTGATACATCCTGTCACTGGCGATCCCGTTGTTTTTGTTGCGGCTCAAAACTTGCCTTCGGTTGAATGGTTCAATTTACTTTTTGCAACGGGAGAATGTGATATGACACGTCATGATCAACATGGTCTCATGCCGAGTTACTATATCGCAGAATCTGCTGAATTTTGGAAAAGGAGCAACCATCCTGTGGCTGATGTTTATTATGATATATTGGAAATCGTTGAAAAAGAACAGGAAGACCAGTTTAGAAAACTTGGTGCTTCTGGGAAACCTTTTCCAAGCTCGTTTTAGAATCATGACAAACAGCATATGATAATTATGGAAATCGTTAAATCTGGCGCTATAGTCTATAGGTGTCTGATGATATTCATATTCCGCCACCACAACATTACCAAGCGACGCAAGCCTCGCTTGGTTTAGCGCAGCATATTGCTGATGTATTAGGTTATTCATTCGATGAAGCGAAAGAAGCTCTGCTGGCTACGAAGCTATATAATGTCATTTATGATGATATTATTGAGCTTTTAGGATTAAAGACGCATAAGCCTGAATTACATTCTGGTAGCTATAATATATCTAAGATATTTGCTGCGCAAACCTCAGACAATAATAGTGTGATTGTTCTGGATATGGTGTTTGACTTTTGGATCTATGCGGTATGTTTTCTTGTCTCAATAAAAGCATGTCATAAATTGAACGCTGAGCAGGCGCACTTGCTAACGCAGAATATTCATCAGATGATGATGCTGTTACAAAACCCAGAACAGTTTAACAGCAAGCGACATATAATACGCCACTATCACATCAGCCATGCGCAAGTGCTTGGTCAATTATCGCATCCTATTGCGCGATCAATGACGACATTTATTCTCTGCCATGAAATTGCACATCACAGGTTAGGGCATGTTGGAATGCCTTCGACTAAACAGCAGGAACTGGACGCTGATCAGCAAGCTGCGCTTTACTTCAATATGATTGTTGAAAAAGGCAAACAAGACAATCAAAGCTATGCCCATGTTGATGAGAAAATTAGTTTTTCTCCTTTGCTGCTGTTTCGCCTGTTTGACCTGCATGAGCATTGGCTTAGATTACGAGGGCACGATTTCCCTAGCGAAACGCATCCGCCTGCATTGGAACGATTGCAGCATGTAGAGAATGCTATTCATGATAATATGAACGATAAATCACGCGAATTATACAGCGGACTATGTGCAACGGTTGATGACATAAAATCATCATTTAGCGAATTACTTAGCCCATAAATTATACATTCGTTAGCATTTAGAAGAAAATGTTAACCTTTTGTGCAAGGTGGATGCACGCTACTCAATACTTAGACTTACTAAAATTCTTTTATCAACACGATAGGAGAACTTACAATGATAGACCATACAAATGACACCGAACAGCAAGAATGGCTAAACGCACCCTGCATGGTATTGAGCCATGTGCAGGATGAAGCGGCAGAGGATTTACTCACCGCAACTTACGGCGATCTGCCTGATGCAGGAACGCCAGATACCACTATTACAGAACCACAACATGATGGGTGCGTTGAAGATGCGCCTGAGTATAATGATCCGCCTTCGGATAACATAATTGAGGGGCTATATAACGGCGTGAGTGATGCTAACGATTACGAGCATCAAGCGTATCTGAATGCTTGTCTTTACACGCTAGACCCGACAAATGGGGAGGTATAGCCATGCAGAATATTTTCAAAGCAAAAACACCTGTTGACCCACGCCTTACCGATTTGGAAAAACTAGAGCATTCCATTGCGGGCTGGGAGCGCTTTATTCGCCTGATGGTCTTTCCCTTTGCGGTGCTGTCTGCATGGCTAAGCGCAAAGGGGCTTTTTGATGCGCGTATCGCTGACTTTGCATCATCGACTGAGGGCATGATTACGGCAGCGATGACGGCTGTGATTGCTGCCTTGATGGTGTTTGGTGCGAACACGCTACTATTCGGGTTGGCAACACAGGTGACGCGCAAGCAGCGCTGGAAGGTTGTTGCACTGACCATTGCCATTCTGCCGTTTATATTTGGTGTGAGCACGTATAACGCAATCCTAGCGACCACATCAGAAAGAGCGGTTATTCAGGGATTACGCGACCGTGTCATCTTGCATGAGGAATATATCGCGGCATCTACTCAAGATACGGATAATGCACAAGCTGCCGAGGCAGGATTGCTGCCTCTGAAAGAATCGCTGTGCTCACTCGCGCATGGTGAGAAGTCGGGCGGTATTCTGACGGGTGGTGCGAGTGGATATGGTAGCGTCTATGCGGCTTACAGCAGTTCATGCGCCAGTGTAGGGCGTATTATTGATACGCTATCAGATACAAAATCTGCCACGCACGCGCAGCGCGGTGCTTTTGCCGATATTCTAGCCCAGATGGAATCCATACCGCGTGACACGTCGTTGACGGTGTTTGAACGGGCGGAACAATTCAGAGATGCAGACCGTAAACTCTACACATTGCTGCAAAATACGCATTCAGAACGCGTGGCGGATCGCCTTGAAGTCCAGCTTTCCGTTTTAGAACAGACCGTTGCCAGCCTTGGCACCAAAAGTGGCAGCTTAGGCAAAAAGCAGGATCGGGCGATTGCCAATCTGAAAGATACGCTCTCACACGTGTCTGACACCTTGGAAACGCTGATGAAAACTGACGGCACGGTCATGCAAAAGCCTAAACCGATGCTGACCATGAATGAGGCTGTTGCACGTTATTGGAAATCTAGCCTCAGCAACATCATGATTAGTGTCGCAAGCGACACGTTCAGCATCTGGTTGATTTGTTTTTTGCTTGTCTCACGTTCCTGCCTACAAGAACGCCGCGATGAACTACTTGGCACGCTCAACAACGTGACCCCGCAAGATCAGTAAAACAATTCACATCACAAAACAATTAGGAGACTATTATCATGAAACGATTTTTCAACAAACTTGCCAATATGACCATTGCAACCCTCGGCAATACACTGCTTATCACAAGCGGCATTGCCATGACTATGTGCGCGGTCGGACTCACCGCATTCTATCTGGTTAAATATATTGATCGCTCCAGCCCTGACATAATTGATTTTCAGTGCTCGGTGCTTGGCATTCAGCGAGAGGAATGCCCTGAGCATCAGGATGCGTTAAATGCCTTACAGCATGATCTGGACGCATTGGCAGCGCAACGTGCGGCGTTTGAGGCAGAGCTTGCTGCGATGAATAAAAAACTGGCGGGATTGTATGAGATTCAAGAAATGGCGAAAGGTGGGATCAATGCATTTAACACCGTGCCTATTCCTAACAGCACGTTTTCGGTAACGATTGGTACAAAATACTCAAACTTGATTGATAATCCGCATAGCAAAAATGTGCAATATTTTTGCTATATTCCGCTTGATAATGGTGAGTTGAGTGAAAGCCGTCATCTCCATATTCGTAACGTGTCTGGTGAAACCAAACTGGATGCTACTAAGCTGAAATCCGAGGGCATCACGCCAACGGTGCTTAACGATGCTATGGCACTGTGCAAGCCAACTATTGCAGGTGGGGATTAGTCATGACGGCTCAACCGCAGCAACAGAAGCCACAGACCAGCTTTCTGGGGCACGTGTTATTGGCTGGTGCAAGCGCGTGGGTGTTATCAGAGATAGCACCTGCGACGCTGCCCACGCCGCTTGGGGATGTGCCCGCCTTTTGGGAAGGAAGCATATTGCATCCATGGTCAACGCTTGCGGCGGGGGTGTGTGCTGTAAATATTGTCATGGCGACGAGTCGCATATGTTCAGGACTTGCAGCATGGCTGGAATATCGCTCTACGCTGATTGTGCGTGGGTATAAGGCGACGGCGCGACTGGCACGATGGCGCGATATTAAGGGGCATATTTATCGTTTTGGCTGGTCGCCTTATTTTGGTGTGTATGCAGGCGCAGAAAAGCGCCATCGTGGCAAGCCGCTCTTTACAGATTTTAAAACAACAGCCTTGTTCTTTGGCACCTCAGGTGCAGGTAAAGGGGTTGGCTCCGTTGTGCCTAATATCCTAAGTTTGGGAAACGCTGGTAACAGTATGTTGGTGCTGGACTTTAAACCCAATCTGGCAGCAATGACCAAAGCGCATCTGAAGTCACTTGGGTACGCGGTGCATGTCGTTAATATTGGCGGCTTGCAAACCGATATTCTGGGTAAAACGTCTTGCTATAATTTACTGCAAATTATCATTGATGATTTCAAACGCATTGGCGGCATTTCCGATTTAGAAAGTGATACAAACGAGCTTGCCCTCCAGTTGTATCCCGAAGCCGAAGGTGGGGGCAGTGATGGCGGGTTCTGGGAACAAGGCAGCCATGAGTTTTTAGAAATCGCGTTCATCCAAACCGTGTTAGTGTATGGTGAGACAGCCACATTAGGGCAAGTGCGCTCTTTGATTATCAATCGTGAGAATTTGCTCAAAGAAATGCTTTGGGTTTCAGACGGTATGGTTGATGAAGATGGTGCCCCCTTGCCAGCGATGCCGTTGGAGGATGCGCCGTTATTGGTGCATCAGCCTGAGCGTGAACGCGTGGCGTTTATCGAAGATTACCGCGCCCGTGCAGGTGAAGTCGCAAAGCAGCTTCAATCCAGTGATAAATCCAACATGGCGCAAAGCTTTCTCAAAGGCGCTTACACGGCGCTGAAACCATTTTCTAAAATATCGCGCTCTTATGATGCGTTGTCCAACTCCAGCTTTCGCTTTGGCGATATGAAAGACGGTCATAAACCTGTGGCGGTGTTTCTGAGCATGGATTCCAGTCGTATGGGGCAAGGCGAGAAGATACTCTCTGCCCTGCAATGGGCAGCGCTTACTGAATGGAAGCGTCACGAGAATAAACATGTGCCCGTATATTTTGTGGGCGATGAGTGCACCAACAGTAAAGTCTATAATTTACAACAACTTATGACTTTTGGACGTGAGACGAATATCAGGCTCATGCTCTACGTCCAGTCGATTGGAGCCTTTAGGAGTGCGTACTCAAAAGATGCGGTGAACACGCTGCTTTCAGAAGCAGAAATCCTGACATTCTTTCCACAACAACGTGATCCTGAGATGCTGGAACTGATTGAAAAGCTGCTTGGCCAGCAATCTTATGTCGGGCGGAACAGCAACGCAGCGTTTCATGGCTTCAACGTCAATGGTCAAACCATGAGCGAAGATATTCGCCCTGTCATGACGCAAGCAGAAATCCGTCAATGTGCGCACGCTATTGTGTTCATGCGCAATGCATGCGCTTCATTGGTGGACTTGCCATCTTACGCCGCGATTGATCCGTGGCGTGATCAGGTGGCGGATAATCCGTTTTATCATAAGCCGTATCGTTTGCCCATTACGTTGCGTCTAGGCAAACGCCATGCGCCATGGCTTGCCAAATTACGCTACTGGCTATCACGGGGGCACAGATGAATGCCGTCACCCGTATCAACTGGCTGTTGCGCTCTGCGTGGCTTGTGCGCGTGGTCGCACAGTGCCTCAAAAGCTGGAAGCTGTTGGTGGTAATTCTATATGCAACGCTGGAAACTGTACCGCATCTGCGCGTGCAGGATATGTACGGCAGCTATCCCTCGCGCTATCAGAATTACCGCACATGCCTGTATCTCGGCAATCGCGGTGTTGTTGAAGATGATGGCATTGCAGGGCATGGCTGCCCGCTGCTAGTGCTGATGAACCCCACCTTTAAGAGAAAGTTTTATGAATGAGAAAACATCAGATTTACCAGATATTCGCTACAGCCATCCGTCTCACGCAGAGTTCAACGCAACGCTGGCAGCTAGAGATGAACCCACCCCACGTGATGTCTTAGCACCGTGGAGTCCGTCAAACACGCTGCCAAAATTACGGCGCGACTTTGACCAGCTTCACACCTATCTGCAACCGCGCTCATTAGCCACGGAACAAGATAATCAGGAACAAGGCGGCTCCATGATGGTCGAAGATGACCATCTCGCCCCGACGTTGGTGCCACCGCCCAATATTCGTGATCCCGTCGATCGCAAACATTTTAACCAACGCTGGATGCTTGAACATCGCAACGCCGTCATGGCGCAGGCGATCATCCCGCAGCAACATCAGCAGCGCGACAACGTCTACCAGCATTTTAACACGCACTCTGGAGAAACACACATGAACAATAATCAGAAGAACAACCCAAACGCACCGTTACAAACCTTCAAAGACGGTGCTGCCATCATCAAGCTCTGGCAGCAGGAAGGCAAGGATGCCCATATCCACGTCAATGCAACAATTGGGCGTTTATATAAAGACAATGAGACAGGGCAATGGAAAGAAAGCAAGTCCTTCAACCCCGCGCAGCTCGCCGCATTACAAATTATGCTGCCCAAAGCACTGGCGCACGCCAGTGCGTATGAGCATAATCTCAACGCACAGCGCCAAGAACAGCTTGCCGCCCACGCGCAAGCGCAGCAGCAGCCTTTAACCGCGCAAACCGCACAGCAGGTTTTAAGTCAACAGGACATCATCGCACAACGTGATGCGGTTGTGACACAAGCACAGCCTGAGCAATCCAACACACATGAGTATGTGCAAGCGCATAACCACGAACCAACGCGGTAAGGAGGAACGCCAGAGAAACACAAGATTATTCATAAAGTTGAATCACTTAGCGGAGTCATTCCTTGTAATTTGAAGCATATTAGGATAGTGTTCCTATTATGTTCTTGTTGCATAAGACGGAAAACCTCCGCAGCACCCAACACAGAAAGGAGAACATCACCATGACACACCAAAACGAAACACCCACCGTCACCATAGATGTAATGGAATTTGAACACCTGCTTGATACGAGCGATGCGACAGATGCAGAAAAACGGGAATATCTGGAAAGCATCTGGCAGATTATTTGTGAGTTCGTGCAGCTTGGCTTCGGCGTTCACCCCATTCAGCAGCTTGTTGATGACAGCAAAAAAGCACAAAATTCTGGCGCATTGCTCACGCAGGGTATGCTAGAATCTGCACATCATCGCAAAGAAAAACCGATGTTACGCGCACCCAATACACCAGCAGCGCAGGAAGAAGGAGTCACTTCATGAGTACAGCAACAAAACTGGACACTATTACTGAAACCGCGCTGATTTATTGCCGCGTTAGTAGTAAGAAACAGACCACCGAAGGTTCGGGATTACAAAGCCAAGAACATCGTTGCATGGCGCACGCTTTACAACGCCGCTATGATGTTGAAAAGACATTCTTGGAAAGCGTCTCAGGTGGGTTGGATATTATGGATCGCCCTGCCATGCGTGATTTGCTGCGTTACCTTGATACACAGCAGAAATCAGGGAAACGCTACGTTGTGGTATTTGATGATCATAAACGCTTTGCGCGGGATACAGAGATTCATTTGCGTTTGCGTCGTGAGATGGATAAACGTGGCGCACGTGTGGAATATCTCAACTTTGCGATTGAAAACACGCCTGAGGGTACGTTCATTGATACAATGCTAGCAGCGCAATCGCAGCTTGAACGCGAACAGATAGGAAAGCAAACTAAGCAGAAAACTCTCGCTCGTTTAGAGAGAGGTCTATGGACGTTTCGTGCACCTTATGGCTACAAATATGTGCCGTCAAAAACAGGCGGCAAAGAGCTGGTTTTAGATGAACCCATGGCAAGCGAAATACGTGAAGCCATGGAAGGTTTTGCCAGTGGGCGCTTTGCCACGCAAGCCGAGGTCAAACGTTTCTTGGAATCTCAGCCGCATTTCCCAAAATGCTTGCCGAATGGTGAAATCCGTACTGAGAAAATACGTTCCATGTTCAGCAAAGTCCTCTATGCGGGGTATTTAGAAGCGCCTAGCTACAACGTCTCACGTCGTAAAGCGCAGCATGAAGGACTGATTACCCTTGAAACATGGGAACGCATCCAACAGCGCCGCAGCACAAATGGCTATCTGCCGACGCGCAAAGACATCAATAAAGACTTCGTGTTGCGCGGGGCAGTCTGCTGTTCTGAATGTGACCACCCTTACACATCAGGATGGAGCAAAAGTAGTACAGGCAAGAAATATGCGTATTATTTCTGCCAACAAAAGAAATGCGACATGTATGGCAAGACTATCCCACGTGATAAACTGGAAGGTGAGTTTGCAGAACTCCTGAAAACGGTACAGCCATCAAAAGGGCTGTTTAATGTGATGCAGGCGATGTTTAAAAAAGCATGGGGCATACAGCAGGATAAAGCTGATGCGCACGCCAAAACCTATGAGAAAGAGTTGGCAGAGGCAGAAAAAGAGATCAACACTCTCTTGGATCGCATTATGGATGCGTCGAGCCCACGGGTGGTACAAGCCTATGAAAAGCGCATTGATGAGTTGGAAGACAAGAAGCTCATTCTTGCTGAAAAAGCCGCCACAAAAGCCGCATCACGCTACAGCTTCGAGGAAATGTTTGAACTCTCCATGACCTTCCTCTCAAACCCACAGAAACTCTGGCATTCAAAGCGATTTGCGGTGCAAAGAATGGTGCTGAAACTGGTCTTTTGCGGCAAGTTGCACCACCACAGAAATGAAGGCTATAGAACCCCCCAAACCACCAGCATTTATGCGGGGTTGAAGGGTTTTTTGGACGAGAAAGTCAAGATGGTGCCCCCGGCCAGACTTGAACTGGCACGACCTAAGTCAACGGATTTTAAGTCCGCAGCGTCTACCATTCCGCCACGGGGGCAACAGACGGGCATCATACGTATTTCTGGTTGTTTGACAAGTATTTTTATATACCACCCTTATAAGGGTATGGCATGGATACAAATAGTAATAGCCATGATTTTTGTGACTATGGAACCTATGCCACAGATGACTCAGCAAATACTTACATTATGGCCCCGCAGAGTGCTTTTTTCATTGCAGTTTAGATTATTTCATGCGTATGGTAGGAAACATACACGTAATTCAATATTATATAAGCATAAAGGAATGGCAGTGAAAATAGCGACTACAATAATTGCACTAGGATGTCTTGCCGCGACCGCAGCAAACGCAGCATATGAAGGAAATCAGTACAAACAGAATCGCTGGCCGCACTGGTACATTGGTGTACAAGGGTCTATCCCTTTTGTTGAAGAAACAGACGTCAATGTGAATAGTTCCAACGCGGGTGATCTTGACTTTGATTCAGGCTATGGTGTGGGTGTGTCACTTGGATATACGCCACGCACACAGAATGCTATTTTGAACAATTCACGTTTTGAGCTGGAATATTATTATCGCCAAAATGAGCTGGATGAGTTTAATGCCGGTGGCGCGAGTACGCAGATTAGTGATGATATTGCGTCACAGACCTACATGATTAACTATTATTATGATTTCAAAACAGATTCCCGGATGACGCCTTATGTTGGTGCCGGTATCGGTGTGGCTGAAGTGGATCTAACGATTCCGTCGCTTGCCGTTGATGATGAAGATAGCGTAATGGCTTACCAGTTGATGGCTGGTCTTGGCTGGCAACCGGAAGCATTGTTAAACACGGTGCTTCAGGTGGGTTATCGTTTTGTTGATACGACAGATAATCCTGAGTTCAGTGCGATTAACGGTCAGCGTCTGGATCATGAATATATGGTACATAGTATCGAAGCAGGTGCGCGTTTCCGTTTCTAAGGAACGGCAACATTCAAACACAAAGAAGCGTCCGCCCGGTTGCGGATGCTTCTTTGTGTTGAGTTAAAGCATGGCAACACCTTATATTTATTTATATGATTCCACCTTGCGTGATGGTTCGCAAATGCGTGGAGTGGATTTTACGGTATCTGACAAGATTGCGATTGCGCGCGCTCTTGACATGCTTGGAGTGGATTTTGTTGAAGGGGGATGGCCCGGTGCCAATCCAAAAGATGACGCATTTTTTGATGCTCCTCCTGAATTATCTCACGCGCAGCTAACCGCCTTTGGCATGACGCGCCGGTCAGGATATTCGGCGGCAAATGATCCCACACTTAACAGCTTAGTTAATCAGCCTGTGCCACATTTATGTCTGGTCGGAAAAAGCTGGGACTTTCATATTGATACTGCGCTGAATATCTCTGTTGAAGAGAACGAAGCGCTGATCCATGATTCCATTGCTTATGCTACCCAGGAGGGTAAGCACGTTATGTTTGACGCGGAACATTTCTTTGATGGGTATAAGGCAAATCCCAATGTTGCTATGCAAATGATTCTGGCCGCTAAAAATGCCGGAGCCACCTGGGTGGTGTTGTGTGATACGAATGGTGGCAGTATGCCAGATGAGATTTACCGCATTGTGACAGAGGTGACGCAACATGTGGATGGCAGTATGTTAGGTATTCATTGCCATAACGATACAGGGCAGGCAGTGGCCAATTCGCTGGCAGCAGTGCGCGCCGGAGTGCGGCAGGTGCAGGGAACGGTGAATGGGTTGGGCGAGCGATGTGGCAATGCTGATCTGCTTAGCGTCATTCCAACGCTGATGCTGAAAATGCAAATGGATACTGGTGTCTCCATGCAGCAACTCACCCGCCTGACTGACCTTTCGCGTATGGTGGATGATCGGTTAAGTCGTAGCCCTGATCCGCAAGCGCCTTACGTTGGTAGTGCGGCCTTCGCCCATAAAGGCGGGTTGCATGTGTCTGCTATGGCAAAAAATACGGCGTCCTATGAGCATATTGATCCGTCACTGGTGGGAAATACTCGCCAGATTTTGGTGTCTGACAAGGCAGGACGCGCGAATATTTTGTCACGGCTGCAAGATTGTGGTGTCACTATTCATGATGAGGCACGTGTGATGTCGCTGGTGCAAATGGTGAAAGACCGTGAAACAGAAGGGTATGCTTACGAAGCAGCGGATGCCAGTTTTGAGTTGTTAGCACGGCGTCACTGCGAGGATGTACCGGATTATTTTGCGATGGAGAGTTTCCGCGTACTGGATGAGCGCCGCTGGAATGCGCTTAACCAGATTGTCACAATGTCAGAAGCGACCATCAAATTGCTAGTGAATCAGCAGCGTATCATGTGTGTCGGAGAAGGGAATGGCCCTGTCAATGCACTGGATAAAGCCCTGCGCAAAGCATTGTCGGGGCGGTATCCCGTACTCAACCATATGCGACTCACGGATTACAAGGTACGTATTTTGTCTTCGGAAAATGCCACCGCTGCCACTACACGCGTGTTAATTGAAAGTAGTGACCATTTAGGGCGTAGCTGGAATACAGTAGGGGTATCAACCAATGTTATTGATGCGTCATACCATGCATTGCACGATGCCATTAGCTATATGTTGCTGAAATTTGGTGACGTTCCCGCATGAAACAGCTTATCTTTAGCTTAAACGACGTTGATTATCGTATTGCTGGCAAGCCACTCTTTACAGGTCTGTCCATGCAGATTCATGACCGTGACCGCTTATGCTTGGTGGGTAAGAATGGTGCGGGAAAAACCACATTAATGCGGATGATTATTGGAGATATAGAACCTGATAGTGGTGATTGTTTTCTTCAGCCCGGAACGCAGGTAGGGTACCTTGCACAGAAGGTGGGGTATGATGACAGCCAAACAGTACGCGAATTTGTGCTGGCTGGATTGCAGACAAAAGAAGAACTGGAGATGCAGAGCTATCTGGTGGATATTGTCATTGCCCCGCTGGATTTAGATCCTGATATGCTGATGGGTTCGTTGTCCGGTGGACAGGTGCGACGAGCCGCACTGGCGCAGGCGCTTATCACAGAGCCAGCTATTTTGTTGCTGGATGAGCCAACAAACCATTTGGACATACAAGCTATCGAGTGGCTGGAAGGGTATCTGGCATCTTATAATGGTGCGTTGCTGTGCGTCAGTCATGACCGGAAGTTTCTGGCAAATATTTCTCAGCGTGTATTATGGCTGGATCGCGGGGCGATGCGTGTCTGCCCGCATGGGTATGGAAAATTTGAAGCCTGGATGGAAAAGCAGGTAGAGCATGAAGCTCGAGAATTGCAAAATCTGCAAAAGCAGGTGCAGGCAGAGCAGGGATGGACGCAAGGTGGGGTTTCCGGGCGGCGCAAACGTAATGTAAGGCGTTTGAGAGAATTGGACTCATTGCGTGATAAACTGCAAAAAGACAAAGCGGCGTATCGGCAGCGATCACAGAAACTGGATATGGATCCTATCGCCAGAACCAATAGCTCGAAGATTGTAGCAGAGTTCCGGCATGTTTCTAAAGCATTTGAACGTGACTCGCAGCGCACGACCATTGTGAAGGATTTTTCGCACCTGATTCTGAAAGGGGACGCTATTGGGATTTTGGGTAAGAATGGTGCGGGCAAGTCCAGTGTCATTAAGTTACTTACCGGTGCGCTGGAGCCTGACAAAGGAAGTATCTTTCGTAGCAAACAGTTGGATGTATCCTACTTCGATCAGCAACGCAGTATGTTGAACCCGAGTAAAACACTATGGGAAACATTATGTCCGGACGGCGGCGATCATGTGGCCATTGGGCATGGCGAGCAGCAGAAATTCATTCATGTATGTGGTTATCTGAAACGATTTCTGTTTGACCCGTCTCAGGCACATGACAAGGTAGGGATTCTTTCTGGTGGCCAACAGAACCGGCTGTTGCTTGCAAAAGTGTTGGCTCAGCCAGGCAACCTGTTGATTCTGGACGAACCAACAAATGATCTGGATATGGATACGCTGGATATGTTGCAGGATATGCTGTCTGATTATAAAGGGACACTGATTCTGGTTAGCCATGATCGTGACTTTCTGGATCGCTGCGTAACGGAGATACTAGCGTTTGAAGGGCAGGGAGTCGTACATTCGGTAATGGGTGGTTACAGCGACTATCTGCGCCAGATGGAGCATCAGAAAGCCGTATCACGTGGTAAGGTGACTGTGCAACCTGCTAAGCGTACATTAGCAGATGATGTGATAAAGAAATCGTCGGAATCAGATTCGCAGGCACCACTCACCTACGGTGAGCGGCTAGAGTTGAAAGAATTGCCAGATGTGATTGCTACGTTGCAAACAGAACTGGATGCGATTCAGGAATCGTTAGACGATACACATATATTTCAGCAGGATCCGGATGGGTTTTCTGCGTTATTGCAACGCTATGATCGTGTGAAAGCAGATATAAACGTAAAAGAAGAACGGTGGCTGTTGCTCGAAGAACGTGGCCTATGTGAAAATCAGGCCTAACATACCTTAAGCCGCTTTAATGCCAAGCAAGGTATCCATCCTGTGAATCAGTGTCTTAGATGAAGAAATATCCTTAACCACATAATCCGTTGCTCCGCACATCATTGCCTTTTTGCGTACCTGCTTGTCATCTGTGCCGCTATAGACAAGTATGGGGGTGAACGGAGATTCTGCATGAATGGCTGCTACCGTTGCGCTGCCACGAATATCCAGCAAATTCAGGTCAAGAATGATAATATCATATTTTCGCATATCCAAAGCATCCAAAGCATCCACCATGCGTGGAACAACGGTTACATGAAAAGGATTGCGGTGACTGGTATGAATCAGTGTTTCCATCAGGAATGCATCACTATGATTATCTTCAACCAGCAAAACTGCGGGAAATGACAGTGACAATGGTTTGTTTAGCTGAGTTGAGAGGTGTGTTACCGGAGACATGAAAGTAATAATGCAATAAAAAGCTATTTAATAGATGTCTAGCATATCCCTCATACATTGATATTGCTCTAAGGCTTTACTAAAGAACGGTAAATATTCTAGCCAACTTGGCTATTCGGTTCGTTGTCACAATCAGAGATAATATAGCTGCTACCAACTTTTGATTTTGCCCGATACATTGCCTGATCCGCATGTTGTACAACCACATCCCGTTTCGCATATTCCTGTGCCGTACAAAAGCGAATACCAATACTGATACCAATAGAGAAGCTTTTACCGCTTACAGGGAAGGGTTGCTTAAAGAGTTCAGTGATTTTTTGTGCTGCCATCTCTGCATCGTAAAGTGATGCCATGTTTTCCAATAAGATAGCAAACTCATCGCCGCCAAAGCGTGCAGCCGTATCATAAGGGCGGATGCAGTCTTTTAGGCGCTTTGCTACCAGTTTGAGCAAACTGTCTCCTGCTGCATGACCATAGCGATCATTGATTTGTTTAAAGCCATCCAGATCAATAAAGAATACGGCAATATTACCACCTTGTCGCTTCATTTTTGCCAGTGACATATCAAGCCGACTCTCAAACAGCATCCGGTTGGCCAGCCCTGTCAACATGTCGTAATTAGCACGTGTAATAAGTACTCCTTCAAACTGTTTTCTTAAGATAGCAAACTGAATGGCACGCGATATACGGTGGCCGTCCAGATCATCTTTAAATAGGTAATCCTGTGCGCCTTGCTCAATGGCGGCCAGTGCAATACTTTCATCTTTATGAGCAGTTAGGAAAATGATAGGGGATTTGGGTGCCATATTTTGAAGGCTATTCAGTCCGGTAAAGCCAACTACGTCAGGCAAAGAGCGATCAAGCAGAATGACATCAAAGTCGGATTCTGCTTCAGCAATTGCTGTAATGGCTGCGGATAGATGAATGGCACGGGTAATGGTATGTGATTCTGGCATCACATCGTACAAAGCGCGCTGAATCAGAATCGCGTCGCCTTTGGAATCCTCAACTAATAGGATGTTTAGTGGATCACTGGAGGATGTTATGCGTAGCATAGGCTTGTTCTTTGGCTAAGGTGAAATAAAAAATGGTGCCTTGAATGGTTTCATCATCTTCAACAGGAACGCACCAGATGTTTCCATGATGTTGCTGAACGATCTTTTTTGCAAGGGCTAATCCCATACCAATTCCGGATTGTTCATGGTAGCTATGAAGCCGTTGAAAAAGCCCGAAAATAAAGTCTTGTACCTGTGGTTCAATGCCAACGCCATTATCCTTTACTGAGCATTCCCAGTAGGCATCACGATCTTCTATGTCAATATGAATGCAGGGGGTACGTTCCGGGTGCCGATAAGATAACGCATTGGTAAATAAAATAGTGAATAACGACTTTAACAAAGGTGCGCTTGCGTAAAGCTGTGGCAAGGGTTGTGAATACGTGATGGTGGCCTCGCTTGTGGCCAGATGATGGATGCAATGCTCTATGACTGACTGAGTATCCACGGTGTCATAATGGTGAGCAACCGTGTTCAGGCGCGAATATTCCAGCAATGACTGCATCATATGCTGTAGTTTCTGGCCGTTTTCTATAATCATATCAAGATATAGCTGGCTTCTCTCACTAATATGTTGTGCCTCGTCCTGCTGTAGCAGCTTGGAAAACTCAACCATTGCACGTACAGGTGCGCTCAAGTCGTGAGAAACGCTATAGGCATAGTCTTTAAACTCCTGTAAGACATATTGGGATGAGCCAGACATCGTTAGAAAGCGTGTGAAGGTGAAAACATCTGTGAGATACTGTGATCGGGAAGCAGCATATATTGTAGCCAAAATCCATGCATTTGTGTTGCCAGATTTTGATAATCTGACAGTGAAGCTGGCTTTACCACGCAGGCATTCGCGTATAGATCATAACTTCGTTTGACATCTTGGGGAGTAGAAGAACCTGACAGAATAATGACGGGTATTGACTTTAGTGATAAGCTGTTTTTGATGGTAGCCAACACATCATGGCCGTCAATGCCGGAGAGTTTAAGGTCAAGCAAGATCAGGTCAGGTGTTTCAAGTACATTATGTTCACCCTGTTTTCTCAACATTTCAATCGCGAGTTCTCCTGAATCCGCAACAGTGAAATGCACGTCAATCGCATTATCAGCAAACGCACGTTTCAGGAGTAATGCATCACTAGTATTATCCTCTACAAGCAGTATATGCAGGGGTTTTTTGGATGAGAGGGAATGATATAGTGCATCTGTCATACTGTATTTTTGCCATGAGAAGGTTGAGGAAGTGTTAAATAGAAGCTGCTTCCCATACCAAAAGTGGACTTTACGCTTAAACTGCCACCATGGAGCTTCGCTATACGATAACATATGGCCAGCCCCATTCCTGTGCCGGATATATGTTCCCAGCTATGTAAGCGTCTGAATGGTAAAAAAATATGATCGGCGAACTCTGGGTTGATGCCAATACCGTTATCGGTACAGTAAATACACCAATATGTTGACTCTGGGGAGCTAACTAATTCAGCACCTAACGTAATGTTGAGCGCACCTGAACTCGCCCTGTATAAGATTGCGTTGGAAAGTAAATGGTAAAAGACCAATTGTAATTGTTGTGGGTTGCTTTCTATCATTGGCAATGAATCGCAAGTAATGATTGTATCGTCCGGGTACGCTGGCAGATGTGATGAAGATAGAATCGAATCGACTATCATCTTTGTATCAATAAGTACCTTGTGGGAAGCATGGTTTTCCAGAAGCAGATATTGCAAATATTCGTCATTCATTTTACGAATACGTTTGCCGGCATCGTGAATAATGGCCAGATATTCCTGTCCTTCCTCGTTTAAAGCTTCACCATAATCCTGCTGCAATATGTCACTAAACGCCATAATCATACGGGTTGCTTCCTGCATATCGTGTGACACCAGATAGGTATAATGTTCTAACAACCCTTTTGTGTCACTGGCTATTGCAGGAATGGTTCCTGGAACGTTATCTTGAGAAAGATTCATGATGTATCAGCCAGGCAATGGGTATGCATGATGATTAATACGTTGTGGATGTATCGTGAATGCGGTATTTATGGCGTGTTGAAGGTCTTTGGACATCAACCATTGCTTATTTAGGTAGCAATGCACACCGTAAGCAATAGCGCTTTCCTGAATAAGCTCGTCACACATGCCTGTCACAAAAATGATGGGTGGAAGTGAGGCGTAGGTTGCTTTCAAAGTGTCAAGCAGTTGAAAGCCATCCCCGTCTCCCATAATAAAATCCATGATGATACATTGAGGCATATCTTGTGCAAAAACGTCCAGTGACGCCGCTATCGTGTGTGCCTCAATACAGCGGTAGTGTGAACCATAGGCAATACGTATCCATGATTGATACAGCAATTGATCGCTATGACTATCTTCAATAATCAGAATAGTTTTTCCTGTGTCTGAATTAGTGTCAGAATATGGTGGGTTCAGATGTTCTTCGATAGTGAGATGCTGCATAAAAATGTAACCATAAACTGTTATGATAGGATCTTAACATAGTATAGTTAATAATTAACCTTGTTAATGTTTATAATTAGTTAAGTTAATAGATCATGTGTGTTGTATCAGAATTTAACATGTGCTGAATCAGCACCTGCATATTAACGGAAGAGGTTAAGTCCTGTTTGAGCGTAAACCGCATGGCTCTGCTTTCTCGTACCTGATGCATAAGTTGGGAGTCTGCTACGCTGGATACAATGACAATAGGTAGGGGTTGCCCGCTATCCTGATATCTGGGAAGCTGGCTTAACATATGTACCAACTGTATTCCTGTACGACCCGGCATATTATAGTCTACAAACGCGCAGTCAACATGGTGTGCACTATAAATGCTTATTGCTTCGTTAGAACTTTGTGCTGTCATGCAGTGGTATTTCCATTCACACTGGATGTTTTCAATTTGATCCTGAAGTAAAAACAAGTCACCAGGGTTGTCATCTACTAACAAAATTGTTTTAGTATTGCTTCCTATCATAGTTGTTTCATTATATGATATAAGTTGTTTAGCAATAATTAATGGAGATGCTAATTAAGTCGGAGTTTTGGACAGGTTTTTGGAAATTGTGAAGTGAAATGTACTTCCTGATCCTTCTTCGGATTCTATCCATATCGTTCCCTGATGACGCAGGGCAATTTTTTTGCAGATGGCTAGCCCGATGCCATTGCCTATATATTCCGCGCGCGTATGAAGCCGTTTAAACACTTCAAATAAGGTATCTTTTTGATCCGCTGGAATACCGATACCGTTATCAGCGACAGCAAAATGCCAGCAATCTAGTAGTTCTTTACACGATACGGTAACAGTAGGGCGACGATTCTCAGGCTGATATTTTAAACCATTGGTTATTAAGTTCATGAATAACTGATACATCTGAGTTTTGTTGCAATGGAGGGTGGGAAGCTCTGCGGCAGATATATGTGCATCTTTCTTTTGAATGGATGTAATCAGATCATCCTGGATTTGATTAATGACCTGATTAAGATCGGCTTTCTGGAATGTGCTGATATCGTGATCTACGCTACAATATTTTAAGATACTGGCGATGAGTTCCTGTCCTCGTGAAGCGCCAGATTTAAGAAAGTGAAAATATTTTGCGGCTTTCTCATCGTTTATCAGATGCGTCTCTAAATGCTTTTCCAGCATTTCGCTAAAGCTTGCAATCATACGAAGCGGCTCTTGCAAATCATGCGAGCAAATATAGGCAAAGCGCATCAGTTCTTCGTTTGAATGCTGCAAGCGGGAAATAAGTGTTTCACGCTGCGTGACATCCTGCGATACTCCTAGAATAAATGGTTTGCCGTTCACATCTTCAAAGCGTACTTTCTCAGTAAATAACGTGCGTTTGGAGCCGTTTGGCATGGTCAGTGTTTCCGTGGTTTCTGAATAGCCCTCTTTAAAGGCTATGCGATCCATTGCCAGAAACTCATTTGCTTCTGCTGGGTTATAACGCTCCAGTGTAGTATAGCCAATCACACGGTCTTGCTGTTCCTCGGGGTAATTATTGATGAATGCCTGATTAGCCTGTACGATGGTGAAATCTTCTGCTTTAACAAAAATAGAGACAGGGTTATAGTCCATAATAAGCTGTAGAAAGGACTGTGATTTTATTAGCTCTTCTTTAGTGCGATTAAGTTCCTCATGCTGCTCTTTTTCGCGTATCACAATGTCAGTAACATCTTGAAAAATACCAAAGAGTTGTAGTATTTTTCCGTGGTGATCCTGAAGACACTTCCCTTTGGAATTGACATAACGCATTTCTCCGCAGGGGCGAATAATGCGCAGGTTAGTAAAGGAAAATCCTTCCCCTGTTTCAATAGCTTTCTGTACGTTATGCTTGACCACGTCCTGATCGTCAGGGTGGTAGAAAGTGATAGCTGACTCTGTTTCAGGATAATAATTAAAGGCGTTTACGCCGTGGATCAGGTATATCTCTGGTGACCATTCCAAAGTGTTCTTGGCAAGATCAAGGCGCCAATATCCCATATGTGCCAACTGGCCGGCCATTTCCAGATATTGGCTTTTTTGACATAATTCGAGATATAGAGAATCCATGCGATATAACCATTAATAGCAAACTACTATAATGATTAACCTAAATAGGGTAAAAGAATCAATAACCAATCACTTTAGCGTCTCTATTGCGTTATTGTTTTGACGGTGTCAATGTGTGCTAGCGCTGTAGTGATGTTTCCTGAGCTGACTCCTTAACAGTTTCAGTCCAGTTTCCTATGACGGGTTTTGCTTGCGTTGGCTGAGTCATTGCTGCCAATTCTGGATATTGCTCGTTAAGCGTGGCTGAAGCCTGTTGAAGTTCATCACGACTTATTGCTCCGCCTGCACCTAAGCCCTGAAGCTGTTGCATGACTAAGTCGGCATGTTCGTGATCGAAGCTGGCTGCAACAATAGCATTGTTTCCAGCTATGATATCACTAGCATTATCAGGAATTGAAGAATTGCCCATAGAGAAGCTGACTTTACCGTCATCAAACGTGATGGTTGTTACCGTCTTTCCCTGTTCTTCCAAGGCATTGACTGTATCCAGTACTTGTGTTGAATCCATTATGATCTACTCCTAACGTCTATGCGCGTTTCAGTTGCTGTACGCTGGTGTCCATTGCCCAAAAGATGACTTCCGCAAATTTGGGTGAAAATAGCTTGTTTAGCACCATGCGACGGATAGAGTCCTGAAAAGCACGTTTACTATCAGGGTTCAATGCCATGTTAACGGTAATTGCCGACAAGCCACCATCAGCCACTGGATTAGTGCATAAAATAAGGTGATTGTCAAGAATTTGTATATAATCACGTGGATTAAACATAGAGCTGTCCTGAGTTCGTTAGGGTTTTAAGTGAACGCTGTGTTCGTATCTTAAGTTATACTGCACCAAGGTTACAGTTTTGTGACACGCATAGAGGAAAATAGACTGATGATGTCTGAAATCTCAAGCGATTCTATGATTTACTTAAACAGACTTTCAAGGTAATAACAGCAGTATGAGTAAGAAATTTATCCAGCCAGTGCGTGGAACCCATGATGTGTATGGGGAAGAAATGCGGCTATTTACCCATATTATACGCCAGATGCAGGATGTTGCAACGTTGTATGGATTCACTGAAATGCAGACTCCTGTATTCGAGTTTAGTGAGGTGTTCCATCGCTCTTTAGGGGATACATCAGATGTAGTGAGTAAGGAAACCTATACGTTCATGGATAGGGGGGGCGAAAGCATCACATTGCGTCCGGAATTCACCGCAGCTATTGTACGGGCGTTTTTGAGTGGGGGATATACGCAGCAACTGCCATTCAAAGTCTCTTATAATGGTGCTGCTTTTCGCTATGAAAGACCACAGAAAGGCCGTTTGCGTCAGTTCCATCAGGTGGGGCTGGAATGTCTGGGTGCAACGGAACCCTGGCAGGATACCGAAATGATTGCATGTGCCGCACAGTTCCTGCGTCAGTTAAACCTGGAAGATGATGTAACGCTTGAGCTTAATACATTGGGTGATATGGAAAGCCGACATGCGTATCGTGAGGCATTAATCGCGTATTTTAGTACGCATAAAGATGCTTTGTCACAGGAAAGCCAGTTGCGTCTTGCAAAGAATCCGCTCCGTATTTTAGACTCTAAACAGCCCGAAGATAAAGAAGTGGTCGCATCTGCTCCATTATTTGAGGCATTCATGACACCGCCGTCACGCTCATGGTTTGATGAGGTGTGCAAAGGACTGGATGTGTTGGGGGTAACCTATGCTATCTCTCCACGCTTAGTGCGTGGACTGGATTACTATACCCATACGGTGTTTGAATTTACGACAGACAAGTTAGGTTCGCAATCAACGGTGCTGGCAGGCGGGCGATATAACGGATTGGTGCAG
Organism: uncultured Alphaproteobacteria bacterium; assembly: GCA_963803575.1. Classification (GTDB taxonomy): domain Bacteria; phylum Pseudomonadota; class Alphaproteobacteria; order Rickettsiales; family UBA998; genus CAWDMW01. The sequence goes on from CAWDMW010000002.1 coordinate 812,427, forward strand.
CAAATGGGCGGCGCAGACATCCCCGGCATGGGTTGGGCTGCTGGCATAGAGCGCTTAATGTTGCTTGCGCAGATGCAACCTGAAAGTAGAGACTCACAACAAATACAGGTCGTTATTGCACCAACAGATGCGTCTTACCACGCTCATGCATTAAAGCTTGCTGATGATTTGCGTAACGCTCAGGTGAGGGCAGAAATGATACCTCATCACAATATCAATAAGTCGCTTAAAAAAGCATTGAACATGCACGCATCCCATTTTATTGTAATGGGAGAAGATGAGTTGACTCATGATCGCTACTTAGTGAAGGATTTATCTTCACCCTATAACACAGAAGAACATTCTTCCAAGCGCAAAGAAAGCACCTATTCATATTCAGCTATTATAGAGATGCTACGAGCGTTTGTACGTCAGGGTAGCGGTGATGTGGATACCAGAACATACGAATCAAAGGATAATGCGTCATGATGATACCAAAAGAAAAGCTGGATGCTATCCTAGAGCGTCATACACAACTGACCGAACAACTGGCTAATCCAGCAGCATTGGGGGACACATTTGGTGCGTTGTCGCGTGAATATTCTGAACTGAGCGAAGTGGTTGAAACCATCCTTAGTCTGCAAACAGCACAGGCTGAATTACGTGAAGCAGAAGATATGCTTGCCGATGATGCGAATGACGCAGAAATGCGGGCTATGTTTCAGGAGGAACAGCAACAGCTCAAGAAACTTATTCCCTCACTCGAAGCTGCACTGCAACGCGCACTGTTGCCGAAAGACAAGGATGATAACCGTAATGTGATTGTCGAGGTGCGCGCTGGTACTGGCGGGGATGAAGCCGGATTATTTGCGGCTGAACTTTATCGGATGTATCAGCGCTATGCGGAAGTGAAAGGCTGGACGTTTGAGGTGATGGACTATTCGGAAAATGGAGTGGGCGGCATTAAAGAAGCCAGCGGCACCATTTCAGGCCGGGGTGCATTTGGACGGTTAAAGTTCGAATCTGGCGTACACCGTGTGCAACGTGTGCCGGTGACGGAAACCAGCGGGCGCATCCACACGTCTGCAGCAACCATAGCCATTATGCCGGAAGCAGAGGATGTTGATATTGATATACGTACCGAAGACATACGCATTGATACGATGCGTGCATCTGGTGCAGGTGGTCAGCATGTAAACACGACTGACTCTGCTGTCCGTATTACGCATTTGCCCACAGGCATTATTGTGGTTGCGTCAGAAAAGTCTCAGCATCAGAACCGCCGTACAGCCATGCAGGTATTGCGCGCGCGCTTGTATGATGTGGAACGCCAGAAAGCCGATGATGAGCGATCAGCGGCGCGTAAAAGTCAGGTTGGGTCAGGAGATCGCTCGGAACGAATCCGTACCTATAATTTTCCGCAAGGGCGTGTCACGGATCACCGCATTAATTTAACACTCTATAAGATTGATGCCATGATGAATGGTGAAGCACTGGATGAAGTGATTGACGCCCTGACCGCCGCCGATGAAGCCGAACGGATGGCTGCAATGGCAGAAGATTCGTAACGTCTCACATATGGCAACTGAATCATCTCTATCACCAACGCTGGACGTTGATGCGCAGGACAAAAAGCTGCTGTTGCTACATGTGTTGCAGTTAAGCCCGGAAGCATACGCCCTTCAGGCACCGATACCGCTTTCACCGCAACAGCAGGATCAGTATCATGAGCTGTTAGCACGCAGGCGACAAGGTGAACCAATCGCAAAAATCATTGGTGTAAAACATTTTTGGAAACATGCATTTTATACAACTGCCAGTACACTAGATCCTCGTCCGGAAACAGAAGGCATTATTGAAGCAGCATTGATTCACGTTCCAGACACACATGCCCCGTTACACATATTGGATTGTGGCACGGGGACAGGGTGTATCATTATCTCGCTGCTGGAAGAATATCCTAACGCTACGGGGGTAGCGCTAGATATTTCTTCTGAAGCAATTAGGGTAGCGAAGCAGAATGCTCAGCAATTAAATCATCCAAAGCGCCTGCAATATGCGAATTTGGACTGGACAGATGCAGACTTTTCCCTGTATGACTTGGTGGTAAGTAATCCTCCTTACATTCCAACTCAGGATTTAGCATCATTGATGCCAGACGTGAAGGAATACGAGCCGCATTGTGTGCTTGATGGAGGATCAGACGGGCTTTATGCCTATAGGCAACTCTTTCAAAAGGTATCATCAGCGTTGAAACGGAATGGTCTGTTCATTTGCGAAGTAGGCTATCACCAGTCAGGTGATGTGGTGCAACTTGGGCTGATGCATGGTCTAAGCCATATCAATACATTGAGCGACGTTGCTGACATACCCCGTATTATCGTGTTTCAACAACCTTAACTTTCAATCATCTATGAATAATCGTCGTCAATCGAACAATCGCAATAATAACCACAATAACAATAATAACCGTTATCGCCGTAACAATAACAATAATAACAACCATAATAATCGTGGACGCAGTCCTATGGTGCATTTCGATCAGGATGACCATCATAGCGAAAATGTTAGCTCACAACAGCGCCGCCATGCATCAAATCAGCAAAATAAGTTTTTAGATTTAGCCAAAAATGCACGCCAGTCTGGTGAACGCGTGGAAGCAGAATATTATATGCAACATGTGGAGCATTACACCCGTATTTTAACACTTGCAGATGAACAGCAGCAACAGCGCGAAGAAGCCAAGAATAACAAGCAACGCGACCATCAGAAGCAATCATCTGACGACAATGCAGATGCATCTGAGGAGGTGGCAGAGCAGTCACCTAAAAGTACTGAAAATAAACATTCTTCCTCTGATGAAATTGCGTCCGATGATAATGCGCCGCCAAAGCGTCGTCGTATGATACGCGCGCCATTAAAGAAACAGCCTGATGACACGCCATCTGATGATACAGATGCTAGCAATAGCGATGTTGGCGAAGTGGAAGATAAACCTAAACGCAGAAGAGGGCGGCCACCACTAAAGAAAGTTGAGGATCAACAAGATGATAGTGGTGCGCAGCTTCAACATTTATTGCCTGCATCAAAAGGGGAATAAATTAGGGCGTGTTGATAGTCGCAGCCACGAGACGTGCTGTGGCTATCGTACATATAAGCATGACACAGTGAGTGCATAAAACCATGCAACGACTACCTGAATTACTGAAAGATGTTGGCTTTATGGATGCCAGCTATATTTTACTGCTTACTGTGATTATAGCGATCATTACAACATTGGTCATGAAGCGTGTCCATGCTGTGCAGGAAAATTCGCTGGCTATGCGTGTGTTGAAGCGGATGATTAGACCAGTGCTTTGTCTTATTCTTGTGGCAGGTGCTTCCATCAGTTTAAGCGTCATTGATGGAAAACATGCTATAGTTCAGACAATCATGGAAATTGTACAGCATGGCTTGATGATAACAGCTATTGCGCTGGTGATCTGGCTGGTGATTGCCATCTTAGCGGGTATTAAAAGGCATCTATTATTCAAGTACGATATGTCGAAAGAGGATAATTTGCACGCGCGTAAAGTGCATACGCAGATTAATGTCTTTTACCGCATTATTGCATTTTTTGTGACCATTATAGGGCTGTCATTCATACTGATGACCTTTGATGGTGTCAGCAATATTGGCACAAGTTTGCTGGCTTCTGCTGGTGTAACCGGAATTATTCTGGGCTTCGCCGCGCAAAAAACCTTAGGTACCGTATTTGCTGGTATTCAGATAGCTATTACACAACCGATTCGTATTGAAGATGCTGTCGTGGTAGAAGGTGAATGGGGCTGGATTGAAGATATTACGTTCACTTACGTGGTGATACGTATATGGGATTTGCGACGGTTGGTTGTGCCAATCACGTATTTTATCGAACAGCCATTCCAAAACTGGACGCGTAATTCCGCAGAGATTATTGGCTCGGTAGAGCTGTATCTGGATTTCTCTGTGCCTTTGGAGGAATTGCGTGCGGAATTTGAGCGTGTTGTGCGTGAGTCCTCTCTATGGAATCGCAAAGTGCAGGTATTGCAAGTGATGGATGTCACGGAGAAAACACAGAAAATTCGGTGTTTGATGACAGCAAAAGACTCGCCAACCACCTGGGATTTACGATGTCTGGTACGTGAAAAGTTAATTATCTGGCTGCAAACACACTATCCGGAAAGTTTGCCACAACATCGTGTTATGTATGCAGATGAAGCTGGCAAAATTCCAGCATCCAGTTAATCAGGACGCTTTATGCAGCAGGCGGCTTATCATTATCTGCCATAGACTTTAGCAAATCGTAGAATTTACGGCGTAATTTTTCGTCACTGATGCTGTAATAAGCACGGACTAGCTCAAGTGTTTCGCGGCTTGAAATACGGTCATGTTCAAAGTTACTGTCGTCTTCTGCCATGCCGCGCGAATACTCGGACATTGCTTCAACAGGTTTCTCGTAATCATCGAAGAAATAAGCAACAGATACATTAAGGATTTTGCTAAAATCATAAATCCGACTAGAACCCATCCGGTTAACGCCCTTTTCATACTTTTGAATTTGTTGAAAGCTTACGCCAATAGCTTTACCGACAGCTTCCTGACTCATGCCCAGCATGATACGACGTTCTCTCAAACGTTTTCCTACATATATATCAACAGGATGTAATGCCATCCGCTTTTATCTCCACATATACTTTTTATAAGACTTTAAAAACAACCTATGGTAGATGAAAAGGCAGTATTAACCTTTCAATGCACGTTATAGTTGCTTTCTTAAATAAGAATAACGTAAAACCCTTAGCATGTCACCTATTTTTTAATAAAATTGTCAAAATGGTAATAAGGTTTCAAAATGGTTACGCTAATAGTTTGAGTTTTGAAACAACCATGAAGTCACTTCCTGCATGGCTTTGCTCGGTTTAAGGTCAATATCTCTATTTAGGAGATGAAAAGAGTATGGATTTTGATAGTGAGTCTATGGATGACATCATGCAATATGTGGATCAGCAATTGATTGCAGTAAGAGAGAATATTTACCGTTACGTTGTGGCACATAACCATCAGGAGAAACAGAATAGTCCTTATGTTAGCAGTGATGAATTTGATAGTGGTTTAGAACGTGGTATTGCATCAGTTGCATCACATGCTATTCGCACGGGCAGATTTGACGCAGAGCGTTTAGCTAATCCGGTGTTACGCAACGTTGGTCGTCAGGCTGGACAAGCTGTGTCAGATTATTTGTTCGATCAGACGTATCAGGGAATGCGTGGCAGCAGCAGCCAAATTGCTGCACAGCTTATGCAATCTTTGTCCTTAGCAAGCAGGATTCGTTGACTATAGTTAAGACTGTCACACTTGTATTTCGGTGCATAACTGACTATACTATGTGGATCGTGGGGATTTGTCATCGTTTGCCGCCACACTGCTAAGTGCAGTATTCAGGGACTAAGCGTATGCGTAACAGGTGAGTTGCGTGTGTTGTGTTGATGATAAATGCTTGCAAATTATAGTCATTTTATAGGACACATACCGCTATATGATTTACTCCCATTCAAGTCGCCATGATAGTTATATTTTTACCAGTGAATCCGTATCCGAGGGACACCCTGATAAAGTATGCGATCAAATTTCTGATGCGATACTGGACGCATTTATTCGCGAAAATCCTTATGCACGTGGTGCGATAGAGGTACTTGCTACAACCAATCATTTAACGATTGCGGGTGAGTATCGCGGAGTTAATATGAGTCGTAATGATATTAATGAGGTTGCACATCAGGTGGTGCGTGACATTGGCTATTATCAAAAAGGCTTTAGCTGGAACAACATGCAGGTCATTAATTTACTGCACGAACAGTCCGTTGATATTGCGCAAGGAGTTGATGAAGCTCAGGATAAGCAGGAAGGTGCTGGGGATCAGGGAATTATGTTTGGCTTTGCCTGCGATGAAACCGATAATTACATGCCAGCCCCTATCTGCTACGCCAATGCTATTTTAAAGCGCCTTTCTGTTGGACGTCACGCGGGTGACTATGATGCACTAAAGCCCGATGCTAAAAGTCAGGTGTCACTGGTTTATGAAGATGGTAAACCTGTACGTGTCGCTTCATTGGTTGTTTCAACGCAGCATAGCGAAGATGCGACTCAAGGCCATATTCGGTCTTTGGTGAAAGAGGCGATTACCGATGTGATTCCATCAGACTGGATGTGTGATGATGAGAAAATCTATATTAATCCAACAGGCAAATTTGTGATTGGGGGGCCTGATGGAGATGCCGGGCTGACCGGGCGTAAAATTATTGTTGATACGTATGGGGGTGCTGCGCCACATGGGGGTGGAGCGTTTTCTGGTAAAGACCCAACTAAAGTTGACCGTTCAGCAGCATATATGGCGCGCTATCTGGCTAAAAATGTTGTAGCTGCCGGACTTGCCAAACGCTGCACCATTCAACTTTCTTACGCGATTGGTGTATCTTATCCGATCTCTTTTTATGTCAATACAGAAAACACGGCCACCATTGAAGAGGTACGCATTGAAACTATGCTCAAAGAATTGGTTGATTTGTCCCCCAGTGGTATTCGCAAGCATTTACGATTAAATCAGCCTATCTATTTGCCAACAGCATCTTACGGCCATTTTGGTCGCACCCCACGTGAGGATGGATGCTTTTCATGGGAAGCACTCGATTTAGTAGAGAAGTTAACAGCAGCCGCGCATTAGTGTCAACACGCCCTAGTGACTTGACTTTATATCTGAGAGATTACCTGCCAGATTTGCCTGATTACATGCATCAGCCAGATGCTTGATGTCCACAGATGTGTAGCGTTGCGTCGAAGACAGGCTGGCATGCCCCAGTAATGTTTGAATGTCGCGCAACCCCCCGCCGCGTTCCAGCAAGTGTGTTGCGTAGCTATGGCGAAGTGCATGAGGCGTCAGGTGTGCGGGGAGGTGGATTTGTGTGCGGATGGACTGAATGGAACGGGCAAGCATTGCTGGTTGCAGACGTTTACCTCGTTTTCCATAAAATAATACATCCCCTGATGTTTCATATGGGCAGGCATGATTGTACTTATCAATGGCATCCAGCACTACGGGTAAGATGGGTACCTGCCGTGGTTTGTTGCCTTTTCCTACGATGCGGATAGTTTGTTCCAGGCGTGATATATCTCGTATGGTCAGTGATAAAGCCTCGCTAATGCGTAATCCACATCCATAGAGCAGTAATGCACATGCTTTGTCACGCAGGCCAACCCAATGCTCTCTGGGCAAGCACTGCAATTCTTGCAGTAATTGATGAATATCGGTGACTGCCACCGAACGTGGTATAGGGGTATGTGATTTGGGCGGCCTAACGGACAGTACGGCACTCATATTCATCTCATGCTGCGCTTCCAGATACCGAAAGAATTGCTTAATGGCAGAGAGTGAGCGCCTGACAGAACTCGGATGATAAGCCTTTCGGTGTTTTTCAGCCAACCACGCACGCACATCACGACGCTGACATATGCCAAGGTTTGTTAGATTAATATCACACCCCATATGCGTTTGCAGAAATGCCAGAAATTGCACGACATCATGACGGTAATTTGTGATGGTATGGGGGGAAGCGCGATTAAGGGTATGCAGTGAGGTTAGCCAGTGATTAAGTGCATCCTGCAACTCTGCATGTAGCATTATAATAGACCAGCCTGTTCATCCAGACACTGATCTAGTCGCACCGCAACAATATCACTCAGGAACTGTAACAACCCTGTTCCCTGACCAGACTGAAAACGGGCTGATTGTCGCGTGCCAAACGCAAGCACGGCGTAACGATCTGTTGAAGGAAGATGCAGGCGCATATAGGCAGCAGATACCGCCAAGTCACCACACTCATGAAAAAATATTTTCAGTGGCCATTGAATGTCTTGCGCACTATCTGCAACCAGACTAACTTTTTGGCTGTCCTGAAATAACTCACGAGACGCCCCTACGGGGATAAAGACCATACCAGAATAATGATTTTCCGGGTAATAGCTTTCATATAACCCACCCATATCGCTTTCCAAACCAAGCCTGATAACATCCACATTAAATGTCTGGACAAATTCCATGCATAAACATTCCAGCAATTGTTCCAATGTACGGGTTTTGACCAGTTGCAACACGGCTTGTTGCACTTGCGCCTGCATACGATAATTATCGCGCGCCACTTCAACCACCTGACCATAGGTATGTTTCGCATCCTGCACACATTGCTGCAAATGCTGTATGGAATATTGCTGAAAGTCGATGACGGTTTTACCAGTGTGATGTGCAGGAGGGTTAAGCCATTCAATGGCATGGGGATGCTGTTGCAAGAAATCGGGATGCTGGCTAAGGTAATCTAATACTTCCTCAGCAGTAAGGTTGTGTTTATCCTGCATGGATGCCGTATGTTCTGTCATAGCATCTATGATGACGGATGCAGGGCATATGATGCAAGAAAAAAGCTATCGCAAATGCCAATACGCCCTGATATTAGGTGACGTGAAGATACAAACAGGTATGTGTATGAGCATTGTGCAATATCGCTCGCAGGTAACGCGCATGAATATGTAAGCTACACACCGTTTTGTGCGTGATAGAGAGCAGGTCAAACCATTCATTCCCGTCCGGTGAACCTTGCAGACACATGCAGGCACCATCAAAAACGCCCCACCCATATATGCTGTGTAGGTAAGCATAATTATCTTCGATCGGGCTAATGCCATTATGAGTGGTTGCATGAAATAACTGCATGGATGCATGTTATGATGTAATGGTAAAGGTTGGAAGTGACTAAGGCGTGTTAGCACTAACGACTATAGCGTGCTGCATTTCTGCGTTTCCGGTGCTCATGTACCTGAAAGCACACTCCGCTATAGTTCTCGCAACCTGTTATTTTCGCTATGCTTTAGCGTTAGTGTCAACATGCTCTACGTTACTTTATGCCATAAAGCAGATAAAGCGGCCTGAATATCATCCACCGCCATCAGCAGGCATGGAATGAGCAGTAAGATAATAGGTGTAGCGAATAAAATACCTGTGGCCAGTGACACGACCATGGGAATCAGGAATTGCGCCTGTATGCTGGTTTCCAGCAACATAGGCAGGAGTCCTAGACAGGTACTTAATGTTGTTAGCAAAATAGGGCGGAAGCGACGACGAATAGCGGCAATGGCGCTGTCATAGGTGTTATACCCTTCGCGCTTTTGCTGATTCAGATAATCCACCAGAACCACACTATCATTAATCACCACACCTGAAAGCGCAACAATACCAAACATGGAAATAAAGGTTAAATCATGCCCAAGCAGGAAATGGCCAAGAATCGCGCCAAATACACCAAACGGAATGGCAATCATGATGATGAAAGGCTGTACATAACTGCGTAATTGTGAACCAAGCAAAACAAAAATAATCAGTAGAGCAATGAGCATATTGTTCATCAGGCTTTGTAAATCTTCTGATTGTTCCCGACTTTCGCCTTCATAACGATAATCCAACCCGGGATAACGCGTCTGTAATTGTGGCAAGACATCGCTGTTTAATATCTCCATAACCCGATTAGGCGTGGTTACGGCATAATCGACATCACCGTTGACGGAAATAACGCGACGACCATCAACAGACTCAATAACGGAATATCCTTGTTGTTCGCGAATGGTGGCAATTTGTGACAAAGGAACCTCTGATCCATCAGCCAGACGGATACGGGCATTTTGCAAGGATTCCAGACTGTCACGCTCGGCTTCAGGGTAGCGTACATAGACAATCACTTCAAAGCGTCCACGTTGAAAGCGTTGTGCTTCCAGTCCAAAGAAAGCGCCACGCAATTGTTGACCAAGTTGCAGGGGTGTCAAGCCAACGGCAAGTCCTTGCGCATTTAGCTCAAAAACATATTCGGTTTTGCCCGGCTCGTAACTGTCAGACACTTCCTTCGTGCCTTCAATAGCGGCGAGTTGTTGCTTTAACCATTCAGACGCTTCATTCAATGTTTCATCATTGCGGTGGGTGAGTTCGATAGTTATGTCAGGATTGTCGCCAATTAGTGAACTTTGCAGTTCTAGTTTCTCGATATTAGGCAGATCAATAATACGTTTGCGTATAGCTGATTCAATGTCAGCTGCGGATACCTGACGTTCGCCAGATGGAACCAGTTTAACGATGAGCTGGCCAACATTACTACTGGCGGTATAACTGTTATTGCCGGGGCCAGCAGCGCCACTACCCGAGGTTTGCCCGATAGTCAAAGCAATGCTTTCAAACACCTTCTGGTCATATTGAGTGTGCATGGTGTCTTTGACTGCCATCGTACTGCTTTCAATCGCCAGTAATGTCTCTTCGGTCGTTGAGAAGGGAGTGCCTTGCGGCATAGTGACGCTGATGGTGACGCGATCTCCTTCTATTTGCGGGAAGAAAATAAAGCGCATAATACCGGATTGCATCAGGCTGGCAATGATAATTCCAATAGCAACAAATACGGCAATCGTCACATACCGCCAGATGATGCAGCGATGGGCAAAAGGCACCAACCAGTGGTCAGTGAAGTGCTGCAGTCCACCAGAGAAGCGATCACGGATACGTGCGACAATGCCACGGCTCCATTCCCCGGGTGTGCTAAGGTGTGCGGGTAAAATAAAATATGCCTCAATTAATGAAACAAACAAGATGGCAATAACCACCATTGGAATAACCTGAATAATCTGGCCAAGTGTTCCTGTGCTTAAAATAAGCGGCGCGAAAGCGGCCATCGTGGTTGCAACACCAATAGTGACGGGGGCAATAATTGCTTTGACGCCTCGCAGTGCCGCAAAACGATCATTCGGTGCGTGCTTTTGGGCATCGTAAATGCTCTCACCCGTGACAATACCGTCATCAACCACAATCCCAAGCACCACAATCAAGGCAAACAACGAAATCATGTTCAGACTCAGCCCCATAAAGTAGATAATCATTAATCCACCCAGAAATGAGATAGGTATGGCAGCGCTTGTCCAGAAAGCCAGCTTAAGATCAAGAAATAATAATAATATCAGAAATACCAGCATAAACCCTAGCAAGGCATTTTGCATCATCAGGCTCATACGATCCGTCAGGCTGCGGGTTTCATCCCGACTGATGGTAATGTGCAATCCTTTGGGCAAGGTGACTTGCTCAAGATACGTTTTGACTTTGTTGGCAATGGTAAGCGTATCATCTGACTCGCTACGTTTTACATCAATAAAAGCAGCACGTTCCCCATTATACTGACTGATAAGATGTGTATCGGTGAAGCCATCGATAACGGTACCAATATCGCCTATAGTTAAAACAGAACCATCAGGCAAGGTACGCAACATGATGCTGGAAAATTCTTCGCCCGTATAACGCTTTTCCTGCACACGTAGCAAAATATCTCCCTGACGCGATTCAACCGTGCCAGCAGGAATATCGGCAGAAAACTGACGAATACGTTGCTGTACATCGCTTAAGCCTAGCCCATATTTTTGCAAGGCTTCTTCAGATATTTCAATGGATATTTGATAGTCACGTATGCCACGAGTGGCGGTAAGTGCGACACCATTTAGCTGGCGTATTTCATCTTCAATGGTTTCTGTCCAGTGTTTAATGGTACGTTCATCTGCATCCCCATGAATAGCCAGTGTCAGTACGTTGGGTGTGACACGTACTTTGCGAATTAAAGGACGCTCTGCATCTTCCGGTGGGAAGTCGGCTAAGCTATTGACGGCTGTTTCTACATCATTATAGACATCATCTGCGTTGGCAAAGTCTTCCACTTCCACACTGATGGTGCCGGAACCTTCTGATGCCGTGGACGAAATCCGGTCTACCCCCTCAATGCCTACCAGTGCTTCTTCCACACGGTTGGTGACAGAGTCATTAATCTCGTAAGGGGTGGAGCCGGGATAGGCCACACTTACCACAATCAGGCGTGGGTCAATGGTTGGGAATGTCTCTGTTCGAATCGATGAGAGTGTAACAATGCCACCAATAATAAACAGCAGCATGATAATGTTGGCAGCCACATGGTTTTGAGCAAACCACGCAATCATACCACGAGGGGGATCATCTTCTGGAGTATGCTTTGTCATGGCGTGCCTTTATCAGAGGTTTCCTGCAGTGCTTTAGGTGTTTCAGCGTTGTCCTTTTGCTTAACCTGCATTCCGGCAACCGCCCCACTTAAGCGGCTGGTGACCACGTTAACAGTATCGCTGGCATTGGGCACAACGATATGACGGTCATCTGAATAGAGACTGGTGACATCCAGTTCATATAACTCATGTTTGTTATTAATGCCCCATACGGTGCCATCCTTTTGTCGTGCGCTGGCAGGAATAAGCCATACGTTAGAGAGTGTTTCTCCTTTGACGAGTATGTGAGAAAATAGCCCGGGAAGGAGTGATTTAGGCATGTTTTTAAAGCCTAAGCGTACGGTCGCAAAGCGTGTTTGAGCATCCAGTAATGCCGCGCCACGTTTAATGTATCCTTCATGCGTAAATGTCTCGCCTAAGAATGTGGTGTCTATGGTAATGGCTGGGTTATCTGTCTGGAGTAGCCAGTCCAGTTGCTGGTCATTCAATGATGCCTGCACTTCCAGTGAGGCAAGTGCAAACACGGTGCCATAACTTTGGCCTGCTGTGACATATTGTCCGGCATCAACATTGCTTTCAACCACTTTGCCGTCAAAGGGAAAGCGGACATCCGTGCGTTTCAGGCTTAGCTCTGCTTTACCGAGATTCGCTTTAGCCGCGTCCAGTGCTGCTTGCGCCTCCGCAAGTTGGGGTGTACGAGCCACCAGTGCTGGTGCAGGTTTATCTGGATTAAGCTGACGCCATTCTGCCAGTGCTGCATCAGCTTCCGCTTGTTGCAGGTCTAATGCGGTGCGTGCTTGCGCTACATCTGCCCTGCGCTGCTCGACATCATAGCGGTAGTCGCGATCATCAATACGAAACACGGTTTGATTTTTGTGAAAGGTACCACCATCATGGAATTGTGGATGCACATAGGTAACCCGACCGCTTACCTGTGGCACCACATTCACATCGGCTTGTGCCTGTACGGTACCGGTTGTATCAAATTGAACCCGATGATCTGATGGCTGTACTGTCTCCATAGATACATACACATCACGTATATCATTATTACGTGTGAGTTCTGTTTTGCCGAGCGCCTTCAGCGCATAAGACACACCAAGGGATCCGGCAATAAAGAGTATCACCAGGAAAAGTTGCAGGCGGCCTTTATATATATCGTTCATATAATGTCTGTCACGTAGATGTTAGGTGCATGTTGGTTGTATGTCGGCATTCGTATCTTCAAACCAGTCTCCCCCCAATGCCAGATATAACGCGGTACGGTTATTCCAGAGTTGTTGTGATGTGCGTAATAATTGCTGCTGCGCTGCGTAATGCAACCTCTGTGTTTCCAGCCTATCACGTAAATCACGAATCCCAATGCCGTAACGTTTGGTTGAAAAAGTATCTGTCTGTTCCAGATTTTGTGCAGAGAGCTTTAAACGATCAATCTCTTTACGAAGTAGTCCGTCATGATGCATGGCTGTTTCCACTTCTCGCAAAGCCTGCAAAATGACGTTGCTATAGCTTGCGGCCATTTCCTGTGCTTCTGCTTCACGTAAACGGATATTGGCACGCAACGCACCACCTTCAAACAAGCGTGTTGTCAGGCTGGAAATAAACGCACCAGCCAATTGTTGCGTGTCAATTAACGTTTCAACCGTGTTGCTGTTAAAGCCAATATTGCCGCTAAGGGTAAGACCCGGATACAGATCTGCAATAGCAACCCCGATATTTGCATTTGCTGCTTTCAGGCGCAATTCTGAAGCGCGTATATCAGGTCTGCGATCCAGCAAATGTGCAGGCATACAGGCGGGTATGGGTTCCGGTGGCGGCATGAGCGGGAGGGTGGTATGCATTGTTTTCGGGGTTCCCGGGGCTTTGCCAAGCAACACATCCATCTGATAGTACTGTTCCTGAAGTGTACGTTTCTGGCTGAAATAATCCGCCTCAACAGAGGTGATGTTTTCTTCTGCCAGATACACATCACTTAACGTCACATTCTGCACACCCAGATCATAGCGGCGGCGTACGGTGTCATAAAGCAAACGTCGGTTTTTGACAGTGTCTTCTGCCAGTGCAACCAGACGGGATGTAGTGGAAATCGCCACGCGTGTATCCAGCAGTTGCACAATCAGGCTTTGCATGAGCGCTTCCCGGTCATAAGCAGCAGATAATGACAATGCTTCAGCCGCTTCTTTTGCGCGTCGAATACGGCCGAACAAATCTAATTGCCAGGATACATTGGCCTGAGCGCTATAATTTGTAGCATAAATACGCTCTGGTGGCGCAAAGCCTCCCAAAATGCCTCCTCCCTGCACGACAGGTGGAATCATGTTACGGGATGATCCTATATCTGCGCTAATGGCTGGATATAAAGTGCTTCCGCTAATGGTGGCTTGTGCCTGTGCTTGTGTAATACGCGCCGCAGCTTCCTGCAATGATGGGTTGCCCTGCATGAGCATATCGGTATATTTTGCCATTAGCGGGTCATTTAGTCTTTCCCACCAGTGATTCATGCTACCTGCTTCATCAGTGTCAGCGCTGTTAATGTAATGCTCATGGGCTGCAACGGCTGGTTGCTTGGGGCGCACGTAATCATCCCCTACCATACATGCAGGCAGTAGGAATAATAGGGTAATAGATATAACTATGTGGCAGCGCATCATATTCTTCATGTATAAAGCACAGAACGTATAATAGATATGGAAGAAACATGACAATCTGTTACACCGCTCTAGCGCGATAATCTTTATGTTACTCCTATGACACGTACCTTAACCAAACCTTCTATTGCTACAGTATTTGCCCGCTTTGCCGCGCATGAACCAAGCCCCGTGACGGAGTTGCACGCGCCCAATGAGTTTTGTTTGCTCATTTCCATTGTGTTATCCGCGCAAGCAACGGATGTATCCGTTAATAAAGCAACAGTTGCATTATACGCCGTGGCGGATGACCCGCATCGTATGCTTGCTTTGGGAGAGGAGGGGCTAAAAGGTTATATTAAAACCATTGGGCTGTATAATAGTAAGGCAAAGAATGTCATCGCGTTATGCCATAAACTCTTAAACGAATATGACGGAATCATTCCTGAAACACGTGATGCGTTGCAAACATTACCCGGTGTTGGACGAAAAACTGCCAATGTATGGCTTAATTGTGCGCGTAATCAACCGTTGATGGCTGTTGACACGCATGTCTTTCGCGTGGCTAACCGAACCGGATTGGTGCAGGCAAAAAACGTACGTGAATGCGAAGATCAGTTGATGGAGTGCATCCCGCCAGAGTATTTACTCCACGCACATCACTGGCTGATATTGCATGGCAGATATACATGCAAAGCACGCACACCCTTATGCGGTAACTGCCTTATCGCGGATATATGCACCTACAGCGATAAACTATTACCCGATTAATATATATCGGTTAGGCCGCTTTCCAACGGGTAAGCACATCATCCAGCACAATATCTGCGAAGGCGGGATAAACCATATCTGCCTGTGCCAGTACGGTGTCATCACCGATACCCACCGCAAACATCTTCGCTGATTTAATTGCCTGTACCCCTGCTGCAGCGTCCTCTACACCAATACACTGGTCGGATGTTGTGTCAAACGCGTTGACCACGTCTAAAAACACGTCAGGTGCAGGTTTACTGTTAGGGATGGTGGCTGCATCAGCGACATAATCAAACATATGCGTGAGTTCCAGACTATCTAGCACCATCAGTGCGTTCTTGCTGGCGGATGCCAGTCCAATCTTATGCCCATTGTTTCTCAGTGTTTGCAGCAAATGATTCACTCCCGGCAGCGTATCTTTCGGACTCATATCTGCGATGGACGCGACATAATCTTCATTCTTCTGATGCATCAGGGCGGTGATGCGTTCTTCGCTATAGTGATTGTCATCTTTCGCTAGAATATATTCCAGTGATTCACGACGTCCCACGCCTTTAAGGGCTTCATTGTCGTCATGTGTGAAATCTATGTCCAGACTGGTAGCTAAACGCTTCCATGCCCGGTAATGATATTCTGCAGTGTCAGTAATGACACCATCAAGATCAAAGATAAATGCGGGGTTAGCCATAACGTTGTTCTTCCTTTATATGTGGCATGGTGTAGGGTTGCTCAGGCTTCAGAGTTAATGCATCCTGATGATGATACACGGTGATAGGGCTGTCATGTGTAAGTGTGTACACAGTATTGTCATGTGAGATGGTGATGCGTAGTACGGCACCACGGAATTGCAGGTTAAATGAGTAGCTTGTCCAGCCTTCAGGGCAATAAGGTTTAAAATGCAGGGTGTTATCGTAGCATTCCATGCCTGAAAATCCCATCACAATACTCATCCATGAGCCAGCCATACATGCAGTATGCAGGCCATATTGCGTATTATGATGCAAATTATCAATATCCATACGGACATTATCTTTAAAGAAATTATATGCCTGATCGTATTGTCCGGCGCGAGCAGATTCGACGCTGTAAATACAGGTAGATAAGGTAGAGTCATGCGTGGTGATCGGGGTGTAATAATCCAGATTTGCCTTGCGCACGTCATCGTCAAATTCATAACCCAGCAATGCCATGGCTAGCACCACGTCCGCTTGCTTTAATACCTGATAACGGTAAATAATCAGTGGATGATAATGCAGCAATAGAGGGTATTTGTCTTTTGGCATTTCCTCAAAGTTCCAGCGCGGCTTGGCGAGGAAGCCATCATCCTGAGGGTGAATGCCATGCGCTTCATCATAGGGCAGATACATGTTTTCTGCTGCCTGTTGCCAGCGCTCTAATTCTGTTTCCTCGAGGTTGATCTGCTTGGCGATACGCGTTGCTTCATCCGGATGCTCTTCCTGCAATTCACGGTAGCACCGTACCGCAGTACGCAAATGCATCCGCGCCATCGCATTGGTGTAGAAGTTATTATCAACCATGGCGGAGTATTCGTCAGGGCCCGTCACTTCGTTTAAGCAAAACTGATTATCCCGCATAGCGGAGAAATGCCCAAGCTCCGACCAGAAACGTGCAGTTTCTAACAGCATTTCTATACCATAGCGGCACATGAAGTCCCAGTCTTTCGTCGCATTGAAATATTGTCGGATTGCGTAAGCGATGGCTGCGTTAATATGGTATTGTGCAGTACCGGCAGGGAAATAGGCGGAGCATTCTTCACCGCTAATTGTGCGCCATGCATATAACGCACCGCTGCTATGAGACATTTGTAACGCTCTCTCACGCGCTGCATCCAGAGTATTATATCGGTATTCCAGAAGTTTACGTGCTAGTTCAGGAGCCGTATAAACAAAGAAAGGAACAATATAAATCTCGGTATCCCAAAAATAATGTCCGTCATAGCCCGGCCCGGACAATCCCTTGGCTGCGATAGCACGCTTTCCATCACGCCCGCTAGACTGGAAGATGTGAAACAGATTGAAACGTATGCCCTGCTGCAAGGCCGCGTCTCCTTCAATAGATACATCGCCGTACTTCCAAAATGCATCCAGTTGCTCTTTTTGCGTGGAAACCAGTTGGTTAATGCCGCGCTGCTCTGCCCGTTCTAACGTGCCATACATAAGCTTAGTGATACTGGCTTCGTCTTTGCGCTGTCCATGATGGTAGCTCACATATTTAGTGAGAGAGATAGAGTGACCATCTTGTAGCTCGTTACCAAAGGATGCAATAAATGTGGTAGATTCGTCACAGGAACGATTTTCGATGAACGTACCATTTTTGCAACTATGCGTACAGGAAGAGCCAACAATAAAGCCGCTTCCTTCTACCTCATGCAGCGTGTGCATGGCATGTTTGTTCATTTCCCAATCTAATTGACGCAGACTTTCTGAGGTATCAATATGCCCGGCGCGCGGATCAAAGTCATCTTTCGCATGGTGGCGCAAATGCCCTGTACCAAGCAATGACTCCAGCATAATGGTTCCGTCAAATCCAATAGGCGTTACTTCATATTCTAATGCCATCAAATGCTGATCTGCAAGCGACACAATACGACGGCTTTTCACACGTAATTTGCGATTCGCATCAATTTGCCACAGCGTGTTACGTTCCAAAATACCTGTACGAAAATCCAGATGGCGTACATGTTCCAGTGCCGCAAAATGAGATGGAATAAAGAGCTGATCGTCAATGAAAATGCGGATGGCTTTAGCATCCGGCACCTGCACCATCTTATTATTATGCGTGGCAAAACCATGGGCAGATTCTTCATAGAAGATCGGCACACGCATATACACACCGTTCAAATAGGTGCCTTCCTGTGATGAAGGATTATCGGTCAGGGATTCTTCCAGTGTGCCACGGGTTCCCATATATCCATTGGCAAGACTGAACAGTGTTTCTGCCAGTGTGAGGGTATTTGAATTTAGTTCCGTTTCTTCTAGTTTCCACGGATGGATATCAAACAGATGGGGTTGTGACATCATTGACTCATATTGTGTTATTTAAGTTTTAGAGAATCATACTTCTTGCATATCGTAAACCATATGTTAGGTATAAATGCCAGAATTAATAACAGAAAAACTACATATGCGACATAAAAGCCTAAAAGTAGGCCTGCTTCTGGCGTTTACTTACTTCATCTTCGCTATTTTACTCAATAGCGTAGGCACTGTCATCCTTCAGGTAATCAACAATTACGACGTCCTCAAAACGGATGCCAGTCAGTTGGAAGCCTTTAAGGATTTACCTATAGCGATTATTTCATTTCTGGCAGCATCTGCGTTGCCGCGCTTCGGCCTCAGGCGAGCCATGATGGTAGGGATGGCGATTATTGCACTCACCTGCGCTGTAACCCCTCTATTTCCAGCCTTCTGGATGACAAAGCTGATGTTTCTTTGCACTGGTGTGGCTTTTGCACTGGTGAAAGTATCTGTTTATGCCAGCATTGGCCTGATGACGAATGGCAGCCGCGAACATGCGGGAATGCTCAATATTATCGAAGGGCTATACATGGTTGGGGTGCTTGCGGGCTACTGGCTGTTTAGTGCGTTTATTGATGCGGATGATCCGAAATCTACGGAGTGGCTGGTCGTGTACTGGTATATTGCCGGGTTGTGCGTGATAAATATTCTCTTATGGCTTGTCACACCGATGGATGAATCTGAGTTAGAGGTTAGTGAAGGCAAGAGTCGTATGGAAGAGTTTATTGATATGGTGCAGTTGGTGAAATTGCCTTTAGTTTATGTGTTTGTTATTTCAGTGTTCTTATATGTACTCGTGGAACAAGGCGTGGGTACATGGCTGCCAACATTTAACAATAAGATTTTGCAACTGCCTCCTGATATGAGTGTACAGGCAACCAGCATTTTTGCTGCTTGTCTGGCTGTAGGACGTCTAAGCGCAGGCATGATAATGCAACATGTCAATTGGTATGTCGTACTTAATGCCTGTTTGCTAATTATGGTCGGGTTGATTCTCATCACGATGCCTATGACAGAAAATATTAGTCATGACACGGATGTTACATGGTTAAATGTGTCTCCTGCTGCTTATGTGTTTCCACTTATCGGACTGTTTATGGCACCTATCTATCCCGCCATCAATTCCGTTATCTTAAGCACACTGCCCAAAAGGCAACATGCAAGTATGACGGGATTGATCGTTATTTTCTCAGCACTGGGAGGCACAACAGGTTCCATTCTCATTGGTATAGCGTTTGATGCGCTGGATGGCCAGACTGCGTTTTACCTCTCCATTATCCCTATTTCTGGCGTCATGATTGCGTTGTTTGCCCTTAGAAAACTGGTGAATAAGCGCCGTGCAGTAAAAATTGTGGATTAAGCATGAGACATTTTATGCTTGCATTTACGTAATGTTGTTTCTAGCTTCACGCTGATATTTAGACACAGGTTACACAATGTACATAGCAATAAGTTTATTTTTTATCACCGTCATGGCAACACTGCCTGCTTTTGCTGGAGCCGACCCCGTGGCTGCGTTTGAGCATGGTTTTGGTATTGTGGTTAGCGGGCTAAAGGACTTCTTGTTTTACCCTGTATTGGGCTTTCCTGCACTGGTGTTATGGTTAATTGCCGGAGGTGTTTATTTCTCGCTTATCACCAGATTAGTAAATGTCCGGCTGCTCAAACATGCGTTGGATGTTACCCGAGGCAAATATACGCGACCGGAAGATCAAGGGGAGATTACGCATTTTCAGGCGATGGCAACCTCTATTTCCGGTACAGTCGGACTGGGCAACATTGCGGGCGTGTCTGTAGCCGTGGCGATTGGAGGGCCGGGCGCTGTAGTGTGGATGATGATTGCCGGCATATTTGGTATGGCAACAAAATTTGCTGAAGCAACGCTTGGGCATAAATTTCGTGTGATCGAAGCAGACGGTACAGTGAAAGCCGGAGCATTTATCTATCTCAAAGAAGGGCTTGCACAGCAACATAAGAAAAGTCTTGGATATGGGTTATCTGTGGTATTTGCCATTTTCTGCTTAGGTGGTGCATTTGGTGCAGGTAACATGTTTCAGTCCAACCAGACAGTGGTGATTCTAACAGACACATTTACTTCCCTGAATGGGTATGGCGAATTAATTGCACTATTGCTTGCGGTGTTTGTAGGGGTGGTGCTGCTTGGGGGAATCACTCGTATTGCATCCGTTGCAGAAATGATTGTACCGCTAATGGCAGTCATCTATATTGGGGCTTGTGTTGTGGTACTGGTGGTTCATGCCGGAATGCTTGGGCAAGCTGTTAGCACGATGTTTACGGAAGCATTCAGTGGCAATGCCCTAACGGGTGGTGTGCTTGGAGCCATTATTGTTGGGTTTCAGCGTTCTGCGTTTTCTAATGAAGCAGGGATTGGTTCTGCTTCTATTGTCCATCCCACAGCTAAAAACAATGAGCCAGTGCGCGCAGGATGTACCGCATTGCTGGAAACGTTTGTCGATACGATGGTGATATGTTTTCTGACCGGACTGGTTGTTACCGTCACCGGGGAATATCAGGATACCAGTAAAGAAGGGATTGCGCTTGCCAGTGCATCCTTTGCAACCGTGATTGACTGGTTTCCGATTGTCTTATCCGTATGTGTGTTTTTCTTCGCTTTTTCTACGATGATTACGTGGAGCTATTATGGCGGTCAGGCATGGACATTCCTGTTTAAAGGCAAGGGAATTCGACTATATCAGTTGCTCTTTTGCGTGATGGTGTTCTTTGGCGGTGCGTCTGACAAGCTTGGCATGATTCTGGATTTCTCGGATTTGCTGCTGCTGTCTATGGCTATTCCTAACCTGATTGGGATGTACTTAATGTCTGGCATAGTCAGAGCTGAGGTATCTTCTTACGTAGCACGCATGAAAGCTGGCACCTTTCATGCGAATGATGATACCGTGGCGGCATAAGCAGTATTACCAAGTTCTCTAACAAAGAATGGTTTACAAATAAGCCAGCATTCTATATCACCATAGTCCTGATATGCGCCCGTAGCTCAACTGGATAGAGCATCTGACTTCTAATCTGAAGGTTGCAGGTTCGAGTCCTGCCGGGCGCACCACTTTATTAGACGTGTATTAGGTGTTTAGTCCCGGATTGTGTTGTTCGTATTATATGTTGCAAACACTGCTAAGGCAGTGCTTCGCAGGTTTATCACCTTTCATTGCCGAAGCAAACGGCTAATGCCATGCCGTTACAAACCGCACCCACCCGTGGGGTGCTGTCACTATCAATGCTTCATCCCATAGATGTATGAAGCTGGCGATGCAAGGATGAACGTGTCAGGGGAGGAATGCTGCTTTGCAGAGCATACAGACAGTCATCAAGCGGGTAATAACGTGTGCTTACCTAAAATATCAGGTAGCTAGGGTGTTGACACTAACATTAGAGCATAATTGTCAATACGTTTAATGCAATGGGTATGATGATTTGAGCAAACAGAGATTAATTGAGGTTGCGCCTCATTTAACATATCTCTATAATGCCGCGTAAATGCAACGCATTATCATTCTCAAGCTTTCCAACAGGAACTCCGACCCATGACAGATCATCCCACCGTCATTATTAAAAAATACTCTAACCGCCGACTGTATAATACGCAGACTAGCAGCTATATTACGCTGGATGATGTACGGCACATGGTACGCAAGGATATAGATTTTGAAGTGCGTGATGCCAAAACCAGCGAGGATTTAACCCGCCAGATACTCACACAGATTATCTTTGAGCAGGAACTTAATGGCACGCAGAGCATCTTGCCTGTGAATTTTCTCAAGCGTATGGTGGCGATGTATGACAATAATATGCGTGATGTCTTCCCGCATTATCTGGATGGCACCATGGAAACGTTCCTCGCTAATCAGGAAAAAATCCGCGAGCAATTCACCTCGCTATGGGAGCCATATGCCTATAAGCCTGTAGAGCAACTGGAAGCGATGCAACGTAAGAATATGGAACTGGTACGCACCACGATGCAAATGTTTAATCCGTTCATGGCAGCAAAAAGCCGTGAGGATGATGGCGGAAGCGGCCACTAAAATTGATGCAAATATACAATATTAAAACGCAGTTTGCATTTTAGGCTATTAAATGTTAAAATAGTAACGTTACTTTAGTTATGCTTTACAAGCACCCATATATATTTGCTTTAAAGCATACCTCGATGTAGCAATTGTTCTTTACCGAGATTATTATGTTTGGATGGTTTGGCGGTAGCTCTAGTTCTGATTCTGGCGAACTTGCGGATGATTATGATGAAGATGCAACTAATCTTCAAAACAACACTGTTGGCCAAGGCGGCACCAGTGCTGAGTTAACGCAAGATGCGCTGACTGCTGGTGCTGAAGCACGAGAAAGTTATGACGAAGCATATTTGAAAGCCTATGAAGAGACTGGAGACGTAGACGCGGCAACTAAAGCTGCTTCTGAGTCTGAATCCAGTTCTAAGTAGGTTTCTCTCTATCCCCATAAAAACTACTGGTTTTATGGGGATTTTTTTATGCACTGTATAAACGTTACTGATGTATCTGCCTTCTGTTGATAGCGTGTTTCGCACCAGTCATTTGGAGGTGTTTGCCAGTCTGCTGGCTTAGTGGCTGTCCATTCAAAGTGCGGACTTAGAGTAATGTGTTCCAGCATCCATGCGGCGTAGTCTGCATGATCGGTTGCCAGCCATAAAGTAGCGTTGTCTTTCATAACGCCAGATAGCATAGTGAGGGTATGCTGGTTAATAATGCGGCGCTTATGATGAGACGTTTTTGGCCATGGGTCGGGAAAGAGTATATCGCATCTATCTATGCTCGTGGGCGGTAGGTGGGGTATTAGCTCTCTGACATCTGCGGTATGCAGGCGGATATTCGATATATCATACGCATCTATATCAGCGAGGCACCGCGCGACCCCATTGCGAAATGGCTCGGCACCAATGCATAGCCAGTCAGGGTAGGTGCGAGCAATATGCACCAGATGCTCCCCAGCACCAAACCCTATCTCCAGATAGATTATTTTGCCAGCAATCAATGTTTCCAGCGTGTCATCCAGAGGAGCAGAGCATTGTGGCAGTAATGTATCCATCAGCTGTTGGTGGTATTGGCCAAGTTTACGCCCTTTTACCCGCCCGTAAGACCTGAGCGTTGTCTTATCCGTTTGTGCGTTTTGTGCTTTCTTTTTCTCCATATGCCCGTTACATAAAGGAACTATGATAAATTTAGAAGGAAAAACCGCGTTGGTGACTGGCGCGACTGGCGGAATTGGGCAGGCGATTGTTGCAACGTTACTGGCTGCTGGTGCAAAGGTTGCCATCTCTGGCACGCGTCAGGAAAAGTTGGAGGTGTTTGCTGCGTCACTGGATAAGCTTGTTACTGTGCTGCCATGCCGTCTGGATGATAGCGCTTCAGTTGCTGAACTTATCCCGTCAGCGGAGAGTCAGTTAGGGCAATTGGATATACTGGTCAATAATGCAGGCATTACTCGTGATGGTTTAGCGATGCGTATGAAAGATGAGGATTGGCAAACCGTGCTGGATGTAAATCTAACGGCTTCGTTCAAACTGTGCCGCGCGGCCATTAAGGGTATGATGAAACGTCGTTATGGCCGCATTATCAACATTACATCGGTCGTCGGGGTAATGGGAAACCCGGGACAGGCGAATTATTGTGCATCGAAAGCTGGCGTGATTGGTATGAGTAAATCACTGGCAGCAGAAGTGGCTGCGCGTGGTATTACGGTCAATTGCATTGCACCGGGTTTCATTAAAACACCAATGACAGATGCTCTCGATGAGAAGCAAACAGACCGTATCACCGCTAACATTCCCGCTGGCCGCTTTGGTTTGCCCGGCGACATTGCTGCCAGTACAGCCTTCCTGGCAAGTGATAGCGCAGCTTACATAACAGGGCAGACATTGCATGTGAATGGCGGCTTATTGATGGTGTAAATGCAGCAACTTCAGCAATTGCGCTGTGCCAGTCCGCTGCGTATCGGGTTGCTGGGTGGCTCATTTAATCCGGCGCATCATGGGCATAGACATATTTCACATTATGCGATGAGGTGTGCAAAGCTGGACTATGTTATCTGGCTTGTCAGCCCCGCCAACCCGCATAAAGACCCAGCCACACTTGCACCGTTCCATAAGCGCCTAAATTATGCGCTTTACATCACGCAGCAGGATAAGCGTATTATTGTTAGTGATATAGAGCAACAAGCGCAATTGCACTATACTGCCCATACGTTACGCTACATACGCGCACATTATGGTCATCATCATTTTAGCTGGTTGATGGGGTCTGACAATCTGGTTTCGTTTCATCGTTGGCAAAAAGCCAATCATATGATGTATACCATGCCTGTCATTATATTGGATCGCGCACCATGTACGCATACAGCGTTGCGGTCACGTATGGCGTTGCGTTACAGCCAGTATCGTGATGCGTCTGGCGCCCAAAGCCTTCCATGCTGGAGATTGTTATTTATTCCGCGTCACGGGGAAAGTGCAACGAATCTGAGAAAAACATTTGGTGAAAAGGCATTTTTGTGCGACAATAAGGATAAGGCAACGACATAGAGGAGAATGCCCTATCACTACCTCACTCTGGAATGGTGATGTACACACATTAAAAGATGTGATCGTAGCATCATTGGATGATGATAAAGCAACCGATATTGCCGTTGTAGATCTTCAGGGGAAAGCCAGCCTGGCAGATATGATGATTGTTGCTGACGGGCGCTCAACCCGGCACGTTGGCTCGATGGCAGAGAAACTTTCAAAAACGCTGAAAGCATTTGGTGCGGATTACGTGCAGATGGAAGGGCTTGAAGCCTGTGACTGGGCATTAATTGACGCAGGAGATATTGTGGTTCATTTGTTTAAGCCCGGTATACGTGAGTTGTATAATTTAGAGAAAATGTGGACGATTGCCCTACCAGCATCTATGTCGGATCACGCGACTGTCTAAAATTACTAAGTTATCTTTATAGGGCATGTTCCATTAATATGGTGCAAAGCAATCATTTCCTCCAAGTGCCAGAACCATATCTGCGGCACCAAAAATAAGCACGACATCCAGACTGCCAAACAAAAACATTCCCCATGTAATCTTATTCATCAGTGCAGCGATACCAATGATGAAAATAGATAATGCGGCAAGCCCAACCCCAACGGTTCCATTAGTAAACCATTCTGTAACTGTGCAAAGCGTACTGCCAATAGGAGCGCTATAAGCCATAGTTGGAAATAGCATTGCCAATAGTAGTAATGTTATGAATAATGTATGATCGAAGTGTCGGATATTTTTCATATGGATCATATTAAATATATAAGCATCCACTATATCACAGTAGCTGATCGTAGAAAAGACTTTGATTGTATTTATGTAGTATTTCACGGTACAACATAGAACCATGCATATACATATTTTTGCCTTTGGCAAATGGAAACAAGCTCCTGAACAAGCGTTATTTACCCACTACGTTAAACGGTGTCGCTGGAAAGTGGAACTCAGTGAACTTAGCAGCCAAACGCAATCATCTGTTGCTATGCAGCAAGAGTATGATACAGCAATGCTGCTGCAAAAAGCCAAGCACTGGTCAGCGGAATCCTGTATTGCATTAGATGAAACAGGTGAGCATATGAGTAGTCATCAATGCGCATCAATGTTTGGGCAATGGCAGGATAGCGGGGTGCGCCGTAGTGCCATACTGATTGGTGGTGATACTGGCCTAAACAAGCAGCAATTAATTGCGTGTGATAAGGTGCTGTCTTTTGGGCGTATGACATGGCCACATTTATTGGTGCGGGCATTGTTGGCAGAGCAGCTTTACCGTATGCAGACCATTTTAGATGGCCACCCATACCACCGCGCGTAAAAAAAGATGCCCTCAAACCTATAGGGCTTGAGAGCATGTAAAATGTTTATTGGAAATCTTCAATGCCAATACAAAATCGCCGAAGTCTTATGCTATACCAGTACTGACTATCGTCACCTGGTATACATATAGAATGATGAATTTTTCCTTTTTCAACAATACGAGTCGTTTCAACCGCAATGCCGTAATATTGCAAAACTTTAACATGCTTATGGTGCAATTTTGGTTGGAGGATTTTTCCGTTATCCCACAACCACATCATCAAGCGTTTTGCTTCATCATGTACTTTTTCGCCACCAGATATTAACATGTGACGATCCACCAGCCGCTCTGTATAAAGCCACCATTCTGCTCGATCGTCACAGCTTGTTGCCGAAACAATGTACTTTATCTTGTCCAGCCCCATTTCTCTGGAATGAGATATCATTTCTGGAATACATAGAACAGGACGGAAACCAATCAAAGAATTATTAGTAGAAATTTCCTCTAGTAACTCTTCAGTGTTTTCTTCAACAGTTTGTTGTTGGTTTTTGGTCTTCAAGAGAGAACCAATGACCTTTAGAGTCAAGTTTAGAGTATTTTTCACAATGTGAATAAGTAAACGTCTCCATTATCTTACGCGAGTTTCGTTTAATCTCCTAATATATTCTTATCTTCATCAGGCGTTTTACCCATATGCATCTCCCAGAAGCGTTGCATTGTGAGGTAGGTAAACGTTACTGACCAGCCAATAAGCAGCAGCCCATTCAGCACCTCCACGCCACTAATCATCCGCAATGCTCCGGTAGGGTATACATCGCCAAAGCCCAGTGATGAATAGGTTGAAGCAGAAAAATAGATGTAGGTTAGAAAATCATGTTGATTTTCACCTGATAAGGTAGGAAAGTCCGTATATTCCGCCAGTAACCAATATAGTATGCCATATGCCCATACAGTGATGGTGTGTGCAATAAACTGACTAATGACGACAACATTAATCAACCAGCGTGGCCTCGCACGTACCCGTTCAATAATAACGCATACCAGACGTAAATATTCGTAATGAATGGTTGTTGTCAGGCAAATCATGAATGCGGAAAGCCCAACTGACCACCAGAAATGCATATCCTGAAACCATACATTATCTATCACGCTAATGTGCCTCGCCCCAATGTGCGCCTATACCAGTATCTACCACTAACGGTACATTCAGTGATGCGGCTTTTTCCATAGTGCGTTGTATGTCAGGAATCAGATGCTCTTCCCCTTGCGCTATTTCAAAGACTAATTCATCATGCACCTGCAAAAGCATACGTGATGTAGTCTGTCGCTCACACAGCAATGCATGAACGGCAATCATGGCACGCTTAATAATATCTGCGGCACTTCCCTGCAAAGGAGCATTAATGGCGGCGCGTTCTGCAAAGGTGCGCTTATTCGGGTTACGCTCATGAATCATGGGGGTATGGCATCTGCGTCCCCATAAGGTGCTAACATATCCCTGATCGCGCGCTTGCTGTTTCATGTCTTCCATATATCGGCGTATACCCGGATATTGCTCAAAGTACAAAGATATGTACTCAGCAGCCGTGGTGCGATCAATGCCTAATCGCACGGCCAGCCCATGAGCACTGATGCCGTAAATAATACCAAAATTGATGGTTTTGGCTTTGCGTCGCAGGTCCACATCCACGTCGTCCACATCCACATTAAACATTTGCGATGCTGTGGCTGCATGAATATCGCGACCATGTTTGAAAGCATCTTTTAATGGGGCAATGTCAGCCACATGTGCCAACAGACGTAGCTCAATCTGTGAATAATCAGCAGCCATCAGCGTGAAGCCTTCTTGTGCAATGAATGCTTCGCGAATCAGACGGCCTTGCGTGGTACGGATAGGGATGTTTTGCAGGTTAGGATCAGAGGAACTTAAGCGGCCAGTGGTGGTGGCCAGTGAGTAACTTGTATGGACACGTCCCGTTTTAGGGTGGATTTGCTTCACTAGTGCATCTGTGTAAGTGCTTTTAAGTTTAGCCAGTTGACGCCATTGCAGTACTTTATCTGGCAAAACGTGGCCATCTGCTGCCAAATCTTCCAGTGTTTGCGCATCTGTAACGTAAGCACCGCTGCGGCTGGATTTCTTCCCCTTAGCCAGTGCCAACCGATCAAACAGAATGTCGCCTAATTGCTTGGGCGAGCCAATATTGAACGTTTCCCCCGCTAGCACGTAAATTTCCTGTTCAAGCGTCTGCATCTCTGTAGCAAAGCGGTTGGAAAGCTTGCGGAGTTTGTCCTGGTCAATTTTCACCCCGTGACGTTCCATCTCAACAATCACCGGAATTAACGGGCGTTCCATGCGTTCATAGACACTCACCAGTCCGGCCTGTTGAACGCGTGGCAAAAGGTGTTGGTACAGACGCAGGGTAATATCTGCATCCTCAGCAGCGTAATCTCGTGCAGCTTCCAGTGGCACATAATCAAACGTGATTTGTGACTTGCCGCTACCCACCACCTCTTTAAAGGCTACAGGGGTGATACCCAGATGCCGCTGTGCTAATTCATCCATGTTATGCGCATGTGCGCCAGCACCCAGCACGTATGAAAGTAGCATTGTGTCAGCAACAGATGTGACAGATACGCCATAGGAGCGCATCACCTGCATATCGTACTTTATGTTATGGCCAATTTTTAACATGCTGGCATCTTCCAGCATAGGTGTCAGTAATGCTAAGGCGTCATCAAAAGGGATTTGTCCTTCTGCCAGCCGAACGCCATCATCGAATAAGGTGTCATTCCCTGCTATTTTATGAGCAAGAGGTACATACCATGCCGTTCCAGCGTGAATACATAAAGACAACCCCACCAATTCAGCCTGCGTGGCATCAAGTGAAGTGGTTTCCACATCAAACGCTACCGTGCCATAGCGGTAAATCTCGGTAATAATTTGCTCTAGTGTCTGTGTGTCCTGTACCAGCCTGTAGTCTGTTTCTATCGGATCATACGTTTTCTCCTCTGGCGAAGTAGGGGCTTGAGGAGCGATGCCTGATACTTTGCTGAGTCTGCGAACGATGGAGGTGAATCCCTGCAATTGGCAAAATGCCTGCAAGGTTTGTGTATCGGTTGGCTGCACCTGATACGAGGCAATGTCAGGCAGATCAGTGCAATCAGTACGCAAGGTGGCCAGCTCGCGTGAGAGAAGGGCTTGCGCTTTATGCGTTTCCAGCATTTCACGCCGTTTCTTTTGAGTGATGCTGGCGGTAGATTCCAGCAGGTGATCCAGTGAGCCATATTCCTGTATCAGCAAGGCGGCAGTTTTGGCACCAATACCCGGCACGCCTGGAATATTATCGCTACTATCTCCCATGAGTGCCTGCACATCAATCACTTTGTCCGGCGCAACGCCAAACTTTTTCATCACATCATCAGTGTTCAGATACTGGTTTTTCATCGGATCATACAGCGTGACACCCTGATTCATCAACTGCATCAGGTCTTTATCGGATGATACGACCAATGCCTGCATGTCACGCGCTTTTGCCTGCACGGCGTAGGTAGCAATAATGTCATCTGCTTCCATACCATCCTGTTCAATAATAGCAAACCCCATGGCAGTGGCTGCTTCACGCACCAGAGGGAATTGCGGCACTAAATCCTCAGGGGCAGGGGGACGGTTGGCT
Organism: uncultured Alphaproteobacteria bacterium; assembly: GCA_963803575.1. Lineage (GTDB taxonomy): Bacteria > Pseudomonadota > Alphaproteobacteria > Rickettsiales > UBA998 > CAWDMW01. Next base: position 842,481 of record CAWDMW010000002.1, read on the forward strand.
TTATAGTCGGCATGAAGTGCGTGGCGAAATGTTTTACCCTTAGCATCAAACACCACCACCGCATGGGTACAGGGCAGAGACTCACGTAGCTTCATGAGCATAGTGGTAAAGCCATACACGGCACCTGTAGGCGTGCCATCTGGACGGGTAAAAGAAGGCAGCTTGTGAAAGGCGCGGAAAATGAACCCTGATCCGTCAATCAGCATTAAGGTGTCAGATGTGGAAGGCGATACAGTCATGGGATCGAAATAAAACAGAATTGCAATCAATGTGCAATCACCGTATAGTTTCCGACCTATAGATAACGATGAAAGGAATGCCAATTTTATGACAAACGCTATGCAAGGTACTGCTGTTTCTCCTGCTTCCGGCCAACCGCCTAAACAGGTTGTCTTGTTGCTACATGGTGTAGGAGCAGATGCGAATGATTTAATTGGATTGGCGCCGGCATTTCAGGACATATTGCCAGATGCCGTGTTTGTCTCGCCTAATGCGCCGTTCCCATGTGATATGGCACCCATGGGCAGGCAATGGTTTAGTCTGCAAACGCGCGAACCGTCTGCCATGTTGGAGGGTATTCATGATGCACGACCATTACTGAACGCCTATATTGATGAAACATTAGAGCAACATGGTTGTCTGATAAGTGATCTGATTGTGCTGGGCTTTTCACAAGGTACGATGATGGCGTTGCATACGCTGCCATATCGCGCGCAAGCCTGCGCGGCTATCCTTGGGTTTTCTGGCGCGATGATTGACAGCACGGCTCAGGCTAAGCATGTCACTTGCAAGCCACCAGTGTGCTTAATTCACGGGAATGCCGATGAAGTCGTGCCATTTGCGGCAATGGATGATGCGCGTCAATCGTTAAGTGCTGCCGGACTAACTGTTGAAACCTCGGCGCAACACGGGTTGGGGCATGGCATTAATTCGGAAGGCATAGAGGTAGCGAAAGGGTTTCTCCGCCGTACCTATCTGGCTAGAGGCGCTGCTTAAAATGACATGTCTGCGATAGACATATTATTGGATGACTTCATTAATGCGCTTTATGCAGAGCGTAACATATCGTCTCATACGGCGGCTGCGTACCGCCGTGATGTGAGCGCATTCTTAAACGAGCTTGCGCGCAATCACGTTGCCGTGTCAGATTACTCTGCTCAGCAGGTGGAAGACTGGATAGCACATAAAACGAATGAGGGTTATGCACCAGCCAGTATTTCACGCGCACTGAGCAGCATCAAACAATTCTCACTGTTTTTACTGGAAGAGGGGTTGCGTGAAGATAGCCCTACAGAGCCTATCAAGCTGCGCCATCGTCATCAGTCATTGCCGCACACTATCTCTAAAGAGACGATTCACCAGTTAATAGATCATATTCTGCATAATGATGCACCCCATGCAGTGCGCCTCTATACGATTCTGTACGTACTTTATACGACAGGTTTACGCATTTCTGAATTGTTGCAATTACGCTATGACGACATAAGCATCACCTCACACGAAGAAAACCGTATCATGTGCTTGCGTGTGAAAGGCAAAGGAAGCAAAGAGCGTTTAGTGCCTCTACATACGTTAACGCAAGGTGTGCTGTCACGTTACCTAAAATTGCGTGACAGCTTCATCATAGGAAGTAAAATGTCCCCATGGTTGTTTCCTTCTTATGCTAAGCAAGGACATATCACACGTCAGGCGGTGTCCAAAGCCTTAAAGCAGCAGGCAATAGAGGCAGGGTTAGACCCTGTCGGTATCCATGCGCACGCGCTTAGACATTCATTTGCCAGCCATATGTTGGCGCAAGGCATAGATTTACGTACCATTCAAACGTTGCTTGGCCATGCCAGCATTACCAGTACCGAAATCTATACCCATGTAACGTCCGGGCATTTGCAGGAGCTGGTGGCAAGCAAGCACCCGCTGGCTTAATCGGTATGTCCAAATAATGATAGATATTCTCCGTATCCTTCTGATTCCAGCTCTGCCAACGGTATGAAGCGCAGTGCTGCAGAGTTAATGCAGTAGCGCGCTCCACCTGCTTTTGCGGGGCCATCATTAAAGACATGCCCAAGATGGGAGTTGCCATTGCTGGATCGCACTTCTGTACGACTCATACCGTGACTTGCATCGGTTTTAGACACAATATTGCCACCATCAATAGGCTTAGTGAAGCTTGGCCACCCTGTGCCGGAATCGAATTTATCCAGCGATGAAAATAAAGCTTCGCCACTTTGGACATCGACGTAAATACCTGCTTCCTTATGATCCCAATAATCATTGTCAAAGGCTGGTTCAGTCCCATCATGCTGGACAACATATTTCTGCATTTTAGTTAGGGGTTGGGAAGACATGACAGGTTCCTTTGCTTGTAGGTTCGTGGTCAGTAAAGACAGGGTGATGGCGGCTATTGCGTGACGTGGGTTCATACTTACTATATGGGATTAGTAAGGCAGATTCGCAACCGCATGATGCAAGCAAAAAAAAGCAACCCTACAAGATGTAGGGTTGCAAGGGCTCAGCTAATACTACTTGTTAATTTTTTTAACAGTTAGTATTAGGCTGAATTTCTTGTTTCCAAGATCGTATGTTGAATATTCAACAACTTCCCAGCCTATAGAGGCTAAGAAATAACCGATTTTGATAACAGCACCCTGTTCATCACGCTCGTTTAGAGCATGAATTTTGACGATTGCGTTTGTGTCGCGTTCGCCAATGATAAACTTTCCTTTGAGCTTCGCTACAACATCCTGTTGGGTGCAGTTGCTGCACTCAACATAAATGGAAGCAATCTTTGCATTTACTTCAGTCATAAGAATAACTGTTGCAAATGCAAAAGCCGTCAATCCAGCTAACAAACGATTTTTCATGTTTTTCGAAATAATGTACTACGTTGTCATAATGCCAACATAGCATGATTGGTAACCGTATGCTTTAAGCATAGGGGAATAAGGATAACCAACTATGTTGGGAATTGACTCTTTAATAATACCACATAATTAATGAAAATTCAATAAAAGTTACGTGCGCAAATAATCCAGGATTGTTAAGTTAATGATCTTAGCGGTGGTGCTAAACGCTGCTTGCAATTGCGTTTCATAATTTGCCAGCTCTGTAGAGACGGAAGCAATATCGGCTTGTTTTAACTCAGCGGTGAAATTTTCCAGCTGTGTTAGGCTCGCTTCATGCGCGTCCTGATGGTTCAGCATGGTGGTGGCATTCAATGACAAAGTATGTTGCAGGGTAATCATCTTGTTAGAGGAAGCAATCAGTAAATCCATGGTGCCGTCTCTCGTATCATCGTCACCTGGTGTGTTAATCAGCATATCCATGGCGCGCAAGGCTTCCTCAAATGCAGCTTCATCGGCATTGACTCCATAAGTAATCGTGTAGCCATTATCTGCTTTCACGGATTTGCGCACATTGTCACCCTGATAATAATCCGTGTCTGCCGGATCGCCCAGCGTGAAGGGGGTATCATAATCCGCATCCGTAATGTCTACCGGTGGTGTGGTCGTGTCAGTACCTGAGAAAAGATAGCGACCCTGATATTGCGTGTTTAATGCAGCAATCATATCATCATAGACCGCTTGTGCAGAGGCTACCAGCTCGGCATCTGTGAGCTGTTCATTACTGATTGCACCACTAATGTTGGCCATCAGCAGATCAAGCTTTTCAATCATATGGCTGACTGTATCGTAATATACCTGCGTTTCTTCCTGTGACACGCGCAGATTATCAATGTAGGACTGGGTACGGGTGACATCGCTTTCCAGCTTGATAATCATCTGGCTATCATCGGCAATGCCGCCCCAATTCACGGATTTCAGGCCGGTACTGATCTGTTCATTACGTTTATTAATTTCCACCTGCAAACGCATATTTTGCTGAATCATGCTGGTGTTATGTTGGTATGTGGCTACGCGCATCATGAGGGGTTATCTCCTTATATCGTTAATTCACTGCATTAAGTAAACGGTCAAACATTTCCTGTATGACACTTATCACCGTGGCAGAAGCGGCATAGGCGTCCTGAATAACGGTAATGCGTGTCAGTTCTTCATCTACATTGATGCCAGTGAAGTTCAGTAGCGCTTCTTTCGCGGTTTCATATTCAAGCACTGCATTCTGGGCATCATTTGCCGCATCTTCCACTTTCTCCGCACCACTGGCAATAACAGTGCTGATATAGCCCTGAAACGTGTCGGTTTGCGCGCTTAACTCACCGGCTGCATCAAAGGTTTGTTGTGCTTCAAAAGCTTGCAGCATGGCAAGTGAACCGCTGGAATCACCGGCTTTTACCCCTTTATCTCCTACAGCTAAAGCGGCATCATCATTTAAGCGGCCTGTAGTCATATATTGCGGAGTATCAAGCAGATCGTCACGGACACGTATATTTTCGGCATTGGTGCTGCGTGGATCAAACAAGTTATTCAATCCGAAATAATCAGAAACGCCTTGTCCGCTACCAGCAGTATCTACCGCTCCCACATCACGCAGCGCAATGCCGTTTCCTGCTGTTGCCTGCATGGTTAAAGCACCGTTCCCGTCAATCGCTGCACTAATGTTTGCCATCCCGTTAATAGCTGTCACCAGATCAGTGACGGTATTGATAGTGGTCATGTCAATGTCCACAAACTCAACCACATCACCGGACGTGTCTGTCGCTGCCACGCGGAATGTGCCTGTACTCCCCGCTAGTGATGACGCACCAGTGAAACCTTGTGTGCCGCTTAGCGAAGGAGGGGCTGTGACAGAAGCACCGCTATTATGTGCGGTATTTAATGCCGTCATCAGTTCGGTAGCAAACTCATTGAGTTTCTCCTGCTCTTGCACAAATTCTGTATCACGCAAATCAAGCAAAGCGCCTAATTCTCCGTTACGAATACCACGGGTAATGTCTTCCCCTTCAACTGATATGCCGCTTAATGCACCCGGGTAGCTCTCGTCACCGGTAATGAATGATGATGAAGTAAACTCAAGTGTTTTTGGTTTACTCCCAAGCAATAACTCTCCTGTATAGCTATAAATCTGGATACGATCCTGACTGGTGGTATGATACTGAATATCCATCAACCCAGCCAGTTCTTCCAGCGCAATCATCCGTTCATCTTCCAGATCAGCAGATTCTATCTGGCGGCCTTCTGCATTGAGGATTTCTTCATTCAGGCTATCAATTTCTTCAAGTAGGTCATTAATTTCTCTGACGGTTTTGCCTATCTCCTGATCTGCCCGCTCGCGCAGCGCCTGTATCTCATCAGACTGACGATTCAGTTGAAAAGCTAAATCATCGGCAGCTTGTGATACATTAACACTGGCAGAGCCATTTTCAGGCGTTTGCACTAATGTCTCTACCGATACAACCAGACTATCAAGCGATGCAGTCAGACTGCTTTGCCCGCCTGTTGTTCCCATACTCTGGTCATAACTCTTCATGAACGTATCAGCGACCGTGAAAAACCCTTCCGTACTTTTTTCCTGTATGACAGTTTCGCTTAGGAAAATATTGGTTTCGCGAACAATATCATCGCGGTAAGCAACAGACGTGCCATTGACCGAAAGATATGCGGTTTCCTGATAGGATTTACGCGTATAGCCTTCGCGGTCAGCATTCGCGACATTTGCAGATGCAACGGCAATCTGGTTTTGAGATTTTCTCAGACCATAATTGGCCGAGAGTAAAGCACCGGTGAGTGACATAATAAACTACCTGTTTGTTGTGAGATGTCAGGATGCGGACGTAAGCACAGGCGGCGTAAACAAGCTGCCGGAACGTGCATAGGCGGTAATGGCTTTGCCGCCTTGTTCAATCTGATCCACTTTATGACGCTGCTGCACCAGTGCCGGACGCATACGGGCAATATACTCTCCCAACGCTTCCTGAATCTGGTGAAGCTTATTGCGTGCTTCCATGCGATCCGCAGGTGGCATATAGGCCATTTCTATTGTCATGGCATCCTTGCTTGGCATGTCTGCAATAATTTCCGGCACTTGTTGTTGCCAGTCCGGAACCGCAAAGACGGATTCCAGAAAATGCTGTAGGGAAATAGGGGGTGTTGTCATGGTCATGTCCTAAATATAAGTAAAATTACCGTACTGCCTGAATCAGTGTTTCAAACATTTCGTCCGTAGTGGAAAGCACTTGTGAGGCAGCAGAGTATGCTTGTTGTGCAACAATCATTTTGTTAAATTCATCTGCCGTGTCTGTTGTGGAAAGCTCCAGTGAGTTTGGCGCAATAGATCCGGCTGATCCGTCACCAGGACGCCTGAGGTTCAGGTTTCCGGCAAGCTGATTTTCATCATAGACTGTACCATTAACATGCGTAAGTCCGCCTGGGTTTGGGAATGTTGCCACCGGAATCTGGTAAATCGTCTGACGCAGGCCATTATCAAAGATGGCGGTAATCAGGCCGCTTTCATCAATTTCATACCCTGCCAGTTCACCAAAGCGCACCCCGTCCTGATCTACCAGTGATATTTCAATGTTAGGCACGGAAGAATTGGACGAGAATTGTGTGAGTCCGTTTGTCTGGTCAATGGTTCCCAGATCAAGCGAGATTGCGGTTTCTGTCCCTGTTAGGAAGTCGTTTGCACCCGTAGATGCAGGCAGTCCGGTGATTTTCAACTGAATGCCGTTAGGGTCATGAATGGCGTTACCGTCACCATCTGCGTAAGAGAGTGTACCGTTTCCATTAAAGACCAGATCAATCGCACTATCGCCATCACCTGTATCAATCACTCCGGTTGATAATTTGTTAGGGTCTCCGGTTAGATATAAATCAGATAGAGTGGCTGTCCAGTCATTGGCTGTGCTGATAGTTTTTGTCCAGACTACATCAAAGGAATGGCTGACACCCAATGAATCAAACACTTCAACCGTTGTGGTGTAAGGGTAATTAATAGGTAATTCAGGAGCGGTTGATGTGAACGTTGCGCTTGCAGGCAGACCACCACCAAACTGTGTTTGGTCGTCAAAGGCAATATCAACGCTGGTTGTGCCCTGCTCGGTAGAGATAATAATCTCGTTAGTAACGGCATTGTAGCTTGCGGTGACACCAGCAACCCCATCAATAGCGGTGACTAAAGCCGCTTCATCCGCTATGGTCGTTAAGTCAATCACAGATGGCGGGTTTGCATCTACCGTAATGGTGATGTTACCCGAACCCGCATCATAGTTAGTCGCTGCGTTAGCATCTGATAAGGTGAAGCGTCCGGGGGTGTCCTCTACTTGTAAATCAGCAGGCAGATTGGCGTTTACTTCAATAGAGGTCGTGGCGCTGGCTGTTCCGGTAACCTGCTGAACATTCACCGCTTCCACACTGTTTAAGTCATTACTATTGGTTGCAAGAACATTTCCACTTTCATCGGTACGCTGCCCATACAGATAAAACCCTTCATTATTGATAAGGAAACCATCTGCATCAACATCGAAATCACCATTACGAGAATAATTATGCTCGTTAGGCTGGTTGTTTGTTCTGTCACTGACCACCAGAAAGCCGTTACCGTTAATCGCAACTTCTGTGGTGCCGCCAGTATTTTCAATCAGGCCTTGCTGGGCAACATTCTGATAGGTGTTGCTGATAACGGATCCTGACGTGAAACTAGATACAGTACCAAAGGTGTTGGTAACTAACGCTTCAAAGTGAACATCACGTCCTTTGTAAGCGGTTGTGCTGGAGTTGGCGATATTCTCTGATATGGCGGAAAGCTGAACACTTTGGGCTTTCAGGCCAGCAACAGAGGCGTAAAGGGAACTGGTTAAACTCATGGGGGGTATCTCCTGCGTAAATTATAAGATAAAATTGCTTAAGGTTTCGATAATGCCTGAAGAATCATCAGACTCACTATCTTCTGTGTTAGCCGCGTTGTTGTTGGCAGCGGCGGCCTGCTGAGCATTCTCAGATAAAGGTTTGGTTGTGTAGGTTGGTTGCAAAACGCTCAGAATATAAGCATCGCCAAATTTCAGGCTGCCTGCCTGCATTAATGGATTTTCGCTATCTTTCCCGCTTGTGTCCACTTTATCAACGATCACCCAAGCACTTAGCGCAGAATCCACCGTGTCACCTTTGCCGGTTTTTGCGGTCATTTCCAGTGTCAGTACATCACCTTCCGCAACCGTTTCAGTAAAGTCATCTTTCTTTAAAATAAAGCGGTGATTCCCTTCATCCATTGAACCGGACTGGCGGTATACGACGGCACCACTGCTGTCTTTAACTGCAATATCCAAATCACCGGCATTGGCTGCTAAGCTAATGTTCCATACAGCCGTACCACTTTGCAGCACACCTGTTGGCGCATCAATCTGGATTTCTTTATCCAGATAACTCAAAGCACGCTGGCGGTTCTCTGAGGCTTCAATATTATTTTGTATCACGGTGTTATCATTTAAAATCATGACCTGCTCCAAAGTGGAATATTGTACAAGCTGGCTGGTATATTCTTCTGTATCTACCGGGTCCAAAGGATCCTGATTTTGCAATTGCGTTAAAAGCAGGTTCAGAAATACCTCCATATCTTCATTGGTACGGCTTTGCTGCACTTCAGCGGATGTTTCTAATTGTGCGATACCCGGCGAGGAAGCGGCACTATTTTCCAGTATAGTTGTCATGATAAAAGAACTCCTGTTAAAAACGTTCTAAAATGAATTACTGCCCTACCCTATGCAAACAATGTTCCAATTTGCTTAACATGCCGCATTTTTTTATGACTTTGAGCATATTGCTGATGAAATGTATGTTAGAAATATTTGCATTGCATCCGCACATTGGCTATGACAGAGGGCATGAGTACACAGCCCTTGCCACCTTCTGCGTCAAAGCTTCCGTTTGCTTTTCAGGATATTATCTTCACGCTACAACATTATTGGGCGCGTCATGGATGTGTGATCTTGCAGCCGTATGATATAGAAGTCGGGGCAGGGACGTTTCATCCGGCTACTACCTTGCGTGCATTGGGCGAAGCACCATGGAATGCAGCGTACGTACAGCCCTCACGACGTCCGGCAGATGGGCGATATGGTGAAAATCCGAACCGTTTGCAACATTATTACCAGTTTCAGGTCGTGCTGAAACCTTCACCGGACAATATTCAGGAGCTTTATCTTGGCAGTCTGGCGGCACTAGGCATTGATGCATTGGTGCATGATATACGATTTGTAGAAGATGACTGGGAAAGCCCCACTCTTGGTGCATGGGGGCTTGGCTGGGAAGTCTGGTGCAATGGTATGGAAGTCACGCAATTCACCTATTTTCAGCAGGTGGGCGGATTTGAATGCCGTCCTGTGACAGGGGAGTTGACGTATGGTTTAGAGCGGCTGGCAATGTATATTCAGGGCGTGGATAACGTGTATGATCTGGTATGGAACCAACCGATGGAAGGAAAGCCTGTCTGTTATTATCGTGACGTGTTCCACCGCAATGAAGTGGAGGCTTCCACCTATAATCTGGAAACCGCTAACACTGATATGCTGTTTCGTCACTTTGCGGATGCAGAAACGGAATGCATGGCAACGCTTGAGCATGGCTTGGCACTGCCCGCCTATGATTATTGCCTGAAAGCCTCCCACTTATTTAACCTGCTTGACGCGCGTGGAGTGATTGGAGTGACAGAACGTGCCGCATACATAGGCAGAGTGCGTGGCATGGCCAAAGGGTGTTGCGCTGCGTATATTGAACAGTCAAAAGAAACAAAACAAGAGTAGAAAATATGTTATTGACATTACTCAAATGTAAACTGCACCGCGCAGTGGTTACAGACAGCCATCTGGATTATGAAGGGTCGATTGGTATTGATAAGGCATTAATGGACGCGGCAGGATTATTGTCGCATGAACGCGTGGATGTGTTGAACATTAATAACGGCCAGCGATTCAGCACGTATGTAATTGAAGCTGCTTCGGGTAGCCACGATATTGTAATTAACGGTGCCGCAGCCCGACTGGTGCAGCAAGGGGATCGCGTTATTATTTGTGCGTTTGCTCAGATGGAAGCGGATACAGCAGCAACGTATGAACCGACATTAGTGTTATTAGACGACCATAACCATATTAAGGCGACACACTAACATGGCAGACTTGTTGCTGGAGCTACATAGTGAAGAAATTCCTGCCCGTATGCAGGAAGCGGCGTTGACGCAACTGCAAAGCCGCATCACTACTATGCTGGATGAAATACGGCTTAGTTACGGTACGGTGCAAGGCTACGTTACACCTCGTCGTCTTGCTGTGTGGGTGCAGGATGTGCCACAATTCCAGCCGGATCAAACCATAGAGCGTAAAGGGCCTAAAGTTTCTGCCCCTGACAAAGCGATTGAAGGATTCTGTAAATCTGTAGGAGTTGTTTCACGTGATGCGCTGGAAGTAAGACGTATGGGCAAAGATGATGTGTATATGGCAGTGATGCATCAATCAGGTAAAGCAAGCAAAGACGTTCTGCAGCAAAGCATTGCATCGTTGATGGCGGATTTTCACTGGCCAAAATCCATGCGCTGGGGAAATTATGACGGTGCATGGGTGCGTCCACTCCGAAGCATTCTTTGCTTGCTGGATGATAGCGTCATACCCGTTGCATGGGGACATATCACAGCGGGCAATATTACTTACGGTCACCGATTTATGGCACCTGATAAAATTGAAATAAACCATCCATCAGACTATGAAGCAAAATTGAAAGAAGCTTACGTAATTGCAGATGCGAGCAAGCGTCAGGCAATGATTGCAGGTCAGCTGGAAGAGATAGGTAAAACCCATAATATGGGTGTCAAACAGGATATTGGATTGTTTAAGGAAGTGACCGGATTAGTGGAGTACCCTGTAGCGTTGTTTGGTTCCTTTGATGCAGAGTATATGCAGCTGCCACAGGAAGTGTTGGTACTGGAAATGCGCCATCACCAGAAATATTTTGCGGTACTAGACAGCCAAGGGCAGGTTGCACCGCATTTTGTGACGGTGTCTAATATTCAGGCGCAGGACGGTGGACGTCATATCGTTGAGGGTAATGAACGAGTGTTGCGGGCAAGGCTGGATGATGGTTTGTTCTTCTGGGCGCAAGATAGGAAAACTTCTCTGGATGTCTGGGCAAATGCTTTGGAAGGCATGGTGTTCCACCATGCGCTTGGCACGATGAAAGACAAGGTAGAACGAATCAAGACGTTAGCCGCTTACTTAGCAGTGTTTGTGCCTCATGCAACCATTACGCATGTCTCGCGTGCAGCTGAATTGGCAAAGGCTGATCTGACCACCGGTATGGTGGGAGAGTTTCCAGAACTGCAAGGGACTATGGGACGGTATTATGCGTTGGCTGCTGGGGAAGATGAGGCAGTAGCGGATGCCATACGGGATCATTATAAGCCTGTAGGTCAATCAGATGACTTGCCCGCCTCTGGTGTAGGTACCGCAGTTGCGCTGGCGGATAAGCTGGATACATTGGCTGGATTATTTGCAGCAGGTGAACTGCCTACAGGTTCCAAAGACCCGTTTGCCCTGCGGCGTGCGGCGTTAGGTGTGATTCGTATGATACGAACACATGACTTGCGTATTCCTCTATCACTTGGTCTTGGTGCGGCATTGGCACCGTTCAAGCAGGCATTTGATACGGAGGCGGCTTACGCATTACTGCATCAGTTCATGATGGATCGTCTGACCGTGATGTTGCGTGAAGAAGGTATGGCGCACGATGTGGTTGCAGCGGTATGTGCTGTGCATAGCAATGATATCACCGATACGGTGCGTGTGGTGAATGTACTGGCTGATTTTTTAAACATGCCGCGAGGTGCGGCGCTGGTTGCAGGCTACAAACGTGCATCAAATATTGTGCGAAAGGAAGAGAGCAAAGAGGGGCGTATCTTTACAGGTGATTACGTGGTTTCACTGATTGAACAGCCGGAAGAAAAAGCACTGGCTGCGGAGTTGGTGCGTGTGTCTGGGTGCATGACAAAAGACAGAAAAAATGAATCCTACGAAGAGGCGTTTGTGCATCTTGCTGAATTATCGACACCTTTGGATGCATTCTTCGATCAAGTGATGGTAAATAGCGACAATGCCGAAGTGCGTGTCAATCGCCTGAACATGTTGGCGGCCATGCGTGCCATAGTGGATGGCATGGCAGACTTATCGCATATTGAAGGCTAACTATAGTGATTTTTATTTTTATTTACGCATTTTATGCGTTTTTGAAAATAAAAATAAGCACTATAATCTTTTAACATATAGCATTTTTTTCATTTTTCATAGATCAGCAACGCTGATCTATGAGAAGTGAAAATGCTATACACAAAAAAATCCCTCAATCTTCGTTCCCAGGACGAGGATTAAGGGATATGCTTATGCTGAAACAGAAGAAAGAATTAATTTCTTCGTTCTCAATCGATTCAACTCTTTAGAGAGTTGAATCGACTGAGTTCTTAAAGCATTTACCAATTCGAGGTTGTCATAAACAATCTCGGTTGGACGCGCTTCAAGTTCTTTAACTCGCTTCTCAAGAACCGCTCGTTGGTTCTGACAATTTCCAAGAGCGTTATTGTAACGCTCTTGCATCGATTTAAGCTGATTGTTCTCTTTTTGAAGTGCAAAAATATTTTGCACAGATGATTCCAACTCTTCAAACAGAGAGTTTCGTTCGCTAGACAAAGATTCACGTTCGTTTTGAAGTGAAAACGCAAATCTTTTTAGTTCATTAATTTTTTCTAAATCAGCAAAATGCTGATCCCCGAAGTCTTTGCAAAGCTTAACCAACTCATTGTTCTTTTGCTTAGCTTGTCTGTGCTGTTGTGAAATTTTATGAAAAAGTTTCGCTCCAGAAAGTTTGAACTCCTTTTCAGAGAGTTTTTGATTCTCTGCTTTTAAATCAGCAGAAGTTTCTTTCTCTTTGGTTAGCTCTTGTTGAAGCTTTTCAGCCTCACCAGAAGCATTTTCAAAAAAGCCACGGAACTTTTCAGTCATTTTGCAGAAAAAATCTTTGTCTTTTTCAAGTGAAATAATTTGCTTTTTAAGCCTATTATTTTCACTCTCGATTTCAGTAACTTTTTCATTCTTTTGCATGTGACTTTGGGAAATATTCTTCTCCCAAGACAGTTCTTCATTAATATTAGAAATGTTTATAATCAAGAGGTCATTCTCTTGATTTCTTTCCTCCAACTGCATTTCTAACTCAATAACTTGCTCTGCAAGTTTTAGGTTGGATTGATAAGCACTTTTTATTGCTCCCAATCTATCCGCTAATTCGCTGGAAGATTGAGCAAGAATTGAAAAAAAGTTTTTCTTCTGTCTTTCAACCAGAGGCGTTCTGCGATAAGCAGAACGAAGTCTATTGACGTTGTAAACGTCATATCCGCAAACTATGAGACAAACGGCGAAAACAATTCCACAAATGGTAGTAATCATGATGTTAGGGTGCCATTATGGCATAAATGAACGAGGGGTCGATGATACAAGTATCATCATCAAAATTTCAGTCTTTACTTTACACCAGCTTTTCAATACTTGCAATCACAAAGTAACAGCTTGCCATTCACATGCAGTGACACATAAGTAATAATCCTTGTAAAAGTGCAGACTATGACTGTGTGAAAGCAAAGATGTGGGGTGGCTCAAACGTGATGTGCATGATGTCGCCTATGGCCGGGCGCGTGCCGTAAATATGGTGCAGGCGCATGAGTTGCCCTTCTGGCAGATGGCCACTAACCAGCCATCCGGCACCTGTATGAGCAACCGCCGATACACATAGCGGTGCACCTGTCTCATTGGCACGAGTGGTGCGGATACCTTCCGGTCGGGTCACGATATGCAGTGCTTGTGCGTTTGGCACATGATGTAATGCAGATACAGGCAATTCTCCCAATGGCGTAGCAATCATGCCACCTTTGTGGTGGCCTTCCAACACATTAATATGCCCAAAGAACTTTGCCGCTTCTATGTCAGCGGGCTGATTATGCAACGCGTCAGGGCTTCCGGTTTGGTGGATGCGTCCATGTTGCCCGAGCAACACCATCGTGTCAGCCATCATCAGGGCTTCTTCCGGGTCGTGCGTGACCATAATGATGGGGATGTTTGCCTGGGCAAGGGTATGGAGAATATCTTCACGTATGTTACGCCGCATTGCATGATCCAGATTCGCAAAGGGTTCGTCCAGTAACATCATCGTTGGTGAAGGTGCCAGACTACGCGCCAGCGCCACCCGTTGATGTTGCCCGCCTGAGAGTTGATGCGGATAACGTTTGGCATAATTAGATAACCCAATTAATTCCAGCATGGTTTGTGTAATAGTGTGTTGTTGATCCTTTGGCAAATGGCGAAGGCCAAACCTGATGTTACGCTCAACATTGAGGTGAGGAAACAGGGCAGGATGCTGAAATACCAGCCCTATGTTGCGCTGACTTGCAGGAATATGCTGCGTTTCACTTGCTAACGTAGTGTTGTTATAAGCTATATCACCTGATTGTACTGTCTCCAGACCAGCAATGAGTCGCAATAGCGTGGATTTGCCGCACCCGGATGCTCCTACCAAACAGGTGAGTTTCCCTGCTGAAACATCCAGCGACACATCTCGCAATACAGGCGTGTTTCCATAAGCATGAGACAGGTTGCGTATGCTTAACATGCTATCGTCTCCCCCGGTCTGGCATGGCTTAAGCGATGATTCAGGTAAAGCACGGGCAAAATGCTCAGCGCAACCAGCCATAATGCGACTGGCGCAGCATGGGGTAACATATCATCCTTTGCCAATTCGTAAGCACGAATGGCTAATGTGTTGACGTTGAAAGGGCGAAGTATCAACGTTGCAGGTAATTCTTTGAGCGTGTCAATAAAGACGAGCAACAATGCACTCACCGTGCTGGCCGTTAACATAGGCAGATGTACCCGCCAGACGGTTTGACGCGGCGAAGCACCGAGCAACGTTGCTGCTTCATCCAGTTGCGGAGTGATACGCGACAACCCTGCCTGCATGGTTTGAAAAGCAATGGTCAGGAATCGTAAGCTACATCCCCAAATCACACCAGCCATCGTACCAGTCAACAGGAACGGCACATAACGTTCCAGATAAATAAAGATAAGCATGACCCCAATCGCAATCACAATCCCCGGCAACGCATACCCGCTGGTGCAAAGCGTAATGCTCAGGCGAAGTAAGGAAGATGGTGAGTGACGCATCAGATATGCACAGATGCTGCCCACTACCAGTGTAGTGATGGCGGTAAGTCCGGCAATGATAAAAGAGTAGCTGACAGCCTGTAGTGTGGTATCTGTCCATAATTGCGGCATGTGTGAAAGCGCCCATTGCAGCAACCTGATGCAGGGGATGATAAACCCACATAAAACAGGCACTAAGCATCCTGCCAGCATCAGCAATTGGGTGAGTGTACCAGTATGCCAACGTGTAAGCGGGTGATAAAGGGCGGTGTTGTTATGGTAATGTGCCTGCTGGCGATTGCATTTTTCCAGCCAGATCGCCGCCGCAATAATGATTAGCAACAGGGAAGCCATACGTGCGGCAGCAATAGGGTCATACATATGCGCCCATGCACGATACATGCCTGTGGTAAGTACGGGGACACCAAACAGAGACGCAACCCCAAAATCTGCCAGACTTTCCATCATCACTAAAGCACTACCTGCCATGATGGCAGGGCGTGCAAGCGGTATGGCCAGATGTGTGAATAATTGTCGCCGTGTTAGTCCAAGCATCGTAGCGGACTCAATGGTTTGGTGCGACAGCATCACGAAGGCTCCCCGTGCCAGCAGGTAGATATAGGGGTATAATGTGCAGGATAAGATGAAAATCACGCCACCCGTTGAGCGAATAGCCGGAAAGCCATACTCGCCGTAGGTGAGGCCAGACATCTCACGCCACCATGTTTGTACGCTTCCTGCTTCCTCCAGCAAATAACCATACAGCATGGCTGCAATATAAGAGGGCATAGCTAGGGGTAAAATCATACTCCACGCGATCCATTTGCGCGCGGGAAAATGGTAAAACGCTGACCCACCATGCAGGTAACACACCCAGCACCATGCTGCATAATACGGTGCCGACAGTCACACTTATGCTACCTACGGTGTAGTCGGCCAGTAGACCATGTTGCGCTATGTAGGGTATATAGTCTGTGCCTGACACAAACCATGAAGGAAAAGGCAGTAAGACAGGCAATGCCACTACTATAAACAGCAGTGAAGTAGCTAGTTGCCAGCGTGAAAAAGATGCGACTTGTAATGCCATGACGGCTTTGGCGTTACGTTACTTCCAGCCAACCTTATCCATAATAGCAATCGCTTCGCGCTGTTTGGCTCCGATAAGGGCAAGGGGAGTCATATCTGGTTTAAATGTATCCCACGCTTTCAATGTATCATTCAGTGGTACTTCTGGGTTAGCTGGATATTCAAAATTATGCTCCATCAGCATGGTTTGCGCTTTGGGAGCTGAAAGATATTCAAGCAGTTGTCGTGCTTCCTCAGGATGCTTGGCATGAGTCGTTACCCCGCCACCGCGAATATTAACGTGGGTTCCTATGCCGCTCTGGTTTGGAAAGATCATGCGGATGGTATCACGCACTTTTGCGTCACGCACTGTGTTATCTCCTGCAATCATCATCCCGTAATAATAGGTGTTGGCAACAGCTACATGCCCAACACCGGCAGCCAGCGCACGTATCTGGTCGCGATCACCGCCTTGTGGGTTGCGCGCCATGTTTTCCACCACACCCTGTGCCCATGCTGTAGCCTGTTCTTTACCAAAGTGATAAATCATATAAGCCAGCAAAGACTGATTATAGACGTTATCTGAGGATCGTATCAGTACCCCATCCTGCCAGGCTTTTGCTGATAAGTCACGGTAGTCTAGTGTCGTAACATCACTATCATTGCGGACAAACATCACGCGTGCGCGCTGCGTCAACCCGTACCATGTCCCTGTATCAGAGCGCAGGTATGCAGGGATATGGGTGTTTAGTACGTCAGATGATACAGGAGCGAGCAATCCTTTTTGATCTGCTTGGTAAATGTTACCAATGTCCACGGTTAGCAGCACATCAGCGCGCGTACGTTCCCCTTCGCGCTCCAGCCGTGTGACTAACGCTGCTGCGTCACCGGTAATTAAATTGACATCTATACCCGTATCTTTAGTGAACGCATCCAGCACCGGACGAATCAGATGTTCTTTTTGCGCAGAGTAAAGATTGACTTCTTTGGCTATGGCCATGTGTGCATTTAGCGACATCACCATAAAGGCGAAAAGCATCATTAAAACGAAGCGCGTGCGAAGTGAAAAACGTGGCAACATAAAGCGTATCCAGCAGTAAAATAACATGAGCTGGCACAATAATCACAATCCCTTATTGATGCAACTGTTTATGAGAATCGTTTGCAGATGTTTGCAGTAGGTATGGGGTTGTTAAGTTAAGTGGTTATTCGAACATGCGAGGAGCAGTGGTCAGTTCTTGCATTGTTGTAGCTTGTATCTCTAACACTGACAGACCGCGGCTGATTTTACCATTTTCATGCAGTTTGAAAATCCCGTTTGCCGCACCTTCATATCCGCTTGCACGCGTAAGTGTTTCTGGCGAGAAATTGTCGCCTATTGCCAATGTTGCTGCCAGTGCCACAGCATCGTAAGCAAGCGAAGCAATGCGTGGTGGAGTATAGTCATTTGCCGCAGTAAAGCGTGACACAAAACCATTATACGGTACACGTGAGGTGCTGGCAAACCACGCGCCACGCAGTGCGTCTATTTCCATCAGTGCTGGATCATCCCATAGCCCGGTACCTAAATATTTAACATTATCCCTGCCCAGGCGGAAAGCATCTAATCGTGTGACCATCTGATTTAGGCGCTCTCCCGTTTCAGCAATAAAGATCGCATCTATAGGGATGGGTTCGTTACGTGGCGTGGCTTCCGTTAAACGTTGTGCATAAATGCCAATATCTTCTGCTTCAATAGGGTAGGGAATTACACCCGCTAATTCCAGACCATGTAGCTTGGCATAATCACGCAGGGATTCCTCAACAATATCACCATAAGGATTGGACGGAATGAAGGCAGCAATACGGCTGTAACCCTGACGATTAGCATAATCTACAACATGCTGCACTTGCTCATGTGGCATAAAGCCAAACAGGTAAACGCCTTTCGCAGCGACTTTGGCATTGTTAGAAAAACTGATAACAGGAATGTTACGTTTGCGAGCAACTGGCGTGATCGCTTTCACAGAATGGCTAAAGAGGGGGCCTAATATCAAAGATGCTCCGTCATCCGCTGCTTCCTTTGCCATTTTCGCCGCACGTTTGGCTTCACCCCGTGTGTCTTTTGGCAATAAGGTGATGCGTGATTGACCCGCTTGCAGAGGGGTAGCCGCATATTTATCGAACAACCCAAGCATCGCTGCATCCAGCATTGCCTGACCTAAAGCTGAGGATTTCCCACTTAAGGGTAGCAGTAAAGCAATTTTGGTTTCTGGATGATTGCCTTGAGATGAAGCCACTGGCGCCTCTTGAACGGCAGAACGTGCAGGCTTCGCGCGTGAGCCAACAGGTGCTACACTGTAGGGATGTGGCTGCACCTTGGGTGTATAAGGTGATGACTCGGGTGGTGGTGTGGTGACGCAGCCGGCAAGTAATAAGCTTAACATCATACATAGATAAATGCCTAGCCCGCGAACATGCGAACATGTGTTAAGATGGGCAGGCAATTTGACTTGTATCGTCATGGCAATTCTCTATGCTTGAGGGCGAAAGTGAGAAGATACCTTAGCAAATACAGGGCAAAAGTAAATGAATGTCTGATAGAAACGCGATGAATAGCGAAAAAGGTACGTTGTATGTGGTAGCTACGCCTATCGGCAATCTGGCAGACATTACGTTGCGCGCGCTTCAAACATTGCAGCAGGTGCAGCATATTGCCTGCGAAGATACACGCGTCACGCGCATTCTTTGTCAGCATCATCAGATAGACACGCCCCTCACAGCGTACCATGAGCATAACGCTGACGCTGCCCTGCCGCGCATTACGGGGTGGTTGCAGCAAGGAGAATCTGTTGCGTTAGTGTCCGATGCTGGCACGCCGCTAATCTCTGACCCGGGGTATCGGTTGATTCAGGCATTGCAGTTAGAAAGCATAAGGGTGGTACCTATTCCTGGTGTGTCCAGCGTTACTTGTGCAGCCAGTGCAGCTGGGCTACCCACAGACCAGTTGCATTTCTCAGGGTTTTTGCCAACCAAAGCGCAAGCGCGTCTGACAAAACTGGAAGCACTGAGTATGATAGATGCAACCCTCATTATGTTTGAATCGGCGAATCGCTTACCCGCAAGTCTTGGCGATATGGTGGCAGTGCTGGGTAACCGACAGGCCGTGATTGCACGCGAAATGACCAAATATTATGAAGAATTCCACCGTGGCACGCTTCAGGAGCTGGTTGAGCATTATGAGCAACATCCTCAGGTAAAAGGAGAAGTGGTGGTACTGTGCGCACCACCTGAAAAGGAGGTAGTACCAGTGCGGCATTATCAACCATTACTGGAAGCTTTACTGCCGCATCACTCGGTGAAACACGCCGCTGCACTCATTGCAAACGCATCAGGATTGCCACGTAATGCTTTATATCAGTTAGCGCTAAGTTTGAAATCATGAAAGTAGCCCGCTCAACGTATGACACAGGCGTGAAAGCCGAAGCCGCAGCGGCTACGTTTCTGACAGGGCAGGGGATGGAGTTGTTAGAGCAACGCTGCCGCACGCCTTACGGGGAAATTGATTTGGTTATGCGTGATGGTCAGGCGCTGGTATTTGTCGAAGTCAAAGCACGCACCACACAGGAAGAAGCCTTGCTTTCGATCCGCCCCCGCCAGCAACAACGCATTATGGAAGCGGCATTGCATTATGTTTCCACGCTGGGTGATATGCAGCAGGATATGCGTTTTGATGTTATCGCTATCAGCCGTGACGGCCAGATACAGCATCTCGCCCATGCGTGGGATGGTTCCTGTCTATCGTGCGGTTAGGCTGCTTTACGGGAACACGGGGTGTTATTTCTGTTTGTGCCTATGTTCACCAAGAGGCATGATAAATTAATAGACGTCTCACCAAAGGCATCTTTTTTGCCTTATAGTTTGCTATTCCGCGCTTTCCAGCTTTTGTTCGTACCATGTTTCACCAATGGCAATTTTTTCGCGGCCATTATGTTCTCGCCATGCGTTAGTGTCGCGTAAGGAATATATGCAGCCGCAATATTGTTGTGCGTAAAAGGATTCTTCCTTTGCCAAATCATACATTCTGGCACCACCTCCTTGCTTGCGCCAGTTATACGTCCAGTAGGTGATGTCATCGTAAGGTGCTGCTGCCCTCACGCCGCAATCATTAATTTGTTCCATATTCTTCCAGCGCGAAATACCCAGAGAACTGGTAAACACACGAAAACCATGTTCATGGGCATAAAGTGCGGTGCGCATAAAGCGCATGTCAAAGCACATAGTGCAACGCACACCGCGTTCTGGTTCCTGCTCCATTCCCTTGGCACGCGAAAACCAGTCCTGTACGTCATAATCTGCATCCACAAACGGAATGCCTAACTTTTCAGCGTAACGCACATTTTCGTCTTTGCGTAACTTATATTCTTTCAGCGGGTGAATGTTTGGATTGTAAAAGAAAATCGTGAGATCGAGCCCGCTATCATGCATCCGCTCAATCAATGGCCCTGAACAGGGCGCACAGCAGGAGTGCAGCAAGATGGATGTTTCATCATCGGGTACGGAAAAATCTGTATGTGTTTTCATGCTGGTTTATATAGCACTTTAGCGCACAAAAAACATCTGATTTGTCAGGTTACATCAACACAATACTTGCCAGTCCAAGGAATGCCAAAAAGCCAAATATATCTGTTAGCATGGTCAGAAACACCCCTGATGCAATGGCAGGATCAATCCCGATACGTTGCAACAGAAAGGGCAGGCCTGCACCGGACAAACCCGCAATAATCATCGTCATCACGGTTGCCGCAGCAAAGACTCCGGCAATGTGTGGATCCTGATAGATGAGCAAGATTCCCAGTCCTGTAATGATTGCAAGCCCCAGCCCATTGAGTGCGGCCAGACAAATCTCTTTGCGAATCATATAAATCGCATTACTGCGTGCCACTTTTTTGGTTGCCAGTGCGCGTACTGCAATGGTGGCAGATTGAATACCTGCATTACCTCCCATAGAAGCGATGATCGGCATGAGTACGGCCAGCAACACCAGACTTTGTATAGTTTCATCGTAAAGATCAATCACTACGGAAGCCGCAATAGCGGTGAGTAGATTAATGAACAGCCACGGAAAGCGCTGTTTCACGGATTCCATCAGGGTGCTATATAAATCCTGTGATTGCAGACCCGCAGACTTCAAGAAATCTTCTTCATCTTCTTCCTGAATCACGAATACCACGTCATCGACCGTAATGCTACCCACCAGCCTGCCTTCAGGATTAGTCACAGGCGCTTCGACTAGCCCGTATTTCCTAAAGACATGTGCCACTTCTTCCTGATCCGTTTCCACTTGCTGAGTGTGCATATTGGTGTTCATCACATTCGCTACCAAAGAGTCACGACCACATTGCATGATACGGGAAAGGGGGAGTTTACCTTTGGGATGGAACCGATGATCTACGACATAAATAACATAAAAATTTTCCGGCAGATTTTCCTTCTCGCGCAGATAATCAATCGTGTTCCCAATGCTCCAAAATTCCGGCACGCTCACAAAGCGTTTTTGCATCAGGCGCCCGGCACTTTCTTCGGGGTACGTGAAGCTTTGTTCTAAATCTTCGCGTGCGTCGTCTTGCATTGATTGCAGCAATTCCTGCTGATCTTGCAGCGGCAAATCTTCCAGCAAGTGTAATGCGTCATCTCGCTCAATGTTTGAAAGTGCCTCGACCGCTTTTTCATGCCCAAGTGCGCTAATTACATCGCTGACGGCATCGGGGTCTAATGTTGCTAACACATTGTCAGACAGATCATCCCCAAGCACATCAATCAGCTGCTCACGCTGGTTGCTAGAGAGCTGATTAATCAGTTCGCCAACATCTTCACATTGCAGACCGGCGCAATGTTCACGAACTTCCTGATGCTTGTCATCATCTAATGCACCAATAATGTCATTGACCAGTATATCGGATAATTCTCCTTCGGGAGCAGTTATATCATCGGTCATAATCACCGTTTGCGGCGTAGAAGTCATAGGCAGGATATCCTTATCAGGCGATGCAGGTGGTTACACTATAGAGAAACGTAAAGTATGCTTAAGCAACGGGCATAATGCCTGCACCATGTTACTCTAACGCAAACTATATGTGTGAAGTATGAAGAAACAATGATATTGGGTTTATTGTCAATGTTCCATTAGCCATTTGGCCAATGGGTGCCACAGGGAGGCTTCGCGCTGTCGCCCAATTATCATACCTATGTGCCCTGTGTTGGGTAGAAT
The DNA here is from genome assembly GCA_963803575.1 of uncultured Alphaproteobacteria bacterium. Lineage (GTDB taxonomy): Bacteria > Pseudomonadota > Alphaproteobacteria > Rickettsiales > UBA998 > CAWDMW01. Next base: position 864,914 of record CAWDMW010000002.1, read on the forward strand.
CACATATGGGCGGGGCAACAGGTTTGCTAACGATAAAGCCGATGCTTTGGGAACGATACGATCATTCTCTGGTGCTACAATGCAGACCGGACGGGTCAGCTCTTGTGGGCAGATGGCCTTACCCTCTATGTACCATTTCTGATGAAATGTCTGGTTTTCCTGCGCCCAGTGAATCAGGCATGTGCGTGCAAATGCTTGCGTAAGAGGAACGACGTCATTCACCCAATGCTCTACAGCAATGAATCGCTTAAATGTATCCGTATGCGTTGGAACCGTCGAAAAATAACGATATTTTGCTTCAAATTTTTCCGGATCGCTCATGTAAAACAGCCATGAAAGATATGCGCCCGGTAGCAACGGTTGCTGGCTACATGCTATCTCTATAGCGTTACGGTTAACCGGATGGTTTAGTGCCTGAATAGCGTGATGTTGGGTGAAATCCCATGGTGTGGCCAGTAAGGTCAGTGTGTTAACGCAGTGTGGTTTAAGTAAAGTTGCTGCCAAACCAAGCAATCCGCCAATACAATACCCTGCAATAGAAATACGTTGACTATATCGTTCGCATAGATGCTCCAGTAATGGCAACAGATACTGCATGACATAATGATCCGTGTCATAGGCTGCCTGCTGCGCTGTAGGGGTTCCCCAATCCAGTATGCATACGCGCATTCCTTGCTGTTCAAAATATTGCGCGATGCTCAACTGACTGGTTAGATCCAGTATGTAATAGCGGTTAATCAGTGATGGCACCAATAATATGACCGGTCTGTGATCCAGATGTTGAACCTCAGACAGGGCGTAGCAACGCATTTGGTCGCGTTCCCAAATAATCGGATAGCCCGGATCAGGGCGGCGATACCCGCTACATTGGTAACGTAATATGCCTTGCATCCATTCATGTGAAACGACATTGTCAGTGATGGATGAGATGGAAGGCATATCATTAACAGGTTAGAAAGTTTGATACGCGGTTACGGAAGCATACCTAGTTAACCACGTATCAAATGTATCATCTCAGCTCTTGTAAAGCATTATCCTACTTTATGATAAATCTGGTTTCCCTGTTCACGGAATGTTTCTGCCATAGTCTCCATACCTTCTTTAGCATCTTGTGGCGAAAGTGAGGCGTCAGTATGGGCAACATTTGCAAATTCACGCACTTCTTGCGAGATTTTCATTGAACAGAATTTAGGCCCACACATTGAGCAAAAATGCGCATGTTTCGCACCGTCAGCTGGCAAAGTTTCATCATGAAACCTTGTTGCGCTGTATCTGGATCTAGCGATAAGTTAAACTGATCTATCCAACGAAACTCAAACCTTGCCCGACTCACCGCATCATCACGCAACCTTGCTGATGCCCGATACCTTTTGCCAAATCTGCTGCATGGGCTGAAATTTTGTAAGTTATCACCCCAACCTTAACGTCATCTCTATCAGGTAGCCCTAAATGCTCTTTCGGCGTAACGTAGCATAACATAGCGCAACCAAACCAGCCTATCATTGCTGCGCCAATTCCTGATGTAATATGGTCATAACCAGGGGCAATGTCAGTTGTTAAAGGCCCTAAGAGTATAAAACGGAGCTTCACCACAAGCATCAAGTTGTTTAGTCATATTTTCTTGAATTAAATGCATAGGCACATGTCCGGGCCCTTCAATCATCACCTGACAATCATGTTTCCATGCTTTATGCGTTAATTCGCCTAAAGTCTTTAACTCAGCAAATTGTGCTGCATCATTTGCGTCAGCTGTTGCCCCAGGGCGCAAGCCGTCACCTAATGAAAATGACACATCATATGCTTTCATTATCTCGCAAATTTCATCAAAATGCTCATAAGCGAAGTTTTCTTTATGATGCGCCATGCACCATTTTGCGTGAATTGAACCACCACGGCTAACAATCCCTGTTACGCGCTGTTCAGTAAGTGGCACATAAGGCAATAATACCCCTGCATGAATGGTAAAATAATCCACCCCTTGCTCAGCTTGTTCAATTAATGTGTCACGATATATATCCCAAGTTAAATCCTCAGCAACGCCATCAACTTTTTCTAACGCTTGATAAATTGGCACTGTTCCAATTGGCACTGGTGAATTGCGAATAATCCATTCACGGATTGTATGAATATTGCGCCCTGTTGATAAATCCATCACCGTATCAGCACCCCAGCGAATCGCCCAAACCAGCTTATCCACCTCATCAGCAACCGAAGAAGTTACGGCAGAATTACCGATATTAGCATTGATTTTTACCTTAAAGTTACGCCCAATAATCATTGGCTCAATTTCAGGGTGATTTATGTTACATGGTATAATTGCCCTGCCTTTTGCCACCTCATCACGCACAAATTCAGCCGTGATTAAATCTGGCAAATTTGCCCCAAATGGCATGGCGGGGTGTTGGTTATCGGTGCGGGCAGAACGTCGATGCGTCCCGAGTTTCCCATATCCGCTATCGTAGGACTTCCACGCTTCTAGATATTCCTTACGCCCTTCATTTTCCCGAATAGCGATATATTCCATTTCTTCGGTGATAATGCCACGCTTCGCATAATACATTTGCGAAACGTTACCTTGTTTCTTGGCACGCATAGGCGTTTGATTAATATGTGGGAAAGACTCCACCATTTGTGAAGCATTGCCAACACTAGACGCTGTAAAGCCGTTATCTTCTGGCTTCACATGACGTGCAGGATATGATTCCACATCACCACGCACTTTCGTCCAGTCTTCTCGCACACGAGGTAGGCCTTCACGAATATCTGTCTTAATTTGCTCATCTGTGTAGGCACCAGATGTATCATATACTGGTAAGTCTGGCTCATTCGCCGTATGAGACAACTGAATCATGCGAACCGGCACGTTTACATTCTTAAAACGCTCGCTGCTTAAATACGTTTTTTTAGAAGAAGGTAATGCTCCGGTGGTAACGGTAAAACTCATAACGCCAATATGCCCCGATTGTGGTCTGTTCAATAATGTCTTGAACAAAGCATGAAACCTATGGGTTAGGCAAGATATATCTGCGAGGTGCCGCCTGTTTTGTCATAAAAGCTTCACGCGCACGAAGCCTCATCTCATGGTAGACTATCATTAATTGTAATGCTGTTCAGTGTGCAGGTTGCAACAATAAAGATACAGGGAGTTTTAACTAATGACACGCATGTTTACAGGATCACGAGGTGGATCAGGCGAAGGCGGTGGCACTAACCCTATTTTTGACAAGTACGAAAAACGTAGTGCAAAAAAAACGTTTATGAACAAAATGCGCGGTATTGATGACAGTAACCTGACGCCAGAAGAACGATATAAGAAGGTTTTTGATAAAAAGGTTGAAGAGTTGCGGGCGCAAGCACTGAGTGGTGGATCAAGATATAGTTTTTCGATGCCGGGAACAGAGCCACAGGAGAAAAAAATCTCTAAAGGCATGGAAGAATTTATTCGTCGTATTGCGGCCAAAAAAGCGAAGGAAGAAGAAAACAAGCTGCGTGAGCGTAATCAGGTAAAGATTCAGCCTAAAGTTTATATGGGACTGCATGGTGGTCGTATTGATAAGAAAGGTCGTGTGTATGGGCCGGATAATCGCTGGATTGCCAGTGTCAATATGAAAACTGGTCGGGTAACGAGCAAATCGGGTATGAGCATCTGTAAGTATAATCCACAATCGCCCTACACCGATCATCAGATCGTTCAATTTATTGCTAAAGAATATAATCCGAACAAACCCAGCTTTTTTGGCGGAAGCGCAGGTCATGGTGCTGCTGGTGGTGGTATGGGTAATTTCTACGGTGGTGGCGGTAATAAAGGCGGCGGTATGGGCAGCTTTTACGGCAATGACGACAATAAAGGCGGTGGGTTCTGGGGGTAGTGCGTTATCGCTTTATCTGTTCCCTTACATGTATCTTAAGCAAGATGGCTCAGGCGTTGAGCGTAAGTAATATTTGATTGTGGCATCGTCTGTTGACGTGTCACTTGTTGTTTCTTATTTTACTCAAACAATCGTTCTGAACTAACCTCCAAGTTATCCCACCATGAATATATCTAAACATCTTATTAGCGCGTCTGTAGCGCTAACTGTATTGTACTCTACCAACGTTGTCGCTAATGACTTTCTTGCTGACGGTAAAGCAGACAAATCCGGTTTACACGGGTTTGTTGGGTTGGGGGTTGGCGCTGTTCCTGAATATGAGGGTGCTGAAGATTATCAGATGATTCCCTTCATGGTTGGGCGTATTCAGCAGGAATATCGCTATGCTGAAATACTTGGCACAAGCCTTCGTGCAAACGTGCTGAATCACGAGAACTTTCAACTAGGCCCTGTGCTTAATTTTCGTTTTGGGCGAGATGATAGTATTGATAATGCTATACTGTCACGTCTGTCAGAGATTGATGACGCGTTTGAACTCGGTGTATTTGCGCGATATGACTATTCAACAGGATGGCGTGCAGGTGATTCTTTAGGAATCTCTACCCGTTTCCTGCATGACGTCTCTGATGCACATGAAGGATTTGAAGCATCAGTAGGGATTGACTATAATACGCCTATCACGCAGAAACTTCGTATGGGAGTAGATCTTAGCACTTCTTATGGTAGCAGCGATTATATGAATACGTATTATAGTGTTACATCGCAAAATGTGGGTGCAAGCGGCTTGTCAAATTTCGACGCTGAAAGCGGCTTCAAAGATGCATCCATAGGAGTGAACGGGCAATATGCATTTGACCAGCGTTGGGGTCTTTATAGTCGCGTTTCTTACACAAGGTTGCTTGGCGACGCATCGGATAGCCCTATCGTTGATGATGAGGGCAATGATAATCAGTTTTTAGCAGGGGCAGGGGTATCATATCGGTTTTAGGGGCTTATACGTCTCGATTAACACAAAAAGCGATGCATTCTTTTAACGCTCTCATAGCGGTAGCGTTGCCGTTTATGTCGTATAGCGCCTGTTCAGCGTGCGCAGCATAGTCTTTTGCCAGTGTCATCGTTGTTTCTATAGCACGATGTTCCGTTATGTAACCTATTGCTGTATCAAGGTCTTGCGCCTGGTCATCCTGCTCACCCATTACCCGTTCCCAAAATTGGCGCTGCTGTGAGGTTCCGTGCTGGTAGGCTTCAATCACAGGTAACGTAATCTTTCCTTCGCGCAAATCGTCACCAATGGTTTTGCCAAGTGTGGCCTGTTTGGCTGAATAATCCAGCGCATCATCAACCAGTTGAAAGGCTATACCCAGATTGCGACCAAATGAAGCAAACGCAACCCGTCTTTCTGTGTCTTCTGTAATGACAGGGGCAATCTCGCAAGCGGCACTAAACAAGGCGGCTGTCTTTGATTGAATCACATCCAGATAGGTGTCTTGCGTAGTATTCAGGTTGCCCGTCACCATCAATTGCTTAACCTCACCTTGTGCAATAATGGCAGAGGCATTAGACAGCAATCCCAGCACTTCCAGTGATCCATCAGAAACCATCAATTGAAATGCCCGACTAAAGAGAAAATCTCCGACAAGCACGCTGGCCTGATTGCTCCAGATGCTGTTAGCTGTCTCCAACCCACGGCGCATGGTGCTTTCATCTACTACGTCATCATGTAGCAGTGTTGCCGTATGAATCAGCTCCACTGCCGCAGCAAGAGGAATATGCCGGGTTTCCTGCGCATCCAGCAATCGCATACAGGCAAGCGTCAGGGAAGGGCGAAGTCTTTTGCCACCAGATTGTACAATGTGGTTGGTAATGGTACTGATTAACGGCACATTTTGATTCACAGAGTCTAAAATGACCGTATTTACGCGCGTCATATCATCGGCGACTAATGATTGAAGCTGCTGCATCCCTCTATTCCTAACATCAGATGTATTGCTAGCCAAAGAAGGCAAAAGAGAAGAATGAGGCATGAAAAGTATCTGCGAAAATAGTGTTAATACACACCTATTAGAGTCCGACTCATGCGTTATGTCAATGGACTTCTATACTATTGTAAGAATTAGAAGGATAGGGTGTTTGGTGGACACCCACGGAGGCAACCTGAACTCTGTTTTTGAGCTATTTAAAGACTGGGAACCGCAGCTTGAACCGTTCCGCGCAGAGTTAAAAGATGATGTTGGAGGGCTTGAAATATGAGCCATCCTACTCAAGAAAATCTCAGTGATTATTTCAATATTTGCAATACGGCAACGGAAACACCAAAAGCGCAGAAAAAGCAGAAGCCACTTTTGCCTATCTCCTTCCGTGTTACTCAGGAAGAGAAAAAGCACCTGACACAAGCGGCAGGCAAAACATCAGTAAGCAGCTACGTCCGTCAATGTGTGTTGGGTGATTTAGCTAATGTTCGCCCCACGTGCTACCGCAAGCGGAAAAAAAGAGCCATCAATAAATTCTGTTGAATTGGCGCGCCTGCTCGGCATGTTTGGTCAATCGGAACTTGCCACTTCTATGCTGGCTCTTTCTTTAGCTGCGGCGCAGGGGCATATTGATGTTACGCCTGAGATTGAAGATAAAATTGATTCTGCCTGTGATGATATTGAAAGTATCAAGCTGGCGCTCATTATGTCGCTCAATGTGAAACCGCAAGGCGGTTCTAGCGGATGATACTTAACGGCAATCAACGCGGCGGTGCCAAGGATTTAGCGCTGCATTTGATGAAAACAGAGAATGAAGTGGTTGAACTCCATGAGATGCGTGGCTTTGTATCGCGTGATCTCATGGGTGCGCTGAATGAGATATATGCTGTTAGCCGTGGCACGAAGTGCTCACAATATATGTACTCACTTTCACTCAATCCGCCTAAAGATGCCGATGTGTCCGTTGCCGAATTTGAAGATGCAATTGAACAGGCAGAGAAACGGCTCGGCTTGCAAGGGCAAGCGCGAGCGGTGGTGTTCCATGAGAAGAATGGTCGTCGTCACGTGCATGTCGTGTGGTCACGCATTGATCTCAAAACCATGACGGCGCGGCAAATGTCGCATGATCGTGAAAAACTCACCACCCTGTCAAAAGAGCTGTTTCTCCAGCATAATTGGGACATGCCAGATGGTTTGAAAAATCGTAAAGACCGCGATCCGACAAATTATACTCATGCTGAACATCAACAAGCACAACGCGTGAAGAAAAATGCTGCTGATATCAAGCATCATTTTCAGGAGGCATGGGCGCAATCTGACAGTCGTATTACCTTCGAGCATGCGCTGGCAGAAAAAGGCTATTATCTGGCGCGTGGCGATACGGGGCGTTTTGTTACCATAGATATTCATGGTGAAATCTATTCCGTGGCGAAAATGCTTCCAAAGGGCATTAACACCAAACATGTCCGTGCTCGTTTGGTTGATGAAGCTGAGTTACCGTCACTGGATCAAGTGCGTGCAATGCTGGCTGAGCAGCAGAAACCACACGTGCCAGATAAAGAAGTCACCGTAGCGCCTAAACCAGCCAAGACAACGCTCACGCCTGATAAGGCGATAGAACTTGTGACGCGCTATCATGCGGCTTTCACGCCCAAAATGATGGAACGGACGCTTTATAAATCTGAAAAAGATGAAGTGAAACGGAAACAGCTTGTGTCTGATGTGCTGGAATCAGACCAACTTATAAAGATTGGTCAGCGTGACGATCACGATGTCTACACCACACAAGCTATGCTTGATCTGGAACAGCACATGAGTGATGCAGCTCAAATCATGGCACATACAAACTCATATAAAGTCGATAATCATGCCACCCATCGCGCTATCTTTAATCTAAATGCAAAATTATCGAAAGAAACAAATGGCACAGCCAGTTTGAGTGCTGAGCAAGTTGCTACTCTAAAACATATGACTGATAATAAGCAACTTTCACTGGTTGTGGGTGTGGCAGGCGCAGGTAAAACCACCATTATGGCTGGTGCTAAGGAGGCATATGAATCGCAAGGCTATCGTGTGCGTGGTGCTGCACCGTCTGGTATCGCTTCCGCAGGACTAAAAGACATCGGAATAAATGCATCGACACTGCATTCGCTTGAATATCGTATTAACATCGCTAAAAAGATGATGGATGATAATGACGGCAAGCCATTAACGGCGCGGCAACATGAATTTATTCAAAGCACCATGCTTACTAGCAAAGACGTCCTCATTGTTGATGAGGCTGGTATGGTATCAGCTAAGCAACTTTCCAATGTCATTGATCTCTGCCAGCAATCAGGCGCAAAATTGGTGTTGGTCGGTGATCCTGAACAATTACAATCTATTGAAGCTGGTGCGGCATTCCGCACTTTGCTTGAACGCAATGAATCTGCCACCATCACAGAAGTACGCCGCCAGAAAACAGAGTGGCAACGTGACGCCACGATGCAGTTATCACAAGGAAATACCGCAGATGCGCTGCATGCCTATCAGAAAAATGGCGATATTACCCACAGCAAAACCAGAACGGCTGCACAAGAGCAACTGGTTGCTGATATGATGCAGTCGTACCGTGCTGATCCAGCCAAAACCCGTCTTGTACTGGCTTATACCAAATTGGATGTGGCAGAATTGAATGAGCGTATTAAAACTGAAATGGTGAAGCTTAGTAAAGTCTCGGCTGATAATATCACCACTGCTGTCACCGTCACCGATGGTGATGTGGAATATCAGACAAAACAAGATTTTGCGATTGGTGATCGTATCATGTTCCGCAAGAATGACAAAGTACTTGGCGTGATGAACGGTACGTTTGGAACGCTGAAAAATATGCAAGATGGTGTGTTTCATGTTGAACTGGATAATGGGCACATGCTCAATTTCTCAACAGAGGAATATAACCACCTCCAACTTGGCTATGCCGCAACCATTCATAAGTCTCAGGGCATGACCGTTGATGAATCTTACGTACTGGCAACCCCGCATTTTGATCGCCATACGACGTATGTGGCTATGTCTCGCCATAAGCAGCAGGTCAAGATGTATGCTAGCAAAGGTGATTTTAAAAACCAGAACCAGCTATATACCAAGCTTGGCAAAGATGGCGACAAGCTCTCCACGCTTGATTTTACTGATGCGTCGCAGAAGCAGTATATCTCCGAAAAGAAACAGACATTCAGTAAGCGTATCAAACAATCATGGCAACGTATGCGTGGAAAGCAGCCCAATACGATTACGTTAGAACAAATAAAACAGCGTCAGAAGTTGCAGCAGACACATGGCTCCGAGCTAAAAAGTGCTGAACAGCATCATGTATCACAAACTGTACGCCAGCCCGATCCATCAAAATCATTGTCACAGCAGGACTTTGTGACAATGAGAAACGAGTTTGTAAAGCAATCCAGTGCTGCGCCAAAGTCACAAGCTCAGCACTATGATAACGAGCAACACCCTACTTATGAACGGTAGTAATAATCATACTTGCCCCCATATGGTATATTCATATATAATGGTAATGAATATATTTGAGGAGATTACATCATGGCAACTACATCAGTTACTCTTGGCGAACACTGGGAAGTGTTCATTAAAAACGAAGTTGCAAGTGGGCGCTATGGCACAGCCAGCGAAGTTATTCGCGATGCTTTACGCAATTTGGAAGATCGAAAAAGCAAGATGAAAGCATTACGCATCCATCTTGGTGAGGGTGCAATGCAATCTGCAAATGGCGAGTATGTCACGCAGACGCTAGATGATATGCTTCAAGAGTTTAAGACAACACAGTGACATATTTTAATCTCACGCCACGCGCAAAAGCAGATTTACGCAATATATGGAATTACACCGTGGATATTTGGGGTGAAACTCAAGCTGATAATTATGTAACCGCACTTTATGAGCGTTTTGGCTGGTTGGCAAAACAGCCAAAACTCGGTAAGCATCGCGTTGATGTGCATGATGGGTATTATTGCTTTCTACACCAGAAGCATCTTGTGTTTTATCTATGCTTTGACGGTCATATTGACATTATCGGTGTGCCGCATAAAAGCATGGATATACTCGACTATTTTGATGATGAGTGAGTTATTTCACCCATCTAATTTCAGAAAGCAGCACTCCTACGCATTCAATAGCCAATTGCGCATTTTGTTCTCTAATTGGGGGCATATCACGCTTATGTCGTTCAGACGGTTTCGCACGGGCATGTAATCTTGCGATAATATGCGCGGCACTTGCCGCAACCGTCATTTTTTCCTGTTCAAGTTTTTTAACAAGTTGTCCCAAGTCTTTGGATTGCGAACCTTTTAGTTCGAAATAGGCGAGTAATATTTGACTGGCAGTGTCTCTTGCTCGGTCAATAACTGAAACAGGCGCAGCACGGTAAACTTCATTTACAAAGCTACTTATAGACTCATTTACAAGTGTTTTGTAATTTTCTGGGACTTTATCCTGATCTATCTCAGGAATCACGCTGCGGGTACTTCTTGCTTTTAGGGTGACTAAATCTTCTCCGTGCGCGATACCTTCAACGTCAATAACTGTCCATATAGTAAATCGATCATCTATCCCTAAAAGTACCAAAGGTTGTTCTTTCTGGTTTTTCATGTAGTGGGAGAAAAAGGGTATGCTTTGATAAACATACACCCGCTTTCGTATTCCAAGTTTATCAGATTTGGCTAATTCAAGAGGTCTGGCAGGATGTGGTTGCACATGCCATTCCTGCGGCTGACTCCCTACGTCACCAGAATAAAAGCGTCCGCGCCTTATTCGAGCTGTAGGATCATAATAATCCTCTCGAAACTTCAAAGATTGCGAAGGGCTTGCGCCAGATGATTCTCCTGATAGCTTACCTTCCAAGTCATAAGTAATCTTAGCTGGCGTAACAACAGGCGAAGGCCATAAAGCATGCGCGTAACGACTTGTATTACTCTCATAAACAAGCTGTTGATTTTCATCAATTACAATCCATGACATAAAAACTCCCAATATATTAAATAATTGAAGTATGCCTAGTTCGTGCCGTAATTCAATCAGCTTTTAATCAATAATATAAGCCGCCTAGCCGAATGCTAGGCGGCACAAATTTTACGACACGTTAAAAAAGCGCCATTTGCGTATCACTTGCATCAGTAATACCATACACTAACCGCGCCATAGCAATCGTTTGCTTACCTTCAAATATTGGCGCATCAATGCAGTCATTCACCGATTGCCAGCTTGCCCATATTTTAAGTCCTGCACCAGCATATGAAACACTGATACTATCGGCGCATGAGCTACCGCCTGCAATGCCAAGCTCATAACGCAACGCATCATGTAATTGTTCATCGTTCAAACCACTCTCGGCGCGTTGCTGCCAACGTGACGTTGCACCTTGCATGTTGTTCGTAGCGCAGATAAATGCGGCTTTCTTGTCTTCATCAGTTAATATGCGCGATGTGCCGCCCTCTGGATGAAACCATAGCGGCATGAAGCGCAATTCAAAACCCTGAGCCTTGCGCTCTGCCTCCTTTGGCTGACTTTTGCCTTTATAAAGCTTGATCCATGTGCCATTTGCGTAATCAGGATGGCGTCCCCATGTCATTGATTGTGTCATGTTCCAGCCCTCCCTATGCGCAACGGTAAATGTAATTCACACCAGCTACGCGGATATCGCTGTAATCCATGCGCAGGTCACGCGCGATTGCGTCATAATCAATATAGAAACGTAGGCTGTCAGGAATATCACCATACAAGCCCTCATCAACAAACTGCTCTGCCAGCTCTTTCATCGTATCGACTTCATACAATGTCACATCAAAATCATCGGGGTCATTACTGTCGAAATCGAAGTCATAACCACACTCGCCTACGGCAATAATAACATTGAGCTTTTGGTAGTCCTCCCACGCATCCACCGCATCAACAAAGTGATGAATATTGCACTGGTTTATGCCTATGGCTTTGAACAGGTCACAATCTATATCGTCCCCATCTATAAACTGGATTTCAAACTCTTCGACCTGATCGCCGTAATCATTCTTGCATGCGGCATGTTTGGCGTCATAGTCTTCCACCGTATTAAAATAAAATCCTGTTGCTGAGATATCGTAAGGTTGTGCGTAAAATTGTGTCATAGCCTAAGTTTCCTTTTAATCGTTAAATGACCAACGGGAATGTTTCTTATTCTCCCGTTCCTGAAACCTTGCCAAGCGGCGAGCGTCCGAAAACAGAATCAAAAAAAGCCCTGACAGCAAAGCTGACAGGACTAAAGCAGGACGTTCGGTCACACTCCGACGATGATGCATTGACTTTTCTGGGGTGTCCGTCTAGAGTCGGTTAGTGGCTGCGCCACTTACCGACTCTTACGGGGAAAAAGTGATTGCATCACAGCCAGCGGCGTCGACGGATGTGATATAAGCTCAAAGGTGGTTCTCAGGCATCGGAGATGGCGTCTCCATTTTACAATAGAAATAATAATCTTTATGAAACCTCTGCATAACTCATCTCTAAAACAATTAATTAATAAAAATCAATATCTTAAAAACAATAAGTCATTGAGAATTTACATTCTTGTTTTCTATGGATAGTTATGCAATCTCTTTATATAAATAAACATAAAAGCTTACTAAGCTAAAATATGTTTTAAGAACTGCACAGGGGTGAACAGAAAATGGGTAAAAAATATGCAGCACAAAAAGCTATTGGTAATGCAGGAGCTTTTAAATTTGGTGAACTTGTGACTCGAATGTTCAGGTGGCCTGTAAGATTAATGGATGAATCCACTGATCTTGGAGTAGATGCTGAAGTTGAAATATGTGATGATGATGGAATATCATCACATCACATATTAAAAGTGCAAATAAAGAGTACCGAATTTAATCCTGATTTAGGAAACCATACACTTTACCTCAAACAAAACGATCTTGATTATTTAATGAAATCTACAGTGCCTGTGATAATTGTAAGTGTTGATATATCCGCACATTCTGGAATTTATTGGAGGCCACTTGATTTAAATCAGATCAACTCTAAAACTCCAACTAGATTTGACTTCAAAGACGCAGATAGGCTTGAAGCAAATGCGTATGAGAAGTTGATCACACTTAAACCGCCATTAGAGAGGTAGTTATTTCAGGTAGTGAACAAAAACAAACTCCCCCCTAATTTACAGAAAGTTGTGCATGATGCCGAAGCAATAAAAGGTATGGGAATGATTTTTGGCTTGCTGGAAAGGTGTGGGCTTTCTAACGACACAACACGCTCATTTAGAGAACAGAATATTGAAATACAATCCCAAGCTAAAGAATTAACTGAGCTGCCACTAAAGTTTAATGCTCTTTTTCAAGAGCGAGGATGGCTTATATCAGAATCCACAAATATTAACAGCGCTAAAGAAGCTGTCATACTAGCCGAAAAAGGCAAAATTGATGATGCCGAGGGAGTTTTAATTGCAGATTACACAGGAGATAAGCTTGATTTTGTAATTATGAGCCTTAGAACTATTAAGCCTTTTGCTGTAAGAGAGCATATACTGCAAGAAGCAGCATTTCTCTGCCAAGTAGAACGCTATATGGCTGCAATCCCTTTGTTATTCAGTGTTGTTGATGGTGTTGGACAGGATTATTTTAAAAAATCTTTGTTTAGTGAAGGTGCTGATTTGACCGAGTTAAATGCACTTGCTGGACAATCGGATAGCTTAAGTCAGTTAGTCAGCGAAATATGTAGGACTCGTAAAAAGCTGAATGATGAACCGCTTACCTTTCCATACAGAAATGGAATACTGCATGGGCGAGATATAAACTATAATAACCCATTGATAGCTGCAAAATTATGGTCACTTGTTTCATGCGTCGGTGATGTAATCCGTGCACGCGAATCTATTAAAAACGCATCTCCTGAGCAAGAGAAATCTTTAAAAGAAAAACTTCTACAATACAGAGAAACAATCAAGCACACCAAAATGATTGAGGATTGGAAACCAAGGATTATTAACGAACTACAGTTTCTTATTTCATCAACAGATAGTGATCCTTTTGATGATGCTAGCCCAGAAAAAACATTAGTGGCTTTCCTGCATGCTTGGAAAAATAATAATTACGGGGAAATGGGCAAGTACACAGTTTACTTCGATGGGCGCCCTATCAAGAAGAGAGCTGGAGAGATTAGAAAGGATATCAGCCAGATTATCTTGCTAGATGCGTGCATTTTGGAAATACTAGACGAGGCCGCTGCAATGACTGAAATTAAATGTCGCCTCACCATTAGTATTGATAACAAGGAAAGGAATGAATTATTTTCTTTTCGTCTAATTTATGGAGATGAGTGTAGTGATCCTTTGGCGCGGAATCACAAGCGTGGCACGTGGAAAGTAATGCCTTCATATCAAGGTTGGGCATATGGGGTTCAGAAAAGTCTTCTGCCACTTTTCCAGAATCATAGAAAATATAACACTATTTTCGGAAAAACATAACCAAGCTAAAGATCAGGAAAATGAAGAATGGGAAAAAGTTAAGCAGCATATTAGTAAATTAGTTAAAGGATCAGAATAAATGACAAAGAAAATACTGGAAAGCCTAGACGTCGAAGGGTGGATACCCGCATCTGAAAAGCAAGTCAGTCTCTATTTAAATTTATCTCACAGCAATAAAACTGACGTAACTCAATCGAAAAAAGTTTCTTCAAGCTTAGTAGTTAGAATTGGACTGATTCCAGTAGATGTCTATTGCTATTTAAAAGCAAGGTTTGGGGAACCCAATGGGTTTCAGAATTTTTTGCGGAAAGATGATAGCGACAACTGGATACATTGGGAGTATTTGGTGCTCGCAGGTGATAACTATATTTCTATATGTGGCACTTCACGAGAAATTCATTTTCGTATTCTAGAGGCCTTATCAGACCAAGACTGGCATAACCTAATAAAAAACATTAGAAAAGACTACGCTCGCATGGGAAAAGAGAAAACCATAATATTGAACTCTCTCGAGAAATGGTTCATTTTTCCAAATAAATATATTCAAATATCTAATATTTGTGCTGATTTGCATAGTACGATTATAAACTCTAAGGACGGTTTTGAGCCTTATAAAAACGCATCCAGTCGCGCAGATAAACCGCATCAAAATGATCAAAAAGAAGCGGTGCTTAACAAAGCGCAAGCTCGAATGAACTCTTTACATGGAAGTTGCCTAAAACTTTCTTTACTAACACCTGTAATGGCAGAAGCGTTCATCAACATGTTTATTTTAATGTTTTGCAAGAAAGCTATTAAAGAAAACCCTCGCGAATTTGATGCTTTCATACGTTCCAATATAGATACAAAAATCTTCGACATGTTTTATAAATGTGAGGGTTTTGAAAGAAAAATTGACCCAAAGTCTAAAATCTTTAAAAAATTCAAGACAGTGATGGATAAGAGAAACAACGCTATTCACGGCAATATCGATCCTGTCAAAGAAAAGACAGAAGTTGTTTATTTTGATGGCAAACGTCCGCTATTTACAGAAGCAGGAGACCACATTGGTAAATTACATGAAGCACTTGAACGTCTTCATGCTCCAGAAGTAGTGCTAAATGATTATTTAAATATGCATACCTTCCTCTTAGAACTAGTCAACCACCTACATCCTAAGATGCATTATGGATTTTGGCAAATCATGGAAGATGCTTATCCTGGTTATGATCAGAAAAGGCATATAACTGGCAGAGTTTTACCAGATCATGCTGTAATCGCAATGATGAACGATATACGCTATGATGATGAGTTGGAACCAGTATGTGAGACAACCGCGTAGCTCATAAATAACAATAGTATCAAAAATTTTGCAGGACAATAACTTTGAAAGTAGCTTTCTTATTTAATTCAGATTATCCAGATTTGGGATCCTGTTATGGAGATGCCATCAAAGAAATAATATTGAAAGCAAAGATATTACAGAAAACTGATAGGAACATGATGGTTTCAGTGGGTGATGTGCTTACATTTGGTAAAATGTCGACTTTAGAACAGTTTTCTCAGGTATATAATCCTTACTCATGGGATAGAAGAAAACGCCAAAAACTAGAAAATACATACAATATGTGTACAGTCTACTGTTGGGTTATTACAAATATTAAAGAAGAAACAGAAGAAAAATTACACAACCAGATTTATTTTGAAAAAAGCTATTTGGGAGCTATTGATTTAAACTATAGCTATACCCCGCATTTCTCTTTTTTTGCAAATGGTCTAATATTGAGGTATAGGTTGCATAATCACATTTGCTATTCGCTATATAGCATGAATGATAATCAGCTTGATGTAAAGGATGAAGTATTTTCTAGCTTAGGATACCAAGTAAGTAGTGAAGACATTGGTGCAAGACATACAATTTTTGATAATTATTATGATTCATTAGATCATCACAAACGTATTGATACGTTCACGAATTTTTTTGAAAACAATTTAGGATGGGATCATAATGATTTATCTGAGCTAAATTTGAATCTTGAAGAGCTACATCCTTACTTATTTAATATTTTTTATGCTGCCACACAAACTTTTCAAAGGGCAGAAATTAAAGAACAATTATCGCAATCTTACTTATCTGGAAGACGTTTTATTGAGCACCTCACTAATTTTCTATATCCACCTAAAAAAGAAAAAAGGCAGTGTTGGGACGGAAAATATAGAGACATAAAAGAAGGAAATTACGTTAATAGAATATCGGCATATGTAGAAGAAACACTTGATTTAGTTGATAACAGAAATCCAAAAATTCTAGATAAATACGGAAAAAATACCCACAGTCTGTATGAAGATTTTTGTAAAGGTATTCATAAACCTTACAACAATGAAAATAACTATAAAGAGGAGCTTGTGTTTTGTAGCAATGCCTTATCAAGTCTTGGAAGGTGGTTATCAGATTTAATCGCGCTAAATCCTTCGTCTTTTTGTCGCCCTTACCTTGCTTATAATGATGAAATAAATAGTTTTGTTAAAAATGCTTTGAAAGTACAGTCATGACTGAAAATATTAGTTCGTTATTAGCTGAACTCCCTAAATATAATTGGATATCACACTTTAATCATGTGCAGGAAGTCGTAACGAGAAGTCACTTTAATAAGGGTGATGTTTCATTTGTACTAGATAAACTTCGTGAAAATATTAAACAGAAAAAAATTAGCGAAAGCCAAAACTGGTTATTACTCGGCCTAATTATTGATGAACACCAATTTATTGTAAAATCCAAGAAAGCAGGAGTATTTCGTGCATCTAAATATGATTTCAAAAGCACTTCTTTGCTTTTAAAACTTATTAGAAAGGTCACATCTACCGTCAGCATATCTAATAATACACAAAGTTACTTCGACACTTTGCAATATCTATATACAGTGAATATGGAGGCAAAGTATTTGTAAAGATATATTATTCAAAGCCTAAATAGTGGTAAAGAGAAATTATTAAGACAAATTTTGATTGCAGCTGACTTTGTTTTCATGATGCA
The DNA here is from genome assembly GCA_963803575.1 of uncultured Alphaproteobacteria bacterium. Classification (GTDB taxonomy): domain Bacteria; phylum Pseudomonadota; class Alphaproteobacteria; order Rickettsiales; family UBA998; genus CAWDMW01. The sequence continues at coordinate 882,257 of CAWDMW010000002.1, forward strand.
GGCGACAGATGGCTGGAGTACTAGTGTAGAAAGGATAGATGTCAGTTTAAATGACCTGCCGCCTGAGGTTATCTCTGAGGCTGCAAGCTATGTCATTCATCTGTTTAGAAACCAGTTTGATGGAATTGGTATGTTAGACATTGAAATCAATATTTCTGAATTTGACGTAGAAAAAATCCTAGTTAGTGCAGCAAAAATCCGAGCAGTTTTTGAGTTTGAAACTATGGTTGATTTTTTCGGTTATAAGATTACACCAAGTCAAGAAAGCGACAACAAATACGAGCTTCATCCAAAATCTAAAGATTTTGAGAAGGCTTTAAAATTAGGATATATACAAAACGAAGTTCAATATGCACTAAAGTATACTAGTTCGGAACATTGGGATAAAGACGGGATTAAAGAGTTTGCTGAAAAATTATGTTCTGATTCAGGAAAAAAATTAGTTTACCTAGAAACAGAGCCTATAGAACGTTATGTATTAGCGTTTCCGTGGGCGCCCCCTGTAGAAAAATTAATCAATAGTGAGATGTTTTTCCCGATGGAGGCTTTTATGATTGAATATTCTTTACATGAATGGGGGATTGATGCTGATCAACTGCTGAGTTTTGAAATTGCGGATGGCGTTCATTTGTGGGATCTTATAAAAGTACAAAGATTGATTGAGTTGTTCCGATGGATACTAGTTTCTCGTATGAGGCCCCTATTACCTAAAGAGCATGAAAAGGTATCTCAATCACTGTTGCCTGTTTTTACAAGGCACACCCTTCGAATGATGTTTGATGGGGCTATCGGAAAAAATTCGCAACGTTTAATTGATTTTCTTTCATATGATAGCGGTAAAGGAGGAGTACTTGATCTCCAATATCAGCCGCTTATTAAAATGGCAAATGAACAATATGCTCTTCCATATAACATAATGGCAAACTCTGGAATTCTAAGGAATTCTATACAATTATCAAAACGTCGCTTTTATGAAGATGGTACAAAAGACCCTCTTTCAGCACTTATAGATAAAGTCTTGTCGCGTAATACTTCGAATGTGAGTAGTGGCGTTGAGTACAAATGGAATGGAGTTCAGGGAGAAATTGATAATATCGCCTTAATTGATAACTGTCTTTTTATCTTTGAATGTAAAAACTCAAGTCTTCCGTGCAGTCCTCATGAAGCAAAGACAAGTTACGATTATATTGTAAAAGCTGCTGAGCAGTTAGAAAAAATTAAGGGGTTTTACCAAGATAGGAAATTCAGTCAATATTTGTCGAAAAAGTTGGGCTGGGATATTGATAACAAAAAACTAGTTACTTGCATCATAATGTCTAATCGTATGTTTATGGGATACCGTATAAATGGGCATGTTGTTAGAGGTAGTTGGGAAACCGTTAACTTTATTGATACGGGCATTATTAATATGGGGGGCGAGCAAAAAAAGTTCTGGAGAGACTCTAAATTTTGTGGCGCTGACCTATACGACTTTATTGAAAAAGATATAATGCATACACACCTACATAATGCATTGATTCCATCAGAAATAGCTTATAGTTTTGGGAAAAACACTATTTTACAGAAAAGTTATTATTTGGACATGAAACTTGTTGCTGAAAACTTTGGTTTTGTAGAGGCAGTAAAACTGATTGAAAAAGCAAGAAATAGGGCTACTCCCAAAAACTGCTAATTTGGATAATATTATATAAGATTTGTAATATGTATAGCCAGAGGGTGGACGGGAGAGCGCAGCATCTCCCTCCTGAACAATTACATTTATGTAATTTTTATCTCGCGCGTAACTACGCGCACACCTTGCGTAAGTCAAAACTAACAAAAACTAGTCCGTAGGACACCGTAACAACACCGCAATCGAAACCATCCAAAAGCGAAACTAACAGATGATCCAAGCCACTAGCCGAAAGCATGGAATCACAGCGATACAAAAAAGACCATAACAAGCCGTTGACCAACACACGCACGAGAACCAACGCAATACGATGACAATCACCACCCACCAAAATTGACAGGGTTGGCAAAAATACGATACACTACCGAAGATAGAGGACGCAGGACAGCACGATCAAAACACACACCGCAACCTCAGAATTAAGAGAAAGACCATACGATGCAGGATGAAGAATTCCAGCAGCTAACAGACGCACAACGCCAGCAGCAATCAGAGCAAAAGCGTGATGACCTGAATCATGAAATAAGTGGCGTTGAAACAGGCCGTATCAAACGCCACCTTCCAAACAAGAACGATGAGCTAGCGCAACAGCAGAGAAAAGAACGAGAGCACCAAACGCAGTTGGTGAGTGCCTTAGAAGCGCTGATGAAACGCGATCCAGAATATGCCGCCCTCTACAACAAAGCGATAGGCATGATCACTCAGTCACAAATTGACACTGAACAGGCCATACAGGATGCGGAAACACGATTGGCTGATGCGCTAGATACCAGAGAAAAGATGCTAGACATAGCAAACCGCCTGCCAGACGGAACAATCATCGTTAAAGATGCGGATGGTGACGTGTGGACATTGGATGGCGAGCAAGTAACAGATGAGGTATTGCTAGAGACTATCGTATGGCAGGACGGCGCTCCGAGTCGTGAAGAATATGCGTACCATCAGAAAAATGGCTTGGATTAAGGAGAAAAAGCAGCGCATCCCAATGCTGTTGTACTTTTCCCTCAATCTGATCATCGTTACAGAAATTACGGACAAGACGGGTGATGAAACCAATAAACTCCTCAGCGCTTTTGCGCTGAATATCTTTTTCTCCACAACTGAGCATCTGGAAAAAATAGGGAGTGAGTGACCGCAAATTATCCTGACCACTCGTGAGCGCTTTGAGAAACAATAAAAAGAAAGTTTCGCCCATCATATCTGGTTCATAAGGACGCAGTATATTATCAGATGTTGATGTGCCGATAATAGCGCGGCAATATTCTTTGACTTCATCGTGATTGATCAGCGGGATGCCATATTCATCCCTCATGCAATCTGTTAGCAGACTATAAGGTATGTCACGTCGAGCAGTGGACGTTGCTACGCAAACAGCAGACCAATGCGCTGCCTCAACATCATATAGCCAGCGCAAACGCTGCGTTTTTTCAAAATAATTCTCAATCAGTTTACGTCTGCTCCATGACGAGAATTCTGCGTCTGGATAGGTGCGTAGCGTATAGCCCAACAATACGGCAAAAAGTGGGTAATAGGCCGCTGTGGTTTCTCTTAGATACGCACATGCCTGATCTTTTTTCTCCTGAGATACCTTATCTCCAGCCGTATCATCCAGTATCTGAGGAATGAGCTGATCAAGCTTTGCATCATCGATCGTTTGTGTTGTGCCGTCCGCGTTGTATGAATAGTTACCCTGTAATGCCAGTGGCACATGTTTGAAGCACGGCACAGTGATATCCGTTGTAATCTTGTCTTGCTTAGCGCCCAAGCGTTTATCAATGGGCACATCTTTTAAATCGTCAGGGAACACATGATCAATCAGTAAAATCCGTACAGGATGCTTTAAATCTCTATTTTCATGCAAATCTCCACATCTCCGAATGATTGAATCCAGCGCTTCGCGGTAAATATGAAGGTAATCTATAACAATGAGTGTGGGTTGGCTTGGTGTCCAGCCGATATGAGGGTTTTCTGGCGTTCCCTCCCAAAAGGCACGAGTATGTCCGTGGCTTTTGGCAAAATTGTTTCCCAGCACTAGCTGATCCCAATGATTTTCTGGCATCGCATCAGAGTTTTGCATCCAATGCTGTGTCAGCCGCGTTTTTCCAGAGCCAGATGGCCCAGATACTGCCCATAGCAATACATTCATGGCGTTGTGCTCGGGTTTGGTGACGATAAACTCATCAAGCTGTTGCTGTTCTTCATCACGGTCGTGATATTTTACGCGACGTGGGTGGAATGGGTTGTCGTCATTACCCTCCAATAGTGGATAAGAGAAGCGAATGGGTGAGCGTTTTCCATTAGTATGCCCTTCACGTTCATGTAAGCCAAGAGCAAGATAGATTCCATCAATAAAATCATGATGATCGCGCCAAAGCCACGAGAGTATTAAAGCTAATTTTCCGGGGGTCTTTTTAAGACCATAAAACATATCCCTGATATAATCTGCTCTCGGGTATTCATTCTCATAGTTCAATTGAGGAGTTGTATCAGCCTCTTTATGGTCAGGATATAAAATATAAAATAAGACAGCGTGTAGTGCGGTCTCGTTAAGAGAGTCTAGGGGGTATATATCACTGGCTTTTTCAGTTGTCTCATTTGGCTTTAATATCAGGGTGTTCACTTGATCTCTAAGAGCATCTTTTATCGATTTTATTAAATCATCCCAACTAAGCTCACCACTACTTGGGTTTTTTGTATTCTGATCTAAAACCGTACGAATATCACGCGCATCTACCTTATGAGCATTAAGTACTGTAACCATAAAACCCCCACGCTAAATACTGCATAGGAACATATTCACCGAGAAGACAAATCACAAGATTTATAATGTGGGAGCTAATCCATCATTGTCATTTGCTCGCGATGGGTATTCTAATTGATTGCCTGTGTTTAAATCTCTTCTAATTGACTCTTCTAACAATCCATTTAAATGATGTTCTTCAACAACTCTGACAATCTCACCATCCGTGTTTAATTCATCGACAATTATTGATGCGCCATTTGGGTTATGCTTGATATTTGCCTTATAAAAACCCTGAGCGCTATAATAAACTCCATTCCCTCCACAAGCACCAGTTTCTGTAGTGCGCTCACAAACCGCAGATGGCGCATTCTCACGATCGCGTTTTCCATTTTTGATCCAAAGCGCACCAACAATTGCTTTGGTACCCATATCAAAATATTTTACAGATGGTAAATTGTCTGGGCTATCAACAACGCCATCCTTATTTTTGACTACTTCTTTAAAGCAATCATGAAACTCGATAAAATTTTCGATACAGTCATCATCGTCTACAGCTTCATAGCTTACTGTATATCCTTTCTTGTTCAGCGCAACTTCATCTGTTTTTGCAGGTGGTAAGATACTCATTCATAGGCTTTCTCTTAATCATATTTACTAGATATTACTATAATACAGCATATTAAGTCAATTTGTCAGAGTTATTCTGACAAAAATCCGACAAAGCTCCATATCCTATTTGATGAAATATCAGTCATGCTGTTCTCATAACTTAGCGATGAGGATCGACATGAAAACACTAAATTACTTTAATCAAGATTACACCGAAACAGAATTAGCTGCATTAGAAGATCAGCCATTACCGATCGTGAATGATCCCGATTATGACGGCACAGTTTCACCTACGCCCACAGAACCATCTGATTCACCGCCACCTGAACCATTGGGGGATAGCGCAGTCGCATTGCCACGTCATGTGGAGCAATGGCTGGATAACGCTTTTGATGATCTGGATGATATTGAGCGTTGGCCAGATGATGGCGGATTTGTGCTGACTGAACGCATCCCTAACGAAGTGGAGGGTTAAGCGATGAAACTACAAAACAAACAACGTGACGCACTAGAGAAAACAACACTTTCTCCAGACGCAATAACATTAACCTCTAACATTGAGTTTGCGGAGGAGCTGAAAGACCTTAAAGCCGCGCATGAGAGACGGCCTACGAAAGTCTATCTGGTGACGCTAGCCGCAGCCGCACTCTCGGGCTTTATGAGCGCACGGGGCATTATTGAGAAAACCATTGAAGCAGGCGTGATTGATGAAGTCTCGATTGGCTCAGCAATTATGTCGGGCGCGGTGTGCTGTGCCTTGCTTACCACCGCCACGATGATGACATTTTCTATTGCGATGGAATCAGCACGCAAGCAACGCTGGAAAGTGATTGCTCTGGTGACAACGCTGCTTGTTCCCACCATTGGTGTTAGCAGCTTCTATAGTCTGCTTGGCAATGCAGGAAGCGCGAGCCTTTCCTATAATATGCAGGATCAGGCGATTGCCCATCGTGAGTATTACGCTGCGTCAATACTGGATGCATCAGAAGCAAAAAGCCGTGCTGACGCGCTCATTCCGCTGCGTGATGATATTTGCACACGCGCTGATCAGGAGCGTCTCACAGGCCGCTACTCGGGGTCAAAGGGATACGGAAAAGCCGTGCAATCAATGGATTCAGTCTGTTCTCAGATAACGTCAATTGTCGAGACGTTACTGAATACGGCATCGAACACCGAAGCACGGGGTAAGCAGGCAACAGAGATTTTAAACAAGCTTGCCAGCATTGCCAAAGACCAGTCCATCGGTAATGTGTTTGAGCGTCAGGATGTGTATCGCGAAACGGCTAATCAACTTATGGAGTTGATTCAGACATTCTTATCCGAGAATGTTGTGGAGCGGCTGAATGTGCAGCTTGCTAATCTGCAAGCCTCTGTTTCTAGCTCTGGCGTACAGAAAAATACCTTTGGTCAGGTGCAATCAGCCATCATTGAGGATTTGCGCGTTCTTGTCGACAAGGTTGCTGAAAATCTTGAGGGCATGACCGATGTCAGTGATATGCCAAAGGCAACGCCACCCGCACCATTAATGGATATGGGTGAAGCGGTGTTTCACTATTCGAGAAAGAACACTCCACAGTATTTGATGGCTTTGTTGCTTGATCTAATGGTTGTTTTTTATTGTGCGGCATTAACGCTATCTCGCTCGATTCCACAAGCCAGAAAAGAGGAAATGCTGGAATCACAGCCATCCTCTCAATCTTCAATAACTCAACAATCATAGGAGAATTATCATGAGAAAATTACTTAATTATACGACGCGTATGGGCTTATCTGGTTTTAGCAATATGTTGCTTGCTGCGCTTGCAAGCAGCGTCGCTGTCACCTCTATCATATTGCTCAGCCTCTATGTCGTCTCATATGCCAAAGAGTCAGACGCGATGAAAGCACTGCAATGTGCATCAGGTCTGGTGTCTCGTCCTGATTGCCCAGATCAGCAGGCGGCTATGGATGCTTTGCAGCAAGAGTTGGACGCGTTAGCGGCGCAAAAGGAACAGATGGAGGCTAAGCTTGGTACGCTCAAGCGTATTAGCGATACGGTGGATTCCGTAACGTTGTTTAAAATGGTAGATATCGACGGAACGGGCATGAAACTGATAGTTGGATCGACGTATTCAGACTTGTTGAACCCCACTACAAAGCCGGCCTATCACTGCTATATAAGCTTGCGCGGCAATAGTTCGCACGGCAATAATACAGGTATTGAACGTAACCTGTATATCCGTAGTGCTGTCGGTGATGTAGATATCACAAAGGACATGCTGCGTGACGCAGACATCACTGAATTTACGGTGCATTTTGCGCGGGCGCATTGTAAGCCCTACCTCATTGGCGGCGCTGTATAGCCATGCGCAACAATTCCAAACAACATGGTGAGATTATTCGGCGGGGGTTTCCCTTGCCGAATATCTTGCTGGCAGCTGGTGCTTATGAGGTGATGGGCTGGCTGGGTGGTGACACGCATACTGTCATTCATCACGACACTATCATTATGCATTTGCCAGCCGCCGCCGCTGTAATCTGCATAGTCAATGTGCTGAGTATATCAGAATGGACGTTCAATCATCTGGCTGAGCGTATTGAGCTAAAACTGGCGCGAACGCCTATTGGCATCAAAGGCACGGGGCGCTGGTCAACGCGCAAAGAAGCGTTGCGAATTTCACAGAAATATTATTGGGGGCCATATTTTGGTGCAATCTCTATGGGATGGTTCCGCCGTAATCGTGAACTGATTATTCCTTACGAATGCATGGCAACGACATTTGGCCCAAGCGGTAGCGGTAAAACAACGAAGGTGCTTCTCACCAATGCATTCGCCTTAAAATATGAATCCAAGTTCCTGACAGATTTTAAATCTGACCTGACCTATCAGCTTTATCACCCGCTTTCAAAATACGGCGATGTGATTGTCCTCGATATTGGCGGTGAGTTTGATGGTCACCCCACCATTAAAACAGCCTACTATAATCCGTTATCATTGCCACTGGATTGTTTTGAACAAGCTGGCTGCCTTGTTGATGTTAAAGCTATGGTCGCAGAGTTGATTAATCAGCTCTATCCCATAAATGATAAAACACCCGATCCATACTGGCCTAACGGGGCGCGAGAGGCATTACAGACGATTGTTATTTACGTTGTGATCCTACGGGATACGCAAGCGCATTTAGGGCATGTCGAGGCAATGCTTAATGACAGCGCGGCATTACTGGCTGATATGCGGTTTGCCGCAGGGTCATGTGTGAATGCAGAGGGTAACGCATTAGAGCCAATGGCGCTTGAGCAAACCTCGTGGGCATTATCAGGCCTTCATGATCCTCAGGACGTAAGTAATTTTATCGCATGGTTTCGCCGTCGCGCTGCGGAGTTAGTAAAAATGCTATCAGCAACAGATACACGCACGATTGATTCATTCCTCTCAGGCGCACGGCAACAGCTCAGCGACTTTGCGGAAACGGGGCGATTATTCAGGGTCATGAATAAAACGTCGTTTCGGTTCTCACAGATGAAAGAAGGCGATCGTCCGACAACGGTGCTGATGCCTATTGATAGCACACGATTAGAAACCCAGAAGAAAGCTGCGGCATTATTGCAAAAATGCATGATCATTGAATTGCAGCGTCACAAGAACAAACATCGTGAAGTGTATCTTTTACTGGACGAAATTTCTAATTTTCCGCTAACAGGCTTGGATACGCTGCCAACCTATTCACGCTCTTACGGATTAAGACTGCATCTGTTTCTACAAAACATTTCAGCTTACGCTCACCAGCACGGCGAACATGCGGCGCGTGTCATGGAGTCTGAAAGCGAAATTTTCCAGTTTCTATCAGGCATTCGTGAAGAAAAAACGATCAAACTGGCGCAGCGTTTGATGGGTAATCGCTCAATCGTTACCAACAGCAACTCAGGTGATCGTAGTGAATATGGCGTGAAAGGCACAGCGTACCGTGAGGATTCTATGCCTCTCATGGACGCAGAACAAATCCGTAGAACGCAACATACGCTGTTATTTGTGGGGCAGCATTACGGCATCATCAGCCAAGCGCCCACCATCTTCGAAGCACGCCCTTGGGGGCATGAGATAGATGCAAACCCGCATTACGGTACGAAAAAGAAGATTGATAAAGCCGTTCTTGTGATGGGTGATCGGTTGCCGCCAGTGCAGGTGCAGTGTTATTGGGTCGTCAAGCGTATCATCGCGATGCCATTCACCATTCTGCGCTGGTGTCTCACAGGAGGCCGCGTATGACACCGATACGTTTTCGCTTTCAATATCGATGTGCAACATTCAGCCGCCTGATCAGCCAAATGATTGGCTATTGGAAGCCACTCGCTATCGCTGCGTTCTTTGCCTCCAGTACAGGGCCGCACCTGCGTTTGAATGAATTGTACGATCGCCCATCTTACGGGCAGTGCCTGTATCTGGGATCACGCGGCGTGATTACGCATCAGGGCTTATCAGGGCATGGCTGCCCGTGGGTCGTCATTCTTAATTCTGACCATCAGAGAAAGTTTTATGAATGATAAAAAATCAGACCTACCCGATATCCGTTATGCGCATCCGTCCCACGCCGAATTCAATGCACGGCTGGCGGCAAAGAATGAGCCAACGCCGCGTGACGTAACTGCGCCGTGGAGTCCGTCGCAGAATCTGCCCAACCTCAGACGCGACTTCGCGCAGCTCAACACCTATCTGCAACCTCGCTCGCATATCACAGAGCAAGATAATACAGATCAGCAACGCGGCTCCCGCATGGTCGAGGTCGATCATCTTGCGCCAACATTAGTGCCACCGCCTAATATCCGTGATCCCGTTGATCGTGAATCATTCGGAAGACGCTGGCTTCTCGAACAACGCGAAGCTGTGTTGGCGCAGGCGGTGATACCGCAGAACCAACAGCAGCGTGTCAATACTCATCGGCAGCATAACCAACAATTTAACCACCACTCAGGAGAGTCTTTTATGACAGACCAAACAAGCACTCAAAACTCAAGTTCACCACAACTATCACCGACACCAAATGCACCGCTGGAAACCTTCAAAGATGGCGCAGCCGTTATTAAGCTCTGGCAACAGGAAGGGCGCGATGGGCAAATCCACGTCAATGCATCCGTCGGGCGCTTGTATAAGGATAATGAAACAGGGCAATGGAAAGAGAGTAAATCATTCAGCCCTCTGATCTTTCTAAGTTGGGCAACATGATGCCCAGAGCTTTGGCTCATGCTAGTGCGTTTGAGCATAACCTTAATGCACAACGTCAGGAACAAATGAAAGCACATGCGCAATCGCAGCAAACGCCTGCACCTGTTCAAGTCACGCCTGCTCAAGTCGTGCCAACGCTAACACAGCAGCAACAAGCACAACCACTCTCAGCCATGCGCTCGGATCAAATCGTAGCGCAGCAAGATATGGTCGCTCAACGTGATGCGGTGCTGGCTCAGGCGCAACCAGCGCAAAGCCCGTCGCAGGAAAACACACAGGAGTATGCACACACCCAAAACCATGAACCATCGCGCTAAGGAGGAACAGCGCGCTATATTAGTAATTATTCATAAAGTTGAATCACTTACGCGGAGTCATTTCTTGTAATTTAAGCCATTATAGGATAATGTTCCTATTATGTTCTTGGGTGGAATAAGACGGAAATGACACCGCCGCACCAAAAAAGAAAGGAGAACATCACCATGACAAAACAACAACCAACTCTTACGATGGATATCGCATTATACGAGCATTTTCTTGAAAATAGCCATTATACTGAGGAAGAAAAGCAGGAATATCTGGAAACCATGTGGAACATCATCTGTGAGTTCGTCACGATGGGCTTCCATGTTCATCCTGTACAGATGGCACTTGATGATAATCAGCCCTCCTGTGGAAAACAGTCACAAACCACTGGAATCCCTATGGAAGCAGAGTCGCATAGGATAGAATCAACAGTAGAAGAAGGAGCGTAAGCTATGACAGAAGCAACAAAAGTCCTGATATATTGTCGTGTTAGCGATACTAAGCAGAAAACCGAAGGCCACGGATTAGACAGCCAAGAGCATCGCTGCCGTCAATATGCCGCAACACACGGCTATGAGGTCGAGCAAGTGTTTCCTGACGATGCCAGCGGTGGAGGTGATTTCATGAAACGCGCTGGCATGGTTGCTTTGCTACGCTATCTTGATCAAAACCTCCACACCAATTATGTGGTGCTGTTCGATGATCTGAAACGCTTTGCGCGTGATCGTGAGTTCCACTTCAAACTAAGACGTGAACTTGCTGCCAGAAGTGCCAACGTGGAATGTCTCAACTTCACATTCGACGATACGCCTGAGGGTGAGTTTGTCGAAACCATCTTCGCCGCGCAAGGTCAGCTTGAACGATTGCAAAACCGCCGCCAAGTCATACAGAAAATGAAAGCCCGTATGGAGTTAGGCTATTATGTGTTTAATGCGCCGATTGGTTACGCTTACGACAAGGTTGCAGGGCATGGTAAATTGCTGGTTCGCGATGAACCGATTGCTAGTATTCTCCAGCAGGGGTTGGAGGGCTTCGCATCAGGACATTTTCAAACACAAGTCGAAGTGCAGCGTTTTTTCGAATCGAAGCCTGAGTTTCCCAAGAATAAGCAGGGTCGTGTGCATCCCTCCCGCGTGAAGGAAATTCTGACACATAGCCTGTATTCAGGCCATTTAGAGAAAGAAGAATGGAATTTATCCATGCGCAAAGGTTATCATGAGGGGCTGATAACATTAGAAACCTTCCAGAAGATACAGCATCGCCTGACGAAACAAGCTAAAGCGCCTGCACGTAAAGACATCAGCGCGGATTTCCCGCTACGTGGCTTTATCGAATGTGATCATTGTGACAGACCTATGACAGGGTACTGGGCGCAAGGTAAGTATAAGAAGTTTGCCTATTATAGCTGCTACGATAAAAGCTGCGAGGGTCGTAAGAAAGCCATTCCACGCGCCAAACTAGAAGGTGAGTTTGAGGAAATGCTCGCAACATTACGACCATCAGAAGACTTGTTCAATGTCGCCAAAGCAATGTTTAAGGATGCGTGGGATCAGCAATATGCACAGACCGCTTCACTACTCAAAGCCACTAAGCATAAGGTGCTCGGCATTGAAAAGCAGATGGAGCAATTGCTGGATCGCATTATGGAGTCGTCCAACAGCACGGTTATCGGCAAATACGAGCAACGTATCAGCGAATTGGAGCACGAGAAACTAATTTGGGCAGAGAAAATGACCTCTCAGCCGCAAAAACACGGCACCTTCGAGGAAATGTTCGAACTCTCCATGAATTTTCTGCTTAACCCGCAGAAACTATGGCAGTCCAGCCGTATTGAGCATAAGCGTGCAGTGCTAAAACTAGCCTTCGAAGACCGTATTCCATATCACCGTGACAAAGGACTTCGAACTCCAAAAACCACCATACCTTTCAGTATGTTAGCAGGTATTTGTGGAAATAATGTAGAAATGGTGGGCGATGAGAGACTCGAACTCCCGACATCCTCGGTGTAAACGAGGCGCTCTACCAACTGAGCTAATCGCCCGCAAGTTCCAGCCATAATGCTAAGAACACTTGGAGGCGCAAGAAACACGATTATTCTTGCGCCGTCAAGCAAAAAGTGGTTACGCAGCTTTGGTATCTTCAAGGTTACCATTTACAGCATCTTTAAGCTGTTTGCCTGGCTTAAATTTTGGCAATTTTGATGCCGCGATCTGGATGGTTTCGCCTGTACGAGGATTGCGTCCTTCTGTGGCTTTGCGTTCTGCCACGCTGTATGTTCCGAAGCCTACCAGACGTACTTCATCACCATCTACCAGTGCGTTAGTGATTGCTTCACAAAAAGCATCCACGGCTTTAACGGCATCTTGTTTATTGAAATCAGCAATGTCAGCAATTGCTGCAACCAGTTCGTTTTTGTTCATAGTACAGTCTCCTATAGGGTTTTTGAACGTTATTACATGACGCAGGCGCCATGCCATAGAGTAAGTCGTAGCATAAGCATGGAAAAGGAACCATGTAAAACGATTTTTGCGTGCTTTAGATAAAAAATCCCATTTTTCAGCTACTTTAGGATTTTCATGCTTCATCTGAAGCAGGTTAAGCGCCCAGTTCCTGGCTTGCCATAGCGGTAGCCTGGCGTTGTTGCAGCACGGCTGCGGTATGGTTGCCAAGCGCGTTTGGATCACGCTCCTGACCTTGCATAGGCTCAGTGGAAGCACTCGCAGCATCTATGGATGTTGACGGGGTGCGAGAATAGGCCACAATATTATTCTCGCCCTGCATCTTATTAATATTAGCGCCATACATAATGTCATTGCGTGTAAGTGTGTAAGCTGCTTCCGCGCCGCCCATTTCCAGTGCAACAGTATCTAGTGTGACCAAACGTGTTGGAACGACTGCACCAATATTGGTTTCGTAAGCAAGCTGACGAGATGCATCCAGTAAGCCGGGATGGTATGTCTCTAATAAGTCTGCCTGTTCAAACTCTGCCAGTTCGCTGAACTTTTTTCCACCCGTTTGAGCAGAGATTTTTTTCTGTAATTCTTTATCGCTGGCTTTAAGAACGTTAAACACGTCAATGGAATTAACGGGCTGTCGATTATCCAGTTTTCGTTGCATAGCCTCCAGTTCGTCATAGGCTGAATCGTTTGGATCTAAGCCGGTCATAGCTGTCATAGCTTTGTTAGCAACGTTTGAAGCCACCATACTACCAACAATTGATGAACCAAGCCATAATGCACCACCTGCCCAACCTACAGGTGTGGCGCTTAATACAGCTCCGGCAACCACTGGCATAAGTGCAGCTCCTGCTGCTGATCCGCCAAATCCTGCTGCTGTACCGCCAACGCTACGCATCAGTTTCTGGTCAATTTTTTGCACTTCTGTGCGTAACTGTTCCTGATCCGGACGCTCTGACAGCAAACGCAAATGATCCGCTGTTGCTTCTTCCGGTTTAACGCCAAGCTCTTGTACGATGTCCGCCAAATGAAGACGCGTCAGCTTCTCCATGGATTTTTCGCTGTCTTTATTGCCACGTACACCGGAGATTAGTAAACTAGCTGCTTTACCGGCTGTACCGATTACAGGGGTTACGCCTAGAACTTTTGAGCCATATTCTGCAGCAATAGAACCTGTATATTGTACGCCATTAAACACAGCTTCCCCTGCGCCATACTTCACCAGATCGGCTTCAGCTTTGCGCTTATCCTGATAAAGCCCAAGCAACTCCTGCTGTTGCAAACGTTGCGGAGCGATGGCGGGTGCAGCCATATGACTGGCATTGACGGCGCCATTAGCCATTGGGGGGAGTGCTTGTGGATGTGTTAAGGTAGCTGTTGTCATGATCTTACAATCCTCCAATAGCACGTTGCATGTCCTGCAAACGTCCATCTGGTTGCATGTGTGTCAGCATGGTTGTGTCTGGTGCTACGTCCTGCGTCACTGTTGCGCCAAGAGCGCCACGTTTCAGATGGTGCTGCGTTTCTGCAATGCGCCCTGATGTGATTTCTTCCATTAAGGCCGCTGGCGTAAGCTGTTGTTCAACGTAGTGGTCAGCCAACTTCATCACATCCGGATGCTCAGGCCCTACTTTGTTGAGTGCTGGTGAACCCATTACTAACAGCAAAGACGCCATATCACCTGTCAGGCGACCACCGTTGCTTTTGTAGGCTTCACGCACGTCATGGTACGTATCCATAAGCGGATCATGGGGCATAACACGATCCAGCAATTGTCCGGCAATCATCGGAGCCGCCATGACCATCATCATACCTCCACCCATCGCACTACGATCAGAATAATTATTCGCCATCGTTACCGCTATAGCATCACTGACTAATGACATAGCCGCAGCGGGTGCCATCTTTCCAAGCATACCGTCACGGGCACGTATCACCGCTTCGGGTGCGTTTTTATCAAACATGGCATCAAACATGCCTGCCTGATCGTTACCTGTCATATCCTGATACAGATCGGTGATTTGTTCCATTTTATGGGCAAACTTGCTGATCGTGCGAATATCACGAATGGCGGCACCTGCATAAAGCGAGCCTTTATACGCCGTTTCGTAGATATTGTGGCTATCCATAACGTTATGCAGCTTGTCTGGTGCATTGGCAATAGATTCGCCCATCTGATCGCGTCCAAGACGGTTGCTCACAAAATCTCCGGCCTTATCAGCTAATCCTTTGATGCCATCACCAAACTTTTCACCGAGTGATGACTCTGTACCGCTCAATGACTCGCCTGCATTATCCAAACCATCCACAATCTTTTGACGTAGTCCGGGAGCTGAATCAGTGGCAGCGGTTTGAATAAACTCTTTAGCTTCTTGTGACTGATGTAAGTTTTCTAACGTAAGCATACCGCCAGACGCATCTTTTACCACTTCGCTAGCAGACGCGAGAGATGCTGTTCTTGCTTCCTGCGCTGCTTCCCGAAATTCTGCTCGGGCTTCCTGCAAACGGGTACTATCCGTACGTAGAATGGTAGAAACCTGCTCTTTCACATGATTTAATGCTTGTGAAGGCAAATGATGCATATCTGACACGTTAGATGCACGAAAAGCGTTAAACGGTGCCATCAAACTTTTGGAAGCAACACCTAAGCCGTTGCTGATGCCCTGACCTGTGCTGGCCATCTTATCACCAGCATTTTGTAATATCTCTAAATTAGTAAAGCCACCAATGCCACCAACAACCGACCCACTAACATTTCCAATGCCGCTAATCAGTCCGCCAAACATTTTCGTGACTAATCCGGCAATCATTGGCATTCCGGCAATACGCATGGGGGTACCAACAAACGATTGCACACCAGATAAAGCGCCACCTGTTTGTGCCAAAGTCTGGCTTGCACGTGCAACATTGCCTGCTCCGGCAACCGCAGTATTCGCGACCATTGCGCCCCCTACATTTGCACCTTGCAAGCCAGACATAGCTGTCTTGGCTGCCTGCATCTCTGCTTGAGGATTGGCTGCTAAGGTGTTTAGTACAGTTTGTGCGCCTGGAGGAGGCAAGGTGAACTCCTATGTTCAAGGTAATATATCAACTATTAGTATACCGCAAAGTCGCTCTATGGTTTAGTGCTATTATATGAAGTTTTGATGACGGGCTTATTTGAAGAAATCTAACGTATGTTCTAAAGCAAGAATTCCTTAGAATACATACGAAATGCCAACTCTTGCCATTTCTTGTGCAGCGTGTCATAGTGCCTAAAAATATTATACTATCTCAATAACAGGTATATTGCATGGAAACGCTTGAAGAACTTTGTCAGCGTATGGGCTTAAAAATGACGGAGCAACGCCGCATTATTGCGCGTGTGCTGTCTGACGCAAGTGACCACCCTGATGTGGAAACCCTGTATCAGCGTGCCAGCATTGTGGATAGCAACATTAGCATTGCCACAGTGTATCGTACCGTTAAATTGCTGGAAGAAGCAGGTATCATTGCCCGTCATGACTTTGGTGACGGCAAAGCGCGTTATGAAACTACGTCTGATGACCATCATGACCACCTGATTGACGTACGTTCCGGGAAGATTATTGAATTTACTAATGAAGAGATTGAACGATTACAGGAAATTGTGGCAAAAGAGTTAGGGTACAAATTGGTAGGGCATAAGCTTGAACTCTATGGACTACCTTTAGAATAAAGCGTGATAACAGTCATAAATGCCCGCTGCAACACTTAGGGTGCTGTCATGAAACTGTCATCATGCGCTGATACCATATAGTCATGAATGCTGTAGCACGTCCAGATACGCTTGTATCAGCGAATGATCGTACCTACGCCAGATTGCAGGATAACCATCCATCTATGCAAAAAGGCGAAGTAGCTACCGCTGAAGAATCACTGCCGTCTATACGTTTGCAACGGGTCAAGGCGGAAGATAGTAAAGAAGGTCTGCACATCCCTTTTCTGAACGTATCTGTCGATATGGGGCAGTTTCTAACGCAATATAACTCATTGCGTACCACATGTTACGTGGCTCAGGCGCTCTTCCCTATCGTAACCAACTATTTTCAGCATCGCCAGGACGGCAATGCTGGCGCGATGTCGCTGACAGATCATCGTCAAGCTATCGTCGATCAATATAATGATACGCCAGTTGATGTAAGCAATGCGGTTATCTCAAACTATTTGAGGGCAGAAAGTACTATCTTTGCTGGTATGGCAGTATCTTACGGTGCAATGGAAGTTCAAAAATTAATGGAAGACTCTAAAGTTGCGCTCGCACTCGAATATGACAAACCGCAGGATGAAGTGACGCTGGGCGACTTAATGCATTCAGAGAATCCAATGGTTCAATCGCATTTTCGCCTGTCTTGCTTAAAGAACGCTGTACGAGCCGTTAGCGGTTCCGGGTTTGCATTCAATCTGGAAGCGGGACTTGTCGGGATTGCTGTTGATATTGGTTTGGAACGTACCGTATTTGCAGCAAAAACCAGCTATGACAAGCTTAAGCATGTGATTAATCATGCACAAACTAACGCGCATTCAGGCAATGCTGCATGTGAAATAATGGCCAATGATTTGCAGGAAGTAATGCAATTAATGCGGGAAAATCAGGGGAAAGTACATGTATGTCAGCATGACATGCTGAAACTCCGTGATGTCACCGAAATGATTGCGGATGACGTCTTAAAGCAGGTGATGAGTATTGAAGATATGATCGCAGTGATGGGGGGAGGGATCATCAACCCTGATGATCCGAATCAGTCTATGGAAAACTATCAGGTGTTTCGTTCGCAAAAACTACAATCTCCTGACGTGTGTCATCGTATATTGGAGCAACCGTCTCCCCCCTTGCCTGTAGCACATGCCGCTTCACCGGAAATTGCTTCACCGGAGGTGAGCCAACATCGTCATGAATATCGTGACAAGCTCATGAATGACCGAGCCAATTTAAATCATTTTGAACCTATTACCTATTATCGTTAAGCTGCAAATGTATAGCAGCCAGTGTTTCACTTAACGGTGAAGCATACACTTTTCTTTCTCCAACAACTGAACATGCAAAACGTTGTCATTCTCGTTTTTATGCACTCTTAAACAGGGCTTAGTAATAATCATGCAAGAATGTGGCTGTATGGATTAATCCTACTGTAGCGGCTGGCGGAATCTGGTGGGTTTCTAGTGAGCCTAGCAGCCGGGTGCAGACCCAGCGTTTTTAGCAATTCCATTGTTGACATGGTTTCTGAAACGGAAGAAAGCGAAGCTAGATTAGCAACCATAAATAGATAAATAGCAGGGTGTTATTACCCCTGCTATTTATCTATTTAACGCTGTTTCTGGTTTTCGTACATCCGGAGTTACGGGTGGGGTGAAAGATGTGTCTATGGCAACATCCTGACCAGCAGGATTTACGGAAGAAGAGTTGGATGCTGAAACTTGAGATGTTTCCTGTTGATATCCACGTGTTTTAGCAAAAGAAGCAATACCTTGCGCTACGGCATTACTATATTGATCAATAAAATCAGGATGTTGAATTTTTTTCAAATCTTCGGGATGATCAACAAATCCACCTTCAAGAACAATTAAAGGGCGATCATCTGCATTGTGATCTTTAAAAGCGGTTAATTCTTTCACGGCCGTTTGACTCTCATGCTCAATACGGCGTACATCGTAATTCTGTGATTTTATATTAGCACCAATCGATTTAGCTAATGCTTCGCTGCCTTTGCCATCACCAAAAAATATTTCTAATCCCTTTGCCTGACCTTCATGCATGTTATTATGTACAGTAATAAAAATAGCTGCGTCTATGTCATTCGCATGGGCTACACGCTTGCGTATTTCGAATGGTAATGGGGGAGGAATCATTAACCCTGATGATCCGAATCAGTTTGCTGTTTAACGGTGAAGCATGCATTCTTCTTTCTCTAACAACTGAACATGCAAAACGTTGTCATTCTCGTTTTTATGCACTCTTAAACAGGGCTTAGTAATAATATAGTACGACACCATACCGACCATTAAGGCAAACGCAGCACTAAAGAGAAATTTTGGTATGTGTGACAAGAGCGTTGTTATATCATCATCATTATTCTTTGAACTTTGCATTTGCTTGGTACCACCTATCATCACAATACTTTAAAGAATGTATACTGTACAAACAATAGATTGTTGCTCTATTAATATTCTGGATGACATTTGCAAAATGCTTGCAAAGCCTAGTTATTCCCTATACAGCAGAATCTATGCGTTATTCACATCTATTTATTCCCCTCATTAAAGAGAATCCTTCCGAAGCAAAGGTTGTATCTCACAGGCTTATGTTGCGCTCTGGTATGGTCAGACAACATTCTGCCGGTATTTATAGCTGGCTGCCACTGGGGTTACGTGTGTTGGAACGCATCTCTGGGATTATTCGCGAGGAATTAAATGCGATTGGTGCGGCAGAACTACTCATGCCAAACATGCAACCTGTTGAGTTATGGGAGGAATCCGGGCGGGGATGTTACGGCGACGAGACGCTGAAAGCCGTAGATCGTCATAAACGCACCCTGATTTACGGGCCTACGCATGAGGAAATGATTACCGATTTATTTCGTCGTCATGTGAAAAGTTATAAGTCGCTACCAATGAATCTGTATCAGATACAATGGAAATTTCGTGATGAAATACGCCCGCGTTTTGGTGTGATGCGTGGACGGGAATTCCTGATGAAAGATGCCTATACGTTTTCTGAAGATGCCGCCAGCCATCAGGCATTATATGACACAATGTATGCCACGTATTTTAAAATTTTCCGCAGGATGGGACTCAAAGCCATTCCGTTTAAGGCAGATTCCGGGCAGATTGGTGGAGATCAGAGCCATGAGTTTCAGGTAGTGGCTGAGACGGGCGAGAGTGACATTTATTATGATAAGGTATTGGAAGCGCTGACCTCAACAGACACTTTGGATATTGACGCGATACGCACGCATTATTCGGCGACTGACGAAAAGCATGACCCCGCACAATGCACGGTTCCAGATGACCAACTAGTTAAAGCACGTGGCATTGAAGTCGGGCATATTTTTTATTTCGGTGATAAATATTCTAAACCGATGAAAGCGATGATTCGCAATAGCGAGGGGCAGGAAGTACCTGTCATGATGGGCGCTCATGGCATTGGTGTGTCACGTCTGGTTGCCGCGATCATTGAAGTGCATCATGACGATAAGGGCATTAATTGGCCAGAAGCAGTGGCTCCTTTCTACGCAGGTATCGTCAATATCCGTCAGGGGGATGAAGCGTGTGATGCGCTATCAGAGGCAATCTATCAGCAATTGCAAAGGGCAGGGGTTGATGTATTGTATCATGATACAGATGATCGCGCTGGTGCTAAGTTTGCTGCTATGGAACTGATTGGCTTGCCTTGGCAGATTACGGTAGCACCAAAGCTGATTGCTGAGAATAAGATAGAATTGAAGTGCCGTGCAACAGGTGACATAGAGATTATCTCTTCTGACGCACTGATAGAACGTATGACGTCACCCTCTCAAAAGTCGTAAACGATACCCAATAGCGTCCGTGTATCAGCCGCTTGTGTGCTGTCTGGCGCATTTGCAATATATTCGATGTAGTAAGCTGCTTTTAATGCCAGTGAGTCAGTGATGCGGCTTTTTAGGTACGTTTCTGACTCATAAATATCATTCTCTTCACTAAACGATGCACTGGCTTCTTCTCCAATGCTCCATCCATTAGCAAACGTCCATTCCAGATCAGTTTGTAACTTCACCAGAAATGATTGGCTGCTTTCACCATTCGTCAGTTTTTCCTGCCGCGCTCCGGCACCACCCCGTGCTTCCCATTGGAAATCTTGTCTATCGTAGATAATATAACCAGGCCCCAACAGCTCGGATAAGCGGTAATCATATCCGCTGAACCGGTCATCTACGTAACTAACTTCACCAAAGATAAACCAGCGATCATCCAATTTATAATCACTACGCAGCAATGCGCGGTATTCTTCAGCAATCGTTTCTTCCTGCTCTGTGCTATGGCGAGCGGATGCTTCAACTACACTACGGTATCGGCCAATAGTATGTTTCAGGTTTCCAGCTAATTGCAGATTTCGTTGGCGCGTATCCCCGGTGCGCCAGTCAGCATTGGCTTCCACGCTTCCTTCTACTTCCTGCGTATGCCACCAGCCAAAACGCTCGGTTTTGCGTTTCTTGGCGGTGTCTTTTGGTTTCTGCACCATTGCTGTATTAGGCATGATGCAATCATTAGCAAAATACATATCTAAATCTTTTTGCTTTTTGGGATAAAGCTGTGCAACGCGCGCCATAATTGCTTCACGAATGAACGCATCATCCTGCGCACATGCCTTATTGACCAGCACAAATGGATCAGTTGGTGGCGATGTTTCTGTCTTTGCCACCGCAAACGCAGCGTAAGAACCTAGCACCGCCAACAACGTTATGATGTAAAACAGCGATTTCACGAAAGGATGTTTAAGAAAAGACGCGGGAAAATAGAGTGTCTACATGTTTGGTATGGTAGCGCATATCAAACGTTGCACGAATCTGATCTTCTGACAATGCGGCCATCACATCTGCATCACCCAGCAATTCCTGCATAAAATCTTTCTTTTCCTGCCATACTTTCATTGCGTTACGTTGCACATACAGATATGCATCTTCGCGGCTAACCCCTGCTTGTGTCAGGGCAAGCAATACACGTTGTGAGAATACTAACCCCCCCAAACGATCCATGTTTTCCTGCATCCGCTCAGGATACACCACAAGATTCTCAACCAGTCCAATTAACCGATTTAAGGCAAAATCAAGCGTAATGGTGGCGTCAGGCGCAATCATACGTTCGACCGATGAATGAGAAATATCGCGCTCATGCCAGAGTGCCACATTCTCCATTGCGGGCAGAGCATAAGAGCGCACCATACGCGCCAGACCTGTCAGGTTTTCTGACAATACCGGATTGCGCTTATGCGGCATAGCTGATGAGCCTTTCTGACCTTTTGAGAAAAACTCTTCGGCTTCCAGCACTTCAGTGCGTTGCAAATGTCGAATTTCTACCGCGATATTTTCAACAGAGGAGGCAATGACGCCCAGTGTTGCAAAATACTGTGCATGACGATCCCGTGGAATCACTTGCGTGGAAATGGGTTCCGGAGTGAGAGACAATTTATCCGCCACATACGCTTCTACATCAGGAGAAATATTAGCAAATGTCCCAACCGCACCGGAAATAGCACATGTGGCGATATCTTTACGCGCTGCTTGCAGACGCTCTTTGTTACGGGCAAATTCTGCATAAAACCGCGCAAATTTTAAGCCCATCGTGACAGGCTCTGCATGAATACCGTGCGAACGCCCCACGGCCACCATCTCTTTGGTTTCATAGGCACGCTTCTTTAACACATTCAGCAAACGATCCAGGTCTTCCAGTAATATGTCAGTAGCTTGCGCTAATTGCACAGATAGACAAGTGTCAAGCACGTCAGAACTTGTCATGCCCTGATGCAAAAAGCGGCTATATTCGCCAATGCCTTCACCGGCAACCGTTAGAAACGCAATCACATCATGTTTGGTTACACGTTCTACCGCATCAATTTTTTCCACGTCGAACTGCTCTGGTTTACCTGCCCATATGGCATCAGCCGCTTGCTGAGGAATAACCCCCGCATTAGCCATGGCCTCGCATGCATAGGCCTCAATATCGAACCAGATATTGAACTTATTTTGAGGTTCCCAGATAGCGACCATGGTGTCGCGTGCGTAACGTGGAATCATTGTCTGATGCTCTTTTATCTTTTGTTCATTTTCAGGCACGCACTATAGAGAAATGAACCACCTACTGCAAGGTTTTACGACCAGCGTTCCGACTGTGTCTCACGTGATGGTGCTTTGGTTGGTGTGTTGGGAGGGGGAGGGGAACTACCTGGCGACGTATCCTGAACAGGGTACGTTTTCTGTGTTGCCCGTTCCTCATCAATTTGTTTTAGCGCATCAACCCGGCTTTCTTCTGTTTGGTTGGTCTTGGAAATCATGTCCATTTTCCCCGAAGCAGTCAAAATTAGGGCAAAAAGCAATTGTGCAAACATATTCTCCATACTGCCCGCAGGTGCTTGCTGCATATTTTGCTCGTAAGTGCGATGCGCGCCTTGATCCTGCAATTGATTAGAGACTTGCTTGGTGTTTGGCAGAGGATTAAACAATGAGGCAAAAGGTGACATACCAGCACCATCTGATTTCTGGGTATGGTTTGCTTTCACCGCCTGATATTGTTCACCACTCATGCCTGCGGCAATAGGTGGCATATCCACACCTTGCTTCTTTAAGAATGCATCCATTTTATCTGCATCTAAAAAGGTGTTACTGAGAGGCTTGCCATTAAGATTGCTTTTATCATAGGTGATAGTCTTAACAGCATTGCTGGTATTGCCTTGCGTTATATCAAGCGATCCATCGGCATGTACTTTAGTGACCATACCAATATGTGAGTGAGCTTTTCCTCCTTTACTTGTGAAAGAAAAGACATCGCCAACACCGGGACTTTCCTGTCCAATCGTTGAAGAAAACTCATTCTTAGCACCATGATTCATCACAGAAGCGACTGATAACTCGCTTGGTACCCCTTTGAACACAGCATCATACCCGGCACTTTCATAAATATTGGTAATAAAACCAGCGCACCACGGTTCTTTGTTATGTGCGCCACTAAAGCGAGCAATCGCTCCCTCGTTTTTTCCAACTTCTTTCTGGCCAACTGCATTCAACGCTGTTTGTATAACGTTGCCCTGTACAGTCTGAAATGGTGCATTACTTGTTGTCATAATATGTGTTTTCCTTGTCGTATTACAACTAGCTTAACTGCGCTTGCGATGCTTGATTTGGCGCAGTGGATGGTGTGTTGGCCGGTGTTTTATTAGTAGCTCCGGCACTGGCAACCATGGTGTTATTAATAGAGCTATTTTCTAAGGCATCACCGGATGCTTTAATGGCCGCATGCCAGTTTGATACACCCTGTGCTTCTGCTACTGCAATAGAACCATGTTCATTACTTGCAAGTGCTGATTTTACCGTACCTGAAGTTTTCTCAATAATTCCTCTTGCTGTACCAGTTTTAACAACATCGAAATTAGTATATTGTGCCATACCGGTTTGGTTTTTGGTGGTATCAAAGTATTTTGCAACTTCCGGGTGCTGGCTATCCAGCATTTGTGCTGCAATAGCCATTTCGTAAGCAGTTGAAACATTTTTAGTGCTTTTGTGAATATATCCGCTATTGCCAGTTGGAAGTCCAGAAAAATTACCAAGTGTTGTTTTTTTAAAGCCCATGTCATCTTTTAGTGTCTTGTTAGCCAGATCAATGACTTTATCTTTGTCGCCACCTGTCATTCGCGCAGCCATAGCAGTTACCAATTTATCTGCAGCAGCGTTACTGGAATTTTCTGCCAGTGCTTGCAAAGGAGGTTTTGGTTTTACCCCGCCTTTCGTTTTGACAGCATTTGCGGGGTCATTATTAAACGCTTCTAAAAAGCCTTTATCCAGCAATCCTTTCTTCTCCCACTGACTAGCAACCATAAGACCAATAGGCTTAGCGGTAGATGCAAGATCTGCAAGTCTAAATGATGCATTGCCTCCAAGGTAAGTGCCATCGGGCGCTACTATAGCCGTAAACGCTTTACTAGGATCATTTGTGATTTTGGATCCTTTCTCATTACTCGCTTTTACATTACTAATATCCTGCACCTGTACCACCGCCTGACTCACGGCGCGTGTTCCGGATGGGCTGTATGATGCATTACTTAGCGAATAACCTTCTGGCAATCCACCGTTTGAGCGTTGCGTAGATGATTGGTTTTGTGCCTCATTTTGGGTAGGTGCCTGATTGGTATCGGCTGGCGGGGGTGTTGGCTTGTTTTGAAGCATCCCCATCAATCCCTGCATCAGCCCGCCCAGCCCGTTACTCAAGCCACCCAATATATTAGGAATTACGGTAAAAAGCCCTACCACCAGCATGATAATAGGCATCATTTTTCCAAAAGCCCCCAGTGGGTTGCTTTTTTCCTTATCTGTAGGTGGTGTAACGTTTGGCTGTGTCTTTGGCATGTATCTGAGTATACCCGATGAACATGACAGTTTCATGACGTTGGATATACTTAAATCCCTATATTCCATAAGTAGGTAAACAGAAATATTAACTATTATTCTATAAAATATAATAATGAATCCGGCACGCAATCTTGCTTTCTCACTTATAGAACTCTCCATTATACTCGTTATTCTAGGGCTGATAACTGGAGGAATTTTAACCGGACAAAGTTTGACTAAGGCAGCCGAATTGCGTGCAATAACAACTGAGTTTAGAGAATTTCAGACTGGCGTATACGCCTTCAAAGGAAAATATTTTGCTTTGCCTGGCGACATAAGTAACGCGCACGAGTTCTGGGGTGTTGCAGGTGGGGCAGGAATGATTGGTGATGGTTGTGAGTCTGCATCTGGATCAGGAACGGAGACATGTAGCGGTGATGGCGATAATGCAATAGAAGAAAATGGTACAAATAGATATGCCGAAAATTTTACTTTCTGGCAACATCTCTCGAACGCTGAACTGATAGCAGGACAGTTTACAGGGATAACAGGTCCGTCTTTTTCAGATGATGCTACACCGGGTGAAAATGTACCAGCTTCTACTTATCCCGGGGCTGGATGGAGTGTAGATCAGCAAGAATGGCCTAATGCTACTAGATACAATATTAACTACGCAGCACATACGTTAGAGTTTGGAGCTAACGAGACTGGTAGTGACGTTGATCAACCTGTTCTAATTCCTGAAGATGCATGGAATATTGATAAAAAAATTGATGATGGTTTGCCGGCAAAAGGACAAGTCATAGCATTTTTCTGGAATAATCAATGTGCAAGCGCGAATGACGGTTCCAATTCAGCGTCTAATGTTGAGGCATCATATAATTTATCTGTAGATACCATTGAGTGCGCTCTTATTTTTGATAATCCTTTTTGATTATTTACAGGGTATTTAGTTCGGGGCGCCCGTTTTACAAAAAATATGGGCAATATAGGTGCGTGCCATTTGTTCGAGGCGGTATTTTCCAAGGGTAAGTAGTGAATTATGCTGCTTATAATACACCCGGTGCAAATCCAGAAACTGCTTTAATTCCTGTGCCGTCACGGCAATGTCGCTTCTGTCAACAATCTCGTCGCGCGCAGAACCAACATTGCGCTGCACAGCAACACTTTTTGCTGTCACAACCCCAACCACGTTACCGGAAAAATCCAGTAAAGGCCCACCACTATTTCCCTGACGTGCTGCATCAGTGAATTGCAGCCAATTATGCTCACCTGAAGGGCCTTTCAGCGCTTTGACTGTTGCGGTTCTGACCACATACGGGCTGCGATGCGACTGTGCTTCAGGATAGCCAATAATCATGACATCTTCTTTTTTCTGAACTTTCGTATCCATCCAGCGAAGCTGTGCAACACGTTCAGGGCGGTAATCTGTTTGCAGCAAGGCCAGATCACGCTTTAGATCAATGGCTTTGAGCCATGCGCGGTGTTGGTGTCTTCCACTATTGGTGAAGTAAATATCTTTCTGGTTCAGACAATCCCGAATCACATGCGCGTTTGTCACCATTTGCCCCTGACGGCTAACAAAGAACCCGGTACCGCTGGAATAATAGGTACGGGTTTGTGCAGCGGCGTCAGAGCTAATATGTATGCTTACAGCGCACCAGATAACCATCCATATAAAGCGCATCTATCCCCGCATAGCCGTATTGAGTCGCCCTCGCACGGCATCCATGAATTGGCGCGTTGTCAGGTACGGCTGATCGTTGCCTAGTAACAAAGCCAAATCTTTGGTCATATGCCCTGATTCAACAGTGTCAATACACACTTTCTCCAACGTATCCGCAAATGCTGCCACGTCAGGTGTTTCATCAAACTGTGCGCGGTATTTTAATCCGGTTGTCCAT
Organism: uncultured Alphaproteobacteria bacterium; assembly: GCA_963803575.1. Lineage (GTDB taxonomy): Bacteria > Pseudomonadota > Alphaproteobacteria > Rickettsiales > UBA998 > CAWDMW01. Next base: position 909,239 of record CAWDMW010000002.1, read on the forward strand.
GCAAAGATGCTGGCAATAGGGTTGGTAGATGTTTCTTTGCCTTGCTGGTGCTGGCGGTAATGGCGTGTGACTGTGCCATGTGCGGCTTCTGTTTCAACCGTGTTGCCGTCGGGTGTGATAAGGACAGAGGTCATGAGTCCCAGTGAGCCAAATCCTTGCGCCACTACATCGGATTGCACATCACCGTCATAATTCTTACACGCCCAGACAAAGCCGCCAGATGATTTAATGGCGTATGCTACCATATCGTCAATCAGTCGGTGTTCATAAAGCAAACCTGCTGCTTCGTATTGTGGTTTAAATTCCTCTTCGTAAACGGACTGAAAAATGTCTTTGAACTCACCATCATAAATTTTTAAAATCGTGTTCTTGGTGGAAAGATAGAGAGGTAGCTTGCGATTTAATGCATAATGGAAGCAGGCGCGGGCAAAACCACGAATGGAGTCATCATGATTATACATGGAAAGTGCCACGCCATTGCCGGGAAAATCAAACACATGATGATGCACAGGCTCTCCATCTTCCGGTGTGAACGTTAAGGTGAGGGTTCCTTTTCCTTCAATGCGCAAATCTGTTGCGCGATATTGATCGCCAAAGGCATGACGTCCAACAATGATAGGGTGTTCCCAGGCTGGAACATATTTGGGAATATTATTGATGATGATGGGTTCACGAAAGATGGTGCCGCCCAGGATATTGCGTATCGTACCATTAGGCGAGCGCCACATCTGTTTCAAATCAAATTCTTTCACACGCGCTTCATCCGGCGTGATGGTTGCGCATTTAATGCCCACCCCATATTCACGTATCGCATGAGCGGCATCTTTGGTGATGTTATCATCCGTTGCATCGCGATGCGTCACGGACAAATCAAAATATTTTAGGTCAATTGACAGATACGGGTGAATCAGTTCGTCTTTGATCCATTGCCAGATGATGCGTGTCATTTCATCCCCGTCCATTTCAATCACAGGGGTCTTTACAGGTATTTTGCTCATATAGGGTTTGATCTCGTATGTAAAAAGGATGTTCGTCAATCATAGCAAAGGATGATACGAAAGTCATGATCCTCGTTTGACTTTATAATATAATCCTAAAAGCACTATGAAGATAATGCTTTTTAAAGGTGAATATTTGCTGTATAAATAATGGCATGGTTTGTAAACATGAAAAAGCAGCAGAGTTGGAAAAGCTTAAAGCAGAAGGTGCGGTACTGAAAGAACGCTATTTGACTGCAAATAAAGAAGCAGGTCACAGCCAGCTTGCTGCTGGATTTTTCTCAGCTGTTGCCGCCGCCGCCATTGCCGCTACCGCTATTCCCGCAATTGTTGGTATGGCTGGAGGTATTGCCGGATATTTGATTGGTGCTTCCATAGTGTCCGGTATCGCTGCTGCTTATTTCGGGAATGAAGCATTGGATAGAAACAGCAAGCAGCAGAATATTAAAGAGAGCTGGCATGACAAGAAAGATGCATATCGGGACAAACGGTTAGCGGAATATAACGCCCATCAGATTGTGCATGAGATAAAGCATGATAACGATCTTGGGCAAATGTTTAGCCAAAAAAACTGGGAAGATACCATTACGCAGGAGCGTCAGGAACATAACCCTGCGTTACCTGCTGCCAGTCGATAGGCAACTATTACTGTCTGCCGTACGTGTTTCAGCCAATACGAATAACCCGATCCATGCGGTTGGCCATCGCTTCATCATGCGTCACAATTAATGCGGCGGCGTGTCGCCGGCGCAATGTGTCTTTCATCACTTCTTCCACGTGGCGGCTGGTGGTTGCATCCAGATTACCGGTGGGTTCATCTGCCAGCAACAGAGCGGGTGAATGAATCAGTGCGCGTGCAATCGCAATGCGTTGTTTTTCACCACCGGATAATTCAGAAGGCATATGCGTTGCGCGCTGAGTCATCTCTACATCTTCAAGCAACAGATCAATCGCTTCTTTTTGGTGTGCTTTACTGGTACCCGATAATATGAGTGGAACGGCAATATTTTCATAAGCGGTGAGTTCTGGCAGTAAATGATGGAACTGATACACAAACCCAAGCTTTTCACGGCGTATTGTTGTGCGTGCCGTATCGTCCAGAGATAAACATGCTTCCTGAGCAATATGCACCGTGCCGCTACTGGGTTGTAACAATAATCCAGCGATATGCATAAGCGTTGATTTTCCGGAACCACTGGCACCAACCAGTGCAACAATCTCGCCTGCATGGACTGTCAGGCTGAAGGGTGGCAGTGCGGTGGTCTGCTTATCACCATGCTGGTAATGCTTCTCCACCTCGTGCATTTCTAACATAGGACGTGCATTAAGCATGGCGCAGCGCCTCTGCCGGATCAAGTGAGGCCGCTCTGTAAGCTGGATAAAGCGTTGCCAGAAAAGATAGAGCCAGTGACAAAGCAACAATAATGCTGACTTCGACGATATCTGTACGGGTAGGGAGGGTTGAGAGGAAATAGACGTTTTTGACCAGTATTTCCTGTCCGCTTAGCGTTTCAATGAAGCGTTTGATCGTCTCTAAATATCTTGCACCAACGATTCCAAGCAATGTACCAAGTATGGTGCCAATAACCCCGACACTCATACCTAGCATCGTAAATAAGCGAATAATATCGCGTTTTGGCATCCCGATAGTGCGTAATATGCCGATGTCACCGCGTTTATCTTTCACCATCATTACCAGTGAGGAAATAATATTAAACGCTGCTACTAATATGATAAGCGCCAAAATAATGACCATAACATTGCGTTGAACTTCCAGTGCAGAAAACACCGATTGATGCACACGCTGCCACGGGTAGATATAGAAATGCTGCCCTAGTTCGGTCTGCAACATCTGTGCTATTTGTTCAGCCTGCTCCATATCAGGAAGTGTGATCTCAATCACGCTTGCCGGATATTCACCCTGCTGTGTCATGGCAAAGTACGTGATAGCTTTGTCATACGGCATTAAAATGAGCGTATTATCTATGGTATGCATTCCCAACTCAAAGGTACCCGCTACCGGATAGGCTTTGACACGCGGCATCATTCCAAAAGCTGTGGCACGCCCTTGCGGTGAAATCAGCGTGAGACTATCATCTGTGGTGGTGCTGTTCAGTGCTTCAGCCAGACGTGCGCCTGTTACAATGCCTGTGCTTTGGGTAAGTGCTTTAAGAGCATTGGGAGCAAATGCCTGTATCATTCGATCTTTCCTTTGCATATCGTCTGGCCGAAACGCAATCACTTGCGCGCCCCGTGCAGCACCGTTCGTGCCACTCACCATGACTTGCCCTTCGATACGCGGAATAATAACCGCATCGTCACCTGTATATTTGCGGATAGTCGTGATAATATCGTGGTAATCAGCAATGACGCTATTGCGTGGCAAAATGCGTATATGGCCATCAATACCGATGAAATTGGTCAGCATCTCCTGCCTCACGCCATTCATGAGTGAGGTGACAATAATAAGTGTCGCAACCCCCAACATAATTCCCATCATAGAAAACCACGCAATCAGTGAGACAAAGCCACTTTTGCGTCGTGATCCGAGGTAGCGCTGAACCAGCAATGAAGTCACGGATGTGGTCATTAAAATCCGTAATGATGCAGCCAGTCTTTGCGGGAATCAAAGAAGGTGCGTAAGTCAGGAATATTATATTTCAGCATAGCCAATCTTTCTACGCCCATACCGAAGGCAAAGCCCTGATAGGTGGAAGTATCGACATTACAGGCTGTTAGCACATTGGGGTGTACCATACCGCACCCCATCACCTCCAGCCAGTCATCTGTGCCGCCAACGGTGATAGATGCTTTTGAGCGCGTGCAGCCAATGTCAATTTCTGCTGATGGCTCGGTGAACGGAAAGAAGCTGGGGCGGAAACGCACTTCTAGCGCATCATTGTCAAAGAAGAGTTGTAGAAAGCGGGTAATGCAGCCTTTCAAATGTCCCATATGGACATCTTTATCAATGTATAATCCTTCCATTTGGTGAAACATCGGGGTGTGTGTCTGATCTGAATCACACCGAAAGGTCGCACCCGGTGCAATAATGCGTATGGGTGGCGTTTCATTTCGCATGGTACGGATTTGCACCGGCGACGTGTGAGTACGCAGTACGTGACGCACATCTCCAGTCGCGGCATCTTCGCCTTTTGCTAGATAAAATGTATCATGCATTTGACGCGCCGGATGATGTTCAGGAATATTTAATGCATCAAAATTATGTTCTTCATCTTCAATCAGGCTACCTGTGCGCACGGTAAAACCCATGGAAGCAAAAATATCTTCCATCTCCTGCATCACATGCGAGATAGGGTGTATTTTCCCTATGGTTTGCAAAGAAGGAGGCAGGGTGATATCCAGTGATTCCTGCGCCAGTTTTGCAGATTCTTCCTGCAACTGAAGCGTATCCTTGCGAGCCTCAATGTCTGTCGTAAAAGACTGCTTAAGTACGTTGAGTTCTTTGCCTCGCGTTTTGCGCTCTTCCATAGGTAGGGAGGCAACATCTTTCAGCGCCTGAGTCAGCAACCCTTTCTTACCCAGCAGCGTAACGCGTAATTCTTCCAGTTCTTTCAGGGAAGAAGCAGAAGCAACCACATCACGATGCTGAGTAAAATCGTGCATAGGTTTTATGCAGCCTGTTTGTTGTTCAGTGCATCCTGTACTTTTTCTGCGATGGCCGCAAAAGTCTCTGGCTCGTTGACAGCAATATCAGACAGTACTTTTCTGTCTAGATCAATGCCCGCCAATGAAAGGCCGTTCATAAACTGTGAGTAAATCATGCCATGCTGACGCGCAGCGGCGTTGATACGTTGAATCCAAAGGCTGCGGAATGTACGTTTCTTTGCTTTACGGTCGCGGTAAGCATATTGTAAGCCTTTCTCCACACGGTTACGCGCCAAACGGTAACAGTTTTTAGAGCGGCCACGATAGCCCTTGGCCATATTAAGAATTTTTTTGCGTCTTGCGCGGCTGGCAACACTATTAGTAGCTCTAGTCATTGTCTATAATCTCCTATCGTCCGTATGGCATGAATTGTGAAACAATGCGTGCATCCGCATCGCTCATGATTTTTGTACCACGTTGTTTGCGGATGAACGATTTGGAGCGTTTTACCATTCCGTGACTCTTTCCTGCCACATTACGTTTGATCTTTCCAGTGGCTGTTAGCTTAAAACGTCCTTTAACGCTGGACTTTGTTTTCATTTTCGGCATTTTGTTCTCCTGATTCTACAAGTATTCTTCTACTATTGCCAAGGTATGCCAATTCAACCCGACAATATTCAACTGCACCGTGATATACGCCATTACGATGATTCTCGCAAGCATAATATCATGCAGCGAACAGGCTGATGGCGTTCTATCGTTTTGCCTCCATACGGCAGAAACTCATGGTCATCATCATGAGTGTCGCTGTGGTAGCAGTCGGGCTTGCAACGCTTTCCATCTCGGTGATTGGAGTTTATAATCTTAAAGATACGATGATGCAGGAAATGGAGCTTGCTGCAGATATTGTTGGTACACGTAACAAGTTTTCGTTGCAATTTGGGCATCAGGGGCAAGTCACAAAGAATCTGGAAGTGTTCAAGATACGCCCGTCTGTGCAACGTGCGTGTATTTATGATCGTAAGGGCAATATTTTTGCTTACTATCCCATGCCGCAAGATCAGGCGGGAGGATTCTTAGAAACGCAATCTGGTTTCCATGCAGCGGCAAGATGCCCTCTGATTAATCAGGAGCTGACACGGTTCATCGGAAATCGGTTGGAAACCTTCCGCTATATTCGTCTAAGTGGCGAGAAGGTGGGGAGTATTTATATTGACTCAGACTTACGTCAGGTAAATCATTATATTAATAACCAGCTTATTACAGCCGGTGCCGTAACATTATTAGTGTTTTCTATCTCCTATTTTCTGGCGTTACGGTTGCAAAAAGAAATATCGCGCCCCATGCTGGAGTTGTCAGAAGGAGCGTCCCGTGTGGCGGCGTGTAATGATTACTCATATCGCGTATTCCCGGAAAAAACACAGGAGGAGATTGATCGTCATTATTCCTATGAAATTGCCGAATTAGTCAAAGCATTTAACAATATGCTACGCGATATTCAACAGCATGAAGCGGAATCTAAAAAGAGTTATGGTGAGCTGCAATATGCGAAAGAGCAGGCAGAAACCGCCAATATGGCGAAGTCTCAGTTTTTAGCCAGCATTAGCCACGAATTGCGTACACCACTCAATGCGATTATCGGGTTTTCTACTATCCTCAATAGCCAGCTTTTTGGTGAGTTAAGTGAAAAATATCTGGAATATAGCCATGATATTTATGAGTCTGGCCGGCATTTGCTGGAAATTATTAATGATATTCTTGATTTATCCAAAGCAGAGGCCGGAAAACTGGATTTACAATATGAGGCATTTGAGCTTGCTGAAGTCATTGACAGATGCGTGAAATTACTAAGCCAGCGTGCTGTGCGAGGCAATGTGGTCATTGATAGTGAAGTGCTGGGAGATATGCCGCCAATGGTAGCGGATAAGGTACGGATTGTGCAGATTATTCTGAATCTTTTATCAAACGCGATTAAATTTACGCAGGAGAAAGGCAGAGTCATGCTGCGCGTTTACAGCAAAAAAGATGAGCTTGGAAATGTAGGGTTTCACCTGCTGGTACGTGATACGGGGATTGGCATGACAAAAAGCGAAATTGAAACCGCTTTTCAAAGTTTTGGGCAGATTGATAGCGGGCTGGATCGTAAATATGAAGGAACCGGACTTGGGCTTCCTCTAACGCAGAAACTTGTAGAATTACATAATGGCACTATCTATATTGAGAGTGAAGCGGGTAAGGGAACCAGCGTTTATGTGGTAATTCCATCAAAGATGAGAAATATTGGCGAAGACTAGCTGACTTTACGCTTATTTTACTGCTTTAGGCTATTAATAATCTATAGATCCCAATCTATTGCTATACATAACGAGGTGTACGTGAAACATATCTATCTTGACACTATCTTGTCCATTGAGCGCTTGCATCGCCGATTTCTGGACGTCATCAAAGGTGAGTTAGAACGACTACATATTGAAGATGTCAATAACGTACAAACATTGATTTTGTATAATATTGGTGACGAAGTGCTGACAGTGGGCGAGTTAACAAACCGCGGTTATTATCTTGGGTCAAATGTGTCGTATAATGTGAAAAAACTTGTGGAGAATGACTATCTTGAGCAAGAACGTGCGCCTCATGATAAGCGATCTATCAAGATACGATTATCTGCTAAAGGCCTGAAGCTCTGTGAAGCCGTTGATGAGTTGTATCAGCGCCATGTTTCGGAGTTGGAAAAAGAAGGCGTTCAGGCAAAAGACATGGAGTTTTTGAAATCCCATTTACTGCAACTGGAACAGTTCTGGGCGCGTCATTTGCAGCAACCATTCAAATAATTGGCTGCTATTATTGCTGTAATTTCTTGTCAGTATGATTGGCATCTGTTACGCTTCGCTCCTACTTAATTTTCAGGGGAGCATACTATATGCATATTTTCGCTCGTATTAATTATCTTGCTAAAACGATGATGGCAGTGTCATGCAGCATTGCCGTTATGGGTATGTCGGATGCACAGGCAGAACGTAAGTTTATGACGTTTGGAACTGCCGGAGTCACGGGTGTTTACTATCCGGTCGGTGGTACGATTTGCCGTTTAATCAACCGCAAAGCCAAAGAGCATGGCATACGTTGCACGGTAGAATCTACAGGCGGATCTATCTATAATCTAAACGCTGTCAGACAAGGCGAGCTGGACGTAGCATTTGCGCAATCTGACTGGCATTATAGCTCGTACCTTGGGGAAGGGGTGTTTGCCGATCAGGGTGGAGATAAAAACCTGCGTGCAGTGTTTTCATTACATAGTGAAGCATTGACCGTTGTTGCACGGGAAGATTCAGACATTAAGACGTTTGATGATCTTCAGGGGAAGCGTTTTAACATCGGTAATCCGGGGTCTGGCACACGCTCTACCGTGGAAGAACTCCTCAAAGCAGTTGGCTGGTCAAAGGATAGCTTCTCTTTAGCATCCGAGTTTAAAGCATCCGAGCAGGCACAAAAACTCTGTGATAACCAGATTGATGCATTCGCGTTTAACACAGGACATCCTAACGGTTCCATTCAGGAAGTGACATCCACCTGTGATACAAAAATCATTCCTGTAACTGGTGATGCGATTAACGGGTTAGTTAATAAATATTCTTATTATGCGCCAGCAACGATTCCCGGTGGCATGTACACAAACAATGCTGATGATATTCCGACATATGGTGTGAAAGCGACGATTGTAACGTCAGCTAATGTGGATGATGATGTTGTCTATGAAATGGTCAAAGCCGTGTTTGAGAATTTTGATAATTTCAAAACAACTCATCCTATCTTATCTACGCTTAACAAAGAAGATATGATTAATAACGGTCTGACGGCTCCATTGCATGAAGGTGCTAAGCGTTATTACATTGAGGCAGGTTTGCTGAAAGAATAGCCTTAATCACCACCTTAAAAGCCGCTTTGATGTTGCACTGCACCCATCAAAGCGGCTTTTTTTATGGCGGATAGATGAATGCCTTTAAACCTGAAAGAAGTAGAAAACTGCTTTACGTTAGCCGGAAAATCTCGTAAGCCTACAGCTTAAAATAGCAAAAAAAGGATGGGTGTTGCCATATGACAACGACTGAAACCGATGTGAACGATCTGATTATCGAACACGATACAGGTGCAAGAAGCCCTAGTGGTATAGCAGGTAAGATGCTAATTGCTGTTGCAATTATCTGGTCACTTTTCCAGCTATGGATTGCGTCCCCATTACCATTTGCGCTTAATATGTTTATCCTGAACGATACACAAAGCCGTTCCATTCATTTGGCATTTGCTTTGTTTTTAGCATTCACAGCTTACCCCATGACGCGATCATCGCCTCGCAGCTATATCCCTATATATGACTGGGTTATGGCGTTGGCGGGTGCATTTAGTGGCGGGTATCTGTATTTGTTTTATGAAGAATTGGCACTGCGTCCCGGTTTGCCAACAGAGCTAGACGTATGGACATCCTGCATCGGAATCATTTTATTGTTAGAGGCTGCACGACGCTCACTGGGTTTACCCCTCATGATTATGGGAGCAGTGTTTTTAAGTTATACCTTTTTTGGTTCTGCTTCATGGATGCCGGATTTAATCGCACATAAAGGACAATCCCTCAACAAAGTAGCTAACCACCAATGGCTGTCAACAGAAGGTGTGTTCGGTATTGCACTGGGTGTTTCATCTGGATTTGTCTTCTTGTTCGTATTGTTCGGTGCATTACTCGACAAAGCTGGCGCTGGAAATTACTTTATCAAAGTAGCGTTTTCCCTGCTGGGGCATTTGCGTGGAGGGCCTGCAAAAGCGGCAGTGCTGTCTTCAGGACTAACCGGCTTCATCTCTGGTTCATCTATTGCGAATGTCGTAACAACCGGTACGTTTACTATCCCCTTAATGCGTCGTGTTGGATTTACGGCTGAAAAGGCGGGTGCGGTTGAAGTAGCTGCTTCAGTGAATGGCCAGATTATGCCACCTGTTATGGGAGCTGCCGCGTTCATCATGGTGGAATATGTGGGATTATCGTATCAGGAAATTATTAAACACGCGTTTTTGCCGGCGGTTATTTCTTACATTGCGCTACTCTATATGGTGCATCTGGAAGCATTGAAATATGACGTGAAAGCACTGGAGAAACCAGTGAAGAAAACGATTCTGCAATCATTGCTGACGACAGGCATCACCTTAAGTAGTATTATCATTCTGGCTGGTATGGTGTATTACGGTGTTGGCTGGGTCAAGGGTGTTGCCGGAGATGCATCACCGTATGTGTTTGCGGTAAGCTTGCTGGTGATTTATGCGTTGCTGGTTCGGTATGCTTCAAAGCTGCCTGACTTGGAGCCGGATGACCCTGACTCACCCGTATATAATTTGCCTGAAACCGCGCCTACGGTGAAGACAGGACTACATTATATCTTACCTATTGTTGTGCTTATCTGGTCGCTGATGATTGAGCGTCTCTCTCCGGGGCTATCTGCTTTTTGGGCATGTGTTGTGATGATGGCTATATTAGTGACGCAACGTCCTTTGCTGGCTATTTTTCGTAAACAGCAGGCAGTGCGAGCAGGTGCTGTTGCAGGATTGCGTGATTTGAAAGATGGACTGGTTGCCGGTGCGCGTAATATGATTGGTATTGGTGTTGCCACGGCTGCTGCTGGTATTATTGTGGGAACCGTTTCCCTTACAGGGGTAGGTAACGCCATGGTGGAAGTGGTGGAAACCCTTTCAGGTGGATCACTGATTATGGTGCTGATCTTAACCGCTATCATTAGTTTGATACTGGGGATGGGGCTGCCAACTACCGCTAACTATATTGTGGTGTCGAGCATTATGGCTGGTGTTGTCATGGAGCTGGGTAAGCAGCATGGACTGATTGTTCCAGCCATTGCAGTACATATGTTTGTGTTTTATTTTGGTATCATGGCGGATGTCACGCCTCCTGTGGGTCTGGCTTCATTTGCGGCGGCAGCAGTCTCGAAGGGTGATCCTATACGCACGGGGTTTCAGGCATTCCTTTATAGTACCCGTACCGCTATCTTGCCGTTCTTCTTCATTTACAATACGGAGCTATTATTAATAGGGGTAGACTCTTTCATGCATGGTGTGTGGGTGTTTGTCACGGCTACCATCGCGTTGCTTGTGTTTTCTGCTGGAACGCAAGGTTTCTTTCTGGTGCGCAACCGCGTTTATGAAAGTGCTGTGATGATTCTGATTTCAGTCATGATTTTTATTCCGGGCGCCTTCTTAGAATATGTGTATCCTAAATATAACGTTGCGGCAGGCGATCAGTTAAGCACTATATTGGAAACAGCAACTACGGGTGAGCAACTCAAGTTACGAGTCATGGGCGAGGATGCTCTTGGCGATCCTAAAGCCTATCAAATGTATCTGAATGTGCCAGAAGGTGACACCGCACAGGCACGATATGATGCATTGGGCCTTACGGTGATGGAAGAAGATGGCAACACCATTGTTGAAAATATTGCTTTTGGCAGTGTAATGGCTGAGAGCGATCTGGATTTCTATCACGAGATTGAAGAAGTCATGGTGCCAAACGAACAGCCTATAAAGTATATTGTTTATATTCCTGCGCTTGCATTACTGGGAATCATCGTTATGATGCAGCGTAGCAGACAACGTAAAGCCCTGCGAAGCGGTGGCAGCAACATAAAGGTAGTGTGATGATGTATAAGAATATTCTTTTTCCAATTGACGTAACGGAGCCTTCTTCCTGGAAAATTGCTTTGCCTGTAGTGTTGGAGCTGGTAGGAGCGTTTAAGTCTCAATTGCATATTATGACAGTGGTGCCGGAATATGGTATGAGTATTGTGTCTCAGTTCTTTCCGGATAAATCGGAAGATGCACTGATTAAAAGTGCGACTGATGCACTGCATAAATTTACGTCTGAACACATACCGCCCCATATTAATAAGCGTCATGTCATTACTCAGGGAACGGTGTATGAGGCTATTATTGAAGCGGCGGATCATATTAATGCAGACTTGACCGTGATGGCAGCGCATCGTCCTGAATTGAAAGACTATTTGCTTGGTCCTAACGCTGCGCGTGTAGTGCGTCACTCGGGTCGTTCCGTGTTGGTTGTTCGGGATCAGTAACCTTATGAAAACAGTGACGCTGGGTAATATTCAGATTAATCATGATCTGCCTTTTGCGCTGGTGGCAGGGCCATGCCAGATGGAGAGCAGGGATCACGCTATGGCCACTGCTGAACGCATCAAGGTCATTACAGATAAGCTCAAAATCCCGTTTATTTACAAAACGTCATTTGATAAAGCAAATCGTTCAAGCGTTTCTGCCCAGCGTGGTGTAGGGATGGACGAAGCATTGCCGGTTTTTGAAGAAATTCGCACAACGTTTGGTTGCCCCGTACTCACTGACATACATAATGAGCAACAATGTGCTTCAGTGGCGGAAGTCGTAGATATATTACAGATACCCGCTTTTCTGTGTCGTCAGACAGACCTGTTATTAGCCGCAGCGGCAACCGGGCGTACAGTGAATGTGAAAAAGGGGCAATTTCTGGCTCCATGGGATGTAGGTAATATTATTGCAAAGCTGGAACATGGCGGATGTGACTCCATTATCTTAACAGAGCGTGGTGCATCATTTGGCTATAATACTCTTGTGAGTGATATGCGCTCGCTTAAAATTATGGCAGATCAGACTGGATACCCGGTCATGTTTGATGCAACGCATTCAGTTCAGCAGCCTGGCGGTTTGGGTAGCGCATCTGGCGGCCAGCGTGAATTTGTTCCGTTACTGGCACGTAGTGCTGTAGCGGCAGGCGTGGCGGCACTCTTCATTGAAACGCATCAGGATCCTGATAATGCTCCAAGCGATGGGCCTTGTATGGTGCCGTTGGATGAGCTGGAAGCCTTATTACAACAATTACAACAACTTGACCATATTGTGAAACAGGGAGTCACATCATGACAGCGATACTTGGCATACATGCACGTGAAATTTTAGATAGTCGTGGCAATCCAACCATAGAAGCAGAAGTGTTGCTGGAAGATGGCGCACTTGGTCGGGCTGCGGTTCCCTCAGGTGCTTCCACAGGCGCACTTGAAGCACTGGAATTGCGTGATGGAGACAAAGAGCGTTATCACGGCAAAGGTGTGCTGAAAGCAGTACAGCATGTCAATGCTGAAATTGCTGACGTGTTAACCGGTATGGATGGTGAAGACCAATTGGCCATTGATCGCATGATGATTGAGCTGGATGGTACGGACAATAAAGAACGCCTCGGTGCAAACGCAATATTGGCGGTTTCTATGGCGACTGCAAAGGCGGCGGCGCAGGCTGTTGGGCAGCCACTCTATCGCTATATTGGTGGTACATTTGCGCGCACATTGCCTGTTCCCATGATGAACATCATCAACGGTGGCTCTCACGCGGACAACCCTGTAGATATTCAGGAATTCATGATTATGCCTGTAGGCGCGGATAACTGCCGTGAAGCTATTCGTATGGGAGCCGAAATTTTTCACGTACTTAAAAAGGATTTGAAAGATGCGGGATATAATACGAATGTCGGGGATGAAGGCGGTTTTGCTCCTGCGTTAGAGAGTTCTGACAAAGCACTGTCTGTCATCATGAAAGCTATTGAACATGCCGGATATAAGCCGGGGCAGGATGTAGTGCTGGCATTGGATGCGGCTTCCAGCGAGTTTTATCATAATGGTCGTTATGAACTGAAAGGAGAAGGCAAGTCACTGGGTAGTGATGAGTTAGTGCGTTATTATGAAGACTTAGTGTCGAGATACCCTATTTTATCTATAGAAGACGGGTGTGCAGAAGATGACCACCAAGGGTGGTCTGCCCTAACGCAAGCGCTTGGCCGTAAAGTTCAACTGGTCGGTGATGACTTATTTGTCACAAATCCTACGATTCTAAAGAAAGGGATTGATGATGGTTTGGCTAATGCAGTGCTGGTGAAAGTCAATCAAATAGGTACCTTGTCTGAAACATTACATACCGTAGAAATGGCGCATCGTGCTGGCTATAAAGCAGTGATGTCTCATAGGTCTGGAGAAACAGAAGACGCTATTATTGCACAGCTTGCTGTTGGGACCAATTGTGGCCAAATTAAAACAGGTTCTTTGTCTCGTGCTGATCGTACAGCAAAATATAACGAGCTACTACGCATAGAAGAAGAGTTGGATATTGACGGACTTTTTGATAATGGTGTTTTTGCAGCATATCGTTAATGGCATAGAGATTGCATGTGATGCAAGAGATGTCCATCAACTATATAAGATTGTTTAAAACGTTTTTTCGCTCTTGCGGTATCGCTATTATGCTGGTGTATCTTGGGTTCCATCTTTTGCATGAAGATCAGGGGCTTGTTGGTAGAATTATACAAGACCATAAGCAACAACACCTGCAACAAGAACTGGAAGCCACGCATCGCCATCGCATGGAGCTGGAACGTAATGTAGCACTCATGAAGAGCGATACGATTGATCCTGATTTACTGGATGAATTGGCGCGTCGTCAGTTACCTGTGGTGGGGGATCGCCAGATTATAATGCTAAAATAGGCGGGTGCAGCCCGTTTTTGCTGTTGCAAATTCAGGATTGCCTGCCATAATACACCCCAAATGATGCTGCAATACTTGCATCATTGTTTGGAAATAAAGTAATGCAGGTTCAGAGATGGCTGGAAGAAACGCAGAGAGAAAAACAGATATGGCACTAGATAACGTTCCCTCCAATGAGCAGCTAATGCATATATATAAAGATATGCTAACTATTCGTCGTTTTGAGGAGAAAGCAGGGCAGCTTTATGGAATGGGACTGATCGGAGGGTTTTGCCATCTTTATATTGGTCAGGAAGCCGTGGTTGTTGGTATGCAATCTGCCCTGATTGAAGGCGATGCTGTTGTGACGACATACCGAGATCATGGCCATATGATTGCCTGCGGTATGGATCCTAAAGGTGTAATGTCTGAACTGACCGGACGTAGTGATGGGTATTCCAAAGGTAAAGGCGGCTCGATGCATATGTTTTCCACCGAAAAGCATTTTTATGGTGGTCATGGTATTGTGGGTGCATCCGTTCCCATTGGTACAGGTATTGCGTTTGCTAACCAGTATCGCTCTAATGGTAATATTAGCTTGACGTATTTCGGGGATGGCGCAGCAAATCAGGGGCAGGTTTACGAGGCGTTTAATATGGCGGCCTTATGGAATTTGCCATGTATTTTTATCATTGAAAATAATGAATACGGTATGGGAACATCCACTAAGCGAGCCAGTTCAAACACAGAGTTTTTCCGTCGCGGTGAAGCGTTTGGCATACCTGGCAAGCAGGTGAATGGTATGGATGTTTTGGAAGTGGCGCGTGTTGCTAAAGACATCGTAGAACATGTGCGTTCAGGTAAAGGGCCATATTTATTGGAAATGAAAACCTATCGTTATCGTGGACATTCTATGTCGGATCCGGCGAAATATCGTTCTAAAGAAGAAGTTCAGTCGTATAAAGAGCAAAAAGATCCTATCAATAGTATGAAAGAATGGATGATTGCCGAAAACATTTCAGATGAAGAAAGTTTGAAAGCGATAGATAAAGAAATTAAAGCACTGATTGCGGATGCGGCAGAGTTTGCTAAAAATTCGCCAGAACCCGATGAGTCAGAGCTTTGGACAGATGTGTTAGTGGAGGATAAATAGAATGACGATAGAACAAACAGTGCGTGTAGCGCTACGAGATGCCATGGCAGAAGAAATGCGTCGTGATGAAGACGTGCTTGTCATGGGCGAAGAAGTGGCTGAATATCAAGGCGCCTATAAGGTGACCGAAGGCTTGTTAGCAGAATTTGGTGAACGTCGTGTAATTGATACGCCGATCACGGAGCATGGTTTTGCCGGTCTGGCTGTTGGTGCTGCAATGACAGGATTAAAACCAGTTGTTGAGTTTATGACTTGGAATTTTGCCATGCAGGCTATTGACCACATTATTAACTCTGCTGCCAAAACACACTATATGTCTGGTGGGCAAATTCGTTGCCCGATGGTGTTTAGGGGGCCTAATGGTGCAGCCTCTCGGGTTGGCGCGCAGCATTCGCAATGCTATGCTAGCTGGTACGCTCACGTCCCTGGAATGAAAGTGATTGCCCCTTATGACAGTGCTGATTGCAAAGGTTTGTTAAAAGCAGCCATACGCGATCCGAACCCTGTAGTTTTCCTTGAAAATGAACTGCTTTACGGCGAAAAGTTTGATATGCCCGAAGATGACGATTATGTCGTTCCTATCGGTAAAGCAGCTGTTAAGCGCGAAGGAAGTGATGTGACGCTGATTGCGTTTTCCATTATGGTTGGCAAAGCGTTGGAAGCTGCCGACATATTGGAAAAGGAAGGTATCAGTGCTGAAGTAATTGACTTAAGAACACTTCGTCCGCTTGATATTGATACAATTGTGGCATCCGTTAAAAAGACAAGTCGCTGTGTGTCGGTAGAAGAGGGATGGCCTGTAGCGGGTATAGGGTCTGAAATCGCGGCTATTATTAATGAGCATTGCTTCGACTGGCTGGATGCTCCGGCTAAGCGCGTATGTGGGATAGATGTGCCGTTGCCTTATGCTGCAAATCTTGAGCAACTAGCTTTACCACAGGTGAATATGGTTGTTGAAGCAGCTAGAGACTGTTGTTATCGTAAAGCTGCTGCCTAATGTTCAAGCGGTTTGCATACGTGTTATGTAGTATTGCTGCGTTATGGAGTCATGCGGCTTTAAGTAACGAGACGCGTAAAGTAACGGTATCTGCTTCGCATACGTTGGAAGCTGCCCCCGATATTGCAACTATTCAGGTGACTGCGTTTGGTGAAGCCCCCACACTTGACGCTGCAAAAAAGAAAGCTGATGCTAAATTACAAGATATACGTACTGTATCATTAGAGCATGAGATTGAAGAACACCGCTTAACCACAACAAGTATATCAATTCAGCCGCAATATCACTATAGTGAAGAAGATGCTCGCCAACTGACAGGGTTTCATGCGTCCTATCATGTTAACATAGTTGTTACAGATATTGCGCAAATTGGTTCGTTGCTGGAATCGTATGTTGCCAAGGGAATTGATCGTGTAGGGCAGGTGGAATATGCTTTGAAAAACCCTGATAGACTTACACTTGAAGCGCTAGAGCAAGCAGTAGACAAAGCACATAAAAAAGCGCAGTCCATCGCACAAGCCGCAAATGTTGCTTTAAGTGACCCGATAAACATTCAAGAGAATGCACAACATTCACTGGTTCGCCGTACGTATCATGCGTCTCGGATGGCTGACGCAGAGATGTCGGTTGCTCCACCTACGGGAAAACTCGACGTAAAAGCAGGGGTCACTGTAACATATGGCTTGCAGTAATGACTCAGATATGTCTTATAGATAACCTTATAAACAATACAAACATAAAGGAATGCCATGCCAATTGAAGTGTTGATGCCAGCTCTTTCACCGACAATGACAGAAGGAACACTCGCCAAATGGGTGAAAAAAGAAGGTGACTCAATTCAGTCTGGTGATGTGATTGCAGAAATTGAAACAGATAAAGCAACCATGGAAGTGGAGGCTGTTGACGAGGGAACTCTAGGGAAGATTTTGGTCTCAGAAGGGACAGAGTCTGTTCCTGTGAATCAGTTAATTGCTTTGTTGCTTGAAGAAGATGAGAATGCTGACGCGCTGGATGGTTATGAAGCTAGTGGAAGTGCATCAGTTGCCCAACCTCCTGCTCAGGACGATCACAATAGCGAGGCTTCAGATGTAGCGGAAACAAAACTTTCTTGCGGGGAGGATGTGGATAACCGCGTTTTTGCAAGCCCACTCGCACGTCGCATTGCAGGGCAGGAAAACGTTGATATATCAGCTATTTCAGGAACGGGTCCTTATGGCCGGGTGATTCGTGCTGACGTTGAAGATGCTATGGCCAATGGTATCTCTAAAAGTTCAAGCAGTTCAGTGTCTAATGAATCGTCGCTATCTGCCGGCCGTAATGCTACAGAATATACCGCTATTCCAAACTCTGGTATGCGTAAAACTATCGCGAAGCGCCTGACAGAATCTAAGCAAAATGTACCTCACTTTTACTTATCTGTTGACTGCACGTTAGATGAGTTGTTAAGCGCAAGAAAAGCGTTAAACAATGCTGCGGCAAACGCAGTGAAAAAGGATGAAAAGCCAGCTTATAAGTTATCTGTTAACGACATGGTGATTAAAGCAGTGGCGATGGCGTTGCGTGATGTGCCTGCTGCTAACGCTTCTTGGACCGACGATGCGATTCATCAATATAATAATGTCGATATCTCTGTTGCTGTCGCACTGGATGGTGGGCTGATTACTCCAATTGTGAAAAACGCAGATCAGAAAGGACTGTCGCAGATTTCTAACGAAGCTAAAGATCTGATTTCGCGTGCTAGAACGGGGAAACTGCAACCTTCAGAATATCAAGGGGGTGGCTTTTCAATCTCAAACCTCGGGATGTACGGTATAAAGAGCTTTAATGCTATTATTAACCCGCCTCAAGGATGTATTCTGGCTATCGGTGCCGGGGAAGAGCGTGTTATAGCTAAAGACGGGCAGTTCATAGCCGTGACTGCCATGACTGTTACACTATCATGCGACCATCGTGTGGTGGATGGTGCAGTTGGCGCAGAATTTTTAGCCGCCTTCAAGAAATATATTGAGCATCCAGTGATGATGCTAGCGTAACATAGTTAAATAGAACATAAGGATAATATGATGGCAGATGCATTTGACGTAGCAATTATTGGTGGTGGCCCTGGCGGGTATGTGGCTGCAATACGAGCCAGCCAGCTGGGGCTGAAAACTGTTGTGATTGAACGTGAACATATGGGAGGGATTTGTCTTAATTGGGGATGTATTCCGACCAAAGCATTGCTGAAATCATCAGAAGTGCATCACCTGCTGCACTCGCTTGATGAATATGGATTTTCCGTGGACAATATATCCTTTGATTTTGAAAAAATCGTTGCTCGTTCGCGCGCTGTTTCTTCTCAGCTGACTAAAGGCATCAGTCACTTAATGAAGAAAAATAAGGTAAAGGTCATAGATGGACATGCTTCATTAGCTGGTAATGGGACTATTACGGTAAAAGGTGCTAAGCAAAATGAAACGGTTAAAGCGAAACATATCATTATTGCCACCGGTGCAAGAGCCAGATCGCTGCCTGGTCTTGAGCCAGACTGTAAGTTAATCTGGACATATAAGGAAGCAATGACTCCAAAAGCATTACCGTCATCACTTGCTGTTGTTGGATCAGGCGCTATTGGTGCAGAGTTTGCTAGTTTCTACCAGAATATGGGGACAAACGTTACATTGATAGAAGTACAAGATAGTATTTTACCTGTAGAAGATAAAGAAATCTCAGATATTGTGAAAAAACAGTTTGAGAAACAAGGCATGGATATCAAGACATCTGCAGTCGTTAAGTCGTTTAAGAAGGCGGATAACCATGTTAATGTGACGTATGAGATGAATGGTAAATCACATCAGCTTGATGTTGACCGCGTGATTATGGCGGTAGGTATCACGGGGAATACCGAAAATATCGGGCTTGAACATACCAACGTGAAAGTTGATCGCGGTCATATCACCATCAATGAATGGTGTGAAACAGCACAGCAAGGTGTGTACGCCATAGGCGATGTGACTGGTGCGCCATGGCTAGCTCATAAAGCAACCCATGAAGGCGTGATCTGTGTTGAGAAAATAGCCGGAGTCAAAGGCGTTCATCCTTTGAAAGTTGAAAATATTCCTGGATGTACGTACTGTCGTCCGCAAGTTGCAAGTGTTGGATTGACTGAACGTGCGGCTAAAGAAAAAGGGCATAAAGTCAAAGTTGGCCGGTTCCCATTTATGGGAAATGGAAAAGCCATTGCAATGGGTGAGCCAGAAGGGCTAATCAAGACCGTATTTGATGAAAAAACTGGTGAATTGCTTGGTGCCCATATGGTTGGTACTGAAGTGACTGAGATGATTCAGGGGTATGGCGTAGCAAAAACACTTGAAACGACTGAGCAAGAATTGATGCATACTGTTTTCCCACATCCTACATTATCTGAAATGATGCACGAATCAGTGCTTGATGCATACGGAAAAGTAATTCACATGTAGTAGCGTTAGAACGCGTATGCTAGCATATGCATAAAGCTATCAATATCGTAGAGATAAGAAACTGTGTTAGGCATTATACTCATAACCCATGGTGATCTAGGTCGTGCATACCTAGAGGTTGCAGAGCAAATGCTTGGCAGGCAGCAGCATGCGGAATATGTTAGCTACACTATTGGTGAGGACATGGAGACGTTTCGCGAACGTGTGGCTCATGCTACTCGTTCAGTGGACCAGGGCAGAGGAGTTATCATGATGACAGACATGTTTGGTGGCGTACCGTCTAATCTTGCAATGTCTGTTGTATATAGTCAGTATATTGAAGTGATTTCCGGTTTAAATTTAAACATGCTGCTCAAAGTGTTAACAACCCGTGAAGTCCTATCTATCAAAGAAACGGTGCAGGAAGCCTCGTCTGCTGCCAAAAAATACGTTTATATATTAAGCGACATCATGGAATCAGCTGAGTAAAATATGCCTCACATTATTATTGAACATTCAGATAACCTGGAAACAAACGCAACACATATTATGCGTGTGGTTTACGACGTTGTTATAGACAGCCAGTTATTTTCACCTGAGGCAGTGAAGGGAAGGACTGTTTCTTTTAGGCATTGGCTTTTGCCGGGCAACGCCCAACATTTCGTGCATATCACTATTGCTATTTTAAGTGGTCGTACCGTAAAAAATCGTACCGAATTATCCCAAGCTGTATTTAAAGCTGTAACTGATCTTAATGTATCTATTGATAAAATCTCTGTTGATATACGGGAAATGTGTGCAGAAACATATTGCAAATAATGTTTATGATTGTAGCGCTGCCACCATTGATTGCGTAAATGCCGCAGCAGCTTCAATGATATTGTCACCTCGTGACGACACCTCATGCATATGGCTGACTAAGGCTGATCCTACCACCACACCATCTGCTACCGAAGATAAAGCCTTTGCCTGATGTGCATCTTTAATACCGAAGCCTGCAACAATAGGTAAATCAGTGTGCTTTTTAATATGAGCAATGCGTTGCTCTATATCGCCGTAGCTGGAAGAATGCGTGCCAGTGATTCCTTTAATATTTACCGTATAGAGAAAACCCGTCGCATTGTTAGCTAATGTTTGAATACGCTGCTCTGACGCGGTTGGTGCAATCAACCGAATAATATCTATATGGTGCGGTGTCACATAATGTGCATATTCCTTTTCTTCTTCTAAAGGAATGTCAACGATGATTGTTCCGTCAACACCATAACGACTCAGCATATCAGCAAATGTTGCATAGCCCAGTTGAAGTACTGGGTTTGCATAACCCATCAAGATGAGTGGGGTAGTATTATTCATTTCACGGAATTGTTTGCACAATAGTAATGCGTCTGTCAACGTTGTGCCGTTAAGCAAAGATCGTTGCCCTGCTTGCTGAATGATTGCACCATCCGCAGTAGGGTCTGAAAAAGGAAAGCCAATTTCTATCATAGCAGCACCATTATCGGCAAGCGCGTGCATAATCCCCAGTGACGTTTCTATATCGGGATCGCCAGCCATGATGTATGGTATAAAAGCGCACTTATTATGCGCATGGTTGAAGCAGTCTGCAATCCTGCTCATATCTCTACTCCCAGCTTTTGTGCAACGGTGTGAATATCTTTGTCACCGCGCCCGCAAATATTCACTACGATTCGATGCTCTTTTGGTAGTGTAGGGGCGATTTTTATGACGTGCGCTAACGCATGGGCAGGCTCAAGCGCTGGAATAATACCTTCCATACGGGCACATAATTGAAAGGCTTCCAATGCTTCTGTATCTGTAGCGCTAACGTAAGTAACTCTGCCTGTTTGGTGCAAATAGGCGTGTTCAGGACCAATGCCCGGATAATCCAGCCCTGCGGAAATAGAAGAAGTATTAGTAATCTGGCCGTTATCGTCCTGAAGCAGGTAGGTTTTGTTGCCGTGCAAAATACCCGCACTCCCTTTGGCAATTGATGCAGCATGAAAGGGCGTATCAATGCCTGACCCAGCGGCTTCAACACCAATACATCCAACATCATCCTCTAAAAACGGATAAAACAGACCAATGGCGTTCGATCCACCTCCCATGCAAGCAACAAGCGTATCTGGTAGCGAACCACATTGTTCGTGCAATTGCTCGCGAACCTCATGTCCAATTACCGTATGAAAATCACGTACCATCATGGGGTAAGGGTGAGGGCCAGCAGCTGTTCCTATCAGATAATACGTGTTATCAACATTGGCCACCCAATCACGGAGTGCTTCGTTCATGGCATCTTTTAACGTGCCATTACCATGCGCCACAGGAACGATGTCTGCACCTAATAATTTCATACGAAACACATTGAGCGACTGACGCTCTACATCTTTCGCTCCCATATAAACAATGCATTTTAGACCGAATAATGCACAAACCGTCGCAGTTGCTACACCATGTTGTCCAGCGCCTGTTTCTGCAATAATGCGAGTCTTTCCCATTGCCTGAGCAACAAGTATCTGGCCAAGACAATTATTGATCTTATGTGCGCCAGTATGGTTTAATTCGTCACGTTTGAAATAAATACTTGCACCGCCAAGATGCTGACTAAGTCGCAAGGCGTGATATAGCGGGGTAGGGCGTCCTGTATAATGTTTGCAATAGTCACGATATTGCTGTTGAAACTGCTCATCATCGCGTAAGCGCGTATAGGTTTCTTCAACCTCTAATATAAGAGGCATTAACGTTTCTGAGACGTAGCGTCCGCCGAATTCTCCAAAATGCCCGTTTTCATCTGGATAGTGGTACGTCATAACGTCTTTACCTGTTGCATAAAGGCAGAGATACGATCAATGTCTTTAATACCCTTTTGTATTTCCAATGCTGACGAAACGTCAACGAGTTTTGCACCAGTCGTGTTTATCGCTTGCTGCACATTATCAGCCGATACTCCTCCAGAGAGGAACCATGGTTGCAAGTTATTTTGTATGCCATGCAATAACTGCCAGTCAAATGTTTTGCCTGTTCCACCGGATGTTCCGTTTTGACGCTTCGTATCAAACAATAATATGTCAGCACCGTGTTCGTAATCTGTTGACGCCGCTATATCGTCTTGGGAACTGACACCTATTGCTTTGATGATAGGTAATTCGTAACGTTGTTTGAGGCTTACACAATGACCGGCAGATTCCTTACCATGTAGTTGCAATATATCAGGTCTTGCAAACTCTATATACTCGTCCAGATACGCATCGCTAGCATCACATGTTACCAAAACAGCCTGACTCTTTTGGCGGTTTACTGATGCTAACTGCCTCCATTGTACTGGTGTAACATGTCGTACTGATGGTTTATGGGCAATGAATCCGATATAGCCACATTCATAATATACGCAAGCCTTAACAGCATCGTCGCGTGTAAGACCACATATTTTCACATGTGAAGAATGCATAATTATGGTGTATCCTTCTGTATGCGGTGCTGCATTTGCTGGTATGCATAAGCATCTGTTTTTAAGCTGGCTATTTCTTGCTGCATGCTTTCGTGTAATTTTTTTTGTTGTTTAATAGAACGACTGTAACGGAATTGTTTCTTTGTATAGTGCAGACTACAACTAAGTATACCTGCAATAAGACCGCATAAGAAGAAGCCAAACATTACTGTGTAGAGCGGTAAGGTCAGTGCTGTGAAACCAGGAAAAAACGATAATGCAACTGTTTGGTGGTTATTTACTACAATGAGTAATGCAATTAACGCGACTACGACAATGCCAAGCCTGAAGAGGTTGCGGCTTAACGTTTTCATGACGTATTTAATTTGTCGGTATTTAAACGGTTACGTAACTCTTTACCTGCTCTAAAGTAAATAGAGTAGCGTTCACCTACCTCCACAGACGTTCCGTCTTTTGGGTTTCGAGCCATTCTGGGGTCACGTTTTCGCACGGAAAATGCACCAAATCCACGCAATTCAACCCGATTATTTTGCGTTAGACTTTTTGAGATCTCTGATAATATACGATTCACCATACGTTCTATCATTTCGGCATCAGTATCAGGAAAACGATGAAGCAGCTTGATAATAAGTTGTGATTTTGTCATGCGGATAGTGCTCGCTTACAGAAAAGTTGGGTCAACATACAGTGGTATATAGCTAATTCTACAGAAAATATCAACTGGTAAGCAAGTAATTAATAAAGCTCGGGCTTCCATAGCAATAACATACCATTGTCGCTATCCAACTGTTCGGTTAGTTGAGCAAGACCCGTTTGCTTAGCAAAACGATCAAGAATATTATCAAACTTCGATTTCACGCCCATATCTTTAATCTCTAATGACTCATCTATGTCGTGTTGAGCAACCAGCCATTCAAATGCCTCATCTTCACCACCAATAGCATCAATAAGGCCAAGTTCTAATGCTTTTGGCGCGCTATAAATACGACCATCAGCAATGTTGCGTACTGTTTGCATGTCTAGGTTGCGGCCTTCAGAAACCATGGTAACAAATACTGTATGAAATTCATCAATCATGTCTTGCAAAACAGCGCGTTCGTGAGGTTGAAGAGGCTCAGCCATAGATGGAGTGCCTTTCAAAGGGCCAGACCTAACAGTAATTGGTGTAACTCCGACCTTGCTCGCAAGTTCAGAAAACTCCGCTGTCTGAAATATGACTCCAATAGATCCTGTAATGGTGCCGCTCATCGCATATACCTGATCCGCTGCCAATGAAATCATATACCCAGCTGATGCACATACGGAACGCATGGAAACAACCACTGGTTTTACCGAGTTAATATCTTTAATTTTTTTGTATAGTGCTTCCCCACCTACAGCAGTGCCGCCGGGCGTGTCCAAATGAAGCAGGACAGCTTTGATATCATCATCTTCTTTAATATCGTCAAGTAAGTCATAAAATTTTTGATTCTCTCCGACAACTCCCTGAATCTTCACACGAGCCACGTATCCGTCCGAGTCGGTTACCTGAGAAATTTTGGCGTTACGTTCTACCAATACAATCAGGAAAAACACCATGACTCCAACCGCTGCAAGCCTCCAGAACGCAACCTGACGTTTTAACAGGTTGCGTTCGATGAAAGTGTCGCTGGTTAAAGGCATGGTGTATTCCGTAGCTTGAATTAGTTTTTAGCAGAGCTATCTACATCGTTCAGTGCTGCTCCGAGAATATCTCCCAGTGTCGCACCACTATCAGAAGAGCCATAATCTTTCACAGCTTGCTTATGCTGCTCAATTTCAAGCTGTTTAATAGAAAGCTGAACCTCGCCCGTCTTTTTGTCTATGGAAGCAACTTTAGCATCAATACGATCACCCACGGCAAAACGCTCGGAACGCTGTTCTTTACGTTCGCTGGATAGATCCATCTTCTTGATGTACCCTTTGCGATCATCACTTAATTTAACGACTAGTCCGTCTTTTTCTACTTCAGTGACTTCACAAGTGACTTGCTCACCACGACGCACCTGACTGGATGCACCTTCTTCATCAAGCTGTTTAATGCCAAGACTGATACGTTCTTTTTCTGCATCAATAATAAGGATTTTAGCTTTAACCACATCACCCTTATTATACTCTTTCACTGCATCTTCACCTGCAAGCGTCCAGCTAATATCAGAATGGTGAACTAATCCGTCAATCTCTTCTTCCAGATTTACAAATAGTCCGAACTCCGTAATATTGGCGATAGGGGCTTCAACCACATCACCAATTTTATGATGATCTGAGAAAGACTCCCATGGATTGGCAAGACACTGCTTCATACCAAGTGAAATACGGTGTTTTTCAGGCTCTACTTCAAGAACCATCACGTCGATTTGCTCACCAACACTAACAATTTTACTTGGGTGCAGATTCTTCTTAACCCAGCTCATTTCAGAGATATGTACCAGACCTTCGATGCCATCTTCTAGCTCAACAAATACACCATAGTCAGTAATATTACTCACGCGGCCATTAAAGCGAGCGCCATTAACATAGATGTGTTCAGCGCCGTCCCATGGGTTCGTCTCAAGTTGTTTCATGCCAAGTGAAATACGCTTGGTGTTTTCGTCAAACTTAGTCACCATTACACGAAGCGTATCACCAATAGAAAATACTTCTGATGGGTGATTGATACGCTTCCACGAAATATCCGTAACGTGTAGCAGTCCATCGACTCCACCAAGATCAATAAAGGCACCATAGTCAGTGATATTTTTGACGATACCTTCCATGATGTCGCCTTCCTTGATGTTCTCAAGGATTTCTTCACGTTGACCCTGACGTGACTCTTCCATGATAGCGCGACGAGATACTACAATATTCCCCCGCTTTCTATCCATTTTCAAAATCACAAACGGTTGAGTAACACCAATAAGTGGCGTAATATCTTTGATCGGGCGAATATCTACCTGACTACCAGGCAAGAACGCAACGGCACCATGAATGTTGACGGTAAAGCCACCTTTGACTTTACCAAAGATCACACCTTGTACGTGCTCTCCGGTTTCAGAAGCATCTTCAAGCTCACCCCATGCGGCTTCACGCACAGCACGCTCACGGCTAAGGACTAATTCCCCTTGTCGGTTTTCCAGCTTCTCAACATACACTTCGACAGAGTCACCTACTTTAAGTTCCTCTTCCTGCCCGTTTTGTGTAAATTCTTTGACGGGTACCCGTCCTTCAGACTTTAACCCTACATCAATAGAGATAATGTCATTGGTGATTTTAATAATTGTCCCAGTGACAACATCACCTTCTTTAATATCTGATTCGCTCAGCGACGCTTCAAACAGCGCGGCAAAGTCTTCAAATTGTTCATCTTGTTGTTCAGCTAATAGCATAATGTTAGTGTTACTCCTTTAATGTACCGCCTTTTAATAGCAAAACGGTACGTCTATATCATGGCCTTATTCATAATCGAAACAGTATTTGAAAAGCAAGCTATTATCGTGAAAAAAGCCAGCTTACGTTCTTTTTTAGCTTACAGACAGCGCGATTTATATGGGCCACATGGATCATATTGAACAGGGGGCGTGTAATAGGAATCATTATCCTGATAATAGATATATTCATCATCTATTGGAATACCGCTGCTTTGAGGAACCGGATGACGATAATCATAGTTGTTCCACTGGGAGTTATATTGACTACCCGTTGAGCCGTTGCATCCTGACAGGATGACCGCTTGTATACATAGCAGTGTAAGTAGGTAAGTTTTTGTCATATATAATTTCCTTCCTGCTAAATGTAATCATTCAGCTTGCTTCCCTGTTTTACAGTTCTTACCCAAAGAATCAAGTGTTTTGTTGCGTTGCACAAATGCCTGATTCCCACAGTGCGCTATTAATATGCACTGTAAACAACGTATGAGACCAATATTTATTGGCTCTTATGCGTTGAGCTTGTAAATCTGGTAGGATGTATAAACAAGTGCTGATATGACCAGATATTACGAAACGACTGCTAAATCAGATGTTAGTAGAGAATCCGACTTCATTTATCGCAACCGTAGTGCAAGTGTATGGCGTACGGGCTTGTATTATCTGGTCGGTATTATCGCCATCGTGTTCGTATATTTACTACGCCGTAATATTGGCGGGGATGTCACCTTTCTTGCGGCGGTTGTGCTGATCTTAGGCGGGTTGACGGTACATTCTATGGTAACCGTGCAAAAGCATCTGGATCTGGTCACGTCCATCGAATTTCAAAATGCCTTATTTTCTTCTGCCTTCCGTGAAGGGAAACTATTCTCGATGATCGTCAGTCAGGATGACCAAATGTATTATGCAGATGGTGGATTTTATCAGAACTTTCCTGAGCTTGCCAAATCACGGGGGCAGGTTTTGGATGCGATGGTGCAGAAAAGCCAGCATCCGGAAGATAATTTAAGTCGTATTACCAATGCTCTGGTCAATAGGACACAGCAGGATTTAACCTTACTGCTTGAGATTGAGGAAAAACAGCAGGCTTGCCGTGTAACTATTATTCCACTGCCACGTCCTTCAGGGTATTTCTTTGTCAGTGCAGCCCTGACCGACAAAGATGACCACGAGTTATTGCCGCAAAGCATGTCTCGTGAAGAAACCGAAAATATTTTGACCGCGTTGTTTGCTCATGTAAGCGATATAGCCTATATGCTGGATATGAATGGGCGCATCATTCATTGTACCCAGAGTTTTGCTGAAGCACTGCGTTATACCAGCCCGTGTGATATTCGCGGGCAATATCTGGTATCATTACTGCCTGAGCATCAGGATAGTTTACCTGCTGCCTTTGCGTTGAAAGAGCTTAATCACACCTTGTTAGTGTTCCGTTGTAACAATGGGGCAATGCGTGAAGCGCATGTGTCTCATATATGTGTGAAGGATCGCCATCAGTCGCCTTACCTGACACTAGGAAATCTTGCTTTATCTTAACCCTTTTTCTGCCCATTCCAATCTATGTTAAATCCACTGCGTAAATTCAAAGAGATTAATCACTCTGTTCCTGAAACTTCGGATATGCTGGAGAGTTTTATTCGGCAATGTCCTATTCCTGTCATTGAAATTGATTCAGCCATGACAATCAGGCATGGTAACGTTGCGTTTCTGCAAATAGCAGGACTTGATAGCTATCCACTGGATACAACATTTAATACGTTACTAAAATCCAGTGAGCATGAAAATTTTGCCCGCACCGTACAACAAGCCTGTGAGACGCAACAAAGCAGTGCAGACTTGCTCTACACGCTCGTAAGACAGGATGGTGCAGAGATTAATATCCTTTTGAGTTTAACAGTACTGACAGGCGATACAGATAAGGATGCATCTGTTTTGCTGCTTATTCATGACGTAACGGAACAGAAAAATCTTGAGATGCGCTTTGCACATTCACAGAAAATGCAGGCGGTTGGTCAGCTTGCTGGTGGGGTGGCGCATGATTTTAATAATTTGCTTACAGCCATGATAGGGTTCTGTGACCTGTTGCTGGCCAAACACCCTGCGGGCGACCCATCCTTTGCCGATATTATGCAGGTGAAGCAGAATGCTAATCGTGCAGCTAATCTGGTGCGGCAATTGCTGGCTTTCTCGCGTCGCCAGACATTGCAGCCTAAAAAGCTTGATGTAATTGACTTGCTGTCAGAATTATCCAATCTTATGCGACGTTTGATAGGCGAAAATATTACGTTAAACGTACAACACCAGCGTGATATATGGCCAGTATGCGTTGACCATGGGCAGTTAGAGCAGGTGTTGATTAATCTGGCGGTGAATGCACGTGATGCTATGAAAGATGGTGGCATATTGTCAGTGGAAACCAGTAATGTCACCATTCGTGATAATGCCTCACTGGATGCTGAATTACGAGTTCCGCCTCAGGAAGATATGATTATGGCAGGCGATTATGTGCGTATCGTGATTAGTGATACAGGAACCGGTATTCCTGAAGCGGTGCTGGATAATATTTTTGAACCCTTCTTTTCAACAAAGCCCGTGGGAAGTGGTACGGGCTTGGGGTTATCAACTGTTTACGGCATTATCAAGCAAACAGGCGGCTATATTTACCTTGCATCTCAAGAAGGGAAGGGAACAGCGTTTCATTTGTTCATTCCGCGTCTTGTGGCAGACAATGCCGCGCAGGAAGAAGCGGTGAAGGAATTGCCTGACATGCAGGACTTGACCGGCACGGCTACCGTGCTACTGGTGGAAGACGAAACACCAGTGCGTATCTTTGCCTCAAGAGCGCTACAAAATAAGGGGTATCATGTGCTTGAAGCAGAATGTGCTGAAACGGCATTAGACATTTATGAAGAACATCAGGCAGAGGTGAATGTCATCGTGACAGATGTGATGATGCCGGGAATGAATGGTACCGATATGGTGGAAACACTGGATAAAACCTATCCTTACCGGATGCAGCATGTGAAAGTCATGTTTATGTCAGGCTATGCTGAAGATGCATTTGCCGATGGGTATGACGGCAACAGGGAATTTCATTTTTTGTCTAAACCGTTCACGCTAAAACAGCTCGCAACCCGACTGAAAGATTTAACCAAGTCAACACAAGCGATGAATTAACGAGATAAATGAGTCTTAATCATCATAAGCTCCCTTAACATTTTGTTATGAATGTGCTATTATAGCGAAAGGTGTATGGTGATGTGTTCTCACATAGCGATTAACCCATTCGCAACTTATCTGCCCTAGGGTAAACGGACTCAGTATGCATGGTGCTATAATCGTTAAGTGGTTCCATCACCTGATAAAATAAGATGTCAAGTATAAAGCTTGCTTGATTTTTACGAATAGTAACGGCAGGATAGCACAGCGCTTACGTCATGGTACAAACTTAGGGATTCTATGAAGCATTATAATTTATGGACTACACTGACTGTGGTAGTTATGATATGTCTGATAGCAGCCATCAGTGCGCCTGCCTATGCGGAAAAACATGCCGTGCTGGTGTATGACGCAGATACAAAACGTGTTTTGTATGAAGAGAATGGGTATTCACGACGCTATCCGGCATCACTCACGAAAATGATGACTTTATATATGTTGTTTGAGCAAATGCGCGTGGGAAACGTGCGCAAGAACACGTCTATGACCGCATCTAAACATGCAGCGTCGCAGCCTCAAACAAATATCTCATTGCGTACCGGTAACAAGATCACGGTCGATCAAGCTATACGTGCGTTGGTGGTGCGCTCTGCCAATGACGTGGCTGTGGTAGTTGCAGAACATTTAGGGAAAACCCAAAAGAATTTTGCTCTTATGGCTACTCGTAAGGCTCGTCAGCTGGGCATGAAAGACACCGTGTTTAAAAACCCTCATGGCTTGCCAGACAGTCGTCAGGTGACGACTGCCAAGGATATGGCGTTGCTGGGTGCAGCGTTGCGTCGTGATTTTCCGCAATATTATCATTATTTCTCAGTTAAGAAATTCACCTATAACGGAAAACCATTTAAGTCCCATAATCGCGTGTTGAACAAATTACCGGGGGTAGATGGTATCAAAACAGGATACATACGGGCATCCGGGTTTAATCTGGTTAGTTCATTGAAACATCGCGGTAATAATATTGTAGCGGTTGTGATGGGAGGTACTAGCTCCTCACAGCGTGATGCACGTATGGTGAAGTTGCTGGAACGTACACATACTACGCTGCTTGCGCAACGTAGTGGCAAGCCGGTACAGGTGGCATTTGCACCATCTCCGATGGCAAAACCTTTATCCGCCAGTGCCTCGCCAGTGAAAACACTGGATAAGCTGATTGCTACCAGTGCCGCAAGTATCCCTGTAAACGTGGCTGATGCTAGCCCCACCGCCATTCAAACTGCATATGCAAATACATTATCTGCACGTTCTACCATTCGCCCCACGCCAAAACCTGCATTAGTACCGGCACAAAATCAAGAAGTATCAAAGAAGCAGGAAGACGATGATGATGGATGGTTCAACATCTCCATAGATTTTGGTAATAAGCCAACACCACCCGTGAAACAAGCTTCACCGCAGTCAGTAAATACAGCACGCCCTGCCGCATCACTACCTAAACATACGCTGGATTATCAGTTGGCGGCATTAAGTCACGATTTTCCGGTTCCCTCTAAGATTGATGCGAAAGGTCAAAGCGCGCATGATCGTTCATGGGCAGTTCAGGTAGGTGTGTTCCGTGATACAGTATCAGCCAAAAAAGTTCTTTCAAACGTTGCACGTAAAGCACGATACCAATTGCGTGATGCAGTGGCATATGTTGAATATGCAGACCAGCAGGAACGTGGGTTTCATCGCGCGCGGTTGAAAAACCTTACATGGAAATCTGCCGATGAAGCATGCAAAGTATTGCTAAAAATGAATCAGGATTGCTTTGTAACCCGCGTAAATTAATTCGTTCATATGCTTTGCGCATGTTGTGACAAAGCTACTTGCGATTTAAGGTGTGGTATGTCACAACTGGTGAACTATGGACCTATTTGTTGATGCAGTCGCGCTCACGAAATCATTTGGCACGGTTAATGCCGTAAAAGACTTATCACTTTCCGTACCCAAAGGGCAGGTGCTTGGATTCCTCGGTGCAAATGGTGCTGGAAAAACCACGACTATGCGCATGATTACCGGATACCTTCCACCCTCTGAGGGTGAAATAACCGTATGCGGCGTGAATGTGCTGCAACATACGGTACAGGCACAGCAACATATTGGATACCTGCCTGAAGGCGCACCGCTCTACCCTGATATGACGCCGCACCAGTTGCTGCATTTTATTGCGGGTATACGTCAGCTACCTCGAGCATTTTTTGCCACCCAATATGACAAGATCGTAGCCCATCTTAATCTGGAAACAGTATTATATCAGCCTATGGATACGCTTTCCAAAGGATTCAAGCGCCGTGTAGGATTGGCACAGGCACTGATTCACGATCCCGACGTGCTTATTTTGGATGAGCCAACTGACGGTCTTGATCCACTACAAAAGCGTGAAGTACGTACACTCATTAAAACCATTGCAAAAGAAAAAGCAGTGATTATCTCAACCCATATTCTAGAAGAGGTCGATGCAATCTGTAGTCGCGCAGTCATTATTGCCCATGGTACATTGCAAGCAGATGGCACCCCTCAAGAGTTAAGGCAGCAATACGGGAAAGAGCATCTGGACGATATTTTCTGTGATATTGCTATGGCAAAAGGGCAGGCCTCATGAAGCAATTGCAAGCCGTATTTACCCGCGAACTTAGAGGATATTTTCAAACACCTGTTGCCTATGTGTTTATGATGGTGTTTTTGCTGGCCATTGGAGCATTTACCTTTTATCTGGAAAATTATTTCCAGCGCGGCATTGCGGACATGGCACCTTTTTTTCAGTGGCATCCGTGGGTATATTTATTCCTGATCCCTGCGGTTAGTATGCGCTTATGGTCAGAAGAGCGCCATAGTGGTACCATTGAATTGATTATGACGTTACCAGTCAGCCCGCGAACTTTGGTACTGGGTAAGTTTCTGGCTGCATGGTTGTTCATTATCATTACACTTGCATGTACGTTGCCTACATGGATAACCGCTAATTATTTAGGGCAACCGGATAATGGTGTCATTATCGCTGCGTATCTGGCAAGCATTCTGTTGGCTGGTGCATATCTGGCCATTGGCAGCGCAATGTCAGCGTTAACATCCAATCAGGTAGTAGCGTTTATTTTAAGTGCAGCCATAGGGCTGCTATTTGTGATGTCTGGCTTTAATGTAGTGATTCGTTTTCTGGAAGGCTGGTTGCCGCAATGGGGTATTGATGCTGTGATGTCACTCAGCCTGCTAGTTAATTATAATGGCATGACCAGCGGTGTGATTGAGCTAAAGCATCTTGTTTATTTTTTCAGTATGATGGGTTTTTGGCTGTTTGCCACACTCATTATTATCGAACAACGCAAAGGCAAGAGGTAACTGAAGATGCAGCGTTATCTGGTGTTGTTTCTGGCATTTATTATCCTCATTGGAGTGAACATGATTGCCCGTTACGGGTTGCATTCTGTGCGTTTGGATGTAACGGAGCAGGGGCATTTCACGGTATCGGATGAAGCCATATCTATTTTGACGTCTATAGATGAACCCGTCACGCTGCGTTTCTTCTTTACTCAGGAACAGGCAAATGGGCTGCCTGTGTTTCAAACATATGCAGAGCGCATTCGCAGTTTATTGCACCAATATGAAGATATGGCAGGGCAAAATATCACACTGGAATTCCTCAACCCTAAAGCATTCTCACAAGAAGAAGACGTGGCTGTAGCTCATGGCGTGCAGGGCATTCCGGTTGATGACAAAGGAAACCACTTTTATTTTGGGCTAAGTGTAGAAAATACCACAGATGATCGCGGCGTCATTGCTTTCTTTGATCCTTCCCGTAGTCAGTTCCTGGAATATGACATTATTCGCTTAATCCATGAAATGGCGCAGCCAGAGCGCAAAACTATTGGTTTGCTCAGTACCCTACCAATGAAGGGTACGCCTGATATGAAGCAGATGCGTGTTGACGGCGAATGGATGATATTGCAACAAATGCAGTCTCAATTTAAAGTGGAGATACTGCCAGAAGAAGTGACGGCCATTGACCCGAATGTTATTGACACATTAATGCTAGTGCATCCCCATGATTTGCCTGATGCAACGCTCTATGCAATAGATCAGTATATAATGAAGGGAGGGCATCTGTTGCTGATGATGGATGCTTACGTCAATAGTCTTTCTGTCAGTGATAAAGCCAGTCAGCTTGACGTATTACTGGATAAATGGGGCGTGTCTGTGTCTTCTGATAAGGTGGCAGGTGAGAAAGATGCGGCAATTAGTGTGCAACAGCCAGGAGTCAGCCGCCTGCGAACATTCCCGAACGTAACCTGGCTGGAAATGGGATCGTCCTATTTTTCCGATAGTTCTGTACTGACCGCATCACTTGAAATATTGCGCATGATTGAATCTGGTTTTATTACACAAGATGACAATTCTCCTTTGGATATGTTGCCATTAATCACTACCACTCCAGCGGCGATGAAAGTGCCGGTAGAGAATTTACAGAAAGCAATGCCTGTGAATCAGCTATACCATAATTATGTCCCTGATGGTGAACCGCTTATTTTGGCTGCTGAATTATATGGTACGATAGACAGCGCGTTTGGCGATGAGAAGGCGGAGCAACAACAAAGCGATCATGTGTCTACCTCTGTTCGTCCGGCACGCATCGTGTTAATTGCTGATACAGACATGCTGCGTAACGAGTATTGGGTGAACGTGCAGCAGCTTTATGGAAGCACATTGATGGTGCCTAGTGCGGATAATGGTGCGTTCATTTTAAATGCATTGGATTATCTGACAGGGAGTGATGCCCTGATTGCCATGCGTGGTGTTGGAACAACCGATCGACGTTTTGATGTGCTCGACGAGATGAAGCGCGAAGCTGAAAGCCGTTTTCGTGCGCAGGAGCAGGAGCTTCGCAATACGTTGAAGTCTATGGAGCAACGTTTGCGTGAGCTACAGACGCAGGAACAGCAGGGAACCAGTCTTTTCACTGATGGGCAGGCAGAAGAAGTGCAGACGTTCAGAGAAGCCTTTTTAGAAACGCGCAAAAAACTGCGTCAGGTGCAGCGTGACTTAAATGCTGACATTGAAGCGTTAGGCATGAAGCTGGCATGGCTAAATATTCTGGCGATACCTTTAGTGTTGCTCATATTAGCATTCGTGCTGCCGCGTACCATTCGGCGTATGGGGAAAACCACATGAAACAGCGCGATCTATGGTTAGCGGTGGGTGCTATTGTCGTGATTGCACTGGCCATTCTGTTAAAGCCCGATATGCAGGAAACTCCGTCAGATCAGACCCGCTATGATGCACTGGCCCCCGGGCTTAAAGATCAGGTAAATGCAGTGAGTCGCGTTGTTTTGGAGCAAGGCGCGCAGTTGCAAACCACGCTGGTGCAAGGTGAAGATGGCCAATGGAACGTGAAAGAGCGATCCGGCTTTCCTGCTGACACTGCCGCAATTCGTAAATTACTGCTGCATGTTGCGCAAAGTGAAATACGCACAGCCAAAACAGATGATCCAGCTAAATGGCATCGTCTGGCACTGGATGATAAGCAAGCAACGTCGATACAGTTTTACTCGGATGATACGCTACTGCATCATATATGGCTTGGAAAAGTTAGCAGTGAGAAAACCACAACGTATGTTCGTACCGGTGAATCACCACAAACGTACCTGACTAGCGGTCAATTGAATTTCACGGCTAACCCGAATGACTGGTTAAGATATAAATGGTTTGAACTTGCGCGCCATCGTGTGCAGTCTGTTGCGTTTCAGTTTGACGGCAAGCGAGACTATGTTTACGCGCGTAGTATGCCAAAGGACACAATGGAATTTTCTCCGCTGCCCGCAGATAAGCGCTTAAAAACCAGCCGTATGGTCATTGATGCTTCCAGCTATCTGGAGCGTTTTGCTTTTACGGACGTATTGTCAGCTAACCGCTTGGATAAAGAACAAGCGCAAGGTGACGCTAAAGATGTGACGCGTTTCACTACATTTGGAGGGCTGGTGATTGAGGTGGCGTTTTATATGATTGATTATCAGGAATGGGCAAGCGTAAAGGCGTATGTAGACCCCTTAGCCAGAGTACAGGAGGTTACAAAGCTTCCTTCTTTAGAAGCATTGCGGGCTGAAGCACAACAAATTAATGCGCTGACAAAAGGCTGGCTATATCAAATTTCTCCTTTCCATTACAACAAACTGCGTCGCTCTTATTACGACATTGTTGAGCTACGGTAAGCTATGTTGGCAGCGGTCATTGATATCGGGTCAAATAGTGTCCGGTTGGTACTGTATCAATATACTGGCCACCACGCACAAGCGGTCTTTAATGAGAAAAGCACGTGCCATTTAGGGGCTGGATTAGTAGATGGGGATAGTCTGGAACCATCTGCCAAGGATCTGGCGCGCGAGACCATCACACGGTTCAAGCGCATTTTAGTAGCACGCGCACCACAGCAAGTGATGGTCATTGCCACCGCCGCCATTCGGGAATCACAGGATGGTGCAGCCTTTGCAAAAGAATTAGCCGCCATTTTAGATCACCCTGTACATATTCTCTCTGGCAAGCAGGAAGCACTCTATGCCGCTTATGGTGTGCAGGCGACTATTTTTCAGCCAAGCGGTTTGGTAATGGATATGGGGGGAGGTAGTACCGAACTGGCACTGATTAATCATGCACAATCAGTCGTACCGCTGGCATCCATCCCTTATGGCTCATTAAAGTTTGCTGATATGTTTCAGCATCACCCGCAAACATTCGTATCGCGTATTGCTGAATTGTTGCAAGAGCGCGCCGGGGCGATAGATGCACAGCATCTATATACGGTAGGAGGTAGTTTCCGTGCGATTGCGCGCTACCATATTAAGAAGCATCGCTATCCTCTACACATCATTCATGATTATGTGATGAATGCAGACAAGCTTGGTGAGATCATTGCCGAGTTTCGTCAGTTTGTGCAATGCAAAGAGCGTATCCCATACGTGGCGCGTCGTCGCCAGCACTCGGTGTTACCTGCTGCTATGATGCTGAAAGCAGTCATGCGTTATTGCCATGCTGAAACAGTGGTGTTTTCCTCTGCTGGTGTGCGTGAGGGCGCGCTGCGAGAATTGAATCCACCCGTTGATGCCATGGCATATGATCCACTTATGGCGATGGTACAGATGTTGAATGCAACGCACGGCCATACGGATTATATTCTAGGGCTTGCTGACTGGATTTTGTCTGTCGTGCCGTGCAATCAGCGTGAAGCACGTTTGGTGCGGGCGTTTTGCTGGATCAGCGATATTGCAGCCACCGCCCATCCGGATTACCGTGCCGACTATGCCTTTCGCCATATCTTAGCCACGTCCGGTTATGGTATCACTCACCCAGAGCAAGTGACGCTGGCACTGATGCTGTATCATCGGTATCGTTCCCGCTTAAAAATACAGGATGACACCTTATCATTGCTCTCACCCCGCCAACGCCACCTGGCCTATGTAACGGGGCAGTTGGCACATATGGCGTTTAGTTTAAGCGCGGGATCTGCATCATTATTGTCAGATTATTCGCTCATGCGTGATGCGACTGGCGGCATTACCTTAAAGGTTGATGGATCAGCTGCCACAACGCGCTTACCCGACACTACGAACTGGCGTGAAGGATTGGATAAAGCGATAAGTGCTTTACTCAATTGATGCAGATAATCATTTCGGGGTATTTCCACCACACCGAACTGTTCAAGATGTGGATTAACAAATTGCGTATCCAGCAACTGGTAACGGCATGATAGTAATACCTCCAACAGGTAAGCAAAAGCAATTTTGCTGGCGTTGGTGCGGCGGCTAAACATGCTTTCTCCAAAGAATGCCCCGCCACGTGATACGCCGTAAAGACCGCCTGCCAGTGTCTCCCCTTCCCAGCATTCCACGCTATGGGCGTGGCCTAACTCGTGCAGTTGTTGGTAGGCTGTGATTATGGGTGTGCTGATCCAGCTATCACGATCTTCATCGCGTGGCTGGGCGCAGGCGTGCAGCACATCCGCGAACGCATGATTAATGGTAACGGTGAAAGGTCGCTTACGTAATGCCTTCTTCAAACTGCGGGGCAAATGAAACTGATTAAGCGGAATAATCGCACGTGGATCAGGGTTAAACCAGTGAATATCCGTATCTTCGCGACTCATCGCCATCGGAAAATATCCGCTTTCATAAGCGGTGATAAGTAATTCAGTATCCAGCATGTGCCAGCCAGTATAAGCAAACCACCAGCACAAAAAAAGGCACAATATCCTGATCTAGGGGATATTGTGCCTGTGAATTTATTGTTCAGCTGGTTCAACATCTACGATGTTGGGGTACCAGCTGAATAAAGGTACTCTATAACCAGTTGTTGTGACTAAGAAAGTTTGCTCTTCTTTGAGTCTCCAATAGGTATTGGACGCTCTAAAATGTAATCTAGCCCAGTCATCGTCAACTTTGTATACTTCCCCTTCATTTGACCATACAAGATATTCAGAAGGGGTGCGTTCTTTTCTGTCAACCGTAATTTTTTCAGTAGCCACTGTTCCATAGCTAACCAGAACAGGTGAAACTAATCCGATAATTACAGCAGGAACCAACAAGCAGCCTAATTTAATGCGCATTTTTGTAAAAACAATAAACGATAAGAATGTTTACAATATAAATTTTATTAACAGAAGTCAAACGTTTATTTAGCGGATATTTGCCCGTCACAAATATGCTGTAAATCCTTCCATGCATCATCACTCAGAGCATTATCACCGCTTGCCGTGTCAGTGATGAGTGCATTGATGGTTGTAATACGG
The DNA here is from genome assembly GCA_963803575.1 of uncultured Alphaproteobacteria bacterium. Taxonomy (GTDB): domain Bacteria; phylum Pseudomonadota; class Alphaproteobacteria; order Rickettsiales; family UBA998; genus CAWDMW01. The sequence continues at coordinate 947,821 of CAWDMW010000002.1, forward strand.
TCTTGTGTTGGGGGGTGAGTAGAGAAGTACCCTAAAATACCCTCATCGTTACCGTGTTTTTCTTCCAATTGATGAAAAAACGAGACTAGCCCTTGCTGCTTGATACCTGCCTGTGACAGAATCTCTAGGGCGGCTATGTCTGCATCATGTTCCATGCTATGTCTGTATGTGCCATCAATATAGGAGTTGAGCAAACCTGTTGCAGACACACTGGACGAGGAGCCGCCAAACACCAGAAAACTGATGATACGTGTGCCAATGGATTTGGCTAATGCCTGCACAGGGTGGTTATACATGACATGCCCTAACTCATGAGCCAACACGCCAGCCACTTCATTAGAGTTTTGGGATGCTTGAATGAGTCCATCAAACAGGATAATACGGTTGTCAGGTAACGTAATGGCGTTGGCCATTGGGTGATGAATCACGGTCACATTGGGAATAGTTTGTAGCCTTTGATTCTTCGCTAAACGCTGATATAGCTGACGCAAAGCCTTAAGGCCTTCTGGTTGATTGCATACAGGGTATTGCGTGTGTAACGCGTCCACTACTTCTTCAGACAGTTTGGTTCTTACCTCATGACTAATCAGCGGTGCCAGCCATGCGGGTGCAGAGGGCGAAAGAGCAAAGAACGCGATAACCATGATAACTGCTCCGGCCAGCATTGCCATCAGTGACAGAGGGGTTGTTGGCAGGTGCCAGCCTCGTTGGTGCGGGCGAAGATGTGCATAGATGGTTTCCCATAAAGCAGCATCTTCTATTAATAGGCGCGCACTAGAAGTGTCAGGGTGGGTGAGGCGTATAGGAACCCCATCTTTGGGATTACCGATAATCGTAATCTCCTCATATGCCCAGTTTTGGATCGTCTCAATACGGTTTGACTGTTGAATGCGCAAATGTGTTTCAGTAATGGCAATAGTGACGTGCTGTGACTGGGAAATTTCGCCATCATAATAGATCGCTTTAGACATTTAGGAGAACACCCCAACATCTATGCCAACTGCGTCCAGGAATCCTTCGGATATAATATTGCCCTTTTGCTGTAAACCTGCTGATGTGGCATCATCCAATGTTCCCTCAATATGGATGTATCGACTAAAGAACAAGGCTTTTACATGTAAAATGAACGCGGCCCCCGTACCTAATGTGACTAATAGGATAGCAACATTAATCAGCTTCATCGAGACAAAGTCCCAAATAGTAAAGGTCGCGATAAATCTGACATTACCAATACTCAAGCCATTGAATTTATGACGAACAAGGATAGCAACGTAGGCTTGACGGATAAGGTAAAATAACGTGTACCCCATCAGCATAGCCAATATAATAGAGTTTGCATCGTGTTCAATATTTCCCATATTCACTTTGGCAAGAGCCATTCTACTAAAAAATCCAAATCCTATGCCTCCTATCAAAGCCGTAATAATATGCACACCATAGATACCCTTTATTTCAACATGAAAACGTACAGGAATATTGCCTACATACATGTTTTCAACCAATGCTTTCCATTGGAGTAACTGTGAATAAGGGACGCTTATGCCAAGTGTGATGAGGTTCACAAGCATACGTTTAAACACAACTTGCTGATAGGTTCCGTATCCTTTTGCATCCATATACGTCAGGACTCCACGCCATCTTGTCCGGTTCACACGGTAACGCATACCAGAATAAATCGCATAATACCCAATGATAAAGAACGCTAAACTGAAACCACCATTCCTTGTCATGCTGTCCAGCCATAAGAGTATCCCTAATATAGGAAGTACGCATAGAAATCCCAGAAACAGCTCTTTTCCTGTGCCGGTATATTCCAGCCTATCACCCAACATACTGATATGGCTCCAAACATACTGACGAATACGGGTGCGCCCCCAAAATCGGTACAGTGAAAGTGTGACAACAAAAAGCAACACATTAATGATCCATAGACGTGCAATCTGCTTGATTGAGCCGTCATAATAAATGGTTTGTGCAGGAGCTAATGACGGTTTGTCATCTCGCGCGTTAGAGATGAATTGGGGTGATGAATCATCCATAAGATAAAGTAAGGTTAATGAAAAAATAAATAACAGTAGTTTATTTATCATTTGAAGAACCTTTTAGCAAGGTCTTTATCTTCTTAAACAGAGCATAATAAAGCCCCCATACCCGCATAATGTTAGCATTAATAGCATATACCCATAGCTTCCATAGAAGGTCTGGGATGGAGAGCTTTGTGGTAGGGCGCTGTCAATGGTGCCTACCTCTTTAAGAGCAATCGTTTGCAGGATGCGGCCATAAGGGTCAATCACGGCACTCACACCAGAATTAGCCGAGCGAATAAGTGGCACCCCTTGTTCAACAGCGCGTATACGAGCCATATGTAAATGCTGGTAGGGGCCTGTGCTGCGGCCAAACCATCCATCATTTGTAATGTTAAGTAACCACCCGGAATGTGTATTGTCACTTAACCATGGAAAGATGGATTCATAACAGATTAGCGGGCGGTAAGGCGGCAGGTGTGAGGGCGTGATAATTGGCTGCCTGCCACCAGCAGAATAATCCAGCGCGCCTGGGCTGATTTTATCCAGTGGTAAAATATCACGAAATGGCACGAACTCACCGAATGGCACCAGCTTGCGCTTATCATAGATGGCATCTATTTCACCATCACGTGTGATAGATTGCAGGCTATTATACAGATAAGGCGGATCGTCTTGTGTCTCAGGTGCTACAATACGCACCGTGCCTGTGATGAGGCTACCATTCGCTGGAGCCAGTGTAGCCAATTCACCCGACCAGTAATCGCCTTCGATAAAACGATACGTCATGGCACTTTCCGGCCAGATGATATGCGTAATCGTTTCATAACCGGCAGCGCGGCTCAATTCCATATAGCGTCGTATGGAGTGTACACGTTGTTCTTTGTTCCATTTAAGTTCTTGTGGGATAGATGCCTGCACCAGCCGCAAGCGTATATTTTCATGGTAGGTGGTGGGGTGCTGATGCAACCTCCATGCCCCATATGTCCATAACAACCCTATTGCGATCATCACACTGATGGTCATAGTTTTATGCGAGTGCCACCATAATGGCAGGCTGCCAAGGGTGACTGTCAGTAACGATACCCACCATATGCCGCCAAGTGAGGCAGCTTGCATAGGTATGTCGTGGACTGCCCAACTATACCCGATCAAGTTCCACGGAAAACCACTAAAGAGCAATGAACGCGCTATTTCCCACCCTGTCCAACATAATGCAAAGAACAAGCTAAATGCCGTGATGGGAAGTTTGCGGCCATACCACGTCATGCAGCTTGTCACGCCAATATAGCACGCCAGTATCGCACCGATGCCACCCACGGCAAAAGGAATCATCCAGCCAAATGCTGCTGCGTCCACCAGTAAGGCATGGGCAAACCAGTAAAGTCCAACCGTGAAATATCCAAATCCTACCCACCATCCGCAACCAAAGGCGCGTTTTGCACTAGGTGCCTGTCTGATGCTCTTCAATAATAAAGGGATGCATGCAAACAGCAGTGGAAACCAGAAAAACGGCGCCAGTGTTAATGTGAGGGCGGCGCCGCAACCGTACAGGCTGAAGCGATGCATCCATCTGCCTGACTGCATGGTTGCGCGCAACCGCTTCACGAAACGTGCTGCTTCAACAAAGGAGTAAAGTTAAGGGTTAGCGTCACACGATGAATACGGCGCGGGTCAGCATCGGTAATTTTCATGTGGCCAATTTCAGGGATATCAATAATCTCGCCCGTTACTGGCACGCGCTGCAAACTGGCAAACAGGAAGCCGCCCACCGTATCATAATCTTCATCTTCCAACACTTCCTGCAAATTCAGCCCAATTGCTTCTTCCAGATCATCGACCCTCATACGTGTATAAATATCAAACTGGTTGCTGCTAATGCTGCGATAAAGCCGTTCAGTTTCTGCCACATCGTGCTCGTCCTGAATCTCTCCAACCAGTGCCTCAAAAATATCTTCCAGCGTGACCAGACCGTCCGTGCCACCATATTCATCCACAACAATCGCCATATGGTGGCCGGACAGACGCATATGCACGAGCAGATCAATGAGTTTCATGGTTGGCGAGATAAAGTAAATATCGCGCAAAACCTCATCCAGATCAAACGGTTCATCACCAGCCAACGCAGGCACAATATCTTTTAGGTGAATAAATCCTTGCAAACGATCAAGTGACTCTTCGTAAACAGGCATACGTGTATGCTTTTCGGTTGCAATAATTTCTTTTAGCTCAGACATAGTCACCTGATAGTCAATCGCCACAATTTCATTACGTGGAATCATCACATGGCTGGCCGTCTGATCTCCCAATTCCAGCATCTTTTGCAGGATAATGCGTTCTTCACTGGTAATGGTTTTGTCAGGACAATAATCCTGTATGGCTTCTTCCAGCGCATCTTTCAGGCGGTTGCTGGCAGGTGAATTAACGTGCTGCGATTCTGCTGACGGTTCAGGCAGGCCTGTGACTATCTGCGCTAGACGTTTAAACCAACCCTTTGCCGCAGGTGAAGAAGAAGGTGTATGAGAGGTAGTATCAGACATATACTCTTATGACATGGTTTATGATACAGGCTGGCTGGCGAATGAATCATTCACTAGTATGTTATAAGGATCGGGTATGTGAAGTAAAGCAAGAATATGGCGCTCTATGGTTTCCATGGTTTCCGCATCTGTTTCATTCATGTGATCGTACCCCAGTAAGTGCAGCAATCCATGCACCACCATATGGCTGAAATGATGAGTAAATGGTTTATCTTGTTCCAGTGCTTCCTCCTGAATCACTTCATATGCCAGAATAATATCTCCGAGCATTGTTTCACCGTCATCTGGCATAGGTTGATCGGATGTATCTGCGCAAAACGACAAGACATTGGTTGGCGCATCTTTGCCACGAAACTGCTGATTAAGTTGCTGCACTTCGTGGCTATTGCTGCAAACTACCGCAAAGCATAAGGTGCCATGCGGTAGTTTGTCTTGCAGGTACGTGAACGTTGTCAGGCATAGTGTGTTGATAGTGTCAGTAGGGTTTGCTATTTGACTGTTCCATGCCCTGTCATGGATAGCGACCGTAATATCGTGATTATGGGTTGTCTGCATTACCCGACACCGTGTCTGTTTCTGCCGCTATATCGGTTACCTCCGCATCGGAGGCATGTCTGTCCGGACGCTTGCCTTTGTCCCAGTCATCATAGGCTTGCACAATGCGTGCAGCTAACTCGTGACGCACCACATCCGTGTCAGAGAAATGCACAACACTAATGCCGTCAATATGCTGAATTTTACGTACAGAATCGTGAAGGCCAGATTTAACGTCCTTGGGCAAATCAATCTGGGATAAGTCCCCGTTAATCACCATGCGAGAGTTTTCGCCTAAACGCGTCAGAAACATTTTCATTTGCGTAGAGGTGGTGTTTTGCGCCTCATCCAGCACGATGAATGCGTTAGATAACGTACGCCCTCGCATGAAAGCCAATGGTGCTACTTCAATTTCACCTGTTTCCATCATTGCGTTCACCTGATCGGCAGGTAGCATATCGAACAGGGCATCATAGAGAGGGCGCAGGTAGGGATCAATCTTCTCTTTCAGATTGCCTGGTAAAAAACCAAGCTTTTCTCCTGCTTCCACAGCAGGGCGTGACAAGATGATGCGCTCCACACGGTGGTTAAGAAACATATAAATAGCCATGGCCATCGCAATATATGTTTTCCCCGTACCTGCAGGCCCTAAAGCGAACACCATGTCATGGTCATACAGCGCCCGCATATAATTTGCTTGCATGTGCGAATATGGCTCAATGGTCTTTTTGAGTGTACGAATATAAATATCGCTGGAAATTTGCCGTTTAATCGAACGCCTTCGGCCTTTGCCAGAAATCAGGGATGTGTTTGATTCGGGTTCAGGTGGTGCCACACGAATGGCTGCTTCTACGTCCTGCGCGCTAATAGTCTCACCACTGCCAATACGCTCGTAAAACGTATTAAGTATGCGTTCAGTCAACTTGACATCACGTTTACTGCCGCGCAAGGTCAGCATGTTTCCGCGCGGCACCGCCTCAACCTGCAATAATTTTTCTATCTTCTTGAGGTGGCTATCATTCTCTCCATATAAATCTGTTAGTAAGGTGTGGTCTTCAAAAAACAGATTGGTAGAATAAATAGCAGGTGATTTTGACACGGATGAATCATGAATTTTGGTTAATCTCGTTCAATCCTATCATGAAAACAGATACTCCACCAGCAGAATTGCCGCTTCATCATACAGCAATAGGCTTTCTGTCTGTCACATGTTGTTCCACGTAGGCAATAATCGTCTCATATACTTCACTGATGGTCATGTTGGTTGTGTCTATGTGAATGGCATCACTAGCGGCAACAAGAGGAGCATGAGGGCGATGCATATCGCGTGCATCACGTTCAACCAAATCCTCAAGTACTGATTCATAAACCACTTCAATACCCTGCTTTTGCAGTTGGGTATGCCGACGTTTGGCACGCGCTTCAATCGAGGCCGTCATAAAGATTTTGACCGTTGCTTGTGGGCAAACAACTGTACCAATATCACGCCCGTCCAGAATGGCACCACGTGGCTGGCGGGCAAAGTTGCGCTGAAATTCCAGTAAAATGTCGCGCACCTCTGGCATGGCGGACACCATAGATGCGATATTTCCAATATCTTCTTCACGCAACCGTGGATTAGACAAATCGTGAATGGAGACATGTTGTGCGGCTTTAATGGCATCCTCTTTATTGTCAGGATTCCCCTTAGCGGTAACCAGTTTCATGGCTGCGGCGCGGTATAATCCGCCCGTATCCAAGTGAGACAAGTCAAAATAATCTGCCAGCTTTCGTGCCAATGTGCCTTTACCAGACGCAGCCGTACCATCCAATGCAATCACTAATGGGGCGGATGCACTGGCTGGCTGGCTGGCCTCAATAGACGCACCCATTTGCTGCATCATAGGCAAAAAGGAAGGAAAGCTGGTATTAATAGCCAGACTATCATCAATCGTGACTGGCTGCTCTGTCTTTAGCCCAAGCACCAGAAAACTCATGGCGATACGGTGATCCAGATGGGTGGTGACGGTTGCACCGCCTTCAATATGGGACTGGCCATGAATGCTCATATTATCGCCATCTACATCCACCTGAACGCCACATGCCCGCAAACCATTGACAATCGCAGAGAAACGGTCACTTTCTTTGACGCGTAATTCTTCCAACCCTTGCAAATGGGTGATGCCAGAGGCGCAGGCAGCGGCTACTGCTAAGATAGGATATTCATCAATCATGGATGGCGCGCGCTCAGCCAGAACGGTGATGCCGTGAAGGGCTGAACTCTTCACCCGAACATCTGCCACGGTTTCTCCCTGAATGATGCGTTCATTCTCGTAAGCAATGTCTGCACCCATGTCACGTAGCGTGTGATAGATGCCAATGCGTGTCTCATTCATACAAATATGACTCAATACCACATCTGAGCCTTGCGTAATGAGTGCGGCCACTAACGGAAACGCTGCAGAGGACGGATCGCCGGGCACATGAAATTCTCTGTCTTCATAGTGCAATGTCGGGCAGCCAGTCACCGTAATGTGCGTGCCATCTTCTTTGGGCGTAACGGTCACCGGAAAACCAACCGCCTGAAACATACGTTCGGTGTGATCGCGCGTGGCTATCGGTTCAATCACCGTTGTTTCACCCGGAATATTTAACGCTGCCAGCATGATGCAGGATTTAACCTGTGCGGATGGCATAGGCACGCGGTAAGTGATGGGCAGTGGTGAGGCCGTACCTTTCATCATGAAGGGTGGTGTCATGTCTTCTGTCGCCATAAATGTTGCACCCATCTCCGACAACGGCGTAATAACTCGCTTCATGGGGCGTTTGCGAAGGCTGGCATCGCCAGTGATGCAGGTGGCGTAAGGGTAGGGAGCAAACAACCCACATAACAGACGTGTCGATGTGCCGGAATTGCCCATATCTACCACATTATCTACCTGTTGCAACCCACCTATACCCACACCATTCACTGTCCAGTGATTTGTGAGGGCATTGTGATTTATTGTCACACCAGCCTGCCTCAGCGCGGTAGCCGTAGCAATAACATCCTCACTTTCCAGCATATTGTGCAGCGTACTGGTGCCGAGCAACTGAGACGCGATAATCAGTGATCGGTGAGAAATGGATTTATCCCCTGGAATAGCAAACGAGCCGCTTAAGCCATTGGATGAGTTGGATATTGCCGGGTTTTGATGAACAGTTATTCCAGACATAGCATCATTTTCCTTGTAGGAATCAGCGTTAAAAACAGGTATGGTAGTAGCAGCAAAGAAGCATCGCGTCCAGCTCATTTACCGGGTGTTAAGGGGTAATGATGTATCACTAATAGGTAGGACGCGACGTAAGGGTATAAGGAGATGCGATCATGGGATCAGTAACACTGGGCACAAAACATACTTGCAAAGATTGCGGTACACGTTTTTATGATCTGCAAAAGCCCGAAGCTATTTGCCCCAAATGTGGCTGTGACATGACCCATCACCAAAAAGACGATGCTTACGCCGTATTGGCTGATGAGGTGGTTGCCAGCAAGCTAACCAAAAAACCATTAACCTTGCTATTTGACGATCATGACGCGGAAAGCCCTACCGATCCAAAACACACGATCGAAGCAATAGATGAAGATAGTGACGATGAAATTCACAATTTAAGCGAACTGGATAATCGTGATACGCATGGCAAAGCGCACGCTGGTCATGATGACGATGTAGAAGAAAGCCAGTTGATGGAAGATAGGCCTGAATATGACACGATTCTGGATAAAGCTGATATGATAAGCGACGATGAGTTACGAGCTTAGAATATATTATTAGTATTTCTATTAAGGAATTAAATGTTATTAAACTAATCTATAGTTATACTATGGGCTATGAATAAGAATGGATTTTCGCTAGTTGAACTCTCAATCGTACTGGTTATTTTAGGTTTACTAACAACTGGGATTCTTACAGGTAATAGCTTGATCAGAGCAGCCGAACTTCGTGCTGTTGTAACTGAGTTCGAACAATGGCAAACAGTCGTACATACATACAAAGGAAAATATTTTAGTCTGCCGGGTGATACCACGAATGCCACCGCTTTTTGGGGAAGCGCGAACGGTGCCAGTTGTAATGCTCCAGCCGCCGGTGCAGGAACAGGCACACAAACCTGCAACGGGAATGGCGATGGCATTATCACGTGGGGTGGTGCAGCCGACCAATATGTAGAGATGTTTATGTTTTGGCAACATCTGAGCAATGCCGGCCTGATACAGGGTGCCTATACAGGAAAATCCGGTACTGGCAACATGGATCACGCACTTATAGATGAAAACGTGCCTCGTTCGAAATTCTCAACTGCTGGCTGGAGCTTAATTAATAACCTTTTTAGAGGTCATGCGGCTGATGTGGACTCTACTGCCTATGGCACAAACAATAGCGGTTGGCCACTCATATTCGGAAGGCAGTTTAATAATTATGAGTTATTTCCACCAGCACTAATACCTGAAGATGCATGGAATATTGATAAGAAGATAGATGACAGTATTGGTAGCACAGGAATTATTGTTATAGATATGTTTCCAGATAGCGCAGATTGTCGTGATGCAGCAACTCCTATGAGTTATAATTTAATGGAAGAAGATGTTTCATGTACATTGCTATTTAGGCATTAGCCTCTCAAGCCTTAGTGTCAACACATCCTAGCCATTAATTACATCAAATGCCGCATCCATGCCTACTTGCCAGTTAGGTAATGCTACATTAAAATCTTGCGCTAGTTTGCGGCAATCCAGTCGTGAGTTATATGGCCTTGTAGCGGGTGTTGGGTACTGGCTGGAGGGGATGGGTGAGCAATCTGATATAGACAGTTCCATACCGCGCTGGCGGGCTGTGTTGAAAATGGCTTGTGCAAAACCGTGCCAGCTTGTCTCTCCCTGATTGCATAAATGATATAAGCCAGACGGGAATGTTGCTTGTTGCATGGACTGTTGCAATGCTGCGAAGGACGCTGACGCCAAATGAGGCGCGTAAGAGGGTGCGCCTGTCTGATCTGCTACAATAGTAAGTGATTCGCGGGATTTTCCTAGTCTCAGCATTGTGATAAAGAAATTCTGACCTACTGCATCAAACACCCAGCTTGTGCGAAATATCAGATAGTTTCCTCCAGCCGCCTGCACGGCTTGTTCTCCGGCAAGTTTGCTTTGGCCATACACATTAAGCGGGGCAGGGGTATCTTGTTCCGTGAAAGGTGTGGTGCCAGAACCGTTAAACACGTAATCAGTAGAGAAATGTACAAATGGGATGTTACGTGCTGTGGCGAGGCGCGCTAATGTTTCAGGAGCAACCGCATTCACCTTATGCGCAAGTTGTGGTTCTGACTCTGCCTGATCAACCTGCGTATAAGCAACCGCGTTGATAATGGCAGTAGGGTTTACACGCTCAATCAGTGCTTCAAATGCTTCTGGCTTGGTGAAGTCCATTTCATCACGTCCAGCACAGTAGGCTTTTTCACCTAATAGCTGATGAAAAGCACGTCCTAACTGTCCTGTGGTGCCGCAAACCAGAATCATGCTGGCCAGCCACCGGGGTGGGGTTCATCGGCTACGGCGTGGAGGTAAGAGCCGTATGTATCACCAATGCCACTACGGCGTGGCTGACCAGTACGGTTGGCGAGTTCCAGTAATTGTGTTTTATCAATATAACCCATACGGTACGCAATTTCTTCAATACAGGCAATTTTCTGCCCTTGCCGCTTTTCAATGGTATGAACGAATTGTCCGGCAGCGAGCAAGGAATCAAACGTCCCCGTATCCAGCCACGCAATACCGCGCCCCATCATTTCCACTGATAAGCTGCCTTCATCTAAGTAAGCCTGATTAATATCACTAATTTCCAATTCACCTCTGGCGGAAGGTGTCAGGCCTTTGGCAATAGTAACTACAGTGTTATCATAAAAATACAGCCCCGTGACTGCCCATGAGGATTGCGGCTGTTTAGGTTTTTCTTCAATGGAAAGTGCTTTGCCTGACGCATCGAAACTCACTACCCCGTAACGTTCAGGGTCTTGCACATGATACGCGAACACGCTGGCACCTTGCGTTAATGTCTCAGCCGTATGAGCCATACGACTGGAGAGATGATCGCCGTAAAAAATATTATCGCCCAGAATCAGACATACCGGATCGTTACCAATGAACGCCTCACCAATCAGGAAGGCTTGCGCAATGCCTTCAGGTTTTGCCTGTGGTTCGTAAGATAATCTCATGCCAATATCGCTACCATCTCCCAGCAACGCCTCAATCATGGGGAGGTCGCGCGGTGTGGAGATAATGAGGATATCGCGAATGCCTGCTCGCATCAGGGTAGATAGCGGGTAGTAAATCATCGGCTTGTCATACACCGGAAGCAACTGCTTGCTGATGGTGCGAGTGAGGGGTGAGAGACGTGTGCCGGAACCACCAGCTAAGATAATGCCTTTCATGTGTGTTTCTCCGTCACCGCGTTGCACCAGTCCTGATTGCCCAAATACCATTTAATGGTGCTGCGTAAGCCTGTATCAAAATCATGCATACGGGTAAAATTTAACTCGGTACGTGCTTTACTGTCATCCATGGCGTAACGCCGATCATGCCCTGCACGGTCTGTAACGTACGTGATTTGCTCGCTGTAGGATGTGTTATTACCTTTGGGTTGTAACTCGTTGAGTAAATCACATAAGTGCGTCACGACATCATTATTGTTTTTCTCTGCATTGCCACCAAAGCAATAAGTGTCGCCTGGTTTTCCATGCAAACATGCGAGCAATACGCCTCCGCAATGATCTTCCACATGAATCCAGTCGCGTATATTCTTTCCGTCACCATAAATGGGCAATGGTTTGCCTTGTATGGCATGTAAAATCATCAGCGGAATTAATTTTTCTGGATATTGCCGCTGGCCATAATTATTGGTGCAGTTGGTGACAATGGTTGGAAGCCCGTATGTGTGGAACCATGCACGTGCTAAGTGGTCACCCGCTGCTTTGGATGCAGAATACGGAGAATTAGGTTGCATAGGGTAGTCTTCGTGGAATTTACCCGTACTCCCGAGTGATCCATACACCTCATCGGTGGAAATCTGCACAAACCGAAACGCTGCTTTTGTCTGATCGGATAATTGATTCCAGTAATGCCGCGCTGCTTCCAGCATGGTATAGGTGCCAATCATATTAGTTTGAATAAATTCAGATGGGCTGGTGATAGAATTATCTACGTGGGATTCTGCCGCAAAATTCATAACGGCGTCAGGCTGATGTTTGTTAAGCAACTGTGTTACCAGCGCACCATCAGTGATAGAGCCTTTCACAAACACATAGCTTCCTGTAAATCCTTGTGAATCTATCCACTCAAGGTTTTTCTCGTGGCCAGCGTAGGTGAGTGCGTCCAGTACCACAACGTTAGCACCTTGCTCAACCAGCATCCCCACCGCGCATGAACCAATGAATCCTGCGCCCCCTGTTAGCAAAATGGTTTTGTTAGCGTATGTCTGTTCCATGCTTATCTCTGTATCAGGCTAACCGGATAATGGCAATCATGTTGTAATATTTGCTCTCTTGTCAAAAGTGTGCAAAGTTGGTATATAAATAGAGTATTATTATTAACAGGCACACTATTGATGAAACTATTAAACGAGCCATTACATGGGCTGAAAGTTATCCAGTTAGCATTACACGGCGATCATCGCGGATTCTTTGTCGAGCGCTTTCATAAAGAGAAACTCGCAGATATTGGCATTGCCGAGGAGTTCGTGCAGGACAACCATTCACGCTCTGCACCGCGTATCTTGCGTGGACTGCATTACCAGACGAATCCAGCGCAAGGCAAGCTGGTTGGTGTGACACGCGGGCGTGTCTGGGATGTGGCTGTGGATATTCGGCCAGATTCCCCTACCTATGGGCAATATCATGGGTTAGAGTTAAGCGACGAAAACGGTATTGTGTTCTGGATTCCTAAAGGCTTCGCGCATGGTTTTTGCGTGTTGGGTGATGAACCTGCCGATATGCTTTATAAGGTGAGTGGTTTATATAACCAGCAGGGTGAGGGTGGCATACATTATGACGATCCGATTATTGGCATTGACTGGCCTGTGAAAGACGCCGCTATTTCCAAACGTGACGAGGACTTACCATCCTTTGCAGCCTATAAGAAAAAGCCTGTGCTTTGGTAGGCTGTTGAACGCACATCCTCATTACACGCTAATTGTTAGCGTTGTCACGTATCATAGTGACCTAAAACAACTGGCTGAAGCACTTGCATCGCTGAAGCACCAATGTGACAATATGCACGTGATGTTAGTGGATAACGGATCATCCCCTGATTATCAGACATCCCTGCAAGCCTATAATGATCTGGCTGAGATCATTGTATTACAAGAAAATCAGGGGTTTGGTGCAGGACATAATCATGCCATGCTGCGCGCCTCTTCCAGTGATTACCTACTGATACTCAACCCTGATGTGGTGTTGCATGAGGGGTGTCTTGAACACTTACTGCAATTTATGCACGACATGCCGCAGGCAGGACTGGTTGTGCCTAAAGTGTTCTACCCAGATGGGAGGTTGCAACCGCTCAATAAACGCCTCCCCAATGTGCTGGATTTAGGTTTGCGGCTATGCGCGCCTCTTTTCCTGACCCGCATTCCATGGATTGCACAGCGAATGGAACGTTACAGCATGATGGATATGGGGTATGATACAGCGTACCAGCTTCCCTTTGCCAGTGGGTGCTGTCTATTGATTAAGCGCGATATACTTACGCGTATTGGTGGGTTTGACGAAGGGTTTTTCCTCTATTTTGAAGATGCTGACTTAACAAGGCGCATTAACGAAATAGCGCAAAGCTGGTTTTGCCCAGATGCCCACATTACCCATGCATGGCAACGCGGATCACGCAAGCAATGGACATTGCTGTGGATTATGCTGCAATCGGCAGCACGCTATTTTGCGAAATGGGGTATGAAATGGTGGTAAGCCATGCTTTTGTCTCTTCCGGCTTCTGATTCCCCTTCCTAAGGTCATCTCATGCAGGAGGGATGTACATGCATAGGGATTATGAACGTAAAGTCGCACGAACCGTGCGCGAAACCTATTACGCACCAGTATCGCTGGAAATTAAGCAGATGCAGGATAATGGCGTTTTTGCCGGATATGCCAGTGTATTTGACATAGTCGATTCACAACGGGATATTATCTGTCACGGGGCATTTGCCCATACATTAATAAGCGAAAACCATCAGGTGAAGCTACTATGGCATCACGCGATGGATGAACCTATTGGTGTGATTGAAGCACTCTATGAAGACAGGCACGGTCTTTACATAAAAGGACGCTTACTCATGGATGTTGCCCGCGCACGTGAAGCATACAGCTTACTTAAAGCGAATGTCGTCACGGGTTTAAGCATCGGGTATTCCCCACGTCGCTACCGCACAGACCCCGACACTGGCATACGCCACATACAGGCAGTCGATTTGTGGGAAGTGTCACTCGTGACGTTCCCTGCCAATCAGGCAGCGCAGGTAACGGTTGTGAAGTCCAAATCAACAGACAACACCATTGCATTGCTACATGCCCTTCAACGTGCAACGCACATATTGCACATTTAATCAATATTACACAGGATAACAGATTATGAGTCTTTCAGAGATTACCGATCAGGTGACATCGCTTGGTCAGGCATGGGAACAATTTAAACAGGTCAACGATGCCCGCTTGCAGGAAGTGGAGCGCAAAGGGCAGGCCGACCCTTTGTATTCTGAGCATCTCTCACGCATTAATGCCTCACTGGATCAGCATAAATCACGTATGGAGCAACTGGAGATAGCGTATCAACGCCCTGCCAGCAGCGGTAGTACGGATTATCCCGCACATGCAACCAACAGCGAATATAAGCAAGCATTTCACCGCTACCTTCGCAAAGGCATGGATGCAGGGCTGGAAGCACTGCAAACTAAAGCGCTATCTGTCGGTAGTGACCAGGATGGTGGCTATTTCGTGACAGAAGAATTAAGCGAGCGTGTATCACGCCGCATTTATGAAAGCTCACCCATCCGCCAGCTTGCCAGTGTACAGGTCATTTCCTCTGACGCGCTGGATGTGCTGGAAGATGCAGGGGACACGGGCGCGGCATGGACAACCGAGACGGGTGCGGTCACAGACACCACCACCCCGACTATTGGTAAGCACACGATTTCCGTACATGAAATGTATGCCCAGCCTAAAGCCACGCAGAAATTGCTTGATGATTCAGCGATTAATGTCGAAAGCTGGATTGCTGATAAAGTGGCAGATAAATTCTCCCGTATGGAAGCTGGCGCGTTCATTAGCGGCACAGGTATAGGACAGCCAAAAGGCATTTTATCTTACCCTGACGGTACGGCGTTTGGCGAGATTGAACAAATTGCTTCTGGCATTGACGGGGTCGTCACGTCAGACGGGTTAGTAGAGTTATTTTACAGCTTACCCGAAGACTACACACGCAATGCAACGTTTCTCATGAACCGTACCGTATTGCAGCATGTCAGATTGCTTAAAGAAAGCACGACCGACCAATATATCTGGCAACCGGGATTAGCGGCAGGTACGCCCGACACATTGCTTGGTGCACCTGTTGGACAGGCAGCAGATATGCCACTTGCAGCAAATGGAAGCCTCTCTGTAGCACTGGCAGATTTCGCGCAAGCGTACCTGATCGTTGATCGTATTGGGCTGCGTATCCTGCGTGATCCCTTCACCGACAAACCGTTTGTGAAGTTTTATACTACACGCCGCGTAGGTGGGGAAGTGGTGAATAGCGATGCCATCAAGCTACTGAAACTCAGCGTATAAAGCAAAAAAAGCCCCCGAGGCATTGAGCTTCGGGGGTAGGGGGCTAGTTTTTAACGTAAGCCCCTGCTTTGTCACAGTAAGTCATTGCGATTCTAACTTCGTTGGTCACCCTGTTTTGGAATGAACCAGTTCTAATCGCAATCCCTCCTGCTGTGGTTACCATTGCACCGCCTATTATGCGCCCAGGTAATATTCTGCCTATTACTCGCATAAAAGGGGCATCAGATGTGATCTCGATGATACTGCCTGTTACAACCATCCCTGTCCCAAGCGCTGCCATAGCTAGGCCACTAGCTCTAGCCAAATCTCGAGGAGTCTCACCCCGGGAAGCTGCCCACCCAGCTTGTACTGCCAATTCTTGACACGCTTTTTTTTGTTTGCGTGTAAGGGTAGAGGCTTGAACTGGTAGGCAATTACCAATAAAACCAGCAGTAGCCAAAATAATCGCAATTCTTTGAATAAACGTATGTTCCAGTATAAAAGAATCATGTGTCTTCAGATACAGCATCTGACAAGACGAAGCAAGGGAAACAACGCTGACACATTATACGTTTTATCCAAAAAAACCTGTTGACGAAGCTGGTTTGAGTGGGTAAATACTACTCTAGTAGTGCCGACTTAGCTCAGTTGGTAGAGCAGTTGATTTGTAATCATCAGGTCGTCAGTTCGAATCCGACAGTCGGCACCACTTGCCTAAATAAGCTTCTCTGTATCGCATAAAAACCTAGGATATAGTTAGCTTACAACAGATTTAGCGCATCATCACCATCCCTTACCAAAAAGCCCAAAAGTATCACAACGATACATCGTTTTTCATAGAGTTGTCAAACATCCTGTGTTAGTGATACGTGGTGTGCATAATGCATGAATAAGATACGATTGAGGACAACATGGCGGGATTGAAAGGACGTGCAGTATTTGATGCATTTAAAGTGCATTTTACTATGCTGATATGCCCTGAAGATCGTACTCTTCTTTACGCTGCTATTGTCTATGGTTTGGCCGTTAGCCTCCTTACGCTGGCGGTACCCATTTCCGTACAGATGTTAGTCAACACGGTCGCAAATATTGCATCCAACAGAGCTGTCTATATCTTATCAACAATCCTGTTTGGGTTGCTCATCATCTATATGATACTGAATTTGTTTCAAAGTTACGCGCTGGAGCTGTTTGAACGGCGTTTTTATGCCAGCATGACAGCGCAATTTACGTTACGCAATATTCACGGTAGCCAGCATTATTTGCGTGAACGCAACCGTGTCGATCTGACTAACCGTTATTTTGATATCATGCAGGTACAGAAAATTATGCCAGAGATGGTATCGGGGATGTTTGCAACGTTTTTGCAAATGTTGGTGGGTGTGGTTTTAGTATCCTTTTATCATCCATGGTTATTTCTGTTTAATGTCTTGCTGCTGTTCTTTATCTGGGTTGGTTGGCGAATATGGGGATACCGTGCAATGTCAACGGCGCAGTCTCTTTCTGAAGCAAAATACCGAACCGCCAGACATTTACAGGATGTCGCGCAATATAATGACTTTTATAAAGCCAAAACCTGCTATCAGTTTGCCGTTAACCGTACAGACACGCTTACAGGTGAATATCTGAAAGAACGCCGCGCGCATTTCCGCCATGTATTCTCACAGCAGGGCATGTTCCTGTTTGTTTATGCTGCCTCCAGTTCTGCATTGCTTGGGCTAGGTGGGGAATTAGTGATACGCGACCAGTTAACCATTGGCCAGCTTGTGGCAGCAGAGTTGATCTTAGCTGCGGTATTACTAAGCATTTCTCGCTTGGATATGTACCTGAAGAAATTTTATGACATTAGCGCTGCACTTGAAGAAATCAGTCGCCTATATAATGTGCCAATAGAAAAAGAGCAGGGTACACATATTATTTCAGATGGTGCATTGCCTTTGCACTTCGCTGAAATGCAAAGCAAAAGTGGTAAAAATACACTTAAACTTGACTGGTATGTTCAGCCAGGGGAAAAATGGCTAATCGAGCCTTCAACCGCCGCATTACAGCGTAGTGTGTGTGACGTGCTGGAGCGGTATGTAGACGCGACATATGGGGAAGTGCGTTTAGGTGAATATGATATTTTGGATTACGAACCTGCTGCACTACGCAATAATGTATTATCCCTTGACCGGATTAATATTACTGAAGCAACTATCTTGGAATATCTAACCATACAGGCACCCAACGCTTCACGCGCGCAGGTGAATGATATGCTGGAAGCGGTGGAATTAGGAGATGCTATAGACCGTTTACCCGATGGAGTAGATACATTGCTGCTTTGCAGTGGTTTTCCACTAAGGTTTTCTGAAATATCGCGACTTAAATTAGCGGCAACGTTGCTGGCAAAGCCTAACGTATTGGTGCTGAATGAGTATTTTGATGCTATTGCCTATCATCAGCGCAAGCGTATCTTTACGTATGTCTGTCAGCAAAAAGACTTAACCTTGCTGTATTTTTCAAACCGTCATGATGATATGGACATGTTTGATCGGTATATGTATATGGATTGGCAACATTATCAGTGCTTCGATAGCGCTGATGCATTATGTCACCGCCAAACGATAGAGGCACCATAATGGCGAAATTCTATAGCCTGTCACCCAATACCTTGTCAGGGTTTCATGAGTTGCACACCATTCATATTCCGCGACCACTACGTATTATTAAATGGGTGCTAATAATAGGCATTACATTACTAGTGATTGGGTTATGTATCATACCGTGGGTGCAGACAGCTTACGGTACCGGTACCGTTATCGCGCTCAACCCAGATGATCGCCCTCAACCCATAAACGCACTTATTTCTGGCCGCATTAAACAATGGTATGTTGAGGAGGGAAGCATCGTGCAGGCAGGTGATCCCTTACTGGAAATTGTTGATAATGATGCAAATTTTGCCACACGTTTGCAGGAGAATCGTGACGCGCTAGAAAACAAAGTTGATGCTGCCCGCATTGCACTGGATACAGAGCGCATTGATCTTGACCGTCAGCATGACTTATTTAAGCAGGGGTTAAGTTCCAGACGTGTATATGAAAAAGCCAAAATTGCCTTTAATGCTAAGCGAGTGGAAGAGGCTAAAGCGCTAGCGGCGCTAAATAACGCAAAAGTTGCACTAGCGCGTCAGGATGTACAAATTCTGAAAGCTCCACGCGATGGAATGATTATGAATATTATCTCCGGTGACAGCGCAACCACGGTAAAAAGCGGTGACCAGATAGCAACCTTTGTTCCAACGGATGTTAAGCTCGCTGTTGAGCTTTATGTTGATGGGGTTGATGTTGCGTTAATCAAGCCAGGACGACTGGTACGCCTACAATTTGAAGGATGGCCAGCTATTCAGTTTAGTGGTTGGCCATCCACTGCGGTTGGCACATATAGCGGTGTTGTCCACAAAGTAGATCCGTCAGTGTCTCCTAACGGGCAGTTCCGTATTTTAATCACAGAAGATTCAGCACAACGCCAATGGCCAGACCAGAATTATTTGCGTTTAGGTGCGAACGTACGCGGATGGGTGCTGTTAGAAGAAGTTATTTTAGGATACGAACTCTGGCGAAATTTCAATAATTTTCCACCAGAATTTTCTGAGTTATCAGCCGCTAATAGCAATGTAAAGGCGGCAGAAAAATGAAGCAATGGTTGTATGGAGTTGCTTTATTCTGTGGGTTGAACCACGCCGCAATAGCGCAAGATTCGTATCTTAGTGCGGATCAGGTGCTTTACAGCACCCGTACACATTATCCGGCAATTGAAGCAGCACTCGCAACCAGGCAAGCTCGTCAGGGCGATTTGCAGGAAAAGCGTGGTGCATTTGATGCTAGCATAGAGCAGGAAATATCCAAACGTTTCACCGGGTATTATGACGGACAATATGCGGATACACGTGTGGTGAAACCTCTACCATATTATAATAGTAAAGTGTATGGGGGTTATCGAATATCTGACGGTATTTTCCCCATTTATGAAGATAAATCCGTAACCAACGAAGGAGGGGAATTGCTGTTAGGAGCAGAGCTTTCATTGCTTCGCGATAGTCTGATAGATGAAAGGCGTGTATCTGTTGCCAACGCGTTAATTGATGTGGAAATTGCCGATATAGATGTGTTGCTGACACGTATGCAAGTGCAATATACGGCATTGCAAGCATATTGGTCGTGGGTGGCGGCTGGAATGCGTGTGGAAGTGATTGACTCCATTTTAGCCTTAACCAAAAAACGACAGGAGGGATTAGAGATACGGCTATCTCGTGGTGACGTGGCTGAAATCTTTTTGACAGAGAACCTACAAAATATTGCCCGCCGTGAATCACAGGTGATTAAAGCACGCCGAGAATTGAAAGAAGCGGCTATTGCATTGTCATTATTTTCGCGTAACGATTCTGGTGAGCCTTCTGTTCCTGATACACAAGAATTGCCTAAGTATTTTCCTGATGCAGATGCTGTGTATGATAAAGACGAAATTATGGCTGTCATTTCAGCGCATCCACAATTGCGAAAACTGCACCAGAAATTTTTGAAGCAGCAACAAGAATTAGCATTAGGTGAAAATGCATTGCTTCCACAGCTGGATCTGGCTGTTGAGTTTTCAGATGATTACGGATCAGGTAGCTTCACGCGTGCAGAAGAAGAAACCATTGCGAGCTTACGCATCAGTATTCCGTTAGAGCAAAATGCCGCTAAGGGAAAAATACAGCGTGCAAAATCGCAAATGCGTCGCCTGAACCGTGAGATTACATTGCAAACTGATGAGTTACGCGCGCAATTACAGGAAGCATTGGTGGTATTAGACGCGGCTGCTGAAAATACAGTGATTACAAAACAGCAAATAACGTTTGCACAGCGCATGGAAGAAGCTGAACGCTCACGCTTCGCTCAAGGGGACAGCGACTTTTTCCTAATTAACATACGTGAGGAAGCTCTTGCCGATGCGAAAACAAACCACATTATTGCGCATCTGGAATATCAGCTTGCAAGAGCAGCCGTTGCCGTATTAACGATGGATCAAGCGTACTTACAATTAGCTGATTCGGGCAACTAATATTCAGCTATGGCATCAACGTTTAAGCAATCGTTTGCCCGGTATCTGCCCAATCTTTTGTGAAAATTTCTAAACCTTTATCCGTCAGTGGATGACTTAGCAACTGGTGCATCACCTTGTAAGGTAGTGTGGCAACATCTGCACCAAGCTTAGCCGACTCAACAACATGTGAAGGGCTGCGAATGGACGCAACCAGAATTTCTGTATCAAAGCTATAATTATCATAGATCGTGCATATGTCTTCAATCAAGCCTAGCCCATCTGTGCTAATGTCATCCAATCTGCCCACAAAAGGAGAGATGAACGCGGCACCTGCTTTTGCTGCCAGTAACGCCTGAGCCGCCGAAAAGCATAATGTTACATTAACCATACGATCCTGATCCGAAAAATAGCGACATGCCTTTAAACCGTCCCATGTTAAAGGCACTTTAATCGCGATATTGTCTGCAATGTCTGCAAGTTTAGAACCCTCACGCTTCATACCTTCAAAATCTGTTGCAGCCACTTCGCCGCTGACAGGGCCTTCAGTAATAGCGCATATCTCTTTTAATACGTCAAAAATATTACGGCCAGATTTTTTGATGAGTGACGGGTTGGTTGTGACTCCATCAAGCAAGCCTGTTTCGTGCAGTTCCTGAATCTCACTAATATCAGCGGTATCAACAAAAAATTTCATAATAATGAGTCCTTATGAAGTAGGATAAGAGAGTAATAACAACTTTGTTTCTTCTTCTGCAATCTGGCGCTCCAGTTTGGTGCGTTCCACATCACTTGTAGCGGCGGCCAAAGAATCCTGAAGATCTTTAATAACCGCAGAAATATCATCCCGTTGCAATGCCTGACGTGAAATGAGAGATTCCGCTAAAATAGTGCATTTATTATTTAAGATATTGGCATAACCAGCATTCACATAATAAACAAGAGGAGTCTCTTTATTAGAGGTAGGATAGACGGTAATAAACCCTGAACCCATCATAGAAATAAGAGCTGCATGATCTGCCATAACGCCAAATTCGCCCTCTTGACCTGGTATCGTCACCATCAGTATTTCATCTGAGAAATGCTGTTTTTCAGGGGTAATGAGATTTAGATGAAGTCCATGCATCGCTTAAGCAGCCTCAACAGCCATTTTTTGAGCTTTTTCTTTTGCTTCTTCCAAACTACCTACCATATAGAACGCAGATTCCGGCAAATCATCCATCTCACCCGCTACAATAGATTTAAATCCTGCAATCGTATCTTTCAGCGACACTAATTTCCCCGGAGCACCTGTGAAAATTTCTGCCACATGGAAAGGCTGGGATAAGAAACGCTGAATTTTTCGAGCGCGTGATACCGTTAGTTTATCTTGCTCTGATAACTCATCCATTCCTAAGATAGCAATAATATCCTGTAGAGATTTATAGGTCTGCAATATCTGTTGTACGTTACGAGCGACTTCATAATGCTCGTCTCCAATAATGCGCGGATCAAGAATACGCGACG
This sequence comes from uncultured Alphaproteobacteria bacterium, assembly GCA_963803575.1. Classification (GTDB taxonomy): domain Bacteria; phylum Pseudomonadota; class Alphaproteobacteria; order Rickettsiales; family UBA998; genus CAWDMW01. The sequence goes on from CAWDMW010000002.1 coordinate 970,286, forward strand.
TCGAATCCAGCGGGTCAACAGCCGGGTAAATACCCAATTCTGCAATCTGTCTTGATAATACAGTTGTTGCATCCAAATGAGCAAATGTGGTGGCAGGCGCAGGATCGGTCAAATCATCCGCAGGAACGTAGACAGCCTGAATGGAAGTAATAGACCCTTTATTCGTCGAAGTAATACGCTCTTGCAATGCTGCCATATCGGTTGATAATGTTGGTTGATAACCTACTGCCGATGGGATGCGTCCAAGTAGTGCGGATACTTCTGCACCGGCTTGCGTAAAGCGAAATACGTTATCCATAAAGAATAACACGTCCTGATTTTCCTCATCACGGAAATACTCAGCCATTGTCAAACCTGTCAGGCCTACACGCGCACGCGCTCCCGGAGGCTCATTCATTTGACCATAGACAAGCGCTACCTTAGATTGACTCATATCATCCAGATTAATCACGTTAGACTCAATCATCTCGTGATAAAGATCATTTCCTTCACGTGTACGCTCACCTACCCCTGCAAACACAGACACACCGCCATGTGCTTTAGCGATATTGTTAATGAGTTCCATAATAAGAACCGTCTTTCCAACACCTGCTCCGCCAAACAAGCCAATCTTTCCACCTTTCACGTAAGGTGCAAGCAAATCAATGACTTTAATACCTGTTTCTAAAATCTCAGCTTCGGTAGATTGTTCCACAAATTCCGGAGCGCTGGCATGAATTGGCGCTGTTTTCTTCGCTTTGCACGGCCCGCGTTCATCAATTTCTTTCCCAATCACGTTAAAGATACGCCCAAGCGTCTCGGCACCTACAGGCACGGAAATGGGCGAACCTGTATCAGTTACTTTTGCACCTCGTGTCAATCCATCAGTGGATTCCATTGCAATAGTACGCACGACACCGTCACCCAGATGTTGTGATACTTCCAAAATAAGTTTACGACCTTCGACTTCTGTCTCAAGTGCATTCAGGATAAGAGGTAATTCCCCGACAAACGTTACGTCTACTACAGCAGATATAACCTGTGTAACAATTCCTTCAGATGATGATGTGGATGGCATAAGTTTACGTCTCTTTATATTATACGTTTTATGGTTAAGGTGTAGCGAATTTTCATCAAAGCGTCAAAACATTTTATAATGCTTCAGCGCCAGAGATAATTTCGATAAGCTCTTTTGTGATGGCAGCCTGACGCGTACGATTATATTGTAATGTAAGGGATTTCATCATATCACCCGCATTGCGTGTGGCATTATCCATGGCTGTCATACGTGCGCCCTGTTCACTCGCAGCATTTTCCAGCATTGCTTTATAGACTTGCACTGAAAGGTTACGTGGCACCATATCTTGCAAAATTTCAGCTTTATCAGGTTCAAACTCATACACCGCGTTATGATTATCACCCAGCATTTCTTCTAAAGGGTCATTAGGTACAAGCATTGGCATGAGCTGTTGCGTGGTGACAATTTGTGAGATGGCAGATTTGAAGTGATTATAGATAATGTGGCAAACGTCAATGTCGTACTCTTTTATGAGCTGCTGAATTGTTTCTGACACATGTTGCGCGTGAGAAAAGTCAGGGCGAGTTTTATATAGTTCTTGCATATGCTCGACAATATTATGCTCACAAACGCTATGAAGCTGCTCATATCCTTTCTTACCAAGACAAAAGACAAACACCTCTTTATTCTGCGATTTCATGCGCGATATGACAGTCTTTGCTTCTTTCACGATAGACGAGTTAAAGCCACCACATAAACCACGATCAGCTGTCGCGACAATAATCAGATGACGCTGTTGCTGTCCTGTACCAGACAGTAAGGGGGGAAGTGCCGTGTCATTGTCAAGGGTTGACGTCACAGAGCGCAGCATGATTTCCAGTGATTCTGCGTAAGGGCGGGATGCTTCGGCCTGTTCTTTCGCACGCCGTAGCTTCGCCGCAGCCACCATCTTCATGGCTTTGGTAATCTTTTGCGTATTTTTTACGCTACCAATGCGTATTTTTAAATCCTTTAACGAGGGCATGTTTAAGCTATCTTTTTGAGTGTATCTTCAATAACGGACTTAATATCTTCTTCAAGATCGTCATCAAGCTTTTTCTGTTCGCGGATAGACGACAAAATATTGCTATGTGTAGTACGCAAATTACGCAGCAACGTGCTTTCAAACGTTCCTACCTGTGCAATATCTAATGTATCCAGATATCCTCTCACACCAGCGTAAATAACGCAGACCTGCTCTTCAACCTGCAACGGTGAATATTGTGGTTGCTTCAATAATTCCGTTAGGCGACTACCACGTGCCAGTAACTTTTGAGTAGATGCATCCAGATCAGAACCAAACTGGGCGAAAGCTTCCATTTCGCGGAACTGTGCCAGCTCAAGCTTAATGCTGCCTGCTACCTGCTTCATGGCTTTAATCTGTGCGGCTGAACCAACACGGCTAACAGATAACCCAACATTCACTGCGGGGCGCACGCCTTTATAGAATAATTCTGTTTCTAAAAATATTTGTCCATCAGTAATAGAGATAACGTTTGTCGGAATATAAGCGGATACATCACCTGCTTGTGTTTCAATAACGGGCAGGGCGGTTAGTGAGCCGGCACCGCGCTCATCAGACATTTTTGCAGCACGTTCCAGCAGGCGTGAGTGAATAAAGAAGACATCACCTGGATATGCCTCACGTCCTGGAGGACGACGGAGCAGCAAAGACATTTGACGATACGCTACAGCCTGCTTTGATAGATCATCATAGACGATAGTCGCGTGCATTCCATTATCGCGGAAATACTCACCCATTGCACAGCCGGTATATGGTGCTAAAAACTGCAATGGTGCAGGGTCAGACGCTGTTGCTGCAACTACAACTGTGTATTCCAGCGCACCAGTCTCTTCCAGCTGCGCACTACCTGTGCCACCGTTGAACGCTTTTGCCCAATCGCCACATATATGCAGAACATCTTTTCAGCATCATTAGTCGCTGCATCATTGACTTGCTTCTGATTTAAGATCGTATCAATAGCAATTGCTGTTTTACCTGTTTGGCGATCACCAATAATCAGCTCACGTTGTCCACGTCCAATGGGGATCAGTGCATCAATCGACTTAATACCTGTTTGCAACGGCTCATGTACTGATTTACGATCAATAATGCCCGGCGCTTTTGATTCAACACGCGCGTGGGAGGCGTTCAGCGCACCTTTACCATCAATCGGGTTGCCCAGCGCATCAACAACGCGACCAAGTAACTCTTTGCCAACCGGCACATTAACAATGCTATCAGTACGTTTGACAGTTTCACCTTCACGAACTTTTCGGTCATCACCAAATAGCACGACACCAACACTATCTTGATTCAGGTTCAGTGCCATACCTGTAACACCGCTGTCAAATTCAACCATTTCTCCTGCTTTGACATTATCAAGCCCATAAATGGTCGCCACACCATCACTGACAGAAATAACCTCACCAATTTCTGAGAGGTTTGCCTGATTACCAAGCCCCGTAATTTGTTGCTTTAAAATCTTTGATATTTCTGCTGGCTCAATATCCATGATGTCCTCTTTTTTAACTATTCGCTATCGTAAATTAGTGAGTTATAATGTTTGTATGGTTTCGTAAAGTTTTTTCTGTGCCTGCGCCAGTTTCCCTTTAACAGAGGCATCCAACTCATATGATCCATATCGTATCTTCACACCGCCAATGAGTCGTTTATCAATGATGGCTGTTGCTGATACGGGCTTTGATAAAGCGTTGCTCATTGCTTCGGTCAACGCATTTTTGTCTTTAAGCCCTAGTTTCTTCGCCGTAATAATCGTGACAGCTTCTTCGCCTTTTTCACGTTGAATGATATGTTGCATTTGCTCATACATTGAAGGGAGTAGAGAGAGACGGTGGTTTTCAGTCGCCACATGCAGGAAAGAGGTGATAATGCTGTGTAGCCCAATATGCTGCGCTATTGCGTCGATAGCATGATGCTTTTGCGCTTCTTTAATCAGAGGGCTTTCACAAAGCGTATGAAATTCGTCAGAGTCGCTATGCAGTGACACTAAAGCCTGCAATTGCTCTTCAATCAGGTTGAGCGCAACGTCTGCTTGCTGAGCGCTATCGTAAAGTGCCCGAGCGTAGCGCTTCGCAATGCGTATATGCGTGATATGTGACGTTCCCATAAAGCCGTGTAATGTAAGTGGTACAATGCCGTTAACAGTGCTGCATCATCTGATGCGGCTGGAATGTAACGAAACTCATGATGCTTCGCAAGTGCTTTCTCTGTCTCTGGCTAGATTTTCTTAATGTTCTGTGCCATCAGTGCAGCAATTGCGCGTAAAGCCTGAGGTGCTTCTTCTCCATTTGCACCACCACCTTGCGCAAGTTCAGGGCGACCACCGCCTCCTTTGCCTCCCATCGCCGAAACAGCGGCTTTCACATAGTCAGCAGCGTGATGTGCATCCAGCAAATCCGGCGTCAAACCAACGATGATCGCGCCTTTACCATCCACAGTGCTTGCAATAGCAGCGATTGTACGGGTGCCGTCTTTTAGTGCAGATAACGCAAGCGGTCTGAGTTCTTTTGCGGGCAAATCATGCACATGGCGACTGACAAAGGTGATGTCACCAATCTGTTCTTCGCTCGCAGCACTGCTTTCGCTTCCAAGCGCTAGCTGCTTTTTGGCTTCAAGTAGTTGCTTTTGAAGCGTTTTACGTTCCTGCATTAACTGATCTAGCCGTGCAGGTACGTCATCCATGGTGGATGTCAGGCTGGTAGCACACATTTTTAAAGCGTGTTCTGCGCGGTAAAAATGTTCGTAAGCCTGTTCACGTGTAACAGCTTCAATGCGACGTACACCTGAAGCAATGGCACTCTCGGACACAATATGAAACAGCGCAATATCACCGCTTTGCGCTACGTGCGTACCACCGCATAATTCCATGGAATAATGTGTATTATCTTCCAGCCCTATCGTTAATACGCGCACTTGCGCATCATATTTCTCACCAAACAAGGCCATCGCACCTGCTTCAATTGCGTCATCTGCAGACATAAGCTGCGTTGTGACAGGCGTATTGTTCCATATCAGACGATTCACAATATGCTCTACTCTCTGTAATTCATCTGGCGTTACAGATTGCGTATGGCTAAAGTCAAATCGCAGCCGATCCGGTGTGACAAGCGAGCCTTTTTGCGTCACATGATCTCCCAGCAATTTTCGCAGTGCCGCATGAAGTAAGTGAGTGGCGGAATGGTTGGCACGTATCGCCTGACGACGAGCGTCATCAATGGATAATGTTACATTATCTCCTACCCGCAATGCTCCTTCATGCAAGGTGATGTGGTGTACGTGCATACCTGCAACGGGCGCTTTGGTATCCGTCACGCTGGCAATATCCGCACCGTCCACCAAGATGTTCCCAGTGTCACCCACCTGCCCACCAGATTCTGCATAGAACGGCGTTTGATTACATAGTATATGTGCTTCCATGCCTGCTGTCGCTTCCTGCACTTCTTTGCCGTCTATGACAATGCTGGTAATGATTGCCGTCGTTTGTGTTTGTGTGTGGCCTGTAAATTCCGTGTTTCCATGCATATCATGCAATGCTAGCCATACATCATCTGTTCCTGTGGCACCTGAGCCTTTCCACGCAGCCCGTGCGCGTTGCTTTTGCTCTGCCATGCAGGCGTCAAAGCCGTCAATATCTACGATGATCCCACGACTGCGGACAATATCTTGCGTTAAGTCTAGCGGAAACCCGTATGTGTCATACAGCTTAAACGCAATCTCTCCGGCCAGTACAGCATCATCAGGCAGTTCTTCCAGTGCTTCTTCCAGCAGTGACAGCCCGCGCTCCAATGTTTCGCGAAAGCGTGTTTCTTCCTGCCTTAAAGTAGTCTGAATCAACGCTTCGGCGCGTACCAGTTCAGGGTAGGCATTGCCCATCAACCGTATGATTTCGGCAGCTACCTCATGCATCACGGGTTGCGTTGCCCCCAGCATATGCACATGCCGCATCGCGCGGCGCATGATACGTCGCAGCACGTAACCACGCCCTTCATTGGAAGGCAATACACCATCCGCCATTAGAAAAGCGCAGGAACGGGCATGATCGGCAATCACTTTATACGATGCATAGGTGTCTTGTGTACGCGCTTTCTTAGTAATGCGTTCAATGGCTATAATAATGTTTTGAAACAGATCCGTTTCATAATTATCATGCACGCCCTGCATCAGTGCGGCCATACGCTCCAGCCCCATACCCGTATCCACGCAAGGGGAAGGCAGTGGCACGCGGGTGCCGTCACCTAGCTGTTCATATTGCATAAACACCAGATTCCATATCTCAATATAACGATCCCCAAACAGGTCTTGCCCGTCATTATCTAGCACCCATGTGCCTTCCGCGGCATCAACGCCATGATCGTAAAATATCTCTGAGCAAGGGCCACAAGGCCCCGTATCACCCATCGACCAGAAATTGTCAGATGTCGGAATCCGTAAGATTTTCTCTTCCGCTAAACCGGAAATCTCTTTCCATAAGTTATATGCTTCATCATCCGTGTGATATACTGTCACATAGAGTTTCTCTGCCGGAATGCGTAACTCCTGCGTCAGGAACGTCCAGGCATAATGAATGGCGTCACGTTTGAAATAATCACCAAACGAAAAGTTCCCCATCATTTCAAAAAAGGTATGATGCCGAGCCGTATATCCTACATTATCCAGATCATTATGCTTGCCCCCCGCACGCACACATTTCTGTGACGAAGTAGCGCGTGGAGGTGAGGGCGGTGCTTCCTTACCAGTAAAGATGTGCTTAAACGGCACCATCCCTGCATTGGTAAACATAAGTGTTGGGTCATTATGCGGCACCAGCGCGGCAGAAGGCACAACACCATGTCCGTGTTGTTCAAAGTAAGATAAAAAACGTGCGCGTAGCGTTTCCAGATTCATTATTGGGTGCCGATAAGGATATATATTAAGAATAGTACGTGATTCATAACATGAAGCACGTATCTCCTTCAATTATTATCTATGTGCACAGCGTTTCCCTCATGTGTAAGTCGCTACACTCAAGCCACCGCAGTATCTTCTGCCTCAGCGTCTTTATTTGTTTCCTCTTCATTGCCAATATCTTGCAGGTCTTTCATAATGCCGGCATCAGTCATGATTTTGCTGCGTATTTCTTTGGCGATGGCCTGATTGTCTTTTAAGAACTGACGTGCATTTTCCTTGCCTTGTCCAATGCGTTGTTCGTTGTAAGAATACCACGATCCGGCTTTTTCGATAATGTCTGCTTTCACACCCAAATCGATCAACTCACCATAACGTGAGATACCTTCACCATACAAAATGTCAAACTCCACCACACGGAAAGGTGGTGCCACTTTGTTCTTCACCACTTTCACACGTGTCTGGTTGCCAATCACTTCATCTTTATCTTTTAACGCACCAATACGGCGAATATCCAGGCGAACCGATGCATAAAACTTCAGCGCATTTCCGCCAGTCGTCGTTTCAGGGCTACCAAACATTACCCCAATCTTATGGCGAATCTGGTTGATGAAAATGACGGTACAGTTGGTGCGGGAAATATTGCTGGTCAGTTTGCGTAAGGCTTGTGACATTAAACGCGCCTGCAAACCCATATGTGAATCACCCATATCGCCTTCCAGCTCTGCTTTCGGCACCAGTGCCGCTACTGAATCAATTACCAGCAAATCCACCGCGCCGGAACGCACCAGCGTATCAGCAATTTCCAGTGCCTGCTCTCCAGCGTCCGGTTGTGAGATGAGTAGCTCATCCACATTCACACCCAGCTTTTTAGCATATACCGGATCAAGCGCATGTTCTGCGTCCACAAAAGCACAGGTGCCACCGGTTTTCTGACATTCAGCAATTGCATGCAGCGTTAATGTCGTTTTACCCGAACTTTCGGGGCCAAAAATTTCAATCACCCGACCTTTAGGAATCCCGCCAACACCAAGCGCTACGTCCAAACCAATAGAACCAGTTGAAATTGCTTCAATATTCAAGCTTTCCCGCGCACCCAGTCTCATGACGGAGCCTTTGCCATACGCTTTTTCAATTTGTGCCAGCGCGGTATCCAGTGCTTTTTGCTTATCCATGTATGCAATGTCCTTTAGGGTCGTATAAATACAGTGTTATTTTCATTAAACCTAGTGGTTCGTGTAAGGAAAAACAAGCGTTAAAGCCATGCTTTTACCGTGATTTTGATGTTTCTTTATGCTATGTTCACACGATGCAGCTATGGATGGCTGATAAAAAAAGGCAAAAAATGCCTGGTTAGCGAAAAATATACCTTTGCCTATTAAGACTAAATACCCTACATATAGCGCAACGCTAGTATAAACATGAAAGAGTACAAACTGAGAGAAATAAATTATGTGTGCAGATATTGTTGTTCCATCGCTGGGTGAATCTGTCAGTGAGGCCACCATTGCAAAATGGTATAAACAGCCAGGTGAAGCCGTTAAGAAAGACGAGCCGCTTGTGGAGCTGGAGACAGATAAAGTGTCGATGGAAGTTAATTCTCCGGCGGATGGTGTGCTGGAATCAGTCGCTGTGGGCGAAGATGACACGGTTGAAGTAGGTGCTGTGCTTGGTCAGGTGAAAGAGGGTGCGGTTGCAGAATCGTCATCATCTTCTTCTGATGTATCAAAGCAAAGCGAATCTCCATCTGAGCCAGCGCAAACTCCTGTAAAGGGTGCGAATGTGCAGGACGGGCCTGCTGCATCCAAAATTCTGGCAGAAAACCCACAAGTTAATCGTGATGCGATTCAGGGTAGCGGAAAAGACGGGCGTGTTACTAAAGCAGATGCCATGAGTGCTGCATCTGGACAAAGCAGTGCCAACCAGAAAGCCGCGCCATCGGCAGCACCCAAGTCACGTGGTGAGCGTGAAGAGCGTGTGAAGATGACGAAACTACGTCGTGTGATCGCGAAACGCTTGAAAGACTCGCAAAATACTGCGGCAATTCTGACGACCTTCAACGAAATTGATATGTCTAACGTTATTGAATTGCGTTCACAATATAAAGAAGACTTTGAAAAGAAATTTGGTATCAAGCTTGGATTTATGGGTTTCTTTGTGAAAGCAGCGGTGACGGCGCTTAAAGAGATTCCGGAAGTTAATGCACAGATTGACGGCGATGAAGTCATCTATAAGAACTACTATGACGTTGGTGTCGCTGTTGGTACGGAACAAGGGCTTGTGGTGCCAGTGGTGCGTGACGCGGATGTGAAAACGCTGTCTGAAATTGAAGCTGATATTGCGGATAAAGCACGTCATGCGCGTCAAGGTACGCTAGCGATGAAAGACCTTCAAGGCGGTACCTTTACCGTGTCTAACGGTGGTGTCTATGGCTCGCTCATGTCTACCCCTATCATAAACCCGCCACAATCGGGTATTTTGGGGATGCACAAAACGGAGAAACGCGCTGTTGTGGTTGGTAATGATGTCGTTGTGCGCCCAATGATGTATGTGGCACTATCGTACGATCACCGTATTGTGGATGGACGCGAATCTGTGACTTTCCTCAAACGCATTAAAGAATCTATCGAAGACCCGCGCCGCTTTTTGCTTGGTCTGTAACTCAACGTCACGAAATTTAAGGAATCTCTCCTATGTCTGATACTTCATTTGACTTAATAATTATTGGTTCTGGCCCCGGCGGATATGTTGCCGCCATCAAAGCCGCACAGTTGGGCATGAAAGTGGCATGTGTCGAAAAGCGTGGCTCTCTTGGCGGAACCTGCCTGAATGTAGGCTGTATCCCTTCTAAAGCATTGCTGCAATCCTCGGAACTATATGAAGAAATGCAGCATTCAGCCGAGCATGGCATTGATGCAGGGGATGTGAAGCTTGATGTCTCCGCCATGATTAAGCGCAAAGATGGCGTGGTTGAAGGGCTGACGAAAGGGATTGCCGGATTATTTGCCAAAAATAAAGTAGTCTGGCTGAAAGGTGCTGGTGTCATTACGGCTGAGCAAACGGTGGAAGTAGATGGTACGGCCTATCAGGCAAAGCATATCATTATTGCAACCGGCTCTGATGTTGCCGGACTGCCCAACGTGACAATTGATGAAGAGCGTATTGTATCCTCAACTGGTGCTTTGAACTTACCCGAAGTGCCAAAGCATCTGGTTGTGATTGGCGGCGGCTATATTGGGCTAGAGATGGGCACAGTATGGCGTCGTTTGGGCGCAGACGTCACAGTGATCGAATATGCTGATAGCATCGTACCAGCGATGGATATGGACGTGCGTAAGGAATTTAAAAAAATTCTGGAAAAGCAGGGGATTGTGTTTCATCTTCAAACCAAAGTGGCGGATGTGTCGCGTGACGGTGAGCAGGTGCATGTCTCTGTGGAACCGGCGAGTGGTGGAGAGAGCAAAACCATCACGGCGGATGTTGTATTAATGGCCATTGGTCGCAAAGCATACACAGACGGGTTAGGCCTAAAAGATGTAGGCGTGGAAACGGATGACCGCGGTCGCGTGAAAGTGAATGACCAGTATCAAACCAATATTCCATCCATTTACGCTATTGGTGACGTGATTGCCGGTGCTATGCTGGCACATAAAGCAGAAGAAGAAGGTGTGGCGTGCGTGGAAATGCTGGCAGGGCAAAAGCCTCATGTGAATTATGATGCTATTCCGGGTGTCGTTTATACGTGGCCGGAAGTGGCAACCGTGGGCAAAACCGAAGATGAACTGAAAGCCGCAGGTGCCTCTTACGTTGCTGGTAAATTCCCGTTCCTGGCCAATAGTCGCGCGCGTGCCACAGGGCAAACACAAGGATTCGTCAAAATTTTGGCTGAGAAAGAGACAGACAAAGTGCTGGGTGTCCATATTATTGGCGCAGAAGCAGGCACGATGATAGCCGAAGCCGTGTTGGCCATGGAATTTGGTGCATCATCTGAAGATATTGCCCGCACTTGTCACGCCCACCCAACTATGAATGAAGCCGTGAAAGAAGCCGCGCTAGCAACATTCGCCAAACCAATTCATATGTAGTTAATCGCTTACGAGTATTTTGTTAAATCAAAGCTACTCGTGAGATTGCTGCCGCTGAAAACCGCGCGCTGTGTCTTATCTGAACTGAGCGTGCTGTTGGCTACCAGCCATGCGGCCATCATACGCCAGATCATCCACTTGTGTGCCAATGGAAGCAAGTGACGCAGTTGCAGGAAGCGGTGCGCTTTGTTCAATCTCAACAGACGCGGGTAAGTCCGGAGAATTTGAAGGCATATTGATTGTTACATTGACAGGTTCTCCCTGAGGGGATACGTTTTGTGCTGGTTCTTTTTCTTTAGAAGAGCGTCCAGTAATAAGTACTGCAATGCTTGCAGCCAACACGACCTGTGAAACCGTTTCAATTAAATCCAATGTTGGACGATCTGACATTGTATTAATATCCTCTTATTTTTTCTTGTCTTACCATGCACTTGTTATCATATCTGGTAGTTTGTGCTTTGTGCTTGACAAATTCTTTAATAAAGTACAAATATTAGTTTGTACTTTAGATAAAGCATAGCATTTGTTATGGACTACAATCGTATTATTAACGAACTCGCTAACGGTTTTACCAAATTAAGCCTGTTAAAACGGGAGCCAATTGTAAGCAGAGCATTAAGTTCTGTGGCTAAGGTACTCGCTACTGGCAGTAATATTATTACTGACACAAACGATAGACTTAAGCGAGATTCATATAAAAGCTCAGCCCATACTGGAGCTGCTGCAAGAGATCAACGGGAGGAAGAGGAAGCGGAGTTTCAGAAGAAATTTCGCAAACTAGAGCTTGAGAAGTTGGATTTGGAAATCCAACTATTAAGGAGGATGATGTCCAACCCTGATTTGAGCGATAGCCAAAAACAGGCTGCTAGTGAAGAGTTTAGTCGGATTCTGCAAAAAATGATTGATCTGGGTATTCCTCAGGAAGTCGATCAAGCTGTGGCTGAAGGTTCCGCTATTGTTCCTGTGGATGATTACCGGATACTGGAACAGGCAGTGGAATGGATGAAGCGTTCGCGCCCAAATGAAGTGGCGGATGCTGACTTCGTGGAGCCACAAGCTCCTCGCAGAACGGTCATAGAGATAAAAGAGGAAGTGGTTGATGACACAATCGACATTGTGTTTGAAGCTCCCCAACCTCTGGCACCCACGTCTTCGCAAGCTTCAGCTATTGCTGAACTTCCGGAACTCCCAGACTATGTCTGGCTTGTTTTGAAAGAAAAGCAGCTTTATAGTTGGGTCAGTGTTCTTGAGCGTCTTACTCAGGAGGTTGAACTAACGAAAAAGTCTATGTTTAGCTTCCGTCTACTTTTGGATTATACCTACAAGGAGACAAGAAGCCTGACGCAATATACGGCGGTTCAGGATTTAATGTTTGCATTTAGGGATATTGCCCGGCTCTTTCAGTACCGATTACGGTACTGGAGAGCAAAGAAGCACTGTATGGAGTTAGCTACTAAGGTCAAACAATCTCGACGCAACAAGCTATGCCCCTATGAATATGTTGTTGCAAATGTTCAGCTTATCGCTGAACAAGCAAGTCTTTCGCAGGAGCATACGCTTGAGTTTGCCTTCTTCGTCTGGGCTATTAGTAATAGTCGCCAAGACGAAGTGATTGATCGCTTAAATCAACACAAGCAGGCGATCAATGATATTCTAGCACTTTCTGACCCAGAGCCAATCAGCCTCTATCGTCAACGTTTCTTACGTTAATTTCCCCTTGCCCTCTTCGCCTAAAAGAGGGCATTTTTTTATTTGTTTTGCTTGTGATGCTTCCAGATACGCGCTAACCCATACAGGCTAATGGCAATCCAGACGATTTCAATAATGATGGACGGGATGTTGGGGGTAAATATCAGGGACACTAAAATCATACATGCCCCCAGCAAATTGGTGAATGGCAGACGCCATTGCAGCGCAGTCCAATGTCCGGCCTGCACCTGAAAATAGGCAATCACCACACAGATCACTCCGCAGGTGCCAATCAGTGTGGGAAAATGGGTGAGTGTTTCGTAAAGCGATTGTGGCATATAAGTCATCATATCGGAAATAACCTGTAACGCCCATAGCTTTCTGTGCGTAAAGCGCGTATAATCCCTGTGAAGCATTAGATTATTGCCTGAGCCAAACAATATACGTTTAACGTTATGATATCATCGTCAGCCTATAGGAAATCATCTGTTTCCAGAGACTTTATGTTTCTGTTTGTTCTGATTGCTGTCATCATCGCGGCAGTGTCAGCCATCACGACATACAAAACATTCCATAGTTATTCGTCTAACATTATTAAAGACATGGAAGGTGAGGCGCTGCGTATTGACCGTTCCATGATTATTGAAATCAATAGCGCTTCCTATCTGCTGGAATCGCTGGCACGACAAATTGTGCAAACAGGTGTAGAGCGTCATGAGGATATTGCGCGCCTGCTTAGTTCTTTCTATGATAGTAATAGTCCGAATAATAATGAGCTGGTCTGGCTAAATGTATCTCAGCAGGTTATTATCACTAGCGGTAGTGGAGTCGTGCCAAAGCCCATTAATGCCAGTGATCGTGACTTTATAAAGAAAGCGCTGGTCGCACCGTGGAAAGTACATGTAGGTCGCCCGGTACAGGGAAGAGTGACCGAGCGATGGATTCTACCACTTAGTTTAGGTGTGACAGATTATAAGGGTAACTTTATTGGCACAATTGTTCTTAATATAGATATCGAAACGCTTACTCGCAACTTGCAATCTGTTGTGCAACGCAGTGGTGTACGTTTTGCTATTTTGACAAAAACCCTCAGTTTGCTAACAGATAGTTATGAAAACGCACCTGAAGATCAGCCTGTTCAGCAAGCGCAACAGGATCTGGCAAATATTGTTTTTGCTAATCAACGTAAGGGCATCGTGCGCCACCCAGAGCTATTTTCGCCATCTGTTCCTTTCAGCTATTATGAGGCATCATCACAATATCCGTATGTGATTCATCTAACGTATTACCCACGAGAAAATGACGATCAGATTGTATCATTATTGCTCTCACGTGTTGCTCAGATTGTGTTGCTAACATTATTTCTGTTGTTCATGCTGGGGTTAGTGCGTGCGCGTATTGTGCGTCCGGTAGAGCGATTATCCTACATTACCTCTATTGTTGCTGCCGGTGGCCGTTATACGCCTTTGCCGCGCGGGGGGCCATTAGAGATTGAAGAGCTTGCGGCGCAAATTCGTAAGCTATCTGCATACGTTGCAGAGCAGGATTGCATCTCACAGGAGTTGAAGCAGAAAAACCAGTTTTTAACTCATACGAAAGATACGTCTATCAGACTAACAAAAACACGTAGTGAGTTTTTGCATGATGTTATTTCTGAAATTCAAAAACCACTGCAAAATAGCATACGCCACCTTAATGCCGTTCAGCAATCCTTACAGGGCAACGCAACGCACCCTTCGGCGCAATTAAGTGATGCTATTCGCCAGCTTGATCGTACCCAACATATGTTGCAGGATCTTCGCTATATTGCCCAACGTGAGTTTAGCACTATTTTGTTGCGGGAAACGTCGGTAAACGTCGCGTTTTCTATTCAGCGAGCCATCAGAAAATTTCATGATTATCCGGATTATCAACATATTGATGTACGGTTTCGTCATGCTTCTGTCATTCCTGCACTGCGGATTAATGAAGAGCGTTTCATCCATATCATTATTTACCTGCTTTGTGGTGCATCCAGCCGATTGATGCAGGGCAGGGGCATAGAGCTTGATTGTGATATGGAATATAACGAGAAAGGTGTTAAAGAGCTGGTGCTACAATTGCGATATGCAACGTATCAGGCAGACTACTATGACACGCTCCCCGATCATGCCAGCGAAGGTCTGCTGGCATCTGGTGTCAGTATCGCTGATGAGTATGACGCGGGTAAAGATCACATTTTCCCATTGCATGTAAAGAGTGATATATTGTGCTTTTCCATGGCACGTATGATGGTTTCTTTATGCGAGGGGGATATGACGATTGGGGTGGCAAAGGATGATTTGCAACGTATCATGATTCGCTTTCCTGTGCATAAGCTGATCTATTTGTAAGCAGTCAGGTCAGTATCTTCACTCACTATGCCCATAATAGTCTCTTTGCAGTGATGGGTACGCTACATCCTGCGGCAAGGCAGGGCGCGCGGTGCCCTTTTCGCGTTGCGAGACAAACCAGTCACTGATTGCCTCAATGTTTTGTGTCCATACATACGGTAAAATATGTCCCGCTCGTCCTGTATCGGTTTCAGCTTCAATAGCCCGAATACGTGCAGCAGGGGCGCCAATGTCAAATGTTACTGGCACCAGATGATGTTGCCATGCAATGGATAATGTGTAGCAATAGGTTTCTGGCCAGATGCTTGGAATAAATGCCAGATGTGGTTGATGCTCATGCAGTAGATCCGCCATATCTGACTCGGCATACTGCCCTGTTAAGGTGAATCTGTCCATACCCGCTTTAAGCTTGGGATTATCCGTATGACCAATCAACACATATTCAAGTGGAAGATTGCGCGCATTTGCATCACGCACCAATTTCTCGACAATCTCTGATCCTTTCACCTGTGAGATTGCACCAATAATCGCAATTTTTAGGCGTGCATCGCTACCCGCGTCCAGCGGTTGCGTAATGTAGCCCTGTGTATGGAATTGCTCGGCATGGGGTAACACATGCATCAGCAAGTGCGGGTAATAGGTTTCAATACGCTCTTTCACATCCTGATTAGGCACGTAAACACTATGTGCCTGCATTAAAAAAGACTCATATCGGTCTCGCCATTGCCAGACAGGCATACCCGAAGCGTAAGAATGGCTAGAAGCAATACAGCGCTCACATTCAGTCAGTTCAGGCTCGCCACAATACTTGCCATGCTTGTCAATCAGATTAATACGCGGGCATATCGTATAATAATCATGTAGCGTGACATCATAAGCCAGATTGCACTGTTCCATAACCTTGTGCAAAAACGCTATAATACGTGGAGGGAAATGCACCAGATGATGTACGTGAACATGCATAACGCCCAAAGCTTCCAGTGTGCTAATAAAATGATCGTAATCATATTCCATTGAGAAGTGGAGGTTCGGTGTATGTGGTACGCCGGGGTGCTTCAATACCAGTACCCCGTCTTGTTCCGGTAATGGTTCAAGAATCAAAGCGCCTATGCCTTCTTCATGCAATTGCTGGCATAATTCCATCACATGTCGTTCTGTTCCGCCACCTACATGATGATTGACCATCAGAATTGATTGGCTTGCAGGCATATTGGCGTAAATACGTGCCATATCCAGCTGGTAACGATAGGGATTTACCGGATCTTCCTGCAAAAATGCCTGTACTTTGCGTGGATATTCAGGATGCATGTTGCATAACGTGTCATAGGCCTTAATCACACGTTTCTTTTTACTGGCACCAAAAGAGGTTCCACCAATATGCCGCACAAACACATCACAGCCCAGAACATGCTTCCACCCGTTATGATGACTGCGCATACAGAAGTCATTTTCTTCCCCATACCCTTTGCCAAAATGGTCTGTATCAAATAATCCCACATCTTCAAGCGCTGCACGGCGTATATACATACAAAACCCTACACCAGTGGGTACGTCAACATTCGCCTGAAGGTTAGTCGCAGCGGCCAGTGCATCCAAATCGGCGTAAGATAGCTCAAGCGGCATGTTGCAGTCCTGCACGAAATAGGGATAGCTACATATTTCTGCATTATTAGATAACGGCGTAACACTGGCAATAGTATCGTCCGAGTGTGCATGGGCAAGCAATCTGTCCACCCAGTTATGATAGACTTCCGTATCGGCATTAAGCAATAATACATCGCCATCTGTATGCATGCTCATGCCATGATTCACGGTTTTGACAAACCCTAGATTGTTGCGATTCTCGTATAACGTAAACAGATTGGTTTTCGCGTGCATTCGTAGCGCTTCTGTTAATGCAGCATCTGGGGAAGCATCGTTGATTACAATAATACGGTAAGGTGTCTGATTATATTGTCGCGTATAAATAGCTTGGTAGAGTGCGTTTAGGCTTTGGTCATAACCATCATAAATCGGAATAATCACGCTCAACAGGGTATCTTCATTTGCAGGAGCAGCACAATCTGACGATTCTTCTAATGTTTTCCATTGCTGTGCATCGGGGGCTATTGGAAGATCAGCATATTCTCCGGTGTTATCGTCTGCCCCAAGCAAGCGAAACAATGCACCACCGCCACGCCCTTGTGACTGCCACTGCTGGAATGCATCTGTATGTACCACAAGACTAGAAACAGACAACATCGCCATATCCCTTACGCCCTGTTTTGTGGCATCCGGCAATGGTAGTGCATTCAAGTGGCGAAACGTCCAGCCAAAAAGCGAGCGTGTGGAATGAATCATGCGATGACGACGATGCCATAGAGGGCGCAATAAACGTTTTAAAACAGGCATAGGAAGATGAACACGAGACTAATTAAGTGAATAATCCCTGCTTATATCCGGTTTTATCTATGCTGCCAACGGGAGATAAGGTCTAATTTATATAAATATAGCCACAAATCACATTTTTATGTTGCACAAGGGTTAGGTTTTCGCTAATATAAAGTTAGCTGCAAAGACAGCGTGTTGTTAGCTTAAGTTGGATGTTTCACCGCTTAAGTATTATTATTTTTTGACTTTAAGGAGTTATATTATGAAACATTTTAAAAATCTATTGAACGATGAGTCTGGTGCAACTGCGATTGAGTACGGCCTGATTGCTGCTATTCTGTCTGTTGCTATCATTGTAACGCTACAATCTGTTAGTGGCTCCCTTATTGGTACATACGGGCGAGTTGATACTGGTCTGCAGACTGGTAACTAATAAAAACTGTTTTTACAGTCAGAAAACGCCGCCTTGTGCGGCGTTTTTTGTGTTTTAATGACAGACAATCAATGCCACAACCGTGGCAAAATAGTCATCATTGCCTGGGTTTTCACCGAAAATGTGCGTAATCCGTCAAAATACCTTCATAGCTAATTGCAATGTTTGCCACAATGCTGTAGCCGCTATGTGTAATACTATTTTAGAAAGGAGATACATGATGAAATTGTTTTATGCCGCTGCCACGGCAATGGTGATTGGGCTGACTTCCGTGTCTGGTCATGCAAATGGCGGCGATAATAAGGTTGTGATGGATGAGCGTAGTCAAGTCATTAAAAATACATTTGGCAACTGCGTTCGCACCAAATGGGATGCTAACAATGATGTTTGCGCCCCTAAAGCTAAGCCTGTGCCGCAGCCAGTTGTTGCAGCTCCGGCCCCACCACCGCCTGCACCAAAAATTGGACGTGAAGCACGTACTATTTACTTTGACTTTAATAAGTCACACCTGAACCCTGAAGGTATTCGTAAACTGAACGAGTTGGTTTCTCATATTAAACGTTCAAAGCACATTATTGGTGCTGGTATTGCAGGATTTGCGGATCGTATTGGTTCGGATGATTACAACCTTGCCTTATCAAAAAAGCGTGCGAAAGCTGTTTATGAATATGTTAGCGAGCGTGTACAGATCAACACAGAGATCCTTGATATCCGTGCCGTGGGTGAAAACGCTCCTGTAACAGATTGTTCTAAAGACCTGAAACGTTCTAAAGCGATTCAGTGCTTAGCAAGAGATCGTCGCGTGGAAGTTGTGTTTCAACATCAGGAATAGTTTCTGAGTTCACGTAACGCAAAAAGGGATGTATCTAACGATGCATCCCTTTTTTGTGCCGCCATAGCCGTGGACTAAAAAGCCTCACTCGGCTCCTTGGTACAGGTGGGTGCAGTATATGACAGGCCAGAACCCGCCTCAGTGACCACTCCCGGAGTCGTGATTATCAGCCCAGGGGACAAAATGCCTCACGTACAAGGCAGCATAGGTAAATATAGAGATTTTCCTGCTTCTTTGCAATGCTATAAACTTTTTTGATGACGATGAAACCACCATTCGATACCCATCCAACAAACATTCTCCTTATCGTTGGCGGTAGTATTGCTGCGTATAAGGCACTGGATATGATACGTTTATTGCAGGCAGATCACTGCAATGTAACAGCTATCCTAACCCAAGGCGCGCAGCATTTCATTACGCCACTTGCCGTCTCTTCACTAACGGGCAATCCAACCTATACTGAATTGTTCAGCCTTAGGGAAGAAACAGAGATGGGACATATCAGGCTGGCACGGGAAGCGGATATCGTGCTGGTAGCTCCTGCCACCGCACATATGCTGGCAAAGATGGCGCACGGGCTGGCGGATGATCTGGCATCCACCGTTTTGCTGGCATGTAACCCGACTGAAACGCCCATATGGGTAGCTCCGGCCATGAACCATCATATGTGGCATCATCCAGCTACGCGGCGTAACATCACATCTATACAGCAAGACGGTATTCAACTCATCCCTCCAGCACCCGGAACCTTGGCGTGCGGAGAAACCGGAGATGGTAAGCTGGCAGATATTGAACATATCACCTCCACATTGCTTCAGCCTAGACAGGCACTCTTAGGTAAGCATGTCCTCATCACCGGAGGAGGCACGAGAGAAATCTTGGATCCGGTGCGCTATATTGGGAATCACTCATCCGGCAAGCAAGCTGTTGCACTGGCAAACAAAGCAGCATATTACGGTGCTAACGTCACGCTGGTTCATGCTCATATGCAATCGGATATTATGGTGCATCCACAAGTAAAAAAAGTGCCAGCCATGCAGGCACAGCACATGCTGGACGCTGTAGAAGAGGCATTGCCAGCAGACATTGCTATCTGCGCGGCAGCCATAGCTGATTGGTACCTGCCATCTCCACCTGCATCCAAGCAAAAAAAGACACATCGCGACACATGGCAACTTACACTGCACAAAACACCTGATATACTGCAGCACATCGCGACACATCCACGTCACCGTCCTAATCTGGTAATCGGGTTTGCGGCTGAAACAGACCGTCTGATAGAACATGCGACCCAAAAGCGTATCTCTAAACAATGCGACTGGATATTAGCGAATGATGTTTCAGACGGTCAGGTGTTTGGTCATGATGAAACGACGTTACATTGCATCACAGGTGAGGCCACATATAAGTGGCATGGTACAAAAGAGCAGGTTGCTAAAATGATTTGTGACACTATAATCGTCCATACATCACCCACGTAAATTCTGTCAGGAGCGTTTACATGATCCCTTTATCCGTTCCACTTGTTATCTTTCCACATGGGGAAAATTTGCCCCTGCCAGATTATGCCACGCAAGGAAGCGCTGGCATGGATCTGGTGGCAGCTATAGCGCAGGACACAAGCATTTCCCCAGGGCAACGTTTACTTATTCCTACCGGTATTGCCATTGCACTGCCGGATGGTTACGAAGCACAAATACGCCCGCGCTCCGGTTTAGCGTGGAAGCATGGAATCACGGTGTTGAATGCACCCGGCACCATTGACGCGGATTATCGCGGGGAAATTAGTGTGATACTCATCAATCACGGGCAGGAAAGCTTTACCGTAAGCCGTGCAATGCGTATTGCTCAAATGATTATCGCCCCCGTCACGCAGGCGCAATGGCAAGTGATTGACACGCTTGATGCTACAACACGTGGTCATGGTGGGTTTGGGTCTACCGGCACCGGTTAAACAATATGCAAACCGTGTCCCATAAGCATTACATACTGGTTGAGGCACTGCTCTATATTGCCCTGAATGCATCGCTGCAACCAATAGGGCGAAAGAAATTGGCGCATACACTGAATGTAACCCCTCGCTACCTTGAGGCATTGCTACAGCTACTGGTGAAAGCCGATATTCTGCGCAGTATACGTGGCCCCCGTGGTGGGTATATGATTGCGCGGGAGCGACGCAGTGTAACGATTGCAGACATCTGGAACGCGATTGATGACGCAGAAGTAGCACCATCGGATAATATCTCAACATTATCGGCTGGTAATACGCAATTGATTCAGCCCATTTTCGCTAATGCACAGCGTGCTTACGTGCAGCAATTAGCGCGTTATACACTGGAAGATGTGTGTGAAAGGGTATACAGTTTGGATATGCAACACACCTATGTCTTTTCACATAGCAACGACGATACTACACGACTGGACTTTTCCATTTAATCAGCAAGGAGCTTTTTTATGACGACGATTACACTAGATGAACCGGGCAAACGTGGCCGAATCTATAATAACATATTGGAAACTATTGGTAATACGCCGCTGGTACGCTTAAACCGTTTGGCAGACGACCATCATGTGGAAGCAGAAATTCTGCTTAAACTGGAATTCTTTAACCCCCTATCATCCATTAAAGACCGCATTGCTCTGTCCATGTTGGAAGCGGCTGAAGCTTCCGGCGCGATTAATGCAAACACGATTTTAGTTGAGCCAACGTCAGGAAACACAGGCATTGCTTTGGCATTTGCTTGTGCAGCTAAGGGATACCAGCTTATCCTGACCATGCCTGAAAGTATGTCAGTAGAGCGGCGTAAAATGCTGAAACTGCTTGGCGCATCACTGGAACTAACGCCGGCAGCACAAGGTATGAAAGGTGCGATACAACGTGCTCAGGATATTGTGGCAGAGCATGATAATGCCCATATGTTACAACAATTCCAAAACCCGGCCAATCCGGATATTCACATGCGCACCACAGCGCAGGAAATATGGCATGATACAGACGGTCATGTGGATGCGTTCATTACAGGTGTTGGTACTGGCGGCAGCATTACGGGAGTTGGAAAAGTACTGAAAGAAAAGAATCCGGATGTGCGGATCATTGCGGTAGAGCCGGAAGATAGTCCGGTGCTTTCCGGTGGAGCGCCGGGAGCGCATAAAATTCAGGGAATAGGTGCCGGATTCGTACCAGAAGTCTTGCAGCAGGATGTGATTGACGAAGTGATTACCATCAGCAATGCCCGATCCTTTGAAATTGCACAGCGTGCTGCTCAGCAAGATGGTATTCCGGCAGGCATCTCTTCGGGTGCTACCATTGCTGCTGCTTTGGAACTGGGCGCGCGCCCGGAAATGAAAGGGAAACGTATTGTGGTGATTGTGGCGTCTATTGCCGAGCGTTATATTTCGACAGACCTGTTCGCCAACCTCTAAGTAACGCCTCATGCAGGAACACCAGTTGCGGCGCTATGCACGTCACACGATTATGCCTGAGATTGGTAAAGTCGGTCAGCAACAGTTGCTGGATGCCCGTGTGGCCGTCATTGGAGCAGGGGGGCTAGGCGCTTCTGCATTGTCTTATCTGGCCGTATGTGGGGTAGGTACGATTGGTGTGATAGATGATGATGTGGTGGAGTTATCGAACTTAAACCGACAAATCATCCATGAAACAGGAGATATTGGACGCCCCAAAGTGCAAAGCGCGCAGGATCGTTTATCTGAGCTAAACCCTGAAACACAGGTGAACGCCATACAGACACGGCTTGATATGGATAATGCCACATCTCTCCTTGAGTCATACGATGTGATTGTAGATGGATGCGATAATTTCGATGCGCGCTACATCATTAATCATGCCTGTCGCGCTCTCAACATTCCATGGGTGTATAGTGCAGTGCGTGGATTTGATGCACAGCTTTCTGTCTTCGACCCACGTATTCCTGACGCGCCGTGTTACCAATGTTTGGTGCCAAAAGCACCACCCAACCGTAATGATTGCGCCGAACGCGGCGTGATTGGTGCGCTGGTCGGGGTTATGGGAAGTATGTTAGCATTAGAGGCCATTAAGTTACTGCTCGGCATTGGATGTAACCTGACAGGTACATTGTTGCGATATGATGCGCTGGGTAGCAAGTGGCATAGGTTACAATTATTGCGAGATAAAGCATGTCATGAATGTAGTTAGTGTCAACACGCCTTAACGTATGAAACGATTTAATCAGAGAATACGCATAAATCTTTCTTGTATCCTGATAGCTTGTGTGAAACTATTGCAACCGATCATGCGAGGAAGCGAGGAGTCCGCCTAATGTCTATTTTATCTACCATTAAAGATGTGATGCTGGTGCGTATCCATCCAAAAGGGAAGCCTATTATCATTGGTATAGCCATTGCCACGGTCATTGGCTACCTGCTCTCGGACATATTAGGGAACCTGTTACTGCTTGCCACATTGTTCAGCCTGTATTTCTTTCGCGACCCCGCACGCATGGTGCCACAAAATGAAGGGCTGGTGCTTGCCAGCGGAGATGGTGTCATTAGTGATATTCGTGAAGCGACCCTGCCGGTAGAGCTGGGTATCGAGACAGAAGAACCCTACACACGTATTTCCATTTTCCTGAATGTGTTTAACGTCCACGTTAACCGCGTCCCTGTGACAGGTAGTGTGCTGCGTGAGATTTATATTCCGGGTAAGTTTTTTAATGCTGCACTTGACAAAGCCAGCACAGAAAATGAACGCAGTGTTGCTGCTATCAAAACAGCTGGTGGTGATGTGATTGGCTTCTCTCAAATTGCCGGTTTGGTTGCACGCCGTATTGTGTGCCAACTCTATGAAGGTGACACACCGCGTCAGGGTGAGCGTTACGGTATTATTCGTTTCGGTAGCCGCTGCGATGTGTATGTTCCTTCCCGTTACCGTATCATGGTGGATAAAGGTTCCGTATCAGTAGGAGGCGAAACTATTTTAGCCATGGATACGGATAATTTTGATGCAGATAGCCTGCACTGGCAACAGCGTTAAGATTGTTTGTGCGTCGATTACTTCGCTATTTGCCTAACCTGATTACGCTGGGTGCGATGTGCCTTGGCTTCACTGCGTTGCGGCTCAGTTACATCCGTGAAGATATTTATGTATCCTTGTTGCTGTTGCTTGCAGCAGCATTTCTGGATGGTATTGATGGCAAAGTTGCCCGTAAGCTGAATGTGCAAAGCCCTGTTGGAGGGCAACTGGACTCTTTGGCAGATTTTCTAAACTTTTGCGTTACACCAGCACTCATTATTTATGAATGGCATTTAAAGGATCTGTACTTTTTTGGATGGGCAGCGACTCTGGCATTCTTAACCGGTGGTGCTTATCGCCTGGCACGTTTTAACGTCATGCATACCAAAGGCGCAGAGAAAGTTGCATCTAACTTCTTTGTGGGTGTACCAACCCCTGCTGGTGCTATTTTGGCTTTCTTACCAATGGTGTTGATGTTGCAGGGATATATCGCTGATAAATCCGCCATATTTACGGCAATCTACATTACGTTTGTTGCTGGTTTAATGGTAAGCTATGTTAAAACGCCTTCCAACAAGCTCGTGCGTTTTTCTAGTTTAAAATCACCCCTCATTGCATCCATAACAATGGCTGTACTGGTGATAGCGGTGATAAGCCCGTTAAATATGTACCTGATTGCCATCACCCTGTATTTTTTGGTTACCCTCTTTTTGTTTTTTAAAGATGATATGTACCGTAAACATCGCGATAAACGACGCGATAAACGACGTATGAGACTATAGCCAGTCCAGATATGTTAGGCGGTCGCGTGTAAATGGTGCGAGGGACACACATGCATCGTAATCTTCTGCGCTTAAGTCAATATCTTGTGGCACCAGAGGGCATCCCGCGCGCTGAAGGTAATAGGTTAGGGTTTCTGTGGATAGTAAAGGCGGTAGTGAAGTAGATGGATCTAACTGGATTGTTGCTTCTGGTTTGCAAGCGTAAGCGTTTGTCCATGCGTTAATTTGCATCTCATCAGCAAACGGACGTAAGTCATTTACTGGAAAAGGTGAGGGGTGGTAATGGTTGCCTAACGTTACTGACTCCTGAATCTTACGCATCGTTTGCGTTGTTACTGCAATCACTTCACCATGATAATAGCACTCAGCAACTGATGGATAGCGCATTTCCAGCAAATGTGCAATCATATGCTCCCCCTGACTGGCTGGCGCACTGGAGCCAGCATCCTGCATGGCTGCCCCTGATATGAGCAGTGCCTGCATCAAGGCGTCTATCACTTCGCTGTCACGCAATGTATCACTTACCTCAATCGCATTTAGCAGCCCAAATTCTGCCACATACATTTGGTTGAACCACCCTGCATAATCAGGGGTGCCATAAAAACGCTGCGATAGTTGCACATCTGCCTGAATGGTTGAACGACATAACGTGTCGCCTATACCACTTTGAATCATACGTAAAGGGGCATGGCGTAAGACATCAGTGTCAGCGATACACATAACAGGTGCCGTAGCGCCAAAAGACTGCTTATAGCCATGTGCTTTAAGCGATGCGCTGGAAGAAAGATACCCATTCATCGACGGGGCAGTAGCAACCACGCTATACGGTATGTTGCACTGATGTGCGGCATATTTACACAGATCATTAATTGTGCCGCTACCAACCGCCAATATTGCATCATAACGCGCTGCAAGTGTAGCTAATGCATCAGCATTCGCTTTTGTTGCATGGGGAGGTGTTGCATAATGATGGTGATGCGCGTAAGCGATGGAAAGTGTATTATCCCAATGGCAAGCGCGCAACGTGTTGGTATCGCTGACAACCAGTAAGGTAGCATGTGGCATAGTCTGTGCTAGCCATGAAGGGATAGCAGGCAATATGCCTGATCCACTATGACATATGGTAGCTAATCTTTGTTTCATATATCGTAGTTTAAACCATATTCTTCGGTCTGTCTGCATCCTCTACACTTAACCGTTCCCAACATACACAGTCACATGTAAATAAGCGCTTAAGTTGCCAGAAACCCGATGAATTTGTTGCTGCGTGAGCTAGGTGCCGTCATACTGAAGGATAGGAAAAACCATGACATCACACAACACACCCTCATGAACACGCACTCGCACAGTAAACATGATGCCTATTATGCTGCGCTGGATTTAGGAACGAATAATTGCCGTCTGTTAATCGCGCATCCAACGTTTCGTACCACAGCTAATGGTCGCAGCTTAAGCGTCGTGGATAGTTATTCGCGTATTGTGCGTTTGGGTGAAGGAATCATTGTTAATGGCCGTTTGTCCGGGGCTGCCATGGAGCGTACAAAAGAATCGCTCCGTCACTGCGCGCAACGTATGGTGAAATACCCTGTTACACGCAGTCGGTTTGTCGCAACAGAAGCGTGCAGGCGTGCTTCAAACACGATGGAATTTCTGGAAAGCGTTCGTAGCGAAACAGGTATTGACCTTGAAGTGATCTCTGCGGGAGAAGAAGCACGGCTTGCCCTGCTTGGTTGCTGCTCGTTACTGGAGCGCGGCGTGCATAAAGCACTGGCATTTGATATTGGTGGCGGTAGTACAGAAGTAATGTGGGTGGAAACTCCCAGCAGTTACTACATGTCAGACGACCCTGTGTTCCCATTTGTTCCACACATTAAAGGCTGGTTATCCATTCCCCATGGCGTAATGAGCCTATCGGAAGCAATGGGGGATTCAGCGTATGTGGAATTATTTTACGAGGAAACGGTAGAGCGATTGATGGGCTACCTTATGCCTTTAGCGCGTGAACATAATGTGATTCACTGGCTCAATAAAGAAACCACGCAATTGCTTTCCACATCAGGCACCGTCACCACGCTGGCTGCGATATATCTGAACCTCAACCGCTATGAACGTGCGCGGGTTGACGGAGTCAAGCTATCCGTCAAAGACCTGCAAAACAGCGTACAAGAAATTTTGCATATGCGTCCGTCAGAGCGGTTTATGCATCCGTGTATCGGGCCAGACAGATGTGACTATATTCTGGCAGGTTGCGCCATTTTTGAAGCTATCGTGCGTACTTTTCCGTTTCACTTCATCACCATTGCTGATCGCGGTGTGCGTGAAGGCGTAATTATGAATCTCATGACAAGCGAGAGCGCAGCTGCGTGAAGTAACGCTGGCATTATCAGTAACAATACGTTAATTTCTTGGTATGAGTAAAAACAAATCGTCTAACCCATTTGCGGGTCGTCGTGATTTAACGGTGCGCGTGAAAACAGCACGTGGTCGCAAAACATCCTCCACACGATGGCTGCAACGCCAGTTAAACGATCCTTACGTCCAGCAGGCTAAACGTGACGGATACCATTCGCGCGCAGCTTACAAAATTATTGAAATTGATGAAAAGTTCCGCCTGTTTAAACAAGAACAGCATATTGTGGATTTAGGGGCGGCTCCCGGTGGATGGTCACAAGTGGCAGCGCAGCGCGCGCAATCCCCTGCAAGCAACCCGCGTGTGGTAGCGGTAGATATTTTAGAAATGCCCGTTATTGCAGGGGTGCATACGATGGTTGGTGACATGTATGATGAGGCATTGCCCGCACGAATTACCGAAATGCTTGGCGCTAAAGCAAATATTGTCATGTCCGACATAGGCCCAAACACCACAGGTCACGCCGCTACAGACCATATTCGTATCGTTCAATTGTGCGAAGCTGCGTATGTGTTTGCCTGCGATACCTTAACACAAGGCGGGGCATTTATTTGCAAAGTGCGGCAAGGGGGAACGGAACAGCATTTACTGAAAGACATGAAGCAACGTTTCGCAAAAGTAGCACATTTTAAACCCGTCTCCAGCCGAAAAGAGTCACCTGAAACCTACGTTGTGGCGACAGGGTTTAAAGGTTAAAGGCCGTTAAAAAGAAAGGTTAGGTAATGTGTTTGCTATACACATACATATTACGTAACCTTTATAAAGTGAGAGTATTGATTATTCAAATATTGTGTCCACAATCGCTGGAATACGCCAAGCTGCGCATCCTGGTCGACTGTTTGCTTCGATGAAAATTAAATCGTTTTCATTTCCGTTATTGTAGACAAAGTCAAACCCGACCAGTCCAAGTCCAAAAGCTTCAGCACATTTAAGCACGGTTGCTTTTTGTGGTTCGCTTAATTCAATCGGATCGCTTACCCAACCGCCTGATTGAATGTTCGCCTTGAACGAGCCTTTAGGTGCAAATCGTTCAAATGCAGTCACAATGTGGTATCTACTCGAGTAAATGTTTTGGGCAACTACCACTCTGAGATCTTTGACAATCTCACATGAGACAAACTCCTGAAACAATGAGGGTTTCTCCTTATTTGTTAAAAGCACTCGTCTCAAATCCTCTTGATTCATAGTGAGAAACACTTGTTTCCCTCCATGTCCAATCTCTGCCTTGACCACTATCGGAAATCCAAAATCTACATTTTTCCAGTTAAATCGTGTTCGTGGGTGCGGTATGCCATGCATTACCGCGATGAACGCCGAGTTGACCTTAGATGCAGAGTCAAGAATTCTTCTGCTGGAATTAATCATCCTTGTTTTACGCTCTTCATAGATGCGTAAAACAGGGATTCCCAGTTCCATCTCCTCTGTAACATCGCCAAAGCGATTAATCACAATATCTGCTTCTGGCAGATGTTGTGAACTACTTCTTACAATTTTTACCTCTCCAAATTTTCTTAACGGTTCAGCCCATCGTGAATGTGTCTCTAAAGCATGAACCAATATAACAATTTTCATGTTGCAAAAGCATCAATAGATGCTTACTAAAGTACATAAACTAAATACTTATTAATGATACGTGTTTAGTGTTACAGTATAATGACAGCTGCCTTTACGGTTTTTCCAGCCCGTGAGTCAGCCGTCCAAGTGTAACCGAAATTTCTTTCATTAAGTCGGCCAATTGTTGTTCAGCATGAATCTGGTTGCCGTGAGATAGCACATCGGACAATTCCCGCCCGGACGACATAAACTTTTCTCGCAGGTCACCTGCTTCCATGCGGGCATCATATAGCTCATCCGCTAAAATCAGTCCAGCCAGCACTAAAGCTGTAGCGTCATCAGCGCGCTTTGTGACTGCAGTAACAGATTTGACACGATAATCCAGTTCATCGGCCAGTTGCTGCAAGTGATCCGTCCGGTCTTCTTCGCACATTACGCGGTAGGTACGGTTATTAATACGTATATCTAAAGGGATCATCGCCATAGTGACACGTATGTATCAGCTCTCGAGTGAGCGATCAAGTGAGCTTAGCACTGATTCCAGTTGCTGGCACGTATTTGCATAATCCTGTTGCAACAAGTGGTAATGCTTTTCCATTTCCAGCAATTGTTCAGTCAGCCGTTCAATATCACACTCATATTGTTCGCACACTTCATGACTTTGCATAAGATGCATTCGTACCTGCTGGAACTCGCTTTCCGAGAATCCTTGCTGTTCCAGCAATGGATCCATAATATAGCACAGCCCAGCTAAAGTGTCTGTTAAAGACCGAATAAAACCGGCGTTTGGAATATCAGGATATTGATCCAGCAGATCATACACACGATGTGTATGTGTACGCATATCCTGCAACAAAGCATAGATGTCGGGAAAAGCAAAATCCTGCACATAAGGAGTACCGTGCTGTTCAGGTTCAATCTGCGGTGCTGGATGATTCATATAACGTTGTCCAAGCTTAAGTTATACCCTACAGCATGAATAAAAAACGCGGCTAAATCAAGTAGTCCTTATACCATCCTACATTGCAGTGCAATAT
Organism: uncultured Alphaproteobacteria bacterium; assembly: GCA_963803575.1. Classification (GTDB taxonomy): domain Bacteria; phylum Pseudomonadota; class Alphaproteobacteria; order Rickettsiales; family UBA998; genus CAWDMW01. Next base: position 999,784 of record CAWDMW010000002.1, read on the forward strand.
TTCAGGTATGTGTGATTTTTTCTGGTTCAGTGACCTTACCAGTGTGACAACGTGTTATGTCAGGTTCTCGTTTATTTTCTGCTTCATAATATTAGAGGGATTAAACGATAGCACGGTACGCGGCGTAATAACGACTTCAACCCCTGTTTTTGGATTGCGCCCAACACGTGCTTTCTTATGGCGCAAGCTAAATGTTCCAAATGATGCCAGCTTTACCGGATCATGGTTGGCTAAAGAATTACTAATCTCTTCAAAAAATACGTCTACCATGTCGCTTGCATCATGCATGGAAACGCGCAGCTCGCGGTAAACAGCATCAGCAAGATCGGCACGCGTAACGGTTTGTTGTGACATAAAATGATTGGCTCCTGAGTTAAATCATGGTTAAAGAATGAATCTGTCAATACATAAGAAAGCATTTGCTATTTGGCAAGGTCTTACCAGCGTATCAAACAACTGCCCCAGGTAAATCCGGCGCCAAGCGCAGTCAGCATGACCAAATCACCTTGTTTTAAAGTAGCATATTTTTGTGTATAAGCAAGTGCTAATGGAATAGAAGCGGATGATGTATTTGCGTGTTTATCAACCGTTGTCACGAATCGGTCGGAGTCAAGTTGTAGCCGTTTTGCACAACCAGTCAAAATACGCGCATTCGCCTGATGAGGTACGATGTAGTTTATATCAGCTAATGAGATATTCGCAGCTTCAGCGCAATCAATTACCGACTGGCTCATTTTTTCTACAGCATGACGAAAGACCTCACGCCCATTCATCTGCAAAACACCTGCTGTTTGTGTGACGGACACACCGCCATCTGTGCTAAGTAAGTGCCCACTTTGACTATCGGAAGCAATGAGGCTGTGTAATATGCCACGATGTTGTTCATGTTGATCTGCACGCATTATGCATGCCCCGGCACCATCGCCAAACAAAATGGCTGTGCGGCGATCTTCCCAGTCCAGCACACGTGACATGGTCTCTGCACCAATCACTAAAGCACGTCTGTAAAGTCCACTATGCATCAACGCATCGGCTGTGTGCATAGCATAGACGAAACCTGAACATGCCGCATTCAGGTCAAACGCGGCAGCATGTGCAATGCCCAGCTGTGCCTGCACATGTATCGCTGTTGCAGGCATGGTCGTATCAGGCGTGGTGGTGGCGACAATAATCAGATCTATCTCATTCGCCGTAATATTTGCTCGCTGCATGGCGTCGTGGGCAGCGTGTGTGGCTAGATGAGACGTATATTCACCTTCAGCAGCTATGTATCGTTGTGTAATGCCGGTGCGCTCGCGTATCCAGACGTCAGAGGTATCCAGACGTGTTTCCAGTGCTGCGTTAGTTAGGCATGTTTCCGGCAGATAACTACCTATCGCTTCAATAACAGATCGCATAGGCTTGTTTATTCTGCCCCTGCTACAGTAAGATTTTGCGTATGTTCCTGTTGAAGGTCTATCGCATTATCAAGCAATCCGGCATGATGCTGTAATTCTTCCGTAAGGCGCTCATTAATATGGTTATCCACCAGCATATAAGCAGTTTTCATCGCATGATAAAACGCATATCCATCCGCACCACCATGACTTTTAACCGAAATGCCATCCAGTCCCAAAAACATAGCGCCATTATAGCGCCGTGGATCAAGCCGTCGTTTCATAACGACAAAAGCAGGCTTAGCCAACAAATAACTCATTTTGCCAAACACAGAGCTACTAAGTGCCTGGCGCAATTCTGTAGAGAAATAGCGCGCTGTTCCTTCTAAGGTTTTCAGCGAAACATTACCCGTAAAACCGTCCGTTACAACAACTTGCACATCTCCGTTACAAATATCATTGCCTTCAACGTAACCAATAAAGTTAATATTATCCGCATTACGAAGCATGGCAGCGGCCACATGCAGGTCTTCGTGACCTTTCATTTCTTCGGAACCAATATTGAGCAAGCCCAACCGTGGGTGCGATTCTTTCAGCACCACGCGTGAAAAGGCATCACCCATCAACGCAAAATGGAATAAATCCAGTGCATTGCATTGCACATTTGCGCCGATGTCCAACATGACAATACTGCTGCCACGATTAGGCATTAGCCCGGTAATGGCAGGCCGTGAAATACCGGGTAATGTCCGCAAAATCATTTTGGACAGCGCCATGAAGGCACCCGTATTTCCTGCTGATACCACACCGCAGGCTTTCCCGTCCTTTGCTGCCTGTATCGCCATACGCATAGAGGTGTTCTTAGCCTGCCTGACTGCAACAGAAGGTTTCTCATCACTTGCAATCACACGATCTGTATGAATGATTTCGCACCGCTCATAGATACGGGTGTAGGGTTTTTTCGAAAAATACCGTTCCAGTATTTTCTTGTTACCATACAGCAGGAAAGAGCGCTCAGGCTGCTTCTCCAGCATAATTTGCAACGCACGCACCACAATTTTGGGGGCGTTATCGCCCCCCATTGCATCAATCGCCAGTGGTAATGGCTGCGTCATGATTGCACGTTGTGGCTGGTTACACGTTAATTTTAGCGTCTGTTACTTTGCGGCCATTATAATAGCCACCCGGACTAATGTGATGAGGACGCTTAAGCTCACCAACGGTTTTGTCTTCTGCAATCACAACTTTTTTCAAAGCATCATGCGAGCGCCGCATTCCACGTTTGGAGGGGGAGGTTTTTCGTTTTGGTACGGCCATAGTTTTGTAAGATCCCTTTGCATATTCTCAAAAGATTGATATAGCTGCAAACTACAATAAATGGTACTCATAAATCAAGCAATTGCTAAGTTTTTTTTTCTGTGCTAAATATCGCTACATCATGAATGATTTGATGACGACATCACGTTACGGACAAAATGGCACAGTATGTGCTGTGGTTGTAACCTACAATATTGGCCGGCGTGTGTTGGATACGCTGGTGCAGCTTACCTCTATTGTCGATCATTGTATCATTATTGATAATGGTTCCACAGATAACACGGTGGACGCCATCCGCGAATTTATTACTCGCTATCCGCAAACATTTACCCTGACAGAAAACAGACAAAATAATCTGGCAAGCGCCCAGAATATGGGGATTTGTTATGCATTGGAACATGAGTTTGACTGGGTGTTGCTACTGGATCATGATAGCGTGCCACGTGAGTCTATGGTAGGGCGCATGTTACAGGCATATTACAGTCATCCTTATCCCAAACGTATTGGCATGGTTGTCCCTAATATGACAGACCGGTTTTCCAAACGAGCCGCACGCTACGTTCGTTATCGCACCCAATGGCTGTTTTATCGCAGTGGCTTTCGCCGCCGTCAGGTTATGGATAATATCTTACTGGCCATTTCCTCTGGTAGCCTGATTCCTGCATCCACGTTTGGTGATATTGGGTTAATGGATGAAGGGCTATGCATTGATAAGGTGGATTATGACTTTAGCTTGCGTATCATTCGCCGTAAGAAACGCATCTTAGCGGTAAGGGATGCCATGCTGCACCATCAGCTGGGCAAATGTCGTGACCATCACGTGCTTGGTGCCTGTGTTACCACCAGCAATCACCGTCCAGAGCGGCGTTATTCCATCTACCGCAATCGCTTAACGTTGTGGAAAACGCATGGGCGTGCAGTGCCTGCATACATCATGTTTGATTGCGTTGCCATTGCCTATGATGTGCTAAAAATCGGGTTATTTGAGGCCAATAAACGCAATAAGTTTCAGGCTATACGTGCTGGAATAAAGGATGCATGGCAGGCAATGAAAGCTCCTGCTCTGCCAATGACAGCACCCATTAAGGTAGATACGGCTGGTGGATAACCCCGCCATAGATTTACAGCACTGCATTAATGTTGCGACTCGCACGCTGGCTGGCCGTGATCAGCCATTAACCATACGGTTGCAAGGCAGCCATCAGCCCAATGCACTCTCTTCACAATCGCATTACTTTGTAGCACCCCCTGTGAAAGAGCAGGATACTGCATTGCTTCGTGGAACGACAGACCGGTTGGGGTTAGTGCGTCATGGCCATAATCCTACGCTCCATGGAACGTATGTGTTTGATGAAGAGGCGGATCAGGCCATTTTTAATGCACTGGAAATGATGCGTATTGAACTGTATGCCACCCGTTACATGGATGGTTCGCGCCATAATATGCACCGCGAATGGTTGAAACGTTGTGAAGAGCGTGGGTATGATGCCATGTCTGAACGTGCGGATCCTCCATTAGCGGATATGTTACGCGCTATTATGCTGCAGCGCAGTAGTGATTTGCCGCCACCTACATCACTGACAAGATTGCTGCATTTATGGGCACCCTACATTGAACGCGCCGCCGGACAAACGCTAGATGCAATGGCGTCCGCACTTCATGACCAACGTGCCTTTTCCAGTCATAGCCGTATGTTGCTAAAGCAGCTTCGTCATCAGGAACAGGTGGGAACGGAGGGGGAATCGGTGGTATCCGATGAATCTTCGGAATCTGCGTCAGGTGACGATCAATCACAGCAGGATGCACAAGCTGAAGAAGAGGCGAGTGCTTTGTCTTCCATGCAGGATGCAGGCAATGATGGTCAGCAGCAATCAGATGATGCTCAGGCCATTGCACAAATGGGTATGGGGGTGTTCGATCAGGCGGTTTCCGGGCAGTTAGATCAGGTGGATGACGAGGGTGTTGCCACGCCCCAACTGACACGGATGCCAGACCCCAAACCACAAAGCCAGCCTTACACAATCTATAGCACGCAGCATGACGAAATTATTTACGCAGATACGCTCGTTTCTACAGAAGAAGCGCAACAATTGCGTCAGGAACTGGACAGGCGTTTGCAGCAGGTGGAAGGAAGCTTTGGTAAGTTATCCTCCAAATTGCAACGCTTATTGATGGCACAACAGCAACGTTACTGGTCATTTGACTGCGAAGAAGGACGGCTGGATAGTGCGCGTTTGGCACGGTTAGTCACCAACCCGCTAGAGCAACGAATCTTTAAAATAGAGCGTGACACAGCGTTTCGTGATACAGTCGTGACATTACTGCTGGATAATTCAGGTTCCATGCGTGGCCGCCCCATCACGATTGCTGCACTATCCTCTGACATTCTGGCACGTGTGTTGGAGCGGGCAGGGGTGAAGGTAGAGATTTTAGGGTTCACTACGAAGGAATGGAAGGGGGGTAAGCATTATAAAGCATGGGTGAAAGCTGATAAGCCCCCTAAACCGGGACGCCTGAACGATTTGCGGCATATTATTTATAAATCCGCAGACACCACACTGATTCGCGCCAGACGCAATCTGGGTGTGATGCTTAAAGAAGGGTTGTTGAAGGAAAATATTGATGGTGAAGCCTTGCTATGGGCGTATCACCGGTTGAAAAGCCGCCCTGAGGCACGGCGCATTATGATGGTGATTTCTGATGGTGCGCCAGTGGATGATGCCACATTGTCTGCGAACACACCGGGCTACCTGGATAAGCATCTGCGTCAGGTGATTTCCACCATTCAACATGATACATCAATTGAGTTATGTGCCGTGGGTATTGGTCATGACGTGACACGTTACTATGAACATTCTGTCAAACTTAGCGATGTCACACGGTTGGGCGAAACCATGACCACTGAATTGGTGCGCCTATTTACTCCGGTGGCCGCTTCAAAAGGAAACGCTGCTTAACCCAGCGGTTGCAAGGGTTTTCAATATAGCGGTATGATAGTTCAGCTAGTATGCACGTTATTAATATCACGCTGCCATAAATCCAGCTATCTATAAACCCGTTACCCGTGGCAACGGTTTGTAGCCAGTCTCCTGCCAGATACTCAACCAGTAGGCAGACAGGGTAATGGAGCAGGTAAATACCGTAAGAAATGACCCCTAATTTCAGTACAAGACGGTTGGTAAACAGTGCGCGCGTGAAGGTATCACGTGTTGCAAGCAACCCTAGCATAAAGAATGGATAGAGCAGATGAAACACCACCATATCAAAGAGGTAGCCTTCACGCCATAGCAGCATAAATACTATAAATGCGATATATAGCGTGGGCATAATCAGGTGCCACGGGTGCTGCTTTACATCATTATAGGCATAGATACGTCCGGCAATGCAGCCGATCAGAAAGAAGAAGATCCCGCGCATAATGGCACCCGTACCATCACTGTGACTAATGGATTGCCCTAACCATTGTGGCAAAATTGTTTCACGTGAAACATAATATAAACCAATCAACCCAAAGATGCATATTAACCCGCCCATTGTGGAACGAGGTACGTGCTTCACTAACACAACAAGGTTGGGGAATAACACATATAAAAACGCGATAATGGATAGTGTCCATGATGGTTCATTCCATGATGCAGCTGGCACAATGCCCCATGCATTCATAAATAGTGCGTTTAACCCCAGAGTTAGTGGCCATTGCTCAAATAGTGCATCCGAGCGGCCAGAATAGATAGGATGAGGAATATCTAGCCAGTGATAAAGTGCAATAATCCCAATACTGATTGCGTAGAGTGGATAAAGCCGTGCTATACGATGTAGAAAAAACAGATCAATATCTTTCGATTTGGTGGGTTGCTCAAAGTAGCGATGATAGCCGATATAGAGCAAGCATCCACTCATCATCAGAAAAATATCAACCGCTAAAAAACGAAAGAAAATAATGTGATGCAACCAGCCAAGCCCCTGATCTGACTGGTTGTCAATAAACCCCAGATCATAGACAGGGCTAATCATTAAATGCCCAATAAAAATCCAGATAGCTGCAATACCACGAAAACCCAGCAGCATGGCGGCGTTGGTCGCATGAATAGGGTGGGCGCTTTTGCTCACAATATGCTCTAACTGGTTTTGCGTACCTGATGGTAACTGAAATTGCTTGAGTAAGATTTCGGTTTGATCTTGCGTTGATGTGGTTCTACCACGCAGTAATCAAGGCGGTGATCCTGCGCATATTCAATGGCTTGCTCTTTGGTATCAAAGAACAGATGCACCTGTTGTTGCGTATCACGCTGACCTACCCACCCCATGAGTGGCTCAACATAATCTCCACGCAGCTGGTCGTATTCCAGTTTCCAGCGCAGGGTTTTGGCACGACCAGATTGCATGGCCGTTTTTGCGGGCTGATAGATTTTGACTTTATGCATAAAGATAGTAACAGGCTGTATGATAGTAATACATCAGTATACCCTATCAGGATTTTTTTGCAGTGTCTTTTTTGGGTGCCGCTGTCTTTTTGGCAGATGTTTTCTTTGCTGCCGGTTTTTTTGCGGCTGCTTTCTTTTTCGGTGCTGTTTTCGCTGGCATGGCTTCAGCAATTAACGCAAGTGCATCTTCCAGCGTCATATCTTCAATAGTTTTGTCTTTAGGGATAGTCAGGTTTTTGCGCTTATATTTAATGTAAGCACCGTACCGTCCTTTGTAAATGCCCAATTCTGTATCATCATCAGGGTGTTTTCCAAGCACTCGTTCAGGTGCAGTGGTTTTGCCACGTGCTGCCTGTTTCTGGTCATTCTCTGCAATCAGAGTGACGGCACGATTCATACCGATGCTTAGTACATCATCATCTTTGAGTGAGACATATTTGCTATCGTGACGAATATAGGGGCCAAAGCGCCCTAGGCTAGCGGTAATCACTTTGCCCGTATCCGGGTGATTGCCAAGGGTGCGCGGGAGTGACAGAAGGCTTTGTGCATATTCCAACGTGATGTCGGTCATTTTCGTGCCACGTGGAATGCCGGTGCGTTTAGGCTTTTCGTCTTCTTCCATCTCGGCATATAGCCCGTAAGGCCCACGTTTGATATGGATTTCTTTGCCAGACTCTGTGGATGTGCCAAGCAAATGCGGGAACTCCATGGGTTCACCATCAATCAGCACGTCATTGTCATTGCCGCCAAGCTGTCGTGTGTAGTTGCAGTCAGGGTAACGAGTACACCCTAAAAATGCGCCAAACTTTCCGGTTTTCAGATGTAGCTCACCTTCTTTGCAGGCGGGGCATCGTTTATCTTCCTCGGTAACTTCCTGTTTGCCGTAAATGAATGGGGTAAGGACAGTATCCAGTGTTTCCAGTATATCACGCGGCGCAATTTCACGTGTTTCAGTAACAAGCGCAATGAATGGTTGCCAGAATTCGTCTAGCAGTGTTTTCCAGTCACGTTTACCGCTGGAGACATCATCGAGTTGTGTTTCCAGATCAGCGGTAAAATCATACTGCACATATTGCTGGAAGTAATGCGACAAAAACCCATTGACCAGCCGCCCACGCATTTGTGCCATAAACCGTTTGCGCTCTAATATGACGTAACCACGATCTTGCAATACGGACAGGATGGCCGCATAAGTGGAAGGGCGACCAATGCCCAGCTCTTCCAGTCGTTTCACCAGTGAAGCTTCCGTGTAGCGGGGAGGGGGTTCAGTAAAATGCTGCTCTGGCGTAATAACGTCAATGCTTAAACGTTCGCCCTGCTTGAGGGGCTTGAGTATCTGGTTTTCCGCTTCTTCATTCTGGTCATCGTCTATGCCCTGGCGGTACAGTTTCAAAAATCCATCAAACTTCAGCACTGAGCCGGATGCACGCAAGGTGGCCGGATTGTCTGGCTCGTTAAAGATGATGGCAAGCTGATCGTATACTGCCGGTTCCATTTGGCTGGCAACCATGCGCTTCCAGATTAGATCATAGAGTTTCAACTGTTCTGGCGAGAGCCGTGATGCCAGACTTTTCGGTGTGCGCCTGATGCTGGTCGGGCGTATGGCTTCGTGTGCTTCCTGCGCGTTTTTCGCTTTGGAGCTATAAAATTTCGGTTTTTCAGGAAGGTAGTGCTTGCCATAATCCTGTTCAATGAGTGATCTGGCTTCTGCTACCGCATCTTTAGACACTTGCACACCATCGGTTCGCATATAGGTGATGAGACCCGTCGTTTCACCGCCAATATCAATGCCTTCATAGAGCTTTTGCGCGATGTTCATGGTTTGTTTGGCACTGAACCCGCATTTGCGTGATGCATCCATTTGCAGTGTGGAGGTCGTGAAAGGCGGGTAGGGGTTGCGCCGCATCTGGCGGGGTTTAACGTCCTCAACACTTACCTGCTTGTTGCGTAGTGCATCTACAATGCTGGTGGCTTGTGCTTCGTTCTTAATGGACAGTTTTTCAAGCTTGTCACCTTGCCAGTGTGTGAGACGAGTGACGACTTTTGTGGAATCCTGTGCTTTTAAGTCAACACCAATATCCCAATATTCTTCTGAAATGAAGCGTTCTATTTCTTCATCACGTTCGCATATCAGCCTGAGTGCTACGGATTGTACCCGTCCTGCGGAACGTGCGCCAGGCAACTTGCGCCATAAAATGGGTGAGATGGAAAAGCCAACCAGATAGTCTAGTGCGCGGCGCGCCTGCTGCGCATTCACCAGATCCATATCAATATCACGCGGGTTATCTACCGCATATTGCACCGCTTTTTTGGTGATTTCAGTAAAGGTAACCCGCTTGATCTGTACATCTTTTCGCAAGCGACGACTGGCGCGCAATGCTTCCACCACGTGCCATGAAATGGCTTCTCCCTCGCGATCCGGATCGGTTGCAAGGTAGAGTATGTCAGAGTTTTTCACGGCGCTAGCAATCTCTGCCAGATGCTTGCGCGAGTCGTGCGCTACCTGATAATCCATTGCAAAGCCTTCTTCCGGCTTCACGGATCCATCTTTAGACGGTAAATCCCGCACGTGACCAAACGATGCCAGTACTTTGAAGTCACTGCCAAGATATTTGTTAATCGTTTTGGCTTTGGCGGGAGATTCTACTACCAGAGTATACACGTTGAGGTGGTATCCTTATGCGTTAGAAGGCATTGCTGTTATTGTAAGTCCGGCTAATATAGCCACCAGGATGGCGAGTTATCATGCCTGCCAATTCCAGTTCAAGTAAAATAATGTTTACCAGCCGTGCATCCACGCCGGACATGACGATCAGTTCTTCCATTGCCACAGGTGCGCTGCCAAGTAAAGCTAAAATGGTGGCACGTTCGGTATCCAGATTCTCTGTGTCATCTATAATAGTTGGTGTGTCTTTGAATAATCCACCGGGTATGGAAGCGTCCTGCACATAAGAGATACGTTCAAGTAACTGATGGGTGATATCCTCAACGGACGTCACTAATGTTGCACCGTCACGAATTAGTTCATTTGTTCCGGCAGCACGTGGGTCTAGCGGGAAGCCGGGAACAGCAAAAATGTCACGATTATAATTCAGCCCATAAGTGGCAGTGATAAGCGATCCGGATTTTTTAGTGGCTTCTACGACCAGCACTCCACGTGACATTCCTGCAATAATACGGTTTCTGGCTGGAAAATGTCGGTGCTGAGGTGAACTGCCAAAAGGAGACTCTGTGACAATCACGCCTTGCTGCGAGAGTGACTGAAATAATGCAGTGTTTTCGGCAGGGTAGATATGGTCAATGCCACCGGCAATCACACCAATGGTACCGGTGGTTAGTGCGCCCTGATGTGCATAAGCATCAATACCCCGCGCCAAACCAGAGACTACGATATGGTGGGCTTGCCCTAAAGATTGTGCGATAGACGTGGCAAAGCGGCATCCATTGGCCGAAGCGTTGCGTGATCCCACCATAGCAATGATTCGCCCGTCAGCCAGCAAATGTGGGTGTCCACGCGCAATCAGTACGGGTGGTGGGTCATTTACCTGCATGAGCAAACCAGGATAATGTTCATGCCCGTAAACAATAAACTCGGCTCCGTAATTGAGTGTTTTATCTATTTCTTCCTGTACAGCATCTTTGCTGGCGATGCGTATGGCGCGTTTTGAGCCACCACGCGTGGCAAGCATCGGGATGGCATCCAATGCTTTTGCAACGGTGCCGTAACGTTTCAGGAGTTGAAAAAACGTGATAGACCCAACATTTTCTGAACGTATCAGTTGCAATATGTCTGCCAGTGATTCACGCGCTAGTGAGGGATATTGAGAGTCAGCGGGGGGTAGTGCCAAAGCGGTATTCTGTTCCATAATATAGCCGTTTCATGTTTTGGGTATGACGCATAAAGATTAATAAAGTTAGAAGCAAGGGTAACATCCACGTGTTCTGAAAGTACCAGCATAAAGCAGGTGCAGCAGCAAATGTGAGCAATGAGGCAAATGACACCATACGGGTAAGTGCAAAACTACCTATCCATAATGCGGTAAGTAGCAAGATGGGTGGCCATGATGGAGGGAACAACACATAGTATGTTCCAAGCACACCAAGTGCTGTTGCCACACCTTTACCACCTTTACCTTTAAGCCAGATCGGAAAACAATGGCCTAATGTTGCAACCAGCCCGTAATATAAGGCAGGATATGATGTGGGAACATCATAGGCGATATAGACTGCTATGATACCCTTGAATGCGTCTAATAGTAATGTAATAAGTCCCAGTTTTTTACCACCAGCGCGTACCATGTTTGTAGCACCTGTGTTACCCGATCCTACGGTTCGTATGTCTCCAAGCCCTGCCGCGCGACCAACCAGGAGGCCTGTCGGCATAGAGCCTATCAGGTAGCATAGTAATGTGAGAAGTAATTCAAGCATGACAGCGAGGCTAGCGCATCTGGTGCAAGTATGGCAACAGAATTATAGATTTTCGTAACCGGATTAACACGCTCTAAGTAAGCATCATACAATCTATGCCTGAAGTAATGCAACGGCTCCGGCAAGAACAACAACGATTAGTGCTACAATACAGGCACAGGCAATGGCAATATTTGAGGGTTCATTATTATTGGGTTGTTGCATGATGATTGTACTGGTAGCTCCCTGAAGGAAAATTTAAGATTCGATACAGATATGGCGTGTCTTTTCAGTGTACCTTGCATAAGTTGGCTATCATTCAGGCGAATAAATGATTAATCTGACCTTCATTCGCTGGTATGTAGCGCTATGACACATGTAATCACTATGTAATCGATTTCATCACATACATGAGTAAAACCGTATCGTGCTACATTATGGTCTTTGTAACCTTTTTATTCGCGCTATATCATAGCGTTAATGTCGGTACGCCAGTTAACTACATGAGTTAAGACGGCTATATCCTGTCTTTGTTTATGAAGGTTTATAAACGATTTGTCAACCTATTGTGAGTATGTTGCTCGGTTTTTAGGAATTTTATACTCAATAACAGTCGTATTTTCACGGAAATTACTGATATGTGATGGCTGAGTATACGCTTAATGCGCTATGATAGCGTTAAACATGCGTAAATACGGATAGTATTTACCGTATTTATACGTCAATCATCCTATTGAAATGGAACCCTTTTATAGTACAGCTTTCACGGAAATAGAAGCGATGTGCTTCCGACGAATGACAGTAAGAGTCAAAGATGATCCGTGTGCAGTGATGCTTTTTTGCCTCACTTTGTAACCAATCGAACAATTTTTTGCCTAAGCCCTGACCGCGAATGCGATCATCTACAACAAAATTGTCCATATGCATCATGCGGCCACAGTAAAAACGAGCGCCTATCCAGTATCCGGCAGTACCAATCAGCGCGTCAGTCTCATCGAACATGCCAATAAAATTGATATTAGCGTCATACATATAATTGAGTGTGTTTTGAAAGCGCTCAACACTCATGTCTGGATTCAGTTGACGAATAAGGGGATAGAGTTTTTCGTTGTCAGCGGGGATGTGTTCTAGCTGCCTGAAAGTAACGTGCATGATGAAAGACTAAACATAGTACGGGTTAAGCGGCGTAGATGTTTACCATATCTTTCAATAATTGCAAGGCTTCTCTGCGGGGGCGCTGGAATGCATTACGACCAATAATGGAGCCATCGCCACCGCCTTCTTTGATCGCACGTGCATCATCCAACACGGCACTGGTGTCTTTGTTTGATCCACCTGAAAAAATTACGAGACGTTTACCGTTAAAGACGGTTTGTTTTACATGCGCCACACGTTGTGCCAGTGTGCTTATGTCTTTAATATGTGACTGGTATATGGGTTGTGCTTCTGCTTGCTCTATATGCGCATCAGGAAGCTTTACTTTGACTATGTGAGCGCCAAGCAATGCGGCCATATGCGCAGCGTAAGCACAGACATCTAGCGCGGTTTCTCCGGCTTTGGGTAAGCTGGCACCTCTTGGGTATGACCAGATGATGACTGCCAGTCCGCAAGCTTTGGCTTCTTCTGCCAGTTCGCGTATTTCTTCCATCATGGCATAAGATTCTCCGCTGCCGGGATAAATGGTGAAACCGATTGCACAACAACCAAGCCTTGATGCGTCCTGAACTGACGCCGTGATGGCTTGCATTGGCTGGTACTCATCACCTTTAGGGTAGAGAGAGTTACCGCTATTCATTTTCAGTATGGTTGGTATGGCACCGGCATACGTGCTGGCACCAGCTTCGAGCATTCCCAGTGGTGCCGCATATCCGCTTAGGCCAGCATCAATGGCAAGTTGAAAATGGTAATGTGGATCATAGGCTACCGGGTTCATTGCAAAGCTACGGGCAGGCCCATGTTCAAACCCCTGATCCACGGGCAGGATAATCATCTTTCCCGTTCCTCCAAGCTTGCCGTGCATCAACAGCTGAGCGAGAGAGCGTTTAACGCCCGGATTGTCACTTTCATACCAGCTTAAAATAGAACGAACGGCAGATGTAGTCATGAGGGAATACCTTTAATATAGTGCGGTGCCATCATACCATGTTAGCGTTAAACTGCAACTGGTGATGACTGCATGGTCTATAGGCGACACGAATACACAGCTTTAACGTTATTTTAAATGCAATCAGCGACAAACATAAAGAACTTGATATCTTGCATCTTACAGGAAGCCCTTATGACCGTCTTTGTTTTTGACGACATCACTACCACTAGCATCGCCTTTAATACGGATCGTGACATTTTATCGCTTAGCGGGAAAGCATCCGATTACCGGATTATAGAAGATGCTGACGGTGTGGTAGGCATCAGCCGTGACGAAAAACAGCTTATGCTGGCGGGTGCGGAAATGACAGAGCTTATTAGTGCAAATTTTATGGTGATTGGCTCAGACGATATTATCCGTATTGGTGACAACACCACAGCATCCGTCAATGATAATTTACAACAGCCTGGCGGTGGCGTGCTGGATTTGGAGGCGGCGGCTGGCAGGAATCGTGATGGCGATAATTTGCTGTATGGTATGGGTGAGGGAGACACAATTACTGCTGGAAGTGGTGACAATATCATTTTCGGTGGACGTGGTATGGTGGATACGGCGGATGGATCAGATTCCATCACCATCACAGGCACGCAGGATTTTAGCGGGTCAAATGGTATTTTCGGCAATGCAGGGAATGACACGATTTTATTTAACAAGCCTACCTCATCAGGTAAACACAGCACCGTGTGGGGTGGGGTAGGCGATGATGAAGCAGTCAGTGGTGCAGCGGCTGGTGATCTGACGTTTTATGGTAATGGCGGCAGTGACACACTTAATGCGTCGGGTTCCAGCGGGGATGTGATGCTTATTGGTGGCAATGGCACAGTGGATTCTGTGGATGGAGCAGACGAGCTATATACGGGTACAGGGAATGCAACGGTGTATGGGAATGCTGATAATGATGCAGTGCGTTACGATGATTTTGCGCTCACCTCCACACAAACCATTTACGCTGGTTTAGGCGATGATACGGTAGCACCGGATGCTGGGGGTACAGGGTCACTGGGTGCGCTGCTTATTCACGGTAACGCTGGAGACGATAGTCTGGACGTGACAACCCACGCTGGAGCGGCAACCGTGTTCGGTGGCAACGGAATGGTCGATAGTCTGGATGGCGACGATGTGATTAATGTGGGAATGCTAAGCGCGGCTCATCAGGTGGTGGCGTATGGAAATGCAGGTGCTGACACAGTGAATGTGATAAACGGTGTGGCAGGTGGCGCTAGTGTGGAAGTGTTTGGCGGGCTTGGCGATGACGTGTTTAACGTTAGTGGGTTGCGCGGTATTACCACAAGCCTGACATTACACGGCAATGAAGGCAAGGATACGTTTAACATTGATGATACCAGACTGCCGGAAGAAACCACGCTAAGGCTAGCAAGTTTTGAGGAAGACGATGTTGTTAATGTGACGTTGCACGGTGGAAGTGCCATTGATTTTGCAATTAGCGGTGTGGGGTCTGCCATTGTACTGGATAACATTGCAGCGCGAGGTACGTACGTGTTTGAGGGATATACGGGCAGCCTGACAGAGACGAATTTATTATTTAATGATGGATCATTTGTACTGATTAATACGGGTGAAAGCGCAACGCTGACGGGCAAAGAAATGGCTGATCAGATTATTGCCGGTAATTTAGGTGATACGGTGAATGCTGGTGATGGTAATGATAGCATTCTTGGCGGTGGTGGTGCGGATTCCATTGATGGCGCGGAAGGAGTGGATACTATCCGTGGCAATGAAGGTAATGATACGTTAATGGCTGGCGATGGCGGTGAAGCTGGTGGCACGTTTGACAGTGTGCTGGAAGGTGGCGAAGGCGCAGATAGCCTGATTGGTGGGGCGTTTGAAGATAGTTTAAGCGGTGGTACCGGGCATGATACACTGGAAGGTGGCGCTGGTGCTGACCAGCTGACTGGTGGGCTAGGCAATGATGTGTATAGTTTCAAAGTGGAAGAAGTGGGTGCTAATGTAGCAGATATTGACACGATTACGGATGCATTTACCGGGGTAGACCGATTTGATTTCTCCGATCTGACGAATGAGAGTTTGCGTGGTGAAGGAACACGGTTTGCGTCTGGCAATGGTACAGCGTTGCAAACACTAAATGCTGATGCGGGTTTGTATGTCGCGACGAATGCAACATCTAACTTCCTGGAAAGTGGTGTCTATTTTGCATTGTCTGGCATTGCTGGGGATTTGGCAATAGGTGATATGTTTTACACGCTAATGAGCGATGGCACAGACAGCCGTCTGATGCGTATTACTAACGCAGCGGGTGCTGGCTTGAGCGATGCAGATGATACGCTGGAATATGTCGCCACGCTGGAAGGCATTACCAATGATGATTTGACTAACCTGAATGCCGGGAATTTTCTGGACTTTAGCTAGTATTAACACGCCCTAGTCTCAACGTACTCAAAATAATGTGGTGATACTATTGGATAAAAAACATTCGCACAATAAAAAACGGGCTACATTCATCTGTAGCCCGCCCTGATCATTAATGGAATTATGATTTTTTCTTTGATTTATCGTCTTTTGCCGGCTTTTTATTCGTATCTGATACTTTCTGATTACTTTCTTTAGGAGAGTTGGTTTGTTGCTTAGAGTTAGACATGGTGTCAATTCCTTGTGTAATGTTATATCGAGTTTTCCCTCGATAAACTGTACAATATATAGATCTGTGTAAAGCGACTATATGAACAATATGAAAAAACATTGTTTCATCATAAAGCCTGCTTACAATCCGCTAATAGATCATCTACATGCTCCAGCCCGACAGACAGGCGCATCAGTCCGGGTGTGATACCGATAGCTAACTGGTCTGCCTCTGCGACATTGGCGTGGGTGGTGGTGGCTGGATGGGTGATGAGTGTTTTAGCATCACCGAGATTGTTAGATATGTCAATCAGTTCAAGACGGTTCATAAAGTTAAATGCCGCCTGCCTGCCGCCTTCCACTTCTACAGCGATCATGCTGCCACCCTGCTGCATCTGGCGTTTGGCAATGTCGTAAGCAGGGTTTGAGGATAAGTGCGGGTACGTCACACGTTTGATTGCTGGATGCGCTTCCAGATATTCTGCAAGGATGTGCGCGTTATGTCCGTGGCGTTCCATGCGCAGGGAATAGGTCTCCAGGCTTTTCAGGATCACCCAAGCATTAAACGGGCTAAGCGCCGGCCCTGTATGACGATGAAAGGGAAGAACAATTTCATTGATGAAATGATGGCTTCCCAGTACCGCGCCTCCTAATGTGCGACCTTGCCCGTCCATATGTTTGGTAGTGGAATAGACAATGATGTCGGCACCATGCTCCAGTGGTGATTGCACCCCGTTACCGGCCAGTATATTATCAACAATCAGTAATGCATCATGTGCGCGGCAGTGTTTCGCTACCATTGCAATATCAATAATGTCCAGTGTAGGGTTGGCAGGACTTTCAATGAAAACACATTTTGTTTCAGGGCGAAAAGCACTGTCCCATGCATCTGGCTGTGTTCCGTCAATGAAGGTGACATCAATGCCAAAGCGTGGGCATATCTCAGATAGGATGTAATGACACGAGCCAAACAGCACGCGGTGAGCAATGACATGATCGCCCACTTTCAGGTGGCTCATCAGGCTGGCAAATACGGCTGCCATCCCGCTACCCATCACGCACGCTGCTTCTGCTCCTTCCATTAAGGCCAGACGCTTTTCCAACATATCCAGTGTAGGGTTGAGGTAGCGTGAATAGACGTAACCCGGTGCCTCACCGTTAAAGCGACTTTCTGCCAATTCTGCGCTGTCATAGCAAAAGCCGGAATTAAGGAACAGAGCCTCAGAGGTTTCGCCAAACTCGCTACGCATGGTGCCACCGCGTATCTGTTGTGTGTCGGGGTGCCAGTGGGGGGCTAAAGCCTGTGTGTTCGTATTGCGTTTGACCATTTCTTATGCTATGAAGAGTGATTAATGAATGAGCGCCACAGTAAAGCAAAGCCATGTTTGGATGCAACCCTAAAAGACCGCCCGTAAAAGGCGATGGCTCCGTGCTGGATGTGCAGGACATCTTCCCGACCTTTCAGGGAGAAGGCCCTTATGCGGGGCGTGCTTCCGTGTTTGTTCGCTTGGGCGGATGCAATCTGGCTTGTACGTTTTGTGATACAGAGTTTGAGTCTTACCAGCCAGTGACTTTAGATGCGATAATGCAGCAGGTGAGAGCATATGCAAATGCATTATATCACCCGTTAATCGTGATTTCCGGTGGTGAGCCACTACGTCAACCCATTGAACATTTGTGTGATGCGTTGTTAAATGCAGGGTATGATGTACAGATTGAAACGAATGGTACGTTGTATCGGTTCATTGATGCGCGTGTGTCTGTGGTATGTTCACCCAAAGCAGGTGACACTGGGTACCACCCGTTAAGGCCAGATACCTTAGCGCGGGTGGATGCGTTAAAGTTTATTATCTCAGCCACGAATGCATCATACCAGCATGTGCCGGATGTGGGACAAAGTAGCAGACCGGATTTACCCGTCTACGTACAGCCCATGGATGAATATAATGACACCAAAAATGCCCAAAACCTAGCCTATACGATGCGTTTAGCGCGCCAGCAAGGATATATGGTGAGTTTGCAGCTGCACAAAATGCTGGAAGTGGCTTAGCTTCTGTGCTGCATTGCAGCATTAAGGGGTTGCAACGAAGTCGGTGGCGTGATTGACTGGCGTGCCTTCAACATTAGCCACTACTCTACTCTACTCTGCCTATGCAACGATTCCACCTGACTCCACAAGAATACCCTCATAAGCGTGACGCGAAAGACCGGCGTCAGGATTTTAATGAAATTGCGCTGGAATATCCTACGCAAACGGCGCAAGAGCAGTCAGACAGGTGTTTGCAATGTGGGGTGCCGTTTTGTCAGGTGCATTGCCCGTTGCATAACCATATACCCGACTGGCTGCGCTACACATCAGAAGGGCGTTTGAAAGATGCTTATGACATGGCGGCAAGTACGAATACGTTTCCGGAAATCTGTGGCCGCATTTGCCCGCAGGATCGGTTATGTGAAGGCAATTGCGTGGTGCAAAGTGGGTTTGGTTCCATCACGATTGGTTCGGTAGAGAAATACATTACGGAAACTGCATGGAAAGAGGGCTGGGTGCTGCCATTTGCTCCTGATTCAGAAAACGGCCAGTCTGTAGGCATTATTGGTAGCGGGGCTGCAGGGCTGGCTGCGGCGGAACAATTGCGGCGTGCAGGGTATGGGGTGCATATGTATGACCGTCATGAGCGCGCAGGCGGGTTGATGATGTATGGTATCCCCAATTTTAAGCTGGATAAGTCCGTAGTGCTGCGTCGCATCCAGCAATATGAAGCAAGCGGCATTGTCTTTCATCAGGGAGTCAATGTTGGTCTAGATGTGACCATGCAGGAATTGCGCCAGCGTCATGATGCTGTACTGATTGCGACAGGCGTGTACCGTCCACGGGAACTGGATATGGATATGTCGGATAAGCATAACGTCCATAAAGCACTGGATTTTCTGATACATAGCAACCATCAGGGGTTGAACACTGCGCCTGTGCGTAAGGAGTTGCTGGCAGAGGGTAAGGACGTGATTGTGATTGGTGGTGGTGACACGGCCATGGATTGTGTGCGTACAGCAATACGGCAGCAGGCATCAAACGTTACCTGCATATACCGCCGCGACCGCAAGAACATGCCCGGATCAGCGCGTGAGGTGGCGAATGCAGAAGCAGAAGGGGTGGCGTTTCAGTGGTTAAGTGCGCCTGCTACATTTCATGCTAACGGGAATGCTGTGGAGGGATTAGAGGTGCAGGCGATGCGTCTGGGGGCGGCAGATGCGTCTGGCCGCCGTTTTCCAACGCCAATTGAGGGCAAAGTAGCGCAGTTGCCTGCCACAATGGTGATTGAAGCACTGGGCTTTGAAGCGGAGCATCTCCCCACTATGTTTAATGCGCCTGATCTGCAATTAACCAGCCGTGGAACAGCGATGATTGACCGCCAGATGATGACTTCAATAGAGGGCGTGTTTGCTGCCGGAGATATTGTGCGGGGTGCGTCACTGGTGGTGTGGGCGATTGCTGATGGCCGTGACGTGGCAGCGCATATGATGCAGTACATGCAAGCACACACTACAGACAAGCAGGTAGCCTAAGATGATGACACAACAATATGACACTCAGCATTATGATGCTCAACGTGCCGCCCATTATGAAAAGCATGGACTTTATGATCCATCAGAAGAGCATGATGCATGTGGTGTGGGGCTTATTGCCACGGTGAATGGCCAGCCACGCCGTGAAGTGGTAGAGAAAGGTATAGCAGCGCTGCAGTCAGTATGGCACCGTGGTGCCGTAAATGCGGATGGTAAAACCGGAGACGGGGCAGGCGTACATTTCCAGATTCCTGAAGCGTTCTTTATGCGTGAAAATGTGGCTTACCGGCAAGCACGTGAAGCATACTGTCATGTGGGTGTGGGAATGTTATTTCTGCCCCGCACCAATGCCGAGGCACAGGAAACCGCTAAACTGATTATCGAAACGGAAATTGTCCGTTTAGGGTATGACATTATTGGTTGGCGTCAGGTGCCAGTCTGTACGCAGGTCATTGGTGATGATGCTAACCTGGCGCGTCCGGAAATTATGCAGGTTTTTATTCGTGCGAATACCAATGAAGACCAGGAGGCGTTTGAGCAGCAACTCTATGTGATTCGCCGCCGCATTGAAAATGCCCTACGTCACCGCGCGATACAGGATGGCTATATTTGTTCGCTATCCAGCCGTTACATTATTTATAAAGGGCTGTTTCAGGCATCGCAATTATCGGCATTTTATCCGGAATTGCAGGATGCTTCGTTCATTTCCAGCTATATTATATTTCATCAACGTTTTTCTACTAACACCGCGCCAAGCTGGCATCTGGCACAGCCTTTTCGCACGTTAGCGCATAATGGGGAGATCAATACATTACGCGGTAATGTTAACTGGATGAGCAGCTATGAGGCCTGCTTTGGTTCCAGTGCGTTTGCAGGTGTTGAGCAGGATCTGGTGCCGATTATTCCGGCTATGCCCTCAGACACGGCGGCACTTGATGCCGTGATGGAGTTTGTGACGCTTTCCGGTCATGCACTGCCCTTTGCCAAATTAATGATGATGCCACCCGCATGGTCACGCCAAACGGGTTTGCCGCTTAAGCATCGCGCATTATACGAATATTGCAACTGCCTGATGTCGCCGTGGGATGGCCCCGCAGCCATTGCAGCAACAGATGGCCGCTGGATTATTGCAGGCACAGATCGCAACGGGCTGCGTCCATTGCGCTATGCCGTCACGCAGGACGGGTTGCTAAGCATTGGTTCGGAAGCTGGCATAGTGCCAATTGAAGACAGTGAAGTGACAGAGCTTGGGCAGTTAGCACCGGGACAAATGCTTGGTGTTGATATGGTGGAAGGGCGCCTATATCACGACACTGCGTTAAAAGACATGTTAGCCGCCAAAGGAGATTATCAACAGCGTGTGAAAACCGTCACGCATTTGTCGGACATTATGCCTGCATCACCAACGCCTTACCGTCCGGCTTACCGTACGCAAGAGCTGACACAACGTCAGTATGCTGCTTGCATTTCACAGGAAGAACTGGATGTGATTTTTGTGCCAATGATTCTGGCAGGGAAAGAAGCGATTGGTTCCATGGGGGACGATACACCGCTAGCAATATTATCAAACCATCACCGGGGAATGCATCATTTCTTTCGTCAGCATTTCTCGCAAGTGACGAATCCACCAATTGATCCATTGCGCGAACAACATACGATGAGTCTGATTACCCGTATTGGGTATATTGAGAATATCTTAGGGCAGGAACCGGATTTCAGCCGCCTCTATCATCTGGATTCCCCTATTTTGCTGGAGCAGGAATATACGGCACTTACCACCCATATTGGTACGTGCCATCGTGTGCTGGATATTACGTACCCCGCAGATGCTAGCGATCAGGCGCTGCGCCATGCGATAGACGCTCTTAAGCAGCAGGCAGATGACGCTATAGCAGACGGTGCTTACCTGTTGGTGCTGGATGATAGTGGGCAGTCAGACACTCGCATGGCGATACCTGCCATATTGGCAGCGGGTGCGGTGCATACGCATATGGTGCGACAAAGTAAACGTAAACAGCTCTCGATTGTCATGCGTACCAGTGCCGTGTTAGACACACACAGTATTGCCGTGTTAATTGGGGTAGGTGCAACAGCCATTCATCCCTATCTGGCAGAAGCAACCATTGGTGTGTTACACCAACAGCAGCGCTTTGATGGGCTATCTTTGCCTGAAGCACTGCAGCATTTGAAACAGGCTTACGAGCAGGGCTTGCTAAAGATTATGTCCAAGATGGGTATTTCAGTCATTAGCTCTTATCGGGGCGGGCGCAATTTTGATGCGATTGGCTTATCACGCTCACTGGTGGCGGAGTTCTTTCCCGGACTGGTATCACGTATCTCTGGCATTGGGTTAAAAGCACTACATCAGCGTTTGTACCGGTTGCATCAGGATGCATGGCAAGCGGATGATGGCAAGGTTATGCGTCTGCCCGTAGGCGGGCATTACCGTTACCGCCATGGCGGCGAAACCCATGCGTATGAAGGAGAGCTGATCCACCGATTGCAAACGGCTTGCGCTACGGGGAGTTACCGACAATATCAGGACTTTGCACAAAAAGTGAATGCACAAACGGCTATTCATGTGCGGTCATTACTGGAGTTTCATACAGATCGCGCCCCTATTGCATTGGATACGGTGGAATCAGTGAACCATATTCGCAAACGCTTTATTGCTCCTGCCATGTCGCTGGGTGCGCTGAGTCCGGAAGCGCATGAGACACTGGCCATTGCCATGAACCGGATTGGGGCGGGGTCTAATTCGGGTGAAGGTGGCGAAGGGGCTGACCGCTTTACGGTGCGTGCCAACGGGGACAATGCGAACTGTAGCATTAAGCAGGTGGCATCTGGTCGCTTTGGGGTGACGGCGAATTATTTAAGCCACGCTAAAGAAATACAAATCAAGGTCGCGCAAGGTGCGAAGCCCGGGGAAGGAGGGCAATTGCCAAGCTTCAAAGTCACTGCAGAGATTGCCCATTTGCGCCATTCCACGCAAGGGGTGACACTCATTTCTCCGCCGCCGCATCATGATATTTACTCTATCGAAGATTTAGCGCAACTCATTTATGACTTGAAACAGGCCAATCCGGATGCTCTGGTGTCGGTGAAGCTGGTATCGCAATCAGGCATCGGCACTATTGCCAGCGGGGTGGCCAAAGCTATGGCGGATAAGATTGTCATTTCCGGGCATGTTGGAGGCACTGGTGCCAGCCCGTATACCAGCATTAAATATGCGGGTGCGCCCTGGGAGATTGGCTTGGCAGAGGTGCAGCAGGTGCTAAGCCTGAATCGCTTGCGCCACCGTGTGACGTTGCAAACGGATGGCGGTTTAAAGACGGGGCGTGATATTGTGATTGCCGCACTGCTTGGAGCGGAAGAATACGCGCTTGGCACATTGTCTCTGGTGGCCATGGGATGCCTGATGGTGCGTCAGTGCCATAGCAATACCTGTCCGGTGGGCATTTGTACGCAAGACCCTATGCTACGTAAGCACTTTGACGGCAGCGTTGACAAGGTGGTGAATCTGGTGAGTTTCATTGCGGAAGATATACGCGAGATTCTGGCGACATTGGGATATGCCACGCTGGATGAGATTATCGGACGTACTGATCTGCTTTATCAGGTGGTGCATGAACAAAGCGATGTGAATGCACTGGACTTAACGCCGCTACTGACGCAGCCTGTGCAAGCGGGTGAATATCCACGCATTAACACGGTGCGTGCGCGCAATCCGGTGGATGCGTCACTGGATGAGCAAATCATTGCCGAAGCGCATGAGGGCATGGCGTCAGGGCAAAAAGTGCAATTAAGTTACACGGTGCAAAACACGCATCGCAGCATAGGCACGCGCTTGTCACATTATCTGCTGAAACATTATGACACGGCCACTTTGCAGGAAGACCATTTGCACATCATGTTACGCGGAACGGCAGGGCAGTCTTTGGGTGCGTTTATGGGGCAGGGCATCACGATTGAAATGCTGGGCGATGCGAATGATTATGTGGGTAAAGGCTTATGTGGCGGGCATCTGATACTCCGTCCGGCGCCCTCTTGCCAGCGCGAAACGCACACTAATGCGATCATTGGTAACACGGTGCTGTATGGTGCCACTGCCGGAACGTTATTTGCTGCAGGACGCGCAGGCGAGCGCTTTGCCGTGCGTAATTCAGGCGCGCAGGCGGTGATTGAAGGATGCGGCTCAAACGGGTGTGAATATATGACCGGGGGAGTCGTGGTGATTCTCGGGCGCATAGGCAGCAATTTTGCCGCAGGCATGACAGGCGGCATGGCGTTCATTTACGCTGAAGAGCAGGAAGTTGCGTCATATGTGAATCATGAGCATGTGCTGTGCCAGCCAGTGCAAACGGATTACTGGAAAGGTGTGGCTTACGACCTAATCACCACCCACGCCGCCCGCACCCACTCGCTGCACGCACAAAATATTGTGAATCAATGGGAATTCAAGCACCAGCAACTCTGGCAAATCTGCCCCAAAGAGCTGCTGGATAAGCTGGACTACCCGATTGCTGTGTGAGGTGAGTGACAGAAGATGGTGTATTCACTTGATGACCCGCTGAATGGTAGTGGGATTGATAACTGGACGGAGTTGAAGCTTTTTTGTGAACAAGTGGATAACCATTTTAAATTTTATACTGATTTTGGCTGCGGCAAAGGATGTTTCACATGGAATTATATTATGTGGCAAAGATCGAAAAATATTTATACAAATTGGGAATTTTTCAGAAGAAACCATATGTATGATATTACTGGGTTAGAAAAAGATGAAATTAAAAAACAGTTATCTGATGAAGCTAAAAATATAAGAGAGATACAGGAAAACACATGTATTCGATGGCCATGCAGGGAAGAAATAACTATTATAGATAACTTTGATTTTAATAATTATATTGATGTAGGCAAGCTTTTGCTAAGCTCTAATTCTATAGATCTTATTGATTTAAGCTATTATATTTTAAATATAAATTTTTCTTTAAAATGCGAAGGAAGTAAAGAAATTAGTATACTCGCAATTTATGTATCAATATCTTCTTGGATAAAAATTGTAAATTTAGAGATAAGGTCTATAAATTTATCTCATGCAAAAGTAGATTTTACAGAACGTGCGAAAGCATTTAATGATGTAAAATTTAAACTAACACCTTGGGATCATGTGCTATTCAGAGAAGACACCAATATCTTATCTGAATTCGAGCCTATGATTTGTTTTTATAAATGCCGAATAGGTGATATAATAAATCCTCAAGTTAGAGAAACCGATATTGTATTTCTTTTTTTCAAATGCAAAGTAAATAAAAATATAAAATATTGCCAAAATGAGTATGTATGGTACATTTTTAACAAATGTACTTTTAATAAAGAATTTTTGGTTGAAGATATAAATATAGTAAAACCTTTAATAATACAAGAATGCAAATTTAAAAATAAAGTATCTTTCAATGGAAGTACCTTTGAGAAAGACGTAAGTTTTCGTGGCTCCAAATTTTGCAAAGCTCCCTATTTGGAAGCAGACCCAGAATCAAACGAGCTAGTTACCCCAAGCTTCATCAATACTACATTCAAGCAAGGCGTCAGTTTCCGTGAGGTAACATTTGAAACACCTCCACATTTCGAGGGTGCCGAAAGTGATATTGTTACGTTTGAAGGAGCGAAGTTCTATAACTTCTTTGATGGTGTGGAGAGCGCGGAGGAAAAAGGGAAAATATTTTATAGGAAGAAGCTTTTTTTGGCCACTCGCGCATGGGCAGCATTGATTCAGCTAGCAGCGCATGTAGGCGATACAGAACGATATTATGAGTTTCAGCAACATTTGCTTGAAGTTGAAAAACGATTTCAGAGCCAGCGCAGATATAGAAGCCTGTATTCAATATTCTTGTTATATGGTGCAGGTCGTTCCGTATGGAAGCCCTTTTTCGCATTAATAGCATGCAGTGTCATAGTAGCACTGTTTCTGGCTGAAGCATATGTCTGCGTTCAGCCCGGTATGTGTGTTTGGTCAGATATGGGTAAAGCATTCAATCATGTTGACCGTAACATTGTTGAAGATGCTGCTAGCATGATTTCGCATCATACCACTCTGTTTGTTCCGCAACCAAAGGGTATGTTACAAAATTTGCTGAATGCTTTTGAAGCTAATTCATACTTCTCTTATGCAGTCGGTGCGCTACGATATTTCCAAACCATCCATTCACTGTTCTGCTTCTTTCTCATCGGTCTGGCATTGCGTAACCGGTTTCGGGTGAAGGCTTAGGGCAAATGCCACACTGGCGTTGGGCTAAAAGCAGTGTATGCATGTATGGGTGCGATAATGCTTGCGGCGCTTAGGGGTTCAGAGGCATGATGAGGGGATATGCAGGGTTTATGTGACTGCTGTTGCGCGCGGGTAATAAACGCTTAACGTTTACGCGGCATAGTGGGCGCAATCATTGCAGGGTTTCACTCATGACCATCACAAGGCTGACTTCTCTTATGGCAGTACGCTCTTTCGCTACCTCCTCACGGCTCACACGTTACGCAAGCATCGCGCTGCTCAGTGGTTCCTGCCTGTTGCCAGTGGCCGGATATGGGCTGGATGTGTTGACCTCCGTGAATGGGAACAGGGCGCGTATTTTGTTTTCACTGCAAGATAATGCTAAAGTGACGCCCTCTGCGGATGGGCGGGAATTGACCATCACATTCGATCAGGATGTGGGTGAGACTCTGGCACTGGATGCTATCACCCGCGCATTTCCGGCCTATATTGCGGGTGCGGATTATCGCTCAGATCGCCGTAGTGTGATTCTGGATATGCGTGATGCGTACCGTGTGAAGCCCGCACGTGAAGGACAGGCCAAAGGTGTGGATATTATTTTACCCGCCAGTATGGGATCTGCTCGTATGGCTAAGCCAGGCGACAATATGCTTAGCACCAAAGAAGCCCCATCTTCTGCCCTGACTACAAAAACGCCTGAATCGCCGCCGAAAGCAGAAACACTGAAGCAGCCCGTAAAGCCACAAGCAAATGCCAAGCCACAAGCGGATGCTAAGCCTGAAGATGAAGCGACTGATAGCGAAGCCAAAGCAGAGAAGAAAGCCGATGATACGCCTATGGTGGTGACCGCAAAGAAAGGCCGTGTCACCACCAACTTATTTTTTCCATTCCATACACGCACTGCGGCGGCGTCATTTGAATGGGGAAATGATCTGTTTGTGGTGTTTAGCACTAAGCAAACACTGGATACCAAGAAATTAGCCTCCGTGTTGCCCAATTACATCACGGATGTGAAGCAGATACTGCATCCTTCTGCAACAATTTTGCAATTAGGGGCTGCGAATACCGAACTCTATAGTAAAGCGAAACTGACTAATAAGGGCTATGAATGGATGGTGACGGCCTCACCGCGTTCCATGATGCCAAAAGATGTGACCTTGCCAGAGCTGGTTTCAAATCCGCCAGTCAAGCCATATGTCGCACTGGATGCCTTGCAAACGGCGGCAACGGTGCAATTTAGCCATCCTTTTACAGGTGAGACATTAAATGTGATTCCTTCCTACAAGGATGAACGCGGTGTATATCCACAGCGGCAATCACCGGATGTGACGATTTTGCAAACAGGGCAGGGTATTGCGTATATTCCACACCATCCGGCAGTCATTACCCGTCGGTTGCGTCAGGGAATACGGATTGCACGGGATGGAGGCTTAACGATCTCCGAGAATTTGCAGGCAGTGCCACAAGCTATTTTGGCAGCGGCGGAATCCAAGAGCCATACATTCTTTCCGTATGAGCGCTGGAAAGTGGAGGATATTCCGGCGTTTTATGCGCGTGAACAGTCATTGCTTCAGGCGGCCAGCTTAGCAGATGATGCGGACATACCAGCGATACGCCTGAAATTGGTACAGCTTTATATGGCAGAAGGAATGTTTCTGGAGGCGTTGGGGTTGCTAGACGTGTTGAAAGAGCGGTTCCCAAAGTTTTATGACGATCATCAGCTTTCTGCTTTGTCTGGTGCATCGAATTTTATGATAGGTCGCATTGCGGAGGCTAAATCGTATTTCACCGATGAAACCATTAAAGATGAGGAAGAAGTGCGCTTATGGACACGTTTGCTGGATGTGATGCAGGGTGAGCGCCGCACCATTGATTATATGGGGTATCACAAGCGCTATATCCGTAATTATCCGCCAGAAATGCGCCGTCGTATTGCGATTTTAGCGGCAGATAATGCGTTGTCTCAACATAAATACAAAACGGTGCTGAGTATTTTTGACCAGCTTGAAGATGCTATGCTGATGGAGCCACTGCGCGATCATGCGACGTACATGCTTGGGCGTATTTATGCGGAAAGTGGTAAACTGGATTTGGCAGAAGAGACGCTGACTCCGCTGCTGGATAATGTCGATGATCCTTTCTTGCGCGCACGCTCGGCATTTACACTGGCCACAACGCGGTACAAAGAGGGATTGATTGATCGCCCTACCCTGATTGCTGAGCTGGAGCCGTTGACGTATTTGTGGCGGGGCGATACGTTTGAACTGAATTTGCAGAATTTGTTGGGTGAATTATATATTAATAACGGGCAGTATTTATCCGGTTTGCGTGCATGGCGTGATGTGGCGACGTATTTTCCAGGCACAGAAATCGGGCAGGATGTGGAAGAGCGTATGTCTGAAACCTTTGTGACTCTCTTTAATGAAGGGGGAGCAGATAATTTACGTCCACTTGATGCATTGTCACTTTATTATGAGTTTCGTGACCTAACCCCACTTGGGCGGGAAGGGGATACCATGATACAAAATTTGGCCTCCCGTATGGCTGATGTTGATTTGCTGGACAGAGCCGCGGCATTGCTGGAGCATCAGGTGACGTTTCGACTGGAAAAAGAAGAACGCAGCCAGATAGGGGCGAAACTGGCGCTGATTCATCTGCAAAACCGTCAGCCGGAAGTGACGTTGCGCGTGCTGGAGCGTACAGGATATGGAAATAATACGGATGAGCTGGTGCGGCAACGCAACCATTTGGCGGCGATAAGTTACAGTAAACTTGGCAAGCCCCAGCGTGCGCTAAACGTGATTCGTAATGATTATAGCCGTCAGGCCAAATTTATTCGTACAGATATTCACTGGCAACATCAGGAATGGGAGGATATGGCGCGTATTGTAGAAGATATTTTAGCAACGCGTCAGGATATTGCTGCACCGCTGGACGAAGATGAAACTCAAGCTTTGCTGCGGTTGGCTATTGCGTACGGCTTTAGGCAGGAAACCAAACAGCTACAATATTTACGCGATTATTTTACGCCGCTCATAACTCAGGATGTCGCACAAGACACATTCGCTTTTTTAACGTCAGGTGCTGATCCGGTGAACCGTGATACTATTTTGCGTATAGAGAAAGAAATGTCGGAAATGAAAAGCTTTCTGGATGAGTATCAACTGACTGATACAACCGCTGCCCCGGATGAGGTAGCCAGCGCGATGGCTGAGCAATAAGCGTCTAAGCTTATACTTGAACGCAAGCTTATTGTGATGACAAACCAGATGATACAGGGAATAATGGATGAGCTTCTGGCTCTTCCTGTACGGGTTCTTGCGCAGGACGGTATTGTTCGACCAGTATATCCAGCTCATGTTGAGAGCATAGCGCAAGTAGCACCGGATCTTTAGGCGTCATGTTTTGTGTGTTCCAATGCGTTTTTTCACGCACGGACTCGATAGTCTTTTTGGTTGTGCCGATCAGTTTGGCAATTTTGCTGTCAGGAATATAGGGATGATATTTCACCAGCCATGCAATAGCCTCGGGCTTGTCCTGACGACGTGCTACGGGAGTATATTTCCCACCTTTCGATTTTTTCTTAATGTATTTATTGCTTTGTTTATTGATAACCAGTTTGACATCAGGATTCGCTTCGCTAAGCGCCAATGCTTCTTCAGTGATTTGTCCAGATTCAAGGGGGCTTTGGCCACGAATACCTGCGGCCACTTCATCGTCTGCAATGCCTTGCACTTCCAGAGGATGCATACCACAAAAATCAGCAATCTGCTGGAATGTTAGTGCTGTGTTTTCCACCAGCCACACGGCAGTTGCTTTGGGCATTAACGGCAAACTCATAGTCTCTCTCTTCAAACATCGGTCAAATCAGTATTCACCATACATGTAATCAGCTTTGCCAAAATACTCAAGC
This sequence comes from uncultured Alphaproteobacteria bacterium, assembly GCA_963803575.1. Classification (GTDB taxonomy): domain Bacteria; phylum Pseudomonadota; class Alphaproteobacteria; order Rickettsiales; family UBA998; genus CAWDMW01. The sequence goes on from CAWDMW010000002.1 coordinate 1,029,794, forward strand.
AAATTATGTTGATGACTCAGTGGATTCTGGTTTACGCGCGACATATTGTACCATCTCATAATCGGGATAAACACGTACAATGTCATTCGATAACAATGTTAGTCCAACACGGTGCAGATGATGACGCACATAACCATCGCTATGCCCAAATCTTCCCATACCCGGAACTAACCCGAAACTATTTTCATTAGAGTAACGCTCTACCTGAAAGATACATACACCTTCATCCAGTAAACAACGTGCCATACCGTCAAACAACTCGGCAATGTCACCAACATAGTTAAAGACATGCGCCGCCACCACTGCATGGAAACGTGGTTTTTGTATGTCTGCCATATAGTGGCGAATATCCTGCAACATGGTTTCTGTATAGACACGGCGATTATCAGGGCGTCGCTTGATTTTTGCAACATCAAGCATGCTTCGGTTAAAGTCCACGCCGACCAGTTCTTCTGAGCGTTCTGCAAGCAACACGCCGCACAACCCTGTGCCGCACCCCAGTTCCAGTACCTGATAATTGGTACGCCGTCTGTCTAGTGCGTCCCATACCGCCATATCTGCCAGTTGATGGCCTTTATAACCGGAATCATGTTGCATCACTTCAAAGGTAGCGGCGTGACTGGTGAAGTAATCCTGCACAATATCGTAGGGCATGTGGGTAGGGTATAGCTCTGCTGTGACAGCGTTGGAATCCAGTGTTGCCAGCATGAAAATAGCATTTTCATTGGCAGGGTTTAGCTTGACAGCCTGGCGTAGTGCCGCTTTGGCTTTATCCATGTTTTCCAGTGAAATATAGCAGCATCCCAGCACATACCATGCTTGTGGATGCTGGGGCGCAAACCATAGAGCAATACGCAACCGTATGATGGCATCACGAAACAGTCCTTTATCTGCCATTTCCTGACCAATCACCACATTGGTTTCTACAACGTTTTGCATACGGTAAATCATTGTGTCGATAGCGCGCGCCGGCTTGTCCAGAAAAGAGAACATTTCACCGGTTAGATCAGAGAATCGGGTATTTTTTTCCTGTGGTGGGGCAGGTTGCCGTGTGGTGATAGGGGATTGATGCGGCTTCTTCATAACATTATATTGTCAGCTAGTGTCTATAGGATCAGTCTGAGAAGGCGTAGGTTGCGCTTTCTTAAGTAGAAGTATAGTATATACTGAATAACGTAATGTAAAAAGGCTTTTCATGCAACTAGCTCCGGTACCTACCCATTCTGACTATCGTGACACGGTAGATGAGACAGAAATTGCTAAATTTAGCGCAATGGCAGATGCGTGGTGGGATGCGAAAGGGAAGTTTCGTCCATTACACGAGATTACCCCGTTACGTATAGACTACATATGTAACCATGTTTGCGCTTTTATGGCGCGTGATCGCCGTCAATCGTTGCCTTTAGATGGTTTAACCATATTAGATATTGGATGTGGCGGAGGTCTGGCCGCTGAACCCCTGTCACGGCTGGGCGCTGATGTAACGGGCATTGATGCGTCAGACAAGAATATTGAGGTAGCGAAAGCACATGCGGCGCAATCTGGGCTGGATATCCAGTATATTGCTGGTAGAGCAGAAACGTTATGTGAACAACAAAAGCACTACGATGTTGTGCTGGCGCTGGAAATTATTGAACATGTGGCAGACGTGGATGCTTTTTTGCGTTGTATTTATGATCTTACCAATGATGGGGGCGTGATTATTGTGACTACACTGAACCGCACATTAAAGTCACTGCTAACAGCCAAAATTGGTGCAGAATATGTGTTGCGCTGGTTGCCTGTTGGAACGCATGACTGGAACAAGTTTTTGCAACCCTCAGAAATTGTCATGCCGTTAATGCAGTATGGCTGCAAGCAGAGAGACTTAACCGGTATGGTCTATCATCCTTTCTCACGTAGCTGGTCACTGGATAAGGATGATGTATCTGTTAATTACCTGCTTTGCTTACAGAAAGCTTAGATACACCTATAGTCGTTAGTGTAACGCTCTAGTTAGAACTCACCGTAATATCGGCTCTTTCACTTGGCCCATCAGGAATGTTATTACCCAACGCCTGTACAGAAACCCGCATATTCTCAATCCCTAAATCAATTAGGAAGGCTCTGACTGCTAATGCTCTCGCTAGAGAAACACGACTGGCAATTTGTGCCTGATCGCTATTGCCAGATGCGTAAGCCGTGACCGTAATGCTTGTGTTAGCGTTTGATACCAGTTCTTTAGATAGATTGATAAGGGGCTGTTGAAACGCTAAAGGCACCTCTGTTTCTGACTGTGAAAAATAGACGGACAGCACAACATCATCATCGCTTCCAGATAAATCTATCGGCTCAATAGGCGGTAGAGAAGCTATTTGCTGTTCGTTTTCGTCAACAGATACGTCTGGTATCGTTGATTCTGACACAGGTGGTTCTGACTCAGAAAATGGTAGTGATGGCAGGGGTGGCAACGTATCCATTTGGGCGATTTCATCATTTGGCGCAGATTCGGTATCGCTACCAAAGCCGGGCAATGGCGGCAGATCATCCTGATATGCATCATCTGCACCAGATGCATTATCGTCTCCGAACGGTAGCGGTGGCAAATCGTCATTTTGCGTTATTGCAGCTACTGGAGGCGTATCTTGCACAGGGGGTACTTTTTTCTGCTGTGTCACTTGTGTAGGCGCAGGAAGTGGAGGCAATGGTGCTTCTTCTTCATCGCCACCAAGGAACGATTTAAAAGCAGATTTCAAATTGGGGAACAGGCCGCCTTCTGTCTCTTTCTTTGGTTCTGGCACTGCTGCTGGAGTCACGGGGGATTCAGGTGCAGGAACAGGTGGAAGAGACGGTGCAGGTTCAGCTACAGGCGGTTCAGCTATTGCTGCTACTTCTGGTTCCGACTCTCGGGCTACATCAGGCTCAGCTTCAATATCCGCCATATCCATGAGTGGCTCTTCAGCGTCTTCCTCGACAAACATTTCTTCATCCATGACTGGCGGCATGTCGATTGATGATTCAGGAGCGTCTGATTGCGCATCATCACTATCTTGTGTTTCTTCCTCTATCTCCTCTACAGAAAGCTCTTCAAATGGTGGGAAATCGTCCATCTTTTCCGGTGAGGGTAAGTCAGGGATGTCCTCAAAACCTGTTTCCTCCTCATCAGAAGCGTCAGATGGCAGAGAGATATCGGACAAGCCATCATCCATAGCCGCAATAGTTTTTTCTTCGGGCTCTATAGTTGCAATGTCTTTGGTTGGTATGTCTGGCAATACTGGTGGCACGGGTTCTGCCAAATCAGGCAACTCTGGGAAAGTGTCTTCTTCCTCTATCAACGTCTCTTTTGGCAGAGGCGGAAGAGTTGCTGGCTCTGTTGGCAAAGTGGCAAAATCTTCATTGCTCATGACGTCATCCAACGACATATCTACGTTTGGAGAAGTCTCAAATTCTTCTACAATTTCCAGTTCTGGTTCAGGGATGGTTTGCGGTATAACAACCGGAGGTGGAGCAGGTCTTTCTTCAATCACAGCAGGTGGCACCACTGGAGGCTTTGGCTTTGGTGGAGCAGATGCGACTTTCTTTGGTTTAGGCGCAGACGCTGGAATCGCGTTAGCCGGTTCTGGTGCGATAGCAACGGGCTGTGGCTTTTGGGCTACAGTTGTATTTGCAGGCTTACGTATTTTAGGGGCTGGCGAAGTAGGCGCAGGCGCAATAATAGCAGGTTTTGACTGATAAGGTTGTGCTGCTATGATTGGTGCTACCGGACGATTTTGTACCACATCTCCTACTGTAGATTGTCTGGCATACATGCGATCCTGCTGTACAGAGCGGCGCAATGCCTGCAATGCTTCAACCCGTACCTCAATGCTTGGTCGTTGCGGTATCAAGCGACGTGCAGATGCGTCATCAGCATGAAAGATACTCGCTGCAAACATACTGGTGACCAGCGCAGTGGAAACAACGTGCCTGTACGTAATGGGGTGAGCAACAGAAGCAAAAAAGTGATTCATAAAGGGGTTACCAGATAACATAGGTCACAGCAGTTAAGATATATAGATGATACATAAAGTTATAATAATATCAAGTTTCTCGTTTTTGACGAATCATCGTCTGATAGGCGGTAGGGCTTCCTGCAAAAATGGATAAATGCTTATAAGGGTCGCCGTTTGTGCCATCGGGCAGGCACATGACTCCGCCTGCTTCTTTTACCAGCAACATACCGGCAGCCACATCCCATTCCTTTAGCTTTGGAAACCATACAGCGTCATAACGCCCGGCAGCTACGTAAGCCAGATCCAGTGCGGCAGCTCCACTGCGGCGAATCACAGCATCTATGCCGTCAGCATAATCTGACAATGCAGAACATTCCTTAGAATGCTGACCCTTGCGTCGGGAAGTGCCAGTCACAAAGTAAAAATCGGTTGCACGACGTGACACACCTAATTTGCGTTGATTGACATACGCCCCTTTTCCTGCTTCTGCCATAAACATCTCATCATGCACCGGGTCATACACTACGCCTGCGATTAGTTCGCTCCCTTTATCAGTGATTCTCTCTACCCCTACGGATACGCAGAAGTAAGGGATGGCATGCATAAAGTTCGTGGTGCCATCCAGCGGATCAATGACCCAACGCATGTTGGTGCTACCTTCAATGGTACCACTTTCTTCCATGAGAAAGCCAAAATCCGGACGCGCGCGATGCAGGTTCTCATGTAAGATTTTTTCTACCTTTTTGTCAGTGATAGTGACAAAATCCATGGCGCCTTTTTTGGATATTTGGAGGCTATCAACTTCTCCAAAATCACGTAAAATCTGGCGGGTGGTTTTTTCAACTGCCCCGATCATGACATTAATTAACGGAGTATTCAGGCCGTAGCGGCGTTCGTAAGCAGCCATAAGATTATTTTGCCCGCTCAATATAGGTTAGTTCTGACGTATCAACAACGATCATATCGCCACTATTGATGAAGGGTGGTACCATCACACGCACCCCGTTGACCAGCACAGCGGGTTTGTAAGATGATGTAGCCGTTTGTCCTTTTACCACAGGTTCTGTCTCCGCAATTTCTGCGGTTGCCTGTTGAGGCAATGCCACACTGATTGGCTCGCCTTCATAGAGTTCAATTTTTACCTGCATACCGTCTTCTAAAAATGGGCGTGCTTCACCTAGTAATTCGGTATTTAAAGTGATCTGTTCATAATCCTGCTGATTCATAAACACCAGATGTTCGCCTTCTTCATACAGGAATTGATAATCCATCTGATCCAGTCGCACACGCTCCACCGACTCGTCTGAACGAAACCGTTCATTCAGCTTGGTGCCATTGCGAATATCTTTCATTTCCACCTGATTAAAGGCGCCGCCTTTACCGGGTTTTACGTGCTGCGTTTTGGTGACTACCCATAGCTGGTTTTTATGCTCCAGTACGTTGCCTACGCGAATTGATACGCCATCAATTTTCATTGTATGTGATTATCCTGTCTAATTTGAGCGGAACCTAGCAAATTCTTGACTATGTGACAATCGCTATCTGCATTTATGACAGGACATAATGGTCGATAAAGAAATAGCCCGTCGTCATAGTTGCTACCATCAGCACAAAACGCCGTACATGATGTGCAGGAAAGTAGAGGGAAAACCGTGCGCCTAAATACCCGCCTGCAATGGCACTGCCAACCATGATGCCGGCTACGTTCCACATGACCACATCAGAAAAGACAAAGGTAAAGAATGCAGCGGAATTAATGCTGGCAGCGATGACGGTTTTACGTGCATTCATTTCGTGGATGTCATCTAGTCCCAGCACGTATAAGACAGCCAGTGTTAAGATACCAATGCCCGCACCAAAGAAGCCGCCATATATGGCCGTGATACTGAGTAACAATGTGGCAATGGTTACGCTCACCCATGGGTGATTATGTCCGCTTTTGCCGAGCTGTGCAATACGTTTGCCGTAAGCAAAGAGCAGAGTTGCAATCAGCATTAGCCATGGCACGAGATAGGAGAAGGTTGCATTGTCAATGGCCAGTAGGATACGTGCGCCAAGCCAGCCGCCGACTACTGATAATGCCATCATCCAGCCTAGCGTGCGAATATGGGTGCCTAAATGCTGACGAAATGCATAGACGCTGGCAAGCGATGCTGGCCAGAGTGCAATCGTGCAGGTAGCGTTGGCGGCAATGGGGGCAGCGCCTGTGAATAGCAGGGCAGGAAACGCAAAGAATGTGCCGCCACCTGCCACAGCATTCAGTGCGCCAGCAAAGAAAGCAGATGCGATAAAGGTAAGAATATCCAGCGTGCTATAATCCATATATCGTACTCAAATATGAGTGTAAGTACAAAAAAGAGAGATGATCCGCAAACCATCTCTCTTTTTCAAAGGTATGCGTGAGCATACGGGTGAGGGTGTGAGCTTAGAAGCCCATACCACCCATTCCGCCCATGCCACCCATTCCGGCCATAGCATCAGCACCACCAGCGCCGCCGCCAGAATTTTCTTCCGGCTTGTCAGCAACCAGTGCTTCTGTCGTAATTAATAGACCAGCATACCGATGCAGCATCCTGAAGCGCTGTACGTACCACTTTGGTTGGGTCAATAATACCTGTCTTAACCATGTCACAATACTCAAGTGTTTGAGCATTGAAGCCATAATCGGTATCGTCGCTTTCAAGCAGTTTACCAGCAACAACTGCACCGTCAAGACCTGCATTTTCAACAATTTGACGAAGTGGAGCCTGAAGCGCACGACGTACAATATTGATACCTGCTTTTTCTTCTTCGTTCAGTGTTTCCACTTTCTCGAGAATCTTTGAGCAGTAAAGCAACGTTGTTCCACCACCAGGTACGATACCTTCTTCAACCGCAGCGCGAGTCGCGTGCAATGCATCATCAACACGGTCTTTGCGCTCTTTCACTTCCACTTCCGTTGCACCACCGACTTTAAGTACAGCAACACCGCCTGCAAGTTTCGCCAGGCGCTCTTGTAGTTTCTCGCGATCATAGTCAGAAGTCGTTTCTTCCACTTGATTACGAATCTGGCCACAACGTGCTTCAATGGCTGACTTGTCGCCAACACCGTCAATAATGGTGGTTTCTTCTTTGCTGATAACCACTTTTTTTGCAGAACCCAGCATTTCAACGGTTACGTTTTCAAGCTTGATGCCTAAATCTTCACTGATAACCTGACCACCTGTCAGAATCGCGATATCTTCAAGCATTGCTTTGCGACGATCACCAAAACCAGGTGCTTTAACAGCCGCTACTTTCAGACCGCCACGCAATTTGTTGACAACCAATGTTGCAAGTGCTTCGCCTTCCACATCTTCAGCGATGATAAGTAATGGACGCTGAGACTGCACGACGGACTCAAGCAATGGCAACATTTGTTGCAGACCAGAAAGTTTCTTTTCAAAGAACAGAATATATGGGTTGTCCAGCTCGGTAATCATTTTGTCAGAATTTGTGACAAAGTAAGGTGATAGGTACCCACGATCAAACATCATCCCTTCAACAACGTCTAGTTCAAACTCCAAGCCTTTCGCTTCTTCAACCGTGATAACGCCTTCTTTGCCGACTTTATCCATCGCTTCAGCCAGTTTCTCACCGATGACTTTATCACCATTAGCAGAAATCGTACCGACCTGTGCAATTTCTTCGTGAGAAGAAATATTTTTGCTTTTTGACTGTATTTCTGCAACCACAGCAGCGACTGCTTTGTCAATGCCACGTTTCAGATCCATTGGGTTTAGACCAGCTGCAACGGCTTTTGCACCTTCACGAACAATTGCTTGTGCTAGTACGGTTGCAGTGGTTGTGCCATCACCAGCGGTATCAGCTGTTTTGCTTGCCACTTCACGCAGCATTTGCGCGCCCATATTTTGGAATTTGTTTGATAGTGAAATTTCTTTCGCTACACTGACACCATCTTTGGTCATGCGAGGTGCGCCAAATGATTTTTCCAGTACCACGTTGCGACCTTTTGGTCCCAATGTTACTTTTACGGCGTTTGCCAGAATGTCTGCACCTTCCAGAATTAGCGCGCGTGCATCTGTTCCGAATTTTAGTTCTTTAGCCATAATGAATGATTCTCCTTAATAGTAATGTGTTTATGCTGCTTTTTTGATAGACACGGTATGGTCGAATATTGCGATAATGTCAGATTCTTTCATCACCAGCAATTCTTCGCCATCCAGTTTGATTTCTGTGCCAGACCATTTGCCAAATAACACTCTGTCACCGACTTTCACGTCCAGAGCAACAACTTTGCCGCTATCGTCACGTGCGCCGCTTCCAACAGCAACAACTTCGCCTTTTTGTGGCTTTTCTTTAGCTGAATCAGGAATGATGATGCCGCCTGCGGTTTTTTCGTCTTCTTCCAGACGACGGACAACGACTCTGTCATGTAGTGGTCTAATGCTCATAATGGGTATACTCCTTAAAATGTGCCTTGTAATTAAATTTATCAATTAAGTTATGTTAGTGCGGCTCTCACCGCTTATGCAGCCATATATGACAAGCAGGTTAGCTTTCAAGGGTGAAAGGTAAGAAATGTATATAAAATTGATTTTATTTGCTGCTTTTGTCGTGAACCATGTTAGGTAACGTGTCCTATGACTCATATTCCACCAGACCATTGCGTGTTATGTCCGCGTCTCGCTGCCTTTCGGCTGGAAAATAGCCTTAAGCATCCGGACTATCATAACAAGCCTGTTCCCTCCTTTGGTTCGCGTGATGCACGGAAACTGATTGTTGGGTTGGCGCCCGGATTGCATGGTGCGAATCAGACAGGGCGACCATTTACCGGAGATTATGCAGGGGATACGCTTTATCCTGCTTTGCAACGTTATGGACTGGCAACAGGACATTATGACCGTCATACATCCGATGGATTGCAATTATGTAATACCCGCATCACGAATGCAGTACGGTGTGTGCCACCACAGAACAAACCAACCACTGAAGAAATACATACTTGCCGCCAGTTTCTGGAAGCAGAAATGGCAGCTATGACGAACTTGCGACATATTCTTGTGCTAGGAACGATTGCCCACCGTGCGGTGTTGAAAGCACATCAATTAAAATTATCTGCTTTTGCGTTTGGGCATGGGATGGAGTACCAGATTAGCCCGTCTCTGACATTACTGGCCAGTTATCATTGCTCACGGTACAATACCAGCACCAAACGATTGACACATGCTATGTTTGACGCAATAATTGCCCGCTTTACAGCCCTTTAAGCTTCCTACCATCACCTATTAAAGTATATTCCCTATGACATCTTCTACTTCTCCCATGCGCGTGCGTTTTGCTCCTTCTCCTACTGGCTGGCTGCATGTGGGTAATGTCCGTACCGCTCTAGTGAACTGGTTGTTTGCTCGTAAGCATGACGCCGAGTTTCTGTTGCGTATTGACGACACAGACAGGCAACGCTCTACCGCAGAATATGAGCAGGGAATCTATGAAGATATGGAGTGGCTAGGCTTAAGTTATGACCGTACCGAACGTCAATCTGACCGGTTTGCCCGTTACGAGCAGTGCCAGCAACACTTGCTGGATGAAGGGCGGCTTTATGCGTGTTATGAAACACCGCAAGAAATTGACATTAAACGAAAGATGCTGATTAGTCGCGGGAAGCCACCTATTTATGACCGCGCGGCTTTGCAACTGACAGACGCGCAAAAATCAGCTTACGCAGCAGAAGGGCGCACCCCCCATTACCGATTCATGCTGCATGATACGGATGTGGTATGGCAGGATATGATTCGTGGTGAGGTGCGTTTCAAAGGGCAGTTTGCCAGTGACCCGGTGCTGGTGCGTGAAGATGGCGTGCCGCTGTTTACTTTTGCTGGTTGTGTGGATGATGGCGATATGGGGATTACCCACATTATGCGCGGTGAAGACCATGTGAGTAACTCCGCCGTGCAAGCGCAGATTTTTGAAGCATTAGAGTTTGATGTGCCAAAGTTTGGCCATATGGCATTACTGGCCATGAAAGAGGGCAAGCTTTCCAAACGTGAAGGTAGTGCGTCCATTCGTGATTTGCGTGAAAAGGGTATGATGCCTGAAGCAGTTACGTCATATTTAGCGCGGATTGGTACGTCTGATGCCATTGAACTTGCCACCATAGATGCGCTGATTGTAGGGTTTGATTGCAACAAGTTTGGGCGATCTACTGCCATGTTTGAAGAAGAAGAACTTTTGCGCCTCAATGGCCGTCTGCTGCATGAAGCATCTTACGACAGTGTGAAGTCGTGGTTTGAAGCGTATGATATGCAGGTGTCTGAAACGTTTTGGCATGACATACGTGCCAACATACAATCTTTGCCTGAGGTGGCAGATTGGCAGGCATTGTTGGAGCATCCGGTAACACCAGATATTGCAGAGGATGATAAGGCTTACTGCGCTCAGGCAGCACAGTTATTGCCTGAAGGTGCGTGGGATCAGGATAGCTGGGGAGTCTTTACCAAAGCTGTGAAAGAGCATACGGGGCGCAAAGGAAAGCAGCTTTTCATGCCGCTTCGTTTGGCACTCACCGCACGCACTGATGGCCCTGAACTGCCAATCGTGTTTTCACTGCTCGGGCGCGAAAAGGTGCAGGCACGGTTGCAAGGGCAGGTTGTGTAACTTACACGAACGTAGTACCGAAATCAGCGTATAAGGATATACATTATGAGACGTGATAAAGATTTGATTAGAGAGCTATTATTATATATTGAAGAATCTGATGCATCTAAAACATCCCCTTATAAATGCTGAAAAAATCTTTTTAGAGAGTCATGATAGCGGAACTATTATTCATTATATCGGGCTAATACATGATTAAAGAGTTGGTCGAAGCAATTTCCGGACACTTTTTGGATGGTTCGCATTACCACGTTACTGGTCTGACAAACGATGGGTACGATGTTCTTGATGCAATCAGAGATTCATCACATTGGAATCGTATTAAAGGGTATTTACAGAAAGAAGGCCTTGAGTTCAGTGTTACAGCGATAAAGAAAGCAGCATTTGGTTTTATAGGGATTTAGCGGGTTTTACATTTAAAGATACATTGTATCCATGTTACCTAGATTATGTAATATCTATCAATGGTTTAGGTCTGTTTGTAGGGCTTCGTAGTGAAGTGGCGCGCCCGGAAGGATTCGAACCTCCGACCGCCTGATTCGTAGTCAGGTACTCTATCCAGCTGAGCTACGGGCGCGCAATTATGAGTGCAGTTTGTAGCGAGGCTTACCCAAAATGGCAAGCATAAAGTGCGCCGCGATACAAAAAAACAGTGGATGCTGCGTGGTAAAGACGATATGACAGCAGCATGACTGTTATTACCCGCTTTGCTCCTTCACCCACTGGTTTTTTACATATTGGGGGTGCGCGAACCGCATTATTTAATTACCTGTTTGCCCATCACCATGGGGGGCAGTTTTTACTGCGTATTGAGGATACGGACAAAGCACGCTCCACGCAAGCAGCCATTGATGCAATTTGTGACGGAATGCAATGGCTTGGACTGACGCCAGCCGCGCCAGCCGTAATGCAATCGGCGAATGTTGCCCGTCACTGTGATATTGCACAGCAATTGCTGGATACTGGCCATGCATATCGCTGTTATATGAGTGCTGATGAATTGGTAGATGAACGCCAGAAAGCAACGGCTAAGGGTGAGACATACCGCTATGATCGCCGCTGGCGTGATACGGAGATACCCGCTCCGGCTCATGGCAGCTTTTCCATTCGTCTGAAAGCTCCATTGGAAGGGCAGATTACGTTAGATGATGGGGTACAGGGAAATGTGAGTATTGCGTGCGATGAACTGGATGATATGGTGCTGCTACGCGCTGATGGCACTCCTACGTACCTGCTTGCAGTGGTGGTGGACGATCACGATATGGGGATTACGCATATTATCCGTGGAGATGACCACTTCACCAATAGCTTTCGTCAGGCACTGATTTATCAGGCATTGGGATGGGATGTGCCAACGATGGCGCATATCCCACTTATTTACGGTGCGGATGGAGCAAAACTGTCCAAGCGTCACGGTGCGCTGGGTGTCAGCGCTTATCGTGATATGGGGTTCTTGCCTGAAGCGATGCGTAATTATCTGCTGCGGCTTGGATGGTCGCATGGTGATGATGAAATTATTAGCGATGCAGATGCGACAGACTGGTTTGATATGGATGGTTTAGGAAAATCTCCATCCCGTTTTGATATGGATAAACTGACTCATGTGAACGCGCACTATCTGCATCAGCTTGAATTGGACGAGCTTTACACGCTAAGTCTGCCGTTTGTGGAACAGGTGAAGGGTGAGGGTGGTTTAACCCATCGAGATAAGCAACGCTACCATGATGCCCTGCCAGAATTACAACAGCGCGCCAACACTTTGCAACATTTGGCGGACAGCAGCCTGTTTCTGTTTCGTTTGCCTAAGAACTACACGCCAAAAGCACAGAAGCTGATTGAAGCACACCAGCCCTTATTGCATGATATATTGCCGGTACTCTCTGGCATATCGCACTGGACGGCGGTGACTATTCAGGAAGCATGTGAAGCATATGGTGTTGAGCAGGGGCTAAAACTAGGGAAGATTATGAACCCGCTTCGTGCAGCGATTACTGGCAGTCATGCGTCTCCTTCCATGTTCCATGTTATGCCTATTTTAGGCCAGGAGTCATGTTTGCAACGTATTCAAAGTGCGCTTCATGATAAACGTGAGGCAAACGCTTCGTAGCCGAAACGCTTTAACACACGGTATTGTCCATCTGTCTCCAGCACCCCAATATCTGGCAATGGCATCCCGTTAAAGGTAGTGTTTTTGACAAAGCTATATTGCATCATGTCAGTGAAGGTAACCTTATCACCAATACGTAATGGTGCCTTCACGTAATATGTGCCAATCACATCTCCTGTCAGGCAGGTAGTACCCGCCAGTATGTAGGTATGCGGGTGAGAAGGGGCATCTCCTATCAGGTTCGGGCGGTAGGGAACTTCCAGCACGTCAGGCATGTGGCAGGTAGCGGAGGTATCAAGTATAGCAATCTGGTGGTGATCGCGGGCGATAATGTCTAGTACGGATGCTACCAGATAACCACCCTCATAGACCAATGTGCCTCCCGGCTCCATAACGACTTGTACGTTAAAGCGATCTTGAAGCTGGTTAATGGCTTGTATTAGACGATCTACGTCATAATCAGGGTGGGTGATGTAATGCCCGCCGCCTATATTTACATACCGCACTTGCTCCAAAATATGAGCGCAATCTGTGCTGAGATAATCCAGCAGGGTGCAGGATGCATCTGCCATATTTTCGCATAAATTATGCACGTGGAGAATGTCCAGTTGTGCAGTAATTTCGGGAGTTATATCGGTTAATTCAACGCCAAAACGCGAATCTGGGGCTGATGGATTATAGATAGGGTTATTTGTGACTAACTGCAAACGGGGGTTAAGGCGCAGTCCTGTGACAGCAAAATGCTCTTTATATGCCTGCCACTGCGCGATAGAATTGAATGTTATGTGGCTCGATATGGGTGCTAGCTTTGCAATGTCACTTGCCGAAAACGCAGGGGAGTAGACATGCACGTCTTTGCCAAAATGCTCGTATCCTAATTTGGCTTCGTAGTAACCGCTGGCTGTTGTGCCGTCTAACGCATCTGTGAATCTGTCAAATAATCCGTAGGCAGAAAATGCTTTAGTCGCTAACAGTATTTTACAGCCTGTTTGTTGTTTGATTTGGCTTGCGACTGCTAGGTTACGCTTAATGGCGGCCATATCTGCGACATATGCCGGCGTTTGAATATGAGGTAAAACAGCTTCTAATGCGTTAGGCATCACAGGCAAGTGATGCATCCGGATCCAGTTCTTTTACGTGCCAGCTTAGCCCCTGTTTTGCCAGTTCCTCAAGGAATGGATCAGGATCAAATTGCTCTACGTTAAAAACACCCGCTCCAGACCATAAGCCACGTGCCGCCATAATGGCGCCAGTTACAGCCGGCACGCCTGTAGTGTATGAGACTGCTTGTGCTTTAACTTCCGCGTGACAGGCTGCGTGATCTGATACATTATAGACCATGACGCGACGTTTTTTACCGTCTTTCTCGCCAGACAGGATGCATCCAATAGATGTTTTGCCTTCGTAATTTTCTGATAGTGATGAAGGCTCTGGCAGTAACGTTTTCAAAAACTCAATGGGAATAATTTCACGCCCCTGATGCATCACCGGGTCAATGCGCGTCATGCCAACATTTTGCAGCACATCGAGATGTTTGATGTATTCATCACCAAACGTCATCCAGAAGCGGATACGCTGCAACCCATCAATATGCTCGACCAAAGATTCCAGTTCTTCATGATAGAGCAGGTAGCTGCGGCGTTGCCCCACTTCGGGGTAGTCAATCATGCAGGACATGCTGAGCGGATCAATATCCTTCCATTCGCCATGCTCCCAGTATTTTCCGCGCTGCGTTACTTCGCGGATATTGATTTCAGGGTTAAAGTTCGTAGCAAATGCCTGCCCATGGTCACCTGCGTTGCAATCGACAATGTCAATGGTACGGATTGTGTCAAATAAATGTTTTGCACCATGCGCACAAAAGATATTTGTCACTCCAGGGTCAAAACCGCACCCAAGAATGGCTTTGATGCCTTTTGCCTTGAACCTGTCCTGATATGCCCACTGCCAGCTATATTGAAATTTTGCTTCATCTCGTGGCTCGTAATTAGCAGTATCCAGATAATCTACACCACATTCCAGACATGCATCCATGATGGCCAGATCCTGATAAGGCAGTGCCATATTAATAACCAGATTTGGCTGAAATTCCTGAATTAATGCAACTGTATCAGCAACATTATCTGCGTCCAGCTGCGAAATGCTCACTTCACGGATACATTGCTCCTGAACTTTCTCGCATTTTGATAACGTGCGGCTAGCCAAATGAATACGACCAAACACATCGCCATTCATGGCACATTTCTTAGCTACGACGCTGCCAGCGGCTCCGGCACCTATGATTAATACGTCAAACATGATGGTTAGTTACGACGGGAAATAACAAACTCTGCCAGCGAGCGCAAATGACGGGTTTGCTTATGATCGAACACTTCCAAATGACTGACAGCCTGACGCGCCAGAATTTGAGCCTGCTCTCGTGCTCGTTCCAGCCCTAAAGACTGCACTAAAGTTGCTTTCCCGCGTGCTTCGTCTTTTCGCACTTCTTTACCTGCTTCTTCGCGTGTGCCTTCTGCATCCAGCAGGTCATCGGTGATTTGAAACGCCAGCCCAATATCATGAGCATAACGACGCAAACTGTTACGCAGTTTTGGTGCGGCTTTGCCAAGCACAGCGCCTGATTCACAGGAAACTGCAAACATCTCACCAGTTTTCAATCGTTGCAGGCGTATGATTTCATCAACACTTAATTGCTTCTTCTCTGCCGCTAAATCCAGCGCCTGCCCGCCAACCAAACCATTGGCACCAGCAGCGCGGGCAATGGTACGAATTAGCTCGCAGCGTACAGACGGGTCTGCATGGACTTCACGGTTTGCCAGAATCTGAAACGACAATGCCTGCAATGCATCACCTGCCAGAATGGCTACGGCTTCTCCATATTTTACGTGACAGCTTGGTTTGCCGCGACGCAGATCGTCATCATCCATAGCAGGTAGGTCATCATGTACCAGTGAATAGGTGTGGATAAATTCAATCGAAGTCGCTGCCAATAGTGCCGCGCGACGACACACGCCAAACATATCTGCACACGTCACCACTAAAAATGGACGCAAGCGTTTACCGCCTGAAAGTGCAGCGTAACGCATAGCTTCCATCACTATACCCTCATCACCTACAGACGACTTTGCGGTGTGTAAATGACGGTCAGTCAGGGTGATGACGTTACTGGTAACACCTTCGGGGTGGGGTAACACCTCATCCATTGTCTTTTCCAAATCCACACTAATGTCACTTAGTGCTGTTTGCATATCAATAATGTCGGTAGTCGCTATCTTTATCATACCTTTAGTCGTATCGAATTACGGACCCTTTTGCAAAGTAAAAACGTTATTGCCTATGGTGATTATGTGATTTATGCATCCAGCGGTTGCGTGCTTACCCTGCCTTGTTCATCCTGCATAATTTTCTCTACTTTCAGGCGGGCATCATTCAGGGTTTTCTGGCAATGCGCCTTGAGTGCTGTGCCGCGCCCGTACGCTGCCAATGAGTCTGCCAAAACAATATCGCCGCTTTCAAGTTTGCGAACAATCACTTCCAGCTCCTGCATCGCTTCTTCAAAGCTCATTGCATCAATATCGTGATTATCAGGCGCGGTCTGATTGGCATCATGGGAAGGTTGCGTCATAGGAATTCTATCTGTATGTTGTGAAGGTGATACCTAACTCATGTACTGCATGTTGCCTTCAACCTCAAGTGGTTTAACCGTTAACCGGAGCGTCTACACCTATGTTTGCATCTTTAAATGACCGTCTTGGGGGGATTTTCACGAACATGCGTCGTCGTGGAAACCTGACAGAAGAAGACATTACCAGTGTGATGCGCGAAGTGCGTATTGCCCTGCTGGAAGCAGATGTTGCATTGCCCGTGGTCAAAGACTTTACTGCATCCCTTAAAGAAGCTGCGCTTGGCGCGGATATTGTGAAAAGCATTTCTCCGGCCAATATGGTGATTAAGCTGGTGCAGGATCATTTAACGGAATTGCTAGGTAGTGAGCATCAGGATATTAATCTCTCTACAGCATCTCCTGCCGTGATTATGATGGTAGGGCTGCAAGGATCAGGAAAAACTACCTCTACCGGCAAGCTGGCCTATCGTTTACGTGACAAACAAAAGAAAAAAGTATTGCTAGCGTCATTGGATGTGTACCGTCCCGCAGCGCAACAGCAATTGGCCGTGGTGGCAGAAAAAGCAGGTGTGGATTGCTTGGAGATTGTGCAAGACCAGCAACCCATAGATATTACAGCGCGCGCGAAAGAAGCCGCCGCTAAAGGCAATTATGATGTTCTCATATTAGACACTGCCGGACGACTGCATATTGATACCGAGCTGATGGATGAGTTGCAGCAGGTGCGGGAGATGTCACGTCCGGTGGAAACCTTGCTGGTAGCGGATTCTTTAACTGGCCAGGATGCGGTTAATATTGGCAAAGAGTTTCACGAGAAAATCGGTATAACCGGTGCTATTCTCACGCGTATTGATGGTGACGGGCGCGGTGGTGCTGCGTTAAGTTTGCGCCATGTGACAGGTCAGCCCATCAAGTTCATGGGAACGGGTGAGAAAATCACCGAGTTTGAGCTATTCCACCCTGAGCGTATTGCCTCACGTATTCTGGATATGGGGGATATTGTTTCGCTGGTAGAAAAAGCAGCCGAAACAGTGGATGAACATGAAGCCAAAGCCATGGCTAAACGGATGCAGGCAGGGCAATTTGATTTTAATGACCTGCTGTCGCAATTGCAAAATATGAAGAAGATGGGAGGCATAGGCTCTATGTTGAGCCTGATGCCGGGGGTTGGTAAGTTAAAGGATGCCATTTCTGAAGCAGGTGTGGATGAGTCCACCTTCAAACGTCAGGAAGCCATCATCCTGTCAATGACCAAACATGAACGCGCCACGCCAAAATTGCTAAATGGTTCACGCCGCAAACGTATCGCGCAAGGGTCTGGTACGTCTGTGCAGGAAGTTAATAAGCTGGTGAAGCAGCATCAGCAAATGGAAAAACTGATGAAGCGGATGAAAGGCATGAAGGGCAAAAAAGGGATGAAAGGCGGTGGTGGCATTGAGCAGTTACTTCAGGGCATTCGGTAAGATAACAAATTACGCTTACTTAGAACTGTTTTGACAGGATGAATGCTTTATCGTTTCAATAAGGTTTTGCAACCTCCGACAATGAACGGTATAGTGCTTGGCATGATGCCACCTCGTGATGCAACCCATACTATCCTGAGTTTAGAACTGAACGACCCGCATGTTGTACGACGCAAACCGGACATTGAGCAGGAGCGTCAGGTGGCGATGGGGGATTTGTTGCGGGAAAATTATTTTGCCCCTAAAGCATTGCCAGAAGGTGGATATTATGTTCAGCTGGGGGTTATAGATAACCGACTCGTCTTTTCCATTACGAACCATTTAAGCGGTGACCCTTTGATTGTGAAGTTACCGGTTACGCCGTTTCGCTCCATTATTCGCGACTATTTTATGATATGTGAGAGTTACTTTGAAGCGGTTGCATCCGCTGACCCCTATAAGGTGGAAGCGGTGGATATGGGCAGGCGTGGCGTGCATAATGAAGGATCAGAGTTGCTGAGAAAGCAGTTGCGGGAAGATATTACTATGGATTTTGATACGGCACGCCGCTTATTTACGCTGATGTGTGTGTTGCATATCCGCTGATTATGCTGTGATAAAGTACGAAAAAACACGCGCATGTCATCAAAACGTCACATAATACGTTTACTATAGTAAATGAAGTTAACCGTCTGGATATATGGCACGTAAAGCACAAACCACACTTGAAGATCAGGAAGTTTTCGGAGGCATGACCGTTGAGGAATTGTCACCGGACAATATTCCTATGACCATGTTTAACAAGTTTGGTGGCAAGGAATTGCTTAAAGATACACCCAATATGGTGTTTCGTGACATGGCATATCTGGGGAAGGATTATCTTATTTCTGGGATTGGTCAGCTAGCCCAGATTGAAGCGCTTAATAACATTGTTCCTTTAGAGAAACTGGATCAGGCCACTGTTTCCAAAGCGTTCGACGCAGCCATTACTGTGGCGCAGCCACTTTATGAAGTGCAGCAAGCCTTTGCGAAAGACGTTGCCCGCCGCCAGAAGGATTTGAGTGAGCTGGATGATTACACGGATGCAGGCATGGTGGCTATGCGAAGCAGTGTTGCAACACCCAAGGGTAAGGCGGATGATAATTATGTGCTGGCGAAACGCGATCAGCAATTAACCACACAGTTTGTCTCGGATGTGTGGAAAGCGGCGCCTAGTCTGATTATTTCTGCGGCGCAATATTATGCAAAAGACCAGTTTGGCAAAGCGCGTGATGAAAAGCTGGATGATTTAAAGCAAAGCAAAGTTGGAGCCTTGCAGGAAAAGCTGGATAATCTTGATAAAAACAATGATAAGTTTGAAACATTGCAGGAAAAAGGGCTGAAATCCATTGAACGTGTGACGTCTGATATAGATGCAGCGAAGGGTGGAAGCCATATTCTTAGCAAGGAGTTATTCAATAAAGGTGGTGAGAAAATCACTATTAATGGTGATAAAGAGCAGTTCCAAGTTTACGAGAATTTTGTCAACCCGTCTATGCTAACCATCTTTGGTGCAGCTGTCGCAACCAGCAGCATGAAAGAAGGGCTGAACGGGGCGAAAGAAAAAAGCGGTAGCAATGTTATTGCTTATGACCTGATTATGGAATTGAACAAGATTGTCATGGATGGTGACATAGATAATGGCAGCATTGATGTTAGTCGTTTCCGTAGCAGCCATAAGACGCATTGTTTTCACACGATTTCAGACAACACGAATGAAGTGACCGTTTCCGAGTTTGTACGGGAGATATTCCATCAATATGTGCATGATAACGGCCATGAAGGCATCAGCAAACGCCATGACGAGAAAATGGATGATTTGTGTGATACGCTGGCAGATCATATCACGGGTAAAGAAGTGGATGTTGCCACCGGTGCTACGATGCATACGTTAGCACTGATCAAGCTGGTGGGTGATGGTGAAGTCGTGTCACCTGATGGCCATCATGTAGCCACAGAAGCCATTGTTGCACGCGCAGCACAGGACATGCGTGAGCAAATGCCTTTTGAAACACCAGTGGATGTGAAGGGCTATATGATGGATTTGGGGCAGTCCGGTGCCGACTTAAAAGAGACATTAGCGTATCTTCCTAAAGAACAGGCAGACTTTTTAACCTACCTGTTGCCAACAGATGTAGCGACTGAAGCAGTGGGCATGAGCAACAAAGCCGTGCGTGAAGCGAAAGCTCGCGTTCATGATGATGTGATGGATAATGTGAAAGACATGGTGGGCAAGCTGGATGCGTTGGATGATAAAGCACTCAAAGCACAGGATTTATCGACTCCACAAATTAAACTCATTCGCAAAACAAGTGAGTACATTAAGCAGGGAGAAGATACCCGCCTTGGCGAAGCCATCCGCAATACGGGGTCTGATGGGTTGCCGTTTGCGCTGATTAGCGCGCAAGAACAGTGGGCAGGCCTGAAGCAGGACACGGCACAGAATCATGATATGGCAGATCAGGCGAAGGGATTGCTGAGTAAAGCCGGTGTGAGCCTCCCTGATATGCCCGACCCTATGACGCTACTGAGTGGTAAAAAGCAGGAGCTGGAGCATAAGGGCAAGATGAAAGCGAAAGAACTGGTTACCAGTGCCGGACGTGGCGAAGAGTAGCATTTAAGGCTGGCATTGCCTTATGCCATGCGATACAACCATTCATGCACAACAACAAGTGAGTGAATTATGGCAGCGCGTTCAGGTATTGTCACAGGTCAGACAGGTGATTGGGAAATGGTGATTGGACTGGAAGTCCATGCACAAATTACTTCTGAATCCAAATTATTTTCCGGATCATCTACGGATTTTGGTGCAGAGCCGAATCATCATGTTTCATTGGTTGACGCCGCCATGCCCGGGATGTTGCCAGTGATTAACGAAGTCTGCGTCAGTCAGGCAGTGCGTACGGGGCTAGGATTGAATGCAGTTATCAACCAGCGTTCCATTTTTGACAGAAAGAATTACTTTTACCCTGATTTGCCGCAAGGGTACCAGATTTCGCAATTCTCTGATCCAATTGTCGGTAAAGGGGTATTGTCGGTGGAGCTGGATGATGGAGAGATAAAAGAGATTGGAATTACGCGGTTGCATCTGGAACAGGATGCGGGCAAGTCGCTTCACGATCATAGCCCTACAGATAGTTTCATTGATTTGAATCGCAGTGGTATTGCCCTCATGGAAATTGTGTCAGAACCCGACATTCGAAGCCCTGAAGAAGCAGGCGCTTATGTGAAAAAGTTGCGCGCCATCGTGCGCTACCTTGGCACATGTGGCGGAGATATGGAAAAAGGTGAATTACGCTGTGATGCGAATGTGTCCATGCGCCGCGTAGGAGAAAGTGCGTTTGGTACACGTTGCGAGATCAAGAATCTGAATTCTGTGCGTTACATGATGAAAGCCATTCAACACGAGGCTGAACGTCAGGTAGATATTTTGGAATCTGGCGGTGTGGTAGATCAGGAAACGCGCTTGTATGACGCAAATGCGAATGAAACGCGTACCATGCGTTCCAAAGAAGATGCACATGATTACCGTTATTTCCCTGATCCGGATTTGCTGCCTCTGCACGTGTCTGATGCCATGCTTGAAACTTTGAAGCAACATTTGCCAGAATTGCCAGATGAGAAAAAGCGGCGTTACACGCAAACATATGACATCACGCCTTATGATGCGTCAGTGCTGGTAGCAGACAAAGACATTGCCGCTTATTACGAAGATAGCATAGCGCATACTACTAATCCAAAGTTATTGGCAAACTGGTTGAGTGGAGAATTGTTTGGCCGCTTGAATAAGCAGGGATTGTCTATTACTGATTCACCAGTCAGTGCTGCGTCATTTGCCGGATTGATTAATCTGATTGATGATGACACGATTTCTGGCAAAATTGCGAAAAATGTGCTGGATAAAATGATGGAATCTGGCAAGGAAGCACAAGCGATTGTTGAAGAAGAGGGCTTAAAGCAGGTCACGAATACTGGTGAGATTGCGCGTATTATTGATGAGGTAATTTCGGCGAATCAGCAAAAAGTGGAACAGTACCGCGCTGGAAAGGATAAATTATTTGGGTTCTTTGTCGGGCAGGTGATGAAAGCGACTGGTGGCAAGGCTAATCCTGCTACAGTGAATACACTCCTTAAAGAGAAACTTTAAACGCAATCACGGTGCGTCCATAATTTCACTTAATAACAGCCGTGCTTTCACATGATTTGGGTTTCGTGCCAGAATGGTGAGCGCGTCTTGTTGTGCCAGTCTTTGTTCATTCATTGCCTGATAAAGCTTGGCGCGTAACAATAACGCCGTGCTGCCCTGTTGTTGCAGAGCAACGGCATGATCCAGATCCTGAAGAGCTGGCAACCATTCATGTTGCACCATATGAATTTTGCTGCGTTCAATTAAGGCACTAACCATATCATAGGGAATGAAGGTTTTATCGGTGTGTAGTTTGCGTATGAAACGGGTGGCGTAAGATTTGGCACGTGGGTATTCTCTGGCGAGCCGCCATGAACGTATCGCCTGAATCATCACATTATTTTTGATACGAATGTGCTCGGCAGGTAACATATCATGTAATTGTTGCAACGTGGTTGCCGCGTGAGAAAATTGCCTTAAGCGAAACTCTGCCATAGCTTTGCAGTGATACGCTGCCGGTGATGACCCAAGTTTTGTCCAACGTTTGGCTTCTGACAAAGCGTCCTGCGTATTCGTCTTTAACCGATGAACACATGCCTGATAGGTTGCTTGCTCCTGCTTGGTAACGAAAGAGGAGGATGCTATACCGTTACTAATGTAGAAAACTAAAGTAAGCAGCGTAACGCAGAGGAATCGTAAATATGCCATGCTATGTGCCATAACATGTGGCAATGAAGTTAGGGTAAACACAATACGTTTATGCGTCAGCCTGCTGCGCGTGGCATGTTATAGCCGCTTTCACAAACCCAGTGAACAATGGATGTGGCGCGAAGGGGCGGGATTTAAACTCTGGATGAAACTGTACCGCAATGAACCATGGATGGTCTGGAATTTCGATGATTTCCGGTAAAGTACCGCTCGGTGACATGCCAGAGAAACGCAGTCCCGCATCTTCTAGCTCCTGTTTGTAGGCAATATTCACTTCATAGCGATGGCGGTGCCGCTCAGAAATAGTGTTCGCGCCGTAAGTGTTCGCCGCCAATGTGTCTGGCGTCATCGTGCAATCATAGGCACCCAAGCGCATCGTGCCGCCTAAATCATCTTCTTTGGAGCGGGTTTCTAAGACACCTGCACGTGTCCATTCTGTCATCAGTCCAACCAGTGAACCACGGTGGTCTGCATCTTCCCATGCATCAAATTCGGTAGAGCTGGCAGATGCAATGCCTGCCACATTGCGTGCATACTCAATCACCGCCATTTGCATACCAAAACAGATGCCAAAGTAAGGAATATGGTGTTCACGTGCATATTTAACCGCAGCTATTTTAGAACGCACTCCACGTTCACCAAATCCACCTGGTACTAATACAGCATCAACTTTGGACAACGTATCTTGAATATCTTCCGGTTCAAGCGCGCGTGCATCCACCCATTGAATGGTAAGGTGTACTTTATTTTCAATACCTGCATGGTGCAGTGCTTCAGTAAGCGATTTATAGGCATCATTAAGACCGGTATATTTCCCAACAATGGCAATAGTGACGTTGCCTTTACGGTTTGTCTCGTCACGTGCGATACGCTCCCATACGGAAAAGTCGGGCGCATCAGCGGATTCAATACCGAAATGCTTTAAGACCTGAATATCCAGCTTTTCTTCATGATAGGTGCGTGGCACATCATAAATGGATGCCACATCTAACCCTTGTATAACGTTTTCTTCTCGCAAATTACAAAATAATGCGATTTTACGACGCTCTGACAGAGGGATTTCACGATCTGCACGGCACAAGATAATGTCTGGTACAATACCAATAGAGCGCAATTCTTTCGCTGAGTGCTGTGTGGGTTTGGTTTTTAATTCTTTAGCTGCCGGAATCCACGGTACTAGCGTGACATGCATGAATAGGACTTTTTCGCGCCCTAATTCATACCCTAATTGTCGTATCGCTTCAAAGTAGGGAAGCCCTTCAATGTCACCAACCGTGCCTCCAATTTCACATAAAACAAAATCTTCTTTATCCGTGTCTTTCAGGATAAATTGCTTAATTAAATCAGTGACATGCGGGATCACTTGCACCGTGCCACCCAGATAGTCACCACGGCGCTCTTTAGTTAGCAGTGTGGAATAAATCTGGCCACTGGTCACATTGTCATTCTTGCGTGCATCCACTCCGGTGAAGCGTTCATAATGCCCTAGATCCAGATCGGTTTCTGCACCATCATCCGTCACAAAGACTTCGCCATGCTGAAACGGACTCATCGTGCCGGGGTCAACATTCAGATAAGGATCTAACTTCCGGCAACGCACAGTGAAACCACGCGATTGCAGCAAGGTTGCCAGTGCAGCAGAGGCCAGCCCTTTGCCAAGGGATGAAACCACGCCACCAGTAATGAAAATGAATCGTGCCATAATGCTACACTATATTATTGCGTTGGAACCGTTAATGTATTGGGTGATATGTCCGGTATATCTACACCAATATCGTCTGATGGAAGTAACTCAGGCATATCCAGCATGTCAGAGGTAGGCGGCGTGATATCTGGAATATTATCAGATAGTGGGCTTTCATCATCTGCTGGTTCTAGCAGCTCGTTTTCTTCCGTTGCGTCATCTGTAGGCGTTTCAGGTGTTGTCGTTTTTCCATCAATAGGAGTGCGCAGCATTTGCTCCTCTACCACCTCATCAATGAATCCATCTCCGGTGACACCACTTGTGGTTATCATGGTTAGCAGTAAGCTGTTGGCCATGAAGAGTGTGGCAACAATAGCGGTACTTCGGGTCATGAAATTAGACTGGCCACGGCTGGAAAGCAGGCCGCTTCCACCGCCGGAACCCATACCGAATCCATCATTTTCGCTACGTTGCATCAGTACCAGTGCAATCAGCACAACTGCCAAGACAATCTGCACAATCAGTAACACAAATTCCATAATTCATTTATCCTTCATCTTCAATAGCTGACGGTGTTGTAGCAGTATCAATAAGGTCTGTCCACTCCTGAACGTCCAGACTTGCACCGCCTACCAGCAAGCCTGAAACCGCGGGAATAGCCAGAATATCACGACAATTTTCGCATTTGACTGATCCGCCATATAGAATTGGCACATCGGGCAGGTGATACTGTGAAAGCGTTAGTTGAATGGTGGCAGTGATCTTGTCAATATCGTCTATTTGCGGTATGTGGCCTGTGCCAATTGCCCACACAGGCTCATAGGCTACCAATATAGTACTGGATAACTCTCTGTCTTCAAAAATATGCGCTAATTGTTCGGTAATACGCTTAGCTGATAGGCCAGATTCATATTCTGCGAGTGTTTCTCCAATGCAGATGATAGGAATAAGTCCGGCATCTAATGCTGTATGCATTTTCCGTTGCACAATACGTCCTGTTTCCCCTGCATCACGGCGGCGTTCTGAGTGGCCTAAGATCACGTAGTCACATCCTGCTTCTTTCGTCATAGCAGCACTAACTTCCCCTGTGTAGGCACCGAATGGTTGTTCATGGCAATTTTGTGCGCCGATGCAAAGCGCGGTGTTTTTTGCCAGCTCGCCCGCATCACACAGCCATGGGTAAGGGGGGCAGTGAATCACCTGTGCCTGAGGCACGCACTGATTGATGAATTGTATTAGTTGTTGCGTATAATGACGGTTGCCAGCGCGGCTTCCGTTCATTTTCCAGTTGCCAATCATATAAGGGCGTGGTGAGACGTGATACATGTAGAGATTACCTGTATCATAAGCAATCTTAGCAAATCCAGTGACAAGATGGTATAGGTTGCTCTAGCCATTGAATTTTTATGCATTTTTGCTTATATTGTAACTATGCATTTAGGGTTAAAAGGAAAGTTAGCGGTACTCTCGGATGCCGCAAAATATGACGCATCCTGTTCATCTTCCGGCTCCAAAGCTAAACGGGAAGGTAAAGGAATTGGTAGTACGGAAGGCATGGGTATTTGCCATAGCTATACGCCAGATGGACGATGTATTTCGCTGCTGAAAATCTTGCTGACCAATTATTGCATGTATGATTGTAAATATTGCATTAATCGTATTTCCAGTAACGTGCAGCGCGCGCGCTTCACGGCAGAAGAAGTAGTGTATCTGACGCTGGAATTTTATAAACGCAATTATATTGAAGGGCTGTTTTTAAGCTCTGGCATTATCCGTGATTCGGATTATACGATGGAGCAGTTGCTTCGTGTGGCGAAAACATTGCGCCTTGATCATGGGTATAAAGGATACATTCACCTGAAAACCATTCCGGGTGCGCATGATGATTTGATTACTGAAGCAGGGCTGTATGCTGATCGCATGAGTATCAATATTGAATTACCTACAGTAGATGACTTGAGCGAACTGGCACCGGAGAAAAACCGTATCTCGCTTGAACAAAATATGGCGGTGGTGGAAGAGAAAATTCAGGAAACCAAAGCTGCGAAGAAAGCACAACACAAACCGCCTGTCTTTACCCCTGCCGGACAAAGTACGCAGATGATTGTGGGTGCTACGCCAACGGCTGATAGGGAAATACTGAAAACGGCTTCATCACTTTATGGGAAACATTCCTTGCGGCGTGTGTATTATTCTGCATTCAGCCCGATTCCTGACGCGCATAAACAATTGCCAGTGAAAAACCCTCCATTAATGCGGGAACATCGCCTCTATCAGGCAGACTGGATGCTGCGGTTTTATGGGTATAAGGTAGATGAAATTACCCCGCCCACATTGCCGGAATTGCGCTTGGATGTTGATCCTAAAACATCATGGGCGATTAATAACCGTGACTTTTTTCCAGTCAATATTAACCGTGCCAGCCGTGAAGCCATTTTGCGTGTGCCGGGCATTGGTGTGCGCAATGTGCAAAAGATTCTCTCTATACGCCGTCATAAAAACATTACGCTAGAAGATTTACGTGCCATGCGTTGCGCCTTGAAACGGGCGCGTCCGTTCATCATTACATCAGATTACCATCCCGGACGTATGGCAGAAGCGCAGGATATTTTGCCGTTTATTACCGTAACATCGCAGCAAATGGAAATGCCTTGGTAGGTTTATTCACTATTACGTGCTGCAAACACCGATTTTCTCCGCTTCCAATGCTCACGTACGTGCAAGTACGCTGCGCTTCGGTTCTCGAAAATAGCTGTTTTCACTTCGTACTAACGAAAACCCAACAGAATGTAGTGGTTCTATGATGAAGCAGGTGTATGTCCATGATTTTGACTCGTGGCGAGCCGCAGCACGCACGTGTCTTGCATCAGAGATTTTACCAGAACAGATAAGCTGGGATGTGCAAGAGCAAGCATCGCTGTTTGAAGAAGTATCACCCCATATACCATCCGATACGCCTACCGCCCATGTGTCAAAAGCATTTATGTCGCTGGCAAAATCAGTGGCGTGTTATCGGGATACCGAGAAATGGGGCATTTTATACCGTACGCTATGGCGTCTAACACATGGGGAAAGGCATTTGCTGGAGATTTCAACGGATAAGGATGTGCTGTTATTATATCGTATGGCCAAAGAAATTGGTCGTGATGTACATAAGATGCACGCGTTTGTCCGGTTTCGCGCAGTAGAAGGGCAGGAAAACCACTATATTGCATGGCATGAACCTACCCATTTGATTGTTCGGCGCGCTGCACCTTTCTTTCAGCGCCGATTTGCTGCGATGCGGTGGGCTATCCTCACTCCAGATGATTCTGTACGGTGGGATGGAAAGACGCTGGAGTATTTTGAAGGAATGCCACGTAGTGCGGCACCGGTGGAAGATGAAATGGAAGAATTATGGAAAGTGTTTTATCGCAACATTTTTAATCCGGCACGTATTAAAACCAATATGATGAAGTCTGAAATGCCTGTAAAATACTGGCACACTATGCCGGAAACCGCACTCATCCCTGACATGCTCAATGAAGCTGATGCCCGCGTGCGCAAGATGATTGCCTTACAGCAGGAAAATCAGGGGAAGTAACTGGATTTTCTTGCTGTCATTGCTTATAACTGCACGCTATGAAAGAAGAAGCTGTTATTGATTCAAATCTTGGATTAGTGCGCCACGAAGATGTGTTGCAACCTTTTATGCTGCATAATTCGGTGATGCGTGGCCGTATGGTGCGTCTGGACACGGTACTGAACGCTATATTGCAACGGCATGATTACCCGGACTCGGTGAGTAAGCTGCTTGGTGAATTGCTGGTAATTGGTGCAATGCTCTCAGCAAACCTGCCAGATCATGGTATCCTAACTTTGCAAATTAAAGCAGACGGCGCAGTGCCTATGATGGTGGTGGATATTCAGGCTGACGGCAGTGTGCGCGGCTATGCACATATTGACGATATGAGTGCCATACCGGATGAGAGCAATGCAGGTTTGCAAGCATTGCTTGGTAAAGGGTATCTGGCTATGACGCTGGATGCAAAGCAGGGAGAAGCGCCGTATCAGAGCATTGTGCCGCTGGAGGGTGAGTCACTGTCTCAGGCGGTGCAATATTATTTTAGTCAGTCGCAGCAACTGGATGTGGTGTTTCACATTCATGTCAGCCGTCGTATACGAGAAAATAACGAGTCACGCTGGGTGGGGGCGGGCATCATGCTGGAGCGTATGCCCGAAATGCAGGAAACCAGCGAAAACAGCGCCACAGGTAATGCGAATAACTGGGAGTATCAAACGTTACTGGTCAGCACTGCTAGTGAAGAAGAACTCTCTGATCCGCATCTGGCACCGTCTGCACTGCTTTACCGCCTGTTTCATGAAACCGGTGTATGGGTGTATGATACGCACGGTTTACGTGATGAGTGCCGTTGCTCACGCACACGTATTGATACGGTGTTGCGTACGATGTCAGATGAAGACTTGCAGCATATGGCAGATGAGGAAGGTATGATCTCTGTGAACTGCCAGTTCTGCAATACGGCAGAGACGTTTTCGATCTCGGAATTAGGTTAACGCTAGGCGCTAAAATCCTGCACCGTAATAATACAGAGCGTTTTGCAGAAAGCCTAGTAACAATATAAGCACTAATGGCGATAAGTCGATACCGTTAAAGGTTGGGATAACACGGCGTATAGGGCGCAGCAAGGGGGTGATGACTGCTTCTAATGCATTGTAAACGCGATTCACGATGGGGTTAAACCGGTTCACGACATTGAACTGAATAAGTATTGATAACACAAACCATACCATCATTGCCCACCATATTAGTGATAATACGGTAGATAGTAATGCAACAAATGGATTGATGACCATAATAGAATAACTCCTTATTGTTCAACATATAGGCTAGTGCTGCCTAAAATACTACCGTTTTATGCTGATTAAGCAAGACGCGATGTTCGGTATGGTAACGCACGGCGCGGTACAGCACTTTGCTTTCAATTTCTTGTCCAATGCTCACCAGCTCTTCTGCCGTGTCAGTATGATTGACGCGGGCAACTTCCTGCTCAATGATAGGCCCTTCATCCAAATCTTCCGTGACATAATGCGCGGTGGCGCCAATCAGCTTCACGCCGCGTGCGTGTGCCTGATGGTAAGGGCGCGCGCCTTTGAAGCTGGGCAGGAAGGAATGATGAATGTTGATAATGCGTCCGGTGTAAGTTTTGCACATGTCTGGACTTAGTACCTGCATATAACGCGCTAGCACCAGCAGATCAATGTTGTGTGTATCCGACAGTTCTTTGATACGTTCTTCCTGCGCTCCCTTGCCATGACGGTCTATGGGGAGATGGTAAAATGGAATGTCATGCCATGCGACCAGCCGTTGCAAATCAGGATGGTTAGAGATTACGAGCGGTATCTCTATGTGAAGTGTGTTGTTCTGGTAGCGGTGCAGCAATGCATTCAGGCAATGGCTAAAGCGCGATACCATAATCAGGACACGCGGTTTCTTTAACGCGTCGTGTAACTGCCATGCCATGGAAAGAGGGGTGGCTAGTTCCGCATTGAACGTGCTTTTAAGTGTTGCATCATCAGGGGTGTTGTCTGAGGTGCTAAAATGAATGCGTTGAAAAAAGGTGTTGGTATTTGGATCACCATATTGCGTGGATTCCAGAATAAATCCGTGATGATTGGCAATGAATGTGGCAACCGATGCCACAATGTTTGGCACATCCGGGCAGGAGATGGTGAGGATATATTCTCTTTTAGCATTCATAAGTAGCTACTTGTAAGCGATAGGGGGGATTGCTTCAACCAAAATTATGTCATGCTAAGCCGCTGCGTTGATAAAACGCTAACCGTACCAGAGCAGTGCATTTTGATAATACACCATAAAGTCAGTCAGGTATCCGGCGAAGTAAGCCTGTATCAGGGGTAAGTATTGATATGATATTCTTCAAGTTCTTTTAGATAGTCGCTTAATGACACCATGCCTACACAAGCACAGGCTCCTTTGTAATGTAATGTTTCACAAATGAGCTTTTCGGCTAAAATAATGGCTGGTATCGTTGGAATGTGTGGGCCATCACCATCCTTGGCAATGATGAACCATTTTATTTCGTATGGCTTTCCATGTTTACCCATGCCTTTGATAACTATATGCATCCCGCCATCTTCTGTGCCTAGGCCATTAAACATATGGCTGATATAAAGTAACGGTTTTGCATATGTGGATAAGTCAATAGGCAACCCAATACGTACCAACCATGACATCAGCCAAATGCCAAAATGTAGCAGACTGCTTTCCATTCCGGCAGAAAACTGTATGTCTTTAATGCCGTAGTGTTTAGGTAGTAAATCCAGATCTGGAATATCACAATTTGCCATCCAGCGATTCCCCAGCTCCGGGTAGTGCTGACGGTAGATATTTTGCCAACCGTAACGGATCTTATTGCTATTTTGAGCGGGTTTTAATGGCTTTCCAATATAGGTTAGAATACCGGCAGTCGTCGCCAACCCTCTTTCAGCTTTCTGACCCGGGCTGATGCCATAGGTTAGTGAATGGATTTCTGAAAACTGATCCTTGTATTGTTCTAACACTGTGGAAGAAAGACCAGGAACCGTACTAGCACCACTGATGACGGCAACTCCCGCATTCTTTGCGGCATCATTTAAATCGGCAATTCCAACGACAAAATCTCTTCCATCGGCAAGATCAATATAGTGTATGTGATGATTGATGCAGGTTTGAGCCACATCATAGTTACTTTTTTGGAAGGGGCCGCACGTATTAATAACGACTTTAGGCTGGATACTCTGTAGCTGCTGTGCAAGTGATTTATGTACATCAAATATAGCGATACTGGCTTTATTCCCAAGATTACTAGCCAACGTGTAAGCCTTGGTTTGATTACGTCCAGCGATGACGACAGAAATACCTTTAGCAACGAGCGCTGCTGCAATACGTTTGCCAAAGTTACCATAACCACCAAGGATCAAGACGTTATTCATAGTACCTCAAACTCCCCCTTATACTCAAATGTTTTGCCAAATAACGGGTGAGTAATCGTCATGTACATACGAAAATGATTATCATCTATGGCTTCTTCCCAAGCATCTCCTTTGCCAAGAAGAAGTGTTAATGGGATAGGGATGAGCAAGCCACATATGCGCCAATAATAGCCTTTATGTAGTAGCAATACGCGCTTACCATCATAGATATAATCGCTTCGCCAGCCGATACCAAATTTCATTAGTTCAATCACATCGCTATCTTTGATATGCATGAATCGAGAACGGAATATATAAGGCTTATGGTTTGGAACATTAAAGTGGCGTTCAAGGATGTAATCTTTAGTATTTTTCTCGCTTTTGGAATATACGGTGGTTGGGATATTTTCGCCTTCATATGGCACTAACGCCCCAAATAACCTGAATAGTGGTTTCATTAACCGGCTAAGTGCTGACATTGTAATATCCATTGCTCCATTTAATTCAACAACGTCATCTGAATATGGGCGATTGGCATAATGTCTCTTTAGAGGCGGTGGCAATTCGTCCCAGCTATCACCAAATATAGGTTTAAATATCGGTTGATTATTTTGCATTGGAAGCGTCCAGATTATTGATTTGACTTGAGCCTTTTAAGGCAAGTGCAACATTACGCGCACCGCGCATAAATGGGTAGCAGCGTTTGGCTAAGGCTTTAGATTGAAACAGGCGGTTATTGATTTTGTTGAACCAGCCAGCATCCTCCCCTAATGTTGCCATGATGGTTAGTGCCGCTTCTCCCTGATATAATTGCTCCTGATATTTAATGACCATCCCTTGATCCAGATTTAACCCTGCCTGAGTAATCTCTTGCATTACAGGGTGATTCTTTTCTGTTCTTGCATCCACCGTGTGTAGCTGCCCCACGGACTGCCTGACTTTGTAAAGTGTTGCCCCCATTTGACAAAGTGGGCACTCCCCATCATACACAAACCAGATATTTTCTTTTGTTGGCATAGTGGTAGTCCTTTGAAATTAATCCAGCATCCTGAATAAACCATCTTGATAAAATGTTTCTCCCCATAGCGGGTGAGTAAATTTGAGTATATACCGAAAGTAGCCATTTCCTTCATCGCAGTGCTGTGCATATAATGTGCCGGGTGTTAGTATGGTGGGAATGGAAAGATTAAACCAGCGAAACCTCAATATGTAGCCTGTGCAGGCAAAATGCAGGCTTTTTCCTTCTGTCCAGACTCTCATTCGCATGGCTAACGTTTTTTCGCCTTGTGCGCCAACGGCATCAAGAATACCTAACTTTGGGTCAACAAGCTTTGAGGTCTGCACTAATTGCTCAGATCCGTCAGGAAACCTGAATAAACGATGCCAGCATCTCAGTCTATTGTTGGTTGGAGCCACCCGCACTGTTATGTTGACATTTTCGCCTGTTTTCCAGACGAGTGGCGCTCCAAACGCCCTACAAAGGTGAGCATACACCCAGCCTATTTTAGATCGTCTAACACAGCCAGTGCCCTCAAATGTTGTTGCCTCTGTTGAGGTGAGCAATTTATCCATACGAGTACGCACCGCGGGGCAGACGTTTTCCCACCCACCTTCAACATGAGAACGGAAGTCATTATGGAGTGACGAAAAACCAACGTTTCTTATATCCATATA
Organism: uncultured Alphaproteobacteria bacterium; assembly: GCA_963803575.1. Classification (GTDB taxonomy): domain Bacteria; phylum Pseudomonadota; class Alphaproteobacteria; order Rickettsiales; family UBA998; genus CAWDMW01. The sequence continues at coordinate 1,062,781 of CAWDMW010000002.1, forward strand.
GTCTGTAGTTTGAGTAATGTTACCTTCTAACATCATATGTGTTCCTTGTTTAACATTTCATTCACGATGTATTTGGCGCTTTTCTCCACAGCAAGACGTTCCAGAGGTTCAAAATACCATACTGGGTCTAGTGTACGATCAAAGGAAACGGTAAGTGTTACTTTGGTCTGCCCTTCATCAACAGGCTCAAAAGTTAGTTCTGTGCCATGTAGCGTCATATAGCCTGAAATATAGCTAGTATCTTTTATGCTGGTTTTTATGCGGTGGTCTGTCACCTCATCAAAGGTTACATTCATACTACCGCTATGGGTATTCGTAGAAAACCAGCGATGATACACAAAATCAAATCTGCGGACATCGCCTTCATTGAGTTCGATAGCGCCAATATGTTCAGGCATGGGGAATACCTTCAGCAGCCAATGACGTTCACCCTGCAGCTGTACCGGGTTAGTCAAGCGATGCTTAAGCGTTTTTATATCAGCCTGAATCACTTGAGAGTAAGTTACTTCATTGTACCGACTGAATGTTGTCTGATCCGACACGCCCTCTATGGACATGAGCACTACCATTGCTGGAATCATATGAACATTGAGTGAGCCTTTATCTGATTGGTGGCGAACGTAATCAGCAATGAAGGCAATAAGTGTAAATACAAAGAATATTGGCATGAACATTACCAGACATACATATCCTTCCATCAAAATGAGCGAGACAGAAAACATGATGATAAGACTAGTCCGGAGATTGTTCCAGAACCGTTGCTTCCAGCTAGTTCCTTCGGTCACAGGCGTAAAATAATATAGGCCTAGTGATAGTGCGAATGGTAAGGCAATATAAAGCAACCCGGTATGAAAGCTGTCTGTCCATATGAGCAAGCGAATCGCTAGAACAGATAACCCTATCAATAATATGGTTTTTATGGCTCCGGTCGCTTTGTCATCCTGCTTAAAAAACGGCATAGTGCTTGAAACCTTGGAGTATTTGTATTATTATTTAGCTTATAGACTAACTATTACACACGCAAAGTATTTAGTCAATAGGCTAATTACTGTTTTAGGAAAATTATGGAAAAAGTTTTTTCAGCGCTGTCATCTTCCGTTAGACGAAAGATTCTGGCTTACTTGTCGGGATCAAGCATGACTGCGGGAGAAATTGCTGAGCGATTTGACATAACCAAACCCTCTCTATCCAAGCATTTAAGTATTTTGGAAAAAGCAGGGCTAATTCAGGGAGAGAAGAGGGGGCTATACATCCATTATAGCCTGGTTCAGCAAAACCTGATTAATACACTCAATGGATTTGTACAGGAAGTGTGTCCTGTTGGGCGTCCCATTAAGAAAGAAAGTCAAGACAGAGCAAAAAATAAAGTACAGGATAGCTGAAGTGGAATATCTTCTTCTTAAATGGCTTCATATCCTTAGCTCAACCATCCTTTTTGGAACAGGGATTGGCAGTGCGTTTTATATGTTTATGGCGAATCGCAGGAAAGACATTGCCGGAATCTGTTTTGCCACTCGCCATGTGGTGATAGCCGACTGGTTTTTTACCACGCCCTCCGTGATTATCCAACTAGCTACAGGATTATGGTTAGTTCATCTTGGAGGGTATTCACTTACAGATAGCTGGATCATGTGGGGGCTAATACTCTACTTTTTTGCAGGATTGTGCTGGCTGCCAGTTGTTTGGATGCAGATTAAGATGCGTGATATGGCAAAGCATGCTTTGGAAACAGGTTCACAGTTACCCGAACGCTATTGGAAGATGGATAGGTGGTGGATTATTCTCGGCTCACTAGCTTTCCCTGCTATCGTGGTGGTATTTTATTTGATGGTTATGAAACCGTGAGAAGGTCTCTATATAGCCGGTCGAAAATATATGCTCCTAGTTCAAGACCTTGTTTTATAAAATATTGCTTTTTCTCATCCTCCCAAAATCTTTCTATCACAGCAAAAAACTCTTCTGCATGCTGAATATCCAAATCGGCATGTAGTTTATAGTGATAAAGTTCTTCTTCCTTTACCCAGTTTCTTGCTACCATTGATTTTCCGATAAGCGCCGAAATATCAGCAAATGCCCTTTCTATAATTCCCATACAAGCAATACCAACCTCCAACTCATCAAATGTACACGATGTAGTAAGTACACTATTGAAAGCTCTTACCTGTGGAGATAGTACAACTTGTTCAAAATCTTCAACGTCACTGCCAATGGATTTCAGAAATTTTTGAAAGATAGTTGCATGAAAATTATCTTCATTAAGTTCACCGTGCTCTTCTAGCACATTATGCAAAATATCTAACCTATCCTTCGCGTTTGGTATGCGACCGACGAGAGCAGACATAGGGCGAGAAAAGAAAACCACCGCAAAGTAAAACTGTTCTTGTGTTTTCCTAAATTGCCCCAGAGGCATTTCACCATTTCGCAAGGTTTTGAAATAAGGATTTTCTAAAATACCAATTCGACTCAAAACTTCATTTGCATGTGCAGCAATTTGTGGTGCTGTTTTGTTGCTCTTATTCATAGTTTATATCTCCGAGGTGTTGATTGGAAAATTATCAGGTAAGTTATCTGTAAAATATTCTATAGGGGTAATTTCTGTTCCGTCCATAACAACACAATATGCGGCATCTGCATGTTTTTTTAGAAATGGTTGAAGTGCATTCAGAAGATATAAAATGGCTCTGCTAACCGACCGCAAAATCACCAGTGAGCGCAAATGGAAAAAGAAAGCCAATGGTGAGCAGATGGAATGGATTTATCTGCGGACGCAAAATCCAGATAACCTAGATAAGCACATCTGGGTTCCGCGTAAGAAGAGGTGATTACACAAATTGACGATGCCTTGAAATCTCTCGCATTACCAAACACCGAGGTGCTTCAGGAATTGCTGACGTATCTTTATAAAACGCACGGCAGCAAAAAACACGCGCACCGAATGGAAAGCAAAGAGCTGAAAGGTGAGCATGATGATATTCGGGATCGTTTAGATAAGCTGGTGGATTTGATGATCGAAGGTCGCATCGCCGATGACGACTATCAAAAGAAACACCGCGCTTTGAAAAACCGCCAGATTGAAATTATGAACAAACTGCGTTCGTTGGATGCGGTGGACGGTCAATTCGCTAAACAGATGGATTACTTGATAAAAGTCGCCCACGGTTTAAGCAAATATCTTTGCTGGTTCTGAGAATTCTGAAAAACGAGAGCTTTTGAAAATAATTTTTCAGAACCTCCAATTAAGGGGTAAAAAGCTTGAATATACAATGGCTTCACCATTTGATGAATTCGCAAAATGCACAGAAATTGCAGAATGGTGGACACTCTCTTAGATAGTTCGAACCAATTAGTCGAGCAATTACAAGACTGGGCGGTGATACTCAATGCCCGTGAGCAACGGTTGGCGGCCTAATCTGCTTCGTTAGGAAGCATTTTTTTGGATAGTCTTTTACAAAAACAACGTATCAAGTTATGCTCAAACCTAGAGGAAAATGTATGTTTTACAGACAGAAAATATTATTGGCGCTGATCGAAGCCTTCGGGGGACGACTGAAGAGTCGTGACCTTCAGAAGCACTTGTTCCTGTTCACGCAAAAGTGCCAACAGGACAAAAGCTACGAGTTCGTGCCTTATAAATATGGCTGTTTTTCATTTCAATCCTACGCCGATCGTAGAAACCTTGCTGATGCTGGACACTTGATGCAGGGAGATGATTGGGAGCTGAGTGAGGATGGATATTTGAAGCAACTGAAAAAAGGTGACGCCCAAAAGATATTAACGTTCAAAAAGCATTATGAGCATTTATCTGGCGATGATTTGATTAAAGAAGTTTATCGAGGCTTTCCCTATTATGCGATTAATAGTCAGATTGCTAATCGGTTGATGAATGACAATGAACTCGCTTTTATCGAAGCTGAACGCCCCTCTCAAGCAGAGCCATGTTTTTTTACGATTGGTTATGAAGGTCAAAGTTTTGAACATTACTTGAACCGATTGATACGTAATAATGTTAAGCTACTGTGTGATGTGCGGAAAAATCCATTGAGTCGTAAATACGGATTTTCTAAATCCACGCTAAGCGATAGCCTCAAAAAGCTGGGCATTGAATACCGACATATACCAGAGCTAGGCATTGTCTCTGAGAAACGTAAGGAACTTAAATCGCAGTCTGATTATGATCGGCTGTTTGATGAGTATGAGAAAACAACGCTCAAGGACAACCACGAAGCACTAAGCCAATTAAGGTCTTTGTTGGCAACCTATAAGCGCGTGGCTATCACTTGCTTTGAAGCGGAGCCATGCCAGTGTCATCGCGGTCGAGTCGCAAAGCAACTGGCAAAGCTTCCTGACTGGGATTGCCCGATTGAACATATTTAAAGGAAGCTATGCCAAGAGAGCGCATTTTAATTGCCGTAAAAACCTATCCAACGCTTTCTGAGTCGCATGTAGAGCTGGCGTGTACCGCTGGATTCCGCGAGGATGGAAGTTGGATCAGGCTTTTTCCGATTCCCTTTCGTCGATTAGAGAACGAACAACGTTATAAGAAATACCAGTGGATCGAGGCTGATATTGCCAAGGCCAAAAAGGATAAACGTCCTGAAAGCTTCAATATTATTAATACTGATACCATTGTGGTTCAGGAGGAGCTTTCTACAGAACGTAATTGGGAAGCACGCAGGCGCATTGTTTTAGCTAACAACAAGATACATACGAATCTTTCCGAGCTAATCAAAGGTGCGCATGATAACCAAATTTCGTTAGCTGTCTTTAAACCTAGTTCCATTAACGGCTTTAAGGTTGAAGCAGCACCTAAAGAATGGCCGGAAGATAAGCTCAAACGTGTTTTGGAAGGCATGAAGCAAACCAGCTTTTTGGATGAGTCTGATGATATTGCTGAGTTTAAGATCATGCCGAAATTACCCTATAAATTTTCTTATCGCTTTACGGATGATGCTGGTAAATCCAGTAAGTTGATGATCGAGGATTGGGAGGTTGGCCAGCTCTACTGGAGCTGTCTAAAATCGAGTGCATCTGAAGAAGAAGCACTGAAGAAAGTTGAACAGAAATATATGGATGATTTTGCAAAAACTAAAGACCTGCATTTGTTCCTTGGAACAACGTATGAGCATCATAATAAGAAAGCACCTAATCCGTTCGTAATCATTGGCACTTTCCACCCGCCTATTGAAAACCAAAAATCTCTATTTTAGCCATGACCTTCGATATCACAGTACAACACGACCTCAAGAAATTGAGGCGGCAGCTTAAACGCGCTTGAAACCAAGGTCGCACCGCAGGCGACGGTGCGCACCCTCAACCGGGTGGCTAACAGCGCAAAGGTGGCGAGCGCCAGACACATCGCGCCGCAAATGAATAGCAGGCAGGCTGCTGTGAAGCGCCGCATTGAAACACGCAAGGCCACGCACAAGACGCTGTGGGCAACGCTGGTGGCACGCGATCGTGCGCTGCAGTTGATTGAGTTTGTAATCGGTAGCAAGAAGCCAACGCAACAACCCGGTGGCAAACGTGGTGTGGTGCGAGCCAAAGTGTACGGCAAGACACGCACGCTGAACCAAGCGTTCATCGCGCCACGCAGACGAGGCTCAAGTAAGACAACGGTTTACATGCGTAAGAGTGGCAAACGCCTGCCGCTTAAAATGCTGTACGGCCCCGGCATCATGCAGTTGTTCAAGCAACGAGAGAACGACCAGGTGATGCAAATGAAAGTGTTGGAGCGCTTCCCAATTGAGTTCCGACGCAACCTCGACTTCTACATCAACAGGATCAAACGGCGCTAACCCGCTGGGGTGAATCGGTGGGATTAAAAAAGGTACTCCCGGCCCGTCCCCCCTGCGGGTACGCCGAGGGCGCGGCGTTTTACTAGCCACAAATTCTAGAAAAGCATTTCGTTTCGTTTGGGCGGGGTGCAAACCTTTACATATCAAAGACTTAACATGCGAAACAGCGAAATGGCCTTATTTGGAGCCATTTCGCTAAGGTTTTGTATGCACAGAATTAATCAACAAAACAGAGGCAGAAAACATGAAAGTAGAGCTGATTGATATTGGTCGGGTGGTTCCTTATGTGAGAAATCCACGCCGTAACGAAAACGCCATCACCAAAGTGGCGGCATCGATTAAGGAATATGGTTTTCGTCAGCCTATTGTGGTGGATGAGGAGCTGGTTATTATTGCAGGCCACACGCGCCTGCAGGCGGCGCAGTCGCTGGGGTTAAAGAAAGTACCCGTACACATAGCCACTGGCCTCACACAGGCGCAGATAAAGGCTTACAGGCTGGCTGACAACCGTACCCATGAAGATGCCGAGTGGGATGAGGAATTGCTGGCGATTGAGCTTGGCGAGTTGGACGAGCTGGGCTTCGATTTAGATCTGACCGGGTTTGAAGCCATTGAGCTGGAGAGAGTTGCTCGATGGCGCGGCAATGGATGGTCTCACGGATGATGACGAAGTGCCGGAAGCACCGGAGACTCCGGTTAGCAAAGAAGGTGATGTCTGGCTGCTAGGTGATCATAAGCTGATTTGCGGCGATAGCACCAAAGCAAAAACGATGAAGAAGCTGATGGGCGATGAGCTGGCGGATATGGTGTTTACCGACCCGCCTTACAATGTCGATTATGGTCAAACCATGAAGGATAATCTGCGCGGCAAACCGCGTAAGATCAAAAATGATAATCTCGGTGGTGAGTTTAAGCAGTTCCTGACCGATGCCTGCGGTGAAATGGTGAAGGTTTGCAAAGGAGCGCTGTATATCTGCATGAGCTCATCGGAGCTGCATACGCTATTTGCAGCGTTTAATGATGCTGGTGGCAAATGGTCGACCTTTATCATCTGGGGTAAGAACCACTTTACCATGGGCCGGGCCGATTATCAACGGCAATACGAGCCTATCCTCTATGGCTGGCCGGATGGCAATAAACATTTCTGGTGTGGTGCGCGAGATCAAAGCGATCTGTGGCATTATGATAAGCCAAGGACTAACGATCTGCATCCGACCATGAAGCCTGTGGAGCTGGTGTGCCGGGCGGTGGAAAACTCGAGTAAAACGAAAGATATCGTGCTGGATTCATTTGGTGGCTCTGGCACGACGATGATTGCGTGTGAGAAGCTGAAGCGCAAAGCGCGGCTGATTGAGCTTGATCCGATATTTTGTGATGTGATTGTGAAACGGTGGGAAGAGTTCACCGGCAACAACGCGAAGCTGGCCGGTGAAAAAAAGACGTTTGCGCAGATCGCTGCGAAGCGTCAGGAGGCTTGAGCCTCAATGAGGCGGTAGCCGCGCACGCCTTCGCTGGTGGTAAAGGCTTCGATCGGCAATCCGCGCTTCTTGCGTAGGTTTGAGAGATGGCCGCGTACCGAGTGTGGTTTCCATTCCGTGGCTTTGATTAACTCAGCCAAGGTGGTGCCATCTTCGCGGGAGAGCAGCTCGATGATAATCGATTGTTTGGTTTCGCGCTTCGGTTCGTCCCCCGGCGTTGCATCCTGTTGCGGCGTGTTGCTTGGCGTTGCCTCGCGTTGCGGTGCGTTGCTTGCTGCTGCAAGCCCGGCATCGGATAAGAGGTAGGTTTCTTTGCCCATGTCGGTGAAGCGTTTGTTGATCAAACCCTTTGCCAGCATGGAGTCGAGGCTCTTTTGCCGGATCATCGGGTTTTTGATATGGCCCATGCATTCGGTGATGCAGGTGGCTGGGTTTTTAATGGCATCGTCGATGATGCGTTGTTGCGTTCGGTGAAAGTTTTGTCATTTAAACACTCCTTGGTTTGGTTAAAATTTGCCCTTGTGGACACTCCTATGAATGCTTCAATCGCAGGCTTAATCAAGTCAATTCGATGGAAAAAATTGAATAAAATGAGTGTGTTAAATGGCAACGTCCTATCCTGTATCAACCATCGCCAAATTGTTCGGATTAACCGAGCGACGCGTGCAGCAGCTGGCCCAAGAAGGGATTATACCGAAGCCGGAGAAGAACCAGTACGAGCTGGTGGGAAGCGTTCGATCCTACATCGATTATCTGCAGCAGCGTGCGTTTGGCAAAGGCGCTGTGCCGCAGGATACGCATCTTGAGCGTGCGCGATTATTAAAAGCGCAAGCGGATATGGCAGAGATTGAACTGGCCGAGCGCACCGGGTCGCTGGTGACGGTGGAGCGCGTGGAGGCGGATTGGACGGATATGGTGACTGCATGCCGGGCGAAGATGCTCGGCATCCCAACCAAGACTGCTTACCAAATCGCCCATTTAGAAAAACCGGAAGAAATTGAGAAATTCCTCAAGCGCACCATTTACGAGGCGCTGGCGGAGATGGCTGATTATGAAACCACAACAGACGAAGACCTATCCGAAAGCCTTGAAGAAGGTGGCGTTAGCTTGGATGCCGCCGCCGGAGCTGACGGTGAGCCAGTGGGCGGATCAGTTTCGGAGGCTGAGTCCGGAAGCGAGTAGCGAGCCGGGCCGTTGGGTGACCGAGCGTGCGCCATACCAGCGCGGCATGATGGATGCGGTCAATGAGGTGGGTGTATCTGAGGTGGTGTTTATGACCAGCTCACAAATTGGAAAGACGGAGATTATCAATAATATCGTGGGCTATTTTGCTCACCAAGACCCATCGCCGCTGCTGCTGATTCAGCCAACGCTGGATATGGCGGAGACATGGAGCAAGGATCGCCTCGCTCCGATGATCCGCGATACGGATGAGCTGACTGATCTGTTTGGCGATCCACGCAGCCGCGATAGTAACAATACGCTGCTACATAAAAAGTTTCCGGGTGGGCATATCACCATGGCTGGTGCCAATAGCCCTTCCTCCCTCGCCAGCAGGCCCATCCGGATTGTTCTGCTGGATGAGGAAGATCGTTATCCTCATTCAGCAGGCACCGAGGGTGATCCCGGCTCGCTGGCGCAAAAGCGGACGACCACCTTTTGGAATCGCTTGCTGGTGTCGGTTAGCACGCCAACGGTGGAGGATGAGAGCAAGATTGAATCGCGCTATCAGCAAAGCGATCAGCGCAAGTTTTATGTGCCATGCCCTGAGTGCGGCGCATTTGAGGTGCTGTCATGGAGCCAAGTAAAGTTTGAAAAGAAGAAGCCTGAAACGACCTATTACGAATGCGAGCATTGCGAGGCGCATTTAAAGGAAAGTGACAAAATGTGGATGCTGGGCCATGGCGAATGGCGAGCTGAAGCAGCGTTTAACGGCATTGCCGGGTTTCACATCAATGAGCTGTATAGCCCATGGGTGAAATGGGCCGAGATGGTGGAGAATTTCCTCAAGGCCAAGCGCCTGCCGGAAACATTGAAGGTTTGGGTTAACACCTCGCTTGGCGAAACATGGAAGGAGAAAACCGAGGGCGTTGATCCATCCGGATTGCTGGGCCGCAAAGAAAACTGGGGCCGTGTGGCACCCGAAGGCGTGGTGGCGATTACCGCTGGCGTCGATGTGCAGGATGACCGCCTAGAGGCCGAGGTAATTGGCTGGGGTGTGGGTCAGGAAAGCTGGTCGCTGCAGTATCATGTGCTGCATGGCGACCCGGCGCAAAATAAGGTTTGGGAAGATCTCGACAATGTGCTGTCGCAGACGATTCAAACCAGCGATGGGCGCACACTTCCGGTGGCTTGCGCCTGTGTGGATTCGGGCGGTCACCAAACGCAGCGTGTCTATGAATATTGCAAGGCGCGGGAATATCGCCGCATCTATGCGATCAAAGGTGCATCGCAGATGGGTAAACCGCTGGTGAGCAAATTCAGCAAGGCAAACAAGCTGCGCGTGAAATTGTTCTCAATCGGCACCGATACGGCAAAGCAGATGATCTATTCACGGCTGAAGATACACCAGCCGGGACCGGGTTATTGTCATTTTCCTGCGGATTATCCGGAGGAGTATTTCAAGCAGCTCACCGCCGAGCGCATACAGACCAAGTTTGTAAACGGCCATCCCACACGCATTTGGGTGATGCCAAAAGGTCGCCGTAACGAGGCGTTGGATTGCCGCGTCTACAGCATGGCGGCGCTGCATATTTTGAATCCTAACCTTGATCGGTTGGCAAAAGAACAGGAGCGCGAGCGACTTAAGCAACGCACCGATACGGAGAAGACTGATGGCGCATCGACCAATGAGTGGATGGGCTATGAGGATTGGAATTTTAACTAAACAAGAGAGTTTTTATGAGCAGACGATCACATCGCAATAACAGCGTCGTGAAAATCCCGTGTGAGTTTCTAAACGGTAGCTTACGGGCCTATCAGGTGAAAATTAAAGACAAGAGTGTCTTTTTATCACGCCAACACACCACCAAAGTCGAGGACGCTATCTGCGTTCCGGTGTGGCTGGCAAAAAAGGAGGGATTGGTATGAGCTTAACATTAACACAAGCACAAACGGCACTGGATGCATGGATCGCCGCTGATTTAGCGGTGGCCAAAGGGCAAAGCTATTCGATGAATGGTCGCAGCCTGACGCTGGCCAATGCCAAGGAAATACGCGAGCAAATCCAATATTGGGAACGCCGCGTTTCTGCCTTTACCCAAACGATTCAACAAAACCAACAAGCAGCCTTAGCGGATTTTAGCGATGACTAACATCATAGACAAAACAATAGAGGTAATCTCTCCGGAAGCAGCATTACGCCGGGATACGGCGCGTAAGGTGCTAAAAGCCCAGCGTGCCTATGAGGCAGCGCAACCCTCCCGCCTGCGGAAGATTAAAACCGACCCCGGCAGCGGTGATGCGATTGTCGAGCGTGCGGGTGAATCATTGCGGCTGCAGGCTCGGCATCTGGATGAGAACCACGATCTGGCAACAGGTGTGCTGGATTGCCTGGTCAATAATGTGGTGGGTCGCGGTATACGGTAGAGCCGCAGGTGAAGCTGAAAAACGGCGAGCTGGCAACCGAGTTAATGACCAGTTGATGGAGCTATGGGAAGAATGGATACGCTTTCCGGAAGTAACGTGGGAATGCCACTGGAATCATATGCTGCGTTTAATAGCACGCCACTGGTTTCGTGATGGTGAGGTGCTGATCAAACATATCGAAGGCACTTCACGTAATATCGATCATGGAACGTTGGTTCCATATTCGCTGGAAATGATCGAAGCGGATTTTTTGCCATTTGAACTTAATGATCAGAAAAAAAGTATCATCCATGGTGTGGAAAAAAATGCATGGCGCAGGCCACGCGCCTATTATCTCTATAAGGAGCATCCCGGCAATAATTACACGCTGGTGACGCGACAGGATACCAAGCGGTTTGCGGCAGAGAAAATTCTTCACTTGAAAATTGCCAAACGTATCAGCCAGACACGCGGTGTATCCATTTTTGCCAGCGTGATGACGCGCATGGAGGATATTAAAGATTATGAGCTTTCAGAACGGCTGGCAGCAAAGGTGGCGGCTAGTATCTGTGCTTTTATTCGTAAGAGCCTTGATGGGCCAACCTCCGGCTTACAGGTGGATGAAGCTGGCAATCGATTGATGAAAATGCAGCCAGGTATGATTTTCGATAATCTGCTGCCTGGTGAAGAAGTTGGCATGATTGATAGCAATCGCCCCAACACCATGCTGGAGCAGTTCCGTAATTCTCAGCTTCGGGCGGTGGCAGCTGGCACTTCTACGGGCTATTCCTCCATTGCCAAGGATTACAACGGCACATACAGCGCCCAGCGCCAAGAGCTGGTGGAGCAGTCGGTGCATTACGCCGTGTTGCGCGAGTATTTTATTGAACGCTGCGTGCGCCCTGTCTGGGAACGGTTTGTAGAAATGGCGGTGCTCTCCGGTCAGCTGAAAGTGCCACAAAATGAAATTAACCCACTTACGCTGAAAAAAGCAGGATTCCAAGGGCCAGTGATGCCGTGGATTGACCCGCAAAAAGAAGTCACCGCAGAGGAAAAAGCCGTAGCGGCTGGTTTCAAATCCAGAGCTGAGGTCATTCGCGCACGCGGTGGCAACCCTCAAGATACGTTTGAGCAAATTAAGCAGGAACGTAATCAAGAGAAAGAAGCTGGAATCAGCTTTAGTACCAGCAATGGCGATCAACAACTCTCACTCTTTAACCAAACCCAAGGAGAATCCGATGACCAAGAAAACAAAGACAGCACCGAAAAAGACGAATCCGGAGATACTGACACGGACGATTGATTTAACGCGTGAATCTATTGTTGATGAAGAGAGCCGCCTTGTGCGGCTTTCTTTTTCCTCTGAAGAACCAGTCACACGCCAGAGTCTTTTTTAGCGACCCATGGATTGAGGTGCTGGGCCATGGAGCGGGTGAGGCAGATCTGGAGCGCCTCAATAGCAGTGCTCCCGTGCTTTATAATCATGATCGCAATGAGCGTGGTAACCGCATCGGTGTGGTGGAACGAGCATGGATTGAAAATGGCCGTGGCAATGCTGAGATCCGATTAAGCAAACGCGATGAGGTGGAAGGATTTTGGCAGGATGTCCGTGACGGTATTCTGCGCAATGTTTCCGTGTCCTACCGTATCAATGAGCGCAAGCTGCAAGAAGAACATAAAGATAAACCAGATCTCTATCGGGTGACCAGCTGGACACCGATGGAGATATCGCTGGTCGATATTCCTGCTGATGCCACTGTGGGTGTCGGTCGGAGTGCTGAGGATGAACCCGCTTGCGGAGAATCTTCACAAGAGGACGTTCCGGAAGAGCGCAACCTCAATACCCAACCCCAACCTAACCAAAAGGAGAAGACTATGCCTGATAAAGTCGTAGAAAAAGAAACGCCGGAGCGTAAAGAATCGATTGAGGTCGATGAAAAGCGCAAAGGTGAAATTATGGATGAAGGTGCAAAACGTGCACTGGAAATCGAAAAAGCACGTCGTACTGAGATTCGCGGCCTGTTTGAAGGTCATGATGATCAAACCGAAGTGCGCGATCAATGCCTGGATGATCCGGAAGTTGATATTAATGAAGCACGTAAATTGCTGTTGGAGGCAATCGGAAAAAGGAGCAACCCGCCGCCAATGGTCAACGTATTGAAGTGGGTGAATCTGCTACCGAGAAATTTGCTCGCGCTGCAGATGATGCTATTTCCGTCCGTGCTGGTCTTACGGATGAGCGAAGCAAAGCAAGTGAGCTATGTGGCTATCAACTGGTGGATATCGCTCGTAAATGCCTGGAGTTGCACAATGTGCGTACCGAGGGCATGGATCGCAGCACCATGATTGGTCGGGCGTTTACTCATTCCAGCAGTGATTTTCCGAAGATTCTGGAAAATAATGCACGCAAGGCCATGCTGCGCGGTTATGAAGAAGCGCCGGAGGTGTTTCCTCGCTTTACCCGCGCTGGGAACCTATCTGACTTTAAGATTCATACCCGCACTGGTATTGGTACCGTGGCTTCATTGCGTAAAGTCGAAGAAGGTGGTGAATATAAGCACACCACCATCGGTGAACGAGGTGAGCAAATCCAGCTGGCCACTTACGGCGAGCTATTTAGTATCACTCGTCAGGCTATCATCAATGATGATCTGGAAGCCTTTACACGGATTCCACGCACGTTAGGTCGCGCTGCTGCTCGCACGGTGGGTGATCTGGTCTTTTCGATTCTAATTGATAACCCTGTCATGTCGGATGGAAAAGCCGTGTTCCATGCCGATCACAAGAATCTGGCTGGTTCGGGTACGGCCATTTCTGCTGCAAGCGTGAGCAAAGCACGATCTGCGATGCGTAAGCAAAAGGATGGTGATGCCACCCTGAATATCCGTCCCAGCTTTCTGCTTACGCCGGTGGATATCGTGGATACGGCAGCGGTGCTGATGTCATCTGAAACTAATCCTGATCAGGCAAACAGCCGAGTACGCAATCTGGCCACCGTCAATGGTGCGCTTGAGGTGCTTGCGGATGCCCGTTTGGATGCGGCTTCAGCCACGGCATGGTACCTACTGGCAGATGCCAATTCTTTCGATACCATTGAGGTTGGATATCTGGACGGTGTTGCGCAGCCATTCTTGGATGACATGGATGGCTGGACGATTGATGGACGTGAATACAAGGTACGCATTGATGCGGCGGCATCACCGCTTGAATATCGTACCATGTATAAAAACCCCGGTGCTTAATTTCTAATCTTAACCAACCCTAACCTTACAGGCGGCCAGATTCTCTGAGCCGCTTTTTTAATGCCTAAACTAAAGGAGAAATCTTATGGCTACTAATTATGTTCAAGAGGGTAACGCCCTCGATTACACCCCATCGGGCGCAGATGTTGCGTCGGGTGATTTTGTGCTGATTGGCACGATTGGCGGGGTGGCTAAAACCGCCATTGCCGATGGTAAAACAGGCGCGGTGCATGTGCGCGGCGTGTTTAGCGTGCCAAAAGCCAGTGGTGCGGTAACGCAGGGCGCAAAGCTCTATTGGAACAGCACCAACAGCAATCTGACTACTACAGCATCGGGTAATACCATTGTGGGTGTGGCGGCTGAGGCTGCAGCATCAGGTGATGCAACGGTCAAGGTGCTACTCAATGTAGGCTTATAATCCATGCCTTTTATCGACGACATGCATGGCCACCACCAAACACTACTCGATACGCTGGATGGCCGCGAGGTGACCTATACCCCCCAAGGTGGGTCGCCTCGTGCCATCTCCGGCATGCTGCAGGAGTATACGTGAGCTTACAGGTGGTGAAACGGTAGATGTGGTGGTGAGCAATCCGATGCTATCGGTGCGCACCACCGATCTTGCCTGAGCTGCAGGTGGGCGATCAATTTACGGTGGATGCTCAGGATTATGAGGCGGCAGTGATTAGTCCCGATCATGAGGGCATTACCGAATTACCATGGAGAAGATATGAATACACGCACGTACGCAAATTCGTCAGGCGGTAGCAACCCTGCTCAAAAACAACACCAGCGCTGGCGCAAATGTCTTTGAGGCACGCGCCTATGCACTGGATGATCCAAAGCTGCCTGCCTTGCTGGTTTATACCAAGCAGGAAACGGTGGGCCAAACCTCAATGAGCTATCCACGCACCCAGCAGCGTGAGCTGCAGGTGAGCATTGAGGCTTATGTGAAAGCACGCGGCAAGGTGGATGACGATACCGATACGCTGGCACTGGAAATTGAGCAGTTGATTGCTGCCGATCCCAGCCTTGGCGGGTTGGTGCAGCGATGTGGTGCTGGATACCACCGAAACACTCATTTCCGATGAAGGAGAGAAGCCCATCGCCGTGGCGGTGATGAATTACGCTGTCCTTTATACGGTCAAGGAACATGAACCGCAGAGCCTGATCTGATTTGCCTCTGATTACTGCGCTTCGTGTGTTGGGGCGGCACCAAATGGTGCTGCCCCTTCTTTATCGCAATCAACCCAAAACTAATAGGAGAATATTATGGCTACTCATGCTGGTAGCGAGGGTAAGGTCTTTGTCGGATCAGACCAAATCGCTGAAATTAAATCATGGTCGATGGAGGTCACCTCTGACACCACCGATGCATCTATCATCGGCACCTCATGGCGCAAAAATCAGGCAACGATCAAAAGTTGGTCTGGCAGCTTTGATGGTTTCTGGGATGAAACCGATACCAATGGTCAGGGCGCACTTGCGGCTGGGGCCACGGTCACGCTCAATCTGTATCCCGAAGGTAATGATACCGGGGATACCTATTGGACAGGTGATGTGATCATCACCTCCATTTCCTACAACGCTGCATTTGATGGCATTGTCGAGGCTTCCTTCGGCTTTACCGGAACCGGGGCGCTAACTGAATCAACCGTAAGCTAACAGGAGACACTATGAGTGTTATTGATCGCGCTACTTCTCATTATGCGCAGCAAGAGAAACTAATCATCGCCGTGCCGGAATGGGGCGAGGATGATAAACCGCTGGAGATTCATGTATTTCCAATGACCATGGCAGAGGTCAATATGATGCAGAAGAGTCGCCAGCAAAAAAGCCAGCAATATTGAGCAAGCCGCCAATATTATCGTGGTGAAAGCCAAGGATAAA
This sequence comes from uncultured Alphaproteobacteria bacterium, assembly GCA_963803575.1. Taxonomy (GTDB): domain Bacteria; phylum Pseudomonadota; class Alphaproteobacteria; order Rickettsiales; family UBA998; genus CAWDMW01. The sequence goes on from CAWDMW010000002.1 coordinate 1,078,753, forward strand.
GATGGCAAGCGGCTGTTTAGTCTCGCCGACCGTGATAAGCTGATGCAGCATGCTGATTACCGTGTGGTCTCCCGCATTGCCGAGCGCATCGAGGAGCATTTCTTCGGTGATATGGAGGAACACAAGGGAAACTCCGACGCGACTCCTTCCGACGAAACCAATTAGCGCTGGCATGGCGTTTGTCCCGGCCTTTGGCTGAGATTGAAGCCATGTCACCGTAAGCAGTTTATGGAATGGGTCGCTTTTTTTGAACTCCAAACACGAACAATTGAGTAAAAACCATGGGAAGATTCGCTGAGGCAAAATTTACCATTCGAGCGGTCAACAAAACGCAGCAAGCCTTTTCGCAGATCAATAAGAATGTGGGAAATATGGATCGCCGTTTTTCCAAGCTCGGCAGTAATCTGAATAAAATCGGTGGATTGATGGCCACCGCCTTTGTTGGGCAGGCAGATCGTTGATACCATCACCAAGTTTGAAAAGCTGGAAGCATCACTTGCGCACCATCACTGGTTCTGCTGATAAAGCGGCGGTGGCATTTGGGTTTATTCAGGATTTTGCCGCCACAACCCCGTTCCAATTAGAGGAAGTAACGGATGCATTTATCAAGCTGAAGGCGCTGGGGTTAACACCCTCTGCAGAGGCGCTCACCTCCTACGGTAATACCGCCACGGCGATGGGTAAAAGCCTTAATCAGATGATCGAAGCGGTGGCGGATGCTGCGACGGGTGAATTTGAGCGCCTGAAGGAGTTTGGTATCAAAGCCAAAAGCCAAGGCGATCAGGTGACGTTTACCTTCCAAGGTGTCAGCACCACGGTGGGTAAAAATGCCAAGGAGATTGAGGCGTTTCTAAAAGGTATCGGTGATGTGCAATTTGCCGGAGCGATGGAGGAACAAGCCGATACGCTGAATGTGGCGCTGTCCAATATGGGGGATGGGTTCTCCAAGCTGGTCAAAGCCATTGGTGATGCTGGCTTAACCGCAATACTTGACAGGCATTGCTAATGGTATCAAATGGCTGGCAGAGCAGATCACTAACTCCATTGAGCCATTCAAGCTGGGTTTTAAGGCGATTATTGCCGAGGTGATAAAATTTGGAAATCTGTTCATTGCCGTATTTAAGGGCGTGGGCAAAGCCTTTGCTGCATTTGGTGATACAATATCTGCACGATTTGAGGCGCTGGGCAAAGACCTTGCTGCATTTGTGGAAGACCCGCTGGGTGGCGTATCATTTGAAAACACTCGCGCTGCGCTGGAAACCGGTCTGCTCGATGCGATGGGAAATGCATTTGATCAGGCACTGACTGAAGCGCAGAGAATTTAATGCAGCCATCGATGCAGAAATTCAGGTGCTGCACTGAAAATTATTGAAGCGCGGGAAGCTAAAAATGCATCACTGGATAGCCTGTTTGAAGAAACGAATACGCCAGAAAACACTGAGGAAACCAACAAGCAGACTGAGAAATTTACCAAGCTACAGCGCGAGGCGCAGCGCATCATCGAATGCCACGCGCACGCCGCTTGAGCGTTATAATAAAGAAATGGAGATGCTCAATAAGTTGCTGAAGGCAGGCCATATCAATCAGGAAACCTTCGGACGCGCCATGGAGCAGGCGCAGGAGAAACTCAAAAAATCATCTGAGAAAATGGGTGATGTGATTGAGGGTGAATTTGAGGGCTTGGGCAAAACCATGGAAGGCACGCATGGCCGATGCGCTCGATGGCATTAGTGGCCGCTTTGATAGTTTTGGTGATTTTGCCAAAGGCTTCCTATCTGATCTGAATCGTCAGTTGCTGCAATTTGCGCTGAAGGATTTAGGCATCACCGGTGAAGGCGGCATCATTGAGGGCATATTTGGCTCCATCGGCGGCCTATTTAAAGGTGGCGGTGGTGGCGGTGGCATCGGCAGTCTGCTTTCCAGCGCAGCAAGCCTCTTCGGAGGCTTTTTTGCTGATGGTGGCACGCTTAAAGCCTGGTCAATTCGGTGTGGTTGGTGAGCGTGGCCCGGAGCTGGCATTTGCTGGCAATCGCCCATGCACATCATGCCGAATGGCTGGCATGTCGCCTGTATCGGTCACCATGAATATCAACACACCGGATGCGCAGAGCTTCCGTCAAAGCCAAAGGCAGATCGCCGCTGATATGGCGCGGTCGATTGATCGTGCAAGGAGGAATCTATGATGCAGGAAACTTATTTCTCGTTCGATTGGAAAATGCTACCAGCGAAAGCATCACTGGCACTTCAACAAGCACCCCAACCACCGTAGCTAGTGCCGCGCCGGAGTGTAGCCCGAACAGGCTAATTGCTACCGCAACGGCCAGCTCGAAGAAATTGGAAGTGCCTATGAGTGCTGCAGGTGCAGCGGTAGTAAATGGTACACGCCAGAGATATGCCCAGCCATACGCGATGAAGAATATGCCGTAGCTTTGGATGAGTAGCGGTATGGCGATCAGCGCAATCACCATTGGCTTGTCGATGATGGTTTGTGCCTGAAAGCCAAATAACAAAACGACAGTGGCAAGCAATCCCATGATGGAGAATGGTTTTACTTTGGCAGTGAAGCGCTCGATGCGCTCATGGTTTCCAGAGTGATCCAGCTTTTTGCGGGTAACGTATCCGGCAGCTAACGGAATGACGACATATAGAATAACGGAAAGGAGCAACGTTTCCCACGGCACGACGATATCCGTCACACCGAGCAGGAAAGCGGCTAGCGGAGCAAAGGCGAAGATCATGATGATGTCATTGATTGACACCTGTACCAACGTGTAATTGGCATCGCCCCGCACCAGCTGGCTCCAGACGAATACCATCGCAGTGCATGGAGCGACACCGAGCAAAATCATTCCGGCTATATATTCCTTGGCGGTTTCGGGTGCGACCAGTCCGGCGAAGATATATTCGAAAAACAGCACACCGAGTGCCGCCATCGTGAAAGGTTTTACCAGCCAGTTGATGACGAGCGTAATGCATAGCCCTTTGGGTTTTCGGCCTACGTCCTTGATACTGGCAAAATCGACATTAACCATCATCGGGTAGATCATCACCCAGATGAACACGGCGACCACAAGGTTGACGCTGGCATATTCCAGCCCTGCAATGGTTTGGAATATGGATGGTACGGCAATGCCAAGGCCGACACCTGCAGTAATGCACAGTGCTACCCATAAGGAAAGATAACGCTCAAATAAACCTAAAGGAGAATGTTCAGTCATAATAACTCTGTTTCGATCCGTTGTTTTAATAAGTTAAATGCCTCCTCAAAGGCGGCGTTTATGTTGTCTTCTGTGCCTGTCGCTTTGGCAGGATCAGGGGTACTCCAATGCAGCTTTTCATGTTTACCAAGAAATGCAGGGCAGCTTTCAGCAGCGGCAGCATCGCAGACGGTAATCACCAGATCAAAATGCTCATTTGCAAACTCATCCCATGATTTGCTGCGCGGTTCATTGATATTGATGCCGTGACGTTGCAGTGTTTCGATGGATTTCGGATGCACGTAACCGGCTGGTTTGCTTCCGGCGCTTACGGCTTCATAACGCCCCGCAGCGAGTACATTGATCAGCGCCTCGGCCATGATGGAACGGCAGGAATTGCCAGTGCAAAGAACAAGGACTCGTTTCATCAGCAGCACCCATGATTTTGTTGAATAGGAGGGCATTTAACGCTGCCATAGGAACAGAATACACAGCAATCACCTTGCTTGGGCTTTAGTAATGCATGGCAATTAGTGCATTCATAAAAATACTGGCAAGCATCGGTGGGCATGGTTTCCCCCTTTTGATGGCTGCATTCAGGACAAGTGATGATGGATTGTAAGATTGGATTTGTCATCGTAATGCCCTGATTAAACCTGGCTCAATCTGTGGCCAGATAATGGCTATGCCGATCAGCAATACAGCAATAATCGTTAGAATAACCATGCCAGTCTTTTGCTTGGGCGTATCTCCGCAAGGCTCACAAGCAGTCTTACGATTGCGCCAATACACGTAGCCACCAATAGCTAAGGTAAGAATGGAAGCTGCAATGAGGTACGGACGAAACGGCTGTAATACAGCCAGGTTAGAAAGCCATGCACCGCCAATACCGAGATTAAATAACACTAAAGGGATGACACAGCATGACGCACCAATAACAGCGGTGATGGATGCTACAATACTACTGATGATGGGAAGTTTGTTTTTCATGACGCCTCCTTGTTGGGGCAGCATGTTTCAAGCAACTCAATGGTGGTTTTGCCTGTTTTGTTATCCTCATGCATACAGACGAAATTAACGGCACAGCAATTTTCTACCATGTAACGGATGAGTTGCTGTGTTAGCGCATAATTGGCCGAGTAGATCATGCTCCGGCCATTTTTTTGTGCTTGGATTAACCCTGCTTCACATAAGTGGGCAAGGTGAAATGACAATGTGTTGTGCGGCATTTTTAGCCTCTCACTCATGGCTCCGGCGGCTAACCCCTCTGGGCCAGCCACGGCAAGCATCTTGAATGCTTTGAGTCGTGTTTCGTGAGCAAGAGCAGCAAATGCCTTAATTGAAGTATCTAAATCCATTCGTCCATAATAATGGACATATTATAACTCGTCAAGGATTCTCGACGTATTAAATTACAGGATTGATTATTATGAGTTTTGAAGAAGTACAGTTCCCCAGCGACATTTCGTATGGTGCAACCGGTGGGCCGATGTTTTTAACCGATGTGGTGGCAACCGTATCCGGCCATGAGCAGCGCAATAGTAAATGGCAGCAATCACGCGCTAAATACAATGTGGCTTCAGGTATTAAAACCGAGTCGCAATGGCAGGCGCTGATTGCCTTTTTTCGTGCGCGGCGTGGCCGGGCGATCGGCTTTCGTTTCAAGGATTGGAGTGATTACAAAGCTGAAAACCAACCGCTTAAATCGCTGGGTGGCAATGACTACCAGCTGGTTAAACAATATGTCAGCGGCGCGGTGGTGTATGAGCGCGATCTTACCAAGCCTGTGGCCGGAAGCGTCAAGCTATATGCCGATAGTATTTTGCAGGCCAGCGGCTGGAGCATTGATACCGAAACCGGGATCATCACCACCAGTATTTCCGGCACGCTAACGATCGACTGTGAGTTTGATGTGCCTGTGCGATTTGATACCGATGAGATGGCCATTTCTATGGATAGCTTCGATGCGGGTAATTGGAGCAGCATTCCGCTGATTGAGGTGCGCATTTGTCGCGGTGATGATCGTCCATTGGCGAGCTCATCGCCGAAAGCGGATCGACAGGATGTACCAGCTCAGATACAGCACCACAAATTTTGAAGGATCAAAGCGGGTAGTGATGATTGATGCAAGATGGTGATGATCAGGTGGTGTCATAAGGTAGCACCGTCATAGGTCAGCATCAAGTTAATGAGATTGCCACTGGTTTCATGCCATGCGGCATTCCGAAACAGCCGCATGATCAGCATATCATATTCATAGCGGATAGGCAAAGTAACCGACTAGCAACCCGCATAGCAGCAGGAACTTAATCAGCACTTGTTTCTGTGGTTTGATCGTAGCGTTCAACATGGCGGCGAGTATCTAACAAAACGCAGAAAATGCAAGGATTTACAATTTTATGAGAGTGATTTCACCACAGCTTGAAGCCCACTTTGCAGGCGGCATGACGACGCTTGCAACTTGCTGGCGGATTACCCGGCAGGATGCGGTAGAGGTTGGTTTTACCGACCATGATCTGCCGATCACCTTCGACAGCGTGTTGTATGATTCTATTGCTGGCTTTACCCCCACCACGGTGGAGAGTAAATCCAATATGTCGGTCGATAATCTCGATGTGGAAGGTCAGGTATTCCCTTCAAAAATTACCGAGGAAGATCTGCTGGCGGGTTTATATGATTATGCCGAGATTGAGATATTCCTCGTCAATTATAACGACCTTACCCAAGGCAAGCTGGTGGTCAAACGTGGTCGCCTCGGTGAGGTGACGCTCAATAGCCAAATGTTTCAGGCAGAGGTGCGCGGCCTTACGCAGCATCTATCGCAAACCATCGGTCAGGTGTTCTCTCCCTCTTGCCGCGCCATCTTGGGTGATAGTAAATGCAAGGTGGCGCTGGCTTCTTTTACCGTCTCAGCGACGGTGACGGAGGTGGTGAATAATCAAACCTTCAAAGCCTCCACGCTCTCACAAGATGCAGGATGGTTTACAGGTGGCGAGGTGCTGTGGACATCGGGCAATAATGATGATCGCCGGATGGAGGTGAAGGAATTCGCTTCCGCGCAGGTGGTGTTGGCGCTGGCCGATGGGCAAATCAGTACAGGTGGGTGATACATTCGACATCATCGCCGGGTGCGATAAGACCCGCGAAACTTGTCAGAGCAAATTTACAAATATTCTCAATTTTCGTGGTGAGCCGGATGTGCCGGGAACGGACAAGCTGCTGACCACGGCTGGAACATTCAACAAAGGCAATCCAAATGGCTAAAATTAAACCAGAGCAGATTACCGCGCAGGCGCGTACATGGCTGGATACGGCCTATCACCACCAAGGGCGGCTTAAAAAAAGCGCCAAAGGCAATGGTGGCGTCGATTGCCTTGGGCTGGTGATTGGCATGATCGATGAGCTGGGCATGCAGGATGGTGATGGCAACCCGCTGGTGAATGCGGATGAGTTTAATTATTCGATGTATCCGGAGCGTGGCCGTTTGGTGGGAAGCATTTCCAAGCATCTGCTGCGAAGTGCCGATCGAGAAAATGCGCGTGGGTGATTTACTGCTGTTTCGCACATTCAAAGACCCGCAGCATGTGGGGCTGCTTACCGACTACCCTAGCGGTGGGCCGGGCCTCATTCATTGCAACTCCAGCGCTGGCAAGGTGGTGGAGCAACCGCTTTCTATGACGTGGGTGCGCATGCTGACGCATGTGTATCGCTTCAAAAACAAACAACTGAAATCGTTAAAGTAATATGGCTGATATTGTTCTTCCTGTCGTCGGTGGTGTCACTGGCTTTGTGCTGGGTGGCCCTTCGGGTGCTATCTTGGGCGCAAATCTTGGTAGCACCGCTGCCGGGCTGTTCTTCCCAAAGTCGCAGCGCGTGCAGCTACCTACTCAGGAAGGCCCACGGCTGGCTGATTTGCGTGCGCAAACGGCCACCTACGGCAATATGATCCCAAAGGTCTATGGCACGATGCGCTTGGCAGGTAATGTCATCTGGTCGACTGATTTAAAGGAGGTGAAGGTTGAAACAACCAGCACGCAAACAGCTCCGGCGGTGGCGGTAAAGGTGGCGGCGGTGGCGGATCGGTCACGACCAGCCAAACCAGCGTCACTTATGAGTATTTTGTCACGCTGGCCATTGCGATATGCGAAGGGCCGATTGATGAGGTGATCCGGGTTTGGGCCGATAGCAAGGTGCTAACTGAAGATGTGCTGTCCTCTGCCCAAGGTAAATACAACGTCCATCTCGGTACTGAGGATCAGATGGTCGATGATATCATGGCCAAATATTTAACCGCAGGCACCATCCCTGCCTATCGCGGCATGGCTTACGTGGTGATTGAGGATTTCCCGCTGGGAGCCTATGGCAATCGCATTCCAAACTTTACGTTTGAGGTGCGCCGCACGCTTCGCTTTACGCCATCGGTCGAGGATAAAATTACCGATGTGGTGATGATCCCCGGCGCGGGTGAAATGGTCTATGGCACGGATGTGCAGACCAAGCAGGATGGTTATTTTGATGCGTATCAAGGCGGCATTTTTGTGCCTAACGCGGATAAAAACTTCATCAACATGCACAATTACGAGGGTAAGGCTGATGCGCTGGTGGCGATTGATCAGATGATGGATGTGCTGCCTAATCTTGAATGGGTGGCGATTTGTGGTGACATGGTTTGCCACCTCCACCGATGCCGGGGCATGCGAGATTGTGCCAAAGGTAGAGTTTCAAGGCTCGACGCAGGTGTTGCCGCAGGATTGGAGCGTGGCAGGCATTGGCAGAACACGCTGCGCAGGTGGTACTAAAGTTTGATCCGGAAACACCAACCTATGGCGGCACGCCTTCTGACCATACGGTGGTGCAGCTGGTTGATCACCTGAAAAGCAAAGGCTTGAAGGTGATGCTGTATCCGATGCCGTTTGTGGATACGATCACTCCGGTACCAAAGCCATGGCGCGGACGTATTATCCCTGCCAATGCTACCGATGCTAATAGCTGGTTTACCAAAACTAATGGCTATAATGCGTTTATTAGCCATTATGCCAATCTGGTGAAAAACAAAGTGGATGCGTTTGTCATCGGCTCGGAGCTAATTGGCATGACCGGCTTTACCGACTCGTCCGGGCAGCTATCCGGCGGTGAATCAGCTGGTGTCATTGGCGGCGACCGTTAAAGGCATCATGGGCGCTGGTACCGATATTACTTACGCTGCCGATTGGTCTGAATATCACAGCACCGATGGCTGGTTTAACCTTGATCCGCTCTGGGCTTCACCGAATATCGATTTTGTGGGCATTGATAGCTATTTTCCGCTGACGGAAGATCTGCCGCAGATCCAAATTACCGAGGAATTGATCAAGGAATATTGGGAAGCTGGCGAAGGTTGGGATTATTATTACACCGACTCGGTGGCTCGTACTGGCCAAACCAGCTATGGCGGCGATGCAACATTTGCATGGAAAAACCTAGAATATTGGTGGAAAAATACCCACACCAATCCGGATACCAACACCACAGCTTGGACTGCCAAGATGAAGCCAGTGTGGTTTACCGAGTTCGGCTTTCCCTCCGTGGATGGTGCAGCTAACCAGCCTAATGTGTTTTATGATCCGACCAGCTCGGAGAGTTTCTTACCCTCGTGGCAGTCCAAAGGCCGGGTGGATTTTCAGGCGCAGCGTGAAGCGCTCAATGCGACGCTGGATTACCTCGATGCACGCGAGCAAGAGGCTGGCAATACCGGGCTGGTGGCGCGGCGTTTCCTATGGACGTGGGATGCGCGGCCATTTTCCTTTTGGCCTGATCTGGAAGGCGTGTGGCAGGATTCTATTCTGTGGGCAACCGGGCATTGGGTGCAAGGCAAGCTGGGCAATTCCACGCTTGGTGCGGTGGTGGCCGAGCTGCTGCAACAGCTGGGCTTACCGCAAGCGATTATGATGTAACCCGCCTGCTTGAAACGCTGGAGGGCTTTATTCTGGATCGCCCGATTACGGTACGCAGTGCGCATGGAGTATCTGACCTCGGCGTTCTTTTTCGATATCGTCGAGAGCGATGGCATTTTGAAATGCGTGCCGCGTGGCAATGAATCGGTTAAAGCGGTGCCGGAGGACGACCTTATTCCTTCTAAGAAGAAAGGTGTGCAGGATGTGCTGGAGATTAATTACGCGCAGGAGCTGGAGCTGCCGCAGCGGGTGAATGTGACCTATCTGGATCGGCCTTTTAATTATGATCCGGTCACGCAAACCTCGCAGCGTCAAACGGTACGTGCGGTGGATCAGGTGAGTATGAGCCTGCCAATTGTGATGGGTGCAACTCGCGCCAAGCAGATCTCCGACATTACGCTTTATGGCACATGGAAGGAGCGCATTAGCTTTGCGCTAACATTGCCGCCGAAATATGTGCGCATCGAGCCTACGGATATTATTACGGTGACGGTCAATAATGTGCCGCATGAAATGCGCGTGCTGAAGACCAATATGGAAGCCAATGGCCTGATGAAGGTCAATGCGGTGGCGGAGGATATCAGCTCCTATGATTTCTACACCCCGCCGGGCGAGACCAGCTCGACATTGGAGCCGCCAACGCTAGTGCCTGGTACTATCGGCAAAGTTTATCGATGCACCGCCATTGCCTAGCGATAACGTCCCCAATCAGGGGTTGCTTCGCATTGGTGTGGCGGCAGATGGCGCACAGTGGCAAGGCGCTGCTATCTATCGCTCCGATGATGGTGGCGAGGCTGGTGGCAATACCTTCACCTTGCTTGCCGGGATGGATGGCGCGGCCACTTTTGGTGCGCTTACCACGGCGCTGCCTGCAGGCCCGTATGAGGCGTGGGATGATATCCACGAGGTGGAGGTTATTTTAACCTCTGGCTCCTTGGCTTCGGTGAGCGAGCTGGGTGTGTTTAATGGTGCTAATGCCGCATTAATTGGCAATGAGCTGGTGCAATTTCAAAATGCGCAGCTGATTGGTGAGAAAACCTACAAGCTATCGCGGCTGTTGCGTGGCAGGCAAGGCACCGAATGGGCAATGGAGCATGTTTCCGGCGAGCCATTCGTGCTGATTACTCCAGCGCTTTACACCACCACGATCGCCAATAATTCGATCGGGCGTGAGCTTTACTACAAGGTGGTGAGCGTGGGCAATAGCCTCGGCAATACCGATGAGGTGCCGTTTACCTATACCGGGCGCAATTTAAAGCCGTATGCTCCGGTGCATGTGGCTGGCCTGCGTGATGGCTCTGGCAATCTAAGCGTAAGCTGGATTCGAAGGTCGCGGGTGGATGCTGAATGGCGCGATGGTGTGGATATTCCGCTGGGTGAGGAATCGGAGCGTTATCAGGTCGATGTGCTGGATGGCTCGGATGTGGTGCGCACCATTGAGGTGACCAGCCCGGCGGCAAGCTATAGCGCTGCCGATCAGGTGGCGGATTTTGGTTCGGCGCAAAGCGCGATCGATATCAAGATTTACCAGATGTCAGCCGTGGTGGGCCGAGGCTATGCGGCTGCGGCCACTTTATAATTTAACACTAATTGGAGAATATTATGTCCCAGACCGGAAGGCTGGGCCTGCCGTATATTATTACGGCGCAGGCTCAAAAAGAAGTAACGCATAATGAGGGGTTAAATCGCCTCGATGCGTTCGTTACGCCCGTGGTGGCCGATATTGCCAATGCTCCACCGGCTAGCCCGACCGTGGGTGATCTCTATATTGTAGGTGCACAGTCGCCCACCGGGGATTTTGTCTGGCTCAGGCAAATAAGCTGGCGCAGTATCTCACCGGGGGCTGGGTGTTTTATACGCCGTTTCAATGGATGGATGCGGTGGTGGAGGAAACGCAGAGCCGCATGGCGTGGGATGGCACCGCATGGGTGCCGTTTGGCCTTATTATGCGCGATAGCGGCGAGTATGCACGCGTGCTGCGTTGGCAGGAGGATATTGATCTTTCTGGCGACGACGCAAAGCGTTACCAACATTCCCAATCGCTCGACGGTGCTGGCGGTCAATACGCGGGTCATCACGGCGCTTACCGGAACGGTCGGCAGCTTTGGTGTGGGCGTGTCCGGCGACACCTCGCGCTATGGCAATGGCATCGGCACCGGGCAGGATTCAACCAATATCGGGCTTACCTATCATCCGGTGAGTTATTACAGCGATACCCCGGTGGAGATCACGCCCGATAGCGGCAGCATCACAGGCGGTGTGGTGCGAGTTAACGTGCAATATATGGCCTTCCGTGGGCCTTGGAATTGGTAATTATTATGGCGAACAGCATTTCACTATCAGAATACCTTTGAGGATAATCTGGCACAGGAATTTAGGCAGGCGTTGTCGGTCGATGGCATTGCCTATCTTTACATCGTGCTGGGCGATAGCATTGCACTGGGCTGGCCTGAAAATAGCAGCAGCCCAGATGAGACCACGCCGCCACCATACGATGCACCCATTGCTCAAAGCCGCATTTTTGACAATCCCGGTTTTTTAGCTCTGGAGAGCATGGTGACCACCTTATCGACCACTGCCGTAAGTCCGATTGTAGGGCTGGGCTATCGATTAGCGCAGACGCTAGGAGAGCATTATCTGGTGCAGCATGCCGTTGGTGGTTCAAAGCTCACCGATGTGTGGCAATCACCCTCCGGCGCTCAGTATGTGAATTTAGTTGCTAAAATTGATGCTGCCATTGCCGAGCTAGTGGCTGAAGGCAAACAGGTGGTGATCCGTGGTAGCCTGATTGCGCTTGGCACAAATGATTCTGCCAGTGCCTCGGATGCAAATGCGGCAAAGGCTGGGTGGGATAATTTACTGGATGCGCTGGATAATTGCTATGGCAGCTACTACTCAAATAGCTTCAGGCATGTACTATCTGCCGTGGCAAAACCTTCTGGGTTTAATTTTGCGGGTGTCCCTTATATCGCCACCCGGCAAGTGGTGGCCGAGCGTGCCAATTGCCTGCTACTGAAGAACTTTGATTACACCACAAGCGATGGCACACATTTCAATGAAGCGGATTCTATCGATATGGGTATTCGCGCCGCCGATGCCATCAACGGCAACATTTCCGATGACGATATTGCCGTGGGTTATGACATTAAGGCCAATATTAATACGCTCTATCATTGGGATGCCAACGACCCAACTTCGCTAACATTGGAGGCAGCTCCGGCGCAGAACATTTCGACGGTAACAGGCTGGAAGGATCAACAGGCTGATATCAACCCCACGATGGACACGGATGGCGACCAACCTAGCATCATTCAAAATTGGAAGAATGGGAGGGATTGGCTGCAATTTGCAGGCGATACGTTGGTGGGTGTGTTACCGGAGGGGTTAACGGCTCCATTTGCGTTGCTGGTTGCCAGCGAAATTATCAGCACCCCGGCAGGAACGGTTTATGCGCTTTCCTTCGGTGATGCTACAGGATTTGGTAATAGCCTCGGAGTTGTCTATCGATCCAACGGCTTGGTTCAGGTGTTTGATGGTGCAACCAACTCTGGTGATTTTTCATGGGCCAATGGCGATGCGCATGTGATTTACATCGAGTGCAAAGAGTCCGGCTCACCTATCAACACCATCCGCGTCAATGGCGTGGATGGAAATTCGACCAGCCCTCACGAGATGCAGACCAATGCCAATTTTGTGCTGGGTGGTTATGCGCCAGATGATCCCGATGATGGCCTGCGCTGCAACCACCGCATTGGCGAGGTGTATGTGTTTGGCGAACTGCCAACAACGCAACAACGAGATGCCGCAATCGTTGAATTGATGCAGCGCCACGCAATTAGCTAACCAATCTAGGAGAAACACCATGGAAACCATATTTATTGCAATTTGCTGCCTGATGACTGGCCTGCTGGTCTGGGGCATTGGCTGGTATTACCTGCTGGCCAGCGGCATTGCCACGCTTTTTATGGTCACATTATTTAAATTCACCGACCCAAGCTAACCAGCAAAAACAATCAACTACAACAACCCGCCTTCGAGCGGGTTTTTTTATGCCCGGAGGAAACATGGCAGAGAAAAAATACGACGAAACCAACAGCCTGCCCACGCACGTAGCCGTGTGCGTGGAGCGCTACAAATCGCTGGAGCGCCGTTTAGCCCGACTTGAAAGAATCATCTGGTGGTGGGGAACCATGATCGTCTCCGGGCTGGTCGGCATCATCATCAAATTAACAATCATAAATGGAGGACTCTAATGATTACATTACTTGGATCACTAATCGGATTTTTAGGCGCTGCCTTTCCCGATTTCTTAAAATTATTCCGCGACCATCAGGATCGAAAGCATGAGCTGACGATTTTACAAATGCAGCTGGAGCAACAGGCGCAAGGCCATGCGCAGCGCTTGGAGGAAATCCACACGCAGGCGGATATCGCCGAGAGCAAAGCGCTTTATAAAACCTTCTATTCCGGCATTAAATGGGTGGATGCGCTTAATGGCACCGTCCGCCCGGTGCTGGCGTATGCGTTTTTCCTGCTCTATTTCACCGTCAAATGCATGCAATTTGCGATGGTGGATATCAGCAATCCGCTGCCGTGGCACATGGCCACGCTATGGTCAGTCGAAGACCAGGCTATTTTCGCTGGCATTATCAGCTTCTATTTCGGTCAACGTGCAATGGCTAAGGTGCGTGCTGGGCGTTAAGCCGCACTCGTGGTTGGCGCAGGGGCTTCTTCGTCAGCGCTTTCCACATCATCAATCAATGCTTCGGTGTTTTTGGTTTTAATTTTTGGCGGTGGAGCCACCCATTCTTTGATGTGCTGGCCTGCCTGTTCGTAAAATTCAAGTAGCAAAGGCTCAGATTCCTGAATAAAGGTTTTAGCGCCTTTAAACTTTGCACCCAAATCGCGGGTCAACGTCACCTCGAATGCGGTGGGTTTAAGAGAGCTATTGTCGCAGAGCAATGCTTCAATGCCTTGCTCACGGATGGTTGACAATGTTGCCATCGTATCTGGCGCTCGGCTGGGCCAAATGGCACGAATAGCCACATCCGGATGCGTTGTTTTCTTGAGCTGACCGACGAACCAATTAATTCGACCTTTAGTGGTGGCACGCTCTTCCGGAGCTTTCACACGCATACAGGCGGTAACGGAGCGTGTTTCGACATCGGCGGTGAGCTTGATACGGCTGGCAGCATCAGGGATATCAAATTCAGCGGTCAAAGTCTGTTCATGTGCTAATTGCGCTGCATCATCATCAAGGCGTTTATTAGCATCATCCCGGTGGGCCTTCTTCAAATAGATGGTAGTAGTCTCGCCAATGGCAAGGCTCAAATGTAGGGACACATTGCGGATAAATTGATGCCAGCTACCAACGCTATCAAGCACTTCCTGCGCTGATTTTTTGAGCGTAATACGATTTTGAACGGAGCTGCAGACATCTTTCCATGTGCTGTTCATACGATCGAATGAGGTGACGCCGGAGCTGTCATGCTGCAGGTAGCGCACCAGCTCTTCTAAAATGTAAGCTTGGTCGGGATCGGTCACGCCATGATATTTAACCCACATCACAGCCTCGGCGATGAGGTACGTCCATGACCAGTGGAATAGCGATACGCTGCGCGTTTTGGTTTTACTTACGGTAAGCGGATGATGCGTCGGTGAGGCAGCAAATTGGTTGGAAATAGTGATGACACAGTCAATTTTATGTTCTTTGGCCAGATCAAGATAGGTTTCCACCTGTTCGCTCTGCAGCTCGGCTTTGCCAATTTTAGCTTCAACCAGAGCTGACCATTGTTTTTTGCCTGTGGTGACAACGATTAAACCATCGGGACGAATCTTGGAAGCAGATCGGTCTTTACCCTGCAGCACGATTTCGGTGAAGCACTCTACCTTTGAGGTTTTACCTAAGCGTACACCAACCGAGTCAAGCAGCCCTTTAGCAAATTCGTCGACTGACATGAATGCCGCCAGAGTGGAGCTGGTAATGCGTCCCTCTTTGCTGGTGTCAGCCAGCACGGGGATCAGCCGAGCACGCTCGCCGGAGGCTAAGTAGTCGGGTTTTTGAATGGTGAATAACGTCATGGTGCCTCCTTCTGATTTTGCCGTCTGAACACCTAACCCTAACAATTTATTCGAAAATAACAACTTAAAGAGGCTTTTTTATGCGCCATATTACACAAGAAGGTTTAAACTTGATAAAGCATTTTGAAGGTTTTGAGCCTGAAATCTATCTGGATGCCGCCGGATTGCCTACCATTGGCTATGGCCACCTTATTAGACCCGGTGAGCATAGGATGTTTGAGAATGGCATCACCGAGCCTGCAGCGCAGGCATTGCTGGCAAAAGATGTATGGTCAGCGGAACGATCAGTGCTGCGGCTAATTAGCGTGCCGCTGGATGATGGGCAGTTTGATGCATTAGTGTCATTCACCTTTAATCTTGGTGGCGGTGCGCTACAGCGCTCGACTCTGCGCCGTAAGGTCAACCGTGAGGAACACTATGAAGTGCCGGAGCAGCTAATGCGCTGGGTATGGGCCGGTGGCAGACGCTTGCGTGGCTTAATGCGCCGCCGTGAGGCAGAGGCAGAGCTTTATTTAAGTTAAGAGATGCTTCTTAGCACTATTATCTTCAACAAAACTTTTAATACTGGCTACATCAATAGTCGCTTGAATGAGCGCAGATTTTGCTTCTGCCCTCCAGACTAGATCTCCTGGTTCATTGAAGGATTTACGAATTTGACGGATCACCGCTAAAGCATTTTCTGCCCATTTTACAAATTCGTTCAATTCCCAATAATAAAACCCTCCTAAATGCGGTATTGCACCACTCGATGCTTTAGATACTGGAGATACGAGAACTGGCAGAATTTTCATATCATCATTTATCGGGAGATTTTCTTTTATCCAGTTAGGATGTGACGCTGTTTGCCTTGCTTTTTTAGTTGCCAAAGAGGAGTCGGTCTGAGCATCTGCATGGTCTTCAAAAACAAAACATAAATCTTCAATAATCCACCAAGGGTCTGGTGACCCTTCGGACTCTTCTTTCCCTGCCTCAAAGCCGAGCATTGTGCCAAGTGATTTATGAGCATTCTCAAATGTATCTGCATCAGCCAAACCTTCAAGAATCATTTTCTCTTGGGCATCAAATTTTTTCATATGCAGTGTGCCTAAATCGGCGAGAACAGATTCAATGTGCTCAATTTGCTTATCTAGTAAGAAATCTTCTTGATCAAACTGCTTAGGTTCTGCGGTAAAAATTGCTAATTTAGATAACCATGCAATGTCAGATGTTGCCTTCTTTGCTTGTTTAAAATATTCACGCGCCCGGCTCTCATGCGTCGTGCTTCCTTCTTTGAATAAAAGCCAGCATGCAGAGCCAGCAAGATAACACCACAGCGCTCGGTAGCCTTTCAATTCTGGAGATGTTAATTTAGCCAAAACGGATTCAGCTGAAGACAATGCCCCTATAAAATCATTTGATAGCAAGGCTTTTTGGTAGTCAATTTCTTTATTAACGGCAGACTGAAGCTCACTAACAACTGGAAACTCAGCTTGTTCTGCGTTTGCTCTTAATTGTAGGATTTCGTCATTTGCTTCTTCCCACTCCTCACCATTTTCTAGAAAAATTCCTAAATTCTCAAGCATTTCCATGGCAGTTCGGCGTTTAGATTGCTCAATTCCAAATTCTAATTCGGCTTGTAGTTCAGGATGAAAATAACTGCGTTTTTTGTTATCCAACAAATAGTCTGGAAGGTGTTCTCCACTAAGAATAACGGCTGAATAATCTTGCAGAGAGCGAGTGCACCTTCCAATGGCTTGTAAAACTCTTGTCTGCAAGCGCTCACTAAATAGAACATTTGCCCCCATTTTTGTCATAAGGAAATTCTCTTGAGAATTTGTCGCCCTAGGAAGGCCATCAATAAAGAGCACCCGACAATCGTCTCCGGGAAAATCAATGCCATCATATCTGTTCGCAATCACCGCAACAGCTTTCTCCGCCTGAATAAATGGCTTCTTCGATCGCTCGATTTGTTCTGCACTGAATATTTGAAACTCATCAGAATCAATGTTTTCTGTAATTTCATTTTTTTGTCTTTCGCTGGGAACAAGCATCACACTGCGACCAGCTTTTTCCATCATATCATTACGAAGCGTTGGAATATCTGTATCCTTTAAAGAGAGGCTCGGAAAAACAAAAAAACGTCTACCTATACCCTGCTTATCCCACCCTTCCGGAACCGGGAGGCGGTGGATGTTTTTTCTTCCAGTCAGTCGCTCTAAATCCCCCCCTGCACCTAGTGTAGCTGACATAAATATACGCTGTGTGGCGTTATCAAAAGGTGCATGAGTCCAAGTTGGAGGAATAATTGGCCTTAATAATATATCTTTGGAAGAGATATAAAGGTGACACGCATGGATGCCGTCACGGAGCATCTTCCATTCATGTTTTATGTTCGAATTGTCAGCATAACTATCGATGATGTTTCTAAATTCATCAGCAATTTCTAAGAAGGTTGGTGTGGGCAATTTATCGACCCATGTTGCATCAAAAAGGCTATGACTTTCTCCAGATAATCTTTGGAAGTCTGATATCCGGATGTAAGGCTTTAATAAATTACATAGTGCTGTGTGTAGCGCTTTATGATCACTGTTGTGTTTCTCGATATGAAGCGACCAAAGTGACGCGATGTAATTTTCAGCTGCATGAGCATCGTCGATGATGATGGTCTGTGGTTTATCAAAAAATGGGTTGGTGTTGAATAAGGAGCTATATGTGGTAATCGCAACACGGTCAGCTGTTTGATACTCGGTTTTTTTGATAGGATCGTAAGCGCTCTTGCTGCCCGTAAAGCCATTGACTGTTAAGCCATATTGCTCCTCTGCCTGTTCAACAACCTGATGTACAAGCTGTTTTGTCGGGCACAAATAGAGCACACGCTCTTTGTATTTTCTTCTTCGCCACTCGGCAATCATTAAACCTACTAGTGTTTTTCCGCTGCCAGTTGGAAGTTGTATAGCAACGTCTGATTTATCTAACGCGCTTTGCGTATAAGCACGCATGCTCTCGCCTTGATGAAGAAGGGCACCTTGTATTTTTCGCCGTGGCAATTCAAGTATGAGCTTCTCAGGACTATCTGGAACGCTTTGTTGCTTATTTAATTTTTTAAAGGCCATTCAATCAGTTACCATTTAATACGATTAACACGAGTTTTACCCATCTAAGATAGACGATGATGGTAAAACTTCAAATATTCTCTTTTAGGCTCGACAAGCACTATTCTCTTCATGCTCAAATTCCAAGGTGGAGTGGCCAATTTCAAATTGATCTGAGAGCAGTTGTTTGAGCCGGGTTTTGGTGGCTTCAATATCGGATAGCTGCGCGGCCTCGCTTACCACATGCGCCTCTAGCGCGCTGTGGTGCTCATCCAATTGCCAGATATGAACGTGATGCACATTCTTTACGCCATCCACGCCCTCCATCGCCGCAATCACCTCTTCAATGGATAAATGCTCCGGCGTGCCTTCCATCAACAGATGGATGGTTTTAGGCAGCATGGTAAAACCCTGCCACAGCACATATCCGGCAATCACCAATGTCAGTAGCGTATCGACCCAATACCAGCCGTAAAGCAGGATCAGCGTTCCGGCGATAATCACGCCCACCGAGGCCAGCGCGTCCGATACGTTGTGCAAAAACGCCGCTTTGATATTCATGCTGTTTTTGGACATGGTATAGGTCAGCACCGCCGTTACCACATCTACGGCCAGCGCAATGCCTGCGACGATCACCACCGTCCAGCCTTCAATTTCTTGCGGCTCGGCAAAACGCCATAGCGCTTCGTAAATCAGATACAGGCCGATAATGACCAGGGTGGTTAAATTGATCAGCGCAGCAATGACCTCGGCGCGTTTATAACCAAAGGTTTTATGCGCATCGGCAGGTTTGCGCCCGATCTTCCTTGCAAATAGAGCAATGCCCAATGACGCGGCATCACTCAAATTATGCAGCGCATCGGCAATGAGCGATAAGCTACCCGAAAGCACCCCGCCAACTACCTGTGCGGCGGTAAGCAGGACATTCACACCAACCGCCGCGATCAGCTTACCATCTCCCATATTTTCTGTGCCGTGATCGTGTGAATGTCCCATGATGCTTCTCCTTACTGGCTGCTATTGCCCATCCATTTGTTATGCCATTTATTGTTCTGCATATTGCCCATGCCCATATCTTTGTGCATTTGCTGCATTTCTTTCATATGCTCATGCATGGCTGGGCAATCATCATAATTGCCGTTACAATCCTTGTGCATCTGATCCATCATATTGCCCATATTTTGGTGCATCTGGCGCATCGATTTCATGTAGTTTTGCATGGAGCCATCGCCTCCATTGCCGTTCATCATCTGCATACACATCGGACAGCACATCATCATTGGCGTGTCGCCACTATTTTGCATTTGCTGACCCATTGAGCCGCTTTGCCCATTGTTGGTTTGGGCATAGACCGCCAACGGTATGGCAAGTAATGCGAGGGCTAAAAAGCTGGTTATTTTCTTCATGGTATTCTCCTTGATTGGTTTAGTTGGTTGGTTGTTGAACGGTTGACATTTTAGCTTCTTGGGTGGTGCTGAACAAAAGCAGCGCCACCGATGAAGATAAAACTGTCGGACAGGTTAAAGGCAGGCCAGTGGTAGCCTAAGGCATGGAAATCCAGATAATCAAACACGGCGGAAAACCGTATCCTATCTATGATATTGCCTATGGCTCCGCCGATAATTAGCCCCAGCGCCAAAGCGGTGGAGCGATGTTCGACCTTCCTTAACCATACGAATAGCCATGCCACGATGAGCATGGCGACAGCTGAAAGAATCCACTGACCGTTTGGGATATCTTGCAGCATGCCAAAGCTGATGACGGGATTCCATACCGTCACCAGATTAAAAAATGGGGTCACCCCCACTGGCGCTTTTGCGCCTGCAATGGTCGCAAATAACGCTTGCTGGGTGAGCTGTATCAGCAGCAAACCAATCGCAGCGATGGTGATGCCAAATCGTGTCATGACTGCCTCGCTTCTTTTAGCTCTTTGATGGCCGAGCGGTAAATGCGCCATGCGCTGCGTAAAAACAGTGCGGCAATCAAAAACGCGACAATGATATCCGGCCAGTGGCTTTGGGTGAACGCTACGCCAGCGGCTGCCAGCATCACCAGTACATTGCCGATGGCATCATTGCGGCTGCAAATCCACACCGATTCGCGGTTGCTATCGCCTTCGCGGTAGCGGTAAAGCATCCATGCGCTGGCAACATTAACCAGCAATGCCAGCAGGCCGATAGCACCCATTACCTCGGCTTGTGGTACTGCCTCGGTTGCGGCGCGGTAGATGCTATTGCCGATGACCAGCAGGCCAAATAACCCCATCGTGCCGCCTTTGATCAGCGAGGCTTTGGCGCGGGTGGCCAATGCCTTATCCAGCACATAGAGCGAGATGGCATAGTTAAAGGCATCGGCAAAGAAATCCACCGCATCGGCTAACAACGCTACCGATCCGGAATAAAAACTGGCGATTACCTCCACCAGAAACATTCCGGCATTCAGTGCCAAAATAATCCAAAGGATTTTCCGGTAATTGCTATCGGCTACATTGCCACCAGCATCATTATCGCAACAACTCATAGCGCCTCCTGCTCACGTTCTTTTTTGTGAAACAGTCGGTACAGAGCTGGTAGCACCAGCAAGGTCAGCGCGGTGGAGGAAATGATCCCGCCAATCACTACTGTGGCTAAAGGCCGCTGCACTTCCGAGCCTGCACCAACATTGAGCGCCATTGGCACAAAGCCAAGGCTGGCAACCAGTGCAGTCATTAAGATAGGCCGTAAGCGCGTGAGTGCTCCCTCGATGATAGCCTCATCCAGCTTCATGCCTTTTTCTTGCAATGCGCGGATGAAAGATACCATCACTACACCGTTAAGCACCGCCACACCGGAGAGCGCGATAAAGCCAACGCCTGCGGAGATGGACAACGGGATATCTCTAAGCCATAACGCAGCCACACCGCCAGTTAAGGCCAGTGGCACGCCGGAGAAAATCAGCAACGCGGCGCGGCCTGAGCCAAAGGCCATAAATAGCAGGCCAAAAATCAGCAACAATGCCACGGGTACGACAATGGTCAGGCGCTCTTTGGCAGAGATTAGCTGCTCAAACGTGCCGCCATATTCCGTCCAGTAACCGGGGGGAATATCCACCTTATTGCGCACCGCCTGTTGCACATCTTCGACGAAGCCACCCAGATCACGACCGCGCACGTTGGCGGTGACCACAATACGCCGCTTTCCTTGCTCACGGCTAATTTGATTAGGCCCGTAAATAACCTCCAGCGTTGCTACTTCTTTTAGCGGCACATAATCCGGTTGGTTGCTATTTGCCTCCTGATGCACTTGATTAAGCGGCACTGGCAGACGCTGGAGCGTATCCATATCGGTACGCAGATGCTCCGGCAGACGCACGATAATATCAAAACGTCGATCGCCTTCAAAAAGCTGTCCGGCTTCTTTGCCACCCATCGCCACTTGCACTACATCTTGCACATCGGACACATTCAAACCGTAGCGATCCAATGCGGCACGATTAGGTTGGACGGATAACACTGGCAAGCCGGTTACCTGTTCAACCTTTACCGATACGGCACCGTCAACCGTTCTCAGCACCGCAGCAACATCCTGAGCAGAGCTGAGTAGCTGGTCGAGATCATCACCATAGACCTTTACCGCCAGATCACTCCGCACACCTGAAATTAGTTCGTTAAAGCGCATCTGGATCGGCTGGGTGAATTCGTAATTATTGCCCGGCGCTGCCTGCAATGCTTCCTCCAGCTCTTTAATAAACTCTTGCTTGGTTTGGCTTGGGTCAGGCCATTCACTGCGAGATTTAAGGATTAGGAATGTATCGGCCACGTTAGGCGGCATCGGGTCGGTTGCCACTTCCGGCGTACCAATCCTGCTAAATACTTCCTTCACTTGTGGAAACTGGCTGGCAATGGCCTCGACAGATTTTTGCATTTCTACCGATTGATCAAGGCCAGTACCGGGGATGCGCATGGCATGGAAAGCGATATCGCCTTCATCAAGGCTAGGGATAAACTCTGCTCCCATGCGCGAACCTACCACCAAACTCAGCAGCACCAAGACGGTGGCACCGATGATAATCTGTTTGGGATGCACGAGGCTCCATTCCAGCATGGGTTTATACCACTGCTTGGATTTACGGATGATGGCACTTTCCTTTTCCTCCACCTTGCCCGTTACAAACATCGCAACAGCGGCTGGCACGAAGGTGATGGACAGCACTAATGCGGCCAGCAATGCGGTGACCACAGTAAAGGCCATCGGGTGGAACATCTTGCCCTCAATGCCAGTTAGGGCAAAGATCGGCAGATATACTACGGTGATAATCAATACCCCAAACAAGCTGGGCTTGATCACCTCCACCGTAGCTTCAGCGGTAAGTTTAAACCGTTCCTCTTTGGTGAGTAACCTTCCAAGCTGGTGCTGCATCATGCCAAAACGCCTGATACAGTTTTCAATAATGATGACTGCGCCATCGACGATCAGACCAAAATCCAATGCCCCTAAGCTCATGAGGTTGCCCGATACGCCGCGCTCGACCATGCCGGTGATGGTCATAAGCATGGAAATCGGAATCACGGCGGCGGTAATAAGGGCGGCGCGGATATTGCCGAGCAGCAAAAACAGCACCACAATGACCAGCAACGCGCCTTCCATGAGGTTTTTTTCTACCGTCCAGATGGTGCGATCGACCAGCGAGGTGCGATCATAGACAGGCTTGGCAATCACTCCTTCGGGCAGGCTGTCATTAACGATCTCCAGCTTTGCTGCCACGCGGCTTGCTACGTCACGGCTATTTTCACCGATAAGCATCATCGCTGTTCCGAGCACTACTTCTTCCCCACGCTGCGTTGCCGCACCAGTTCTTAAAGGTGAGCCGAGTTTGACATCGGCAATATCACCAATACGCAGGGTCAAATCGTCGCGCTTGGCAACGATGATATGTTCGATGTCGCGTATATTTTTGACCTGTCCGGGGATGCGGATGAGATACTGCTCCCCGTTTTTCTCGATATAGCCTGCACCAACATTATTGTTATTACGCTCCAGTGCGGTCATAACATTGCTGGTGGTCAGGCCATAGGCCAATAAACGCTCTGGGTATGGCATCACATGAAATTGCTTCTCATAGCCGCCGATAGAGTTAATCTCGATAACGCCCTTAATGTTGCGAAGCTGCGGTTCGATGATCCATTCCTGTATCGTCAATAAATCCATCGGGGTATAGGCCGAGCCATCTTCTTTAACTGCGCCTTCCTCTGCTTGGACGACATACATATAAATCTCACCAAGTCCGGTGGCGATTGGCCCCATGATCGGTTCCAAACCGTCGGGGATTTCACCTGTGATTTGTGATAGGCGCTCGCTTAGAAGCTGCCGAGCAAAATAGATGTCTGTACCATCTTCAAACACCACCGTCACTTGGCTAAGGCCATAGCGCGAGAGCGAGCGTGTATAGTCCAGCTTGGGGATTCCAGCTAATACGGTTTCAATGGGGAAAGTGACGCGCTGCTCGACCTCCAATGGAGAGTAACCCGGTGCGGCGGTGTTAATCTGCACCTGCACGTTGGTGATATCCGGCACCGCATCAATCGACAGACGGTTGAAATTGTAAACCCCAAGCGCCATTAAGCCGATCACGATGAACATGACTAGCCAGCGATGGCGTATCGAAGCATAAATAATTTTCTCTAACATATTGGTCTCCTAATGGTCATGTTCGGCTTCGGATTTACCGATATCCGCTTTGATGATAAAACTGCCGACGCTGACATATTCCTCGCCCACTTTTAGGCCGGAGAGAATCTCCACCATCTCGCCATCGCGTTTGCCAATCGATACCGGACGAGCTTCGTAAGCATCACCTTCTTTTACAAACACCACATTTCTCTCTTCGATTTGCTGGATTGCATCTTCTGTGATCGCAAGGCTTACGGGATGCTCACTGAGCATTACATCGCCTTCGACGGTCATACCTGGTCGCCATGTATTTTCCGGGTTGGTTACCGATACCACAGCGGTGATCGTTTGGCTGAGTGGGTCGGCGGTGGGAAGAATCAGCGTAATCGGCGCTTGGGTTTTATGGTCACCATCAATCGTATGCACCCGCACCGATTGGCCTTCTTTCACCTTATCAAGATCACGCGGGAAAACATGAAACTCTGCCCATACCTCTGAAAGATTGGCAATGGTAAATAGCGGCTCTCCTCCGGCAACACTGCCGATATTGGTATTGCGCGTCAGTACCACGCCATCGACTGGTGAGGTGACGTTGTAGCTGCGTAAACTATCATTGGCTTCAATGGTGGCCAGTGCTTGGCCTTTGCTAACCTTGTCACCCCAGCTTACCTTCACGCTCTTAACGATACCGGAAAAACGAGCGCCCACTTCTGCTGTGGTGTTACGATTGGTAACAATACGCCCGGTGAGGGTTAGTGTCTCATAAATAGTCGCTGCTTCTGCCTTCGCGGTTTGAATGCCAGCATTTTCTGCCACTGAGTCATCAATTACCGTTCTGCCTTCACCATGCTCATTTTCTTCGCCTTCCTCATGCGCATCCTCTCCATGTTCATCGCCATGTTCTGCGTGCGGGTGATCTTCGTGATCAGACATCGCGTAATAGGCTATGCCTCCGGCCACCACTAAAAGTATAGCAAGAAGTGTTATGTAATTGTTTTTCATTTTTTTTCTCCTGTGGTAGTCAGCCGCTGCACATTCGCACTGGCCGCATGGTAAGCTCGAAGCGCCTCGACATGTTGCTCCTTCACTTCAAAAAGAGTGCGCTGGGCATCTAGCACTTCCAAATAAGGAAAGCTGCCTGCCTGATATCCCTCGCGGGACAGCCGGAAGGCTTTTTCTGCGGAGGGAATGATGTCATCTTTGAGCGTGTTGGCCTGATCGTAAGCGTTGGTTAAATCTTCAAGATGTTGAAATATCTCGTTACGCAATGTTAATTGCGCATGGCGGCCTTGGCTTTCAACCTGCACTGCCTCGCTTCGGGCTTTCGTTATATTACCCTGATTGGCGTTGAATACCGGAATGGGGATGGACAGACCGAGCATGAAGGCTTGCTGGTCTTCTCCTCGTAAATCGCGCACACCTACGGTTACGTTGGGATCAGGAATGGCATTCGATTCTTCCAGTTCCGCCAATGCCATGCGACGCTGATATTCCACATCCCAGCGTTTTAAATCCGGTGTTTTATCCAGCAATGTTTCCACCTCATGCTCGGTGGGAGGTGCTTTAAGCTCATAGAAATGCGCATCCGCTAAGTGAAAACTATCATCATGCCCAGCCCACAAACTTGAAAGCACATGCTTAGTATGCTGAGATTCTCGCTCGGCGCGGGTCAGGTTAAAGCTGGCTGTGGATACCCCAATTTTTGCTTTACTCTGCTGGATTTCCGGTTCGCGTGCTGCTTGCACACGTTTTCTGACCGTCTTATAAAGCTGCTCTGCCAGCTCCTTACGTTCTTGAGCAAGGCGCAACGCTTCCTGCGCGGCAACCGCGTCGGCATAGGCAATATGCACATCACGCACTAAGTTAAATTGCTCGATATCCGTATCCAATTGGCTGAGGGCATATCCTTGCTCGGCTGCAGCCATACGGTTGCTACGTTTTCCACCTATTTCGATTTGTTGCGATATGCCGTAAGTGATTTCAGCGCCGCTAATGCCGCTCAGTTGACCGCTGCCTGCAATATCTTCTGCTTCCATAAAGATATTGGGGTTTGGACGGTAACCAGCTTGTTCGCGCATTCCGCCTGCTGCTTCCTGACCGGCTTGGCTGGCTTTTAAACGTGGAGCGGCGTTAATTGCTTTAGCAATGGCATCGTCAAGGGTAATGACAGATGTTCGATGCTCTTGATGTTCTGCGTGAATCTGTGAATGTGCTGCTTTTTCTGCCCAAGCTGGCGGTGACAAGATGGTTGAGCACACCAACCCTCCCACACAGAGTGTCTTTAATAATAATTGCATGATATTTTCCCTAAATTCCTAAATCCGTGCTGTATCGCAACGAGTTAAGCGGCAATTACCGCACACTGATTGCGTTGCAGGCACACGTCACCTGCTAAAAAAGGAATTTAGGCTTGGGGAGGTTTTGAAGGGGGGTAGTGCAGTTGGGATAGGTAAGTAACGCCATCACTGCTATGGGCCGCTTGACTTGAGACCATGACAGGCTCGGATTTGCCGTTCATGAAAGCGGCATGGTGGTGATGTCCGGCGCAACGAGCACAGCAATCGCAATCAGCTTTCTGACTGCCATCCTCTTGACCCTGCTTATCCATCACAGATGTTTGCTGCAATCCATCACAAACAAAGCCTTCCGCGCAATCGGCATGCGCTGTGCTGGCGATACTCATCACCAACATCGCAACCACTAAAATATATGCGGGAAGTTTTGTCATAGCCTTCACACTAGCATATAATTGCTAAGTTTCTAGTTTTTATTGTAAAAAGTGTTCGGACGCGACATAAATCATAAGGTTAGCATAGTAAAGTGAATCTTAGCTCTTATGAGCGTCTTCCGGCATCAGCTTATCTAGCGTGATGCTGGCGGCCATATCCCCTGTGACATTTACTGAGGTGCGACACATATCTAGAATCCGGTCTACCCCAATGATGAGGGCAATGCCTGTGGGTGGTATGCCTACACTCTCTAAAATGGTGGCTAAAATCACAATGCCGACTCCGGGTGTGCCGGGAGAACCGATAGATGCACCTGTTGCCATGACCACCACCAGAATCATTCCGGATATCCCGATATCCACCTGAAACACCTGTGCTAAAAAGAGTGTGGCAACGCCCTGATAAAGCGCCGTGCCGCCCATATTAATGGTGGTGCCAAGCGGAATAACAAAGCGGGAAATGCCTGAGCGCACGCCCAGCTTTTCCTCTGTCGGTGCTAAGTGTTAAGGGCATCACCGCAGCCGAGCTGGAAGTGGAAAGTGCTAGCAGCATGACTTCTCTGGATGACTTCAAGAATTTGAGCGGATTCATGCGTCCGATAATGGCAATAATCAGCAGATATACGCCCAATAAGATAGCCAAGCCGATCAGCACGGTGGCAACATAGACGGCGGTGGCCAGTAAGGTAGAAATCCCCACTCTGGCGCTGATATTAGCCAGCAAGCCGAATACGGCATAAGGCACGAATTTAAGCACCCAGCTTACGATCACCATGCACACCGATTGGATAGAGCCGAGTAAATCAAGAATGGGTTTACGCTGATTAAGTCGGCATGGCCACCAACGCAATGCCTATAATGACTGCGCTGATAACGGTTTGTAGCATGTTGCCGCTTACAAAAGTGGCGAGTGGGTCTTTGGGAAATAATCCTGTCAGTAATTCGGGGAATTCTTTTAGGGATGGCATGCTTGCCGGGATAGCGCCACTCGTTTCGGGAACGCCCTCTGACGCCACAATATGTTGGAGCAACGAGCTGTCAATATAGGCTCCGGGCTGGATAATCATGGCTGCCCCAATACCTATCGCTACGGCGATAGCGGTGGTAGCGAGGAAAAATAATATGGTGAAGATACCGAGCTTGCCGATATCCTCGCTTGATTCCCCCGCCGCAATACCCCTGATAACCGAGGCGACAATGAGAGGGATTACAATGAACTGGATGGCCAGAAGGAATATCTTTCCCGGCAGCGCGACCCATCCGGCGATTAATTCCGAGGTATCATTATCCACCAGCTGCATGGTGGGGCCGATCAGAACACCAAAGCCCACGCCTAAGAATCATGGCGATAATCACCTGCAGCCACAGCTTGCCCTTTACCAGACCAGTCAGGCTTGAATGAAGATTAATGAGTGAGCGTGATAGTTCCAAGGGTATGCCTTATTTTATTTGTTAAAATGATGCCTGCGCCCAGAATAGACCATAGTGTTAAAACTTCAAATATTTCTACAATCACAACCTCTTAATATTAAGCCTGAGCGCGTTGGCCACGACACTCACCGAGCTTAGGGACATGGCCGCTGCTGCGATGATCGGCGAAAGCAATATGCCAAAGAACGGATACAACGCCCCGGCTGCAATTGGCACGCCTGCCGCGTTATAGATAAATGCGAAAAACAGGTTCTGCCTGATGTTACGCATGGTGGCGCGGGATAGATTGATGGCGGTGACAATGCCATTCAAATCGCCGCGCAGAAGCGTGACGCCTGCGCTCTCCATTGCGACATCGGTTCCGGTTCCCATCGCCACGCCCACATGCGCCGAGGCTAAGGCCGGGGCATCATTCACCCCATCGCCTGCCATAGCAATAATGGCACCGCCATCGCGCAATTCACTCGACGATACGGCTTTTATCCTGCGGCATGACATCCGCATGCACTTCATCAATGCCGAGCTTTTCTGCCACCGAGCGTGCGGTGGTTTCATTATCCCCGGTGAGCATCACGATTTTTAAGCCTGCCTTGTGCAAGGCGCTAATCGCTTGCGGTGTGGTTTCCTTAATCGGGTCGGCCACTGCAATCATCCCTGCCAGTTTTCCATCCACTCCGATAAACATCGCTGTGCCACCTTCGGCGCGATAAGTATCGGCTTGTTCTTTCAAGCTGCTGCTATCAACGCCCATATCATCCATGAGCTTGGTGTTGCCGAGCGCCACTTCTTTCCCATCAACGCTTCCTTTCACCCCTTTGCCTGTGACCGCTTCAAACGCGCCTGCTTTTTCCAGTTTTAGCCCTTTGGCTTCTGCGCCGCGCACGATGGCTTCTGCCAACGGATGCTCGCTGCCTTGCTCTAACGAAGCGGCAAGGCGCAGCACCTCATCTTCTGATAAATCACTGGCGCTTACCACATGGGTGAGCGCAGGTTTTCCCTCAGTCAGCGTTCCGGTTTTATCGACCACCAGCGTATCCACCTTTTCCAGAATTTCCAACGCGCTGGCGTTTTTGATCAACACGCCGGATTTTGCACCGCGTCCGACACCAACCATAATCGACATGGGCGTGGCTAACCCAAGCGCACATGGGCAGGCAATGATTAACACCGATACGGCGGCAATCAGGCCATAGCTAAAGCCTTGCGCGGCGGCAAAGACCGTCCATGCAATAAAGGCGATGATGGCAATGACGATCACAATCGGCACAAACCAGCCCGATACTTTATCGACCACACGCTGGATGGGTGCTTGGCTGCGCTGGGCATCGGCCACCATTTGCACGATTTGCGCGAGCATGGTGTCGGAGCCTATTTTCTCTGCTTTAATAATCAGCGAGCCATTGCCATTGACCGTACCGCCAATCACTTTTGCACCTTCGGTCTTTTCAATTGGCATCGGCTCTCCGGTGACCATCGCTTCATCGACATGGCTTTTACCTTCCACCACCACGCCATCGACCGGGACTTTCTCGCCGGGGCGGATGCGCAGCAAATCACCGAGCTGAATATCCTCGATCGCTATTTCCTCTTCCTCATCACCCTTGATCCGTTTTGCGGTTTTAGGTGCCAGCCCCAGCAGGGCTTTAATTGCGCCTCCGGTACGCTCCCGCGCTTTGAGTTCCAGCATTTGCCCTAATAACACCAGCACAATGATGACCGCTGCCGCCTCAAAATAGACAGGCACTGCGCCTTCGCTGCGGAATCCTTCGGGGAAGATGCTTGGCGCGATCGTTGCCACCACGCTATAGACCCACGCCACGCCTGTTCCCATGGCGACGAGCGTAAACATATTTAGCGACATGGTTTTGACCGATTGCCAGCCACGATGGAAGAACGGCCATCCGGCCCATAGCACCACCGGGGTGGCAAAGGCAAATTGTATCCAGTTGGAGAGCTGCTTATCGATGAGGTGCATATCAAATAGATGTGCGCCCATCTCCAACACCAGCAAAGGTAGCGTCAATACCAACCCGATCCAAAAGCGCCTGCGAAAATCGGTCAGCTCCGGGTTTTCACCTTCCTCTCCGGTGATCGTCTCCGGCTCCAACGCCATGCCACATTTCGGGCAACTTCCCGGCCCCTTTTGCCGCACCTCCGGGTGCATGGGACAGGTGTACATCACCGTGGCCGGATCAACGCCCTCTGGCAATTGCTTCGGCTCTTTATTGCCGTGTTCATGGCAGCAGCTTTTGGTGTGTTCTTCACTCATGATGATTCCTCACTTTTATATCGTAAAAATAAACGCTCTCCGGCAAAAATAATGACCAGTCCCACCAGCGATGCCCAAATTACCAGCATATCGCTTTGTGCTTTGATCCACAGGAATGCACCCAGCACCACCACGTCTAGTGCGATGGCGGTAATGAGGATGGCGGCATTGGCTTTCACTTCTTTTCGTAAATAACGCAGCACCCCCCAATGGATGGCGATATCCATGATAAGATAGAAAATAGCACCGAGTGAGGCGATACGGCTTAAATCAAAAAAGACGGTCAGCAGCATGGCAATGACGATGGTATAGACCAACGTGTGCTTTTGGATGCTGCCCGGCATTCCAAAATGGCTGTGTGGTACCAGCTTCATATCGGTGAGCATGGCCAGCATGCGCGAGACCGCAAATACGCTGGCAATCACGCCGGAGACGGTGGCGATGATGGCAAAGCCCACCGTAAACCACAAACCCCATTGACCGAAGGCCGGGCGGCGATGCTTCTGCCAATGCGTAATCCTTGGCTTTGACAATTTCGTCGATGGAAAGGTTCGCACCCACCGCCAAGGTCACGAGCATGTAAATCGACCAAACAAATAACGATGGATATAATGATAGCGCGACCGACATTCTTATGCGGCTCTTTAATCTCGCCACCGCTGTTGGTGATGGTGGTAAAGCCCTTAAACGCCAGAATCCCCAAGTGCCACTGCGCCTAAAAATCCGGCAAAGGTCGTTTCCTCCGGCTGGACGGAAACGCTCTCAAAATTAAAGCCGGAGGCGTACAAGCCACCCGCTGCCAGCAATACCAATCCGCCAATCTTTACAAAGGCCATAAAGAAGGAGAAGGTTTGGATGAATTTATTGCCTAGAATATTGACCAAAAAGGCAAAGGCCAATAGCCCCACGCCGAGCGCCGGAACCAGCCAGCTACCTTTGATCAATATCGAAGAGCTGCAGGGTATAGGTGCCAAAGGTGCGTGCGACCAGGCTTTCATTAATCACCATGGAAAAATACATGAGCAATGCGCAGGCGGCGGTCATCGTGCCTTTGCCATACGCCTTTTGCAAAAACATGGCGATGCCGCCGGCGCTGGGATAGGCATTGGACATTTTCACATAAGAATAGGCGCTAAACCCTGCCACGACAGCGGCGGCTAAAAAAGCCAGCGGGAACCATTCCCGCGCCAGCTCTGCAACCTGTCCGGTAAGCGCAAAAATGCCTGCGCCGATCATCACTCCGGTACCCATCGACACCGCCCCCCATAATGTCAGGCTGTCTTTTTTATAATTCGATGAGCGATCGCTATCGCTATGGTTATGCTCTGTCATCCTGCGCCTCTGTCTTTTGTGTTTGCTTTCCTTTATGTGGTTTTTCGTTATTGCTGCAGCATGATCGTGGTTGCTTTGGCTTCACTTCAACCGTTTCTGTTTTTGGGTTGCAGCAGCAACCACTATTGGTAGTTTCCTTTTTATTATCAATACTATTCATTGTTTCTCCTTATTGTATAAAAATCCTATAAACGGGCATTCGCGGGTTGGTACCTGACCGCCGGGGCAGTCATGCGCGAAACGTTGCAACGCATCTAAAGCTAATTGCGTGTCGGACAGTTCGGTTTGAAAGGCAGTAATTTTATCCTCCACCATAGCCAACACCTCGCCGCATACGGCATCATCGCTTTCGGACATAGTGAGCAGCGTTTTTATTTCCTCCAACGTAAAATTAATGACCTTGGCACGCTTGATGAAGAGTAGAATA
The DNA here is from genome assembly GCA_963803575.1 of uncultured Alphaproteobacteria bacterium. Taxonomy (GTDB): domain Bacteria; phylum Pseudomonadota; class Alphaproteobacteria; order Rickettsiales; family UBA998; genus CAWDMW01. The sequence continues at coordinate 1,110,870 of CAWDMW010000002.1, forward strand.
TTCAGCGTGTCCTGAGTGTAGACGCGATAGCCATTGGCGGCACGCTCAGGCTTTCCGAGCACGCCCATTTTCTCGTAATAGCGGATGGTGTCGGTTGAGAATCCGCTGATATTCGAGAGCTTACCTATGGTGATGTAATTGTTTTTACTCATAATATCTCGCAAGCCTACACCTTGGAGTGTACTCCAAGGTCAAGCCTCTTTTTATAACCACTTCATTATTTGTTGGTGCAGTAGGTATCCGATGGGCAGCAAGACCACGCCAACAGCATAGGTTCCCCAAAAGCCCAGCTCCCATTTTCCGTTAAAAAAGAACGGCAGGAAAAACAGCCATGAAATCGGCACTGCAATCATAATGCTCCTCGCATATTGAGAGGTCGTCTCTGCGTCCTGATATTGAATGTAGGAAAAGGCGATCGCCAGAATTGACACCAAAGGCAATGCTGTAATGAAACCTGCCAGCTCTGGTTTTTTCCCTGAAAGCCAAGATGCTCCCATGATCACGCTTACGGCTATCGTTAGTTTTGTGACGGTCAATAACATGGCTTATCCCTCATCTTTTTCGGAGGTTGAGCCACCCACCAGCTTATTGCACAGGCCGTTTGGCACTTTGATCCATTCGTTCGGGTCGCTATCTGCTTTGGCCATGGTAGCGCAGGAATGCTTATTGGCTTTGCTGGCACAGTCATTCTTGCCCGCTTTGACCACGCCATAGCATTTCTCCATCCCGTCGCCCTTTTTGGGTTCCATATGGGCGCTGGCATCCTGAATGCCTGCCAAGGCAGCGGTTAACATACTGGCTGCGGTTAGAAATTTGGTTTTATTATTCATGATGATCTCCTGTTGGTGGGTTGATGGGAAAATGAATGTCCCAGAGTTTTTGCACAGCAAAATAGCTAAACATCACCGACCAGCCGATCAGCATCAGGCCGTTTAAGACCTGCACGCCTGTGATGAATTGCATGATGCCGTGTGGAAAAACATCGCCAATCCCAAGCGATGAATAAGTGGCGGCTGAAAAATAGATGTAGCCGAAGAAATTATCGTGAGCGATGCCGCTTAATGGCTCCGCGCCGAAAATATGCACCATCACCCAATAGACGGTGCCATATATCCAGACCGCGATGGTGTGGGCCGAAAAGATGCCCACCACCAACACGAACATCAACGCACGATTGCGAAGATTATGCTTGGCGATCACCTTCAAAATCAGGCCAAGCATTTCATAGAAAATGGCGGTGGTGATAAGCACCAATGCCACGCTAATGAGGATGGCGATATGCATGTTCTCGTACATTACGCGGCCTCCTTGCTATCCGTGGTGGGGCTGCGGTATTGCCTGCCTTCCCACATGGTGTAGACGACCGGGATCACGATCAGGGTTAAGATGGTGGTGGTGATCATGCCGCCGACCATCGGTAGCGCGATACGGCGCATCACATCCGCGCCCAAGCCCATCAAAGATGAAGATGGGCAGCAACCCGGCAAATTCGGTGATGACCGTCATCAGCACCGGGCGGATACGCATCAGCGCTCCTTCATGCACCGCTTGGCGCGTAAGTCTCGGCCATGTTGGTGGGGTTGGTTTCGCGCACCCGCAGATCAATATAGACCATCATGATGGCAGCGGTTTCGACCGCCAAGCCACCCAGCGCAATAAAGCCTACGCTTGCGGCCACCGACAAATTATAGTCTGCCAAATACAGCGCCCACATGCCGCCGACCAAGGCAAATGGTAGCGATAGCATCACCATGGCGGTGCGATCTGACCCGGCCAAAATAGACCATCAGCAATATGAAGATGGCAAAGATGGCGGCGGGAATGGCAATATTTAATTGCGCTCTGGCTTCCAGCATCTGTTCAAACTGGCCTGACCATTCAACGGCATAGCCTGCTGGTAGTTTGACCTTTCCTGCCACCACGCCCTGCGCTTCATCGACGTAAGAACCAATATCCCGGTCGGCGATATCGACAAACACCCAGCCGGTCAGCCGTGCGTTTTCCGATCTTGATCATCGGTGGGCCTTCGACAAATTCAATGCTGGCCAGCTCTGCCCAACGGGATATGCTGGCCTTGCGGCGTGGGGATCGAGGATATCGGCTAAATCTTCCGGATGCTCGCGAAAGGCTCGCTCATAGCGCAGCATGATGTTATAGCGCTCACGCCCTTGCACCGATTCGGAGATCTTGCATGCCGCCCAGTGCGGTTTGAATGACCCGCTGGAACATGCCCAAATCAATATTCTGCCGTGCCAGCTCGTCACGGTTGGGCGTGATTTCCAAATACTTCCCGCCAATCACGCGATCGGCAAACGCCGAGCGCGTGCCTTCCACATCTTTTACCGCTGCTTCCACATCCAGTGCGATTCGGCTGATCTCATTGAGATCTGCGCCGGATATTTTAATTCCCACAGGCGTGCGGATTCCGGTGGAGATCATATCCATGCGAATTTTAATCGGATAGCCCCAGCTATTGACCACACCTGGCATTTTTACGGTTGATCCAGCTCTTTGGTGAGCTGTTCGACATCCATGCCATCACGCCACTCATCTTTGGGTTTGAGCTTGATCCAGCTTTCTATCATGGTAATCGGCGCGGGATCGGTGGCGGTGTCGGCGCGGCCCACCTTACCAAATACATGATGCACTTCCGGCACCGTTTTAATCAGGCGGTTGGTTTGCGCAATATTTCCTTGGCTTTGGTGATCGATACACCCGGCATGGTGGTGGGCATATAGAGCAGCTCACCTTCATAAAGCGCTGGCATAAATTCAGAGCCGGTGCGTGCAGATCGGCACCGCCATGCTGACCAGCAACACGCCTGTTAAAATGAGCGTGAGCTGGCGTTTGCCAGCACCTTGGTGAGCAATGGTTTGTAAAAACGCAGCAAGGCGGCGTTGATTGGGTTTTCCTCGGCGCGTCTAATTTTGCCGCGCACCAGCCATAGCATCAAGCATCGGGATTACCGTGATCGACAGGATGGAGGCAAAGCCTAGCACGTAGGTTTTGGTAAATGCCAAGCGGCGAGAACATACGATAGGATTGCCCGGTTAGCGCCAAGACCGGCAGGAAGGATACGGTGATGATCAGCAGTGAGAAAAATAGACCCGGCCCGACCTCTTTGGCGGCTTGAATGATGGCCACATTGCGTTTTCGTCGCGCAGGCATTATCATCCAGTTCCGAGAGTTTACGGTGGGCATTTTCGACCATGACAATCGAGGCATCGACCATCGCACCGATGGCAATGGCGATCCCGCCGAGCGACATGATGTTGGCGGTGATGCCTTGCGCTGACATGACAATGAATGCACCGAGCACACCAAGCGGTAGCGTGATGATGGCTACAAACGCCGAGCGCACATGCAGCAAGAATATGAGGCACTACCAAGGCCACGACGATACCTTCTTAATCAGTGTGGTGGTAAGATAATCGACCGCACCTTCAATTAGCGGGGCGCGATCATACACTGTTTCAATTTCCACGCCTTCAGGCAGGCCGTTGTGCAGTTCATCGAGCTTGGTTCTTTACGCCTTGGATCACGATAGAGCATTTTCACCGGAGCGCATCACGACTATGCCGCCAACCACTTCACCTTCGCCGTTTAATTCTACCACGCCACGCCGCAGCTCCGGCCCTTCAATGATGCGTGCGACATCGGATAGCACCACAGGCGTGCCACTTTTGGCGTAGACCACCACTTTCTCTCAGTTCTTTCAGATTGGTGATATAGCCTTTGGAGCGGATCATCATCTCCATTTCGCCTTGCTCAATCACGCGGCCACCCACTTCCTGACTTGCGGCTTTTACCGCAGCGACAATGCGGTGCAGTGGCACGTCATAGGCACGCAGGCGGTTGGGATCGACCAGCACCTGATATTCTTTGACAAAGCCGCCCACGGTGCGACTTCGGATACACCTTCGACGGTGGCCAGCTCAAATTTTAAAAACCAATCCTGCAGGGTGCGAAGATAGGCCAGGTCATGCTTGCCGGTTCTATCGACCAGCGCATATTGATACACCCAGCCGACGCCGGTGGCATCGGGGCCAATTTGCGGCGTGGCATTATCCGGCAGATCTCCTTGAATTTTGGAGAGCGCTTCAATGACTCGGCTTCGCGCCCAATATTGATCCACGTTATCTTGAAAGATGATATAAACAAATGACGAGCCAAACATTGAAAAACCACGCACATCCTTGGTCTTTGGCAGACCCAACATGGTGGTGGATAAGCGGGTATGTGACCAAATCCTCGACAATCTGCGGCGACTGGCCTGGGAAATCGGTACGGATGATCACTTGCGTATCGGACAGATCGGGGATGGCATCGAGCGGGTGTTTTGACCGCAAAATCCAGCCTGCCACCAGCATGGCTACCACAGCCGACGATCACCAGCAGCTGGTTGCCCACCGACCATTCGATAACCTTGGCAACGAATGATTCGGTAGGATCATGGTTTAAGTGCTTGTCTTGCTTAGTGGTTCTGCATGCGCACCTCCTGCAGGTGCGTCACCGTAGGAGCTTCGGCATCTATTTTATCGGGCAATTCCACTTCTACCGCATGGCCGCCACCATAAGGATGCGCCATCTCACCGTTTAAGCTGCAGCCAGTGATTGCCGGTGCCGTGATCCAAGATAGAGCTTGATGCCTTTTTGTTTATAATGCTGTCGGCTTGCCTTCCATGATCCACGGCTTTAAGGCGATGACCAGCTCGGCCATGGCCTGTTGCTGTTCCTCCTCGGTGATGGATTCATTTGCTGCCATCAGCGCTTTTTCAGCATCCTGCAAAATGAATTGCAATTTGGTGCCTCGGAATTTTGGCAGCAGATGATCATTGAGCTTTAGCGCTGGCATGAGCATCTTGGCATCCATATCCGCATCGGTGGTTTGCGTTTCGTGTAAATACAATGCGGCATCGATGAGATGATCGATCATCGACTGCTGATCTTTGCTTATCTGCAGCAGCGCCAGCGGCGTTTGCACCTTCTGCAATTTGCGGAAGGATTCGCGCAAGGAGCTTTCCGAGTCGATCAAAAATTGGCTGCTGACCACCACCTGTTCGCCTGCGGTGATGCCGCGTGTTACCTCGGTGCGGCCTTTATTGCTAATGCCCGTTTGTATCTTTTGCGACTGGAATTTACCCTCGCCGAGAGCAACCACTACAAAATCACCTTCCGAGCTTTTTAAGATCGCCTCGGAGGGGATGCTTAGGCGTTTATCGATATCGGTTTCAAAGGTGACATCGGCATACGCGCCGGGGCGCAATGTGCCATCTTCATTACTCCAGCACCAAGCGCACCTGTCCGGTACGGCTATCGGGGTCGATGGTCGGGTGGATATAGTCGATGCGTGCGGTGCGCTCGGTATTGCCTAAATTGGGAAAGCTCACCGTTGCTTTGCTGTTTTCCTCTAAAAAGCGTAGGTCTTTTTCGGCCACGCTGACATCAATCCACACGCTGCTATAATCCTGAATGGTGGCAATTTGCATGCCGGGTTTGACGTAGCTGCCTTGGTTGACCATAAGGTGGCTGACGATCCCATCCGTTTCCGCGTAAAAAGGCAGATTCTCTAATTTCTTTCGTGAGCTACGGATTTGCGCGATAGCCTTGCTGCCTGCACCGAGGGATTTTAACCGCTTGGCGCTGGAGGCAATACGGCCTTTAATGCCTGTGGCGATGGCGGCGATATAATCCTGCTGGGCCGAGATCAAATCGGGGCTGTAAAGCGTAAAGAGCAGATCGCCTTGTTTCACTTCATCGCCCACGGCGGTGATGTTTAGCGCTTCAATCCATCCGGCGACGCGGCCTGAAATGGCATGGGTCTGGCGCACATTTTCGGTGACCAGGCCATAGCTTCGCACGTCATTGCCAAACAATGCCATGGTCGCGTTTTCGCTGCGCACACCGATATTTTGAATGGTTTGCGGCGCAATGGTGATGATGGTGCGTTTATCGGCATCCTGCTCGCCATTATGGGCGCTATGGTCTTCTGCCTCACCGCCCTCCATTAGTACCAAATCCATGCCGCAAATCGGGCAGCTTCCCGGCTCGCTGGCAATATAATGCGGGTGCATGGGGCATGTGTATTGCTCGGCGGCTAAGGCCGGGCTTGCGGCCACCAGTGCGATGACCATTAATAGTTTAATTATTCTCATGGCTATCTCCTATGATGTGGCTGTTAAATTCGGCGCTTAAGCGGATATGGCGGCTTTTCATGCTGGCCAATTGCGAGGCGATGGTTAGCTCGTCAATTTGTGCATCCAACATCGTCTCCAATGGCGCATTGCCGGATTCGTAATTGCGGTTGGCGGCTTTGACCATTTGCCGCAAGGCCGCTTTCTTTTCTTCCAGCAGCTCGATGTTATCGGCGGCAATATCACGCTCGGCTTTTAGTGCGGCCATGCGTTTGATCCAGTTCACGCTTGGTATCCTCCAGCGCAAATTCGGCGCTGCGTTTGCCTGCTTCGGCGGCACGCAGGTGCGGCTTTTGATTGGATTCATACCAAAGCGGGATGGAGATGGTGGCTTGCACGAAAACCAATCATCGCCTCTAAAGTTGCTGCCCGACTCGCGTTGTTTATAGATCGCTTGCACACCGTAATTTGGGTTAAAGGCGGCATCGGCGGCATCCACATCCTGCTGGCGGCTGGACTTCTTTATTAGCAATGCGGACGGGATAAAGCGCATCCGCTTCGCGCTGCCATGTGATGTCGGCCTGCGCGGGGATGGTTAGCTCCGGCACTTCTCCCACCAATCGGATTAGTTCTTGCTTCGACCGCCACGCGCTCGGCTTTTAGATCGTTTAGGCGTTGTTCTAAATCGGTGCGCTCGACATCAATTTCGGAGAATCGGCCATAGACCGGGTTGCCTGCCTCCAGCTGACCTTTTAAATCATCCTCCATCGATCGGTAATATCCGAGCTGGCGCTTGGCTAATTTCTCCAGCGTGGTGACTGTGTCCAATTCAGTCATCTGCGATATTAAAATGGCTCGCAGGCGCTTCTTGGTATAGTCGGCCAGCAGCTTCTGACGCTCGGATAAGCGTCTCCTGCTTGTCAGATTTTGCCTCGCGCAGCTCGTAGCTGGGGATTTGCTGTTTAAACCCAAACACCTTCGAGGTTGGCAAAAAGCGATCAAAGGCCGGGTCTTCTATCGGCATGTTATCGACGCCAACGATCAGCTGCGGGTCAGGCAGGCTCATTTCAGCATCGGACAGCTCACGCAGCCGCGTGCTCTGTTCTAATATGGTGGTTACTTGGGGATGCTCCGCCAAACGCTGGGTGTAAACCTCTAGCGTTTCGGCCTGTGCTGGCGCAACCCCTGTGGACATGGCCAATAAAGCCAATGCCCAAAGGCGTTTCTTAATCATGATATTCTCCAAAGTTAATGGCGCGGATCGGCTGCAAAAAGGCGCAGCTATCCAGCGTTAAAGGCGCACCGCTGGTGCGAAAACTCTAGGAGATGTGTTTGGGAGGGTTATCGATGCCAAAAGCGATGTTCGAGATAAGAATATCGCTGGTTGGCAGATGCATATCACTGCTGGTCATCACCGGGGATGCCGCAGGATTGTTTAAAAGTGAGGTTTGTGATGGGACTTTGCAATGACCGCAGCCACATTTATCGCAATTGGCCTGCTTGCTGTCATCATCACTGGTTTGCTCGGCTTCGGCCTTATCCATACCATGGCATGGCATATCGGAGTTCATTTCCTGTTTGGCTTCAGCGCTCATGTCGGGGCAGTTGCATGCAGCCATAGCGGTGGCCGCGACCGCATTCAATGTGAATGCTGCCATTATCATAATGATAAATATGCGTTTAATTTGCCTCATGCGTATCATTATACCACTTAATAGTTAAAAGTCTATTCCTATCATAATTCGTGCTTCAAATATAAAAGGTTACATGTTCATGCGGCTTTACTTTTAGTACGGATATTCTATGATGTATATCGTGACGGGGCGTAGAAACCTCACAAAGATATATCGGACAAGTATTTACAAAATGTCCTCCCTTACGTTGGGAGGGCGGCGGAATACAATAACCGCTTGCGGTGAATACGCTGCGGGTCGCTTTGTGACTTTTCTAACCTCCCGGCACCATCGGGGTGCCATGATGGGAATACCTCGTTGCCGATTGAGTAACTAATCAAAGGAGGTATTTTCATGAAAAAAACTATTTTAATAGTATCAATGGCGGCGCTTTCGGCCTGTACCACGCTTGGCGAGGTGGAGACCAAGGCGCTTTCCAAACAGGCGGTGCTGGATGCACGCGCTGAAAAAGCTGAGGTACATTTGGCCTATTTGCAATGCTACGGCCTGCCAAAGACGGATAAGAAAAGCTGCCGCCGCAAGGCCGCTGCGCTTACCGAAAATGGGCGGAGCAGCGCCAATACATGGGATTATATTTTGCCGCATGATTACGAGGCGGAGCGATTGGGCTTTAAGGCGTATTTGGACGATGCTGGCAAACGCTGCGCACGCGTTGATCAGGGGCCGCAATATAATGAAGAGCGCCAAGGCTATGTGGTGCAATGCATCGATGGGGCTGAGTATCTAATGGGTTACGATCGCGGCAATGATGCGTGGCGATTGCTACCATAAGAGAGGTGTGATGAGCAAATATACACGCCCGGTGCATCCGGTTAACATACAAATTGGTGAGCGCATTCGTGCAGGCCGCAAAATAGCCGAGCTTAATCAACAGCAGCTGGGCGAGCGATTACCTAAGCCTATTAGCTTTCAGCAGATTCAAAAATATGAGCGCGGCACAAATCGCATTTCTATATGCACCTTAAAAGATATCGGCGCGGTGATGGGACTGCCGCTGCCGTTTTTCTTGGAAGATTTGAGCGAGGTGCGCGATATGCTGGCCGAGGATGAGTGGCGCTTGCTTACGGCATACCGAAAGGTTAGCCCGGAGATACGGGAAGCGATGATGCTATTGCTGGGTGATCGACAGGCGATTTAAGCGGCACGCAGACGATAATGGCCTTTGCCATCGGACTCAATTAAGTTGCGCCATTGCGGTTGGCTTTTAAACACATCCCGCATGCGGTGGCATTGCGAGCCGACATCGTGAAGAATCACTTTACCATACACCCATGGCTCACCATCCTGCGTGGCGGTATGCAATCGTTCCACGACCTTGGCTTGAATATTTCCCAAGATGAAAATCCTTCTCGCAGCACACCACATGGCGATAGTGATTGCTGTGCTGCAACCCTTCGGGCCGGGTGCGCCCGTTGCGATGGCGAGGGGGTTGGATGGCTTGTTTGGGTGCGTCAAATAATGGCAGCGTATCGCTGCTGCGCACCTCGTGCTCTTGTTCAAAGTGGTGGCGATGATCGTTGGTGATCAGCAGATCTCGCACGCTTACCTCAAGCGGCGGCTGTGGTGGCTCCGCCGCAATACGGATATCGGTATATTCCTCTTCGTTCACCGCTAGAAAATGACTCAAGGTGATGGTGCCGCGCTGGAACAACATATGGCAATCTTTCGGGCGCAGGCGCACCAGCCCTTCACAATGATCGTGGGACAAAACATAAAATTCGCTGTCTTCCTGCTTGCCGCGTTCAACAAAGCACATGGGAAGCCAGACGCAGACCGGGAGCATGCCGTTTTCTACCGCATACATGGTTTCATCATGGGTAATATCCCACCCATTCTCGATGACCTCTAATCGAAAATATTTCTGCTTTTTGAGTGACATGCCGACCTCCGTTGTTGTATATATTATAAAAGTTACTACATTTGTTACTTGCTTTGTTACAAAATGAATTTTATAAAATGTTAGTGGCTAAATTGCAACCTAAACTATATATTATCATCCAAACACTCAACCTATAGGAGTTATCACTTGACACAAAAGTCTGTCAAACAATCGCGTTCTGCCAAGCAAACCAAGGTGATGCGTGTGCCTGTGGAGCTGGCTAATCAGATTGAAACATATTGCAAAAATAGTGGCTATCGTTTGCCGCTTTTAAGCGGAAAAGTGCCTGCGGGTTTTCCGCTTAACTCCACCGAGCATGTGGAGGAATGGGTCGATATTAATCAGCTGATGATCAAAGACCCTGGTCAAATGTTTTTGATTGAAGCGTCGGGTGATTCGATGGAGCAGGATTGTATTTTTGATGGCGATTTGCTGATGGTCGATGGCTCCATTGAGCCGCGCCATGGCATGATTGTAATTGCCGCGCTTGATGGTGAGTACACCGTCAAACGCTTTTTTAATCAGGGCGGCGATGTGAAATTGATACCCGCCAATAGTAATTATCCAGAGATTGAGGTGACCGCATCGTCCAACTTTTCCATTGCCGGAGTGGTGGTGCGTTCCATGCACAAATTTACATACTAACCTTAGAGCCAACTCCTTGGTGTGGACTCCTTAATCCCCACACCATCCCCATCCAAGCCCCACCCAAATAGATTGACATGCCGCACGCCATATCAGGCGGTGCGTTGGCTGCCGCCGCGTGGGAACTAACTCCAATGAATCGCTTCAAACTTCCGGGGGATCATCCCCCTTTGCTCCCCACCGCATCCCCCTTGGGTGGGGAGGATGGCATGATATGGCATGTTTTGATGCTATCTGCTCCCCCTTATATCCCCACCTTATCCCCGGTCTAATCCGCTAACCCTTGCAGCGCTTGGTTTTTAGGGTGGGGATGCTGCTCCCCCAACGACCCCGCTGCGCTCCCCACGACATCCCCACCCATCGTTTGCAAGCCTTGTGTCCGAACAGTTCGAACAACGGAGGCAAATATGAACGATTCACAACACAATAAACCTATCTCTACCTTTGACGAAATCTGCCATTTGACCATCGAGACGATGCGAAAAATGGATATGGAGTCGTTGCTGCAGCTCAAAAAGCAGGCGGTGCGCGAGCTTGATCGCGCCAAGCTGACCAAGGGCTGCATCGATCTGGCACTGTCGCTTAAAACGCAGGATCACGATCGAGAGGTGGCCCAAGCCGACGCTAATCAACCTTCAATGCTGGATTAGGGGATAGCGGATGGCAATGGAATGGTTCCGAATGTATCACGGCATGCCTTTTGATACCAAACTTCGGGTGGTCGCCAAACGCGCTGACCAGCCGATGGGTATCGCGGTGGTGGTGTGGGCCTGCTTACTTGATGCGGCCTCACAATCCGACCCGCGTGGCATTGCCGTGGTCGATGCGGAGGAGATTGCCGTTGCCTTGGATTTTGAGGTGGAGGCGATCGAGGCCATTCTGCAGGCGATGCTGGATAAGGGTATGATCGATGAGGATGGCCACCTTGAGGCGTGGGATAAGCGCCAGCACACCACATCCACCGAGCGTTCCAAGAAGAGCCGCGCCCGTAAAAAAGGCGATGCAGCGGATGGCAACGCCAAGCAACGCGGTGCAACGCGAGGCAACACCGCGCAACGCAAAAAGGGCAAAAAAACACCAGATACAGATAGAGATACAGATACAGACTTAGATGAGAATACAGATGCAGATGCAGATGCAGACTTAAAAAAAGAAAAAGATAAAAAATTAAGAACGAGAGAAGAAAAGAAGGAGTCTGAGGAGGAAAAACCCAGCATCGGTGGAAAAGATAAGAATCAGATTTTACACCAGATGCTGGATATCTGGAACGAAGAGGTTCAGAGCAAAATTACAAATGGCCAGAAGGCCATACTCACACCCAAACGCAAAGAGCTGCTAACGCTGCGCTTTATCGATGAGTTTGCAGAAGACATTCGGGCTTGGCGTTATTTTTGCGAGATCATCGGCAGATCAGAATTTTGCCTTGGCAAAATAGAAGGCAAAGATTGGACGATCGATCTGACATGGGCCATCCAGTCAGCAGATCGCATAGCCAAAATTTTAGAGGGCGGCTTTTCAGGTGGCAAGCATCCTGCCAAACCACCCAGCTGCGCCTTACCAGAATTTGCAGATGCATGGGATGAGGTGCTGGGGCGCATGGCCCACCATCATGGCAAGCCTGTCATCCGCAGCTGGTTTTCCAATACTGAAATTACACATGCAGAGGAGACGCCAGATGGCGTGATGCTGCGGCTTGAATGCCCCCGCGAGTTCGTGCGCGGCTGGATTGAGCAACATTATCTCACCGACCTTAACCATTGCTGGGACGAGCAGACATCCTGCTCGCAGCCCGTTGTCGGTGTGCAACTCGCAATCAAGGAGGTTTCATCATGAATGGCGAACAATTACTGCAACAGGCGCTGATGACATTTGAGCATCGACGCGCCAACTATGGGCTGGCCCGGCATCACTTCCGGGATGTGGCCAAACGCTGGTCGCAATTGCTCGGCCATGAGGTGTCGCCGCAGCAGGTGATTGCCTGCATGATTGAGCTGAAGCTGGCGCGGCTGCGCGAGAATCCTGGTCATGTTGATAGCATCATCGACATTGCGGGCTATGCGGCGGTGATGGCCGAGGTGGTGCCAACCGATGATCTGGGAGGGTTGGTCGATGAGAGAGCTTAGAAAATATACCGTGACGGATGTGGCCGATCGATTTGAGGAAGCCGCGCAAACATTGCATCGCCTGCCGCGTGTTGGCGTGCAGGGATATTTCAACGCCATGCCGGAGGTGATCCGCACCGCCGCTGAAACGCTGCAGGAGGAAAAGCTGCCGATGCGCCTTGGCCCTCCATCAGCGGAGGCCATTTCCAAAATGGAGGAAGTGCTCGAGTGGATTTGGTGGCTGGATGATGAGGATGAGCGCCGCCTCGTGTGGCTGCGTGCCGAGCGCGTGGTCTGGAAACGCATTTGCTGGCGGCTTGGCTGTGGTCGTACCAAGGCATGGCAGATGTGGACATACTCGCTGCTTAAAATTGTTACACGCCTCAACACCAAGCAGGGAGGGCGTTAAAGTGTTCGAACAAAAAAAGACTAAACAGGATGAACAAAAAAGCGTATCTTCACTCATATCATCGCGAGAGGTGGGCGAAGACGACCCACTCGCGCCCTATAGACCCCATATTGATCGATTTGATCTCAACGAAGAACAAAAGCTGGAATTGGTTGGTGCAGTCATCGCCATTGCCGACATGGTGCTGGATCAACAGTTTGGGCTGATAAAATATCCGCATCAGTGCCAGAAACCAGTTGATGAAGTTGGCGCTTCGATCAATGGTGATAGGCATGAAAACTAATGCAAAATCAGTTATTTATTGTCGGGTTTCCAGTCAGGCGCAACTGAAAAAGGGCGATGGGCTGGCAAGCCAAGAGACGCGCTGTCGTGAATTTGCACGCATGCGCGGATACAGTGTCGAAGAGGTCTTTTACGATGAAGGTATCAGCGGCAAATTGCTCGACCGCGCCAAGATGCGCGAGTTGCTGGAGTATTTGAACGACCATGCACAGAAAGAACCTATCGTTGTTATCATCGACGATATTAGCCGATTAGCACGAGACCTTGAAACACATATCCGCTTGCGCACGTCCATCTCGGATGCAGGTGGCAAGCTGGAATCCCCGGCAATTGAGTTTGGTGAAGACTCCGATAGTCGATTGGTTGAGCATTTACTCGCATCGGTCGCCGCGCACCAACGTGAGAAAAACGCCGAGCAGGTCAAAAACCGGATGCGAGCGCGAATGCAGAATGGCTATTGGGTTTTCAATGCAGCCATCGGATATAAATTTGAACGCAAATCCGGTCATGGAAAAGTATTAGTGCCAGATGAACCCGCTGCCTCAATCATGGTTGAAGCGTTAGAAGGATTTGCGGCAGGACGGTTTGAAACCATTTCAGAAGTACGGTGCTTTTTGCTTTCTAAGCCCGGCTATCCGCGTGATCGGAATGGGGATTTGCACGTAACAAAAATTCGAGAGATGCTAGAGCGTGTACTTTACACGGGTTATATGGAGTACAAGCCATGGGGTATCACGCTTCAGCCCGGCAAACATACGCCGCTTATTGACTTTGAAACCTATAACAAGGTGCAAGCGCGACTACGTGGTCAGGCGAAAGCTCCGGCTCGAAAGGATATTCGGGAAGATTTCCCGTTGCGAGGCTTTGTGCTTTGCGGCACATGCCATACGCCAATGACAGCATGCTGGTCAGCGGGGCGGGCATCGAAATATCCATACTATCTTTGCCGAAACAAGGAATGCCCGGATTGCAAAAAGTCGATCCGTAAAGAAAAGCTAGAAGACGAGTTTGAAGGAATCTTGCACAAACTGCAGCCGACGCCAGATTTGGTATATATCACCAGAGAGGCGGTGAAGAAGGTTTGGAAGAAGCATAAAAATGGTCATGGCCTAGATCGCAGCGAGCTAAAGAAGCAACTCAAAGAGCTGGATCGAAAAACTGAACAACTGATGGATCGTATCGTTGAGACCGATAGCGAGACGCTGGTCAAAGCCTACGAAGCGAAGATCACAAAGATTGAATATCAGAAGGCAGAAATTAGCTCAAAACTGGCAAGCTCACTGAGCGGCCCAGAAAGTTTTGAGGAGAGTTTTCAAACCGTCTTTGATTTTATCGAAAATCCGCAGAAACTTTGGCATTCTGACAGCTTGGAGGATAGAAGATTGCTGCTAAAACTCGTCTTTACCCGCCCATTGGCCTACCACCGAAAAGACGGTTTTCAAACCGCCGCTATCGCGCTGCCATTCGGGCTTTCAGGGCAGTCGATTAGGGGTAAGTCGGAAATGGTGGAGGATAGCGGAGTCGAACCGCTGACCTCTTCGCTGCCAGCGAAGCGCTCTACCAGCTGAGCTAATCCCCCATATAGGCTGTGAACTTAGCATGTTTTTTCAGGCTGACAAGCAAAATTTGTATCTATATGGCAAGCTATATCTACTTTGTCAGTTCTTGTTTTCCTGATTCTTTGGCGTGCCTTCAGTATTTAATGCATTGGTGAGTGCTTCTGGCATAGTGGCCATGTGTAGCGTTTTGGTTGGGTAAGCAATTTCTGCATCATTTTCATCAATGATACGTGCAATGTGCAGCAGCACATCTTGTTTGATTCTATGGAATTCCACCCAGTCTGTTGTGTGGGTAAAAGTATAGATGAAGAAATCGCAGGATGAATGATTAAACGCATCAAAATTTACAATCAACGTTTGTGACTCATCAATCTCGTCATGCTGCTTTAACATTGAGCTAACGGCTTCTGTAATCTGACCCATGACACCAATATCCTGATAACGAATACCAATCGTTTCATAAATACGCCTATGACTCATACGGGAGGGGTTTTCTACGGCGACTTGTGTAAAGACAGAATTCGGGATGTAGAGAGGTCGCTTATCAAAGGTGCGAATGGTGGTGATACGCCATCCAATTTTTTCTACCACTCCTTCAATGGTGCGGTCGGGTGAGCGTATCCAGTCGCCTATGTTAAATGGGCGGTCAAGGTAAACCATTAATGCACCAAAGAAGTTTGCAAGCAAATCTTTTGCGGCAAAACCAATGGCGATACCTCCAATGCCGCCAAAGGTGAGTACGGCGCTGATGGAGTATCCCATAGCTTGCATAACTATCAGCAGCATCGTGATAACGATAGACACTTTCAGCAGATTATTTATGGCATCTACAGTTGTCATGTCGGGACGTTTATTTTTACGCCTTTTTTGTTCTACCAACGCATAGGTGCCGTGATCTACGAATCTGAGTAACGCCCATCCAATGATTCCAATGAAGACGATGTTGCTAATTTCAGGAATAGCGGAAAAGATCGGTGTTTCCGTAACGTGATGTATAATATCTGCGGCAAACCCTATGCCAATTACCCAAAGCAGTCCAGAGACTGGCCTTCGTATTGCGCTGACGAAAGCATCGTCCCATAGATTCTCGCTTTTATGCAGTTTCTTCTCTAAACGTTTCAGTACAAAACTGGCAGCAAAAGCAGTTAGCGCCGTCAACGTAATGATTGCTGCTACCTGAGCAATCCAGCCTAAATTGCTTTGCCATACGGTGCTTTCTTTAAGATATTGGATAAGTTCGTGAAATATATTTTCCATAAACGTTTACTTAGTGCTACTCATTTCTGAATGCAAGATGACTGTATTATTAATGCATTCATTATTTATATCTCACTACGCATCAGGCGGCTTGTTTGCCCCACGTTGCTAATGCATTTAATGCGCGTTCTGCATGAAGGCGGGGGCGATCTTTTTTAGGGATTTTCTTGGTTGATAGTGGTGGAAATAAACCAAAATTGATGTTCATAGGTTGGAAAGTTGCCGTGTTGGCTCCTCCGGTAATGTGGTGTGTTAATGCACCAAGAGCGGTATCTTTGGGTGGTATTTCTTTATGCTTTCCATGTAACTGAGCAACAGCATATTGCCCGGTAAGCAGCCCTGTTGCTGCACTTTCCACATATCCTTCTACTCCGGTGATTTGTCCTGCAAAACGTATGTGGGGGGCGGATTTCAGACGCATTTGTTCGTCCAGTAATATCGGACTATTGATGAATGTATTGCGGTGAATCCCGCCAAGGCGCATAAACTCGGCTTCTTCTAACCCTGGAATAAGGCGAAAAATCCGTTGCTGCTCACCCCACGTTAATTTTGTCTGGAAGCCAACCATATTGTATAATGTTCCAAGCGCATTATCCTGACGCAATTGCACCACGGCGTAAGACCTTTCCTGTGTGTGCGGATTGGTTAACCCAACGGGTTTCATGCATCCGAAAGTGAGTGTCTGTCTGCCACGTTCTGCCATGACTTCAATGGGCAGGCATCCTTCAAAATAGGGGGTGTTTTTCTCCCATTCTTTAAAAGATATTTTTTGACCGTCCAGTAGCGCGTCCAGAAACAGATGGTATTGTGCTTCATCCATTGCGCAGTTAATATAGTCTGCACCGTTGCCTTTATCATAGCGCGATTGAAACCATGCTTTGTCCATATTGATGGATTCACGCGAGACAATGGGGGCAATAGCATCAAAGAAAGACAGATATTCTTCTCCGGTATGCGCTAAAATAGCGTCTGTTAATGCTGGCGAGGTGAGGGGGCCAGTTGCCACAATCACTTGCCCAACGGATGCGTCAGGTAAAGCCGTTAATTCTTCACGCTTGAAGGTAATGTTGGGATGCGCTTCCAACATCTCCGTAACGCTGCGGGCAAATGCTTCACGATCCACAGCCAACGCGCCGCCAGCAGGTACTTTGTGCTTATCGGCTTGTTGCATGATTAACGAGTTACATCGCCGCATTTCTTCGTGTAATAGCCCTACAGCATTATTGTAAGTGTCGTCAGAGCGAAACGAATTGGAACATACTAGTTCAGCGCAATCATCGGTGTGATGTGCATCCGTGCGTCTGGTTGGGCGCATTTCATACAGGGTGACAGAGATTCCTGCCTGAGCCGCTTGCCATGCAGCTTCACTGCCAGCCAGCCCTGCACCAATGATGGTTAGATGTGTCATGTAAGTAGTTCCGTATTGCTAAGATGAATGATTATCATGTGTGGATAAAGTCCAGCACTTGTTTGTGGAGTGTAGTATTGGCAGTAACAATAACATTTATGTGCGTGTTGCTGGTATCCAACTTGTGACCTTCCCAATCACTGACGGTTGCACCGGCACCGGTTAGGACGGGGAGTAGGGGAAATATATCATGAGGTTTTAGTCCGGCTTCCATAATAATGTCAATATGTCCGGCTGCCAGCAGACCATAATTATAGGCGTCTCCACCATAATGCTGGATCGCTGCTTTTTGTTGCACTGCTTTTACGCAGCGTAACTGCTCAAGTGTGAACAAGTCAGGGGAAGTTGTAGCGAATCGCGCGTGAGATATATTGCTGCACGTGCTGCTGGAAATAGGTTGGCCGTTTAAGGTCGCGTGACTGTCAGTAGCTCCATACCAGCGCTCGCGAGTGATGGGTTGAGAAATGATCCCAAGGGCAGGTGTTTGGTGATGCATCAGGCCAATCAGGGTCGTGAAGCTGGGTGTGCCACAAGTAAATGCGCGTGTGCCATCAATAGGATCCAGCACCCATTGCCATGGTGCGTCAGGCTGATAGGCGGATTGTTCTTCTCCTACAATACCATGGTCGGGATAATCATGCTGTATCATGTCTCGCAATGCTTGTTCGATAGCTACGTCCGCTTGTGTGACCGGACTATCATCTGCTTTTAACGTCGTATGAATATGGGGGCTTCGGAAATATTGTCTGGCTACGCCGTCAGCCGCATCTGCAAGCATATGTGCAAAATCAAGATATTGTGTGAGATGCATAACGTGTCAGGTGTACCAATATTTCTGACCGCACGATAGCGTATGGAACAGCTCAATGCAATAAGCATGAAGAGGGCGCTTTGTCGATTCCTCAATAATACACTAATATTCCTCTTTAGGTTGAAAGAGTTTAACCATAATTAAACTTATAAATGATATTCTCATTATTATTACAACCTAAAGTTACAATACTTTGTTGCTAGATTATAAGAGAGGCGCATATGTCTGAAGAAGCTTTTTCATTGTCAAAAGAGATGACCAACCAAAATTCGTTGGAAGATTTAACCGTTGTTTCTACAACTAAGCTGGATGCAGATGAGTATGCAGCGGAAGATATTGATGGTGTAACAGAGAGCTTGTCTGGTTCTGGTAATATGGGCTACGCCAGTCTGCAAGCGTCCCAAACGGATGAGGCGCTCAGAGATGGTAGTGCCATAGATTACCAGAGCGACACTACTGGCAATGTAGATGGTAACAACGCATATGTTGGTGAGCAAAGTAGTAGCGCATTTGATGATGCATCTGGAAGTAGCACGAATGTTGCGCAGAAAAAAGGAAGCATCAGCGTTGATACAGATCGTCCGCTCGACAATGCGCTGCAGGATACAGATGCAGGTGTTTCAGGCAGTGGAGGGCAATTTAATTCTACGGCGGGGTCAGTGTCCGCGTCTCAATTGTCATCTGATGCAGGGAATTTTAGTCCTTCCGGGTCAGGGATACGGTTGGATGATGGTTTAAACGATGTAGCAGATGAGGCTTCCAGTCCAGAGAATGCTACTAATAGCGCACCCTCTTCACAAAATTCTGAATCTACCAATGCGGCAACCTTGGCACGAGGTGATGATGTAAAGCAGGGTGACATAGCACAACATACGCAGAGTGACGTTGCTGGAGGTATGAATATAGATGTGGATATTGAGATTAATATCAATAATGCGGGCGACACGATCAATGACACGCTGATTGAGCTGGGTGATGTTATCACAGTCGTAACCGCAAACATAACCAACATTACGCAACATCTGACACATACCGTGAACCAGTCACACCTCATGTCATATGAAACGGTAGATCACGTCACAACACTGGTACATCAGGTGACTGACGTATTACAGTCCACAATAAATCAAACCATAGACGTAGTGAGCAACGCAACGAATACGGTTGTAAATAATGTAAGTAGTACGCTTGTGGACGTATCTAACGTGAGTATTGATACTATCACCTCCCTTTCAGACATATTAGAGCTATTACAAGATTTGCCAGCAGCAGATAGCTTGGAGGCAGTCGTGGAATCATTGATTGATGCGACGAACATTTTACAAGACGTGGTTGAGTCAACGGTTATCACGGTGGCTGATGCAGTTCCCGACACGATTGGTGTTGACGTGCTGCAAACAGCTTTTGAGGGTTTAGGCGACGCCATTAATATACTGCAACCTATTTTAGGAGAGACTCAAACACAGATTGATGCTGTATCCAGCGAGCTTGTCCAGGACGTTATTCACCATGCTGATACACACATTCCTGATAATATACTGAATGCCGTAGCCGATCATGTACATGATCTTGTGGATGCCGCTGGAAAAACGTTGCAGGATGTGAAGTCTGAAGCTGTTGGAGATGTCTTAAACGTGACGAATGAAGCACTGGACATTATTGCACCTTTAGCCAGCAATATATCAGATGCAACTCATGGAGCCACCAATCAACTGCTTACGCCAGATTCAGACAATACACAAGATAGCGACATTACCGCTGACGCTGGCCTAGACGTGCTTGATGTTTCTGTAGCAGACGTTGCTGCCGAAGCAATCATTGATCCGGTTGAAGATGTGCTTGGCGATGTAGATATAGACACCTCTGCCACCATGGATGTGTTAGGTGATAATAATACTGACAATGAAGCAGGGGATAACGATCTGACTGTTACGCCAAATATTGACGTTGCAGACGTGGATATTGCGGATAGTACGGTTGACGTTAACCTTGATCCGGTAGAGGCAATCACCGGAGATATTGACGTTAATAACGAGACTGCCGTCAATCTGCTCGGTGAGCAAGCTGATGGCACGGTGAATGATGCACCGGGTGGCAGCGGAGATGGCACGTTTCTTAATCACGTGGGAGATGGGTTACAGCATGTTGCAGATGAAGTTATAGCTGATAATGTTGGTTTGTCTGACAATCATGATAATGTTGATAGCGACATTACTGCTGATGCAGGGATTGACGTGCTTGATGTTTCTGTAGCAGACGTTGCTGCCGAAGCAATCATTGATCCGGTTGAAGATGTGCTTGGCGATGTGGATATAGATACTTCTGCCACGACAGATGTGTTTGGTGATAATAACACTGACAATGAAGCAGGGGATAACGATCTGACTGTTACGCCAAATATTGACGTTGCAGACGTGGATATTGCGGATAGTACGGTTGACGTTAACCTTGATCCGGTAGAGGCAATCACCGGAGATATTGACGTTAATAACGAGACTGCCGTCAATCTGCTTGGTGAGCAAGCCGATGGCACGGTGAATGATGCACCGGGTGGCACCGGTGATGATACACTTCTTGATTATGTGGGAGAAGCACTGAACCATGTTGCGGATGAAGTAATATCCGAGGAGCATCATGCGGAAAATGATACGCATGATAGCGACCTGTTAGTGAATGGGGACATAGATATTGCCGGACACGACGTGGTTGAGATAGAAGCCGATATTTCACTCGATCTTATTGAGAGTTTGGTAGGAGACATAGATCTTCATGTTACTGGCGACATAGCATTACTTGATACTGAAGCTGATGGAACGGACATAGCAAATGCTGAAATAGGCGCTGCATGGACAGAAACAACCGTTATTGATGGTGGCGGTATGTTTGGTGACATGGTTAACGGTGCTATACATGATGAACTCCCTGATCCTTCCGGTACCGTTGCTGAAGGTCTTGGAGCATTACATATTGATCCCGACATAGGTAGTGGTTCCGGTGGATTGCTAGGGTAGGGGCGTATGCAGCGTATCATACAAAGCCTTAATTCTCTTGTGTTTATCACGCCCTGCGTCAGTTCGCGATTGAACCATTTTACGTTAAACAAAAAGCAGGTTGATCCTCTATGGCCTGAAGGATTCCGTCAGCACTTAGCATCACTATTACTGTCAACACTGGCAATTAATGTACTGTCGCTGGCACTACCTGTGATGACATTGCAGATTTACGATCGTATCTTACCTAACTCCGGATCTGGTACATTACCTGTTTTGACAACAGGTGTGTGTATTGCGGTTGCGCTTGAAGTGCTGCTACGCCTTTCCCGTGTTTATATAATTGGTCAAAATGGGGCAATTTATGAGCATCGTATGGCATGTACAGCTATGTCGAAAGTGTTAAATGCTGATCTATCCAAGATGCAAACTCGCGGAGTTGGTGAGCATTTGCATCACATGAGTAGTGTCAGCAAGTTGAAGGAATTCTATAATGGCCACGCAATGACCACGCTTGCCGAGCTGGCATTTGTGCCATTTGCACTGGCATTGATTGGCTATATTGCAGGGTGGCTTGTGATGGTGCCCGTATGTGTACTAACGCTCTTTACGTTTATCTCAATCTGTAATGGCCATCACCTAAAACGAACGTTGCAAGGTCGTGAGGAAACAGATGATAAGCGCTTTAATTTCCTGATAGAAACACTGGAAGGTGTTCACACGGTGAAAGCGCTTGCACTGGAGAAATATTTTGAACGACGTTATGAAGCATTGGAAGAAGCCTCAGTGCAGGCGAATTATGCGGTAACACAACAAACCGCTAACACATTTAATAGTGGTGCAATCTTTTCTCATATTATGATTGCCGGCGTTATTACGATTGGTGCATGGGCAGTGCTGTCAGGTGATTTAACGACCGGTAGTTTGATTGCGACATTGTTACTGGCCGGACGTGTGATGCAACCCGTGCAAAAGGCACTGGCACTCTGGACACGCTATCAGGATTATCAGCTAGCTCGTTCCTGCGCGACAGACTTGATGGAAACCATACAGCAGGAGGTGGTGCATCGTGAACATGACTCGCCAGTGTTGCGAGAAGGCAGGCTTGAGCTGAAGAATGTATCCTTTCACTATGCCGGACAAAATCAGCCAATAATTGAACATATCTCTTTGTCACTTCAACAGAAACAAGCAATTCTAATCTCGGGGGATCACGGATGTGGGAAAACCACGCTGATGAAACTGATTGCCGGTATTTATCCTGCATCTGAAGGGAAGATTCACATCGATGGTGAACCTGTTGGTACATATCAATCATCCGAATTGGCGCATCATGTTGCGTATGTTTGTGCGCGCCCTGTTATTTTCCGAGGAACAATACGTGATAATATCACTGGATTTGGGCAAATACCGGAGGTGAAAGCAAAGGAAATAGCTGCCTTAATGGGGTTGGAGAAAGATATTTCCCGTCTGCCGGGCGGGTTTGATACGTTTCTTAGCGGCAATGAAACGGACAGTATTCCCCCCGGACTTAAGCAGCGCATCGCGATTGTCAGAGCATTAGCTACGCGACCAAAACTGATTTTATTTGATAATGCCGACCTCGCACTGGACAAGGATGGGTATAACACCATGCATACGTTGTTGGCTCGATTAAAGGGCAAAGCCTCCATGGTAATTGTCTCAGATGATTATAATATTCGCTCACTTACCGATAAACATTATCTGCTGAAAGATGGTCAGCTACTGGAAGACCGTACACCGGATGTTACCAGCTATATTCGCCCTTATCAGGAACTGGCTTTATGACGCGCCTTGCCGAACGCTTCCAGCATTCAGAACCGGTTGCCCATATGCTCTCGCTGTTATCACGCGCCGGACGTGACAATTTCCGCGAAGATCATGTGTGGGAAGTGTCTCTTTGTGCCATTATTTTAGCCATTGAACCACACTGTAAGTTACAGCGTATTTTGGAAGCATTGCCATATAGTGATTCTGCTATGGATGAGGCAGATATTCTCAATACGATGGCGCATCTTGGATATGTATGTGTAAACACTCACACCACTCTGGATACGATAGATGCGCGGTTGCTCCCGGGGTTTTGTGTTTCTGATAAGGGCGATCCTTTTATTGTGCTGGGGTACGATGAGCAAAAACAGCTAACATGTTATGATCCGGTTTCCACAGACGTTCGTCAGGTGACTCCCTTTGAAGGAAAAAGCAAAATCTGGTTTTTCCAACCCTATGATGAACACCGTCAAGCCACCTCAAAATTTATGCGCCAGGGTTCTGGCCATAGCTGGTTCAGAGCGTTACTTGGGCGTTTTAAAGGAACGTTTGTACAGATCATGACAGCGGGGCTAATCCTTAATATTATTACCCTTGCGACACCTATTTTCATTATGATTGTATATGATCGTGTGATTGCAGCTGGTTCTATAGGGACATTGCCTATGTTGGCACTCGGGGCTGTTATTGCGATTGGGTTTGAGTGGAAAATGCGCTCCATTCGCTCTACGGGGTTGTCATGGCTGGCTGGACGGCTGGATAATATCGTTGGAAATAAAATATTTACTCACTTGACCGGGCTGTCTCCTTCACTAATTGAGAAAGCTTCCGTTGCATCCCAGTTGGCACGCATTAAGACATTTGAATCAGTGCGGGATTTTTTCAGTAGTTCTGCTTTTTTGTCATTGTTGGAAGCGCCGTTTATTATCTTAGCCATTGGTGCGGTAACATATATTGCCGGAGCGCTGGTGATGGTGCCACTGACCATTGCGCTGGGGTATATTGCATTGTTTTTCTTTATCCGCCAGCAGGTAAAGCTATCTATCCGTATGGCAGCCAAAGCCAGCTCTGTACGTCAGCAATTTACGATTGAAACATTCGACAAGCTGGAAGGTATTCGTGTACAGGGACTCTCTGCGAAATGGCAGGAAAAATTCCGTCATCTGTCTGGCCGCGAAATGATGGCACATTTTCATCTTGGCTGGCTGGGCATGATTGCTGAAAGTCTTGGTCATGCCCTCACGGTACTGGCAGCTGTGGCGACTGTCGGGTTTGGTGTGCAAATGATCTGGGATGGTGACATGACGACGGGTTCACTTGTTGCTACAATGATTCTTGTCTGGCGTATTCTTACCCCGTTTTATGCGCTTTGTACGATGGTGCCACGATTGGAACAATTGCGTAACAGTATTCATCAGGTCAATAAACTGATTGATATTGATACCGAAGCAGAAGAAGCACGTAGCTATTCACGCCTGCCTAATGTGAAAGGAAGGCTGGTGTTTGACAAGGTAGGGTTTCATTATGGAGAAGAAGGCGATCATGTATTTAGTGGCTTGAGCTTTGAAGCTCGTGCCGGCGACCTTGTCACCATTACCGGAAGCAATGGAAGTGGCAAGGCAACCGTATTAAAAATAGCACAGGCACTTCACCCGATTTCAAATGGATCAGTACGTATTGATGGGTTTGACATACGCCAGCTTGATGCACCAGACTTGCGACGCCAGATAGCGTATGTACCCAAGGTTGCACACGTATTTTCAGGCACATTAATTGAGAATCTGCGTTTTGCTAACCCGCTGGCAAGTATAGAGGACATACAACACGCGCTGGAGCTGGCAGATGTATGGCAGGAAGTGCAAAAACTTGAAGGTGGTTTGTATGCCGTTATCGGTACTGGTGGCGTATCGCTGACCGCCAGCCTGCGTACCAGACTTTCACTAGCGCGTGCTTATCTGCATCCGGCAAATATTTTGCTCATTGATGAGCTTCCCAATGCATTGCTAAGTGGTCAGGCAGGCAAGAATCTTAAAGATTATCTTGCTCGGATTAAGGGCAAACGCACCGTGGTATTTTGTACGTACCGCGAGGATTTTATGCAACTCGCTGACACCATTATCTGGTTACGCGGCAGCGAGTCACCACTGGTAGGGTCACGTGATATACTCTCAGAGATGCTAATGAGTGGTGAAGAAACAATCAGAAAAGGAGTTGCCGCTTAATGTCATTACTTGCGCTTATCACCCGAAGACAGAAACATCAAACACGATATTTGTCTCAGGCAGTCCAGCTGGAAGAAGCGGTGAATCCACATATTATTCGTGCAACCATGAGCATGATTTCTCTGGCGATTCTGGTCTTTTTGGTATGGGCAGGATTCACTTCCATTAATGAAGTTGCCCGAACGCCAGGGGAGGTGGTGCCGCAAGGGTACGTCCAAACAATTCAACATCTTGAAGGTGGCATGATAAAGGAAATTCATGTGCGCGAAGGTCAGACGGTACAAGAAGGGGATATATTAATTACGTTTTATCCCTCCGGTATTGCAGAAGATGTACAGCGTATTCGCGCCAAGCAATTGTCGCTTCACATGCAGGAAGAACGATTGCGTGCGTTCATTGAAGAGCGTGAACTGGATCTTTCCGCTTTCACGAATGCTACATCACCCATGATTGCCGATCAACAAGCCTTCTTTAAGGGTATGCGCGTTGCTCGTGAAAAGGAGGCACATATCCTTCAGCAGCAACTGAAAGAAAAGCAACAAATGATCCAGTCTTTGACCTCTGATCTGCGCACCACGAAACGAAATTATGTTATTAATGATGACGTCTATAAGCGGCTACATAAACTTGGTGAAAAAGGGTATGTGTCTCAAATTCAGATACTGGAAGCAAAGCAACAGCAAAATGATTTATATGGTGACATTACACGTATCAAAAACCAGCTAAACGTAGCGCACACCGCCATTTCCCAGTTTGAAAACAGACTATCTTCCTTAAAAGCTCGTCATCGTGATGAAGCATATGAAAGGCTCTCCGCCATTGAAGCAGAGAAGGCGCAAAATCACGGATTATTGCAGAAGTCACAAGATCGTATGGCACGGTTGCGGTTACATGCTCCAACGGAAGGAATGGTTAAAGGCCTGAATGTAAATACCATAGGAGCTGTCATTCAGCCGGGGGAAACCATGATGGAAATCGTCCCGCTGGCAAAGCAACTGGAAGTGAGTGTGAAAATCTCTCCTCAGGATGTTGGTCATGTGCATATTGGTCAGTCCGTACAGGTCAAGCTTTCCAGCTATGATTTTTCGCGTTATGGCTTTATTACTGGAACGCTAGAGCAAATTTCTGCCTCAACATTTACAGGCGATGCAGGAGAGCGTTATTATCAGGGGCGCATTTTACTGGATCAGCATTATGTAGGTGATAATGCAGACAATACGATTATGCCCGGTATGACTGTTATGGCAGATATCATTACAGGCAATAAAACGATTTTACAATATTTGCTCAAGCCCATTCACTTATCACTTCAAACCGCATTTAGCGAAAGGTAAATCATATGACACTTCCTGAAAAGACAGATAATTCACACCTAAATCTATTACAATCCGAGAAACAGGTCACCATTTTAGCTGTGGAAGATGATGAACTTTCCATGGCGTTTCTGGAAGCACAGGTGACAGAATTGGGTCACGCCATGCATAAAGCATGTAATGGGAAAGAAGCACTTGAATGGTTGGCGTTGCATAGTCACACCATTGACGTCATTTTGATGGATCGTGAAATGCCTGTGATGAATGGTATTACGGCGGTTAAACATATCAAGGAAGACCCGGTGTTGCGTCAAATTCCGGTCATTATGATAACTGCTGCTGATTCAGCGGAGGATATGCGCGAGGGGCTAGAGGCAGGAGTATTTTACTACATTACCAAACCAGTCGATGGGCAAATGCTCAGCTCTGTTATTGCCGCAGCAGTCAGGGATATAGAGCAAAGCCGCGTACTGGCAGGAGAATTGAGTCTTCATAAAGGGAGTTTTCAGCTTATCCGAACCTGTAAATTTGAATTTAGTACCTTGGCGCATGTGGAAGGACTAGCCGCATTTGCTGCCAACTGCTTTCCAAACCCTAAGCGCGTTCTGACCGGGCTTGGACAATTGATGATTAATGCCGTTGAACATGGCAATCTTGGTGTAGGGTATGAAGGAAAAAGTGAGCTGGTAGCATCAGGAATCTGGCGTGCTGAAATAGAGCGTTGCCAACAATTGCCTGAACATGCCGGCAAACGTGCAACTGCATCAATAGTGCATAAAGAGAATGGTGTTTACGCGGTTATTGAAGATATGGGACAAGGATTTAACTGGAAGAAATATTTACAGATTGATCCGTCTCGTGCTGGTGATAGCCATGGCAGAGGTATTGCACAAGCCAACGCACTAAGTTTTGATAAGCTGACCTACAATGAGCAGGGAAATAAAGCAGTCGCATGGGTAAGCCATACCGAGCAACTGGAATGGTAAGGCGCGCATCCAATCCAGCAATACGTAGCACTTGTATCTCTTAAGGTAAGGCATTTTATGAAAAAACACTCTGATCGCCGCCAGCATAACCGTGTGAGTAGCCGCTGTATTACGATTCGTTATTTGCTGGCCATCGCTTTGGTGGCTGTGGCTGTGATTGGGGGGTATTTTTATATTCAGCATTATATTAGCGCAAATAAAAACTATGCCTATATCATCAATATTAGTGGTAAGCAGCGTATGCTTTCCCAAAGAATTGTATTGCTGTCTAACAGGTTGGCATTAATGCCAGACGGTAAGAATTCTGCGCATTATGCTGCTTTGTTGAGTCAGGCAATTAGCACGATGCAAAAAACGCACAATATTTTGGCAACATTAGCACGTCAGGATAATCACCCCATACAGACAGGCGTTCCATCAGGCCAAACCACTGTTCATGTGGCAGAGAGTCAAAGCTTCACCTATACCTATGATACCTATTTTGAGGAACCGTATCTCTTGGATGATCGGGTCAAAAACTTTCTTTATCACAGTCAGACATTTTTGAACGCTTATTATGCGTCACTGACAGATGGAACAGACGCACCACTTGATAAGCATTCCGGCTTGCATATGATTAATATGCAGGTGGAAGAGTCGCTACTTAACGCACTGGATCATGCCGTCACAGAATATCAAAATGGGCAGGAACAGGCACTTTCTGAATTTAAGGTTGTTCAAACGTTATTGCTCATATCTATCCTGGTTTTATTACTATTAGAAGGAGTTATTATTTTCCGTCCTCTTGTTCAGCGTGTTGACGGGCAGATGAGAGCGCTTGAAAGAGCGCGCCGTAAAGCAGATGAACTTAACCGGTTAAAGTCTGATTTTCTGGCTAATATGAGTCATGAAATCAGAACGCCTATGAATGGTATTTTAGGTATTGCAGAGTTAATTCTTGGCTCAAAGCTAACCCCGCAACAGGAAGGATATGCACGCACGATTATTAGTTCAGGTGAATCATTGCTTAATATTATCAATGACATTCTGGATTTCTCCAAAATCGAAGCGAATAAAATGGAACTGGATTTAATGCCTATTGATTTGCTGGAACTGGCAGATGATATCACAATGCTGTATTCGGTGCAGGCACGTGACATAGCGATTGAACTGGTCATTCGCTATGTACCCGGTAGCGAGCAATTTGTGTATGCTGATCCCGTCAGGCTTCGTCAGATACTCACAAATCTGGTCAGTAACTCTATTAAGTTTACTGAGAAAGGTCATATTATTATTACGATTAAAGAAGATCGTCAGCAAAATATTCATTCCAATGAAGAAGCTGTTTTGCATTTTTCCGTCGAAGATACGGGAATAGGGATGACAGAAGAAGCATGTAGCCGGATATTTGAAAAATTTACGCAGGCTGATAGCTCGACCACCAGACATTATGGAGGTACCGGACTTGGACTGTCCATTTCTAAAAGTCTGGTAGAATTAATGGGTGGGACATTGTCCGTTAATAGTGAGGTAGGAAAAGGTACGCAATTTTCATTTATGCTTTCGTTGAAGCGTAATAGTCAGGAAGTTCAGATATTGCCATCTTTGCCTGTGTTGCATGGCATAAAAGTACTGATTGTCGATGATTTACCGGTTATTCGTACACTGGTTCGCGAGCAGCTTACTGATGCTAACGTACGTTGTGATACAGCCATTAGCGGTGAAGAAGCGCTGAACATGCTTACAAGTGCCCACCAAGATAATGATCCATATGACATGGCCATACTGGATTATCTGATGCCTGAAATGAATGGAGAAATGCTGGCTTGTGCAATCAATGATTACCCAGAGCTTCGCAACTTATGTCTGGTTATGCTAACAGGTGCGGGGAATCCACTGGCTGATGAGGATTTTGTCAGTAAGGGGTTTTCTGCATATATTCCCAAGCCTGTGTCAAATCGTGGATTGTTGCGTTCTATGGCAATCATATGGGAGCGCTACCTTAGTGGCGATACGGATGTGCTGATTCGCATAGATTCCCAAACGCTGGATGTTGAAGAACATCATAACCGGTTGCTTTTACCCGGAGCGCATATTCTGGTTGCAGAAGATAATCTGATTAATCAGATGTTCGTAAAAGAAATATTACAGGATATGGAGGTGGATTGTACCATTGTGTCTAACGGGAGAGAAGCAGTTAATGCGGTTGCTCAACAGCGCTTTGATGCAATATTGATGGATTGCCTGATGCCCGAAATGGATGGATTTGAGGCAACACGCCGTATTTGTCGCCTTAAAGATGAAGGATTACTTCCCCATGGGTTGCCTATTATTGCTCTCACAGCAAATGCGATGAAGGGCGACAAGGAACGGTGTTTTGAAGCAGGGATGGATGAGTATATGTCGAAGCCGGTGCGTAAAAAGCTTCTTCAGGAAACTATATATCGTCTGGTGAAAAAGACCCTTGCTGAACCTGAGATACTTGCAAAACCAGATTCAGATAAAGAGGAACATGTGCACACACCATCACAAGAGCATGATGAGACACATACGTCCAAGTTATTAGATGAAGAGGCCACCCAGCAGGCCAGACTCATACTTAAAGATAAGTATGACGATATGGTCGGGGTGTTTATTACCAATAGTCGGGAACGTCTGGAAGAATTGCATCAAGCCATAACATCAGGTGTGGTTGAGGAGATGGTGCGTCCGGCTCATACCCTGAAATCTACCAGTATGCAAATGGGGGCGATTGCTCTTTCAGATAAGGCAAAAGAACTGGAAAAACTGGCGAAGTCTGGCAATAGCATAACGCACATGATGCGAATGTATATAAGTCAAATCAGCGATCTACTGGAAGCTACAGATGAAGCGTTTCAACAGTAGGTGAGACACCAAAAAGACTATGCACCTCTTCCCTGACCAAGCGCAGGTGCGTTGATGTTTGGTGTTTGTGCAGGTGCAATATTGCCCAGATTTGCCAATGCGACATCCTGACCTTGCTGATTTGGATCAATACCTGAACCATTAAAAGCATTCATGAGTTTGCCTATTGCTTCATTAAGCATTTCCTTAGCCTGCGTTCCAAATGCCATGAACGTTCCAAGCGTAGCAGCCATGCCACCCATCCCACGATCTTCTTCTTTGTTAGGGGCTTTTGCCTGATCTTCCATACGTTTGTTGAAATCGGCAACGCTCTCACCTGGTTGCGCATTCATCATATACTCGGCACCGGCTGTTTGCAGAGCCGCTTTATCCATGGCAGCGTCAACTGCTTCACTTGACCCCGAATAACGGGCGTTAGCTTCTACTTGCTCCTGTGTTCCATGACCTGCAGCAGCTGCTTTTGCTTGCAACTCTACATCCAAATCTTTTTCTGTGGTTGTTCCTGTATGACTTTTTAAGGCAATGCTACGATCATTTTTTGCTTCCATGTTATCAAGTGACGTTGATCGGTCTCCTGTTTCACGGCTCATATCTGCCTGTTTCGTGGAAGTCATGGCAGCAGCGGGGGCTTCATCGTCCCAGAGATTAGCTGAGGCAAAGACTTGTGGGCTATCTTGCGCTATGTCGGGAAACTGGGTGGTTTGCTCTTGCGCTACTTCAGACGTACTTATACCGGGCAATTCATCAAGTACTGTGGTGTCACCCATTGCCATACGCCCCATGCTTGAAGGATCCAAATCATTAATATTTATACCCGCAGATGCCAGAGTCTGTTCTATGTCACCACGCCTCTTCATTGCTTCGGGGTCTGTTCGCTCACCAATAGCCATAAGGTCGAGAGCTGCGGTTGATAGCATGGGATCCATTTGTTTCATTCTTCGCCTCTTTATCTATATCCTGTGTATTATACCATAATATAACGAATACTACTAATATTTAATCAATATGCCATCAGTTCTTCGTTTCTTGGTGCATTACTTCAGTATAACTGCTTATGTCCCAACCGTAATCTTAAAGCATTTAAGCGGATGAATCCCTCAGCATCCCGTTGATTATAGACCTGATCTTCTTCAAAGGTAACGTGCTGGGCGGAATACAGACTATTGTCAGAGCGGCGGCCTTCAATCATCACGTTGCCTTTATAGAGTGTCAATCGTACGTCACCGCTCACATGTTCCTGCGATGCGTCAATTAATGCTTGCAACATGTGACGTTCTGGTGAGAACCAGTACCCATTATATAGCAATTCTGCATAACGCGGCATGATTTCGTCTTTCAAGTGCGCGGCACCGCGATCAAGGGTAATGGATTCTATCGCACGGTGAGCTGCCAGCAATATGGTGCCACCCGGTGTCTCATAGATACCACGCGATTTCATGCCAACGTAGCGGTTCTCCACAATATCAATACGCCCAACACCATGCTTACCACCTAAACGATTCAATTCAGTAAGCAGTTCAGCCGGTGTGTAGTCTATGCCGTTAATGGAAGTAGCGTCACCCTTTGCAAAGCCAATGGTAATGGTTTCACCTGCATCTGGTGCATCTTGGGGCGATACTGTCCAGCGATACATGGAAGGGTCTGAGGCCACCCATGGGTCTTCCAGTACTTTGCCTTCATACGAGATATGTAGCAGATTCGCATCCATGGAATAGGGGGCTTCATTGTGCTTGTCTTTAGCAACCGGAATCTGGTGCTGCATTGCATAGTCAATGAGTTTGGTGCGCGAATTTAACTCCCATTCCCGCCATGGTGCAATTACGTTAATGTCTGGTTGCAATGCATAATACCCGAGTTCAAAACGCACCTGGTCGTTGCCTTTTCCTGTTGCACCGTGAGACACGGCTTGCGCACCCAGCGTGCGGGCAATCTCTATTTGCCGTTTGGCAATAAGTGGGCGCGCAATGGAGGTGCCAAGCAAATAGATGCCTTCATAGAGCGCATTAGCACGAAACATGGGGAAAACATAGTCACGGACAAATTCTTCACGCAAATCTTCAATAAAGATATGTTCTGGTGGAATACCCAGCAGCTGTGCTTTTTCGCGCGCAGGTTCCACTTCTTCTCCCTGACCCAGATCAGCGGTAAAGGTGATAACCTCCGCCTGATACGTATCTTGAAGCCATTTGAGAATAACTGAAGTATCAAGCCCGCCAGAATAAGCGAGGACAATTTTAGAGATGGAAGAAGAAGTCATAAGTAATGTAGGTATCCTGAAACGGGGTCTTGTCTTGTGTTTTGTGCAGTGTCACGGTAAGGTGGTATCATGAAGTATTTTGATCGCATAATCAATATGGTAATAATCGTTATCGTGCTTTTTGCCGCAATTTCTTATTTCGGTAATCGCGGTAGTTCAACGCCTTCTGTTACACGTCCGGACAATCAGACGCTATTATCAGCGCAGGCTCGCTCGCCCGTAGCAGAAAGTAATTACACACCGCAAGACATCGTGTTGAATGACGCTACGACACTGAAGGAAATGACGCTAGCGCGCTTTGATGCATGGCTAACTCTTTCGGCGACTAAACCTGTATTCTTTATGTTTTATGCATCGTGGTGTCCGCATTGCAAACGTATGTATGCAGATTTGAATCGTTTACATGCTCAATATGGCGATACCATAGAGTTCGTCACGATTTCTATTGATAACAACCCTATGAAAGCAAAAGAATTTTTGCAAAAGATGGCACCGGTACAATTGGGTACCTATGTGATTCGTAATGGCGCTGCTTACCGTGAGATAGGCGATATGCTACGCGCGCACAAACTTTCTTTTCAGGGTGGACAGTCCAATAATGTTAGTGTGCCGTATAATACGGTTTATTATAAAGGTATTCCGGTGGCTGAATTTAATGGTGCATTGCCAACAAAAAATTTGGAAAACCTGCTACAAGACATTGCAGATAGTGTAAATAACTGATATAGAGCGTATTAACTAATACGATACTCTTGAAGGAAATTACATATGGATATCACGAACATTCCAACTGGCAAAGATGCGCCGCATGAAGTTAATGTCATTATTGAAGTGCCTATGGGGTCAAGCCCTGTCAAATATGAAGTAGATAAAGACTCCGGGGCATTATTTGTTGATCGTTTTGTGCATACGGCCATGTACTACCCATGCAATTATGGTTTTGTTCCACACACCTTGTCTGGTGATGGAGATCCTGCCGATGTACTGGTTGTATCAACCTATCCGGTTATGTCTGGCGCGGTGATTCCTGCACGTCCTGTGGGCGTGCTGATTATGGAAGATGATGGTGGTATGGACGAGAAAATTCTGGCAGTCCCTACAAGTAAGACATTTCCTTTCTATGATGATGTTGAAACCTATACTGACTTGCCAAAAATTTTGCTAGAGCAGGTACAACATTTCTTTGAGCATTACAAAGACCTGGAGAAAGGCAAATGGGTGAAGATTATTGGATGGGAAGGAAAAGAGCGGGCAATTGAGTTGCTTCAAGAAGCGATTGATCGGGAAAAGCAGGTGAAGAACGCTGCTTAAATGATCGTTAAGGGATTGCCATAGCAGGGGAATGTTCGCGCTGTTTTAGGATGGCCTCGCTAAATAACGTATTTGTAAAAGATGTTCCCTCAGCAAGCACGCGGTCAATGACTTGTCGTGTGTGCTTGGGTAAGCGTTGTTGCCATACGTGTTCAGCAGAAACCTCCGTTCGGTGTTCCGCCTGATACGTATGGGCGGCCTCAGAAAAACGTTCAATGATCTTTTGTCCTAAAGAACTGGCATTAAATTCGGGGTGCCATTGCAGCCCTAAAATAAATTGGTCTGCATATATTCCGTCCTTTTCTGGTTCAATGGCTTCTGTTATCCCGCCATAGCCTTTAGCTGCTACCTGAAACCCTTCGCGCACCTTATTTATCGCCTGATGATGCAAGCTGTTTTCCAAATGCAATGAATCAGGTAACCCGTAACGTGCAGAAGGTATCCATGACTTGGAATGTTGGGCAATATCCAGCAAATTCGTGCCTTCCTGTAATTGGATGAGATGCACAGGCGTGTAAGGCGGGGTATGTTCCGTAGGGTTTTGATGACTGCCAAATGCGGCGTCTTCCATATGATCTAGTGATTGCATAAGCGTACCTGATTGCATTGTGTGTGTGCGATCAGGCGTTACGTTAATGCGCTGCATACCACCGCAAATACCCATAAGTGGAATATGTTGTTCTATTGCTTCCTGCACTAGCGCGGTTTCATATGTCATGCGTTGCTTATAGGCAGGGTAGGCAGGATCAGTTTTTGTCGGGATATGCGTATCCCTACTGCGCGGTTGTCCGTAATCTTTTGGGTCAATGTCATGATTATTACCCATAATCACAACCCCGCTCAAACTGTTTAACTGATCTTGAAGCGCGTCAGTGTCATGTTCCAAAATGACAGGGCACATGCCAGCATGTTCAATTTGTAGTTTCATGGCAACCACACTTGCTGATCTGGGTGAGCTGCCACTTATGCCAATGACGGGAACATAAGAATGTTGATGCGCGTGTGTATGTTTTGATATATTGTTCATCATGTATGTGTAGTTGAATTGTAAAACACATTCAATTTATGTATAAATAAATATTCACATAAAAATTATGGACAAAAAATCTTTACGCTATACCTTGTTGCAAGCTCGCCAGTCGATAGATGAAAGTACACGTAACACGTTGGAAAATAGTGCTTGTGAGCATCTTTCCTCGCTTTTGTCTGCACTAAAACCGTCCATATGCGGACTCTATATGCCGATCAAGCATGAAATATCTCCAATTAAAGTATGTACTATTATGGAAATACCGATCATATGGGCATTACCTGTGGTAAATATAGAGAAGCAGGTAATGCATTTTCATTTTTGGCAACGCGGTGATGCATTGCAGAAGGGAGCGTACGACATAACGGAACCTGTGCAACAGCAACCTGTGATCCCTGACGTGGTGGTTGTTCCGTTGCTGGGAGTAGATGAGACAGGTGGACGACTTGGTTACGGTAAAGGGTATTACGACAAATATTTCACTTACACAGCACCGAAAGCGCGCAGGGTGGGGCTAGCGTTTTCCTGTCAGGTGATAGAGTCCATACCAACAGAACCACACGACATGCCATTGCATGACGTGGTGACGGACAAAGGCATTGTACAAATAAGCGCCGCTAATTATTAAAAAGAGCTACTATTGCCACGGCGTCGCATTTGAATACCAAATGTGCCATCTGGCCAGTAAGAGAGTATATCGCCATTGCGGGTAAAGACACCGCTACTTTCTGGTGATGTACTGATAAAGGCTACGGGTTGAATCATGCGGATACGTCGTTTAGCAGGTACTGTAACGATTTCTGGCGCACCTGATGCATCTTTTACAATAAAGTCACGGGGTACGTCATCGAGGTTGATGATGGTAATGGCAGCCATTGAAGAAAACGGGAAACATAATAAGGATAAAAGCAGGATACGGATAAACATACCCTATTAGAATATGACAGTCGTGTGAAGAAAACCAGTATTTATTGAAAATATGACTGGATTTTCATGATAGTCCTAGGTAGCGTTAATGCTAAACTAACACAACGAAGGGTATATTCGCATACCATTATGACAATATTTCGTACCTATAGCATAGTCGCTGTACTGGCTGTATCTTTATTATCCACTCCGGTTGATGCATTTAAATCATCATCCGCGCAACATGTGCTGGAAACATCTGGCATGTGCATCAAGGCATTTACGCGTTCTGAAAGAAAATATGGCATTCCTAAGCACCTGCTAATGGCGGTGGCTAATACGGAATCAGGCCGCTATCACCCAAAGTTAAAGCGTGTAGTGCCATGGCCATGGACGCTGAATATTCATGGCAAGGGAAGTTATCATAATAATTATCATGACACTGTGACTGCCGTGAAGCGTGCTAAACAGTCAGGACAGAGAAGTATTGATGTAGGGTGTATGCAAGTGAATTTGAAGCATCACCCTGAGGCTTTCTCCAGCATTACTGAAGCATTAGATCCATCCTCAAATGTGGACTATGCAGCTAGTTTCTTACGGAGCAATTTTGATGAGTTGGGAAGCTGGCCAAAAGCAATTGCCGCCTATCACTCGCGTAGCCCTTCGCGCGGCAGTAAATATTATGCAATGGTCAAAAAGCGCTGGCGTGATGTGCGTCAGGCTATTGGTGGTTCGATGTTACAAGATACGGATTACATGACCGCAGGCGTTAACGTACGTCATTTGACTCCGTCAAAATATTCCAGTTTTGATATTGCTATGAGTGATGGATCTGGCACTCGTCAGAGTTATACAGGTGATACTGCGCCATTTGGTGTTGCTAAAAAACCTGCTCGTCATAATAGCATGAAGATTATTAAAGTGACGACCAAGCCCCGTGGGCGTGACGATATGGTGGTGACGGTAACACCTGTATCACGTGGAGAGGCTTCATCAAGCTTTGTAACCATGCCTTCTGTAAAGGGGAAACCACGCGTGGTGCGACCTGCGCCATTAATTGAAAAGACTCCAATTGAGAAGCCTACCCAGCAAGCTTCTGCGGAAAGTGGTTTCAACCGTATGCATACTCCCAATTTTATTTTTGGTCGCTAAATTTCCTCAGCACCGATGATAATGATAGGCAGGATTCAGCAGAAGCGAATTGTCTCTTGTATCTTTCGCATCTGGAGATTATATTGAGCATACTATGGAATATGCACATCCCAACACTATCGCGCCTGAACAAGGTTTTGAAAGCCTGATGGTTTCCAGCAGAAAAGTTGCCTGTGATGGAGGCGGTGGCGCGCTTGGGCATCCGCGAGTGTTTCTCAAGATGGAAATGAACGAGACATCGGTGACCTGCCCCTATTGCAGTCGTCGCTTCGTCTATCAGCCCGCATCGTAACGTAAGTCACTACTCATGTCATTTTTAGTCATTCTCATGTTTATCGCTATGGTAGCAACGTTTCTGGTTATGGCTGCGGGCATTATGCTGATGGCAAGCGGTGGCGAAGCAAATCGCAAATATGGTAATAAGCTTATGCAGTCGCGTGTTTGGCTGCAGGCTATTGCTCTTGGGTTATTGGGACTTGTGTTTTTTACAGAGAGTTGATACATCTCATTGCATCTATCCGTTATTAGCAACGTGCAAGAGGTACCGCAATGAACCATCCCATAGACGAGGCATTACTGAATGCTGATGACCCCTACAGACGTAGTGAACAAACTTTTCCGGTGCTGTCACAGGAGCATGTCTATTGTATCAGTAAGTACGCTAAGCGCAAGTCTTGCAAAAAAGGCGAAGTGAACGCGGTGATCGTCACGTAGACTGCTTTATTATCTTATCCGGATGTATTGAGATTTACGAGCATCAACTTGATGGTACATCAGTGTTTACGGTGCATTGCAAACATCAGTTTACCGGAGAGATTGACCTGTTTAACAATAGGAAAGTGCTTGTTGGTGGTCGTATGGGAGAAGATGGCGAGTTATTGCAAATTTCTCGTAAAGACTTTCGTCGTTTGATGATTGCTGAGCCAGTGATTGGCGAAATTATGATGAGAGCATTTATCCTGCGCCGTGTTGGGTTATTGTCCCATACGCAAGGCGGCGCCATGTTACTGTATCGCATTGAATGTGCGGACACTGTACGGATAAGACGTTTTTTACAACGTAACGGTTATCCGGTCAAACTGCTTAATTGTACAAAAGATGAATGTGATAATGTGCTAAAGACGCATAACGTTGATGCTTCGCGTCTTCCTGCTGTCATCATGCATCATGATGATGATATTGCCTACCAGCCAACCAATATGGAGCTTGCACGACATTTGGGTCTGGATGAAGATATAGACACCAGTATCTGCTACGACGTAGCGATTGTTGGTGGAGGGCCTGCCGGATTGTCAGCGGCTGTGTATGCGGCATCAGAGGGGTTGAACGTGCTGCTACTGGAACAGGAAGCACCGGGTGGACAGGCAAGCACCAGCTCAAAGATAGAAAATTATCTGGGATTTCCTACAGGCATTTCTGGTCAGGCATTGGCCGGTAGAGCGCAGATTCAGGCGATGAAATTTGGTGCCAGAGTATTGTTGCCCTATACCGTCTGTTCCATTAACTGCGATCAGCCGGGCATGTATCGTTTAGGCTTATGTAGCCGCGATACTATCCGCGCAAAATCAGTGATTATTGCCAGCGGGGCGCGTTATCGCAAACTCGGGTCGGATAATGAACGTCACTTTGAAAATGCAGGTATTCACTATGCAGCCACTGCGTTGGAAGGAGATATGTGCAACGGAGAAGAAATTATTATTGTTGGCGGTGGTAACTCTGCCGGACAAGCGGCTATTTTCCTAAGTGGACGTGCAAAGCATGTACATCTGGTGATACGTGAACAGTCATTGGAATCGTCTATGTCTAATTATCTGGTAGAGCGGATTGAAGCTTCACCTAATATTACGCTACATTCACATACCCATATTACTGACCTGGCAGGAGATGGTTGGTTAGAGAACGTGACCATGCAGCATAACAAGTCCGATGAGAGCAAAACATACACCATCAGGCATGTATTTCTGATGATAGGAGCTGTGCCGCATACAGACTGGCTGAAAGACTGCGTTACACTGGACAAACGCGGGTTTGTATTGACAGGTGGAGATGTTATCAGTCAAGATCCTGAGAAATGGGCGAAAATGGATCACTCACCAATGATGTTTGAAACAAGTCGCAGAGGTATTTTTGCTGTAGGCGATGTGCGTGCAAATTCAGTAAAGCGGGTGGCATCTGCTGTGGGTGAGGGGGCTATTACGGTCAGTCATGTGCATCAATATATGGCAGATATTCCAAATACGCTCAAGGAAGAAGCTGCGTAAGTGCGCGTTGCTCGAAGCATCGTTGGTTCTTTAGGGCTATGGTTATGCCTGATATGTTACGCGTTTGCTGATGATTCTACTCGGGCGCTAACCATTCATATGCAACATGGTGGACAGCACGCATTAATGGTGGATGTTGCTGACACGGAAGAAAAGCGGCAAGCGGGACTAATGCACCGCCCGGCGCTTGCACAAAACACTGGTATGCTTTTCGTCTATGAGTCATCTCAGTTGGTTCATATGTGGATGAAGAACACTTATATTCCGTTAGATGTATTATTTATCTCGTCTGACGGTACGGTTATGCATATCGTAGAGCATATGCAACCACACGACTTAACGCCTCATAGTTCCATCCATCCTATACACTATGCATTAGAAATGAATGCTGGTACAGTGAAACAGTATGGTGTGACTATTGGAGATAGCGTCACGTTTAAGGAGACATAAATGCGTTATATGTTTATGGGTGCTACTATCGTTGCCCTGAGCTTCACTTGTGGTGCGATGGCCAGCTCGGTTGTATTTAATCGGGATGTAGTAAAAATACACTCTCCTGTTTCCATCCCCATTACGACTGTTGGAGAAGAAACTGACATTGAGACTGCTGAGTCAGAAAACGTGGCTGAGACTATGCGCACGCACCAGTTTTATGTTACAACGCGAAATGGTAATGCACGTGATGCAGACTGGATTATTGATAAGACCGACATTCGCCGGGATTTTGGTGTCATGTATCTACTTGACGAACCTGCTGCCGCCAGTATTCGACCCTCTGCTGTGGAAGAACGCTATGACATTGTGTTCATTGGAAGCTATGGCACGATCAGAGCAATCGCTGAGGATATTAGTCCATCAGAGTTAGTGGAGCCGCTCACGATTGATTCACTAGTGAAAGCATTACTATACTTAGATGCAGGCACTACCAGGCGTCAGGGAATCCGTCCATCTGACACGGTAGAGCATAGTGCTTTCCCGGATAAGCCGCTTGTAACATCAGAGTAGAAAGCGAGGTTTGCTCTAATAGCGTTTAAAGCAAACCTCGCAGACAAAATGCAGCTTTAAATAAAGCCTATATCACTTTCTGCCAGCGTTTGAATCCCCATATCATTGATGGTAATTTCTAATGCGCCGAAGTCTATTAATGCATTCCCATTATCGTAGGTAGTGCGTGCTAATACGTCGGACGCAGTAGTGATGCCACTACCCAGTAAGTTTACAGCAAACATTAACATGTCGCCCCCGGATGTTCCCGGATTATCAAACTGTAGAATAACATCTGAACCACTGCTGAACTCATCGAAGAAGTAGAAGTCACCACCGCTGCCGCCATGCATTGTATCATTATCTGCGTGTCCATACATACTGTCTGATCCACCATTACCATACATCACGTCATTTCCGAAGCCGCCATAGAGCAGATCATTACCGTCACCGGGGTCAACGACTCCACCGCCACCATAAAGTGTATCGTCGCTACCATTCCCGTAAAGCACATCATTACCATTGCCACCAAAAATTGCATCGGCCTGATCTAGCGGATCAAAACCACTACCGCCACCAAAAATTGTGTCATTACCAGCGTTACCGTACAAGCTATCTGCGCCTTTGCCACCAAAGATATTATCTGCACCATCTTCCGGATCAGCAATAGCGCGCCCACCGAAGATGACATCATTTCCTGCATTGCCATACAAGCTATCATTTCCCAGTCCGCCACTAATGGTATCACCCTGATCCGTAACATCCACCACACCAATACCGCCAAAGATGGTATCGTTGCCACCATATCCATTCATGACATCAAACCCTGCACGACCAGAGATACTATTTCCAATCTCGTTACCATCAATCACATCGTTTTGGCTTGAACCCCGCGCATGTTCAATAGTATTGCTCTTATAGATAAATACAGACTCACGCCCAATGATTGTTTCATGGTCTAGCCCAGCTCGCAGGTCAATATCAGCACTAAATTGCGAAGCCAGAGACTCTGCAGAAATCATGTCTGTTCCGCCTGTATCATATAATGTCCGCTTAATAAGTGACGCTCCATCAAAGCTGTAGAGGTTGTCACCATTCGCATTTTCCGTATTAGCTGAATACAGGTACTGGATAGCATCAATATCATATGTCATAGGGCTAACCGCTTTCTGGCCACGCGAACCGTCAGAGTATGACATAACGGTTGCAGATGTTGTGTTCTCGCTTGTGCTTAAAAAAGGCCCTACATCATTAAGCGAATAAGGAGCCGGATGCTTTAACCCTAGAGCATGGCCGGTTTCATGTAACAATGTTAGGAAGCCTTCTGAGCCGTATCCAAGCGTACTGAAAGCAGAAGACATTTCAACACGTGCTTCCAAAATGGTGCTTCCTACAAAGGTGACGCCAGCTTGTCCAAGCAACCCTGGTTCCGTGAATGTAGCACGGCCATAGGTGATGTCTCCATTGAATGGCTGAAAAACAAACTTCACATTGGCCACGGATTCCCATGCGCTTAGCACCTCTCGGGTTGCGGTTCTGTCAGCATTACTGTAGTTTCCATCAAAGCTATACGTTACAGTAGCGCTGGTGCCTGTAGTTCCAGTCCAGCTTAAACCGTCCAATAGTGCGTCTGTAGTATTGTTACCGGTTGCAAAGTTGCGTGTTGTTGTTAGGGGGATGCCACTACCAAGTTGTATCCCACCTAGTGAGAATGAATCAACGTCAGTAGAGTGATGCGAGTGTGTCATAATAAAGTATACCTTCCGTTATGCTAGAGTCTTAGATGCGGTAGTTAAGTAGCATAGGTAGTATCAATAACACAACCCGACAATAAATATTTTTTACTCTTATGGCTCTTGTATAGCATTTTCATTTTTCATAGATCAGCGTTGCTGATCTATGAAAAATGAAAATGCTATATGTTAAAAGATTATAGTGCTTATTTTCATTTTCAAAAACGCATAAAATGCGTAAATGAAAATAAAAAGCACTATAAAGCACTCGTCAGGTCTTAAGCAAATACGCTCTAACACATAAAAAAAGCGGAGTCTCCATTTCTGAAGACCCCGCTTAAGCAATATATATTACTGTATATAATTACGCTGCATTGACGCGTTGATTTAATCCATAATGATTATAGATAGAATCACGGAATGCGCGATCAGCCATGTTAGGCCAGTTATCTTTATCAAAACCTTCTGCTTTCTCTAGTACATCTTTGCTGATATTAAGGCGGAAGCACTTTTCTGCTGTATCAATAGCGATGGCTTCTGGTGGAATGGCGAATAACTTGTCACCCATGCCTAATATACCACCGAATGATAATACATAATATTCAATCTGGTTGGTAGAAGTGTTGACCATAACGTCTTTAATATTACCAAGGTTTTCACCTTCAGCGTTACGCACATCGTCACCTTCCAGTGATGAAGCGGATAAAATAGCGGTTTGGTTTAATGATGTAGTACTCATAAAATATATAACTCCTGTATGTTGTTAACGTGGATTGTTGCAATCCGTGTTGTCTTAAGCGACTAAAAAGATGATGCCATACCACACATAAAATGGATGCAGGGCAAGTTGACTCTATGTATTATTTTTGTATCAATGGCCAGCGCGCACGCGGTTCTGTGGTCAGTGGATTGTCTGGCTTCCCTGCAAGCATTCGCTCGGCAGCTGCCCATGCAATCATTGCAGCATTATCCGTACATAAAGCAAGCGGGGGGGCAACGAATGGCAGCTTATAGTTGTCACATACGTGTTGAATATATTGACGAATCGTCTGATTTGCGGCAACTCCTCCAGCCACCACCACAGCGCAAGGAGCAATATTGCGATGATTGCACTCTTTCAATGCGCGCGTTAATTTGTCTGTTACAATCTGTGCGATAGTGTGTTGCAGGCTGGCAGCTACGTCAGCTTTATGCATGTCGTTCACCTGTCCATGTGTTTCCTGCAATTCCAGCAAGCATGTTCGCACCGCTGTTTTAAGACCTGAAAAGGACATATCACAACTGGCACGACGTGCTAAAGGTTGCGGGAAGGGGTAGCGATGTGGATTTCCGCGTTTGGCAATCGTTTCAATGGCGACGCCTCCCGGGTATCCCAACCCCATCATTTTCGCGCTTTTGTCAAATGCTTCACCAATCGCATCGTCGATTGTCTCGCCAAGTAATGTGTATTCGCCAACACCATGGACAATCAAAATCTGGCAATGGCCACCAGACATGAGAAAGAGCAGATAAGGAAACTCCACAGGTTCCACCAGCCGGACGCTTAGCGCATGACCTTCCAGATGATTAATCGCATAAAAGGGGAGGCGCAATATCACCGCCAATGCTTTGGCTGTCATCACTCCAACAATCACGCCGCCTATCAAGCCTGGCCCTGTGGTGACGGCAATAGCATCAACGTCTGTTAACGTCATATCCGCCTGATCCAGTGCTTGCCTTAACAGCGGTTCCATATGCAGGCTATGTTGACG
This sequence comes from uncultured Alphaproteobacteria bacterium, assembly GCA_963803575.1. Lineage (GTDB taxonomy): Bacteria > Pseudomonadota > Alphaproteobacteria > Rickettsiales > UBA998 > CAWDMW01. The sequence continues at coordinate 1,154,602 of CAWDMW010000002.1, forward strand.
GGCAGCAATTTCCGGCACAACGCCACCATATGGCACATGATCTTCTTGCGACACCAGCGCCTGAGCATGAATATGGCCATCTGTGCCCACCAGCGCGATAGCGGTTTCATCACAGCTGCTTTCAATACCAAGAATGATGCGAGGATTCGTCATAGGGCATAACTCTAGCCTATGCAGCCTGACTGTGCAATTAAAGCCTTGCCTTTGTCTGTGGAATATTCATGATATACGGCATGAAACCATTACGCCTTGGATCCCGCCGTAGCCTGCTTGCCCAGCGTCAGACGCAGTTATGTGCAGAGGCATTGCACGCAGCTCATGGCGAGATCTTTACCGAGATACTGACATTTCAAACGAGTGGTGATGCGTATCTGGCAGGTAATCTGGCAGATATTGGTAATAAAGGGCTGTTTACAAAAGAAATTGAACAGGCACTTTATGATAACGTCATTGATGTGGCCGTACATTCAATGAAAGATATGGCCACCACTTTGCCTGATGGGTTGGTTGTTGCAGCTATGTTGCCACGCGATGATATACGGGATGTGTTGTTATGCAGCCATGCAGATTCTATCACTGCCCTGCCTAAAGGTGCCGTGTTTGGCACATCTTCCCTGCGCCGCGCGGTACAAATTCAATATCAGCGCCCGGACATTCAAGTGGTCAATTTTCGCGGCAATATTCAACGTCGTATGGAAAAGCTGGAAGCAGGAGAGGTGGATGCAACAATGCTGGCCTATGCTGGACTGGAGCGCATGGGTGTGCAACCGGATTATGTGACATTGCTACCTGTTAAAGATATGGTGCCAGCCGTGGCGCAAGGTGCCATCGGGTTGCAATGCCGCGCTGATGATGTTGAAACGCTTTCATATGTGCAGCGTCTTAATCATGAGCCAACAATGCAGACAGTGAGTGCGGAGCGTTGCTTCTTAAAAGCACTTGATGGGAGTTGTCGTACCCCCATAGCTGGATATGCTGAAATTCAGGGTGATATTATAACGTTGCATGGTTTGCTTGCGTCAACCGATGCAACGTCTCTTACACAACAAACAATAACCGGCCAGGTGGATGAGGCGCCTAAGCTTGCATTAACGCTGGCAGAGATGCTTCGGAAAACATTTCGGTAAAGTAATGAAGTCTATCATCATCACACGTCCTGAACCTCAGGCATCGGATACTGAAAGATGGCTTAAAACACAAGGCTATCGCGCAACGAAACTTCCAATGACGATCATGCATGAGGCATCTGGTTGTAAGTATAATCTCTCCAGCATTCCCATCCATTATGCAGGGATTATTCTAACAAGTCAGACTGCGTTACGACTCATAACTCGCTATGCTAATACGCGCATTTATACGTTGCCTTTTTACGTCACAGGTAGTCAGCTAGCTCAGAAAGCCAGAATAGCTGGTTTTAACAGCGTGATTGAAGCTGGTGGCAATGCGCATAGCTTGATTGAGTTGTTGCTACAAGCATCACATTTGCCGCAGCCGCTTCTATATATATACGGTACGCCCTGTACCATAGATATGGTTAAAATATTGCGTAGTCATAATAAGCATGTTGATGGGTTACTATGCTATCAGATGAAGCCTGTAGAACATACGGAATTCTCATGTAATGAAGCATTACACAATAATGATATGGTCATGTTTTATTCTTCTTATGCGGCTAAACTCTTTGTGCAAATGGGTGTGAGTACGGGATACACTAAACGCATATCTCAGTTAGACGCGCTGTGTATTAGTTCAGCAATTCAAAAAATAGTGCAGGAAGTAGCATGGAAGCATATTGTTGTTTCCAACTCGCCAAAGTCAGAAGATATTCTTGCTACACTCCAAAAACAATAAATAATGATTGACACCTTACCTGATATAACTTCTATAATCCTATTGCTATGACCTCTACTAATGACACGCCACTATCGCCTGATGCTAAGCAACAGAGTAAACAAACTTCGTCATCTGTGGTGACAAAGGATGTTAGTGAGGCGGATAGCTCTTCAGACCCTAAAGATCAGGATACTGGTGAACAGCCAGAGAAATCGACAGGTAAGAGTAAATTGCCTGCATTAGTGCGAGCATTGATTTTCATTGTTATTGTTATTACGGCATGTGTATTTATTTACAAGGCAATCTTAAATCATAATGCAGATCAGGAAGATGTTTTTTCCGATTTTTCGCAAGACACGGTTATTACGCCCAAAGTGCCGCGAGCATCTGTTGTTGCACCTGATAAGCAGGAAGGGAAGAGTGATAGCACGTTCGATGAGACAGTACCCGTTGAACCAGATGCATTAGATGATACATCACCACAAGATAATAGCGATTTTGCACCAGATATAGTTGAGCCAATGGAAGGAATATCCGCAGGTATTGTGCAACATGAGGAAAGCTCCACTGCCTCAAAAAGTTATGACACGCTGGATCAAATTCTTGCTCTTGAGCAAATAGTACAAAACCAACGATCAGAGCTTGCTTCAATGAAGCAGTCTCTTGATACGCTAAATGACACTGTTGAGACATATGAAGAACAGACGTTAAAGCGTCGTGCAATCATGCAGCATTTTGCAACCTTTCGGCGTGCGGTGTTGGGGGGAGAATCCTACGCTACCTCACTCGATGCGTTGCTGGCATCTGAATTGGTAAAGCCAGAGATTAAAGAGCAGTTAGCATATTTTTCAAGCCATCAATCTGATGGAATATCTTCTATGGGTGATATTCGTGCCAATTTTAATGTAGCAATCACGGGTTATTACCATCAAGGTGAGTCACTCCCGGAAGATGCCAGATGGTGGGAAAAAGTGACACATTGGTTTAAGTCACTTATCGTTATTCGTAAAACAGGTGCTGAGCATAACGGGCAGGATGACGAATCTATTTTGGCACGTACAGAGGCGTTGGTGCTTAGTGGCGAAATAGACGAAGCGTTAGACGAACTTCGGAAGCTTAGTGTACGTACATCCCCACATTTTCACACATGGCAGCGTCAGGCTTCACGCAATTTGGAATCCCGCAAATTATTGCGTTCACTTGAGCCTAAGCTATCTGGCTTGTGATGATTTAAATAATAGAGAATAATATGATTACACTGTTACTACGCTGGTTCATTGCACTGGGCATCATTGTTGCACTATGTGCTGCAGGCATCTGGTTTGCAAATAACCCCGGAATAGTGCAACTTGAATGGATGGGATACCTGATTGAGGCTCCATTATGGGTGGCTGTCAGCGTGGTGTCTCTGAGTATTTTGGTAACGGTACTAACGATTGGCCTGTGCTTAAAGATGTTTTACAACATTTCGCTATTTGGCACACGCCGCAAACTAAAACGCCAACATAAGGGTATGCAATCTGTCACCCGTACCCTTGCGGCTATTGCAACTCGTGACTATGATGCAGCGCGATCCCATATTCAAAGTAGTCAGCATTTGCTTGGCGATGATTTGCCTATTAACCAGCTGCTGCACGCGCATATTGCCTCTAAAACTGACCAGAAGGGCGAGTTAATGCATACGCTACATGCGATGAAATCCCATGGTGACACCCGATTGCTGGCGTGTTCTTCGCTAAGTCTGATTGCGAAACGCGAAGACGATCTGGAGACAGCATTAGATTATGCGCGTCAGGCTTATGACATACGCCCGGATATGTTAGATACCATGCTGCGCTATTTTGGATTACTCATCAAAACCAACCGTTTTGATGATGCACGCCATTTAGTGGTGAAAGCCCGCACGATACGCACGCTGGCCAAACCGGCTTACAAGCACTATCTCGCACTGGTGTATCAGGCTGAATATGCCCAGTCAGATGAGCATGACAACGCTTTGAAAAACCAGCTGCCGGAAAAAGTATTTAAACTGGATCCATCTTTGCCATTGGCACACGAGCATATTAGCCAGTTATTTGAACAGGACAAAAAACGCGCCGCACTCAAAGCTCTTTATGCAGCGTGGAGTGCTGCTCCTCATGCAAAACTGACCAGTCTGTTATTGGCTCATGATGCTCAGGCGCAACCAGATAAAATCATGGCGCGAGTCAAGAAACTGGTTGATTTGCATCCCGATCACGCGGAGAGTCATCTGGCGATGGCTCGGGCGTCTATCAAGCTTAAGCAATGGGATATTGCGCGTAACCACTTAAAGGTAGCCCTGTCAATTGCTCCGCAAATGCGTGTATTTCGTTTGCTTGCAACATTGGAAGAACGAGGTTTTGATGATAGTAGCGCAGCTGCTGCATGGTTAAAGCGTATGCAAACGGCGATTCCCGATCCTGCGTGGCATTGCCAGTCATGTGGACATCGTCATGAAAGCTGGCAATCACATTGTGTCATGTGTGATGCGTTTGATAGTTATCTGTGGGAAGCAAAAGACTATATCCCCGCCGATCATATTGCGCAGTCGGGTGATGTGTTGAGTATTGAGACACACGCTTTGTAAGGGGTACATATTCGTTCTTAAGCCAAAAATGTGCCTGTGGCATAACCATTTGAACGATATATCACTTGTATTTAACGCCCATTAATTCTATCGTAGAACATATGATTTACTCTTTACTACGTGGCTTCTTCTCGGGCATCAGTGCAACATTTAGTTTCCCTGTAGCCCCCCTCTATCGCTACCCGTATTATTTCCCACATGAAGGTTTGCGCGGCGATTGGCTTAAATTGGGTAAAGACGTTGATTCTACCTTGTATCAGGGAGACGATGCATGAATGCCTCGCGCAATCAGACGCAGAACCAACGTAACAATCAGCAATCTCGTAAAACGGTTAACTTTCTTCCTTCACCGGAACTGTTGGAAGCCTATGACTATGTTGTAGAAGGCTCAGCACAACAAATTATGACCATGTTTGAGCGTGAGCAGGAACATCGTCATCAGTGGGAATTAAGAGCATTACGCACGCATCACGTCTCTACCCTGTTTGGACAAATGCTAGGGTTTTTAGTTTGCGTGTCTATTTTTATTTCCGCGAGTATTATTGGTATTTATGGCGATCAAACACTGGCTGCCACAATATGGGTCTTTGGTTTAGCGATTATTGTCATGAGTGGGCTAGTCTGGATGTATGCTAAAACGCTCGGACAACGACCACTGTTTGGTCGTCCACAAATGCGGACGCATTTTCGCCCAATGAAAGAAAAAGATAAGAGCAAAGCATCTACATCAACCACTGAAGATGATGTGGAAGACCGTAAAGAATAGATGGCTATGTTTTGCGTAATCCCTGTATGGCAGTGATTAATTGATTGCAATGGTCGCGTGTGTGTTCGGCACTTAGGCATATACGTAAACGTGCTGTTCCTGCTGGCACTGTCGGCGGGCGTATGGCAGCGACTAAAATACCAGCACTTTTCAGTGCTTGCTGTGCTGCAATGACAGCGTCATTGTCACCCATAATGACAGGGATAATAGGGCTGACGGGTACAGGAAGATCAAGTGCATCACACACATATCCAGCATGATCCATGACCCGTTGAATACGCCATGGTTCCGCCTGTAAAAGCTCTAAATGTTGCAGTGCTACGTTACACACGGCTTGAGGCAGGGCAGTAGAGAAAATGGCTGTATTGGCATAGTTAACCAGATATTGTTTAAGCAACGCAGACCCACATACGTAACCACCATAAGCCCCTAATGCCTTAGATAAGGTACCTGTTTGTATATCTGAAGGGTTGCTAGCAGTCACAGGTAACCCAAGTCCATGTGCATCGTCCGTCAACATCCAGCTATCGTAGCTGCTGGCTAATGCGCGAATCACAGGTAATGAGGCGGCATCACCATCCATACTGAAAATAGTTTCCGTTGCTATCAGGCAGCGCCGGTAATGATGGCGATAGCGTGATAGGAGTGATTCAAGATGTGCCATGTCATTATGACGGTAACGTATCAGACGAGCCTGACTCAGGCGCGCACCGTCTATCATACATGCATGGGAATATTTATCCATAATAATGAGATCCTGCTTTCCCACTAACGCACTAATAACACCTATATTCGTTAAATACCCACTACCAAACACCAAAGCGGCTTCGGTCTTTTTAAATTGTGCTAGTGCAATTTCTAACGGCTCATACGATGGATGATTACCGCTAATTAATCGTGATGCACTGGCTCCTTGCATAGGCATAGCGTCTTGTGACAGAGGATACTGTGCCAATCCGTAATAATCATTACTACAAAAAGACAAATACCGTTGATTGCCTTGTTTGAGATAGACACCGTCAGCTTGCGACGTAACTAACTTTCGGTGCTTACCCGCGCGGTGCGTCTCATAAAGCGCCGTCTGTAACATATGATTAAAAGAGTTGTTAGGCATGATAACAAAGGCATAGTAGTTTTACTTGCCTTTATACGGATTTCTTTCTATCTTCGCCAGCATGATAACACCTCGTACCGATTGGTCACTTAGCGAAGTGACGGCATTATTTGCATTGCCGTTTAATGACGTATTATTTCAGGCACATACCATTCACAGGGAGATGTTTGATCCTAACCAAATACAGGCATCTACCTTGCTGTCTATTAAAACAGGTGGATGCCCAGAAGATTGCAGCTATTGCCCGCAAAGTGCGCATTTTGATACTCCTGTTGAAGCCACCAAACTGATGGACATTCAACCGGTGCTGGATGCTGCCAAAGCGGCAAAGGATGCAGGAGCAACACGCTTTTGCATGGGGGCGGCGTGGCGTTCTCCTAAAGCGCGTGATATTCCCAAAGTGGCTGCCATGATTGCGGGCGTTAAAGCATTGGGCATGGAAACATGTATGACGCTAGGAATGTTATCTCAGGATCAAGCCGATACACTGGCAGAGGCAGGGCTGGATTATTATAATCATAATCTGGATTCATCCGAAGCTTTTTACAAAGAAATCATCACCACACGTACCTATCAGGAGCGTTTGGATACGTTGGAACATGTCCGCACGTCGGGCATGAAAACCTGTTGCGGCGGTATTGTAGGGATGGGCGAGACACAGCAGGATCGCATTGAATTTCTACACCAGCTAGCCACCCTGCCAGCGCATCCTGAAAGTGTGCCAGTGAATATGCTGGTACAGGTAGAAGGCACGCCACTACATGAAATTGCGCCACTAACATCACTGGAATTTGTGCGCACTATTGCAGTAGCTCGTATCATAATGCCTGCTTCTTACGTGCGTTTGTCAGCTGGCAGAGAGGCCATGGATGACAGCACGCAAGCATTATGTTTCTTTGCAGGTGCTAACTCTATTTTTTTTGGTGATGAATTACTGACGACTGCAAATCCTCAACAGCCCAAAGATATGGCCTTATTAAATACACTAGGTATTACGATGGAATCTTCACCGGCAATATAGCATATTGTACATGTATGATAGCGCGCCCATCAAAGCAGTTGCATCATGTGACGAATGCGACTATACGCATAAGCATAAATATAACTCTTTAATCTTTACAAAACCGGATACTTCATGACCGATATTCGCAATATTGCTATCATTGCCCACGTTGACCATGGTAAAACAACCATGATTGACACTATGTTACGCCAAAGTGGTACGTTTCGTGATAATCAATCCGTCGATGAACGTGTTATGGATTCGAATGATCTGGAGAAAGAACGCGGTATCACTATTTTAGCAAAATGTACTTCCGTTGACTGGAACGATACACGTATCAATATCATTGATACGCCAGGTCACGCGGATTTTGGTGGTGAAGTAGAGCGTATTCTAAATATGGTTGACGGCGTGATTCTGCTAACCGATGCGGCTGAAGGGCCTATGCCGCAAACGAAGTTTGTGCTGGGTAAAGCCCTGAAGCGTGGTCTTAAGCCCATTGTGGTTATCAATAAAGTTGACAGACCTGATGGACGGGCTGATGAAGTGATTGACGAGGTCTTTGACTTATTTGCAGCATTGGACGCTAATGAAGATCAGCTGGATTTCCCTGTACTCTATGCATCTGGTCGTGATGGATGGTGTGCAACGGAACTGGATGATGAACGTAAAGATCTAACGCCGTTATTTGAACTTATCACTCGGCATGTGTCTAAGCCTAATGTGGATTCAGAAGGTGAATTTAAAATGCTGGTTACTCTGCTGGAGTCTGATTCTTTCCTTGGGCGTGTCCTAACCGGTCGTGTGTATAGTGGTCGTGCAACATTAAACATGCCCGTTAAGGCATTGTCGCTGGACGGCACGCAGGTGGAGACGGGCAAGTTGACTAAGCTACAATCTTTCCGTGGCATTCAACGCACCACTGTGGAAGAAGCTGTTGCTGGTGACATTATTGCGATTGCCGGAATGGGTGTTGCTTCCGTATCAGACACGATTTGTGATATGAGTGCGACTGAGCCAGTGCAATCCACTCCGATTGACCCACCAACCATGAGTATTACGCTGTCAGTGAATGACTCTCCGTTTGCAGGGCAGGAAGGAAGCAAAGTAACGTCTCGTATGATTCGTGACCGGCTGCTAAGTGAGGCAGAAACTAACGTTGCTATCACAGTGAATGAAACAGACGGTAAAGATGCGTTTGAAGTGGGCGGACGTGGTGAATTGCAACTAGGGGTTTTGATTGAAACAATGCGCCGCGAAGGATTTGAGTTATCTGTATCTCGCCCGCGCGTGTTGCTACGTGAGGATAACGGCCAGCTTATGGAGCCGTTTGAAGAAGTGGTGATTGATGTAGATGAAGAGCATAGCGGTGTTGTGGTTGAAAAAATGTCTCTACGTAAAGCCGTGATGCAGGAAATGCGCCCGTCCGGCGGCGGCAAGTCTCGCATTACGTTTTTGGCTCCTTCACGCGGATTGATTGGATATCAAAGTGAGTTTCTGACAGATACACGGGGTACAGGTGTAATGAACCGTGTGTATCATAGTCACGATCATTATAAAGGTGACCTTCCCGGTCGTCGTAACGGTGTGCTTATCTCAACGGATCAAGGGGAAGCCGTTGCATATGCTATCTTTAACCTGCAAGATCGTGGCGTCATGTATATTGATCCACAAAATAAAGTCTATGCAGGCATGATTGTTGGTGAACATAGTCGGGATAATGATCTTGAAATCAACGTATTAAAAGGCAAGCAGCTTACTAACGTACGTGCATCGGGTACAGACGAAGCAGTACGCTTAGTGCCACCACGCAAGATGACGCTGGAAGATATGATCTCTTATATTGGTGAAGACGAGCTGGTAGAGGTAACACCAGCTAGCCTTAGACTGCGTAAAAAATTACTAGATACGAACGAGCGTAAAAAAGAGTCCCGTAGCAAGAAAAAAGCCGGATAAGTTTCTTGCCTCATCCTTCTGCGAGTCTGTCAGATTTGGTGTCATTGCTGCGTCAGGATTACCAGATTATTCCGGTACTGGCCTTAGAGATTGAGTGGTATATATTTACTGAAACTGGTGATGCAGTTGATGACCCTTTGCGAAAAGGTTATCTGAAACGGTTGGCAACCGTACTTCAGCATCTGCCTACGCATTCCATCACAACAGAAGACGGAGCAGGGCAGGTTGAAGCAGCTTTGTTGCCTCATCATGATATAAGCGCACTAATTCGTCATACACATGACCTCAAACGTCTAGCCTTGGAGACGGCGCAGTCTATGCAACTAACGGCTGATTTTTCTGCTCTGCCGTTTGTTCATGATTTTGGCAGTGGATTGCACATACATCTCCATTTGGAAACAATAGATGGAACATGGGTGTTTACCCGTTATCAACACGTTAATAGTGATATATTGTCTTATACGATAGCTGGGCTGCTGAATCACATGCAACGTGATCTCCCTATATTTACTGGTTCTGCCAACGCGATGTCACGTTACCGCAAAGGGTATAATGCACCGGTGAACGTATCGTGGGGTATGAATAACCGCACCACTGCACTCCGATTGCCGGATCAAGCGGGAGTACATACAGAGCCCCAACATATCAGAGCAATGGCTACTCCTGACGTCTATCGCCGTATTGAACATCGCGTGGCAAGCAGTGAAGCAAAAGTGGAAGATGTGTTACGATGCATATTAAATGCGGTGTTGCACGGGCTGAATCAAAAGGTTCATGCTTCCCCACCCACTTACGGCAATGCGGCAGATGACCAATATAGCAATCTTACGCCATTAATACCTAATTTGGACGATTAACCTGCTGCGGGCTATCAAGTGAGAAGGTGGGCACATCCACCCAAAAACGCTCTAATGTGTTAACATTTTCCATCTCATAGGCACCACTCATGATGCCGGAAGGGGTGGGAAGAATGGTTCCACTTGTATATTGGTATTGTTCGCCGTCACTAATGACAGGTTGTTTGCCAATCACGCCTTCACCTTCCACATGTTGAACTTGTCCGTTGCTATCTGTTACATCCCAGCGGCGGTTAAGCAGCTTGAGTGCTGCGCCATTTTCATTATTGATAAAGATGGTATAGGCCCATACAAAATGATCCGAATGTGGTTCCGAGTGATCGGGAATAAATACCGGCGATGCAGTAATGGAAACGCCATGCGTTTTTTTGGAAAATAATGACAGCATGAAAAGGATATTATAGATTTTATGAGTCAAACACAAAGAAAAAGCGGGCAAACATTTTACCCGCTCCCTCTAACTTTCAGACTTAAACATTAGTCAAAAATTTCACGTTTACGCTGAAATTTACGGAAGCGGCGAGCGGCTTCTGCTTCTTCGCGAACGCGGCGTTCAGATGGTTTCTCATAATGCTTACGCATTTTCATCTCACGATACACCCCTTCGCGTTGCATTTTTTTCTTTAATGCGCGCAGTGCCTGCTCAATGTTGTTATCACGTACATGTACTTCAATCACTTATCATTACCTCCTTCGGCATAGTAGAATTAACAAAAATAATGCTTAGACGCAAGTTACTTGTTGCATCAAGGCACAATTGATTACTATAACACATACCACCATTAAAGACCAGAGATACAACATGACGAAGTTTGGGAACGTAGCAGCTGACCAGTTACGCAGCTATATTGAGCGGGTAGAGAAGCTTGAAGAAGAAAAGGCGGATATCGCAACTGCTATACGCGACGTGATGGCTGAGTCAAAAGCTAATGGCTACGATACAAAAGCAATTCGGCAAATTTTAAAATTGCGAAAAATGCAACCTCATGATCGTGAAGAACAGGAATATATGCTGGATGTTTATAAGCGTGCCTTGGGCATGGCTGTAGATGAAGCAGAGTAAGTAATATCATCATTCCTTAACATAGTTGTGCTATGGTAAGGAATGGATAAAACTTTGGTGCTGCATCACTATGGAATATGCGAACGTATAACAGATGGTTTTTTTGGAGAGCCACTAAATTCACTAACTAATCTTGGCTTTATTATTACGGCCATAGCTCTAATGCGTTATTGCAAGCGTAACAGCGATATTAAAGGCTACGCGATTTACGACATTTATGTGATGATTGGGTTGATTTTCTCCATTGGTATCGGCAGTAGCTTGTTCCATATGTACCCTACGCCACTGACAGAAACCATTGATATGGTGCCTATCGTATTGTTTATCAATGTCTTTTTCTTAAGCACTATGTTACGCGTTGTTAAGTGTACTGTTTTTGAAACGTGTATTTGCTACCTAGCTTTTGGTGGGGTGACCCATATTCTGGTATCTCAGTTCCCTAATGCTTTTAATGATTCCATTGCGTATCTTTCAACTATGGGGTCATTGGTGGTGATAGCATTTTATCTTAACGTCAAACGGCGTGCTACGGCGCGTGCATTCTTGCTTGCTGCACTGCTTGGTGTCGTGTCGCTGTTTTTCCGCTCTATAGATAATGCCCTATGCGATAAAGTGCCAATTGGAACACATTTTTTATGGCACACGTTCAACGCTATTTTGATCTATATATTGATGGTTCAGCTTATTCGCAATGTAAATAGACGCGCAAGGATGTTACGTGATGCTAACCAGCATTTTGCATAATTAAAAAATCCCCCTTTTTGCCATACGTAACATAGGCAAAGAAGAGGGATTAAGAATTTTATTTCTTTTCGTCTGTTCTCGTCTCAGCTGACTTGGAGCGTATGTCTACAACTTCATCAATTAAGCCAAATTTTTGCGCTGTTTCTGCACTCATGAAGTTATCGCGATCCATGGACTTCTCAACGATAGAAAGCTTTTGTCCCGTATGATGTACATATAGACTGTTGAGACGTTTACGCAGACTTAAAATTTCCTGCGCATGAATCTCAATGTCGGTTGCCTGTCCCTGAAACCCACCGGAAGGCTGGTGAATCATCACGCGAGCATTAGGCGTCGCATAGCGCATTCCCGGCTCACCAGCGGTCAGCAACAATGAACCCATAGATGCAGCTTGTCCAATGCAAAGCGTAGACACTTTCGGCTTAATGTACTGCATCGTGTCATAGATAGATAAACCAGACGTTACCACTCCACCGGGGGAGTTAATGTACATGGAAATATCTTTATCAGGATTTTCGGACTCAAGAAACAGAAGCTGCGCCACAATCAACGTTGCCATTCCATCGTGAACACCGCCGACTACAAAGATAATACGCTCTTTAAGTAAGCGAGAGAAGATATCGTAAGACCGCTCACCTCTGCTGGTTTGTTCTACTACCATAGGCACTAGATCAGCGTAGGCGTCCATCATATCATTTTTTGTATCAATCATGCGCTTTCCTTTTCTTTTGACGATTTGGTTGACTCATCTTGAGAGGTTTCATCTGAAGATGCAGCTTTTTTCTTAGGCGCGGAAGATTTTTCTGCTGTTTTTTTATCGGACGTGGCAGAAGCAGCATTGTCTGTTTCCATCTTCGTTACTTCATCCAATGTTTTTTCCGTCTCTTCAAAAGTAACCTTGTCCAAAATGAAATCAACCGCTTTCTCTTCCAGTATAGGCCCTCTTAATTCACGCATCTGATCCGGGTTTTTCTGGAAGAACTCAATCACCTTATGTTCTTGACCCGGGTACATACGAGCTTGCTGAAGCAATGCTGACTGAATGTCTTGCTGGTTGACTTCAATATTATTACGCCCTGCTGTTTGTGACAAGAGAATGCCCAACTGCACACGACGCTTTGCTATAGCTTGGTAGTCATCTTTTTCAGATTCGATGTCTGTCTCTTCACGCCCATCACGTTTAGCTTCTTCCGTTGCCTGCTTCCAGATGGAATCAAACTCCAGCTCCTGCATTTTCTGCGGAATGGTGAAGTCACATTTTGCTTCCAGTGCGTCAAATAGCTGTTTCTTCAAATAGTTGCGCGTCATGCCCTCATATTCTTTCGCTAATTGCTCGCGTACAAATGTCTTTAAGCCATCCAGTGAATCCTGCCCAAATTCTTTGGCCAGTTCATCATTCATCTCAGGGATTTGCACTTGCTGCACTTTATGTACGACGACTTCAAAGCGTGTTTCCTTTCCTGCCAGTTCTTCACTATGGTAAGCTTCTGGGAACGCAACGTTTACGTCGATAGTATCACCGGCTTTCACACCAACAAGCTGTTCTTCAAACCCGGGGATAAACTGGTTGGAACCTAACTCCAGACTAAATTCTTTTCCGGCACCACCTTCGAATAATTCGCCATTTAAGTAACCCGTAAAGTCAATAACAACAATGTCTCCATTTTCAGCTTGTACATCCGCTGCTTTGTCTTCGGTTTTACGCTTTGTTTGCGCCATGCGGGTCAGGCTATTATCTACATCTTCGTCACTTACCGGAATTACAGGCTTTTCAATGGTGATGGAACTAAAATCAATTTCAGGGGATTCAGGCATAATCTCTAAGGATACTGATAACGTCATATCCTGACCGTCCTCATAAGACTCGATTTTCACATCAGGCTGAAGAGCAGGGGCAACATCATGTTGTTTGAATGCAGCATTCACAGCTTCATCGACTGTTGCATTAATCACATCTCCTAATACGGATTGCTTGTGACGCTGACGCAATACATCAAGTGGTACTTTTCCCGGGCGAAACCCCGGAATTTTTGCTTTCTTACCAATTTTCTTTAGTTCTTTATCAACATGTTGCTCTATGTAATCCGCTGCTATTACAACACTGTAGTTGCGCTGTAACTGCTCGTTATGTGTTTCGCTGATAGTAAAATGTTCGCTCATACAATCCGTTTATCTGGGTAGTGTTAGTCTAATATTGCCTTAAGCAATGCCACACTCCGTGCCTGAGCGCAAGTTTTTATGTGACTTTCGTGGCAAAGATCAGTATAGAAAGAGCCAAATCACAACGCCCTATCAGATTCAGCCGCACAATTTATGACCAGTCCCCAAATTTCTCAACATTCTTTTGCTGAAGCACTCACCTTTGATGATGTTTTATTGAAGCCGCAATATTCTGACGTTTTGCCGGCAGATGTTGACGTGTCTACTTATTCAGCCAGTGGAGTGCATTTAAAGATTCCTCTTATCTCTGCCGCGATGGACACGGTAACAGAGTCCGGACTGGCTATTGCCATGGCACAACATGGTGGTATGGGGTGTATTCATAAGAACATGGAGATAGGCGCGCAGGCTGATGAAGTGTTGAGTGTAAAAAAGTTCGAGTCAGGCATCGTCATTAATCCTGTGACCATTTCACCGGAAGAAACACTTGCTGATGCGCTATATCTGATGGATGAACATCGCATTTCCGGCATTCCGGTGGTGGAATATTCTGGCAAGCTTGCAGGCATTCTGACCAATCGTGATGTGCGGTTCGCATCGGATCAGACCACCAGCGTAGCCTCCCTCATGACACAAGAGAATTTAATCACGGTGAAAGAAAATATCTCGCGTGAAGATGCAAAAAAGCTGCTACATCAGCACCGTATTGAGAAGCTGCTTGTTGTGAATGATTCAGGTAATTGCGTTGGATTAATTACGGTAAAGGATATTGATAAGGCAGAACGTTTCCCTGATGCGGCCAAAGATGCCAAAGGTCGTTTGCGTGTTGCTGCTGCTGTGGGTGTTGGGTATGACGGGATGCAACGTGCAGAGGCAGTGATTGCTGCCGGTATTGATGTGCTAGTCGTTGATACAGCGCATGGACATTCCAAAGGTGTTATTGACATGGTAAAAAATGTACGCAAAGCAGGGCATGATATTTCCATTATTGCCGGAAATATTGCAACCGCAGATGCCGCGACTGCACTGATTGACGCAGGGGCAAATGCCGTGAAAGTCGGTATCGGCCCTGGCTCTATCTGCACAACACGTATCGTTGCTGGAGTAGGGATGCCGCAGCTAAGCGCCATCATGGAAGTGGCACAAGTGACGAAAGCACGTGGCGTCAGCCTGATTGCTGATGGTGGTATTAAATATTCTGGTGATTTAGCCAAGGCTATTGCAGCAGGAGCAGACGCTGCGATGATTGGTTCCCTTTTTGCTGGTACGGAAGAAAGCCCGGGTGAAGTGATTCTGTATCAGGGGCGTTCGTACAAGTCTTACCGTGGTATGGGATCTGTAGGTGCGATGGCGCGTGGGTCAGCAGATCGTTATTTTCAGCAAGAAGTGCGTGACACCATGAAACTTGTGCCAGAAGGCGTTGAAGGACGTGTGCCGTTTAAAGGCTCTGTTTCTGGTGTAGTGCATCAGCTGGTGGGTGGGCTGCGCGCTGCTATGGGGTATACCGGATCTGCTACTATCGCTGATTTGCAAAAGCGTGCTGAGTTCGTTCGTATCACAGGTGCCGGACTTCGTGAAAGCCATGTCCATGATATTACCGTTTCACGTGAAGCGCCGAATTACCGCATAGACTCATAATACATGCTTGTAGTTTGCTCAAGAGTTTGCTAAAAACCGTAATATATAAGCGCTCGTGGCGGAATGGTAGACGCGCATCGTTGAGGTCGATGTGGGAGAAATCCTGTGGAGGTTCAAGTCCTCTCGAGCGCACCATTCTCCAGTTTTGTTGCAGTCGGCGATAATCTCGAATGGCTTTGCCATTGTATATTCGAGGTTTTTGCCGTTTAGCTGCAGGTTCTGGAATACGAATTTTAGCAACTCGCGTTTTTGATCAAGCCCAGAACCTCGAAACTCGTCAAGCGCTCCTGCTGCCACTTCTATGAGATAACTCAGTCGTTTGCTGAATTCGTCATCGGTGACGTCATAGGCGTGGATCAACTCCACGATATCGTATTGGCGATCCTTCAGTCGCTTCTTCTGGGCGGCGAATTCTTCTTTGGTAAATTCACCTTCCAAGCGTAGCTCCGTGAGCCGGTCGAGTTTCGTCTCCAGCTCGGTGTGTTCTTTCTTCAACTGCCCCGTATGTTTGACATGGTGGTGCTTTTTATCCTCGTGGGCGCTTTTGATGTAAGAGAGAACATCCGCCAGTTTTCCTTCATCTTTGATTCGCAGCGTATCGAGCGCGGCTTCCACCTGTGCCATTACATCATCCTCGCGGGTGTAAACGACCTTTTTATGATCGGCGGCATTATAGGATATCACATAGGTGAAGCTGCCAGTGCCGCCGTTCTGGTATTTCTTTTTGTGTTTCTGCGCGGTGCATTGTTTGCCGGTGTTGGCGCAGGTTAAAATGCCGCGAAACAAAAACTCTTTTTGCCCGTAGCGAGCATGTGCCTGACCTTTGCCCGTTCGAATATCCTGGCATTTATCAAACAGCGACTTTGGAAGGACTGTTTCATAACGATGCGGATATTCTTCTCCCGTCTTTTTCACGCGCATCACTCCGTAATAAAATGGCTCTTGCAGCACTTTGTGGACATGGCTTTTTGCCAAGGCACCTTGATGACCTCGGCTATTGGTTAGTCCAATTTCCTTCGCCAGTTTCACCAGCTGAGAGATGGAATAGCACTCGGTCGCGTATTTCTCAAATAATTGTCGCACCAGCGGCGCTCGCACCGGATCAATTCTGATATCGGGCTTGCCCTGCTGATTGGTAAAATGTTCGTAGCCAATGGGAGCCTGACTGATCCACTCACCGTTGCGTAGTTTTTGTGCGATGCTGCGTTTGACATTATCGCGCAGTGAATCCACATAGCCCTGCGCCAGCACCACGCCGATGCTCCACATAAACCGGTCTTGCGATACCGAATCTTTGTGGATGACATAGCCTTCGGAATTAAAGTGCAGCTCGATCTTACCATCCTTGACCAGATTATCGAGGATCGGAAATTCCTTAAAGCTGCGTTGCACCCGATCCACCTTGTCGGCAACGATGGCGATGCATTCCTTTTGCCTTTTGACAAAAGTCAGCATCTGATTGAACTGTTTGCGCTCGCCGTTGGTCGAGGATTCAACCACCGTGAAGCTCTCAATGGGTTTTAGCTCTTTGCGTTCGCAATATTGTTCCAACCGATGCAGCTGCGCGTCAATCGAATAGCCTTTTTCCTGCTCCTCCGTAGACACCCGCGCCAGAATGACAGCTTTGGTGGCGCGGCTGGGTAAAGGTAATTTTTTGGCAGATCGGCTCATGTTTAACTCCCGTATTTACGTTACGGGTGTTCGCCGCGCTCATCAAGTCTATCTTCCTGTTTTATATCGTAATTATCGGATATGATTTGGAAGAACCCGATGAAGCGGCGCGTGGCGGCGATAGCTTCCTCTTCGGTCAAAGAACCGTTATAATCGTCCTGAATGCGTTGCTTCAGCGATTCAAAAATTTCTGATTTGGAGCGGGTGTCGGTTCTGACAAAATCGATGATTTCTTTTGCGTTCATGGCCGTCCTCCATGAACACTGGATGAACGCACCTCTGGCGATGATATGTCTATACATAGCAAATCTTGTTCACAATGTTTAGTCTTTTTTTTCAACATCTGCTAACGCCCTCTCTGCTTGGTGTTCAGGCGCACGACAACCTTGAGCAGCGCGTATGTCCACATCTGCCATGCCTTGGTACGGCCACAGCCTATGCGGTAACAAATCGGTCGCCACGGCACACGCGCAGCGCGGAGCCAGACCAGCCTGCGCTCATCTTCACCGTCCAACCAGAAAATCCAATCCAGTGTTTCCTCCATACGGCTGATCGCACCGGCAGAGGGTGGGCCGAGGCGCATGGGTAATTTTTCACCCTGCATGATTTCGATGCTGGTGCGGACGACTTCGGGGTAGACATTGAAATATCCCTGTACCTTCACCGGCGGCAAACGTTTCAGCGTGTAGGCCGCTTCTTCAAAGCGATCCGCTACATCGGTGACTGTCCATTTTTTAATTTCTCTGCGTCATGTTGCCCTCCCTGATTGGAGTCGGGAAGCACTTCGGCCATCACTGCCGCGTAACCGGCAATGTCGATGATGCTATCGAGGTGGGTGGGATTCTCTTTGAGTCGCACCAGTTTGAGTTCAATCAAGCACATCACCACTTGCTGTGGGGTGATCTGAGTATTCAGTGCCAGCGACCATCGCCTGGCGACCTCGCGGAAGTGATGTTTTGCCAGACCATAATGGGCGCGGCGATCTTCAAATACCTGCAGTGATCGCTGCAGCAGCTGTTCTCCGTTCATGATGTTTCCTCCTTGATAGCCAGTTGCACACCGACTACGGAGCGCGAGCAGGTGGTTTGCTCGTCCCAGAAATGATTGAGGTCGGTGAGATAATGGGTTTCGATCCAGCCGCGCACGAATTCGCGGGGACATTCCAGCCGCAGCAATGCGCCATCGGGCGTTTCCTCGGCGACGGTGATGACGGTGTTGGAAAACCAGCTGCGGATGGCGGGTTTGCCGTGGTGATGTGCCATGCGGCGCAGGACATCATCCCATGCGTCTTGGAATTCTGGCAGTTGGCAGCTCGGCGGTTTCGATGGGTGTTTGCCACCGGAGAAGCCACCCTCTAAAATCTTGGCCACCCGATCCGATGACTGGATTGCCCAGGTGAGGTCAATCGTCCAGTCTTTGCCTTCTATTTTGCCAAGACAAAAATCAGAAGCACCAATGATTTCGCAAAAATAGCGCCATGCTCGGATATCCTCTGCAAACTCATCTATCCATCTGGCTGCCAGCAGCTCTTTGCGTTTTTTTGTGAGTATGGCCTTCTGGTTTGGTGTGATTTTGCTCTGCACCTCTTCATTCCAGATATCTGCCATTTGCGGCAGCATCTGTTTTGGGTCTGGTTTCTCATCCCCATCTTTTCCACAGCTCTGCTGTTTTTCTTCCTCACACTCCTTCTTTTCTTCTCTCGTTCTTAAGTTTTTATCTGAATCTTTTTTGGAGTCTGCTTCTGTATCTGTATCTGTATCTGTATCTGTATCTGTATCTGGTGATTTTTTGCTGTTTTTGCGTTGCGCGGCGTTGCCTTTCGTTGCACCGCGTTGCTTGCCGCTGCCTGTTGTTGCATCCTGCTTTTTACGGGCGCGGCTCTTTTGGGAACGCTCGGTGGAAGTGGTGTGCTGGCGCTTATCCCACGCGGTTAAATGCCCATCCTCATCGAGCATGTCTTTATCGCGCATGGCGGTAATTACCGCCTCGACCGCTTCCACATCGAAATCTTGCGCTACGGCGATTTCTTCCGGATCAACCACGGCGATGCCACGCGGGTCGTGTTGTGAGGCCGCATCCAAAATGCAAGCCCACACTACCACTGCCACACCCATCGGCTGATTGGCACGTTTGGCAATCACCCGCAATTTGGTGTCAAACGGCATGCCGTGATACATCCGAAACCATTCCATCGCCATTCGCTACGCCTCGTTCTCACCAATTTCTTCCAACGTGCGTTGGCGAGAACTAAGGTGAATTCTCAGCGCACGCGCCAAATGGATTTTGAAGGAAATGGCATCCGCTTCATGCTGCAGCTTCTGCAATTCACGTTTGACGTTTTGCAGGCAATGATCGAGCTGTCCGTAATCCATCTCCTCCGTATTTCCATCAGAGTCGGTTTCGAGCAGCGTGAGCATTTCTAGATATTGTTTTTCGATTGAAGTTTGCATTGGTCAGCCTCCCTTTAATCCAGCATGGATGGTTGGTTGGCATCGGCCTGCGCCACCTCACGATCGTGATCCTGCGTTTTGAGCGACAAGGCCAGATCAATGCAGCCTTTGGTCAGCTTCGCACGATCAAGCTCGCGCACTGCCTGCTTCTTGAGTTGCAGCAGCGTTTCCATGTCCATTTTACGCATCGTTTCGATTGTGAGATGGCAGATTTCGTCAAAAGTAGAGATAGGTTTGTTGTGGTGTGAATCGTTCATAAAAGCCTCCTTGTTCGAACTGTTCGGACACAAGGCTGGCAAAATTTGCTGGGGGCTGTCTGGGAGCAGAGGATGACCTTGCTACGGGCTGGCTACGGGCTGGGTGGGAGCAGACTGGGAGCAGGAATATATTGCAGTTTAACCTCAGTAGTTTATGCTCACTCGCGTGACGAGGCGTAAGAACCTCTAAACGATGCGTTCGATGTAACGGACTACGTGTTCACCAAATGTCCCTCCGCGACTTAGGTCGGGAGGGCGGTGGAATATAACACCGGCTTGCCGGGAATACATCGCGAGCCGCGTTTAGGCTTTCTTAACATGGCAAACGCATTACAATTTATGAGATAATCAGTATGTTGCGTTGAGATTTTAAGGCTTTGATAGCTTTGAGATGACGGCTGTGGCGTAGTTTTGTTTAAAAAACAGGAGCTACGCTATGACATTATCAGACACATTTTTGGAATCATTTCGTTCGCTGGAAGACCCGCGCCGATTGGGACATAATCAGCAACATGATTTCAGCGATTTACTGGCGATCGCGATATTGGCGACGCTGTGCGGTGCGGATAATTGGGTGGAGATGGAAGCCTTTGCCAGCAGCAAGCGTGACTGGCTTTCGGGCTTTCTGATCCTACCCAGCGGCATCCCTTCGCATGACACGTTTGCGCGTCTGTTCACGGCGCTGGATGCGGATCAATTTGAGCGTTGTTTCATTGGCTGGGTGAAGACGATTCGCTTGCCCGGACGCGATGTGATTGCGGTGGACGGTAAGACGAGCTGCGCGTCTCACAATAAGCATAAGGGCATTAATGCGTTGCATATGGTCAGTGCTTGGGCGGTGGAAAATCGACTGTGTTTGGGGCAGGTGAGCACAGCAGAGAAGTCCAATGAGATCGAAGCCATGCCGCGCTTATTGCAGATGCTGGACATCAAAGATTGCATTGTGACCACGGACGCAATGGGCTGCCAGAAAGAGATTGCCGCAACCATTAAAAACAAGGGCGCAGATTATGTGCTGACCCTCAAAGACAACCAGCCAAAGCTCGCAGGCTCGGTGAAACAGGTCTTTGAGCTGGGCGATGCGACCACCTTTGAAGGCATGCATTACCGCAAGCAAATCGAGAAGGTTCGCGGCCCTAAAAATCGCGGCGAACATGGGCGTGTGGAGGCGCGCAAATACACGCTAGTAACTGCCAAAGATGCTCACGCCTTTGGGCTGCGCTGGCCGGGCTTGGTTAGCCTAGGGCGGTTGGACGTCACGCGCACCGTGCGTAGCAAAGACGTTACCCGCTCCACGCGCTACTTCCTCACCAGCCTCAGCTATCAGCAAATCGATGAGTTCATGAAAGCCGCCAGACGGCACTGGGAAATCGAAATCAACCTGCACTGGTCTCTCGACGTTAGCTTCGCCGACGACCTCAACCGAACCCGAACCGGAAACGCCGCCGAAAATCTCTCCATCATAAAACGCATCGCGCTCAACCTGCTCAAACAAGACACCACCACCAAAACAGGCATCTCCGCCAAACGTAAAAAAGCAGGGTGGGACAACGACTTCCTCATCAACGTTCTGCAAAAATTGTAATGCGTTTGCCATGGCTTTCTTAACCTCCTGGCACCAGTTGGTGTCAATGTGGATGCCCCGTCATTGAAACTAACAATGCAGGGGGGAATCAATGCACAAAACTTTACTAACTATTGCAATAAGCGGCTGTTTAGCTGCGTGTAATAGCACTAGCACGACTGAATCGATTGTCTTAAAAGAAGGCGGGATTGCCGACGCACGAAAAGCAGATAAAGAAATCCACTTAGGTTTTCTGCAATGCTATGCGCTGCCTTCCAGCGATAAAGATAATTGCCAGCGTATGGTTGGCAAAAAACATGCGCGTTATGAAGGTGCAAGCAGTTGGGATTATATACGCCCATTTCGCCACGAATCAGAGCGTTTGGGTTTTTACAGCTTTTTGAATGATCAGGGCAAATCCTGCGATGCGGTTAGCGAAGGACCACGCTATGATAAGGAAACCAATGCGTTTGACGTGCGCTGTGATAGCGGCGAACACTATGCCATGCGTTTTGATCGTAAAGCAATGCAATGGCAGCTGGTGGAGTAATCATGAATGGTGAAATTCATCCTATAGATATCCATGTTGGAAAACGTCTGCGCGAGGCAAGAAAAGAGCTGGGCATAAGTCAGGATGCTTTAGCCAACCAACTTGATAATCCCATCACCTTTCAGCAAATCCAAAAATATGAGCGCGGCAGCAATCGCCTTTCAGCCTCTAAATTATGGGAGTTTGCCAGCGCATTGAAAGTGCCACCTGAGTTTTTCTTTCCGCCATTTGACGGACAGCCAGTGCATTGTGAGAGTGTGCGGGAGGCCAACTTACTTCATGCGTTCTGCAATCTTTCACCAGAAAAACAACAAGCGTTGCTTATGCTTCTTCAGGCAGAAGACTAAAATGGGGTGCCGTTATCAAAACAAGCTGGAGGAAGAAGCCGAGCGACAATTTTTGCTATCGCTCTCACCATTTAAGCGATCTCTCTATAAATTTTGCTATTGGCTATTTATGCTAATTGGAGGCTTGCTTGCTTTTTACGGCGTCATCGGCTGGTGGCTGATAAAACTGTTTGGTTTTTGAATTAAGCCGGTAGTAGCCACGCCCATCGGATTCTATGATGGTGCGCCAGCCTTTCTTGTTTTTAAATACATCCTGAAAACGCATGGCCTGAGAACCCGATCTTGCCAATAGCGTTTTACCATGCACCCACGGATTTTCACTTTTACTGGCTTCGTGCAGCTGCTTGGTAATGTCTGCCTGAACTGGCCCGAAATGATAGCTTTTCCCATCCACCAGCATTTCCTTATAATCATTGAATATTTTCAGCTTCTGCTTTTTGTCATGCTGCTTGCAGTATTTGTTTTTGGATTTTTTGTAACGGCATTGCACATGATGGGTTTCTTCAAATCGCTGTTGCTCTTCCTTCATCACTAGCAAATGCTTGATAGTTATAGGGACATAAGGCTGCGGCGGCTCATGGGTGATCCGCAGCATATCATTTGGCTTTTGTAATGACATAAAGCTGTGTGCGTTTATTTCGCCTTGCTGGAAAATAACCTGACAATCTTCTGACCGCACACGAACCAGCCCATCGCTTCGTTCACAGGCTTGCGCGGCAAAAAAGCCATTCTTTTCTGATCCACGTTCCACGTATCGAGGCTGCAACCAAATACAACAGTGGAGCAGCCCATTTTCTATCGCATAGAGAATATCATCTCGTGACAATGACCATACCCGTAGAAGTGTTTCCAAACGAGTATATTGCTTATCTGGGAATGGCATACTGTCCCCCGCATAATTTTTATTACATCGTAAAACGCCCTGAAAATTTCATATAAAGCGACCCATGAAAATAGTTATAAGGGGATGAAAAAATAAGAATAATGAAAATAGCTATCACAACCTATAAGTTTATTTATAGGTTTCAATGTATATCATAGATTGAATATGGGATTTTAGCCTATTTGCCGATACAGAGCATAATATACTCAATAATAATTAAAAACTATTTAATATGCGTTCTCAGTTTCTCATAAGAATCAATATCTAAAATGTTCACTCTGTAACGAGCATTTGGATGATAGATGAGCTATTTTACTTTTTTGAGAACCTTCATGGCTGTATATCGGTGCGGCTCATATAATAAAGCGAGCAAACAGCTTGGACTATCACAACCAGCCATTTCTAAGCAGATCAGCTCCCTTGAAAATCAATTAGGAAAGAAACTTTTTAAGCGGAGTGGTCGAGGGGTGGAATCAACGCAGGTTGGTGAAGAATTGGCAAATGCGCTTGCACAAAATATCGACTCAATAGAACTAACCTTTAATCAATCCCGCAAATCAGGGAACGAGGTTGCTGGAACTATTCATATTGGTGCGCCGAAAGAATTTCTTAATGTTCAAATGATTCCAGCGTTATCTCAGATATTCGAGCAGAAGATTAAAATCAAGATGCAGATCACTGCGCCAGATAAGATGTATAAATTAATCCGCAGTAATTGTTTAGATTTAGCAATCGTAGAGCAAATTACTGATAAGAATGATATTGGCTATAGGGTTTTATTTACCGATGAATTGGTGCTTGTGGCTGCACCCAAATGGCGGGATATATTATCCGGTCAAACCACTAACCCTCAAAGCCTTTCTGCAATACCATTATTGGCACGAGGAGAATCTTTTAATTATATAGATCAGTATTATTTGGAGGCTTTTAATCAAGAAAATCTGGCTCAAGCCTCAATTGTGATAGATGACGTAAGCATTATTCAAAGCCTATTACGTGAGGGAACTGGATATAGCGTGTTACCAAGGTATTTAGTGGCAGAGGATTTGGCTATGGGCAGGTTAATAGAGTTGCATCAGCCAGAAACTCCACCTTCCTATAAACTACACCTTATATGGAATAAATTTGAAATACGCAAAGCGCGAACTCTATTGGTACGTGATATTATTTTAGGAGAAGCGCATAACCATTGAATTTAAGCCAAGCAGATGTTCTTCAACATCATTCCTATACACCATGATTCTTAGTCTCAGTTTCTCTTAAGTTTCTAGCTCTAAAAAAGCCCAATAAGTAATCATTGGGTGGCGGAAACGTAGCTGGATTTCATTATCGGCAGGAAATTTACAGAAAGGTGATACACCTCAGTTCGCTGTGGATGCCTACCTGTATTTGGCTTTTAGAGCCGATGCACGCGCAGCTGCTGTTAGCTACTGCATTTACGGCGGTGGTTGCTTTCGAGATTATCAGAAGGCAACCGATACTAATAGGGCAATTTGCTAATCGCATATTTGCACCGACATTGCGCTCGTCCGAGCTTGCTGGCGATGTTCGGTTCACTGGCGCGTTTTACATGCTGGCGGGTGCGCTGGTCACTGCCTTATTGTTTCCAAGAGAAATAGCAGCCACTGCTTTGGCAGTGTTGATGATATCCGATAGTGCTGCAGCACTGGTGGGCAAGCGGTGGGGTAATACACCCATTGCCGGTAAATCTGCAGAAGGGTCTCTCGCCTTTTTACTATCCGCCATATTCATTGCTGCTTTCTTTGCCGTCATTAGCAGCGAGTCGTTCATTCCATTTTTTATTAGTGGCTGCATCGCCAGCATCGTGGCTACGGCCTGCGAACTCTATGCACCTCGCTTAAGGCTGGATGACAATTTGCTCATCCCTATCGCCTTTGCTGCCACCCACATTCTCACTTTTTCAATTCTTACCAACTGGACGCACTCATGAAGACATTATTTTATCGGATGACTCCTTATTTTATTACCTTTCTAAGTATCGAAGCACTCGTGCGCGTCAGCATTGGTTGGCAGGAAATGGGAAATCTCAATCACGGCTTACTCTCTCTGCTAGAAAGCATGGGCATGGGTGTGGTGATGGATAGTGCTGCCTTTTTCTATATCCTTCCGGCTCTGGTCATCATTCAGCTTTGCATTCCTCGCAAATGGAATGGCAGGCGTACTCAGGCAGGGCTTTACGCAGCGTTTCTGTTTGTTATGATTATGACCGCCGTTGGCCAATGGTTATTTTGGGATGAACTGACCAGCCGCTTTAACTTTATCGCTGTAGATTATCTGGTCTATATGGATGAAGTGGTGGGTAATATTCAGGAATCCTATCCCGTGTTGCCGATGCTGCTGGTGATTGGAACAATAGCAGCGTTGGGTGGGTATTTTTATAGCCGTTGGCTGCCACATAAACAGCCCCGCCGTATCGCTTGGAAACACAAAATAGCATTGGTTGTTGGAGTAGCGGCTCTGGCCGGAACCTCGTTTGTTGCCATCTCCGAAAATACAGGTGAGTTTTCACAAAACCGCTACGAGAACGAGATAGCTAAGAACGGCGTATTCTCCTTGTTTGCCGCATTCCGCAATAATGAGCTACCGTATGCTGATTTTTATAGTACGGAGGATAAAAGGACAGCACTCGCAGATCTGCGCCAGCATTTGAAAGGAGATGGATTCTCTTTTGTAGATAACGGTATCACCCGCCGCATTACTTCTGCCGGTCAGGAAATACACCCCAACATCGTACTAATTACAGTGGAAAGCCTGAGCGCCGACTATATGAAGGCATTTGGCAATGAGGAAAATCTCACACCGAACCTTGACCGGCTGGCAAAAGAGTCGATGTTCTTTACTAATCTCTATGCCACTGGCACCCGCACTGTTTATGGCCTGAGTGCTATTACACTTTCTATCCCACCCGTTCCGGGTAATGCCATTGCCAGAAGACCAGAAAATGACGGGCTGTTTTCTCTTGGCTCTGTGCTCAATGCCAAGGGCTATGATAGCAAGTTTATGTATGGCGGTTTTGGCTATTTTGACAATATGAATACATTTTTCAGCGGTAATGACTACGGCATTGTAGATCGCTCTAACCTAACTGATGAAGAGATTAGCTTTGCCAACATATGGGGTGTAGCTGACGCAGATATTTACGCCCGTGCATTGAAAGAGAATGATGTCGCGCATGCTGAGGGAAACCCTTTCTTTGATATGATTCTTACCACCTCTAACCACCAGCCATTCACCTTTCCAGAAGGTAAAATTGATCTTCCTTCCGGAAGTGGAAGGCGTGGAGGTATAAAATATACGGATTATGCCATTGGAGAGTTTCTTGAAGAAGCCAAGAGCCATCCATGGTTTGATAATACCATCTTTGTTATCGTTGCGGATCATACAGCAGGCAGCTCCGGTAAAATGGAGCTAACACCTGATAGACACCATATTCCTATGATGTTCTATGCTCCCAAGTTAATAAAACCGCAGGTAGTTGACAGCTTTGCCAGCCAGATTGATCTGGCACCGACACTACTTAGTTTAATGAACATGGATTATGATAGCCGTTTTTATGGGCGTGATCTTATGGGATCAGGTGCGCCGCGTGCATTTATCGCTAACTACCAGCGCGTTGGTCTGCTTAAGCCAGATTCTCTCACCATATTAAAGCCAGGAAAAGAGGCCAGTATGTATCTGCTGGAAGGCGATAATTTTGAGCCTTCAGCGACAGTGGATAAAGACCTGCTGTCTGAAGCCATCGCTTATTTCCAAAATGCCAGCCGTTGGCGCGAACTCAATCAAGCTATTTCACCAAACCTCGCCAAGCATTAATCGATGGAGCTTTCTTGGAAACACTGGCATTTTACATCCTATCCACAATATCGCTCACATGCTTTGGGGTTGGCATCAGCTGCTGGATTTTTGCTGGTCTATCTCGCCATTGCCCAGCATTGGAGCATAGACACCGCCATTCAAGATTACTTTTACAATGCCGCAAGTGGTGAATGGCTAATTGACCGATATAATGTGCCGCTTCGCTCAATCTTCTATCACGGCATGAAATACAGTATATTTGCGTTTGGATTTCTGTTGATTGCTGTGGTCATTATCGATTGGGTGAAGCACAGCCATGCAATAGATCGCAAAGCTCTATTATTTGTCATTACTTGCCTGATTTCTGTTCCCAGCCTCATGGCATGGCTAAAATATGAAACTGGCATTCCATGCCCTTACCAACTGCAACTTTATGGCGGCGTGTTTGAGCATAAGGGGTTGCTTAATTTCTGGTGGCCGGATGGCACAAAGCACCCCAGATGCTTCCCCGCCGGTCATCCCTCTGGCGGTTTTGCACTGCTTGCGTTGGTGGTTGTATCCTCACGCAAAAAGACAATGCTGGCGATTGCCCTAAGTTTTGGCGGGTTAATGAGCTATTACCAAATGGCACGAGGTGCACATTTTTTAAGCCACTGCGTCACCACACTTTTGTTGAGCATTATCGTCATCATCCTCATTCATTTTTGTTTCTTAAGTTTCCCCTCAGTTTCAAAATGTAAGGCTGAATCAGAAAAATACGGCATTTGATTAGGCAGGGGTGATGAACCTACATTATGAACAAACTTCTAAATTTACTACTTGTTCTCGTTTTAACGGGCTGCACCACTGGACCGACTCTTGATGATGTGATTTCTGATGTGCAGAGCCGCAGCGGGTTTGCGATACCGAAAGAAACGGTTGCTGGGCAGATCACCTTGCCGCCCGGTGCTGCGCTAGATGATGGCATTACCGAAGATGAGGCCGTATCTATTGCGCTTTGGAATAATGCTGCTTTTCAGGAAACTCTGGTTAGCCTTGATGTAGCGCGGGGCGATTTGATTCAAGCTGGGTTGCTACCAAACCCACTTGGCAGTTACACATTCTCCACTCCTGATAAGCCATTTAAATATGCGCTGGAGTTTCCATTGGAAGCACTGTGGTTGCGGCCATTTCGTATCGAAGCTGCCAAAGCAGATGCGATACGCGTTTCACAGCAGCTGAGTCAGGCAGGTTTGAATGTAATTCGTGATGCCCGCAACGCCTATAGCGACAATCTACAAGCGCAGGCGCAATTTAAGCTATTAGCAGAATCACTCACGCTTCGCCGCAAAATCGCTGGCTTGGCTCAAAAACGCTATCAGGCGGGTGATATTTCCATGCAGGAAGCAAATATAGCCTCTCTCGATGCCACTGCAGCAGAGCAAGCTGCCACGCGCAGCCGCTATGATACGCAAACCAGTGAGGTGCGGCTGCGCTTTGCTATGGGGGTGGGCAGTCATGTAGGAGATTTGCAGCTCGACCCTATTCCTAAGCCGGATTGCAGAGAAATGGATGTGGCAGCACTTGTAGCAGAAGGTTTGAAGAACCGTCCGGATGCGTTAGCAGCAAAACAGGCCATAACAGCAGCCGAGGCTCGATCCAACCTTTCGCACTTTGGTTGGCTGGGGATTAGCGGCGTGGCCGATGCCACCAGCGGTAAAAGCGGTCATGAATTAAGCCCTGCGGTGAAAGGTTCTGTGCCTGTATTTAATATCAACCAAGGCAATATCGCTCGCGCCGATGCGGAACAAGAACGCACGGTGCGAGGCGAAGAAACGGTAGCACATCAGATTCGGCTCGATGTGAATCAAGCCTATATGCAATACCGCCAAGCATGCAGCGAGCTAGGTATTTTGCAAAATAGTGTCATCGCCGAAGTTGAAAACGATCTAAGCAATGTTGAGAAGGCTTATGAAAGCGGTGATGTGCCGTATTTGATGGTGCTGCAATCCACGCGTGGTGTTGTTGATGCCCAGCTACGACAAGCGCAGCTAATTGGCGATGTGCGCCGCGCTTCTTCTGAATTAGAGCGTAGTGTCGGCCAGAAGATCACACAACCTGAACTCTCCAACCCTGAAACAAGAAGCCCGTAATGCTTATGAAACGACAACCATACATACCTATCTTCATCGTAATCACCGCTGCGATAATCGCTAGTTGGTGGCTATTTTCCAGCGGTTCGGAAAAGGCAAAGAAAGAGCCAGCTGCTAAAGTGGAGAAAGTGGTTAAGGAGGAGAACTTCAATACTATCACCTTAACCGAAAAAACCGAACAACGGCTGGGTGTGAAGGTAGCGCCAGTTGAAATAAAATCGGTGCATCGCTCTCGGCTTTATAGCGGTGAGATCATCACGCCGGTGGGCAGGCGTGGAGTGGTCACCGCACCATTCGGCGGACTGTTAAAAGGACCGAAAGAAGGCATGCCGAAAGCCGGTGATACAGTAACCAAGGGGCAAACCATCTTTATTTTAATGCCGCTTCTCACCACCGAGGCGCGAAATACAACGGCAACCGCACAAGTGGATGCGGAGATGCAGAAAGATAATGCGTCCATTCAGCTTCGCGCTGCCAAGGTAGCATTGGATCGTGCTAAAAGGCTCTTTGCTGATGGTGTTGGTGCGAAACGTGCCGTGCAAGAAGCACAAGCTGCTTATGATACAGCCGTAAAAACACTGGAAGCAGCTAAAGCACGCCAAACACTGCTAGAGGAATCACTCAGTGAGGGAACGGCTGCGCCAATCTATATTACTGCTCCAGAAGATGGGGTGCTGCGTAAAATAACGGCAGCACATGGCCAGAACGTGCCGGGCGGCGCGGCATTGTTTGAGATGGGTAATTTATCCACCGCATGGGTGCGCGTAACTTTGCCTATGGGTGATTTAGAAGATATTGCACGTAACCGCGAGGCGCAGGTTGGAAGCCTGTCAGCGCATTCAGGACAGCCCATGCAGCCTGCCATGCCAGTTTCTGCGCCACCGCTGGCCAATCCGCAAGCCTATACGGTGGATTTGCTCTATGTGCTGCATAATTCCGGTGAAGGAGCTATTCCTGGTAGGCGCGTAGGTGTATTAACACCGGTCAATCAGGCGACTGAAAGTCCTGTCATTCCTGCCAGTGCTGTAGTTTTCGATGCGCTGGGTGGAAGCTGGGTTTATGAGCAAACTGCCCCGCTTACCTACGCACGGAAGCGTGTAACGGTGGGTTATGTGACCGGTGATGAAACCGTGCTGACAAGTGGCCTCGAAACAGGCGCTTCCGTCATAACCGTTGGCGCACAGGCTCTGTTCGGCGCTGAAACGGGGACGATGAAATAATGTTAAGCCAACTCATACAAGCCTCTGTACGTGGACGCGTAGTAGTATTGGCACTCTGTGTGCTGATGATGGTGTATGGTTTTATCGCCGTTAGAAATGCGCCACTGGATGTATTTCCTGAATTTGCTCCCATCAAAGTAGAAATTCAAACGGAAGCTCCCGGACTCTCTACCGAGGAAGTGGAAAGCCTCGTTACTATTCCACTGGAAAATGCGCTGAACGGTACGCAGGGTTTGGATGTCTTGCGCTCTAAATCGGTGCTGGGATTATCCTCCGTTGTCATGTTGTTTAAAGATGGCACTGACCTTGAACGCGCTCGCCAGCATGTGCAGGAGCGTGTGGCACTGGAGGCTACAAGGCTTCCTTCTGTTGCACGTCCTCCAGTCATTTTACAGCCGCTTTCCTCGCTGTCGCGTGTGCTAAAGATCAACCTTTCCTCTGAAACCCTAAACCAGATGGATTTAACCGAAATTACGCTATGGACGATACGCCCGAAGTTGATGGGGGTGCCAGGTGTTGCGAATGTGGCAATATGGGGGCAGAAGAATAAGCAATTTCAGGTGCTGGTTGATCCAAACCGCTTACGCGCACATGGCATAACGCTGGATCAGGTAATTCGCGCAGCGGGTGATGCTACAGTGTTGGAATCGGGTGGATTTGTGGATACGCCTAACCAGCGCATTGCCGTGCGTCACCGCGAAGCGGTGTATAACACCGAAGATTTAGAACGTACCGTGGTGGATTTTCGGGGTGGCGCACCGATTCGTATCCGTGATGTGGCGCAGGTGGTGATTGGATCGCCACCGCCCATAGGTGATGCGATGCGATTGTGAACGACAAGCTGGGACTGATGCTCATTGTCGAAAAAACGCCCGAAGGCAACACACTGGAAGTGACACGCAAGCTGGAAGAAGCACTGGAGCTATTGAAACCAGCGATGCCTGACGTGGTGGTGGATACGCATCTCTTTCGCCCAGCCACCTTCATCGAAGTGGCAATTGGTAATCTAACCAAGGCATTGTTGGTTGGTTGTGCGCTGGTGGTACTGATTCTGCTGGTATTTTTGCGCGACCGGCGCACGGCGTTTATCAGCCTAACCGCTATTCCACTTTCGCTAATTGCAGCAGTGGTGGTTCTCACCGCATTTGGTGTAACACTTAATACAATGGTTATTGCTGGTCTGGTGATAGCACTTGGTGAAGTGGTGGATGATGCAATCATCGGGGTAGAAAATACTGTACGCCGCTTGAGGCTTAACCGTGAGGCAGGCCATCCAAAATCGGACTTCCGCGTAGTGGTGGATGCGTCGGTGGAAGTGCGAAGCGCCGTAGTTTACGCCACTATGATTGTCATGATTATTTTTCTGCCCGTGTTCTTTATGCAAGGCATCGCAGGTTCTTTTTTCCGCCCGTTAGCGATGGCGTATATTCTGGCGATTCTTGCCTCTCTGCTTGTGGCACTGACGGTCACGCCAGCGCTTTGCTATATGTTGCTCACTGGAGAACGCAAGAAGCAGTCGAAAGGAAAGCTCACAGAGCTTTTACATGCACGTTATGCCGAAATGCTGCCACGGATGCTGGATAAACCTAAAAAGGCACTCATCATCATTGTTAGCGCATTAAGCCTTAGCACCGGTGCCATGTTTTTTTATGGCAATGAATTTCTGCCAGAGTTTCAGGAAACAGACTTCTTAATGCATTTCCTCGGCAAGCCCGGAACTTCGGTAGAGGAAATGAATCGGCTTTCCATTCTCGCTGCTAAGGAGCTGCTGGCGATTCCCGGTGTACGTAATCACGGCGCACATGTTGGCCGTGCGGAAGTGGCCGATGAAGTTTACGGTCCAGAATTTACCGAGCTGTGGGTGAGCATTGATCCGGATGTACCGTATTACGAAACGCGAGATAAGATTCAAGCAGTCATGGATAGCTATGCTGGGCTTTACACCGATGTGCAAACCTATCTGAAAGAGCGTAGCAAAGAGGTGCTTTCCGGTGCAGGGGCAAGCATCGTGGTGCGGCTTTATGGCAATGATCTTGCCACATTACGCACCAAGGCCGATGAGGTGAAGAAAATCATGAAGGGTGTGGAAGGCGCAGTAGACTTAAAGATAGAACCGCTGGTGCTGTTACCACAGGTGGAAATAGTGATGCGACCAGAAGCAGCAGAGCGTTTTGGAATAACATCTGGCCTCATTCGCCATGCAACCACCACCATCCTGCGTGGCAACAAGGTCGGTGAAGTGTATGAAGGCAAGAAGCGCTATGACGTTGTGGTGTGGGGTACGCCGGATACACGCGCCGATGTTGCCGCTATCCGTGATTTGCCAATTGATACACCAACGGGTGTGCAGATTCGCTTAAGAGATGTGGCTGACGTGATGCTCGTGCCAATGCCCAACTCCATTAAACGCGAAGGAGCTTCCCGCCGTTTAGATATCACTGCCAACGCTCGTGGGCGTGATGTTGGTTCAGTGGCAGTAGAGATAGAACAAAAAGTGCGTGAGATGAAGTTTGAAGAAGGCTATTACCCCGTATTTCTTGGCGAATATAAGGCACAAGCAGAAGCCACCCAGCACTTAATGGCACTCACCTTGCTGGCGCTAGTTGGTATTTTGCTGGTGATTTATTCTGATTTCAAGTCATGGCGGCTAACTTTTATTACCTTCTTCACCCTGCCATTTGCGCTGGTTGGTAGTGCTATCGCCGTATTCTTTGCCGGAGGTGTGCTGTCGCTTGGTTCAATGGTCGGATTTGTAACGGTCATCGGCATTGCAGCACGTAACGGTATTATGATGATAAGCCATTGGCGACATCTGGAAGATGCTGAGGGTGAAGTGTTTGGATCAGAAATGGTGAAACGTGGCGCACAAGAGCGTTTAGTGCCGATTTTGATGACAGCGCTTGCCACCGGTCTTGCACTTCTGCCTCTCGTGATAAGCGGCGAAAAGCCCGGTCATGAGGTGGAATATCCATTGGCAGTAGCA
Source organism: uncultured Alphaproteobacteria bacterium (assembly GCA_963803575.1). GTDB lineage: Bacteria > Pseudomonadota > Alphaproteobacteria > Rickettsiales > UBA998 > CAWDMW01. The sequence goes on from CAWDMW010000002.1 coordinate 1,188,217, forward strand.
ATTCTAGGGGGGTTAACCACTTCCACCATTTTAAATCTTTTCTTCCTTCCCGTGCTCTATCTACGTTATGGCCATCGTAGTGAAAGTGAGAAGGAAAACATATAACTTAGCGGCTTCAGTTTGCCTTAAGTTTGATGGGATTATATAAAAGATGTCTAAAAAAGGTTTTTCCCATGCTTAATAAAATCGCTGAAATCACTTTGTTTTTTTGGATACTAAAAATCCTCGCCACTACACTGGGGGAAACCACAGGTGATATGCTCGCCCATACATTAAACATGGGCTACATTGTGAGCCTATTGATTACGGGCGCAATCCTGCTGGTGCTATTGGTTTTTCAAATCCGTGCTGAGAAATATCATTCGCTGCTGTTCTGGGCATGTATCATTGGCACAACTACGGTAGGAACCGAAATTTCCGATATGATGGATCGAACGCTTGGCTTGGGCTATTTTTACGGCTCACTGGTGCTTGTCGCTGGATTGCTGGCAACATTTGTAGTGTGGTATTCAAAAGAAAAGAGCCTGAGTGTCAATCCAATCAACCGTAAACCACAGGAGATTCTATTCTGGGTAGCGGTGTTATTTTCCAATAGCCTCGGCACAGCTTTCGGGGATTACCTAACCGATAACCTTGAACTGAGTTACATCCAAGGTGCGCTTATTACATCCGCAGTGATCGCTGTAGTGTTGCTGCTTCATTATGCCACCAAGATCAATCAGGTGTTTTTATTCTGGATTGCGTTTATCTTTACACGGCCATTCGGCGCGACCTTTGGTGACTTACTCACCAAACCGCTTGATAAAGGTGGCCTTGATTTGGGAACGATGGAATCTTCACTGGTGACGGTGCTGGTGTTTGGAATTGTTTTGTTTGTTTCCGTCAAAATGCAAAAACTAAATTTAGATAAGCATCGTATTAGTAGCGCTGTTAATATGGAAGGTCAGAGTATTGGAGAAGATTGGTATGATAAAAAATCTGCTCCTAAGCGTAAAAATTAGCAGCCTCAGTCTCCCCTAAGTTTGGCAAATTATTGTCCATTATGAAAGGCATAAATGGTTATGCCTTGCTTGAACTAAGGAGAAATAACTATGAAAAACAACATGAATAAACTATTGAGTATTGGCATTATATCAGGTGCGCTTGCATTAAGTAGCGGTACGGCTATGGCTGGAATGCTAGATGATGATGTGAATGCAAAACAGCTAGAAACTGTGAAGGTTAGCATTACCGATGCCATCGCCAAAGCGAAGGCAAAGCAAACTGGCACAGTGATAAAAGCCGAACTCGAAGATGAAGATGGTAAACTAGTCTATGAGGTGGAGTTTATGGATAACGGTGAAGAAAAGGAAATGCTCGTGGATGCTATAACAGGTGAAGTTATGAGCGGCAAAGATGACTAAAGGAATATACAACCGGCAGGCGGCGCACCACCGCCTGCCACATTTGGAATATTTACGATGCGAATTTTGCTGGTAGAAGATGATCGGATGATTGGCGAAAGCCTGCAAAAAGCACTTACCCAGAGCAGCTACACGATTGATTGGGCAAAAGATGGCGACATGGCAGAAGATGCCCTGGCAACGCAACAATATGACCTAATGCTGCTCGACCTCGGCCTACCAAAAAAATCAGGCATCGAAGTACTAACCAGCTTACGTAAAAAGAAAAATATGCTGCCAGTGTTAATTCTCACAGCAAGAGATAAGGTGTCGGATAAAGTCATCGGCCTCGATGCTGGTGCGGATGATTATCTGATAAAACCTTTTGAGCTGATAGAAGTCGAAGCGCGGATTCGGGCGCTTATCCGTAGGCGTGATGGCCGTGCTGAATCAGCTATGGTTGTTGGTAATATTAGCCTAAATCCAGCCACACACGAACTCAGCGTAAATGGTAAGGAGATATTGCTTACTGCGCGTGAATACGCCCTGATGCATGCATTGATGGAAAGACCGGGTGCGGTGCTTTCGGTCTCCGATTTGGAAGATAAGCTCTATGGATGGAATGAAGAGGTTGAAAGCAATGCCGTTGAAGTGCATGTGTATCAGCTCCGCAAAAAAATTGGTAAGGAATGTATCGCTAATATGCGCGGTGTTGGCTATAAAATTGGATCATTATGAACACATCAATTCGCCGCCATCTTTTAATCTATCTAACCGTTGCGTTGCTGGTTAGCTCGGTGATTATTAGCGCCATGACCTATGTGGTTGCTGGCGAAGAGCTGGACGAGCTATATGACGAGAACTTTAAGCATATGGCTGGCGTGCTGTTAGCACAGCATTCGAGTGATCAAGTCAGCCTGGAAACCTCTAAGAATACAAGTAAATCCGTACATGGTGAAGAGGAGTTTCTCATTCAAATATGGGAGAAGCAAGGTACACATTCTTACTCCTCTCACCCTCTAATCCATTTGGCACAACAACCCACAGCAGGATTTGGTTTAGTTGAAATGGAAGATGATATTTGGCGCTATTATAGCCAATCCAATGATATCGTGACGGTTCAGATATCTCAGCCGATGCATGAACGTGAGGATGCTATTATAGAAATGGCCTCAAAATTCTTAATTCCTCTGCTACTTCAAATACCCTTGCTGGGGTTGCTGATCTGGTGGGTGGTCGGCAAAAGTCTGAAGCCACTAAACGATGTTTCACAGGCTATCGGCACACGTAGCTCAAGCGCACTCCAGCCGATACCGTCCGAGAATCTGCCGCAAGAAATAAAGCCATTAGTGCTGGCTTTGAATAACTTGCTGGAACGCTTAGATGAGGCACTTAAAGCCCAGAGGCGTTTCACTGCCGATGCTGCCCATGAGCTACGCACACCACTGACCGCCGTGCAATTACAGCTTGATTTGCTCAAGCGCAGCACCTCTAAAAAAGACAAAGAGGAGGCATTGAAAAATCTGGGAAGTGGAATAAAGCGAAGCATTCATGTGGTTAAGCAGTTGCTGTCGCTGGCACACCAAGAGCCTGAGGCCAAAGAACAAAGTTTTGAAGAAGTTGAGCTGGTCGATGTACTGCATGAAGCAGCCATACCTTTTATAGAGGTGGCAAAGCAAAAGAATGTCACCTTGCATATGGCTAAACCGAGAAAAACAGCCAGTGTTAATGGCCACACGTCTGCGCTACGCATCATGATTGAGAATTTGCTGGATAATGCCATCCGTTACACGCCAGAAGGGGGGAAAGTGGAAGCCAGCATTACTTTGAAGGATGAAGCGGTAATACTGAGCATTGCTGATAGGTTCTGTTGAGTTTTCATAATTTATTGTGTATAATCGATGGAATTGAGGAGGTTTTATGTCTTATACACAACGAATTGGTCAGCATCAGTGGGATTCTATCTATATGTATCTAAACGACTTTGCGAACATATATACTAAGAACGAGGCCGATTGTCGTCGCTTTGTTGAAGCGGTGTTTTGGATGGCGCGTTCGGGGTCACAATGGCGACTTTTGCCGCCAGAATATGGCGCATGGAATACGGTCTATCGCCGCTTTTCGGATTGGGCAAAGAAGGGCGTATGGTATAAAATGATGTATTATTTTCAGAATGATCGCGATATGGAGTACATCATGATTGACTCCACTATTTTGCGTGCCCACGCTTGCGCCAGCCCTTCAAAAGCAAACAAGATGATGAAGGGCTAGGGCGATCCTGCGGCGGATTCTCTACAAAAATTCACGCTGTTTGCGATGCTTTGGGCAACCCACTTCGCTTTATTATCACGCCAGGTCAGCGCCACGATGTTTCACAAGCTATTGATATCATTAGTGGAATTAATACGCAAGCGTTATTAGCTGATAAAGGGTATGATTCAGACGAGCTGCGGGAGTTTGTCCAAAAATCAGGTGCGGCTGCGCATATTCCGCCACGAAAAAATCGGCTGAAAGAGAAAATTTACGATGAGCATCTTTATAAAGAGCGCCATAAAGTGGAGTGCTTATTTGGTTTTCTAAAGCATTACAGGAGGTTATTTGCACGGTTTGATAAAACCAAACAAACCTTCTCTGCTTTCCTCCATTTTGTCGGCGCACTTCAATGGCTAAAATAAAAATCTCAACAGAACCTAATGGTTTTGGCATCTCACCAGAAGAACGGGAGCATGTATTTGATCGTTTTTATCGCATCATAGGCACAGAGGAATCAGGCACTGGTCTCGGGCTTTCTATCGTCAAAAGTATTGCTGACCAGCACCATGCATCTGTCCAGTTGAAAGACGGATTGCAGGGTATAGGATTACATGTGGAAGTAACTTTTCCTGCCACGCCTTAAACTGTTTTACGGTATAGATCATCCTTGAAAAAAAGAAAAAGTGTCACCGATAAGTAGATAGCAACGCCCAGAAGATACATATTTAGCGGCGCATAAACAAAGCCTGCAATTACTCCTGCCGCTACTATAGCAGCTACTGGCGCAGCTTTCTTAGTAACATACAGCAAGCGATTCGATGGGGTTTTGATGTGGCTTATCATTAAGAAGGCAAGGAAGGTTATATATGCAGAGGTGTATATAGATGAGGTTGTGGCAATGTAGCCTTTCAGCTCCAGCACGATAGGCAGGAATATCATGATCGCACCAACCGGTGTGGGTGCGCCCACGAAATAATTGGTGGACACATTTTCAACGCCGTTTGCATACATGACATTGAAACGCGCCAGCCGGTAAGCTCCGCCTACAAGGAAAATGAGCGTTGCTGCCCAGCCAAAGAAATACAGCTCTTTTAAATGCCATTCAAAAGCAATTAAGGCAGGAGTAACACAGAAATTGAGAAAATCAGCCAATGAATCAAGCTGCGCTCCGGTCGGGCTTTCAACTTTGAGCTTTCGGGCAATTTTGCCATCAATGCCATCTAAAATCGCAGCGATGAGCAACAGCACCAGCGAATAATAGATATCCTCACGAATATAGCTCAAGCGTAATGCCGTTAAACCCAAGCACATGGATGTGAGGGTGATGGCATTCGGTATGAAGGGTATAATCCGTTTGAGCATCACACCTTTTTCCATGTTAGGGAATCAGCACTGTAGGTGTCGAGGTCAATTGCCAGCATGGTTTCACCGCCAACTGATATGCTGCCTACATCTACCAAAACATTGTAATGCAGTGGGATATAGACATCACAGCGGCTACCGAAGCGGATGATGCCATAACGCTCACCTTGGGTGATATTCTGATCTAGTTTTATTTCATGGATGATGCGACGAGCAACAAAACCAGCAATCTGGGCAAACCCGATGTGATGCCCTTGACTGGTTTCCATGAGGCTCACAGTACGCTCATTATCCTCGCTCGCCTTATCCAGCGCAGCATTGATAAATTTGCCAGCGATATAGATGTGATTGATGATCTTACCGCTGGCAGGCACACGGTTCACATGCACGTTAAACACATTCAGAAAAATAGAAATTTTATGATAAAGCGTTTCATCTGCTTCTAGCTCTTTTGGAAGTGGCGACCGCGATATATGGCTGATCACGCCATCGCCAGTTGCCAGCACAAACCCATCACCTTGCGGCACCATCCGATCTGGATTACGAAAGAAATAAATGCAAAATAAGGTCGCCACTAAACCGGCTAATCCAGCATATTCAAAAAAAACAAATAACAGTGCGGTTACTATCGCGGCAATAGCTATAAACGGCCTGCCTTTGGGGTGGATAGGTACAAGCACTACGTCTTTGATGGTATTCAATAAATGCATTTATAATCCTCTTATACAATACTACTAACCATCAAAACTGAGGTGAGTATGAAGATGAATTATTTTATTCCTAAAAAGTTACTCAATAGACAATTTAGTTTTTTATGCTATTATAGTAACTTATGAAGCAATTTAAAAAAATCTGTATTATGTTAGTGATTACCGTATTCGCTATGAACACGGTGGCTTCTTCTGCGCTTGCAGCCTGTAATTGCCCAGATATGCAGGATCAAACCATGCAGATGGATAATGCTTCAGGCGACATGCCATGCCACGGTATGGATCAGGCGGAAGCTGATTCTGATTCTAGCCTAGATGATAACCAGTTGGCATGTGACAAATGTGGCTGCGGACATTGCACCGTCACCACCACTGCTGCTCTACCTAGTCAGTTATCGACTGTTCATGTTATTGCTGCCAATACGGTTGCATTGCCCAGCAATGAATTTATGAAGTCGCTATTCCCTTTCGGCATCGACTACCCTCCCAAACGTATCTCCTAAGTTTTTCACGCCCGTAGTGTAACTGCTCCGAGCGTTTTTGCGCGTGATTCGTCACGCCAGCAATTAACTTAATTGGAGATTTCTTATGAAATTATCTTATGCGTTAGCATCAGGCTTACTAGCATTGATGCTGACAACCACAGCCGAAGCACGGCCTGTTTCCTATCCCGGAGGCTATACGGTGATGCAGATGAACGATATGGATTCCAGCTCGCTCCATTTGCATTACTCGCCCACCGCTAAATATTCCATCGGTTATAAAGGGGAATATTTTAGGGATGAAGATTGGCAGTTTCATGGCGCACAACTTAACTATCTTGTGAGCCGCTGGAACGCGCCCAAAGAGCAAGCCAATCTTTATATTAAAGGTGGCTTGGGGTTAGCCTATAGCGATTATCAATCGTTTGATGGCAAAACCGAAGCGGCTGGAACGATAGGCATTGCCGCCGATTGGGAAACGCGCCGTTATTTTACCATGTATGAGAACAGGTACGTTTATGCGGGAGATATTGACAAATTCTTCACGCAAAAAGCGCGTGTCGGGATTGCGCCCTATATCGGGGACTACGGCGATATTCACACATGGTTGATGCTGCAAGTTGACCATAACCCATCCAAAGATGACGAAGTGACATTCACGCCGCTAGTGCGCTTGTTCAAAGGCGAATATCTCGCCGAGGCAGGTGTCAGTGACAAAGGCGATGTGCTGTTTAACTGGGTCGTCCGTTTTTAATCAAACTAAACTTAAAGGAATAAAATCATGAAAACATTATTTTCAACACTAACAATCGTAACCCTTCTTGCTGCTGCTCCGGCTTTTGCCGAGATGGATCACAGTAAAATGGATCATAGCAAGATGGATCACTCTAAAATGGATCATTCTGGTCACGCGGATATGGCACCAGCAGCTGATGCAAAGCCGCTAAATGCTGATTGCGCTGATACCGTGAATGTAGCGTTAGATGGTTTGGTCTGCGACTTCTGCGCTCGCGCACTGGAAAAAGTATTCGGTAAGCGTGATGATGTCGAAGGCATCAAAGTTGATCTGGATAAGGGCAATGTGATGGTTGCTATGAAACAAGGTCAAACCATTGATGACGAAACACTCACCAAGCTGATTACGGATTCAGGCTATAATGTGCGCGGCATTGAGAGAGGCTGCGATGAATAGTCAGGCTAATCAAACGTGGCTATCCACGCTGACATTGTTCACTTCGGCTGGCACATTGGTGTGCTGCGCCCTCCCAGCGTTATTCGTAACGCTGGGAGCTGGTGCTGCGCTGGCCGGATTAGTTAGCACTGCACCGTGGCTTATTGCGCTTTCAAAATACAAGGTATGGACGTTCGGCATCTCCGGCATGATGATTCTGTTTGCAGGATTAATGCGCTGGAAGGCACGAAATGCTCCATGCCCAATTGATGCCAAGCAAGCCGAGGCGTGTGGACGTTTACGCAAAATCAGCGGAATCATTTATTGGATATCAGTGGCAATCTGGGCGGTAGGATTTTTCTTTGCTTTTATTGCTGTTGAAATCTTTTTTTAGGAGGAATTATGCCAGAGATCATACCCAATTGGCATCCGATGTTAGTGCATTATTCTATTGCGCTACTCAGTATTGCCACACTGCTTTTCCTTATTGGTAAAGCTGCCAATAAACCATCAGTGACAAAAGCAGCACATTTCAACTTATGGATAGGTGCAATCATTAGTATCGGCACGGTAGCTGCAGGACTTTATGCCGCCAGCACAGTTGCTCATGATGCCGAATCTCACACTCAAATGATGAACCACCGCAATTGGGCAATTCCCACGGCCATCAGCTTTGTGATACTCGCCGCATGGTCGGCTTTGAGATATCGCAAAACGGTCAATGTTTCGTGGGTGTTTGTTGGATTAATGCTGATTGCCACCGGCGCACTTTCTGCCACTGGCTTTAAGGGTGCGGAGTTGGTGTATCGGCATGGAACTGGTGTGATGTCACTGCCTGAAAGCAGCGGCAAAGGTTATTCAGGTCACCCACACCCAAATGGTGGGCATGGCAACGAAGAGGCTGTAAAACCTAAGCAAGAAACTAACGATAGCCACGATGGACATAATCATGCCCACTAAGCACATAATTCAAGGAGAGTTATCATGACAAAAACAGCAACACTCTATCGTATGGTGACGGATAAACATGTCTGCCCATACGGTATTAAATCCAAAGACCTGCTTAAGCGCGAAGGGTATGAGGTGGAAGATCATCACCTTTCCACCCGTGAGCAAACCGATGCGTTCAAAGAAAAGCACGATGTAAAAACCACGCCGCAAACCTTCATCAATGATGAGCGCATCGGCGGCTATGACGATCTGGTGAAGCATTTTGGTAAAACCACACTCAAGCAGGAAGGCACGACTTATCAGCCGATCATTGCCATTTTTGCCACCACCTTGCTGATGGCGGTAGCAACTGGCTATGCCATCACTGGCAGCTTTGCATTCATCACCACGATAGAATTATTCATCGCTATCAGCATGTGCGTGTTGGGTATTATGAAGCTGCGTGATCTGTTTTCCTTCACCAACCAGTTTATAGGTTATGATTTGCTGGCTAAACGCTGGGTGCGCTACGCATATATTTATCCGTTTGTAGAAACTGGCGCAGGAATCCTGATGATTGCCGGAGCATTCACATGGCTGGCAGCACCCGCTGCGCTTATCATCGGCACCATTGGTGGCATCTCAGTGTTTAAAGCGGTCTATATCGATAAGCGCGAACTCAAATGCGCTTGTGTGGGCGGCGATAGCAACGTGCCGCTTGGCTTCATCTCATTGACTGAAAATATCATGATGGTTGCAATGGCAATCTGGATGCTAACGAAAGGAGCTATGTAATGGAGAAAGAAATCAAAACCACCAGCGTGTTACAGCCGCTAGACGTAAACCGCCGCCGCTTTATCCAGATGGCTGGTGCGGGGTTATTTGTGGCGGGGTTTAATGCCGCCCTGCCGCTTCCTGCATGGGCAAAAACTGCTGCACTGGGTCTGCGTGAGCATGAAGCCAAAAACCGCTATGATTTGAATATCGGCTATTCACCCATTACCATTGATGGCCGCAAGGCAACGGCCACTGGCATTAACGGCACTGTTCCCGGACCGCTCATCCGTATGCGTGAAGGTGATTTTGTAAATCTGAATGTCACCAACGGTTTGGATGCAGATAGCTCCATCCATTGGCATGGGATTATTCTGCCGCCTGAAATGGATGGAGTGCCGGGACTTAGTTTCCGTGGCATCGCTCCGGGTGACACCTACCACTATAAATATCGCCTAGAGCAAGCAGGTACATACTGGTATCACAGCCATTCACGCTTTCAGGAGCAAACTGGCACATACGGTCCACTTATCATTGACCCCAAAACGCCAGAGCCTTTTGCGTATGATCGTGAGCATGTGGTGATGTTATCGGACTGGTCATTTGAAGACCCTGAAACCATCTTCCGCAACATCAATCTAAACGGTGATTATTATAATTATCAAAAGCGCACCGTTTGGGATTATTTCAGCGATGTCGATGACAAAGGCTTCAGTCCTGCCACCAAAGACTGGATGGCATGGGGCAGAATGCGAATGTCTCCAGTGGATATCGCGGATGTGACCGGCTCGACCTATACATATCTGATGAACGGTAGCTCACCGGATATGAATTGGACGGGCATTTTTAATCCGGGTGAAACGATACGCTTGCGCTTTATCAACGGCTCGGCCATGAGCAATTTTGATGTGCGGATTCCGGGTCTGGATATGACCGTGGTGATGGTCGATGGTAAGTTGGTGAAGCCTGTAAAGTTCCATGAATTCCGCATCGGCATCGCAGAAACCTATGATGTGCTGGTTACGCCTCGCGCTGACAAAGCCTTCACCATCTTCGCTGAATCAATGGATCGTAGCGGTTATGCACGAGGCACACTTGCGCCTGAAGCGGGTTTGTCAGCTGCAATACCTGCGCTTCGCAAACGACCTGTACGAACGCTGGATAGCATTGGCATGGGCGGCATGGATGCAACTTTCTTCGGTGGTGGCATGGATCATTCAAAAATGAAGGGTATGGATCACAGTAAAATGAATCATGGTGATCCAAATGTGCCGGGACCAAAAGGACCAACTCCGTTTAAACCAGACAAAGATAACACCAATGTTGCTATGGCAATTATGAATCCGAAAGACCGACTGGCCGAGCCGGGCATTGGGCTGGGGGATGATGGCTGGAAAGTGCTTACCTATAAGGCTTTAAAATCCAACGAACCGCAGCCCTACAAGGACGCGGTTGATCGCGAGATGACCATCAACATCACGGCCAACATGGAACGCTATATGTTCTCCTTCGATGGCAAGAAATTCACCGAGCATGATGGTCCGTATATGTTCAAGCATAATGAACGGCTGCGCCTGTGGCTGGTGAATCACACCATGATGGAGCATCCCATTCATTTGCACGGTATGTGGATGCAGCTAGAAAATGGCGGCAATAATGATGAAATTCCATACAAGCACACCATTTTGATAAAACCCGGAGAAAAGCTATCTGCAAAAATCACACCGATTGAAAAAGGTGACTGGGCGTTCCATTGCCATCTTTTGTATCACATGGAAGGCGGCATGTTCCAAGTCATGCGGGTCGTATAAGGAGATTATGATGAAAAAAACACTATTAATATTACTCACTTTGCTGCCATTTTCAGCCGCCGCGCAGGAAATGGATCACTCCAAAATGGGGCATGATATGGGAGCTATGGACTCCATGAAACCTGCGCCAAAGGCGGATCATTCAGCTATGGGGCACATCATGCCAGACATGAAAACCAATAATGAAATGCTGGAATTCAGCAAAGAAATCAGCACCTATAAGCGCACTGCACACGGTCAGCCAGTGCTAAATTATGATGAGATACCCATGCACGACAACTCATTATTCTATGTGTTTCAGGCAAACCGCTTTGAGCAGCGTTTCCAAGATGGGGATGATGTGATGCTGTGGGATATGATAGGTTGGATCGGTGATGATTATAACAAGCTCTATCTCAAATCCGAGGGCGATTATAACACGTCCAAAGGTGAGCATGAATCGACTCGCGCCGAGCTGCTCTATAGCCGTAATGTGTCTACCTTTTGGGATGTGCAAGCTGGCCTGCGCCATGATTTTATCGCTAACGCGGATGACCGAAACTTTGCTGCACTCAGCCTGTATGGACTTGCACCTTATTGGTTTGAGGTAGATGCCAGCACCTATCTGAGTGATGAAGGTGATGTGTCCGCCCGAATCGAAGTTGAATATGATTTACTTCTAACCCAGCGGCTAATCCTCCAATCACGCTTTGAAACCGAATTGGCGTTGCAGGATGTGCGAGAATACAACATCGGTTCTGGCATTAACTCCATCGAGTTTGGCGCACGACTACGCTATGAAGTAACTCGTAAATTCGCCCCGTATGTCGGTATAGAATGGACGCAAAATCTCGGTAAAACCAAAAACATGCTGGAAGCTGCTGGCGAAGATACAAACAACACTGCCCTTGTTGCAGGTGTGAAGTGGTGGTTTTAGAGAAAAATTCAATAAATTAAATATGATAGATAGATTTTTAATAATTATCTGATAATGTGGCTCACATGAAAAAACTTCCTGCATTCATAATGGTTATGGCGCTTCTGGTGATGAGTATCGCCAGCACTGCCCATGCCGATTGTACGGAAGGGTTGATCTGTGATGGTATGCAAACGGTAGAATCTATCGACCAGCACGATCAGCATGACCAGAATGATGATAGCCAGCAAACTAGTTGTGATTGCTGTGCAACATGTAGCGGCCACCATCATCATTCTCATATCGCATTTTTGAATAGCAAGGCTGATCCTATCATGGCATCCAGCCAATCGCTGCATAGCAGTAATGGGGATACTTATTTATCCCAGCTAAACTACCCCCCTTCAAAACCTCCCAAAGCCTAAATCTGTTTTTTTAGCAGGTGACGTGTACCTGCAACGCAACCGGTGCGCGGTAATTGCCGCAAATCTGGTTGTGATTCAGCGCGTATTTAGGAATTCAATGGGAAAATATTATGCAATACTCACTATTAAGGACGCTCTGCGTGGGAGGGCTGGTCTGCTCGACTATGCTTTCATCAGCGGCGTGGGCGGCAGAACCACACTCGCCAGATGCCCATCAATATGAAGCATCCATCTATAATAACGGACCAGTGGTCACGTTGGAAGATGCTATCCAAAAGGCAATAAATGCCTCACCACGATTACAATCAGTACAAGCAGGGTTTGATGCCGCGAAAGGCGCAGAGGATCAGGCAGGGTATTGGCAAAACCCATCTATCGGATTTGAAGCAGAAAATGTAGCTGGAAGTGGAGCATTTAGCGGCACCGATTCGGCAGAATATACGCTAGGCATTAACCAGACAGTAGAAATTGGTGGCAAGCGAGGAGCGCGGCAAAATGCTGCCAAAGCTTTTCGTGAATCTGCTAATGTGAATGTGTTGGCCGAACGGCTCAATTTAGAGCGCGATGTGCATATTGCTTACGAAGAAGTGCTGGCCGAAGGGGAAGCGGTCAAGCTCGCCTATGAAATGGAAAAGTTGGCAAAATCGGTGCTAGGCAGTGTTTCAAAGCGCGTTAATGCAGCAGCCGAGCCAGAGATTCAGCGCAGCAAGGCAGAGGTGGCATATTCCACCGCTATCATTGCGCGTGAACAGGAAGAACGCCAGCTGGAGGTTGCCAAGCAAAAGCTGGTGCGCCTGTGGGGTGAGTCAGATTTTAATATTTCGCTCGATCATGGTCATTTCTTTGAACTGGAATCACCCACGCCACTGGAAGGCTATCGTGAGAAGCTTACAAGCATTCCCGACATGCAGCGGCTGGCATTTGCCAAAACAGAAAAAGAATCGCTGCTGAAGTTAGAGCAAGCTGCTTCTATCCCTGACCCCACCTTCAGTCTTGGTGTTCGGGATTTTCAGGATAGTGGCGATCAGGCGTTTGTGTTTGGCGTATCGCTTCCCATTCCAGTGCTGAACCGAAATCAAGGCAACATCGCAAAAGCCAGAGCCGAATTGTCGCAAGCTGAAAGCGATGCTCGATTGATGGAATTATCGCTGGAGCAACAGCTGATTGAAAACTGGCAGGAATGGAACACCGCATACTCGGAAGCCAATCGCTTGCAGGAGAAATTATTACCTGCTGCCGATAAAGCCTTTCGTCTGGCACGAAGCGGCTACAACAAAGGCAAGTTTCCGTATCTGGAGGTGCTGGATGCCCAGCGCACCTTGTTTGATGCCCGATCTCAATATCACGGCGCACTCAAGCGTTATCACACGGCTCGCGCTAATGTCGAGCGACTCACAACCAATATCAAAAACGAGGAGTAATCACCATGAAAACACTACTACTTACCATTTTAACCGCAGCGACACTTACCGCTTGCAATGCCACCACTCAAACCAGCAGTGGCGAAGTTGAACCACACATGATTGCCGGAAGCGAAGCTAGGAAAGACTATTGCAAACGCCGCCATACTCATACGCAAAAAGATTATTTCGATTGCGTGAAAGGCTATGGCGGTCAGCACTCGCAATATTCCAGAGGGGTTGTTTACCCTGACAATAACACCAATGGAGGCAAATAATGAAACGATTCCATATTTTTATAATAGCCATGATGCTTGGTGTCGGCGGGATTGCTACCACACAAGCTGAGTGGGTAACCCCAGCCTATGCCGCCGATGGTCACGACCATGAAGGCCATGGCGAGAAGCATGACGAAAATAACGCCCATGAGGAAGAAGCACACGGCGAAGAACATGGGCATGGTCACGATGAAAAAGAAGCACATGGTGAAGAAGATAGTCATGAAGATAATGACGGACATGGCCATCAGGAAAAAGGTGGGCATGAAGGCGAAGATGATGGTCACGGTCATGGCGATGAGCATGAAGAAGGCCGCACGGAGATTGATGCCGATGCTGTAAAATCCGCTGGCATTCGTATCAGCAAAGCAGAGCCGAAGAACATTCAGGAAATGCTGACGCTGACTGGCCGCATCATACTGAACCGTAATACCACCGCCGATGTTCGCGCACGGTTTTCGGGCATCGTCAGAAGTGTGAAGGTGAATCTGGGGCAGCGAGTGAAGAAAGGCCAGCCACTGGCCACGGTGGAATCCAATGAAAGCCTAAGCGTCTACACCATCACTGCCCCCACCGACGGTGTGGTGCTTACGCGCAACACCAATATTGGCAACGTGGCAGGTGATGATGCACTATTTACCATCGCCAATCTGTCAGAGGTATGGGCAGAATTTCATGTATTCCCGCGTGATCTTGGTCAAGTAAGTGAAGGCCAGCAGGTGCGGGTTCATACCATCGAGAATAACAAAGAAATTGAAGCGCCTATTACGCTGATTTTGCCCACCGCTGATCCGTTAAGCCAGACGGTCATTGCCGTAGTGTCCATTCCCAACGCGCAAGGTAAATGGCGACCTGGCATGACAGTGGAAGGTGACGTGCATATTTCTGAGAAACAAGTGCCAGTCGCTATCACTGCGGAGGCGGTGCAGCGCATGGAAAACAAAACGGTGGTGTTTGTAAAAGAAGGCGATGCGTATGAGATGCGCCCCATCAAAGTCGGCAAAGGCGATGGCAAATATATCGAGGTGCGCGAGGGGCTAAAAGCTGGTGAGCAATATGTCAGTCAAGGCAGCTTCATTGTGAAGGCAGATATTGGCAAAGCCGCCGCCAAGCACGAACATTAAGAGGAACGATTATGCTAGAAAATATTATCCACTTTTCGATCCGCCAGCGTTGGTTGGTGATGATTATCGTCCTCGGCTTCATGGCATTGGGCATTTACAATTTTAACCGGCTGTCGATTGATGCAGTGCCGGATATCACCAACGTGCAGGTGCAAATCAATACCGAAGCAGCAGGTTACTCCCCATTAGAGGTTGAGCAACGTGTCACCTTCCCAATTGAAACGGTGCTGGCAGGGATTCCCAAGCTGGACTATACGCGCTCCCTCTCACGATACGGCCTGAGCCAAGTGACGGTCGTGTTTGATGATGGCACGGATATTTATTTTGCGCGGCAGTTATTAAATGAACGCCTGTCGCAAATCAAAAGTGAAATTCCCGAAGGCCTAGAGCCGATTATGGGACCGATCGCCACCGGACTTGGTGAGATATATTCCTATGTTGTGGAAGTGAAAGATGGCGCGGTTAAAGAAGATGGCAGTGCCTATACGCCAATGGATTTACTCACGGTGCAGGAATGGATCATCGTGCCGCAGCTGCGTAACCTCAAAGGTGTGGTCGAGGTCAACTCCATCGGCGGTTATGAAAAGCAATTCCATGTGATGCCATATCCGCAGCGGCTATTGGCTTATGACCTCACCATCAATGATGTGATGATGGCATTAGAAAAGAATAATAACAATATCGGCGCAGGGTATATTGAAAAGAATGGTGAACAATATCTGATCCGCGTTCCCGGTCAGGTAAAAAATGAAGATGACATTGGCCACATTATTGTTGCCAAGCGTGATGAGCTAACTATCCGCATTCGTGACATTGCGGAAGTAAAACTCGGCTCTCCGCTTCGTACTGGTGCTGCCACGCAAAATGGTCAGGAAGTGGTGCTTAGTACGGCGATGATGCTACTCGGTGAAAATAGCCGTGAAGTCGCCCAGCGCGTTTCTAGCAAGCTGGAAGTGATTAATGATAGCTTACCCGAAGGCATATTGGCTCGCGCTGTCTATGATCGCACATCGCTGGTGGATCGCACCATTGCCACGGTAGAAAAGAACCTGCTAGAAGGCGCAATTTTAGTGATTGTGGTTTTATTCCTACTGCTAGGTAATATCCGCGCTGCACTCATTACCGCCGTAGTGATTCCGATTGCGATGCTCATGACCATCACTGGCATGGTAGAGCGTGGTGTATCCGGCAACCTCATGAGCCTCGGCGCACTAGATTTTGGTCTGATTGTCGATGGCGCGGTGATTATTATTGAAAACTGCATCCGAAGATTTGGCATGGCGCAGCACCAGCTTGGGCGGCTGCTGACTCAAGAGGAGCGATTCAAGCTCACCGCTGAAGCTACCGCCGAGGTGATTAAGCCTAGCTTGTTCGGGGTGATTATCATCACCGTGGTCTATCTGCCGATCTTTTCGCTAACCGGCATTGAAGGCAAAATGTTCCACCCAATGGCCTTTACCGTGGTGACCGCGTTGCTATCGGCATTGGTGCTTTCCATTACGTTCGTACCCGCAGCGGTGGCTATGTTTGTCACAGGTAAGGTGGAAGAAAAGGAAAATGCAGTCATCCGCAAATCCAAGCAGTGGTATAAACCAATGCTGGAATGGAGCTTGGTGCGCCCGAAAGCCATCATCATCGGAGCTACCGTGTTAGTATTAATCTCCTTGCTTATGGCTTCACGCATGGGTGCGGAGTTCATCCCAAGCCTCGATGAAGGCGATATTGCACTCCACGCCATGCGGATTCCCGGAACGAGCCTTAGCCAGTCGGTGGAAATGCAAGCAGCAGTCGAAAAGACCGTGCAGCAATTTTCCGAAGTGAAAGAAGTATTTAGTAAAATCGGCACGCCCGAAGTGGCAACCGACCCGATGCCGCCGAACGTGGCGGATACGTTCGTTATGCTAAAACCGCGTGATGAATGGCCTGACTCCAGTAAATCAAAAGCTGATCTGGTAATGGAGATCGAAGAAGCATTGGAGAAATTGCCGGGGAATAATTACGAATTCACCCAGCCGATTCAGATGCGCTTTAACGAGTTGATCTCTGGTGTGAGAAGTGATCTGGCGGTGAAAGTGTATGGTGATGATCTCGACCAGCTGCTTGCTTCGGCTGAGTCTATCGCCACCACCATTCAAACTGTTGAAGGTGCTGCTGATGTGAAAGTGGAACAAGTCACCGGCTTGCCAGTGCTTTCCATTTTACCAGACCGCGCTGCGCTGGATCGCTACGGCCTGAATATCGCTGATGTGCAGGAAGTGGTGCAAGTGACGTTGGGCGGCAAAGAAGCTGGTCAGGTGTTTGAAGGGGATCGCCGCTTTGATCTGGTGGTGCGATTGCCAGAACATTTGCGTACCGATATTGACACGTTGGAGCGTTTACCTATCCCACTGGAAAAAGCCGAAATGGAAGGTGTGGATGCGCGTCCTGACTATGTACCGTTAAAAGAAGTGGCGCGTCTGGAGATTGCTTATGGTCCGAACCAGATTAGTCGCGAACAAGGAAAACGTCGCGTGGTGGTAACCTCTAACGTAAGAGGCCGTGATTTAGGCAGCTTTGTGGAAGATGTGCAGCAAACCGTGCGGAGCAAGGTTGAGCTTCCAGCCGGATATTGGCTGGAATATGGCGGCACGTTCGAGCAGCTTATTTCTGCCAAACAGCGTTTAATGATCGTTGTGCCAGTAGCATTGCTATTAATTATTGGCTTGCTGTTTATGGCCTTCGGCTCGGCTCGCGCTGCAATGCTGATTTTCTCTGGTGTGCCTTTGGCACTCACTGGCGGCATTCTAGCTCTGTGGCTACGTGATATTCCACTATCTATATCCGCAGGTGTTGGCTTCATCGCGCTATCTGGCGTGGCGGTGCTAAACGGTGTGGTGATGGTATCCTTCATCCGTGGTCTGCGCGATCAGGGCATGAAGATTGATGATGCTATTATCGAAGGCGCACTGACACGCTTGCGGCCTATCTTGATGACTGCGTTAGTAGCCTCGCTTGGTTTCGTACCAATGGCACTGAATGTCGGCGCAGGTTCGGAAGTGCAACGGCCTCTAGCCACGGTAGTGATTGGCGGGATTATTTCATCCACCTTCTTAACCCTGTTGGTGCTCCCAGCCCTTTACCGCCTGTTCCATAGCAAAGAACGTAAACAGGAGGCTTCATGAGTTGTTACGATAATGAGTATGAAGATGAGATAAAGGATCAGCATTACCGCAAAATACTGTGGCTGGTTCTTATTCTTAACCTTGTCATGTTCGGAGTAGAAGCGGTAGCCAGTCACATTTCTGGTTCTGTTTCATTGCTTGCCGATGCGTTGGATTTCTTTGGAGATGCTGCAAATTACGGCATTTCTCTTTATGTGCTATCGCGCTCAATTACCTACAAAGCAAAGGCTTCTTTTCTAAAAGGTGGAACGATGGCCGTATTCGGCCTGTATGTTCTGGGTAGTGCTGTTTATCGCTATCTACAAAACAGCACTCCGGATGCTGAAATTATGGGCATGATTGGGTTGCTCGCATTGCTGGTCAATATTGGTTGCATGATGTTGCTATACAGCCAACGCAAAGGCGATATCAATCGTGAATCAGTATGGATATGCAGCCGTAATGATGTCATCGCCAATATAGCCGTATTGCTCGCTGCTTATGGTGTATATGCCACCGGCTCATTTTGGCCGGATATCATCGTGGCTATCTTGATTGCAGGACTATGTCTTAAGAGCGCGTTCTACGTTATTCGAAGTGCATTAATCCAACTAAATAAACACCAGAATGCTGGTTAAATATGGCTTATTTTCTCATCAAAACTCTTATTACAGCACTGATTGTTGCGGCAATTTCTGAATTATCGCGGCGATTCAGCTTGTTTGCCGCAGCACTGGCCTCTTTGCCATTGGTATCCATCCTCGCTTTTGTGTGGATTTATGTGGATACCAAGGACACGGAAAAGCTGATTATCATGTCGTATGATGTGTTCTGGCTGGTGTTACCATCGCTGGCATTCTTCCTAATTTTTCCTACGCTATTGAAGCACGGCCTAGCATTCGGTTGGGCTGTCCTTGTTGCATGTGCTTGTATGACGATCCTTTACGGGTTGACTATGTGGGCGCTAAAAGTGTTAGCATAAGTAAAGCTCTGCCTCTGCCGATCTTCGGCGGCGGAGCCCCCGAAGTTTGCGCCCCCCAGCCCAGATCCAACGCATAAATTCATATGGCACTTCGGCATGTTCTTCGCGGTTGACCTTGCGCCGTAGCGTAGAACGCTGCAATGCGCCTCCGCCAAGGTTGAAGGTGAAGGACACCAGCGCATCAAACTGGCCATCGGTCAGCGGCACTTTGATGAGGCGTAGCACCGACCGTTCTGCTGACCACACGTCTTTTGCCAGTAATGCGCCAGCGGCTGATTCGCTGATACCATTCTCAAACATCTTATGCTCGCCTTCACGAATCAAATGACCATAGCCAATGGTCGGCAAACCCGCCGCATCCAGATAAATTTCAGGTTCAAACCCCTCAAATTCTTTAATCAGGCGTAGCCCTTCTTTGGTGATATGGCGCATGACTATCTACCCTGCCGCACTTTGCTCATGGCGCGTTGGCCGAAGTAGAAGCTGATAATTCCGGCAAAAATTGCTTGGTCTTCCACGCTCCACAATGTTGCCATGTGCCACGGTAGTGGGTCAGATAAATCAACCACCGCAAACTGCATGCACTTGATCACGAAATAGAGCAGGAAGAAGGTGTACGCCAATACTGGTCGCACCGTGCCATTAAGCGCGTCCACCCAGCGAATGCCGGTACTATAGGTGCGGTATAAAGCGCGGGTTTCTGAAATATCAGCTTGTGCATTAATTTCTTCCAGTCGTTCGGTATGGCCTTGGGCTTGCTGCTCCATTTGCATACGCAAAATGGTCAACTCATGCTTTCGGTCGGCTGCGTCACGCCAGATTTTAAGTAAGTCAGGGAATGCCGAGCTAATAAAGCCGACAAGGGTTGCTAGTAATGTCATCATGGTAATTTTCTCCTTTTGTCTTCGATGTTTTCAATGCGGGTTTTTAGGCGATCTTCTGTTCGCCCCATGCGATCAATAATGTCTGCATCGGCCGCATCGGTGTGCATTCGCATGCGGTTCTCTAAGCTTTCAGCCTCGATGCCGGTGAAGCGATCTTGCGTAGAAATTGTGAGGCTCTCGCGGTAGCGGCGCACGTTGCTCTTGATCTCGGCTAAGTCGGTGGTGATGTCACCGATCTTGGTTTCGATAATCAGGATGCGATCATTCTGTAGAATGAGCGTATCTTTAATCTCGCCCATCGTTTCGGGCATATCTTTGAATATAAAACCCAGCGCAATCACAATCATGGCGGGGAGTAAAAAACGCTCCCACCGCGCCCACGGCGATATCTTTTGCTCGGTTTTCTTGTTTTCCTGCCAGATAAAAAATAACCCCGCGAGCTGGGCTAACGGGGCATATTTTTCAATCAGTTTTTTGATGTCGTTGTCAGGTGGTTCGGTCATAGTTTTCTCCTTTTAAGTAATGGCATGGCGTTGCATCAGTTCAGCGATTGCAGCATCGCGTTTCTCAGTTGATGGGATTTCGCCGAACACATAAATTTCACCAATGCGGTGATTGCAGCGTAATCCATCGTCAGGGTTGTCGGGCGCATAACCACCCAGAACAAAGTTAGCATTGGGGTGCATTTCATGGGGGCTGGTTGAACCACCATCCACGCCATTGACGTGAATAGTATTGATGGGTGAGCCGGAATCTTTGCACTCAATGTAAATCACATGGCTATCACCATTGACCCACGTAAAAGTTCCCGAATTGGTTGCGCCATCAAACACCTGCACAAATCCGTTGGATCGGTAAACCACTCCCAAGCTATTTCCGAAGCCGGTAGTATCGCCGAAGGAAAGCGCATAGACCGTTCCTGAAGGAGTGCCGATAATCTCGGTTGCAGCCAACAAAGCAAAAGGCGGAGTTAAACCAGCGGGCAATACGCCCACCAGCGTGTCACCAGCGAACTGCAACCAATCCCGACCATTCTTCCAGTTTGGAATAATGCTGGGTTGGTCGCCATCGACATTCATGGTGGGCGTGATGTCAGCCTGTTGATCTCTCCATCCTATAATGGATGATAGGTTTTGTGCTGGAGCAGATTCCAACACTAAAGAGGTCGGCTCATTAGCATCCCAATGATACAGCGTATCAATATTGGCTTTGATATCGTAACCGGGCGCGTAGTCATCATCGGAAATATTGCCGTTGATGGAATTTGCGGCACGAATTCCCATATCGATAGAATCTGCTTCACTATAATGTGTGCCATCGCTGGTGGTGTAATCAAAATTCTTCAGTAACAAACAATTAGATCGCTCGGCCACCGCTTGCCTTGTTGCAATATACGTCACGCCAGAAAAATTAAATCCGGATGGTTTAGCAATCGCTGATAATACGTGCTTATAGCTATTGGAGTAATAACTGCCATAGCGGTTATCCAGTGCATCCAGCAGATTATCCCACCCACCTTTGACAGCGTCAGCGTCCATGGCAACCACGGAATCGTTCGTGCCAAGCGCAATTAAACTACCGCGAATCACCACCTGTTTGCCTTGGGCT
This sequence comes from uncultured Alphaproteobacteria bacterium, assembly GCA_963803575.1. Classification (GTDB taxonomy): domain Bacteria; phylum Pseudomonadota; class Alphaproteobacteria; order Rickettsiales; family UBA998; genus CAWDMW01. Next base: position 1,209,828 of record CAWDMW010000002.1, read on the forward strand.
ACTAGCTCTGCGATCGCAGCATCTAGCTTGGTAATGAAATTGACGTATTGGGTGCCAGATGGAGATTGCCACACATCGGTGAGTTTTGATCCACCCACTGCATGCTGCACGAGGTAGTGATCACCCAGTGTTTGCGCCAGCCGATAGCCCAGCCCCACAATGGGACTTACCGCAATAGTTGATAGTGTTGTCACCATACTTTCAAGCGGTGTAAAGCCTGGGTTGCTGAAAATCTTGCTGGCAGCAATAGCCTCATCGTATGGAGGCGGCGTGGTCTCATCCGGACTGCCACTATTTTCAGGCCAGCCCAAGGCGATGCTATCGCCTAAAACGATGTAGAGATAAGCAATGCCATCTACCGATAGCGTTTTCCTGAACTCCTGAGCCAGACCATCCTCGAAGGTGTTCTGATAGTGAAATGCGCTTGCCATAATAGTTACCAATTCCATGGGCCGTGAGGTTTGATGTACTGGACGTTGATGCGTACCAAGCCAGTGCTGAATGATCCGCTGTCAGGCGTAAGCAATACCGGCGTATCGCTGTAATAGGTCACCGGATGGTAGCTCATGCCGATATTGGTGGAATCAGCTCCTTTGCCGATGCCATTGCCATAGCGGGAGGTGTCGCCTGATACGCCCACGCCAAAGGTGGTCACTGTTCCAGTAATTGCCGTAATAACGCGGGTGTTAACTGCCAGCACCGAAGCGCGGTCAGGAATATCGATGGCGGTTTCCGTGTCCGTGCTTACATCAACATCGTCCTGCCAGCTTTCCACGCGAAGATATTCGCCGGTGTCCTTCATAATGAGGCCGAACGGCATCCATTCAGTACCACTCCATGCCATGCGGCTATCGATATCCTCCACCACCGCATCCATCCATTTGAACGGCGTGTAAAACACCCATCCACCAGTGAGGTACTGTGCCAGCTCATTATCGTGACCTGAGAAATCACCGCTACCGCTTGTGCCGACAATCACTAAATCTCCCACGGTCGGGCTACCTGGCGGAGCGTTGGTTATCTCTGATACCACGGGCGTGACAAACGCATCGAGCCTGTTCAGCCCATCGTTATGTGTCACTTCTTTTTGCGCCTGTGCCGTGACAATATACGGCAGACCCAGCCTTCCGGTTGAGGACATGATGTTCTCCTTGATAGTTATGGGGTTAATTCCTATGATTACATAGGAGGTTAGAATGCTAATAGAGCCATTAAGTGACACTAGAAACAGTGATATAAAGCGCACATATATTGATGCACTAATTCAAGCTGTGCCTTGGGTCGGAGGCTCGATCTCCACAATAGTTGCCCATCACTGGCCATATGCTGGTGAGCACGAAATCCGTCAGAAAGTTGAGGATCTGTACGAAATTGTTAACCAGCTAGAAAGCGTCTTAAAAAATACGAATGCCGAATACGGTCTCTCACCACGACTAACCGCGCTATCTGTTTTAGTCGCACGATTCCTATGCAAGCAAGGTGATTATTATCTTAGTGGTTCAATCGAGACTCAACCGCTGTTTGATGAGTTCTCCGAATTAAAAAGGATAGAAATTGAAGATGCATTAGTCGAACTCATCAAACAGGGTTTTCTCGAAGAGAGTGCTGTGATGCAGCATCGCTTCAAATATGTAGTACGCCAGCCTCAATTGTTTTTTGTTTTTTATCCTGATGTATACGGTTGGTTTCCTGCTGTTGATGCTGCATACCTTGGTGACCTTCTGGTTAATCATTCTGAGTTAAGCAACACAGCCAAACTTGATGCTCGTGTGGGTTGGCCACGTCTTAGGCTCAATGCTGCGTTGCTCTTTCTCAAAACCGTCATTTTCGATGAGCGACATTACAGCAAAACCCTGCAGGCTGAATATCCTTCTTCATGGTTTCAGCCAGGGCCGGAGGAACGCTATGAACTGCGTATGCTTAAGGAATCTCTGCAAAGCTCATCTATTGAGCTTGTAGCTGCAGAGTAACTTCAAACAGTAGCTTCAGCCGCGTAACCGCGACCGACCACCGCTGACATTTGGTAAATCTTCACATCTACACTGCTTTGAGCGCTGCCAAAGTCCGTGGTTTGGTCAGCCGCAGAATAGCTGGCAGTCGGGCTGGTTGCCTCAATGGTTCGCACCACCGTGCTGCCATCGAGAATATCCACCTGATATGCTTCTGATTCCTCACCCAACGGAATGCCCACGCCATCGCGCCACTCACTATCTAAGCGGGAACGGCGTATCCAGTTGATAGTGAGATTATCACTACCATCACGGCTACCACTAATATGCACTGGTGAGAATGGTTTGAGATTACGCCCACTGTAGGTGAAGGATTTCTCATCCGTGGTTGCCAGCGTATTACCAACGCTGACCGCTTTATAATATAGCTCGCGGCCAATCACATTATTGGCAATGGCAGAGGTATAGAGCGCCGGAGAGAGCAATACGAAACGATCACCAGAGGCATGACTATCAATTGCCCATTCTGTACCTTGACGACCACGCAGGAAACGGGTCAGCTTATAATTGCTTTCGCCGATTAGCTGGGCGTTTTGAAATTGTATCAGCTCATCACCAATCAACGCCGCATTCGCACCATTCAGCACTGCCAACTCGCTAACCGATATGAGTGAGCCAGAAGTCAGGACGATTTCTACTTCATTAATATCATCCCATGTTTGAAATGGGCCTGCTGGCAGATTGGTGCTTATTACACCAAATACTGCCGCACCATCCAACCCAGCAAGCAGATTGAAACTATTGCCACCGGCTTCACCGCCATCATCGGAGCGATATACGGCGGCACCATTCCAATTTTTGCCATCGGCTGCTACTCCGATGCGGAGCAACCCCTGATTTTGAATCGTATCGGTTGGAAGCGGTGGTGCATCGATAAATTCCGCTAACGTGTCCGGTACCAGCACTGGTGGCTGGATATTGTTGCCGGTTTCTCCTGGCGGGGTATAAAAGTCGTAAGAGCTAATTTCTTCTGCCACAGCGCCCACTTTCATCACGCCATTGGCTTCCATATCTGTTTTTATCACCCGCATTTCATGTGCCACACCAGAGACAGTCACCGTAATGACATCAGTTGGCTCTACGCGCACAAATTCTGGTGGTAGCATCAACTGAAAACTAAGCCGTTCCTTCCATGTGCCATAGAGCGTGATATCCGCGATCTGCTTGGCCAGCGTTGCGCCCATGACGATTGGTAGATTCATACTCACTTGATCGACTGCTCGCACCGTTTGGCGTTGCGAGGTTTGGGTCACCGGATCGTAATTGAATGGGCGATCTAGATAGGTAACATTCACCCGCTGCGGTAGCTCTAGCTCCTGCGCGTAATTCATCTCTAATATATCCTGAATGCCACGTTTATTGGTGGCGATCAGATAGTCCTCATCGATAGACTTAACCGACTCGCTGCCTCGCGGCACACATTTGAGAATGCCATCGCTTTCTACGATATCGAAGAAATATGCCTTGGTTAGATATTCCAGCGCATTACGCACTGTGATCGGGCGATCTAATATGAAGCCCTCCAATGTATCGGTGAGGCGCGACACGTCATAATCACTGGCAGTTAGTCCTGCTGCTTGCAGCAGATCACCCACCACCGCGCCAAGTGTTGAATTACCCAGCTTGCCGTTTATCCAGTGACCGGTCGCCCATAGGATACTGTCTGACCAGACACCCTGTAAATCAGGCCAGAAGGAAAATGGCCGACCATCCCACGTCCAGACAAAGCGGCGCGGCACTAACTCGCTATTGCCAGCTTCTTGGCTGCGACCTTCTAAATACTCTAGCGTGGCATTAAGTGCCTGCCGCTGCGCCTGAAAATCCACTCGCCCTTTTGATCCGCGAGGGTAAAAGCTCTCGCTGGAAGTGGGATCATAAAATACATTCGGCTGATTGGGGCAACCATCCACCGATGGAAAACCAAACTCGGTAAACCACACCGGCTTCATTTTAGCAGTCCACGCAGTGGTATTGCTATCTGGGTTGGTGTGGGTGTTCTTCCACCAATATTCTAAATTCTTCCACGCATATTTGAATGGCTCGGAGGGGTTGTCATCGGCGAAATTCGTTTGCACGGTGCGATCACCATTCCAAAAGTAATCCCAACCTTCGCCTTTTTCCCAATATTCCTTGATTTTATCTTCATCAATCTGGCTTTGCGGCAGATCTGGCGTGAGAGGGAAATAGCTATCAATGCCCACAAAATCAATGTTGCTGCTTGCCCATAGCGGGTCGAGATTAAACCAACCATCCACACTGTGATATTCGCTCCAATCAGCAGCGTAAGTGATTTTCACTCCAGCACCCACTGCTGTTTTTACGGTAGCAGCCAGCGAAACCAATTGATCAACTGCGGGGTAGCTGCCAGCCGAATCGCTGTAGCCAGTCATACCGATCAGCTCTGAGCCGATCACCAGCGCATCGATGACATCTTTTAGAGCCGTGCCACCAACGCTTAAATTGGCATAATGGGTGATGAATGCATTATAGCCGTTGGTTTTGGTGAACCAGCTATTAGCATCGCTCACATTGGCAGGAGCAATACGACCGCGCCATGGCTTTGGCTCTGGTGTGATGGTGTCCACAAAGGGCATAGGATAGAGCATCACCTTTAATCCACGATTCTGTAATTCCTGACAGAGCTGCACCACCGTGTGATCGGATGGTGTGCCGCCATAGGTTGGTGTTTCGGGATCAAAGAACAATACCTTCTGCGCGGCAGCGCGTGACAACCCCGCCACCGACCAGTCCGAGGGTAGCACCTGCGTTGTGCCTTGGAACTCTACTTTAGGGATAATAGTGCAATCACCAGCATCGGTGCTGGTAGCAAACCAGCTGACCACAATGGCGATCCATTCTAGATTTGGCAGCACTTTCTGCATCTGATCAATGGCAACCAGCACATCGGCCTTGCCCTCATAATTATGCATGTTGATAAATTCTTTATCACCGGTCGGGGTAAACTGACCAGTGAAAGCATCGACATAACCATCCTGTTTGGATTGGATATCACTGCCATAAACAAACTCCCCAGCACCAGGAATCATCACCACATCTTTGATTAAATCTTCCACCTGCGGCTGGAAACGAAGTGTGTGGCGCACTTCAAAGGTGAAGTTGGGAATACGGTTGCCATATTCAGCCAGCGGGAAATCCTCAATCATCACATAGGCCATCCCGCGATAAGCAGGGATGGTGCCTGCCGCGATGTATTTTGCCATGATATCATCCACACCTTGGGTTTCATCACCATGGTGGACGTTATATTTTCCTTGAGAAGCGGATAGCACATCTTCCGTCAGCACTTTGCTATCCGCCCATACGCGGATCACTTCATCAATCGGCCCTTCGCAAATCGCAATCGCCAGCGTGACAAAATATTCATAACTCACTGTGGTCTGGCTGGTTGAGGTTTTGCCACCACCGCCACCCTTACCCCCGCCAGAGCTGGTTTGTGTGGTGGTTTTCTCGCTCTTCACCTCTTTGATATCCGTTGACCAGATCACATTACCCGCCAGCCGCATCGTGCCATACACTTTGGGAATCATATTGCCGTAAGTAGCAGTTTGCGCTCTTAAGTCGGCAAGGCGTGGCCCTTCCTGCGTTGGTAATTGCACCCGCTGCGTTTTTGGGAAGAAGGTGCTGGCCGCCATGCTGCCGATATTCGCGCCGAGTATGGCACCAGATGGGCCACCCAGCACAAATCCAGCCGTTGCACCGACAACGGGTAAAACAATATCAGCCATAAGGGGTTACTTAATCGATTTTAGTTGTTTTGTTTTGAAACGGTAGACATGCGTTAGCATCCGTTCCCATGTTTCTGCCAGCGGTTGTTCAACCACTGCACCAGCGCTAGAGTTGCAATGAATTAGGCCATCCCCACCGCTAGGATATTCAGTCATCAACCCAACATGCTGCGGGTCTTTGAATGTGCGAAACAGCAGTAGGTCGCCAACGCGCCGCTTTTCTAATGGTATAGAACGTAGATGCTGAGAAATACTCCGTACCAGCCGCCCTTGTTCTGGATACATCGAGTAGTTAAACTCATCGGCTGCAGCCAGCGGGTTGCTATCACCGTCCTGCATGCCCAGCTCATCAATCACGCCGATCACCAAGCCAAGGCAATCGCAACCGCCAGGGCCTTTAGCTGACTTTTTAAGCCGCCCTTGGTGATGGTATTTCGTGCCAATCCAAGTGCGAGCTTGTGTGATGATATCATTTGGTTTGATGATTTTAGCCATTGCGTTCCGTCTTGTTTAAGGTTCCAGCCGTGGTAAGCAGCTTGTCGGTGCCAGGCACATCCGGCTCACCACGAAAATTAAGAATGTTAGAAAATTTGCCCTGGCAGGTTTCGCGGGTTTTATCGCAGCCAGCGATAATATCGAACGTGTCGCCCACCTGAATGCTTTTACCCATTGGCAGCGCAAGCCCCACGGCACTCTCAGCAAACTCTTTCACCTCCATGCGCCGTCCATCATTATTGCCCGATGTCCATTCCATTTCACCACCGGTAAAATATCCCGCTGCCTGATTTAAGCTGCTGGCAGCAAAAGTCTGATTGTTGGTTACTTCCGTCACCGTGGCCGATGCAGTGAAACTGGCAAGCGCGACTTTACAACGAGTGTCACCAAGAATAGCGCGGCAAGAGGGTGAAAACACCTCACCAATGGTTTGTGATAGATGCTGGGTCAGGCCACGCACTTCAGCTTGAAATAGCTGGCCGTTAATCGTCACTTCACCGAGGCGACCGCGTTTAACCACCATTTTCCCTTGTGAGAGATCTGCGTAATTAACGACAAATATTTCAATCTCGGCATAATCATATAATCCCGCCAGCATATCGGATTCAGTAATCTTGCTGGCATAGGTTTGCCCTTCGACATCGAGGTTATCGACCGAGAGGTTAGATTTGCTCTCTACCGTGGTGGGCGTGAAGCCAGCAATTGAATCATAATCAATGCTATCAAAGGTAATTTGCTCGTCATGATCGGTAAAGCCCAGCTCGGTGCCATCTTCGCGGGTGATCTTCCAGCAAGTGGCAAGCTGCGTCATCCCGCCTGCAAAATGTGCTTCTAATTGTGGCGATATCGTTCTCATATCCGCACCTCAATCAATGGGATGCTGCTCCAATTGCCAGCATCAAAGCTATCCACCGATATTGCCATCTCGTCTGTATCAAAACGCACTGGTACATCGAATTCAAAATCCACCGTCAGTGTCCCTGATAGGCTGGTGGTGATAATGCCGGTGGCAGTATCAACGCTCCAACCACTAAGTTTCAGGATGCTATCTTCATAGAGTTTTATCGTGCCTGCCACTGGCTTTATAATTTCACGCTCATGCACCACCGCGCCGCTAGTGTATTGCTTGACCATTTGATAATCATTGCCACTGATATCGTTGAGTGGCTGATTTTCACCCTTATAATCGCTCCAATCTTTGAAACGAAAACCAATGGCTTTTCCGCGCCGCGCACGAAAGAAAGCAATGAGTGTCTGCCATTGATCTTCTGTTTTGATGCCCGATGCCACATTGTATTTAGCGCGAGCATGTTGCCAGCGGCTATTTCGCTGCTCACGGCCAGATACAGTAGCGGCCACATCGGTTAAAAACATCGGCCCACCGGTAGCGCCGTAGCTAATATCAGCAGGGAATTGAGTTTCGACAAAACTCATGGCTTATCCTCTTGTTAATTCTTGAAACTAAAAGTAAAGTTGTTCGGACATTAATGATTACAGGATGTAGCAGATGGGGTTTCCTCCATCCTATCCGCCCAGCTTACTCTCAGCACTTGATCCAAACATAACCGCTGAAATTAAGCGTAAAGCCGGATGGGAAACTAAATTTACAACATGGCGCTCGCCTCCCAGTGAAACGGAGGCGGATAAAATAGCTCGCACCGAACGCATGATTCGTGCAGCGATTGATGCAAATGATTTCCTGTCAAAACTGGACTTGCAGATTATTGTTCAGGGCAGCTACAGCAATAACACCAACATTCGCGGTGAAAGCGATGTCGATATCTGTGTTCTCATGCGTGATGTCTATAATTATGATACGGCCAATGCCTATCAAGGGGCATATCATGCCCATGGTATCACCCACACTCCACCCACCGTAACTTCTGCCAGTTTCAAAAATGCACTCCATCAGGCATTGGTTGATAAGTTTCCACCCAGCACAGTAAACCGTGGCAATAAATGCATCACAATTCGTTCGACCACAGCGCGTGTAGATGCGGACGTTGTGGCTGCAAATACCTATCGCTTGTATATGCCACCTGCCAACCAGCCGGTAACCTATGCAACTCCAACAGCCGAAGGCGTGGCAATTCACCCAGATAACGGAGCGATGATTATTAACTGGCCGTTGCAACATAATGAGCAAGGCCGAGAGAAAAACAATCGCACGGGAGGGCGCTTTAAGGCGGTTGTGCGTATCCTCAAATCACTCAATGTTGAAATGAAGAGCGCAAACTATCAACCCATCCCATCCTTCTTGGTTGAGTGCCTTGTCTATAATTGCCCCGACCATTGCTTTGATTCAAATAAGAAGCTCTACGAAAATGTTCAAAGTGCATTGATGCATATTTCATTTCTGAAAAGCCTTTTGGGTGACCCAGCTAGTTGGCTGGAAGTTAGCGAATATAAATCTCTGTTTACAGCGCTACAACCATGGTCAGTCGCTGATGCAACACGCTTTGCCACTCGCGCTACAGAGCGGTTAAGGGGAAGTGTATGATCCGCTTTGTTCCATTGAAAGTCATCGTGATTGTTGTTGCCATATTTGTAGGGCTTCCTTTCTTTCTGCTACAGCAATTTTATGAGCCTCACCTTGTTAGAAACTTCTTCCGCGCTGTTACCATTGCCGTTGTTCTACTGACCGCCATTAATTCTATGGGGCTTTGGCGCTGCATATGGCGCATTAAACCCAGCTGGTTTAACAAAAATATATTTCCTGACATTCAAGGCACTTACACTGGAAAGCTCATCTCCAGCTATAATGGAGGTACCGAGATTCCAGATGCTTCGCTGATTGTGAAACAGAGTTTGTTGCATATCAAAGTAAAGCAGGTAACGGGCGAATCGTACTCATTCAGCAAAATTGCGGATATCGTACATTTTGATCGGGATATGAATATCTTCAAATTGTATTATATCTATCTCAACGAGCCAAAAGATTCAGTCCGAGATCGCAGCTTACCACATATCGGTGCAGCAGATTTAAGCATTACCATTCGTGGCAAGGATGTGGGGTTGGAGGGGCGTTACTTTAATGACCCTAAAAGCCGAGCTACCGCAGGTGAAATGCACTTCAAACGCACAAGCCACCACGCCGAATTTTAACAATATCAACTCATAAATTCCTCCTTGCCCGATCAATTGACCGTGCCATGTCTGCAGCAATCTGCCCCTGGCTTTGCCGAAAGCCGTTTACATCGGGTGTTTGGATGCTCATATTGACGGTGACGGGTGCAGCGCCATTGGGCATGATGGATAGTGGCCCATTACCCGCGAAGGCCAGTTCCGGCCCGCGCTCACCGACCACGCCGAATTGACCGCGTTTGAGTGTGCCGCCATCAGCAAAAAATCCTCCGAAGAAGCTGCCAATGCCGGAGAAGATACTGCCTAAACCACCACCACTGCCACCACCGGAGCCGCCAAACAGGCCGGTGATTGAGCCGAAAATATCATTGATGATGCCGCCTTTGCCGGTAATGCCTAAATCTTTCAGTGCAAAATCGATCAACGCGCTGTTCAGGTCGGAGAGAAAACTTTTGGCAAAATCGCCGAAGCTATCAAATCCACCCTCCATCGCATTGAGCGAATCGGTGATAGAACCTTCCATTGATCTGCCGAGGTCTTTGAATTTATCTCCGATAGTATCGCTGGTTTTTTCCGCTCCTTTTTCCAGTCGTTCCTGCGCTTGCTCCATCGCACGGCCAAACGTATCCTGATTGATATGGCCTTCCTTGAGAAGCTTATTGAGTAGTTCCATCTCTTTATTGTAGCGCTCCAGCGGGGTGCGCGTGGCATCAATAATACGCTGCGCCTCCTGCTGTAATTTGTTGAATTTCTCGCGTGTTTGAGAGCTTTTGCTGCCACCGCTGCCACCTCCGGCTGCTGTTTCCTCAAACAGACTATCGAGTGAGGCACGTTTCTTGGCTTGCGCGGTAACGAATGCATCGGCGGAGGCGGATAATTCCTTATCCAGCTCCATGTTCTTTTCACGAGCGGTTTCCACCATCTCATCATAGGCTTGGCTCATGCTATCGCCGAGCGCCTGCTGGAAGGCACGTTTGGTGTTTTCAAATGATACGCCGGCCAGCGGATCATCGAAAAAGGCGGCAATATCGCGCCCGAAAGCATCGAATCGCTCACCAATATTATCGAAGAAGGCAGCAATGGCTCGACCCATGCCCACCAGCCGCGCAATGAAGCTGTTGACGAATTTCTCCACGCCAATCACCATGCCGGTAAAGCCTAGTTTCATGATCGGCACGGCCTTGGTAATCTGCTCCGCCACCCATTTAATGGCATTGGCGACCATTTGCAGCAGATCGGTAAGTCCGGCATCACCAATGGCTTTGACCAGCTTGGAGAAGCTATCGCCCATGTTGGAGAGGGCGACATTCAGCGTGTCGGCCTGTTCATCCATCGCACCGGCAAACTGGACATCACCGATAGAACGTAGAAAGCCCTCGATCTCTTTGGCATTTTTGCCCACCGTGGTGCTGATGCCCTGAAAGGTGAAGGTGACTTGATCGCCTTGGCTTTTGGATTTTATCCCAAATTCTTTCAGGCGTTCAAACTCACCAGTGGTGGCATCAGCCACGGCCTCGATCATCTGGTTAAGGCTTTTACCCATCGCCACGGCGGTGTTGCCGTAGGAGGTGAGTGCCTCTGCAGAAGGTGTCAGCCCTAGCGCTTTCAGCTTAATAAACGCCGCAGTGACTTCTTCCAGTTGGAAGGGCGTGGTAGCAGCAAATTCCTGAATAAAACCAAATGCCAGCGCCGCTTTATCTGCAGAGCCGGTAACGGTACGAAGGCTGGCTTCCAGCTTTTCAAACTTGGTGATGGTATCGACAATCTGCCTGCCGACAAACACTGTTGCCATCAATCCACCGATTTTGGATAGACCACGCCCTAATTTAGAGAAGCGGCCTTCCATCTTCTGTACATTCGTATTGATCTGCGAAAACGCTTTCTGCGTTTTGTTGATCGCCCGAATAGTGAATTTTGCCTCAGCGAATCTTGCCATGTTGTTTGCTCAGATTTTCAGTTTGAAGTTCAAAGAATGCGACCCACTCCGTAAATTGCTGTGGTGACATAGCCTCAATTTCAGACAGCGGCCTGCCAAGTCGCCACGCCAGCGCTAACTGGTTTCTACGGGTTGGGTCGCGGCGGAGTTTCCCTTGTGCGTCTCCATATCGCCGAAGAAATGCTCTTCGATTTTCTCGGCAATGCGTGACACCACGCGGTAATCCGCTTCCTGCATCAGCTTGTCACGGTCGGAGACGCTGAATAGCCGCTTGCCATCCTTATCCTTGGCTTTGACCACGATAATATTGGCGGCTTGTTCGATATTGCTGGCTTTCTTGCTGGCGATCTTGGCCATCATGTTGACTTCTGCCATCGTCATTGGCAGCACATGGATTTCCAGTGGGGCAGTGTCATCACCCCACTCAGGTATCGACATAATCAGCCTTTCCTGAGCAGCATAATGAGCAGTAGCACGATTAATAACACTCATAATTCCTCCTTTTAAGCTACGGTTGATTCGGTAAGCGCACCGGTGCCGGTGAAGCTGAATGAGGCTTCCACGATGCCATCGAATGATGCGCTATAAGAGATAGAGGTGATGATCGCATCACCCGTCCAGTAGGTGTCGCCGCTATCATCGCCTTCGGGATACATATTGAGCGTGACGGTGCCACCGGCAGTTAATGCGCCTTGACCATCCGTGTCGGTTTCATCCCAGAAGCCCTCAAAACTGCCTGACCAGCTTTTGATGGTGGCTTGGTTTTTACGCCATGATGTGCCGATGATGGATGCATCCACTGTGTCGCTGGTAACTTCCAGCGACCATGATTTGATTTCAGCGACCTGGTCTGATCCGATAAAGACCTTACCTTCGCTACCCGCATGTGTAGCCATGATGATTCTCCTTGAGTTGGGTTAATTGAATAAAAAAATGGGCGACCCCGCGAAGGATCGCCCAAATATGCGCCGCGCTAAGTCGGGAGGCTTACGTTAGCGTCTGTGGTGCATTCTCTTTGACGGTATAGAGGATGGAAAAAGTCAGCACCGCCACGGCGACTGGCTTTTCTCCCTCGTCAGAAAATTGTGTTTCGGTAGTATCGAGCGCAGTATCTTTCACCAAGCCACCGAGTGTCGGGTCAGCAGCAATCAGTTGCTCAATCTCCAGCGCCAGATCATCGGTGGCTTCATCGACATTGCCGCGAGCCTTCACATAGGCTTCCACCGTCAGCATCAACTCGCGCTGCTGGGTACGAGGGCGTGACATGGATTGCTCGCCCACGGTTTCCAGCTTAGTATAAACCAGCAGGGCTGGCAGTTTCGGGTCATTCAGCGGATAGACCCGCGCTTCATAGACATGGTTGCCTGCGGTGGTGTTGCCTTTAAGTAAGGCGGTCACCGCATTGCGGATTTGTGTTCTGACGTGGCTCATAATTTCTCCAGCATAAGTTCGGTGATGCCCTCATTATCGGGGCTGATAACGGCGACTTCGTAATCCTGATCGTCAACATTGAAATTGTCGCCGACCTGAATTTCGGGGATGTCGATGGTACGCAGCGAAATCACCGGCTTTGCCACCACCACATCCACCGATTCACCGCCAGTCAGTTCGGAAAACTCCTGCAACATGGCTGATAGCAGGCGCGGTACACCCACCTGCGGCGTGTAGACCACCTCGCGCCCATCAAGCGCTTGCAGGAGCGCCAGATCACGCTCCTGCATGTTCTCAATGAACGGCATGGTTTATAAACCTACGTTAAGCAGCAACTTGGCAGTCGCATCACCCGAAGCAGCAGCTTCCGCCGCCACACCCACCAGCGTATTGCCGGATGCAGTGGTGGTAAGATTGCTGTTGGAGCTATTCCAATAGAGCTTTGCGCCTTGGGTGACCGCGCCACTGGCTTTGGCAATGCTGAACACGCCGCTAATATGTACCGCGCCGGTTTTACCATCAGCAATCGCAGTCTTGGCAACACCGCCAATCGTGCCGATCACCACAAATTCACCGGACGCAACATCCGCGCCCGATGGGGTATAGTCGAGGGCTTTACCCTCTTGAATATAGTTAGTAGCCATAAGTTTTCTCCTTAGATTTAGGCATTAAAAAAGCAGCTAAAAGCTGCTGTGAGAGTTATTGTTAGAGGTTAGATTTATGCGCCAGGGTTTTTATACATGGTGCGGTATTCCAGCGCTGCCGCCGCTGCATCGATGCGGACTTTGAACTCGCGTCCATCAATCGTCCAGCCATCCATATCATCAAGGAATGGCAGTGCCACACCATCCAGATAACCCACCTCAATCGTATCAAACGAGTTGGGGTCGGAGGCCAGATACCATGCGGTGGCCGAGGCAGCATCGAGCCGTGCATCCGCAATCACTTCCAGCGCACCATTGACGGTGGCAAGGTTGCGAACGCGGCTGTTGGCTTGATCCGGATCAGCTTCCGAGGCCATCAACACCGCTGCCGTATCCACTTTCTCCACCGGAGTCAGCAGGAAGCTAGGGCGGATATTGAGCGTGGCTTCACCATCCTTCTGCTTACGCATGGCAGCGCGAGCTTTGCTGACATTGGCAGCAGTAATGGCTGTGCCAGATCCCGCCAGATTCTTGTGATCAGCATGGAACACGGCTTTGCCATCTGACATATTGGGATTGTCAGTAAGGATGGAGAACACCAAATCACCCACGGTACGTGCCGCAGCACGGCCTAATGTGCGCGGAATGCGGGTAAACGCCTCCAGATCATCATTGATGATGGCTTGTCGGGTGATGCTGAATAGCTCGCCATAAGTCGCCAGCTGGATTTGCTCACCGCGCTCACCGATGGTGGTGTGTTTGTATTCACCACCTTCAGCGACCTTGCGAAGCGAAGGCACGGTGCCAATACCTGTGCGGGTGTGAATCTTGAAATCCGACAGATTCCCAGCGCGGGTAAAGCGAGGGAATACCTCTGGCGCTTCTTCATAACCGCGCAGCATGGCTTTCCGCGCATTATTCTCCAAAATCTTCGGAAAATCACTGCTGGAATGGGTAAAGGCGCGTCCAATCATAGTGCTGCGATCCATGCCCTCGGTACGAACATTATGCAGTTCCAGGCACTTGCGAGCGATATCCACCAGCTGATAGCCGCATAGCTCGCTGGCTTTGTTAGGGTCATCGGAAAGCCCTGCGCGAACGGAAATGGCATCCTCGGCAGCGCGAGAGAATTTCTCCGATGCAGATTCACCGACCTCAATACGCTGGCCACTGGCAGCGGGTTGCTCTTGCTTACCAATCGCATCGAGCAGCAATTTCCGTGCCTCATTGACATCAATCGCGGGGTCATCCAAGCAGGAATCGCGTGTTTCAGTATGGTCGCCGTGACCTTCAAACAGGCTGCGAATCTCGGTGCGGCGTTCTTTTTCAGTTTCCAGCGCACGTTTTGCACCTTCATCCATGGCACCGCTACGCACTTCGTCAAGATTGACTTCTTCTGTGCGCTTTGCATCTAGCTCCGGTGCCTCATTAACTTTATCAGGCATAGTTTTCTCCTTATGTGTGGGTTGTGATGGTTGGGGTTCAAGGCTGCGCTCTTCCGGAGCGTCCTCATCTGAGGCTTCCACGCGGGTGGCTTCTTCCTCAGCACTCCGGCCAACTCCAACGGTGGAATCGGCAGGAATATCGACCAGTGAAATCTCCATCGGTGTCCAGCTGACGACTCGATAGAGGTCTGGTTTATCTTTATGTTCTTCTTGCAGCTTGCGCTCATTGATGCGGTAGGAAACGGATACGTTCCGCAAAATACCATCGCGCACATCCTGCCAAATGCCTTCCACCTCAGCACGTTTGCTCAGGCGCACTTCCGCATGGCCACGATTATTCTCAAGCCATGCGCGTTCGACCACGCCAATGCGGTTATCACGCTCTGAGCGGTCATGGTTATAGAGCAGCGGGGCAGAGCTATTGAGCCGCTGCAAATCCGCTTCACCTGCTCCATGCCCTAGCACTTCCACCCACGGCTCACTAAAAAATGAAGCGCGGGTGACAGGTTCTTCCGAAGAAAAAGAAAGCCGCACAAGGCGGCTATCTTCGTCAATGATGGATTCGCGGGTGAGATCAATCGTCCGCGTCAGTATCACCGGATTTTCCTGTTTCGTCTTTGTTGGTTTCTTTGCTACTTTCTGTGGCATCGTTTTCTCCTTGGGTTTGGTTAAAGAGTGAGAGTTGCCCATCTTGATTTGATGAGCCGCCATTGCTGGTGCTAAAGCTAATGCCAGCAGCGTTTTCCTGTTCGCGCTCCTGCTTGATTTGCTCGAACGTATCCTGCGGGTTGCCACCGCGAGCGCGGATGACCTCGGCGCGGGATTTGAAGCCAGCCGCCACCGCTTTTTCCTCAGCAGTGACTTCTTTTTGCGGATCAATCCACGGCATCACTGGCCCTTGGAAGCCATCCTTTTTGAGCGTATTCGGGTTGATCCCATTGGTGGGCAGTTTCAACTGACCGGATAGCACCGCCATTTCCACGAAGCGTTCCCAGATTGGGCGGACGCAGCGTTCGATGAAATATTCACGCAGCACCGCGTAATGCACCGATTGCTCCACCAGCTCCTGACGCTGCGCCGAGTATGTACCGTTATAATCCTTGGCGATGGAGGAGTAGCCAGTAGACGTGCCAGCCGCTACCGCCCGAAGCTGCGAATTGCGAAACTGCTCCAGCATAGTGTTCGGTCGATTGCTATCAATCATGCCCACTTCTTCACCTGGCAGCAGATTGTCAAAAATCATTCCAGGCTGCATTTTCATCAGGCGGTTGCCAGCGCTATCCACCTCTAAACCCGTAGCGGGGCCATCGAGCGATTTACGAACGTAAGCGCAAATGCTCGCTGCCACTTTTGCCGCCAGCCGTTCCGATAGTTCGTAATCCTTAATGTCCTCCATGCGCGTCAGCACGCTGGCGAAGATCGACACGCCGCGTGTTTGGCTGATGCGCTTGGCAATTTTCAGATGAATGATTTTCTCAGCCGCGATGCGTTTGGTGTCCTGTCGCAGCACAATGGAATAGGAATCACCAGGATGTTCCTTGTAGAGGTAATAGGCTTTAGGCTTGCGCCATGCATTTTTCTCCACCCCATGCGTGATGCGCTTTTTTTCATCAATCAGCTCAAACGGCAGAAAATCCGCCTCGATCATCTCCAGCGAATATGGCACGAGTGTGCCATGATCAATCGTACTACTCGTACCTTCAATATGCTTAATCAGCACCTCACCATCCCGAAACCAGTGCCGCGCCAGCAGCCGTAGCATCTGATTCCAATGGCATTCCCATGTCACTTCGGGAAAGCGTACCCATTCTTCCCATAGCTCAATCAACTGGTCATTAACTGGCTTGGCCAGTTCACCGCTTTTCAGTTTCACCTGCGGCTCTACGTTAATGCCGCGCCCGACCACATTATTGACCAGGCAATCCAGCACACCACCAGCCAGGTCATGGTTTTCATCAAGGTGACGCGCCTGCAAGCGCAGCGATTCACCCGCCCGATCCACAATCGCATCACCGCTACCAGGGTCGGTTTTGGTTTTACGCAAGCGCGAGGGCTGGGCTGCTTCATACGCACGTTGGGCTTTCAACACCTTCCGCGCCGTATCACGCCGCAGCGCCGCCTCCGGCGACACCACCTCAATCGTTTTATCAATTATGTTCATAACAAATTACTCGCTAAAATCGGCTAATGCAGCTTGCTGATTGTTCTGAATGGTCTGCTCAAACGCCAACACACGCCGTTCCCAATACTGAATCTGCTCACGTATTTCCTTGGAGTTGGCGAGGGTCAAGCTACGGCCATTCATGGTGTAGCTTTGCCCTTTTGCCACTGCCAGATCAGCCGCAATCCATGCATCCAGCGCCGTTTGCGCCTGTGTTAATGTCAGTGCCATATTCAGTCCTTAATAGAGTTAATGATTGCTTGCCCGATGGCTTCGGGAATTTGCGGCACTACGGCGTTTCCGAGTGCTTTAAGTCTGTCCACCCGCGAGGAAAACCCATCACTATCTCGGCAAATAAGGGGTTTAGGTATATCGGGTCGGTTGAAGTAGTCCTCAGTCCTTCGGACATCTTCGCACCACGAAAATGCTTGCTGCCCACATAGCGATTGCGATTTGCGCCTTTGAACTCGTTTGCTCCCATCGTCGGTAGCAACCGCGCCAGTCGAGCCAGACCCACGCTTCCTGCTGTTCCCTGACCGTTGATCTTTCTCGGCATGCCCGTGCTGGTGATGTAATACTGGTCGTTCTTGCCGATGATCGCGCCCTGACTCGCATCGCTTGCCATCGGCGTGGGCAATAATCCAAACTCGGTCGCGCCTATGGGGTGCTCCGACGGCACAAGCTGGAATAACAAATGGCTGCACGGTGTAGCCTTCACGTTCCAAGTCAACTTTCGAACGGGTGAATGCCATTTGTGCGAAGTTAGCAACGTTTTCACCAACGACCCAAGAGGGCTGCGCTTGTTGAATGATTCGAAACATCTCCGGCCAGAGATCGCGGTCATCTTCCGTTCCTTTTTTGCGTCCGGCAACAGAGAATGGCTGGCAGGGGAATCCACCGCAGACAAGGTCGATCCGTCCTTCGTAAATAGGTCTTTCTGCATCGTATAATGTTCCGTTTTCATAGCGTAATTGCCGGATATCCTGAGCAATCGGCACATGCGGCCAATGCTTGCTTAAGACATCTCGGCAAAAGGGTTCGATTTCACAAAAGGCGATGATGGCAAGACCAGCACGTTCCAGTCCAAGGGAGAAACCGCCGATACCAGAGAATAAATCCAGCACGGTCAGTTTTGTTTCCATCATCTTGCCTTAGTTAAAATTCCAATCTTCGTAGCCCATCCATTCATTGGTGGATTGAGCCTCTTGTTCGTTTGTTTCATCCGGTTTTCGCAAGCGTTCACGTTCCTGCTCTTTGGCAAGGCGATCCAGATTCGGATTGAGGATATGCAGTGCTGCCATGCCGTAGACACGGCAATCCAATGCCTCATTGCGGCGACCTTTGGTTAGCACCCAGATGCGGGTGGGATGACCATTGACAAATTTTGTCTGTATGCGCTCGGAGGTGAGCTGCTTGAAATACTCCTCCGGATAATCGGCAGGGAAGTGGCAATAGCCAGCTCCTGGCTGATGAATTTTCAGCCGCGAGTAGATCATTTGTTTTGCCGTGTCCGTTCCGATGGTGAAGAGTTTGACCCTGAGCTTGTTGTTTTTACTGAATTTGCTAACCAGCGGCTTGCCGATCTGATTCGCACCCTTAATCGCATAAATGCGCTGATATTCACGGCCTTTACAATACTCATAAACGCGCTGCGTCTGGTGACCACCGCTATCCACGCAGGCTGCAGCAACGGGCAATGTACGGCCATCGGTGGTTTGAATCGTCTGCGTCAGCACATTGGTCAAATCCTCCCATACTTTGCTTTGCGCGGGGTCGCCGTGTAGCACATGGTACTGCAGCGACCAGCTTTCCTGCGCCACGCCCCAACCAATCACTTCGGCTTCCAGCCGATCATCCTGTACATCGACACCAGCGGTGATGACAATCACGCCTTCAGGTGCGACACGACCCCAGTTTTCTTTTCGCTTCAGCAAGCCCGATGGGTCTATGCCCTCCGTTGCTTCTTTCCATGTCTCGCCCAGCGAGGTATTAACCCAAACCTTGAGCGTCTCCGGCAGACGCTTGGCTTTGAGGAAACTTGCCACCATCTCCGACCACTTAACCCATGGGCTATACAGCTCGTTGATGTGGAATCCGACAATGCCGTTAAAGGCTGCTTCTGCTCGCCATTCACCATGGGAGAGCATCCACATTTTGTCGCTTTCTTTCAGCTTCGCTTTACAATGTTCGCATTCGTAATGGACTTCCTCTGGATTCTTTTTATCAAATTTCACCAGCTGCCAGCTTAACACCTGAAACGTGCCGCACTCGGAGCAAGGCACATAATATTTACGCTGATCGCTCTGCTGATAGCGTGACTCAATCTTGCTTTCATCTTCAATCGTTGGCGTACTGGCGGTCACCAGCAAGCGATTCCAAAAGGTGGTGGTACGCTTTTGCGCGAGCGAGCCTGGATCACCTTCCGTACCCGCCGAATGCGGGTAGCGGTCTTCTTCATCCAGCAGCACAATCCGAATCGGGCGGCTTGCCAGCGAAGACGGGCTGTTTGCACCTGCCATGGTGATATGCCCACCCGGAAACTTTTTATGCAGCAGCGTATTGTTACTATTGCGACTTCTTGGATCACCAAACAGATCGGTCAGTGCGTCCGTATCGCGTATCATCGGGGCGAGGCGATCTTTACTCCATGTTTCGGCCATATCCAGCGTGGGCTGAATCAGCAGTAGCGGCGAGGGGTCTTGATGAGCAAAGTAGCCGATGATATTATTGATAATCTCAGTTTTACCAATCTGCGAGCTGGTCATATAGACCACCTCGGAAACACCAGGCTCATTCACCGCATCCATCATGCCGCGCTGATACGGTGCGCGGTCGGTGACCCATGAACCAGGCTCGCTACTCGCCTCCGGACTCAACCTCCTGTTCTGATCCGCCCATTGGCTCACCGTCAGTTCCGGCGGCGGCATCCACGCCTTCATCACCGTCTGCAATACTGTCGGATAGGTCTTCGGTATCACTCTCATAAGCAGCCATCTCCGCCAACGCCTCGTAAATGGTGCGCTTGAGGAATTTCTCGATCTCTTGTGGGTTTTCTAAATGGGCGATCTGGTAAGCAGTCTTGGTTGGGATGCCGAGCATCTTGGCGCGGCATGCCGTGACCATTTCCAGCCAATCAACCTCCACCCGCTCGACCGTCACCAGCGCACCCGTGCGCTCGGCCAGTTCAATCTCGGCCATGTCCGCCTGTGCTTTTAACAATCGCGCCCGTTCCAGATGCGTATCCTGCGGCGTGACACCTTTGCCGAAGGCGCGTTGCTGCAGATAATCGATGTAGGAGCGAACGCATCCAATCAGCTCATACTGGTTCTTTTCCGGCTTCGGAATAACGCCTTCCTGCGCCAGTTGCTGCACTCGCCGCTCGGTGATGCCGAAGAGCTTTGCGATGGTTGTGACTGGATAAGATGTTGGCATATTAACATATTGATATTAAACGATAATAAATGATTATTTACTTGATTAAGTTTTAAATTGAAGCGTTAATAGAGATGTCGAAAAGACATCGATTAACGCCAACAAAGGAGCAAGCAATGCAAAACAGCATGCCATTACCTACCCAAAACCCCGAATGGGGATTCTGGGGAACAAGTGTCCAAAACGGCTATGAAGCGGCCATGTGCTGGAATACCGCCAGCCGCTTTTTTGCCGATACCTACCAACTCACGCCCGAAGAGGTGACCACCTTGTTAGATGCACGATTCGGGCGGCATCTGGCAGATGATTTGAGTTTCATCGAAGGTGGCCCAGCAACACCAGAAGCCATCACCAAACACCTGGACACACGCCACGCCAACCATGGCTGGCGCAGGAGTTTTGAAAAAGCCATCCGCGAGGAAACAGGCAAAAAAATCAAACATGCCAAGCCAAAAGGCAAAGCAGAATTATTGACTGCCATCGCGCAGGATCACCTGAATATTGAGACCCTCACAGAGCGTAAATCGGATAGCCACGATTTCCACGAGGTCGCGGTATGGAGCCTCAAAGCAGCATTAGAAGCTGCCTTTGAAGCTGGCAAATCAACCAACCACACTAACTAAGGAGTAAATCATGACAAAACTATCAAACACCCAACAGCGTATCGTAACCGAGGCCGCTAAAAACCCCGCCAACTGCATCACCGAATGCATGGGCGATATCAAAAACCCGATGATTAAGCAGAAGAGTATCGACTCCATGCTTACCAAGGGCATCATCAACAAACGCTTTAACGACAACGGTACTGAGATTTACCTCATTACCGAAGCAGGGATTGCAGCGGCAGGCAACACGGTGCAACGCGATGCAACACCAAGCAACGAGCCGAAGCGCGAAACGAAGCAGTCAACCATCACCAGCTTGCTGGAGCGTGAACAAGGCGCGACACTTGCCGAATTGCAAGAGGTCACCGGCTGGCAAGCCCACTCGGTACGCGGCCATCTTTCTAACATGCGCCGCAAACAACAGGCGAACATTGAAGCCTCGCTAAACAGCGATGGCAACCGTGTCTATCAAATCGTAAAGGAGGCATAATCATGCAAAATAGAATGATCAAATATCCCGATATCGAAGTGCAACTGGTCGGCGGCGATGGTAACGCCTTTGCTATTCTCGGCACCTGTCTCCGCGCAGCGCGGAAAGCAGAATTGCCCAAAGTGGAGCAGGACGCATTCCAAGCCGAAGCCACCTCCGGCGATTACAATCATCTGCTGGCAACCTGCCAACAGTGGTTTGATTGCACCTAACCAGCACGAGCTTTCGCTATTTTAGCAAACGGCTTTTTCTCACCGGCCAGGATCGCTTCCTTGCCGGTGAACTCTTCCCACCGCTTCACAATCACATCGACATAGCACGGATCAAGTTCAATCAGCCGTGCCTTACGTTGCAGTTTCTCAGCTGCGATCAGCGTGGTGCCGGAACCACCAAAGCTGTCCAGCACAATATCCTTGGTCTTGCTGCTGTTTTCAATACCACGGCACACCAGCTCCACTGGCTTCATGGTCGGATGCAGATCATTGGTCTTTGGCTTATCGTAATGCCACAAATCGCTTTGATTACGCGCTCCACACCAGAAATGCTTATTACCATCTGGCCAGCCATAAAGAATCGGCTCGTACTGCCGTTGATAATCGGAGCGCCCCATCGTGAAGTGGTTTTTGCCCCATATGATAAAGGTCGACCATTTGCCACCAGCGTCTGCAAAGGCGCAGTGCAAGGTATGGAGTTCGGAAGAGGACATGCAGATATAGAGCGCACCCTTGCAGACTTTTACCATCTCGGTGCAGGCATCGGTCAGAAATTTCTGAAAATCGTCACCAAGATTATCATTCTTAATTTTGCGTTTGTTGCCGCGCACATTGTCTTTCATGGTTTGGCCATAATCGACATTGTAGGGTGGGTCGGTAAATACCATGTCAGCCAGCTCGTCACCCATCAATGCCTTCATGGTTTTGGCCTTGGTGCTGTCGCCGCAAATCAATCGGTGATCGCCGAGCAACCAGATATCACCTTCTTTGGAAACCGCTACCTCCGGCACTTCAGGAATATCGTCATCATCGGTAAGTCCATCGAGCGATGCACCATCCAAGAGTTTCTCCAGCTCCACCGCTTCGAATCCGGTCAGATCCAAATCAAATCCCAACTCATCCAATTCGCCGAGTTCAATCGCCAACAGCTCTTCGTCCCACTCGGCATCCTCATGGGTACGGTTGTCAGCCAGCCTGTACGCCTTTATCTGTGCCTGTGTGAGGCCATTGGCGACATGCACTGGCACTTTCTTTAACCCCAGCGACTGCGCCGCCTGCAGGCGCGTGTGGCCTGCAATGATCACCATTTCCTCATCCACCACGATGGGCTGGCGGAATCCGTATTCCTTAATCGAAGCCGCTACTTTCGCCACGGCCATATCATTGCGGCGCGGATTCCGCGCATACGGAACCACGCGGCCAATCTCAATTAGCTCTACTTTCATGAATCATCCTATTTTTGCTGAATATTCTGTGCATACGCACGGGTAGCGAAGTGTCCTCACAAGACCCCACTTCGCTGTTTTGGAAGTTAAGTCTTTGTTATATAAATGTTTTGTATGCGCCCAAACGAAACGAAATGGTTTTTCTGAATTTGTGGCTAGTAAAACCCTGCGCCCTCGGCGTACCCGCAGGGGGGACGGGTCGGGAGTACCTGCTGATAATCCATGGGATTCAGTGCGGTCAGCGGCGCTTCATGCGGTTGATGTAGAAGCTCAGGTTGCGAGCGAACTCGATGGGCAATCGTTCCTTCACCTTGGCTTGCATAATAAAATCGTTCTCACGCTGCTTAAACAACTGCATGATGCCAGGGCCGTATAACAGCTTGAGTGGCAGGCGTTTGCTTGTCTTGCGTTGGTACACCGTGGTTTTACTTGAGCCAGTCTTGCGCGGTGCAATGAACGCATCGGGAAGCGTCCGCACCTTGCCATATACCTTCGCCTTGACCAGCCCACGCTTGCCACCTGGTCGTTGCGTTGGCTTCTTGCTGCCAACCACAAACTCAATCATCTGCAGCGCACGATCCTTTGCCACCAACGTTGCCCACAACCGTTTGAACGTAGCCTTCTGAGTGTAGATGCGGCGCTTGATTGCTGCCTGCCTGCTGTTCATTTGCGGGGCAATGTGCCTGGCACTCGCCACCTTTTCACTCGCTGCCACACGGTTGAGGGTACGCACCGTGGCTTGCGGTGCCGCCTTCTTCTCAAGCGTGTTTAAGCTCCGCCTCAATTTCTTGAGGTCGTGTTGTACTGTTACGTCAAAGGACATAATCCGATTCTCTGTTGCGATGTTAGTGATTGCTGATATGATAAGCTTCGAGTCCCCAGCTAGGACGCTAACCTGTGTTCAAGCGCCTGCGTGTAAGGGTAAGGCATTGATAATACTATCGACTGAATATCCTTGCAGGTTCTGGTAACGTCCACTAGGGGGCACCAAACCGGACTCATTGTCCGAAAACTCCCTTAAAACCGAGAAAGGGAGCGATAAATCTGGGGTTCTATATCCTTCTCCTTTTTGGTAGGACACCTGCCGTGCAAAAGTGGCTTTGAGAAGGATTCTTTTTCCAGTTAAATCCGCTACACGCCAGAATCTGTGGGGGTTTGCTAAAAACTCTAGGGCGGTTCTATTGACCTTTTCGAAACTGTCGTCCAGCGTCCCGCATTTTTCGATTTTCTCCTCCACCAGCGCCTTGCGATGTTCCAGATTTTTGATCTGTTTTTCATAAGTGGCCACTAAAGTGGCGCTATCGGTAGTCACAATACGATCCAAGAATTGCTGAATTTTACGATCCAAGCCTTTCCTATCATCTTTCAGGCCGCCTACGACCTCTTCATAGCTGCCGAGCTTAATATCCCGCGCCTGTTCCACAATATCCTCCACTAATTTCACCATTACAGGTGAAGGGGTGATTTTCTGGAGTAATTCTTCAAAGCCGTTTTCGACCTCATCACGCTTGATTGATTTGCCGTAATATTTGCAGTCTTTGGTTTGGCAGAGATAATAAGCGTATCGCCCACCGCGCCCGACTGACCAGTTGCCACGATATGGCAGGCCACAGCAGGCACAGGTAACAAAGCCGCGCAGTGGAAAATCTTCGTTTATATCGCGCCGTGCCGGTGCTTTTTCACGCTGGTGCAGTTTATCCTGAATCCTGTTATAAATATCAAAACTGATAATTGGCTCATGTTTGCCGCGTGTCAGTCCAATGCCCCATTTAGCATATTCATAATAGCCCGAATAAAGCTGCTGGTTGAGCATGTCGATCACGCGTTGAAAATGCACTCGCCCCTTACTGTCGCGTGGAAAGTTAGGCTGCATCTCAAAAAAGGTCTTTAATTCCACCACCGACCCAAAGCGATTAAGCGCGAACCCCTCCAATCCCTCCTGAATGATCGATGCCAAAGGCTCATCTCGCACCATCACCTTGCCATGCTCTGGCAGGTTTTCCATTTTGTAACCTTTCGGCATGCGCATGATCCAATAACCAGAGAGCATCCGCGCACGCATTCGGTTTTTTACCTGTTCGGCATTTTTCTGCCGCTGGTGCTGCGAAACGCTGGCGAGTAAATTTTCAACCAACTGGCTGTCTGAATCCTCGCCAAATTCGATTGACGGTGATTGTAACACACCGCCGACATCCTGAATCGCCATCCGTAATTCAAGATGCGCTTTTAATCCACGCGCCAAGCGGCTGATGTCATCAATAATAACCACAACCTGCTCATGTTTGTGCTGGCGTAAAAGTGCTAACATGCGCTTCATTGCAGGGCGATCTATAAGGCCACCAGAGATACCTTCCTCTTGAAATACCTCTATGATCTCTAAGTTACGATATTTTGCGAATTCCCTACACCGCGTTTCCTGCGATGATAGTCCATGCCCGTTTTTCACTTGGTCGGGTGAAGATACGCGGCAATAAATAACAGCTTTCTGGCTTGGTGCTTTGGTCATCGGACTCCCTTTTACCCTTTTTTTCCAAGGGGTTTATCCTCGATGATAGACGTTTGGACATCGCAATCAACGCTGTTTTCAACTTCTTTCTCTATTATTTCCAGTTGGTTCATGCCAAGTTGGTAATCAACAAAATTCTCCAGAATCATCCATAGTGTGTTCACCAATTCCAGCTTTTGCTCCTCGCTCAGATCGAACTGATCGACATGCTTACGGTATGGCGTGAGATCGGTGATCATCTCAGGCCTCGGAATATGCTAGCGATAGGGAGGGAATATCTCGCGGAATCTAAATTGGCGCTATGGCACAGCTCTCGCGATGATATGTGTATATATATCAGAAATTGTTCACTGTGTTTAGTGTTTACATTTCGCCCACCTGTGGGGTGAAATAATTTTTAAACTATCAACACCGCTTTGGCGGTGCTTGATGGCACAATCATTCTAACGCCCTTCCTGCTTGGCGTTCAGGCGCACGGAAATCTTCATCAGCGCCACTGACCACATCTGCCAGACCTTGGTGCGTCCACAGCCCAATCGCGCACAGATTTGACGGTTGCGCACGCGGTGCGCTTTCAGCCAGATCAGGCGGCGTTCGTCTTCGCTATCCAGCCAGAATATCCACTCGAAACATTCTTCCATCCGGCTGATAGCTGCTGCCGAGGATGGTCCGAGGCGGAACGGGTCTGGCTCGGCCTGCAAAATTTCCATCGTGGTACGAACCACCTGCGGCCATGCGTTGAAATAGCCCTGCACACGCACCGGTGGCAGGCGCTTGAGTGTGTAAACTGCTTCTTCAAAACGATCTGCCACATCCGTTACTGTCCATTTTTGCATTGTTCGCCCTCCGTGATCAATTCCATGCCCGTGATGCGGGCGTCATGCGCCGTTGCCTCTGCCCACCAGCGATTTAGGTCAGCGAGATAATGTTTGGTGAGCCATTCCTTGGAAAAACGCGACGTGCAGGAAAGCGTCACCATTGCCCCGTCCGGGTGCGGTGTTTTGGCAGTGATGGTGGTATTGCCCAGCCAACTACGGCAGGTCTGCTTAGTGTGTTTTTGCTCAAAGGCCAACAGCACCTGATCCCATGCGGATTGCAATTCTGGCACATTGCAGGCGGGTGGTTTGGAGGGATGCTTGCCACCGGAGAACCCACCCTCAAGAATTTTCGCTACATGCTCGCTGGATTGCACCGCCCATGTGAGATCAATCGTCCAGCCTTTGCCCTCTAGCTTGCCGAGACAAAAATCTGAATTGCTGATGACTTCGCAGTAATAACGCCATGCTCGCATGTCCTGCTGGAAGTCTTCCAGCCAGCGCTGCGCGATCAGCGGTTTGCGTTTAGGAGTGAGGATTGCCTTGTGCTCTCTGGTGAGCTTGCTCTGCACTTCTGCATTCCAGATGTCGAGCATCTCTGCAAAAATCTTAATCTGCGCTTTTCCACCGATCTGCTGTTTTTCTCTCTCAGACTCTCTCTTTTCTTCTCTCTTTCTTCTTTTTTTATCTGAAGTTTTTCTGTTCTCTGTATCTGACTCTGTAGTCTGTACTCTGCTATCTGTATCTGGTGCCGATTTGTCGTTTTTCTGTGTTTTCGCGTTACCGTTCGTGACGCCGCGTGACGGTGCGTTATTTTCTGTGTCGGATTGTTTCTTGCCCTCACGATATTTCTTCGCACGCTCGGCATCAGTGGCATATTGGCGCTTGTCCCAGCCCACCAGCCGATGATCCTCATTGATCATTCCCTTTTCGTAGAAGGTGCGCAGGATGGATTCGACAATGTTCTGATCAATTTCCTGCACCACCGCGATCTGCTCGGAATCTACTTCCACTGTGCCGCGTGTTTTGTGGCGCGATGCTGCGTCCAACACGCACAGCCATACCGTGACAACATGCGTCATCAGCTGGCCGCTACGATTGGCAATCACCTTGAGTTTAGCGTCCTCTGGCATACCGTGATAAACCCTGTACCATTCGATTGACATGAGCGACCCTATGCGCGGCTGGCATCTTCATTGCCCTGCGCCTGTGTTTTTTCGTTGATAATGGTGGTGAGTGCGCGGATCGCCAGTAGCGACTTTTGCTGCTCGTGGCTGGCCTGTTTTCTGAGCGCAATTAGCTCTTCCAAATCCATGCGCCGCATGGTCTGTTCCGTCAGATGACAGATTTCATCAAAAGCTGAAATGGGTGTGTGTGAATCGTTCATGGTTGCCTCCTGTTCGGACAGAAGGTGCATGACAAAGGGGTGGGCTGTTCGCGCACGCTCGCTTAGGTGTCGTATAGGGCTGAGGTGGAGCTTAGATAGGGCTTACGATGCCGGATGAATAATAAACGTCACCACCCCTAGCACATTCAGTTCTTCGCCTGCTTTAATCAGGCGCGGTTCGTAATCCGGGTTTTCCGGTACCAGCATGATGTCACTATTTTGCCGGTAAAGGCGTTTGACAGTTAGCTCCCCATTGAGAGAGGCAATCACGATGTCTTTATGCTCCGGGTGTTTGCCGGTATCTACCACCAGCACATCATCCTCGCGGATGCCAGCATCAATCATGGAGTTGCCAGTCACGCGCACTAGATAAGTGCAATCAGGGTCTTTGATGATCAGCTCATTCACATCAATCGTATCTTCGAGATGATCTTCCAGCGGCGTGGGATTTCCTGCCGGAATTTTCGAGGCATAAAGCGGCACTTTATAGCCACGGTTTTTCACATATTGGCACACATCACCCAACATGCTGAGTGGTATGCGCACAGGTTTGGTTGCTTCACCAAATTTCCCTTGGCCTTTCGGCCTGCCTGCGCCCTTGCGTTTCCCGCCGTGCGTGTCCTGTTTCAAAGTAATACCCTAAAGTGGTTTCAATGCTGTTGACGCTTCATAACAAAATACTGTACATATTTCAAGAGGCATAAGAAAGACCTAATTATAAAGCAATATCGGGAGGCTGGCATGCCCTTTCCTGAACGGGAGTATTACACATTAGCGCAAGCAGCAGGACGTTGGACGGTCACTTTAGAGGAAGTGCAGCATGCAATCGTTGCGGGCAAACTCCATGCCTCGGTTTGGCTATCCCCCACTTACGCCTATACGATCACCGAACACAGCCCCGATAACGCCACGCGATTGCCCGCGCAGCAGCTGGAAGGATATGTGCGTGTCGCTCCAGAATCCTGCCGTATCATCTTTTCCAGAGGTTCCGTCATGCGGCGAAAATTCCTCACTCGTCAGCCAGAATCACATTACTTGATTGTCGAGTATCTGGATAAAGTGGAGATGCGTAACGAAGATTTGGTGATCCTAAACGATGACATACGTCACTTCGAGCGCGAGCATAATCTTGCCGCCAGCAAGCCATGCAAGGTGATTAGTGTACACAAAATAAAGCGCGATGCTCCACCGCAGGCGCAGTCCATGTTCAACCAGCAAAATGACTATCGCCTTGTGCGACTTAATGGCCATCAGTTTACCTTCGGCGAAATACAAGCTGCTATCGTTCGCCAGTTACATGAGGCAAGCACATCTGAAAACCAATGGATTCACGGCAAAACACTGCCAGCCAACGCTGGTTCATCCAGCATGATCATGCGCGACGCTTTCCGCCATCAGGCGCACTGGAAGGAGCTGATCCACTCTAACGGACGCGGCTACTATCGCCTGAGTCCTATATGCAGCCCTATGCCAGCCCTATCTGAGTCCAACTAAGCGATGCCATCAATAAAAGTTTCTACAAAATCTCTGATCTTAATGATGATCCGTTCAGAGATAGAACTTCTTTCTTTCAAAGCAGGTCTTACCTTCATAATGCCAATTACATCATCCCGCAGTGGCGGTTTTTCAGTAAATAGATAGCTGCCGATTACTTTTTCTAATCCTTCTTGGTCAAGCCCTTCCTCAACGCTCATGGCTGAGATTGCTTTCTGCTTCTCAGCATCCCAGTAGGTATCAAATTCTTCGCTGACTTCTGCACCAGCTGGAATATTGGGGAAGTGTTGAGATATAAAGCGCTCAATCAGTTCTTTTTTACTACGCAGCTGAGTTTCCGTATCCAAAATATCCATGATATTTTTTCGTTGCCGCACACGGTCTGATGGCTTGGAATTAGCCATATTTTGCAACAAACTGATGATATATGCTACATTGATTTTATCACGACTGATCAGTTCAACCTCAAAATCAATATCATCCAAAATTGATACTTTTTCTCTTTCGCGATCTGTTCTTACTTTGTCATATAGATCGAGGTATTTGCTTCTAAAGTCAGCGAAGATTTGTTCATCCATTGATAGGTCATCAAAGCTAAACTCAGTGAAGCAATCCAGAACGTTCTTAATGCGGATAATTTCACGAAAAGCTTGAATAAACTTAGCCTCATCTTCCTCAGTCTCCAGCGAATCAACGCTATCAACGTCCGGCGCAATAGCAAAAAGAGCAGCAACAGCGGTCTCAAACTTTTTGATATAATCTTCGTAGGGCGCAAGAATAATATCTTCTTGCGCATTTTTGTTAGCAAAAAGCTCGATAGCCTTGTCTGTTGCTGGTTTCAGATTCCTAAAGCATACTACGTTGCCTTGGGATTTTTTTTGTCCCATAATACGGTTGGTACGAGAATAGGCTTGTAATAGCCCATGATATTTCAAGTTTTTATCGACATAGACCGTATTCAGGCTCTTGCTGTCAAATCCAGTTAAAAACATGTTTACGACCAACAAAATGTCGATCTGACGGCTCTTCACTCTTTTTCCTATGTCTTTGTAATAGCCATAAAATAGCTTGCTGTCTTTTGTAGAGTAATTAGTGCCAAACATTATATTGTAATCGGCAATATACTGATCCAGTTTTTCGCGACTATGTTTGTTAACAGGTGCGCCTTCATCTGGCATATCATCACCAGCCCCCATACCGTCGGCATCAGCATCCTCTTCATTGGCCTGATAAGAAAAGATTGTGCCGATTTTTAAGTTATGTTCCCCAGCCTCTTTCTTTTTCTGAAAAAGGTCATAATATTTCGTTAGTGTGGCCACATTGGAAACACAGAAGATAGCTGTAAACTCACGAGAGTGTGTTTTACGGCCATGATTATTGATAATATAATCGACAATCTTCTCAAGCCGTTCTGGTGCTTCCATAACTTCGGCTGTATCAATCGCTTCCACATCAATATCAACAACATCATCTTTGCGCTTAAAAGTGCGGATATATTCCACCGAAAACTTCAATACATTCTCATCGCGAATAGCATCCGTAATGACGTATTTATGTAAACACTGCCCGAACAAGTCTTTGGTGGTGCGCTTTCCCAGCGCATTCTTGGAAGCATTATCGACAAAAATAGGTGTGCCTGTAAAACCGAACATCTGCACATTATTGAAGTATTCCGTGATTCGCTTGTGTGTTTCTCCGAATTGGCTCCGGTGGCACTCATCGAAGATAAACACCATTTTCTTTTCTTTGAGTGAATCCATTTTTACGAGGTGCTGATCACGGCTAATCGCGGTGTTGAGTTTCTGCAGAGTAGTCACAATCAGAGGAGTATCATCAGCGAATTGTTTAACCAGCATCCCCGTATTATTAGTGGCATCAACACTGCCTTCGCTAAAACTGTTAAATTCTTTAATGGTTTGAAAATCGAGGTCTTTACGATCCACGACAAAAACCACTTTATGAACATTTGGATGCTGCGTTAGTACCTGCGCCGTTTTGAATGAAGTCAGAGTTTTGCCTGATCCCGTAGTGTGCCAGATGTAGCCATTTTTGCCCGTAGTCAGCACCTGCGCGACAATGCCCTCAACTGCATAATACTGATATGGCCGAAGCGCCATCAACGCTTGATCACTCTCATTCAACACAACATATTTTGTGATTATTTTGGAAAGCTGGCACTTTTCTAAAAAAACCTTAGTAAAGTCGCTTAGCTGGCTAATTCGCTTATTCTCTTTATCCGCCCAGAAAAAAGTCTGCTTAAAATCGCGTTTGTTTACTGGGTTATTGGCATAATATTTCGTATTCACACCATTACTGATGACAAACAACTGAATATAGCCGAACAAACCATAGCCTGCGCTGAAAGAGTGGCGATGATAACGGTTGGTTTGATTGAATGCCTCTTTCATCTCCAAGCCGCGACGCTTTAACTCAATCTGGCAAAGCGGCATGCCATTGATAAGCAGGGTTACGTCATAGCGGTTGGTGTAGGTGCCAGTCATGGTTACTTGATGCGTTACCTGATATTGGTTTTTGCACCAATGCACCTGATTGATCAGCTCAATATAGCCAACATTGCCGTCATCCCGCGTGAAATCCACTTTATCGCGCAGAATTTTAGCTTTCTCAAAGATATTGCCACGCGCCAGCTTGTTCAGCACTTGCTTGAATTCATAATCAGAAAGCAGCGTTTTGTTATGAATCTCCAGCTGCTTCTTCAGGTTTAGCAAAAGCGCCGCTTCGTCAGGGATGACCACGTTTTCCCAGCCAAGCGTTTCAAGCTGAGCGATTAAAGTATTTTCAAGCTGAGCGATTAAAGTATTTTCAAGCTGTAGTTCGGTTTGTGTGGTCATGCGTTTTCTTCTTCTTTTCTGAGGTAATAATCTTCTAGCTCTTCCTGATAGGTTTCTCGTTCCTGATCATATAACGCACGGCTATAAAGCACTTTCCCTGACAACGGATTGAGGTCATCTAACTCTGCATTAAATTCGGGATGATCTTCATAATAGATCACACTCTGTTTTAATTGGTTTAGCTTTCTAAGCATGTATGTGGCAATGGAATCTATGATATTTATAATAAGGTCAGCCACATCCTGATCATTTACTTGCTGTTTGAGGGGTGTGCGACCATGGCTAATGTCTCCATGATCATTACGGATTGAGCCTACTCGCGCAATCGCCTCTGTAGGCATTAGGCGTTCAACGATATTTGCCAAGCCACCATATTCATCTACAATTTTGTCTTCATAAACGATTGGGGCGCGATCCTGTGCAATTTTTTCGTTTAGACACGTCCGCGCCTCTTTGAAAAGCTTTGACAGGGTGAGGTCATTGTTTTGGAAGTAGGTATCTGGGGTTTGGTTCAGCTCTTGTAAGATAAATTTGGACAACCCCTCAATAACGGCTTTACATGTTTCAATGGATATATCTGGTTTTTCTTCAACATGATTGTCTATTGCCGCGAGTAAGTGACGGTAATAATCAGTATTAAAATTCTTTACATGTCGAAGCTCACTGCGAAAATTTTCCATACGCCACCATCACACAAACATCTGTTGAAGAAGACCTTGCTTAAAGGTCTTGGCGAGATTCAGCTCTTGGGCAGTGAGATCAATCTTTTGGTCAATAGCAGAAAGGAAGTCAGCAATTTTCTGCTGTTCATCGGGGTGAGGAGTTAGCAATAAAAAGTTTTTTATGTCGTTTGAGTTTACAGCTTCAAAAGTACTTCCTTGTGATAATCGCACCCACCTGTAAGCAAAGTGTCGAAGGTAGTTGACTGTATAAATAGCATTATTGTTTGGAACTGTTTGATTAGCATAGTTTATGTGATATAGTATTTCTGCAATTGCAAGGAGGTGTTATGTATTGTTCACGCTGTGGTTCGACGGCTTGTTTCAAGAATGGTAAGATGCGAGGCAAGCAGCGTTTTCGCTGCAAGGGTTGTGGATATAACTTCACGAACTCGCATGGTCGCGGCTATCCCCCTGCATTAAAGTTGCAGGCATTTCAGTTATATACAGAGAATATGGGTATACGAAGCATTGCCAGATTTCTGGGTGTCAGCCCCTCTACGGTGATGCATTGGCTGCGCGATGAAGGTCGTGATATAATGGCTAAAATCAAGAATTCACTGCCCGATGCACTGCCTCCGCAGGACATTATTGAGATTGATGAGATGTGGCATTACACCCAAAAAAACGCCGAAAATTATGGGTATGGGTTGCTGTATCTCGCCTCACACGACGCATTCTCGCCATCGAAATTGGCTCTCGTGGCGCTAAAACGCTG
This sequence comes from uncultured Alphaproteobacteria bacterium, assembly GCA_963803575.1. GTDB lineage: Bacteria > Pseudomonadota > Alphaproteobacteria > Rickettsiales > UBA998 > CAWDMW01. The sequence goes on from CAWDMW010000002.1 coordinate 1,243,235, forward strand.
AAGCGACTCTGGGCAAAGTTGGCGCATCTCAGGCCTTTTTGCGTGGCAACAGACGAGTGGAAGGTTTACCAGAAAATCATTCCAAAAAAATTGCTTATACAAACAAAAAAACTCACCTCAACTGTAGAATCCGTCAATGGTCAGATCCGAAACTACCTTGCTAGATTCAATCGCAAAACAAAACGATACTCAAAATCACCCGAAATGGTCGAAACTTCACTGTACATGCTGTGGGTACAAAAACTATGCTAATACAACAGTACCTATTGTTTATAGGTCTTATGGCAGCAATACCTCGGCCAATACATGCTTTATGAAGCGACAGAGCAAATTCGCCAACTGGAGCTCTCACGCTCATCAATATATCATCAATATCACATTCTTGAGTTACTTCTGTGGTATATATTCTTGGACAAGAATAGCCATTTATTAAGTCTGCATTGCCCTGAAGCAATGGTATGCCATTTTCTTTACCACCGTAAGCGGATGATGGGGGTGAGCTACCCATTTTAATTTTTGCAATATCTTCCAACCGCTTTTCTTTCCAGTCTGGGTATGGGTTGCCGTTGTCATCGCGGAAGCGGATCGTTTGGCTAAAAATCTGCTGCATGCAGCTTTTTTTATATTCCTCCAGCAACTCTTTTTTGCGGCTCAGTTGTATAATTTTCTCATCTATCGCATTAAAGCATTTTGCGATTTTAATTTGTTCTGAAACTGTTGGCGGAACATTTACTGAAACCAAAGACAAGGATTCTTGCCCAACATTATACCTAGTGCTTCCCCCGCTACGAGAGGTCATGTCTTGACGAACTTTTGCAGTTTTAAGTAAATAGTGAAAAAACTTAGGGTCTTGCTCTTTTTGAGGCTTGCCTCTTATAACAAAGCCTCCGAATGTTGCTGTTTCTTTTGCATCTACATATACATTGCTTTGCCCAACTTCTTCTCTTGTTTCAGAGCTTCTTTGAAAAAGAATATCGCCGTAACAGACCTCGTTTTTCTTAAATTCTTGCTCAGAAATATCAACAGTTCCTATGATACGATCTGATGTGATTGGGATATCAGAGATAATATCCAGCACGTTGATAAACTTATAGCCAGAGCCATACGCTGCTTTGTCTGCATTCACGCCATTCTTGAACGTATAATATGATCCAAGAGCATCTTGATTCCACTCCCCGCTAAATTCAGGGAAGCGCAATACTGGTATGTTTTGCTCTGGAGTTTGCATCATGCCTTTGCCTCATGCTTAGCAAATGGAGTTGTAATGCCAAGTTCGGCACAGAATTTGGCGATGGTTTCATCCGTTTGCACCATAGTACTTTCTAATGACTGCAATTCCGCAGTTATTGAGGCTAAATCCACTAATACTTCTTCCTCAAATGTATCCACATAGCGGGGAATATTGAGGTTATAGTCATTCTCTTCAATCTCTTTTATGCTTGTCACATGCGCATATTTTTCGATGTTCTCACGATTTTGATAAGCGGTGATGATCTTGGCTACATGTTCATCTAAAAGAGCGTTTTGGTTGCCCACTTTTTCAAAATCGTTGCTCGCGTCAATGAACAAAATATTGTCATCATGCACACGACACTTTTTAAGCACCAGAATGCAGGTGGGAATAGACGTTCCATAAAACAAATTAGCCGGTAGTCCGATGACTGCATCAAGGTAATTCTGTTCTTTGATTATATATTTGCGGATTTCACCCTCTGCCGCTCCACGGAATAACACGCCATGCGGCAAGACAATAGCCGCCGTGCCATTATCTGCCATCTGGTGGATCATGTGCTGAACAAAAGCAAAGTCAGCCTTAGAGCTTGGTGCAAGCCGTCCATATTGGCTGAAACGATCGTCCGTTTCATTCAAAGGATTGTTTGCACCCTTCCATTTTGCGGAGAAAGGCGGATTGGCGACAATCGCTTCTGCCCGCAAATCTAAATGCTGCGGTTCTTCAAGCGTGTCTTCCTGCCGAATATCAAAACGGCTGAAATGAACGTCATGGAGGATCATGTTCATGCGGGCGAGGTTATAAGTGGTGCGGTTTAGCTCTTGGCCATAAAACTCACTCACATCTACTTCGCGTGCAATACGCAGCAGCAACGAACCAGAGCCACATGTTGGGTCATAAGCATTCTTAATTTGCTTTTTGCCTTGTGTCACAAGTTTCGCCAGAATTTTCGAAACCTGTTGAGGGGTGTAAAATTCCCCTGCTTTTTTGCCCGCACCCGATGCGAACTGCGCAATAAGATATTCATAGGCATCGCCCAGAACGTCAGAGTCAATTTTTTCAAGTTCAAAGTCAATTTTATCCAGATGAGCCAGAACTTTTGCAATAAGCGCGTTCCGCGCTTCTACGCTGCGGCCAAGTTTGGTACTACCAAGATCAAGGTCTTCAAATAACTTGTTGAAATCTTCTTCGCTGTCTGTGCCCATTGTGCTGGTTTCAATGGCATTGAGAATCTTCTGAAGGTCTTCAAGGATAAAGTTACCCTTTGAATCTTCGTCTTCCTCGTCAATTTTGATGTTGCCTTTTTTAGCGATGGCAGAGAACAATTCATTTGGGCGGAGGAAGTAACCTAGCTTTTCTAGGGATTCTTCCTTGATAGCTGCAATATCTGCTTCTTCTATTACCTGCGCATAATCCTTAGTCGCTTCTGTTTCCAACAACTTATTAGCAAAAAGATACTGCTTCTCTGATAGATACTTGTAGAAGATGAAGCCAAGAATATAGTCACGAAATTCATCCGCATCCATTTTGCCGCGCAGTTCGTTAGCAATGCTCCAAAGCTGCTGCTCTAGCTTCTTCTTCTGTTCTTCTGTCATATAAGCCCATAGATATTATTGATGAATTTTCCGTTTACCGTTATAGAAGTAAGCAGGATTTTTTACAATCTGTAATGGAGAAAATATCTGCTTTAATGACAGGTGTTTTGTTTATGGCTTGCTTGGTTGCGTTTTTTATTTTAGGTTTACATATATAAATGTAGTTGACATTTTATAAAAAACGCCCATATTGTTCAGGTGTCCAATTTTTCTAGGAGCCCGTATATGGATAAACCCAACAAGCCACCTCATGAATTCCACGCTGACCTTACCGAGGAGCGTGTCAACGCAGTTGCAAATATAATACGCCAAGCCCGCAATGGCTGCTTAGAACACCATGATGAAATTGCCGGAGATACTAACTGGTCCTACGGATGCCGCGCCAGAGACTGGACAAGGCAGGCATTGAGAAGTGCAGCGGCAAATACAAAGGAATATCCTTTCCTGTCAATTCTGGAAGATAACGGCCAAAAGTTCGTAATCGGCATTGCGGGGATTCCGGTCAAGTTTTTCAAGGATGACGCAGAGGAACCAAATGCTCGTGTTCGTAAGCACTCCGCTTCTGAATTGAGCCAGCTTTCATTATTCCATTTCAATGGTGTGGATGCACCGGAAGATGTAGCGTGGCGTTTCGTGGTTGAGATTAACACGCTTGATCTTGAAGTGATTAAGGTGGTTTTCGTTGGTCTTGACCAGCATGAGGATACGCTCTGCTACTACAATGTGCCGCTGCAAGATAACGTCGCAAAAATTTACGACATTGCCTCTACCCACGAGGAAGGGGTTGAACTTGCCGCACCAATGGTTTCAAAGAAAAAACCAAATCAACCATCAAACAGAGAGGCAGTGAATGACAAATAACTTCTTTGGAGACAGGCTGCGCCTAGCCCGCATTTTCCAAGGAATGTCTTTGCAAGAATTAGGAGATATAATTTCCACCTCAAGGCAATATATTCAACAGCTTGAGAATGATTCAAAGACTCCGAATCAGGAAATGATTGAGGCGCTCGCGCAGGCACTGCATGTTGAGCCTGACTTTTTTGCTATCCCCAACGATAATATGGTAGCTGAAGAGCAGTGTCATTTTAGAAGCCTGAAAACCACTGCTGCAAGCGTAAGGATGCAGGCTCTGGCGCACGGCACCGTTTTTGATAAATTTGCCCAATGCCTCGATGAGGTGTTGGATCTGCCGGAAATCAATTTCCCAAAAGTTGAAAACGTCAAAAGCGCAAACGATATTGAACGCGCAGCGGAGCAATGCCGAACTGAATGGGGGCTGGGAATCAAAGCTCCGATTACCAGCATGGTGCGAGTGCTAGAAAATGCGGGTGCTTTAATTACCTATTTCACCGATATTTCTGAAAAGATTGATGCCTTCTCTATGCAGAGGAAAAGGCCGCTGATTATCCGCAATCCTTCAAAAGAAAGCGTATGCCGGATGCGTTTCGATCTGGCGCATGAATGCGGTCATATCGTTATGCACGAAGGAATTGAAACGGGAGATACTAAAACAGAAGGAGAAGCGAACCGCTTTGCCAGCGCTTTTCTGCTTCCTAGGGCTGCCTTCCTTAATGAATTCGGATTTCTTGCGACAACGGCAAGAATTCCTTGGCAGGAGATATATAAACTCAAATTGCGCTGGAAAGTATCTAATGCTGCAATCATCCGTCGCGCTTATGATTTAGGGCTGATTGATGCCATCAAATATCGGAATGCGAATATCCACCTTCGCAAAACTGGACAAAGCAAAGAAGAAATTAACGATGATAAGATCGCGCCTGAAAAAACAGAGGTTATTAAACATGCCTTTGAAGTTCTAAAGAATGAGGAAAAAGACGGCTTATTGCTGATACTGGATCACCTCAAAATCAGACCTGATTTCTTTAAGAAATTGGTAGGTGACGTTGAACTCGTAGCCGAAGATTTCCTTCGGAAAACGGATAGCCCGAACATTATTAGATTCCCAAGCAAAAGAGGATAAAAGATATGTGTGCTGGGCTTGTTAGCTTAATGAATCCAAGTTTGTTGAACCCATCACAGCAAACAGACCGGCAATGGGTTTATGTTACTGAACGTTTCCGTCGTTTTTTGAGTGCTATATCTCTAACAAACGATCAACTTGAGGATGGTGATACAAAAATTAAAGGTATAGTTAAGTGCCTTAATCGCCATTATTGGGGAATTGAATCAGACAGCGCCAACTACAGGTTGGTGGGGTCATGGGGGAAGCAAACGCGTGTGAGGCCGCCACGCGATATTGACATTCTTTTTGTGCTTCCTGCCTCGGTTCATGCACGCTTTCAGCAACGCAGTGGCAACATTCAATCACAATTGCTACAGGAAGTAAAAAATGTTCTGGGCAGCACATATAGCACCACCCGCATGCGTGGCGATGGTCAGGTGGTGGTCGTCCCATTTAACAGTTTTATGTTGGAAGTGGTGCCAGCGTTTGAATTGGACAACGGCAAAGCTATTATTTGCAACAGCAATAATGAGGGGGAATATAAAACCATCGACCCGGTGGCAGAAATTAAATCATTCAATACCTCCAGTACATCCTCCAACGGGAATAGCCGTGATCTGGTGCGCATGCTAAAATGTTGGCAAACAGAATGCAATGTGCCGCTTAAATCCTATCAACTTGAGGCTCTGGCCGTGGAGTTTGTCGATGGATGGAGCAATAAGGGAAATGACCTTTTTTGGTATGACTGGCTAGTGAGGGATTTTTTCGCATTTCTCTGCACTAAGTCAAACAGCTTTGTTTTTACACCTGGCTCCTACGAACCATCCTATATCGGTAATAACTGGCTGACAAAAGCGCAAAAAGCGCACACGGCTGCTGTTCAGGCCTGCATTTATGAGCGGGAAAATAATGACATTCTGGCCAATATGTACTGGAAGGATATTTTCGGTACAGAAATAAGGACAGTATCATGACTGAGATTAAGCAAAAACTGATCGATGAATGTAAGCGTCAGGAAGAGGCCTGCCTTTACACCTCCACCACCTTATTTATCTGGCTGAAACGCGCTCGCTGGTACAATCGTTTATTTATTGCTCTACCCATAGTTTTCGCAGGCATTTCCACAATGAGCGTATTGCAGGAAGATAGTTATGTGTGGGTAACGGCTATTTTTGCACTATTAGCTGGTGTTGTCCCTGCTGTGTATGAGGCTTTGGATTTTAAGGTCAACGTGGATGAAATTTCTAGTTTGGCGGCTGAATTTAAGAATCTTCAGGATCGGTTCCGGCAGGCGGCAGAGATAGAGGCATTGAAAGAGGAAGGCTGTTTTAACGACCATGTGGAAATGCTTCTACAGAGATTAGAAATAGCCAGAGGCCGCAGCATCACTCCACCAGAATGGTGCTTCAAAGAGGCCAGAAAAAAGATCAAGGCTGGACATTATGATTTTCTAACAGACGATGGAAAGCCGCGTCACGACTGATACATCCGTGCCTCCGTCTCACGCCGCCGAGCCAACCCCTTCAGTTTGCGCCCACCAGCCCAAACCCAGCGCATGAATTCGGCTGGTACGTCGGCATGTTCTTCGTGATTCACTTTGCAGCGGAGAGTGGATCGTTGGAGAGCGCCGCTGCCTAGATTGAATGTGAACGACACCAGCGCATCAAATTGTCCGTTGGTGAGTGGGACGCGTATCAGGCGTAGCACCGCACGTTCGGCCACTAGCACATCTTTAATCAGGAGCGCTACCCCAGCTTCCTCGCTGATACCATTGCGGAACATCTCCGCTTCGCCCGGTCGTAGCAAATGGCCATAGCCAATCGTTGGCAGGCCAGCGGCATCCAGATAGATTTCTGGCTCAAACCCCTCGAAACGCTTGATCAGGTTCAGGCCATCTTGCGTGATGTGCCTCATTTGCCAGCCCTCAATTTGGACATGGCGCGTTGGCCGAAATAGAAGCTGATAATGCCTGCGAAGATGGCCTGATCTTCTGGTGTCCATAGCAGCCAAGGCAGACCGGCGGAAAACTGCATGATTTTCACCACCGCATAGAGAATGAAGAAGCTGTAAGCTATGACAGGCCGTACCGTACCATTGAGCGCATCCACCCAGCGAATGCCGGTATTGTAGGTTTTATAGAGCGCACGGCTTTCGGCAATATCAGCTTCGACATGAATTTCTTCCAGCCGGTTGGTATGGCCTTGCGCCTGCTGCACCATCTGCATTTCTAGGATTTTCAACTCGTGCTTGCGATCCTGCGTATCGCGGAACAACTTCAGCAAATCCGGAAACGCTGCTGAGATAAACCCCAATAAAGAACCAAGTAATGTCATCATATCAACCTCCCTGTATGATCTGTTTAATACCCTGCCAAAGTGTTACCAGCGCACCAGTGACTGCGGCAGTAATGGCAGAGCGCTTTGCCCATTTAAGAATTTCGTCTGAACCGGTGCGGGATTTCCGAAGATAGATCATGTCTGCCTGCACGCCAGTGGGGTCGCTGGTGTCGATCCCGTATTTTGTCAACGCGTCTTCGATCCCTTCGCGCACAGCGGCGCGAATGGCTTTCTTTAGTTCTTCGTCCATGGTGATTTCCTAGCTTTGCAGGGTGATGCCCCATTTGGCAGATAAGTATTTTTCGATGATCAGGGTTTCAGCCGCATTTAAGGCGCGTGCATAAATCAGCACTTCATAGACCGTTCCCCAGAAGCGTCGGCTGCTGGCACTGGTAGAACCACCGATCTGTAAGGGACCGAGTTCATCGGCCAAGCCTATGTCGGTTCGATCATCCAGTTCTTCACGCATCCCATCGGCGCGGCCTTCTAATGAAAAATTAGTGTCGTAGATCAAAATAGAAGTGAGGATATGTGCTTTACCGTTCTGCATTAGCCCAGAAGCGCTATTGTTGGCGGAAACTTTATGGGCATTGGTGCGGGCATCTCCGCTATCACGATCCTCGAAAACATTGATCTTGCCAGTTTCTGGTGTGGTGCCATCTGGCCTGCCAACCGAAAGAATGTTTTTGTAAACAGAGCCACCACCATAAGACGTGCTGGCATCCACGCGCTTTGCCACTACAAAAATGGTAAGCGAATCATCGCCAGCAGCAAAATAATTACTCTCCATCATCTCCTTGAGGGCATAATCAAAGAACACGCCGCGCATGCCGTTTTGCAGATTGGAGCTAAGGCTTGGCAAGGCTTCACCGGCAACGGGTCCAAGCGGGTGATTATTACCCGACTTATCCGCCCACAGCGCTACCTGATCATTCACAATGGTGAGGCTTGCTGCATCGCTTCCATCATGCCACACGGCCAACCCTGCCATTTCTCGCGGGTCGTATCGCATGGAAAGCACGCCAGCAAATTCATTCGCCAGCGCGTCATCGAAAGTGTTCATGTAATGAAATGCGTTGGTCATGTTACCAGTTCCATGGTCCGTGTGGTTTGAGATATTGGACGTTGAGGCGCACTACGCCGGTACTGAAGGCTCCGCTATCGGGCGTGAGTATTAACGGCGTGTCGCTGTAATAGGTCACAGGGTGATAGCTCATGCCAATATTGGTGGAATCTGCTCCTTTGCCGATACCGTTGCCATAGCGCGAAGTATCACCCGAAACACCCACGCCGAAGGTGGTGACGCTGCCTGTCACGGCAGTGATCACCCGCGTGTTAACGGCAATCACGCTTGAGCGATCCGGAATGTTGGTAGTCGTGCTGCTCGTGGCACTGAGATCGACATCTTCCTGCCAGCTCTGCACGCGCAGATATTCGCCGCTATCTTTCATAATGAGGCCGAAAGGAACCCACGCAGAACCGTCATATGCCATGCGGGAATCGAGCGATTCCACCACCGCATCCATCCATTTGAACGGGGCATAGAATACCCAGCCGCCCGTCTGATATTGTGCCAGTTCGCCCGCATGGCTGGCAAAGTCTCCGGTGGGACTGCTGCCGACGATATACAAATCACCCGCCGCAGGGCTGCCCGGTGGTGCGTCGGCAATATCCGCCACCACCGGCGTGACGAACGCATCGATTTTATTCAGCCCTTCGTTATGGGTGACTTCTTTTTGAGCTTGGCTTGAGACAATATAAGGCAAGCCCAGACGTGATGTCTGAGACATGATGTTCTCCAATTAGGTTTGATTAATTGCTGGCGCTTATGCGCCGAGATGCTCGATCAGTATCTTCGTGCCGATAGCGATTAGGCAAAGGCCGCCAAGCACTTCTGCGATTTTTCCTGCTTTTGTGCCGATATAATGCCCTGCCATGATACCAATGGTGGACATCATAAACGTAGCAGAACCAATCATCGCAGACATAATCCAGATATTAGCATCCAACAGCGCGAGCGTCGCTCCCACTGCCATTGCGTCGATGCTGGTGCCGATGGCAGTCAGAATCAGAATGCTCAGTTTGTGCGACTCTTTGCGCTCAGCTTCTTCATTGTGGAAACCGTCATATATCATCTTGCAGCCAATAAGTGCTAAAATGGTGAATGCCACCCAGTGATCCACCGCTTCAATAAAACCGCTCGCCATACGACCGAGCAACCAGCCGATAATGGGCGTGATGGTTTCTACGCCACCAAATATCAATCCAATACGAAGGGCATAGCTGAGTTTAGGTTTTTGTAGCGCAACGCCTTTGCCAATCGATGCTGCAAACGCATCCGCTGACATACTAAAGGCGATAATGGTGTTTGAAATGATACTCATAATGACTGCTCCAACTGGCTTAAACACAATACATTACGCAGGGCTGCCATATTTAAGCCCTGATAATGTATTGGTCTCGCCAAACGCTTAGAGCGTCGATTCAGCCATGCGGTTCCCGCAAGTATGTTGACTGAATCCCAAAGGAGGCTACTCCCCAAGTACGATTCGGAAAATAGCCTCCAATCAGATAAATAACAAGATATTTCATATCAAATACTGGCGTTTGTGGCGTAGCCTCGGCCAACCACAACGGAAAGCTGATAGACTTTCACGCTGATACTGCTTTGTGGGCTGCCGAAATTGGTGGTTTGAACAGCAGCGCTGTAGCTGGCAGATGGACTGGTTGCCCCAATGGTTCGCACTACTGTGCTGCCATCCAAGATTTCCACCTCGTACAGTTCCGATTCTTCACCAAGCGGAATTCCCACACCATCGCGCCATTCTGCATCGACACGGGAACGACGTATCCAGCTAATACTGAGGTTGCCAGAGCCATCGCGAACGCCTTTCACATGCACCGGCGCGAAGGGTTTTAGATTCCGTCCGGTATAGGTAAACGTCACTTCATCGGTATTGCCCAGCGAGTTGCCAACACTCACGCCTTTGTAGAACAACTGCCGCCCGATTAGGTTATTGGCGATTGCTGTGCCATAAAGCGCCGGAGAAAGCAGGATGAACCTGTCACCGGCGCTATGACTACCCACAGCCCATTCCGTACCCTGCCGCCCGCGCAGGAGGCGGGAAAGACGATAGGTGCGCTCGCCGATCAGTTCCGCATTTTGAAACTGCACCAGCTCGTCACCAATCAGCGCGGGATTGGCACCATTAAACACCGCCAATTCACTAACACTGGCAAGGCTGCCAGAGGTCAGCAGCACTTCTACCTTGTTCACCTGATCCCATGTTTCGGTGATACCGGCTGGCAAGTTGGTGATGATGACGCCAAAAGTGGCCGCACCTTCCAGCCCAGCCAGCAGATTGAAAGTGTTTCCACCATCTTCGCCGCCATCATCGGAACGATAGATCGCAGCGCCGTTCCAATCCGCACCATCGGGAGCCACGCCAAAGCGCAGCAATCCTTGATTCGGCACAGTATCGGTTGGTAGTGGCGGCGCATCGACAAACTGAAGCAGCGTGTCCGGCACCAGCACCGGTGGTGTGATATTGCGCGATGTCTCACCCGCTGGAGTGTAGAAATCGTAGGAACTCACATCCTCCGCCACCGCGCTGATTTTCATCAGGCCGTTGGATTCCATATCCGTTTTAATGACGCGCATCTCATGCGCCACACCGGAAACGATGACAGTGATCACATCCGTGGGTTCAATCCGCACATGCGCGTAATTGATCTCCAGTACATCCTGCACGCCGCTTTTGGCGCTGGGGATCAGATCATCTTCCGGGATGGACTTTACCGACTCATTGCCACGCGGCACGCATTTAAGAATGCCATCGCTTTCCACCACATCGAAGAAGAATCCGCTGGCCAGCTGCTCCAACGCATTACGCACCGTAATCGGCTGTTGCAAAATGAATCCTTCTAGCGAGGCAGTCAGGCGAGTGACATCATAATCCGAAGGCGTGAGGCCTGCGGCTTGCAATAATTCCGCCACCACCGCGCCGAGCGTCGAAGCGCCCAACTTACCGTTCACCCAATGGCCAGTTGCCCAGAGGATCGAATCCTGCCAGACGCCTTTCAGATCAGGCCAGAAAGAAAACGGGCGTGCATCCCACGTCCAGATAAAGCGCCGCGCCACAAGGCCAGTATTGCCGGAAGCGGTTTCTCGCGCTTCCAGATAATCCAGTGTCGTATCGAGTGCCACGCGCTGCGCTTGAAAATCAACACGACCTTTGCTAGCACGCGGATAAAAGTTCTCCGAACTGGTCGGATCATAAAACACGTTGGGCTGGTTGGTGCAGCCATCCACTGAAGGAAAACCGAACTCGGTAAACCAGATGGGTTTCATTTTGGCAGTCCAGCCCGTGGTGCTGGTATCCGGATTGGTGTGGGTGTTCTTCCACCAATATTCAAGGTTTTTCCATGCGTAGGTTGGATCACCGCTATAACTGGTTTGGCCAGTGCGAGCCACAGAGTCAGTGTAGTAATAATCCCAGCCTTCGCCGCTTTCCCAATATTCTGCAATCAGTTCTGGTATGATTTGAAGCTGAGGCAAGTCTGGCGTCAGCGGAAAATAGCTATCAATTCCCACGAAGTCGATATTGCTGCTAGACCATAATGGGTCGAGATTAAACCACCCACCCAAACTATGATATTCGCTCCAGTCGGCAGCATAGGTGATTAATGTTCCGGGCATAGCGGATTTTACGCTGGCTGCTAAACTCACCAGCTGCGCCACTGCTGGATAGCTTCCGGGTGTATCGGTAAAACCCGTCATGCCGATTAGCTCCGAGCCGATGACAAACGCATCCACTTTACCGCTCATCAGATTGGCATAGTGCATAATGAAGGCATTATAGCCGTTGGTTTTGGTAAACCAGCTGGCCGCATCGGTTGCGTTTGCAGGCACAATCCGCCCGCGCCATGGTTTTGGCACTGGCGTGATCGTATCCACAAATGGCATGGGATAAAGCATTACATTCAGGCCACGCGCTTTGAGCTTCGCACAGAGTTGCACCACTGTGTGATCGGATGGAGTGCCGCCATAAGTGGCTGTATCTTCATCGAAAAACAGCACGGTTTGCGCGGATGCTCGGCTGATGCCCGCCACACTCTAATCCTGCGGCAACACTTGCGTAGTGCCTTGGAATTCTACTTTCGGGATGATGGTGCAGGCTCCTGCATCAGTAGAAGTGGCGAACCATGTCACCACCACCGCCACCCATTCCAGATTCGGCAGGTTTTTAACTAGCTGATCCAGCGCCACCTGCACATCGGCTTTGCCATCATAATTGTGCATATTGACGGATAGCTTATCGCTCGATGGTGTAAACGCGCCGCCTAAATAGGCGTAATAGCCATCCTGCTTGCTGGTGATTTGCGTGCTATAGACAAACTCACCCGCACCGGGAATCATCACAATGTCTTTCACCTTATCTTCAACGCTGGGAGTGAATTTAACCGTGCGACGCAACTCAAACGTAAAATTGGGGATGCGGTTGCCATAAGCTGCAAGCGGAAAATCTTCAATCACCACATAGGCCATTCCGCGATGTGCAGGGATACCGCCAGCAGGCAAATATTTGGCCATAATGTCATCGACACCCTGATCTTCATCACCAAAGTGGATGTTGTATTTGCCTTGTGCGGAGGAAAGTTCTGCTTCCGTTAGCACTTTGCTATCTGCCCAAACGCGGATTACTTCGTCAACTTCACCCTCGCAAATGGCAATGGCCAGTGTGACAAAATACTCATAGGAGATGGTGGTTTGGCTGGTAGTCGTTTTGCCACCGCCGCCACCTTTACCGCCACCGCTGGAAGTTTGCGTACTGGTTTTTTCGCTGCGCACTTCCTTAATATCGGTTGCCCAGATCACATTGCCCGCCAGCCGCATGGTGCCGTAAACCTTGGGAATCATGTTGCCATAAGTAGAAATCTGCGCTCGCAGATCACCCAGCCTCGGATCTTCTTGTGTAGGCAGCTGCACGCGCTGGCTTTTGGGAAAGAACGCACCCGCCGCCATGCTGCCAATGTTGGCACCGAGGATCGCGCCAGATGGTCCGCCCAGCACAAAGCCCACCGTGCCACCGACAACAGGTAATACAATATCAGCCATGATTTACTTCTTTAGCGGTTCAAGTTGTTTCGTTTTGAAGCGGTAAGCGTGGGTCAACATGCGCAGCCACGCATCGGAAAGCGGTTGTTCCACCACACGCCCAGCGCTGGAATTACAATGGATCAGGCCAACGCCGCCGGTGGGATAGTGCGTGAGCAACCCCACATGCTGCGGATCGCGGAAGGTACGGAACAACAACACATCGCTTTCCATCATCTTGGCCACTGGCACCTCGCGCAGATGTTTTTGGATTGCGCCCACCAGCTGCCCGCGCTCTGGATACATGGAGTAATTAAACTCATCATGCTGCGAGAGCGGTAGGCCTTCGCCGTCCTGCAAACCCAGATCATCAATCACGCCGATAATCAGGCCGATGCAATCCACACCACCAGCGCCAGCTTTGGATTTCTTCAAGCGCCCCTGATGGTGGTAGCGCGTGCCGAGCCATGTACGGGCTTGGAGTGTGATCTGTTGTTGCGTTATTTTTCTCATAATGGTAATACAATGGCATAGTTTCTAATTGACAAATAACTGTGCCTATGGCATAGTAATAAGGTAAAGCATGACTGGTATCGCCGTTACGGAATTGCCTCCTTTCACAAAGAAAGTGGCAAAAATACTGAGTGAAGAAGAGCTTGAAACTTTACGAAGCTATCTCATTCAGCATCCAGATAAGGGCGATGTCATTCCCGGCACCGGCGGCATACGCAAATTGCGTTGGGCTGCCAGTGGAAAGGGCAAGCGCGGTGGCGCTCGCGTGATTTACTTTTACCATGTGGTAGGAACGACGATTTACTTAATGGCCTGCTACACAAAGAATGAACAGGCTGACATTAGCCCTTCAGTTAAGAAGCAACTGAAAGCGATTGTTGACCAGATCAAAAAAGGAGCATGATATGGCTAGACCAAAAAAACAGGACGCAGAGTTGAGCGAACTTGAGACTGATCTGCTTGAGGCGGCAAATGCCATGCTTGCCCATGTTCGCGGTGAAACGAAATTGCCAACTCAGCATTACACAATTCCCGATACAGTGGATGTAAAGGAAATCCGCAGTTCTATGCATCTCACTCAAGAACAGTTTGCCCATTTTATCGGAGCTAGTGTTCATGCAGTGCGGCACTGGGAAAATGGCCGCCGCAAACCTGATGGCACTGCTCGTACTTTGCTTTGCGTACTTCAAAGCAATCCACGCGCCGTGCTGGATGCTCTTGGAAACCCTGCTGCCTAACTATTACGATTGCTCTTGCTCAATGTGCCAGCCGTAGTGAGTAGTGCGTCCACACCGGGAACATACGGTTCGCCACGGAAATTAAGGATATTGCTGAATTTGCCCTGACAGGTTTCATGGGTCTTATCGCACCCGGCGATGATCTTAATCCCATCACCCACTTGGATGGATTTACCCATCGGTAGCGCCAGCACGACTTGAGATGATGCGAATTCCTTCACCTCCATGCGCCGCCCGTCATTATTTCCGGATGTCCATTCCACTTCGCCGCCGGTGAACCAGCCAGCCTCCTGCGTGAGTGCAGAAGATCTGAAGGTCTGGTTATTCACCACTTCCGTGATTGTGGTGGTGATGGTCACGCCAGCCAGATTCACCTTGCATCTGCTATCGCCCAACACTGCGCGACAGGACGGAGAATAAACCTCGCCAATAGTTTGGCTGAGATGCTGCGTCAGACCGCGCACCTCTGCATGGAATAGTTGCGCGTTCAGCGTCACTTCACCCAGCCGCCCGCGCTTCACCACCAGCTTGCCTTGCGATAAATCCTCATAATTCACCATGAAGATTTCCACCTCGGCATAGTCATAGAGGCCAGCCAGCAGGTCGGATTCGGTGATCTTGGATGGGAATGTCTGTCCCTCAAGATCAAGGTTATCTACGCTCATGTTGGATTTGCTCTCCACCGTGGTGGGCGTAAAGCCTGCGATGGAATCATATTCAAGCGAGTCAATCACCAGTGCCTGATCATGATCGGTGAAACCAAGTTCTGCGCTATCCTGCCGCGTAAGACGCCAGCAAGTGGCAAGTGTAGTCAGGCCGCTACCAAAATGTGCTTCGAGTTGTGGAGAAATCACTCTCATATACGCACCTCGATCAGCGGAATATTATTCCAACTGCCTGCATCAAAACTATCCAGCGAGAGTGCCAACTCATCTGTATCGAAACGCACCGGCACATCGAATTCAAAATCAGCCGTGAGTGTGCCAGTCAATGCGGTGGTGATAATTCCCGTGGCCGTGTCAATGCTCCAACCGCTGGCCTGTAAAATACTGTCTTTATACAGTTTGACGCTAATAGACACTGGCTTGATGATCACGCGCTCGGATACCACCGCGCCACTGACATATTGCTTCACCAGTTGGTAATCATTTCCACCTAGCGCAAGCAAAGGCTGGTTGATGGCTTTATAATCGCCCCAATCCTTAAACCGAAACCCCACCGCCTTACCCCGCCGCGCACGGAAAAAGGCAATCAGCGCCTGCCACTGCGTTTCAGTTTTAATGCCTGATGCGACATTATACCGCGCCCGCGACTGGCTCCATTTGCTGTTGCGCTGCTCATGGCCGGATACGGTCGTCACTACATCCGTGAGGAACATGGGTCCGCCCGTCGCCCCATAGCTAATATCGCTGGGAAACTGCATTTCTACGAAGTATGTCATAATATATTATGCCTTTTTCTTGCTGTGGTCAGCTTTTAGGCTGACGGATTCAGCGCTTGATCAAAGATTGCGACGCGCTCGCTCAATCGACCGCGCCATGTCTGCGGCGATCTGGGTTTGGCTTTGTTTGAAGCTGCGCACGTCCGGCGTTTGAATGTTCATGTTCACGGTGACGGGTGCAGATGCCATTGCCATATTTGGCATGATCTGCATCGGTGCATTACCAGCAAAAGCCAATTCGGGACCGCGCTCGCCGACAATGCCGAATTTTCCCGGTTGCAGGCGGCCACCATCGGCGAAAAATCCACCGAACATACTGCCGACGCTGGAAAGAATACTACCGAATCCACCGCCACCACTGCTACTGCCGCCACCGCCAAATAATCCACCGATAGAGCTAAACAGCCCATCAATGATGCCGCCCTTGCCAGAGATGCCTAAATCCTTCAGTGCGTATTGCAGTAAGGTGCGGTTCAGGTCGGACAGGAATCCCTTGAAGAAATCCCCGAATCCATCAAAGCGCCCGCCAATGGCGTCCAGTGAATCGGCAATCGTGCCTTCCATCGTTTCCCCGATACGGGAGAATTCACCCTCAATGGTTTCTCCGGTTTTCTTGGTGGATTTCTCCAGCTTTGCGCCAGCATCTTCCACCGCACGTCCGAAGGTTTCCTGATTGATATAGCCTTTCTCCAGCAGGCGATTGAGCATTTCCATTTCTTTGTTGTAGCGTTCCAGCGGCGTGCGGGTGGCCTCGAAAATACGCTTGGCTTCCTGCTGCATCTTATTCAGGCCTTTGACGGCTTTGCTGGTTTCTTCTACCTTTTCAGGCGTGGCGGTTTCACCAAATAAGCTATCCAGTGACTTATTTTTGGCAGCGCGTGCTTCTACGATTTTCGCGGCGGCATCCTGAATTTCTGCATCAATGGCGTTGTTGAATTGCTGTGCTTCGGCCAGCGCTTTATCAAATGCCGTTCCCATCGCATCAAGCAGGCCAGTTTCCAGCGCTGCACGCGTATTATCAAAGGACACACCACCCAGCGGATTTTCTACGAAGTTCGCAAGGTCTTTACCCAGCGCTTCAAAGCGAGCAGAAATAGCGTCACCGAAGGCATTAAACGCATCACCCACGCCTTCAAAAACGGCAATAAACAGCCGCCCGAATTTTACCACCTCGCCGATAAATGCCTTAAATCCCAGCCGGAAGGGTTCAATCGAATCAGTAATGATCTGCGCCAGCCACTTCACCTTATCGGCAATGAAAATCAGAATATCGGTAAGGCCAGCATCACCAATTGCTTTCACCAGTTTGGAAAAAGCATCACCCATGTTGGATAGTGCGACATTCAGCGTGCCTGCCTGTTCCTTCATCGCACCGGCAAATTGCACATCACCGATAGAGCGCAGATACCCCTCGATCTCCTTGGCGTTTTTGCCCACGGTGGTGCTAACGCCTTGGAAGGTGAATGTTACTTGATCACCCTGAGCGCGGGACTTAATCCCGAATTCCTTCAGGCGTTCAAATTCACCCGTGGCAGCATCGGCCACCGCTTCGATCATCTGATTGAGGGATTTCCCCATCGCCGTTGCGGTATTACCATAAGAGGTGAGCGCTTCCTCGGAAGGCGTCAGCCCCAGCGCCTTCAGCTTAATGAAAGCGGCTACCACTTCTTCTAACTGAAAGGGAGTAGTGGCGGCGAAGTTTTCAATAAACCCAAATGCAACACTGGCATTCTCTGCTGATCCGGTGACAGTACGCAGGGACGCTTCCAGCTTCTCAAACTTGGTGATCGTGTCGGTGATCTGCTTACCAACGAAGGCCGTGGCAAATAATCCGCCCAGCCGGTTCAGCCCACCGCCCAATTTCTTAAAACGCCGATCCATATTATCCACGCCAGAATTGATCTGCGTGAATGTCTGCTGCGTTTTGTTTATTGCGCGTATGACAAATTCTGCACTACCGAATGCGGCCATGGTTTTTACTCATTGTATCTGCTTGAAGTTCAAAAAAAGCGATCCATTCCGTGAATTCGCGGGTGGTCATTGCCTCGATCTCTGGCAAGGTTCGGCCAAGCCGCCATGCCAGCGCTAGCTGGGCTCAAAGGAAGGGATCGCTTCGGAGTTTCCCTTGATCTGCTCCACGCTTTGGTAAAAGTGGCGCTCGATCTCGTCATTGATGCGCAAGATCACGCGGCAATCACCGTAATTGAGCAGTTCGGTTTTATCCTCCACCTTAAACAGGCGGTTGCCCTCTGCATCGCGGGCTTTGACGATCAGGGAATTAACGGCATTTTCCACCGGCGAGGCCTTTTTGCCTGACATGCGCTGGATCAGCCCAGCCTCTGCCATGGTCATAGGGAAGATGTTTATCTCCAGTAGTTTGTTTGGCTCGCCCCACTTAAGGAACGGCCACCACCAGCCTTTCTTGTGATTGATAATGCTGTTTTACCCAGTACTTATGTTCAAGCGATTGCCAATATCATTAAGCAACTTGGTCTCACGTTCAAATTCATTTTTCAAAAAATCTTCACATGGCTGCGATTCAAAATATTCGTTTTTATATGTAAGGGATGAAAATCTCAAACCACTCCACCCTTGTTTAAAATTCATCATGTAGCCGCTTTTTACAACGCTTCGGTGCTTCGATGTATTCGCTAAAGCAGAAAGATAAATATAATCCTTATGGTCTAACCAAGTGTCTAAAAAAAACTGTAATTTCCGGATGTTTTATACCAAGACTATCTTTAACTTTTTTAGCAGAAATTAAATGTTCCGATAAATTAGTCTCACTATTATTCATACCAAGTGCGTAATAAATAACATGTGCCATTACATCGATTAAACTGTGAAGATTAAAAATGACCGCTTGAACATTGGCACGTATATCCATTGCCAAAACTCTTTCAGAATTAATATTTTCACAAGTGTTATCTTTATTGACTCCACCAACGGATACGCCTCCAAAAACACCTTTTGCTAATATATCTATGATAGTGGGATTTTCTCCTAGAAGTTGCTCGTCTATTGTTTTAATATTATTGAAATGATACTGCATAAAGTATATTTTTGGAATTATCGCGGATATGGATTTATCCAAAATAATTCTTTGTTGATTCCCATGAAGCCTATCAACATTTTCTAATAGTAGCCTACAGTTCCATGTGGTTTCATTATTCATGAACAGATGAATATCTCACTGTATAATTGCTGTCAAATATATCTGCAATGGTGCCGATGATTACCAGATCACCCGATGCGACATCCGCGCCGGATGGGGTGTAGTTGAGGGCTTTGCCCTCCTGAATGTAGTTGGTAGCTATGAGATTTCTCCTTGAGTTTTAGGCATAAAAAAGCGACCTGAAGCCGCCGGTGGGTTAAGATGTTAGAAGGGTTTACGCGCCCGGATTTTTATTGCAAGGTGCGGAATTCGAGCGGCGCTGCCGCCGCGTCGATACGCACCTTGTATTCCACCCCGTCAATCGTCCAGCCATCTTGCTGATCAAGGAACGGAGCGGCCACGCCGTCCAAATAGCCCACTTCAATCGTATCAAACACATTCGGATCAGCGGCCAGATACCACGCAGTGGTAGAGGCATCATCCAAACGCGCATCCACAATGATTTCCGCTGCGCCACGCACCGGATTGGGTTTGCGGCTGTTGGCCTGCGATGGATCAGTTTCCGAACTCATCAGCACCCGCGCTGTATCTTCCTGCGCTAGCAAAGCACAAGTAGATAAGAAGGACGGATATTCAGTGTGGCAGTGCCATCTTTTTGCGTGCGCATGGCAGTACGGGCGGCACCAACGCTTGCAGCAGCAATCGCAGCACCACTGGCAGCAAGGTTTTTGTGATCAGCATGGAACAAGGCCGTGCCGTCACTCATGGCTGGGTTGCCGGTGAGGATGCTAAACACCAAATCACCTACGGTTCGTGATGCGGCACGCCCCATCTTGCGCGGAATTTCCGTAAACGCCGTCAGATCATCATTGATGATGGCTTGGCGGGTGATGGAAAACAGCTTGCCGTAAGTGGCCAGCTTGATGGGTTCTGCCCGTTCGCCGATGGTGCCGTGCTTATATTCACCGCTTTCGGGGATTTCATCCAGCGCTTCAAACACACCCATACCTACGCGGGAATGTGTTTTGAAGTCGGTCAGATTGCCGGTGCGGGTGAATTGTTGGAATACTTCTTCCGCTTCATCGTACCCGCGTAGCATGGCTTTGCGTGCATTGTTTTCCAGAATCTTCGGGAAATCACTGCTGGAATGGGTAAAGGCACGCGCTGCCAATTCGCGTTTGTCCATATGTTCAGTACGCACGCCGCGCAGTTCCAAGGATTTCCGTGCCATCTCCAGCAAGGTATAGCCCATCAGTTCGGTGGGTTTGGTGTCCTTGGCGGCAATACCTGCACGAAAGGCAATCGCGTCTTCAGCGGCGCGGGAGAATTTCTCAATATCCGTATCACCGATTTCGATCCGCTGGTTGGTGGCCACCGGTTCCTCACGCGTACCAATCGCTTCAAGCAACTGTTTACGCGCTTTGCCCACATTGATGTCAGGACTATCAAGGCATTGATCACGCAGCTGGCCATAATCACCATGCTTGCCAAACAAGGTGCGGATGTCGGTGCGGCGTTTCTTCTCGGCTTCTAGCGCACGCTTTGCGCCTTCGGCCATGGCGTTATCCTGCACAGCGCGGATGTCTTCCGCCTCAATGCGTTCTGGGGTTTCGGTTACTTCAGGCATGGGATTCTCCTTTTGGGTTGGGTGGGGTTGTGAAGGGAGGGTTTCATCCTCCAGTTTCCTGCCAATGCCAACAGAGGCATCGGCGGGAATATAGACCAGCGAGATTTCCATCGGCATCCAGCGGATGACGCGGTAAGTCGCAGGCTTATCTTTGGGTTCTTCGGTGATCTTTCGCTCAACAATGCGGTATGCCACCGACACATTGCGCAAAATACCGTCGCGCACATCCTGCCAGATACCTTCGGCATCAGCGCGGCGGCTCAGGCGGATTTCTGCATAACCACGGCCATTTTCCAGCCATGCGCGTTCCACCACGCCAATGCGGTTTTCCCGTTCTGAGCGGTCATGATTATACAGCACCGGCGCAGAGTTATTGAGGCGCGAAAGATCAACCTCGCTTTTCTCATGCCCCAACACTTCCACCCACGGCTCGCTAAAAAACGATTGGCGGGTGACAGGCTCCTCCGAAGAAAAAGAGAGCCGCACAAGGCGACTCTCTTCATCCACGACCGACCGGGAGGCAAGTTCAGCCGTCCGTGTTAGTATTTCCAGTTCCTTCGTCATTATCTGGTTCCTCCTGTTTGGGTTCGGGTTTGGTTGATCCGGTAGAGCTGGAAAAGCTGATTCCAGCCTCGCTTTCCTGCACGCGCTCTTGCTTGATTTGCTCGAACACGTCCTGCGGATTGCCGCCACGCTCGCGGATCACCTGAGAGCGAGATTTAAATCCGGCCTGCACCGATTTTTCCTCCGCCGTGACTTCCTTCTGCGGATCAATCCACGGCATGTTGGGACCTTGAAAACCGGCTTTCTTTAAGGAAAGCGGGTTGATCTCTGCCTCTGGCACATCCAACTGGCCGGACAACACCGCCATTTCTACGAAGCGTTCCCAGATCGGGCGCACGCAGCGTTCAACAAAATATTCGCGCATCACCGCGTAATGGACAGATTGTTCCACCAACTCCTGACGCTGGGCGCTGTAAGTTCCGTTGTAATCTTTCGAGATACTGGAAAAGCTGGTGGCCGTTCCCGCCGCCACCGCCCGCAGCTGCGAATTGCGGAATTGCTCCAGCATCGCATTGGGGCGGTTGCTATCAATCATGCCAATTTCTTCACCCGGCAGCAGATTGTCGAAGATCATTCCCGGCTGCATCTTCATCAGGCGGTTGCCGCTATCATCCGTTGCCAGCGCATTAACGGGACCATCCAAGTTTTTGCGGATATAGGCGCAGATGCTGGCCGCGACCTTTGCCGCCAGCCGCTCGGAAAGCTCGTAATCCTTAATATCCTCCATGCGCGTCAGCACACTTGCAAAGATCGAAACACCGCGTGTCTGCGCGATACGATCCACCGTTTTTAGGTGAATGATCTTTTCTGCCACAAAGCGTTTGGTGTCCTGCTTGGTGACAAAGCGATGATTATCGCCCGGATGCTCCTTGTAGAGATAATAGGCAAGTGGCCTGCGCCATGTGTTCTTTTCCACACCGTGGATGATGCGTCGTTTGTCGTCGCTATAATCAAAGGGCAGATAATCCGCTTCTATCAGCTCCAATGAATA
Source organism: uncultured Alphaproteobacteria bacterium (assembly GCA_963803575.1). Classification (GTDB taxonomy): domain Bacteria; phylum Pseudomonadota; class Alphaproteobacteria; order Rickettsiales; family UBA998; genus CAWDMW01. The sequence continues at coordinate 1,265,445 of CAWDMW010000002.1, forward strand.
CGGCACCAGCGTGCCATGATTGATCGTGTTACTGGTGCCTTCAATATGTTTCACCAGCACTTCGCCATCCCGGAACCAGCACCGCGCCAGCAAGCGCAGCATGTGATTCCAGTTCAGTTCCCACGTCACTTCCGGAAAGCGCGTCCATTCCTCCCATAGCTCAATCAACTGATCATTGATCGGTTTGGCCAGTTCACCATCCACACGCTTGACTTGTGGCTCAATGGTAATGCCGCGCCCAACCACATTATTGACAAGGCAGTTCAACACACCCCGCGCCAGATCATGATTTTCATCGAGATAGCGGGCTTGCAGGCGCAGTGATTCACCAGCGCGTTCCATGATGGCGTCACCACTGCCAGCATCGCCTTTGATTTTGCGCAGGCGTGAGGGCTGGGAGGCTTCATAGGCACGTTGCGCTTGCAGGATGCGCCGCGCTGTTTCGCGTCGAAGGGCTGCTTCAGGTGCAAACACTTCTATGGTTTTGTCGAAAAGATTAAACATCACTAAAATCCGCCAAGGCTGCTTGTTGGTTGTTCCGTATGGTTTGCTGGAAGGCCTGCACGCGCCGCTCCCAATATTGAATCTGCTCGCGGATTTCCCGCGTATTGGCGAGTGTCAGGCTGCGCCCGTTCATGGAATAGCTCTGGCCTTTGGCCACCGCCAAATCCGCCGCTATCCACGCATCGAGCGCCGTTTGTGCCTGTTCAAGATTGAGTGCCATTGATGTCCATCCTTGCTATTTATTGTTATTAGGTGTATAATTGGATATAAATTAGGAGTTATGCTTATGAACGTCTCGCTCACACCAGAACTAGAACAATTCATTGATTCTAAGGTAAAAAGTGGCTTTTATGGCTCTGCCAGCGAGGTGATCCGCGAAGGATTGCGCCTCTTGGATGAGCAGGAAACCATCAAGAAAAAGCGTATTGAGATGCTGAATCTTGAAATCGACAAAGGCCTCTCTTCACTGAAATCCGGCAACGTAATTTCCGGGGAAGAAGCGATCCGCCAGTTAAAAGAGCGCCGCGCTTCTTACAAACAGGCTGAGTAATGGCCGATTTTGTCCTGACGATTGAAGCGCAAGATGACCTGATCGCTATTCAGGATTATATTGCTCTCGATAATCCCACGGTTGCTGCCCGTGTGATTGATGAATGCTTTGAATCTTTCGCAACACTTGCTGAACAACCTCTTATTGGCCACAAGCGGGAAGATTTAACGCCGCGTGATGTACGTTTCTGGAGCATTTACTCCTATTTGATCATCTATGATGCCAACACCAAGCCAATTTCTATCGTGCGTGTGTTGAGCGGTTTTCGCGACATTACTTCTCTCCTTTAGTTAAAATTCCAATCGTCGTAGCTGATCCAGTGATCCGCCTGTTTCTCTGGTGGCGGTTCCTTTTGTTTGCTCAATTGCTCACGCTCCATCTCATGCACCAGCGCCGCAAGGTTCGGGTTTAGAATATGCAGCGCCGCCAGCGCATAGACGCGGCAATCCAGCACTTCATTGCGATGTCCTTTGGGTAGCACCCAAATACGTGACGGGTGGCCATTGACGAATTTCGTCTGCACCCGCTCCGATGTCAGCTGCCGGAAATATTCCTCCGGATACTCTGCCGGAAAGTGGCAATAACCCGCACCCGGCTGATGAATCCGCAGGCGGGAATAGATCATCTGTTTGGCGGTATCGGTGCCAATGGAAAACAGCTTTACCCGCAATTTATTGGAGCGGCTGAATTTACTAACCAACGGCTTGCCCGTTTGCGACGCGCCTTTAATGGCGAAAATGCGTTCTGCCTCCCGCGCTTTGCAATATTCATAGACTTTCTGCGTATGGTGGCCGCCTGTGTCCACACACGCGCAGCCGATATTCAGCACGCTACCGTCCACGCGCTGCATGGATTGGCGCAGCACGCGGTCGAGTTCATCCCATACTTTCAGCTGCGCAGGATCACCATGCAGAACATGATACCCAAGCGACCAGCTTTCCTGCCCGATGCCCCAGCCAACCAGCTCTGCTTCCAGCCGGTCGTCCTGCACATCCACGCCAGCGGTGATCACCGCCACGCCATCGGGCGCAATGCGTCCCCAGTTTTCTTTACGATTCAGCAATCCTCTGGGATCGACACCCTCGGTGGCTTCTTTCCATGTTTCGCCTAGGCTCGTATTCACCCAAACTTTCAGTGTTTCCGGTAGGCGCTTGGCCTTCAGGAAATTGGCCACCATCTCCGACCAGCGCACCCACGGGCTGTAAATCTCCGAGATATGAAATCCTGCTATCCCATCAAACTCTGCCTGCGCACGCCATTCGCCGCGTGCCAGCATCCAGAGTTTATCGCTATCGTGCAGCTTGGCTTTGCAATGTTCGCACTCACAGTAAGCGCTGGCAGGGTCTTTCTTATCAAACTTGATATGCGACCAACTTAGCACCTGAAATGCGCCACATTCCGGACAGGGTACAAAGAACTGGCGCATGTCGCTCTGGTTATACCGCGCTTCAATCTTGCTTTCGCCTTCAATGGTTGGCGTGCTGGCTGATACCAGAAGCCGGTTCCAGAAGGTAGTAGTACGTTTCTGTGCCAATGATCCGGGATCACCTTCACTGCCTGCCGACACCGGATAGCGATCTTCCTCATCCAGCAACACAATCCGAATCGGGCGGCTGGCGAGTGATGACGGGCTGTTAGCACCCGCCATCGTCAAATGACCACCGGCGAATTTCTTATGCAGCAGCGTGTTATCGCTATTGCGGGTTTTGGCGTCCTTAAACAAGCCAGTCAGCGCGTCCGTATCACGAATCATCGGTGCCAGCCGGTCTTTGCTCCATGCTTCGGCCATATCCAGCGTGGGCTGAATGAATAGCGTCGGCGATGGGTCTTGATGCACAAAATAGCCAAGGATATTGTTCAATATCTCAGTTTTGCCGATCTGTGCCGAGGTCATAAAAACCACCTCGCGCACTCCGGGTTCATTCACTGCATCCATCATGCCGCGCTGATAGGGAGCACGATCAGTCCGCCACCTTCCGGGTTCGGCGCTTGCCTCCGGACTTAGCTTTCGGTGCGCGTCTGCCCACTGGCTTACGGTTAGTTCCGGCGGCGGCATCCACACTTGGCGCACTTTCCGCTTCAGGTTCTGGTAAGGTGTCATCATCTTGGGCAAGTTCCGCGAGCGCCTCATAGATCGCGGCTTTCAAGAACCGCTCTATCTCTGCGGGCTCTTTGAAGGATGCGATCTGAAAGGCTGATTTGCTGGGGATTGCAAGCAAACGCATCGGCAGGATGACACATGCTGCATCCAGTCATGTTCTATTACGTCAATCGGCATAAGCTGGCCGCGCATTTCTGCCACTTCCAACTCCGTTTTATCGGCCTGTGCTTTAATCAGGCGGGCGCGTTCATGGTGTGTATCGTGCGCGGTATCGCCATTGCCATAGGCGCGTTCCTGCAAATATCGCACATAATCCTGCACGCAGCGCACCAGATCGTATTTGCCCTTGTCTGGTTTGGGAATGATGCCATCCCGCGCCAGCTGCTGCACGCGCCGTTCGGTCAGGTTTAAGAACCGCGCAATCACGGCGACTACGCGCAAGAATCTGCATGGGAGGTTCCTATCATGACATGATGATCCACCCTGCAAACTCTCCAAACCGAAACCATTCTGCTGCATTCTCTCCGAGTAATGTGGGGTCGAACGGGCGCTGTACCCCACCGAGGGATAATTCCTTGGCGATGATATGTTCGGGCGAAACACCAGCGGCAACTTTGCCCGCCAGCGTCAGCCGCCATAGCACCGTTGCCTGATAGCCCGTTTCTGCTTCGCATTTATCAACGATCACAATCGCGCCACCGGGCTTGAGTGCTGCGCGGAGTTTGGCGATAAAAGCGGGGCGCTCATGCACCGGCATAAACATCATCACCAAATAACAAATGGCTACATCGAACGGTTCAAAATGGTATCGGCAGGCATCCATCTGCACCAGATGCTCCTTGCCGGGTCCCGCATATTCGGCGCACATCTCGGCGCTTGGCTCTATCGGGATCAGCTTGGCTTGCCGCTGGGTGAGTGCAGGCTCCAGCGCCGCGCCGATATTGCCGGTGGATGCGCCAATATCATAGACCAGCCCATTTTGCGGAATGTAATGGCGGGCGATATGCACCACCGCACCCGTGACCAGATCATACCATGGCAGCTGCTCGCGCACATGCTGGTTGAAACTACTGGCAACACTGGCATTTTCAAACGTCCATTCCTTGGGGATGTCCATCAGGGTTTCGGGAGTGTTGTCCATGTTTCATTCTCAAATACTTTGATCGAAGGGATGCCAAACTCGGCATACATGCTTTGTGTTTTTGGGTTGCTCTCAATCGCCAGATACTGTTCGCCATTGCTGCCATGTTCCGGGAACACCAGTGTTTCCAGCATGATCCGCTTGGCAATATGCGGCGGTTTGAAATAGCGGTTAAAATGTGCCTGCTGCGGAATCCATCCCGCCTTGAAATACAAGCTATCGAGCGTCGCTTCTTTGTGTTTTTCTGGCCGCGCCGTCATCAAAATAGTGTGATACGGTGCAACCAGCCCCACCAGCCAGTTGCGATATTGCTCATGTTGTATTTGCAGGGCGAAGGGTTTGTGCTTCTCATAGCTATTGGCAACCAACGTGTAATTAAGATCAAGTAGAATGATCATAGCTTTATTCCTAACCGGTTGGAAAAGGCCTGTTTTGCTTCTTCGACCAATCCCATCCGCGTGCCATCAGGATAGGGTAAATCAAACTCAAATTCGAGCGCTGCTTTCAGTCTTTTTGCACTTACTTTCTGTGGGTTGGCGCAGATCGCCTGCACATTCTGATTGCACTCATCCACCTTGACGCTTGCGAAGAATGCCTTGAACAGATCGTAGAATTCTCGCTGCGAATGATATTTCTGAACCTTGGGCGAGGTCGCAATATCACCCAGCGTGATCCCATCCTCATAATCCAGTTGGAACAATACGCCGCTCGATTGCCGCTCGTTCAGCGAATGATAGCCATTGAGCTGCTTGATGTTGATATGGTTACTGGCCGAGGCTACGGCATAAAGCCGCGTAGTTTCATGCGCTAGTGCCGCGCAGATGCAGGCAATATGCTCCCGATCTGCCCGAAACGGCACGCTGTTTAACACGCTCGACAGGAAGATCGAAGAATAGCGCAATTTGTCCATGCCAATCGCGTGCAGAAACTCCCGCGTCAGTGCAATACTTTCCTCTTTGTTGATCTCGTTACCTTCGCTTACGCGGTAGGGCTCAAAGGGCGTGACGGTAATGCCGAGCTTTCGTAGAATGCGCGTTTCATGCAAATGGCCTGCGCCAAAATCCAACACGCAGCGACCAAACTTATTGATCCAGCGATCACGATTCTCTGGCTGCGTGACATTGAAACTTTTTGCCGTCGCATCACCCGCCACCGCGAAGATGAACCCACGCCCCAGATTATTGCGCACCTGACGCAAGCGCCGAAACGAATTATGACGCAGTAAATCCTCATAGCGCCGGTGAATATCAAAATCCATCGACAGGTAATTAAGCATTGCCTCTGCAAGCAAGCCTTCTGCGTCACTAACAAACCCACCGGAATCTGTTCTTCACCCAACTCTGCACAATGTTGCAAGCGGCCAATACCATTGACCACGCGGTAGTCTTTTGTGGCCACCAAAGGCATGGTAATGCCGCGCCGCTTGAGTGTCTTAGACAGATTCAGCGCGTAATTCTTCCAGCGCCCCTGATTGGCTTTCAGAAACGGCGCAATCGGGTGCAGTTTCACATTCATGCAGGAGTAGAATTCTGGCGTATCCACCGCTTTATCTGGCACGGCCTCGGCCAGCTTGATCACATCTGCTGCTTGCAGTTGTTCATTGATCTTCGCTACCGTATCACTTTGCCCCAGATCATTGGTGGCGCGGTTAAACACCACGTTGACGCCTTTGCGTTCTGCCAAATCCATCGGGCGGGTGATGAATAGTGGCACTTGGCTTGCACCCATGCGGCACGCCACATGGTGTCGCTGGTGGCCGGAGATAATTTCTCCGTCCGGCGTGGCATAAAGCGGTAGCAGAAATCCCAACTTTCGCAGTGACAACTCGATCAAATCCAGCCGCGCCGGATCAGCCACGCGTGGGTTGTACGTTGAGGGTGCAATATCGTTGATGTTTACCAGTTTCATAATCCTAACCTGCGTTTCAGTTCTGCGATCACTTCTTTTTTCTCGAAGCCCACTTCCTGCTTCATCGCCTCCATCCATTCGAGATATTGCTCGCGGGGGATGGGGAATGTGTAAGAAGCGATGCGGGCGGTGGTGTCAGCTTCTTCGATCTCGTCATCTTCATCATCGCCGAAGCCATCTTCCAACCCGTCCAGCGATGCCTGAATCTCTTTTAGTTCCTCGGCATTAAAGCCCAGCATGTCGGTGGCGTAAGAAGCATCATCCAGTTCGGTGATCTCCAGCTGAAGCAGCGCTTTGTCCCATTCCGATTCTTCGCCCACGCGATTATCGGTGATGCGGTATGCCTTGATCTGCTCCGCTGTTAGTTCCGTGGCCACATGCACCGGCAGCTTTTTGAGCCCCAGCCGCTTGGCCGCCTCATAGCGCACATGCCCGACGACGATCACCATGTCCTTGTCGGTGACAATCGGCTGGCGGAAACCGAACTCCTTAATGGAGGCTGCCACTTTCTCAATCGCATGGGCATTGATCCGTGGATTCCGCGCATAGGGAATCACCTGATCCAGCGGCATCAGTTCTATTTTCATTTCACACCTCATTTCGTCTTTTTAGGTAGGGCATTTCGTTTTTTGATTTTGGGTTATTGTTATTTCTCAGTTGTATGCGCTGAAAAAAACGAAACGAAATCGACTTTTCTAACTCAGCGCTAGGGAAATCCCGCGCTCGCTGCGTACCCGTAAGGGGGTGCTTTGGAAGGACCCGACGCCCACCTGCCACTCAACCAACTGTAAAACAATAGAAAACAGCGTTGATTGCAGCTGCACGCCTGTTATCCAATAGAAGGTTTAACCCCAACAAAAGAGGCCAAACACTATGGAAAACACGCATGTAACCCCCGAAAACGACACTAAAACCGATCAAACGCGCACCATCGCCGCATTAAACGACCGTTTCCGCCAAACCTATTGGGGCGGTGCAGTCATGACCACCAGAGGCGTGGATCAGCTCGATGAACTCACCAGCATCAAGCTGTTTTCAGCCGTGATGCACTATGACGAATTCACAGAAGCCGATGATCCATACGGTGAGCATGATTTTGGCAAAGTAATCATTGATGGCCAGAAATTCTTCTGGAAGATCGACTATTACGATGCCCGTATGGAATACGGTTCAGAAGACCCAACCAACCCTGACGTCACCACCCGCGTGCTGACCATCATGCTCGCCAGCGAGTATTAACGCCTGATCCGCGAGATATAATAGGCGAGATTCTGCATAAACTCCTTCGGCAGGCGCTCCTGCACCTTGCGCTCCATCACACTCGCATTCTCCCGTTGCCTGAATAGCTGCATAATACCGGGACCAAACAGCTGCTTCAGCGGCAACCGCTTCCCTGATTTCCTGACATAGACCGTTGTCTGCTTCGATCCCTTTTTCTGGGGAGCGATGAACGCGCCACGATAGGTTTTCGTCTTTCCCCATGCTTTGGCCTTCACGGGACCACGCTTGCCACCGGGCTGTTGCGTTGGCTTTTTTGACCCCACCACAAATTCGATCAGCCGCAATGGACGATCACTTGCTACCAGCGCCGCCCATAAGCGCCGCACAGTAGATTTACGGGTTTCGATACGCCGTTTTACCCCAGCTTGCCTGCCGCCCATCTGCGGGGCTATATGGCGGGCGCTTGCTGCCTTGGCGCTTTCGGCCACGCGGTTTAGCGTGCGCACCGTTGCTTGCGGCACTGCCTGCTTCTGAAGTGCGTTCAACCCACGGCGAAGCGACTTCAAGTCGCGCTCGACTGAAATATTAGTAGGCATGATGATTTCCTGATTACAAGCCGATTGCCTTCAGCCAAGCCTTATGTAAGGTTTCTTCTTTGCATTGAAGGCGCTCTCCAACAGTGCGAAACTCTAAAAGCTCTCTAAAAAGGGTTTGCTCCATTTCAAAAGCCATCGTTTCATTTTCCCATGACTGCGTTCTAAACAATTCCCATTTTTCGTCAGTTATCTCATAAGGAATGTGTTTGTTAATATCTGATTGGCGTTGCTTTACATCAATGGTGTGCCCGACTTTCCAACAATCGGATTTTCCATATCGCATTGCATAAGTGACACTTTTTCTTCCCAACTCTCGAACAACATTACCTGACCACGCAGAAGGAGTGACGCCGCGAGTGGGTTGGCCTCTTGAAAGCGCTGATTCCAATTTCCGCAACTTCTCTATGGCCTCAAATTTTGTGATTGTTGCTTCCTCTGCCTTCAAAGTCATGACTGCCAAAGCATCGGCATCATCTAATAACACTGCCTGAGTGGTGGCATTATAAGGTAATTGTTTGGAAAGAATGTCTTTTAGTAATGGCTTGGATGGAAAAATATCACGCGCGAGTCATTGCCAATGCTTTTGGCCAGCGGTAATTTCCATTAGCATCATAATCGTGAGGTCGTATTTCCGATTCATCTAAAACACTAAGAGTATCAACAGCAATCCTTCCAATTTGTGCAATACCAAGCAAGCTACCCCTTTCATTTTCTTCCGTCGGCTCTCCCTGAGTTCCAACAATCAAAATGACATCACCAATTTCGGACTCCTTTAGGAGTTTGTCACGATCACCTTCTCTGACAAAACTAATGACCGGATATGTCTCTGGACGGAAACCCCATGTGCGCGTAGCAAAAATTCTCATAAATCGTTTCCCTTATACGCTCACGGGCTTTCCTGCCGGATCAAACCCTTGGCATTCATATGATCCACCGCCGCTTGGATAGCCCAGCTGATTGGAAATGATCCGTGTATTACCGCGCATGTGATCATCGCATTCATGCGTATGACCATAAACCCACAGCACAGGCTGGTGCGTATCAATTACTTCGATCATATCCAGAGAGTTAAATGCAGGCATCAAAAGGCTGCTGCCATACTTGGTGTTAGGGTTTACCACCGGCGCATGATGGCTGATCACAACACGCTGACCGGGCAAATCTTCGGTAAACCATGCGGAGAGCTTTTCCATGAACTCTGTGTGCATATCAATCGTATGATCAGGCTTTAGTTTTTCATGTGTATCTTTCTTGATTAACCGGTAGTCATTCATCTGTGTTTGCGCTTCAAGCATGGCTTTTTCAGAACCATTGCAAAAGTCCGTCCACATGGTTCCACCAAAGAAATTCACGCCATCAATTTTTGTGCCTTCGTTTTGCAAGAAAATGACCTGCGGATGCTTTGTTCCAACCCATTCTGCAAAACGCTTGTTTTCCTTCTCCATTGCCGTGTTTGTGTAATACTCGTGATTCCCAGCAATAAATAACACTGGCTTTTTCCATCCCATTAAAAAGCGAGTCAACGGCTTGTAATCACCAAACGTGATAATATCACCCGCCAGAATCATCACATCAGCATCACTATCGGCAGGCGGTAGAAGCTCTGTTCCAAATTCCAAATGTAAATCGCTGTAAGTGATAATCTTCATATTTTAATAACTGCCGTTTATGTTAATTAGCCATATCAACATAACAACTTATGCAGCTATCGCCAGCGGTTCAAAGATAAAACTCTTTCCATCCAGTTTGATAGGGCTTTCAAATATCTTGCCCATCTCATTCAGAGCATCTACAAAGGATACTAACCGGTTCGCTCCCAGTCCTTTGTCGAGCACCACTCTCAATCTCCTAACTCTTTATGAATAATCAATTTGTTGTTTTAGTGGCATTTTTTGCTGGTTCAAATATAGAGGCCTCGATATTTTAAAATCTTTTTTTAAAGATATGCTATTTTATAAGCATTTAAATTTTAATAAAAACTCATAAGAATATGACGGTTCAAAAAACACAACATTTTCTAGCTACGGTTAACCCTGCCAAGATACTACTCTTTGGTTATTTATCTTACATTATTATTGGCTGGGCATTGCTTTGCCTACCTTTCGCACAATCAGAATTTGTATCAGCGTTGGATAATCTTTTTATTGCAACATCTGCCGTTTCCACAACTGGCTTAGTTACCATTGATCCGAGTTCAAATTATAATTTCTTTGGAGAGCTTGTCATCTTAGCGCTTATACAGCTTGGTGGTATTGGATATATGACATTTGGCTCATTCATTATTATTTCTACGCGGCATAAGATGTCTCCTTTCAGAAGCGATATGTGCCGTAAAACATTTGTCTTACCAGCAGATTTCAAAGTGACACAATTCATTCGTTTAGTCATGATATTTACACTCGTAGCAGAGTTTATTGGTGCAATACTACTCTATGCTATATTTTGGTATAACGATGAACCTAACGCACTGTGGTCGGCGATATTTCATAGTGTCTCCGCATTTTGTACGGCAGGATTCAGTTTAAACAGCAATAGTTTTGAAGGATATGTTGACAATGTATATTTAAATATTGTTATAGCTACGCTTAGTTATCTCGGTGCCATAGGTTTTATTGTCATGGTTGATGTTTGGCACTCACTCAGCGGTCAAAAGCGCCATTTACATTTTGCAAGCAAAGTTATTATTGAGATCACAATCTGGTTCTCAGTTCTTGGCACCGCATTGTTTTTTGTTTTAGAACCAAGTATTCAATCATTTCCTAGATGGGAAAAGCTTCTGGCTTCATTTTTTCAGGTAATGACAGCAGGTACGACGGTGGGGTTTAATACTATTCCCATCGGCGCTCTATCTGCTTCTGTTATTATGCTGCTTTATTTCCTCATGATTTTTGGCGCTTCACCATCCGGCACCGGCGGTGGCTTGAAATCAACAACATTAGCCGCTCTTTGGGGACTAATGCGAAGCACATTAAAAGGTAGAGATACAATCCGTTACCAAAAACGTGAGATTTCTCCCGAACGCCTGCAACTTGCGACCGCAAGTTTTGTGTTTTATATGGGTATTTTATTTATCTCCATGATGTTGCTGTTGGCTATAGAATCAGGTGGGTTTGAAGCCATTCTTTTTGAGGCAATCTCCGCATTGGGCACAGTCGGGCTTAGTATGGGAATTACAGCAGACCTGACCAATATCGGGAAGTTGATTATTATATTGCTTATGTTTATGGGGCGAGTTGGCATTCTTACATTTGGTATTGCTGTTTCCATTCACGATGAGTCACGTGAAGAAGAAAAAGACAATGACCTTATTATGTAACTGCCTTTAGAGCAGCAAATACTGTCTTATCTTAATTCAAATTCTTGCATCCCTACTTGGCTATTTAAAAAAGCTAGGTATATAAAAATAAGTATTTTGTCTTTGTCTCGGGTTCGGATATGGTTTATAAGTTGGCACCATATTCCCTTATACAGAACCTTCTTTCTTGGTGTTCAGCACTTCCAACTCTTCTAATTGCTGCAGCTGATCCAGTTCTTCTTCAGTCATATAGTCACGACGTACACCAGCGTCGCCCGGCAACCACATTAATTCCAGCGTATCAGGGTTACGAGTAAAAACCCGTTCATCCATCACCATACCTAAGTTAGGCGGAATATTGCATTTGGACAGTCCGACAATAGTGTGTTTATGATCGCGACACATGCCCAACACCACCCGTGGTCGGTCAATGAACACTTGTGAACCACGTAATTCATCCAGCACTTCACGTGCATTGGTAGGGCGCGCGCCTTTTTGCAGGTGATGCACCACGATCATGGCGCAATTCTTGGATATGGCGAATTCTTCAATGGCCTCAAAAAACTCACTCACCACATCTGCGTCATTTTCATCACCGGATAGGTATTTGCGCGCCGGATCAATTACCACAATAGATACGTCCGGCATTTTCTTCAAATCTTCCAGATATTCAGCAAAGCTCATTTCGCGGTCTAAGAATTCGGTACGGTGAAACTGGAGACGTAACGCATCCTGATCCGGATCAAACAAAGAACCACGCGCATTAATAATGGCTGGGCCATCTTCACCAGAGAAATAGACACAAATACCCTTACAGGCACTCAAATTTAATTCCTGCCCCAGCCATACGGGTTTGTCCGCCTCATTACCACGCTCAATAGATGCCATAACACATAGTTGATGTGCTACGCTACTTTTTCCGGTTCCACCCGCTGCTGCCAGCAGTGTAACAGCACCACGCGGAATGTAGCCAGGTACAACAAACTCAAATGTCTCCCCCGCCCCTTTACGCATAGGCCCTGTCCGATCAAACAAATCCAAATCTCTGGCGCATAAATTAAAGAAGCGATTATTATGCTCAATATGGTCGGTATCCTGCCCGAAATGCATATATAGGGTATGTAAGCGATCGTAGGCGTTCCAGCAGGTCGCGGCATCTTGCAACGTAGCCATTGACATGACCGCCTGCTTGATCAACTCTGAATTAGCGCTAGCAGATGAATCAATTATATGGCCATACATATCCCTAAAGTCTGGATGCATAAAAATACCGTTTGCAGATAAATAATTCATTCCGCTAAGCACATAGTAAGGCGCGTAAGCCTCACTTTGGACGTTACTTAGTTCATACATTTCACGGCAACCAGTGACTGTTTTACCGTCTTCACATACAGAAAGTAACGTATCTGCGACACCAAGCATTTTAATACCAGCACGAGGGTTTTCTCCGCGATGCAAATAGCTACTAAGTACCCCTTTATCCTGAAGACGTTGCGTTTGTTCATCTACCAGTTTCGCCACACCCATTGCCAAACCCGTGGCCCAGCAAACACCGCTTCCCACAGGAGTGTATCCTGCTTCTGTACGTGTATGCACGATAGGGTTTAAGAGTAACGTGGAGTTCGGTAGTGCACCTGCATTATAATGCTCTAATAATACGTCAATGGCACCGTCCGTATCAGCGATAGAAAACCAGTGTTGTATGCCTTTATCCTTTGCCCGCCATGGCTCAGCTTCTGCTTCAGTATAGAGGCACATATATCCGTCCAGCCCTACTGCCGCGTGGGCAGCCCAGATAAAAGCCAGTTCATGTTGAAGTGATTGCTTGAGTGCGTCCATATATGCGAATCCTGACTATACTGGTAATATTTAGCTGCTAAGAATAGCAGGATAATTTCCAGACTTCCAGTCAGACGTCCATAAAGTTACAAAATTCTCTTTACAACCCTGCTATCTTTTGGCTAAAAGCATAGCATATACGGAGGGATGGCAGAGCGGTTGAATGCACTGGTCTTGAAAACCAGCAAGGGGGCAACTCCTTCCAGGGTTCGAATCCCTGTCCCTCCGCCAATTATATTGCATAAGTCTTTGTGATACCATCATTTATTTAGGTATCCGCAAGAAAACACCCCGAATAAGTACCCCTGAAAGTGTCTTGTTTAAGTGTAGGGTTGCCCATATCGTGTAGCAAGGCCGACCATCATTGTCATGTCGGATAGCTTCTCTGCATCAGATGGTGTGGCGTTTTTGTACTTGAAGTTACACATATGAAAGAGCCAAAGCATGATCGTCATGAACAATCATGACATGCATCATTAAATATTTCACTCGACTGCATATAGTGATTTTGCTATTTGTTTGAGCTATGATGCAACATGCAACAGCACAATATATATTGTCCGGCTGGGGACAGACACCTAAGGAAACCTGCACAGTATACAGGCCAGAAAAGCCAATGCGGGTTCTCCCTACGTCTTTTATTGCGCGTGGGTGTGGACGTTCGTATGGTGATGCTTCGCTAAACCCGGATGGGGTTGTCTTGCATGAGCGGCTGGACTGTTTCTTGGCATTTGATAAAGAAGCAGGCACATTAACCGCGCAAGCAGGTGTGACGATTGCCGAGATACTGAATCTGGTGATTCCGCATGGATGGATTGTACCGGTGATTGCCGGTACGAAACACGTCTCGCTTGGCGGTGCGGTAGCAGCGAATATTCACGGCAAAAACCATTACATGTCAGGTGATTTTGTAGAGCATGTTATATCCTTTTTGCTCCTTACACCTGATGGCAACCGTTTGTTATGTAGTAGAGAAGAACATGCAGATGTGTTCCGGGCAACATCGGGTGGCATGGGGATGACGGGATGCATTGAAGAGGTCAGTGTGCAACTCAGACCCATTCAGTCACTATCGCTGCAAACCTACACGCGCACCGCTTTATCTATCCATGATATGATAGACTGTTTCGAACAATCGCGTGATAATGCAGGCTATATGATTGGCTGGATCGACCATTTTGCCAAAGGTGATAGGCTTGGGCGTGGCGTGTTTGAAAAAGCGGTGCATGTGAGTGAAAAGCAAGATGCGCCATGTCAGGCGTATCAGCCAGCGAAACAGAAAATCACCATTCCACAGCATATCCCGTCATTACTGTTGAACCGTTACACTATGGCACTCTATAATCGACTGCGTTTTGCACGCTATACGTCGGACTGGCGAGAAGAGACGGTCAATTTTGATGGGTTTTTTCATCCGCTGGATCAGTTGGGCAAATGGTACCGGCTTTATGGCAAGCGTGGTTTTTTCCAATATCAGTGCGTCATTCCCGAACATGAACAGGTGGCTGATGATCTACATGGGATTCTCAGTCATATCCAACAAAAAGAGCTGTTTTCTTACCTTGCTGTGATAAAATATCATCGTAATACGACCAGCATGATGGGGTTTCCCATGCGCGGCTATTCACTGGCGCTGGATTTTCCTAATACACCAGACACACGCCAGCTACAACATGCGCTTAATCACAAAGTAGCGGAATTAGGCGGACGTGTTTATCTGGCAAAGGATGCATGTTTATCTGCTGAATTGTTTGAGCGTATGTACGCCCATGTATTGCCACAGTGGCGAGAAGTCTTAAAGCGGATTGACCCTGATAAACGCTGTCACTCGCTGATGGCAGAGCGGCTTGGGTTTCGGCATGACTAAACGTACCGCCTGTATTATTGGCTCTACGTCTTCATTGGGAACGGTGTTATGTCGCACGCTTGCCGCGCAAGGATGTAACTTGTTGCTATGTGCACGTGACGCAGATATGTTGGCACGGCAAGAAGCAGATATACGCATTAGTAGCGAAGTAACGGTGAAAACCGTGCGATGCGATTTCAGCACAGATTTTGATGCAACCGACATTGCACAGCACATGCAGCAATGTGACACGGTTTTTATGCTGTCCGGAACCATGGGAGATGGGTCAAACACCACCCCTAAGGCTATCACGCAGATGATGCAGGTAAATCTGACAGCACCGATGCAACTCATAGAAGCGATTGCGTCATACATGAGGATGCGCGGAAGTGGTGCAATTGTGATTATCAGTTCCGTGGCAGGAGATCGCGGGCGGCAAAGCAATTATATCTATGGCACGGCTAAAGCGGGGTTAAGTGCTTTTGCCGGCGGACTGCGTAATCAATTATATGGCACAGGTATACACGTAATGACGGTCAAGCCAGGGTTTATGGATACGCCTATGACATGGGGCATGAACAGCCCGCTTATTGCAAGCCGCGAATCTGTAGTCAATGCCATATTAGAAGGCATGGAAAAACGCAAAGATGTACTATATGTTCCATGGTTCTGGCGCTACATCATGCTGATGATTCGCTCTGTGCCGGAACGTCTCTTTAAGCGCTTATCATTATGACCTATCCAGCGCATATCCTTGCTGCACTCGCTTTGTTGATATGGTGGGGTGCTACGCTTGCCGTGCAATCAGTGCTAAGGGTTGTGACCGATGGCGGTATCTTTCCATGGCTATTTGCGTTATTGTTACTTGTGACAGTAGGTGCAGCACGCAGACTAACAGCACAACCGTTTGGTTTGCCACTGTTTGGAATATCATCCCTATATTTGTTAGTATTCGTCATCAGCGTGTGGTGGTTTAGCGGACACTGGGATCTTGAATGGGATGCGCAAGCCTATCATCTACCCGCCATTGTATCCTTAATGGATGGCTGGAACCCCGTGTATGAACAGCACCCATTGCTATGGGCAAATTATTACCCCAATGGCTGGTGGTCATTACAGGCAAGCATGGTCTCACTCATGCAACCGCTTGGCGCATCCTTTGAATCCGGGCGTGCGCTGACGCTGTTATTATTGGGTGCTGCTATATCTTTGATATACACAGTGATTAAATTATGCATACCATCACGCATCATATGTTTTCTTATCACGTTGGTTGCCTTGTGTAATCCTGTTGTCATCACCCAACTCACGACTCACATGGTAGATGGTGTCATGTCTATGCTGGCACTATGCATGGTGGCAACACTTACTCTGGCATTGCACACCAAAGCACCTCTTTATTACCTGGCTTGTGCTGCTGCAATCATGTTGCTTATTAATACTAAGATGTCAGGAGTCTATTGGGGCGCAACGGGATGCGCTATCGTATTAATATGTTACGCCATGGTGCAGCGGAGATTACCTATAAAACCTGCTATGGTTTGTATGGTAGCGGCACTATTCGCATTAGTCGTAGTTGGGTTCAAACCGTTTGTCACCAACGTCCGTGATCAGGGGATGCTGGTATACCCGCCCATAGACACCCATTTACCTAATCATTACCCAGAAGGTGTAGCAGGACTCTCGCAACCGGAGCGCCTGATATATCTTCTCAGCACTCAAAGTGCAGATAGTCAGGAGCGTTATTTTCCATGGCAACTCTCTATGGCTGACTGGCAACATATGCCCGAGTACCATCTATGGCGTGAACATTTTAGTGCATGGTTTGGACTTATCTGTTTGCTATCTGTCATCATTGCAGTGACTGCTACTTTGCTCAAACCCGCTAACAACGTGGTCGTATGGACAACGTCACTATTACTGCTTGGCAGCCTGTTGCTGTTTCCTGAAAACTGGCACGTGCGGTTTGTTCCGTTTCTATGGCTTTTACCTGTCATACTCAGCCTAAATGTAAGCACACATAAACGGTTCCAGTATAGCGTGGTACTCTTCATCTTACTTCCCATGATCATCATAGGTGGTTACCGCCTTTATGGTTCGTCACATCACGCCATATATGAATCACATGCTATGCAGCACTATATTGACAGCATTTCGCAGCCTATTGGCATCACCCGACCCGCAGAAGAGAAAGAAGCTAAAATCTTCTCCTACCACACGTGGGAGCAACGTTTTAAACAGCAAGGCATTACCTATGATGTGCTTGATATACATCAATGCCTGTCCCTCTATGATCACGAGTTTACAAGCCGCACGCTAGCAGGAATCCGATTATGTTATTAACCATCCTCAGTATGCTGCGCCCACGGCAATGGACAAAGAATGCTTTTGTGCTGGCACCGCTCTTTTTCTCTTTCACGTTTGGGAACATGGCACACTGGCAGAGTGCGCTAGTGGCAATGGGATGCTTTATCATGGTTTCCGGTGCGGTCTATATCTTTAATGATTTGCGTGATATCGAAGAAGACAGAACCCACCCGCGAAAACGCTTTCGTCCCATTACTTCAGGTAAAATCTCAGTCAGAGCGGCCTGTAGCATCATGATAGGATGCCTGATGGCTGTTATAGCATCCTGCGCAGTTTTGCCACTTGCCTGTAGTATGGTGATTGGTACGTATGTGCTGCTACAACTCATCTATACATCTCTGCTAAAACATGAAGCACTTTATGACGTGGCTATTATTGCCAGTGGGTTTGTGCTACGTGTGCTAATGGGAGCATACGCCATCAATGTGCCTGTCTCACCGTGGATCATTACCACCACGTACCTGTTGGCGCTGTTCCTTGGCTTCGGTAAACGCTATCATGAGCTACATGTCGCCGGGTACCATACTTCCCGCCGTTCGCTCGGCGGTTATAACGCTGCGTTGCTCACGCTACTGATTGGTATTAGTTGCGGGGCAACGCTTATGAGCTACAGCCTGTATACTATTGAGACAGCCCGTGCGTTTGAGGCTGTGGAATTGGTTTATAGCATCGTCTTTGTAGTGCTGGGGCTGTTTCGGTACCTACAAGTGTTGTTCGTAGACAAGGCAGGCGGTGAACCGGAACGTATTTTACTGGGTGATGCTGCCTTCATTGCCAATGGCATCATGTGGCTTGTGGTAACACTTGGCATTCTGGCACATGCAAAACAACTATGGTAATATTTTCTTCCTCGTTTCTGCGGTTTGCACTGGTGGGAGCTATTGGCACGGTCGTTGATTTTGCGCTGTTTTACGGATTGCATATGCTGCTTGAGTGGGGCTTGGTAGTGAGCAATATTCTGTCTTACAGCACCGGACTCACCAGCAGCTTCTTCCTCAACCGCCGTTTCACCTTTCAAAGCACCACCAAAACCAACAGGCTATGGCTTTCCCTTGTGCTGGGCTATATCGGTTTGGGTATCAATACCGCACTGGTCTGGCTATGTGCCGGAATCATGCCTATGATGCTGGGCAAAGTCATCGCTGTCATCGTTGTTCTGTTTTATAACTACTTCGCTAATAGATACTTTGTGTTTAGTGATGCGTAAATATTGCACTACGAGCTACTAATTGATTGGCTTTTTGGCTTGCATAAGACTATATTTTAGATGGTTATTTTTACCACACAATTTACATTCAGCCGTTAATATCTGCTCTGGTCTGAGATTAGATAATATTTTTTAGGGAATACCTGAACTGCCCTGGGTTTACCGGGGAGTAAAACTCTCTACAAAGGAACCCTATGATGAAGCAGAAACATATAGTAAAATACCCGCCTGAATTCCGTGAACGCGGTGTCAGGTTATATAAGGAACACCGACCTGATTACCCGAGTGACAATGCGGCTTACAAGGCGTTATCAGAGAAGCTTGGTTGCAGCGCTGATACGCTACGCAGTTGGGTGAAGCAAGCAGCGATTGACGCAGGCGAATCTGGCGGGATGACAAGCGATGATCGTGCACGCATGAAAGCGTTGGAGCGTGAGGTTCGTGAATTGCGCCAAGCCAATGAGATATTACGCAAGGCCAGTGCGTATTTTGCTCAGGCGGAGCTCGACCGCCCACATCGCAAATGGTAGCCTTCATTGATGTGCATAAGGAATGTTATGGGGTCGAGTCGATATGCAGACACCTGCTTATGCCCCATCCACTTATTATGCACATTGCCAGCAGCAGCGTGACCCTGCTTCTCGCTGCGCACGTGCAAAGCGTGATACTCTTCTTTGTAAGGAAATCACACGCATCTGGCAGGAAAATCATGGTTTATATGGGTATCGCAAGCTGTGGCATGCATTGAGACGTGAAGGTTGGGATGTCGCTCGCTGCACGGTAGAGCGATTGATGCGAACACTGGGCGCTTACAGGGCGTTGTTCGTGGCAGGAAAATCATCACAATCCTGCCGGATATGATGCAGCCATGCCCACGGGATAAGGTAAACCGCAAGTTTGTGGCAACACGACCAAACCAGCTATGGGTATCAGACTTCACCTATGTCTCAACATGGCAGGGCATGGTCTATGTGGCGTTCATCATTGATGTGTTTGCCCGCAGGATAGTAGGATGGCGTGTGTCTCTACCTCAATGACAACCGCGTTCGTGCTGGATGCACTGAATCAAGCCATTGCAACCCGCTTGCCCGATGATACACTCATTCATCATTCTGACCGTGGTAGTCAGTATCTCTCTATCACTTACACTGAACGGCTGGTTGAAGCAGGCATTGAAGCCTCTGTTGGCAGTGTCGGTGACAGCTATGACAACGCCATGGCAGAATCTATCATCGGACTGTTCAAAACAGAGGTCATTAAGCACAAAGCACCATGGAAAACGGCACAGTCTATCGAATGGGAAACGCTAAAATGGGTGCATTGGTACAACCAAAAACGCATCATGCAACCACTCGGATATATCACTCCTAACGAAAAAGAGGAATCGTACTATGAAAACTTAGACCAATCAGTTATAAAGGCAGCGTAACTTTCTAACAAAAACTTCTCCGGTATACTCGGGGCAGTTCAACAAGCCGCACAGGGAAAGGACGCTAAAATCTTTTCTTATCATACATGGGTATCACGGTTTAGCGAGCGGCGTATAGAGTATCAGCTGCTTGATGCTCGCGAATGCCCGAATATATACCACGACATTGCTAGAGTTGCTGATCGCGATTTGTTGTGTGGCCACTATTATGAGTTATAGTTTATACACGATTGAAACTGCTCGCACATTTGATGCAACTGAGCTGGTTTATAGCATTGTGTTTGTATTGCTCGGATTATTTCGATATTTGCAGTTACTTTTTGTCAGTAAAGCAGGTGGTGAGCCGGAACGTATCTTGTTGTCTGACCGTGCATTTATCGCTAATGGCGTATTATGGTTACTGGTTACCTTAGGATTGCTTGGACATGCAAGGCAGCTATGGTAATACTTCATCGCTTATTATCATATTCATTCGTACGATTTGCAGCCGTAGGTGGCATTGGGACTCTCATAGATTTTATATTATTTTACGGGCTACATGTGATGCTTGGATGGGGATTGGTGGTAAGTAATATCCTCTCCTACAGCGTTGGCCTAACCAGTAGTTTCTTTTTGAATCGCTGCTGGACATTTAAAAGCACTGTCACTACGCGCCGCATATGGCTATCTTTGCTATTTGGCTATGTTGGACTGGCGATTAACACAGCATTGGTCTTAGGGCTTTCAGATACGATGCCCGTTATGTTCGCAAAAGTTATCGCAGTGATCCTTGTGCTAGCGTATAACTATCTGGCAAATAAATACCTTGTGTTTGGCGTATCATGACGTATCTAACTGGCTGGATATTGCTAATTTCGCAACTGTAATTGATGGCAGGGTATAGGGAAGATCCTATTTATGAAACGAAGATATTGCAGCAACAGGATCAGCTACCCGCAAACGGCTTGTATTGTCATGCCATAGTCAGTAGCTATCTTGCTTCCGTATATGCATTGTTGGGTGTCATTTCAGCAGCTTCAGGCAATGCGGCGAGGTTATATGTATACGCAGTTGATAAAAGCTGATTCTTGGTGAAAATAAGTCAATAGAATAGGTTCTTATTAATTAAAACAAAAACTGTACATAATGTGTCTGAAGGTGTATGCATCCAATATAACTTTAACAAGGATACACTATGCCACTCGCAAAAACGTCGGACAGCCTTATAGGCGATATCATCAAAATTATTATTGCATTGTTTCTACCGCCTGTTGCCGTATTGCTTGAAGTAGGGCTGGGCAAGCATTTCTGGATCAATATTATTCTTACCTTACTTGGCGGAGTACCAGGGATCATACATGCGATCTATGTTGTAGCAACACGCTAAATCTAACATAGTTTGACCCTGCGCTTCATCAGGCAATCATGATAACACTGCCCTGTCTTAGCCTATATATTGGTTAAGACAGGGCAGTGTAGTTTTCAGAGATGTTGGGGTAGGGCATGATGTTGGGGTAACAATTGCCATTGGCTCAGTTTTCGCTTCCACTGTTGTTATGCAGAAAGAGCCTTTAATTGCTTAAAGCTGTGCAGCATTAATCAGGTTGATACCCCCATAGCATATTTGTTCATCTCTAAAGACTTTCACACAACGTTCTTTCAACCTAATTTTTCCTTCCATGCTTTCTTCTGTTCAGCATAACCTTCATGTGCCTCTGCGAGCTTCCATTTGTCATAAAAGATAGATGCGCTTTGTGCTTTCTCCGGATCACCCGTTCCACGTTCTAACAGAGCGTAATTATTTTCCTTGTCATATTTTTTGCCTCCTTTGTAATTAGCGTAGCGACGAGCACGGGTATAGCCCATTTGCAGAAATTTACGTGCCATATCGGCGCCTACAAATTCATCTTCTTTCAGATACTGCAAAAATAACTGATAAATGGTTTCACTGCTTTTTGTTGCAAGCTCAGGTGTTTTAAAACGCCAGTATATATTGATTTCGCTTTTATAAGGCTCGCAGATCAGTACACCTTGTTCGCCTTTACCGACACGGTAAAGCTCAGGGTTACTGCGATAATCTACATCTTTCTTCCATGCATAAGATGCATTATCAAAATTAAGATAGCTGGGGGTACGTGTTTTCCTTGTCATGCAAAATATCCTTTGATTCTATATAGCGTATTGCAATGTCTACACATTATAAGTGGAATATACTCTGGCGTTTAACGTCTGGCTCTTTGGTTTTCCTGCGTAGGCTGTATGTTATGCTGGACGACTGTCGTTGCTTTCTCAGCGAGAAGGTTGGCAACGTCTGTAGCGCTTTCCTTACCCCTCATTAGCCGCATCGTACCGCCTTCTATTTCTAATAAAATCGGTTTTTTGTCACCTTCATGCGGCATAAAGAAATCTACTCGGTAAAATGGTTCTGAACCAAGCCCATCAGGAAAAGCATCTAGCACCTTCTTACCAAATGTTTGATGAGCCCAGCTTTGATCGGCAGGCACCGCTGCGCTGGTACAGCCGAAGACAGGATGATTAACAAAATTATCTACGCCTTCTCCCGGGATTTTCTCTACTACATGCCAGCATTTCCCTGTCTTTACTGCTGAATATTCTTTAGCATTGATAAAAGGCTGAACCAGAATATTCTGGTCTGGATATTGATTTCTCTGCTCTATAAAAAATTGATTTAATGCCCCCTGACCTTTCAGGTGATAAGTATCAATAGGGGCAAGACCATCGACAAAACAGCTTTTGGGGGCGTCTGCCTCAGGCTTGATAATGCGCCATGTGTTGTTTCCCTCAGATTCAATCTTATAAATGCCTTTTGAACGGGATGTTGTCGCCATCTTCACAATAAATGCATCGTGGGAATGCTGTGCGATATGGTTTTCAATTGAAAATATTTCATCTGAAGGCACAATTTTCGTTTCAATACATGGAATACCTGAATCGGCAAGTTCGGTAAGATAATGGCTTTTATCATAGAGAAATCGAAACGTATCAGGGCTGTGTGTTATGGCAAAGCCCTGATGTTGCTCCTGCTGTAACACTTCCAGTTGTTCCAGAAAATTATCCATAAAATCCCAGCGTAATGTCCAGCGGCGTGCCTCGCGGAAATCCATTAAGGCAACCTGATCTATGGCAATTTCTTTGTCTTTGAGTATTTCCAGTAATGCTGTTTTAGTATCGTCAGCCTGCATTAACTCAGATAGATCAATCAGCACACGTTCAAAACCCTTATCTTTTAACGCTTGAGCGACCCCCTCATATTCTTCATGCAGTTCGTCCGGATTGAAGGTAAAGCTAATAACATACGGTTTGTTACGAAGATGCATAGCGCGCTTTGATATCATTGACAATATGGGTTGGAGGAATGCCGAATCCGCTATAGACGATGGTACCATATGACCGTAAGTCAACATTTCCTGCGGCCACCTCTTTGTGAAAACGTATCAGTTTGCGCTTATTTACTAATATGAAGAAATACACTGCTCTGTCCGATGCATCTTTTGAGGTGACAAGGTGCAAATGTCTATGGTAATTAAATGTTTCAATATGCATATTAGATAGCCCGCTGATGTGCAGGAGAATGTAAATCCGTCACCTGTGATTGTTTTTGGATATAGCTGGACTCAGGCCCCCGCATGGTATCAGTCAGCTTTTTTGCCTGATCGGCGAATAGTGAGTTTTCAAGGTGATGCTCTAATGTTGTGACCATTTCTTGCGCATAAGGATCCATTGTATGTCTATAGCAGTTCTCTGCCATTACCAAACAGAATAATGGGTCAACGTTAATGAGTGCTTTTGCATCTTCCATATTGGTTGTTTCTGTGCCGGAGATTGGTTTAGACGTATCTAAATGTATAATTCGATGTAATTCATCGGCATTGATCGCACCTAGTGCCGCAGGATTTGACATTTGTTCTCCATATAGCACTAACTCACGCTTAAGAATCTTTTGTACTGTTTGAGGAAATTGATTGCTTGATATAAGAGGCTTATCAAGCCTTTTCACTTCATCACTAGCTAACGTTTTGCCAATCAAGTGACGTGTTTCCTCTGGAATGTCACCTAGCAAATGTGCGGGGAGGCGTTCCTGCATATTTTCAGTGACTAACAGGGAGGGCGATACGCCCAGTTTTTCTCCAAAACGCATACGGATATCGTCAATTGTACGCAAACTACTGGCATCAACAACTACCACATCTTTTCCTTTTTCCTGACGCATTTTTAAAAAGTCCGACTGCTTTTGGTATGATTTTTCAGAGAAACCAAATGGATCACGCATCGGGTAATACATGGCACTAGGTAATTCATGCGGATTTTCCGGCGCCATTTTATCATATGCTACTGTCAATATATCATCCAGTTCAGTATAATTCTTGCTTTGCAGAATATCGGATTTTAAATCAGCCCATGATATGTGATCTGAATGAGATTGTGCGTATATATCCAGCAGTTTTTCTACTGCCTCCCGCCTGTCACCGCTTGCTTCAGACCAATTATTCTGTAACATTGCATGTTGTGATGTATCTGTTGTGATAGCGTATAACATATCGTCTGACAGCGTATCGTCCAAATTTTTTGCCAATACGCCAATCATATCGCCGGATGAGGGGGTGTTATTAAGCATGCGACCGCGTATAATTGATTCCAGTACTAGGTTTGGATTACGTGTGTAAATTGCCACATGATCCGTTAAATCACTTAACTGGCCAAACATATCATCTGTAAGGCGTTCTGCATGTGCTCGCCATATCATGTTGGTTGTTCCCATATGTGCAGGGGTAGCTTCTTGGAACTGTTCGTAATGGTGTATAATCTTTGCCCACATCTCTTCTTCACAATGTAGCGGGCAATCAAATGCAATGTGACGTATAGGAGCATCAAATGCATTGCCTAACATCATACTGGCAATAGTAGAATTGGTACGGCTATTAGTAACAAGACCTGCGCCCAGATTAAGCATGTCAGATTCTATCAAATGCAGTACATGTGTTTTCAGTATATCAGGCTCTATTTCAACATGTTCCTGCGCTTCTAAATAAGAAGAGATGGTAGCAAAATGATTTAGCTGCATCGAGAGAAGTGCAGCGCCATCATCCTGTTGTACGATATGATATTCTGGTTCATAGCCTTTTTCCTCCCTTAACTGCGCGCCTAGTTGCCTCAACGTTTGCGAAAGATCTGCGTAATCATCGCAAGACAATATGATGTAAGTGGTGTTATTGCGATGGTCGATAGTGGGATGGTCTAATTTCACGAGATGATTGCCTAGTAGTGCCGATGCAATCGGCTGATTATGGAATGCTAAAATACTCTGTTAACAAAAAAATCCTAATTGGTGAAGCAACAGTTATAGGGCAAACCGCTTTATAGTGCTTTTTATTTTTATTTACGCATTTTATGCGTTTTTGAAAATAAAAATAAGCACTATAATCTTTTAACATATAGCATTTTTTTCATTTTTCATAGATCAGCAACGCTGATCAATGAAAAGTGAAAATGCTATAATTGCCTATGTGGTGCTGGGGCAGATCAACATCTTGCGATAAGTATAGTCCGCTCTGGTTCTTACAACCCATTGTTTTCGCTATGCTTCAGCGTTAGTGTCAACACGCTTTAATTCAACAACAGCATTATTCTAAAATTAATAACTTTTCCTTATCATTAATACATGAGGAAATTTTAATATATATGCAATAAGAATCAGACTTTTCTCTGATAGAGCTTTCTATCGTATTGGTAATAATAGGTTTACTGGCTAGCGGCGTAACAGTTGGACAGTCGCTAACTATAATGTGGCAATAGATGAAAAAATTTGTACTCAATGGATGATTTTTTAAGGTTTCCAATTCAATCATCCAAACCACGTTAAGGAAAATTATCTGATCTTTTCCTTCAAATATGTTTTGAGCTGCATTAGTTCATGCTCAAATTTATCTTCTCCTTCACTTTTAACTTTATAGTGAAATTGTTGCTGCCGTCCTATCACTTCTGCGCATATGCCAAATAACCTCGCTTGCTGTTCCCCTAAAAAATGATCCGCAACTATGAGTGTGAACAAGTTAGGCTTAGCCACAATATCTTCACACGTATACTCTGGTAATAACTGATTCTCATCGTAAGGCTGTGTTACCACTGATTTACCGCTAAGCCTTCCGGTCATAATATGTGTAGTGGGAGATTTACTAATGTAATTATCTTCTTCAACGGATTCTGGCTGAATGCTGTATTTCTGAGAATGAGGGTTATATATAACCGCGGTTTCATACGAGCCGTCATTTATCAATTGCTCTATTGAGGATGTAATCAATGTCTCCCTGTCGTTCATTTCCATATCCAGCTCATCTCCAAATGAGATGATCGGATGCCCAAGTGAGCTAAAAAAGGGGCCTATAATATCCTGCCCTTCAAAATTTATGGTAGACACTAGATGAAAATAGATATCCTCGTCCGTTCGACTCTGAATTTCGGGTGCATCACTATGATGATAATCTGCATTGGCTATTTTATAGGAAATCAGATGATATTTCAGATTGATATTGGGTATCTCGGTATTTAGAGACTCAACCAATTCATGAAATTTGCCAAGTCGTGCAATGGATTTCACAGCAGAAATATTGTTGAACTTACCGTGTTCGCCCAATAATTCGTCTATCTGCTCTGGCTTACCGCCATCAAGTGTATGCCATTGTGGATCGGTTACGAAGAAAGACATGCGCTATTTTCCTATGTCAGTCTTGCGGATTTCCGCATATAATATAACATGCTTGTGAAGCATTTAAACGCAAGACTGGGGCGGTTTGCATCAAGTTCCAGATCAAGTACAGCCAACTTATATTGAATATTAGGACGTGTCAACACGCCCTAAACTACGCATTTGAAAATAGCGTGACCATATGATAGTAATTCATTTTACTCCTATCACTTAAGGTATTTCATGGAAAAGGGTTTACATAGCTGTCAAACGTTTGGCATTATGAGTTTTGCGTCTGGTTTTATATCAGTGTTCTTTATCGCCCCGCTATTTGGTGCGCTGGCAATACTGACAGGTGGCATAGGGTTGTTTAAACAACAGCGTCTATGGAGCATTGCAGGCATCGTCTTTGCGATTATCGGGTTGATAACCTCCCCGCTATTTTGGATGCTGGTGAGTGACAGAACATCTGTTAATCTGACACTTACAGGGCAAATTAACAGCAAGCAGCTTGATGCGTATGTTAATACGGAGCAGGAAGGCGCGTCCGTCATTAAGATAACCTACGACTAAGTATTAGAGGAAAAGGGGGGCAGAACCTTGCCGGGGATACAACACCTGCAACAACGGAAAACATTTGACATTGCTTATGGACTATGACTTTGTAGTATGGGTTAATATTGATGCGAAACCGGAACTAGCAAGCTAATAGTTATGAGTGATACAAAACCAACAATGACCACTGCGTTTGGGCGCGTTATTGAAAATAATCAGAATTCATTAACCGCAGGCGAAAAAGGCCCGATGTTGATGGCGGATTACCATCTGATTGAAAAGATGGCGCACTTCAACCGTGAACGTATTCCTGAGCGTGTGGTACATGCCAAAGGGTATGGCGCATTTGGAACATTTACCCTGAAGCATGATATGTCGCGTTATAGCTGCGCGAATATCTTTAAGCATGTCGGGGCTGAAACCGAATTATTTATGCGGTTTTCAACCGTAGGGGGCGAGTCCGGCTCTGCTGATACGGCGCGCGATCCACGTGGCTTTTCCGTAAAATTCTATACGGATCAGGGTAACTGGGATTTAGTTGGGAATAATACTCCTGTCTTTTTTGTGCGTGACCCATTGAAGTTTTCTGACTTTATCCGTACGCAAAAACGAGACCCTGGCTCAAACCTTAAACCACACTGGCGTCGTTGGGATTACTGGAGCTATTCACCAGAGGCGTTGCATCAGGTTATGATACTCTATTCAGACAGAGGTACCCCTAAATCTGCACGTTTCATGAACGGGTATGGTAGCCATACATTTAGCTTGTGGAACGATAAAGGCGAGCGTTTCTGGGTGAAGTTTCATATGCATACCAGGCAGGGTATTGAAAACTTCTCTGCTGATGAAGCGGATAAGATGGCTGGCGAAAATCCGGACTATTCTACGCAGGATTTATATAAAGCCATAGAGACAAACGATTTTCCAAAATGGACATTATCCTTTCAGATTATGCCAGAGGCGGAAGCTGATAATTATGCTATTCATCCATTCGATTTAACCAAGGTCTGGCCACATGCTGACTATCCGTTGATTGAGGTTGGAGAGTTGGAGCTAAACAGAAACCCGGAGAATTATTTTGCGGATGTGGAACAGGCAAGCTTTGAACCATCCAATGTTATACCCGGCATTGGTTTTTCACCTGACAAAGTGCTTCAAAATCGTGTGTTATCGTACTCCGATGCGCATCGCTATCGCCTGGGAAGCCCGAACTATGATGCGATACCCGTGAATCAACCACGTGGAACAACAGCCAGAACATATCATCGTGATGGCGTTATGCGTGTGGATGGTAATGGCGGCGGGCAAGTTGATTATGAACCAAACAGCTATAATGCCCCCATAGAAGACCGCTCCGTTACTGAACCACCGTTACGCATTAATGGTGACGCAGCACGTTATGCCTATAGTGGTAGCGATGAGGATTATTACGCCCAGCCTCAGGCGTTATGGGAAAAAGTGCTGGATGATGGTGAACGTCAGCGTTTAGTCGATAATATCGTTGATTCACTAAGCAACCCGTCCATGATGGTAGACGATCCACAGCCTATTCAGCGTAAAATGCTGTATCACTTTAATCGTATCCATGCTGATATGGGAGAAATGATTGCACAAGGGTTAGGGTTGCAGGCATCTGATGAAGAGAAACCTGTGGCCGAGCATCAAAAGCAGCAAATCCCCAGCTACGCTAAACCACAATGCCCTTACTCGCATTAGTTAGGGTAGGGGGAATATGCAAGTTGTCTGCCTATAGAGGGTAAGTGTATTCATGCGCTATTTCGGGTAAATTCTTCTGTAACGTTTATAACATAGCCATCAGAGTTACATATGGGTATATTCTTCGATTATTGGTTATAGCAATAATCTTGCGGTTTTCTGTAATAAATAGTGACGCTTTAGCTGTTACCGAAAACTATCAGGAGGTCGTATTTATCTACAAACCTGCTGGAAATACTGACCTCTCTGAAAGAACTTTAGAAAAGCTGGATATCAATCTTTATGCGTCCATTGATGATAGTTTCAGGGTTGGTGTACACAGAGACGATTTCAATAATGATAATCAGCAGGATATGCTAATTAGGCTAAAGGGTTCTACACAATACGGTACACGAGGCTGCGCCACATACCTCTTTTTAGCTAAAGGCAATACATATATAACGGTTCAAGATTTTCCAGTATCTCACGGAATTTTGTACTAACTATGAACATAATGCAATAATTTTTAGATTATCCGTATCAAATAGCAGCACCCCGATCTTATGGAAGCTATGCACAAACATATATCATAGAGCCGTTCCCCAGAGCAGCTATGTTATTCGCAAGTCAAATTGAATCAAAGGTTTAATGTCCGGCATTAAATCCTGCCACATGGGCGAGCATAGGGTAACAGGTGAACGACCAGCCGTAACTTTCTTCAAAAATTTTTTGCAAAAAATTCATTTTGACACTATTTTATTAATTTGATTTAATGTGCAGATTATTTCTTCCAATGTATTAAAAACAAACTACCATATATTTACTACTTACTGTTTCAGCAATACGCTGCCCCGTCTCGCCAAAACTCATTGCGCTAGTTAGAGAATGCCCGCCTATACCGCCAAGCTGGCTGCCGACAAAGCCATCACCTATGCTCCAGACTACGGTACTGGTTTTCATAGCGCCTGTAAGAACGGTCGTACTACTTCGACACCGACCTACGGCTGTACCAGCAAACATCGTACCGTCCAGCGCCATATTTAGCCATCGCGGGACTTCGGGTTTTATGTTTGGTGGGGGTAATGTGGATGCGCCGCCGATCACAGCGTACAACGATTTTTGCAGAACAGGCAATCAGATCACCGATACGCGCAGCAGGTTGTCCTTTCTGACCCATGGCTTAATCCTCTATTATCAGAGAGTAGAGCATGGTTTCTAATGTGGAGCGGATCTTAGGAAACGTCATGGCGCTGGCGGTGAGTGTGGCAATCACGGCTTCGGTAGGACTGGCTAAAATAAATACGATTTCCTGACACAGCACGATTTTACCCGATGACCAGCGGCAAACGATACAGATGGCAGGCAGGCCGCCTATCTCGGTAGTAACCCTGTTCCAATAGGTGATAATCTGGCATATTAGAGGAAAGCTGGTCTAATTGATGCGAGGCGAACCCGCTGATATTATTGGTATGCGCAGGCGATATGGTATCTCTGACCACGACAACATTAGGGAAAATACCATCTGCGGAGGCAGTCGGTGCGTGATGTGATAAAATAGTTTCATCTGTCCAGCCTGTCGCTGGCGTAAGGCTTAGCTTTTTCATTACAAAATATATAGTGTAATAATACTCAGAGTTTCAACACTCTAATGAAGAAGGGCATTCTTTCTTTTAATGCTGATAGTAGGATGCTTAAGCAGTATATCGTGATAGTTTTCGCATGGATAGCTTATTGCTGAAAAGAAGGACGTTGAGCCCCGAAAACCGTGATACCTTTCAAAAGACTAGCAAATATTTTAAGTAAAACTGGAGAGTGGTGATCCCTGCAGGGTTCGAACCTGCGACCTACTGATTAAAAGTCAGTCGCTCTACCAGCTGAGCTAAGGGATCATTATCAATGCTTCGCGTAATATAAGGGCATACGCGAGGAAGTCAACGCATTTATGAAGGGTTTTCTGGCTTTTTTATACAGGCAAATATGTTATGAGAATTGTAAAACCTGTACTTGCTTCACACTGGGC
Source organism: uncultured Alphaproteobacteria bacterium (assembly GCA_963803575.1). Lineage (GTDB taxonomy): Bacteria > Pseudomonadota > Alphaproteobacteria > Rickettsiales > UBA998 > CAWDMW01. Next base: position 1,296,401 of record CAWDMW010000002.1, read on the forward strand.
AGATTACTAATGTCTTTTTTAAGTGCAGGTGGTACAGCACCATCAATTTCCAGCAAAGCAACGGCATCGCTGCGTTCGTCATTACGCCCTAAATGGAAGTTGGCAATATTAATTCCAGCATCTCCAAGCAGTTTACCTAGGTTTCCGATCAAGCCTGGTTTATCTTCATTATTGACATACAACATACATGGTGACGTGGAAGCCTCAAGCTTGGTTCCATGAATCTCAACGATACGTGGTTGTTGATTAAATAACGTACCTGCAATTTCACGTGAACGACGCTCTGTAACCACGGTTATGCGAATCAGGCTTTGGTAATGTTCGCTGTCTTGAGTGGTTGTTTCACTAATACGAATATTGCGTTCTTTCGCAATGACAGGCGCATTCACCATATTGACACCAGCAATATTTGATTCCAAAAGCCCCTTTAATGCAACGGCTGTGACAGGACGGGTATTTAAGTTCGCGATGGTACCACAATAGTCTATATGCACTTCTTTCAGGCTTGTTTCAGTGATTTGGCCAGCAAAACTTCCAAGCTGCTCGGCTAACTTCAAATACGGTGCTAGCTTTGTTGCATCTTCCGCTGATACAGACGGCATATTAATCGCGTTTGTGACAGAGCCGTCTAATAAATAATCTGACATTTGTTCAGCTACCTGTACCGCAACATTCACCTGTGCTTCTTCTGTTGATGCACCCAGATGCGGGGTGCAAATAAGAGATTCGACACCAAATAATGCATTATTTTTGGCAGGTTCTTCTTCAAATACGTCCAGCGCTGCACTGCCAACATGACCGCTTTCAAGAGCGTCTTTCAGGTCACCTTCATGGATAAGCCCGCCTCTGGCACAATTGACGATCATGACCCCTTTTTTGGTTTTCGCCAGCGTCTCTTTATTCAACAAATGACGTGTTGCATCATTAAGAGGTGTATGCAGTGTGATGACATCTGCACGCGCCAGCATGTCATCCAGTTCCAGCTTTTCAATCCCTAAATTTTTGGCACGATCAGCAGATAGAAACGGATCAAAAGCGACTACTTTCATTTTTAACCCTTTGGCACGATCAGCAACGATGGAACCAATATTACCGCAGCCAATCAATCCTAGCGTTTTGCCGTATAACTCTGTTCCCATGAATTTGCTTTTTTCCCACTTGCCGGCGTGGGTTGAAGCATTGGCCTGAGGGATGTTGCGTGCCATGGCCATAATCATGGCCAATGTATGTTCAGCTGTGGTGACAGAGTTACCAAAAGGTGTGTTCATTACCACCACGCCGCGTGCACTGGCTGCCGGAATATCCACATTATCCACACCAATACCAGCGCGTCCGACCACCTTCAAATTAGTGGCTGACTCCAGCAATTCAGGAGTGACGGTTGTAGCAGAACGAATTGCCAACCCATGATAATCTCCAATACATTTGGCCAGTTCATCAGGGGATAGCCCAACTTTTGTATCAACCTGAATGCCACGGGATGCAAATATTTCTGCTGCAAGTGGGCTTAGCTTATCTGAAATTAAGACTTTAACTGTCATAGGTATACCTTGTATGTGTTCTATGTTTAATAGGTTATGCAGCTTGCTGCACCATCGTTGTTTTTGTATGCTCAAATGCATAAGTCAGCCATGGAAGCACCGCTTGCATGTCCGAAGAATTCACTGTTGCTCCACCCCATAAGCGCAGTCCTGCTGGCGCATCGCGGTATCCGTTAATGTCATAAGCCACATCTTCTTTCTCTAACATGGCAGACATGTGTTTGGTGACTGCATATTGTTGTGATGTTTCAAGGGAGGCAAACCAGTCGTCAACAATGCTCAGGCATATGGATGTGCATGAGCGATGTGCAGGGTTGTCAGCTAAAAACGTTACCCATGGTGTTTCGGCAACCCACTTTTCTACCATAGAAAGGTTAGACTGCGAACGCTTAATCAACGCGTTTAATCCGCCGATAGATTCAGCCCATTTCAACCCATCCAGTGCATCTTCTACACATAACATAGAGGGGGTATTAATAGTTGCGCCTTCAAAAATGCCTTTAATGAGTTTTCCACCTTTGGTTAGACGGAATAACTTAGGTAGTGGCCACTGAGGCTTATGGTTTTCCAGTCTTTCTACAGCACGTGGTGAGAGTGCGATCATGCCATGAGCGCCTTCACCACCCATCACTTTTTGCCATGACCATGTCACTACATCCAGCTTCTCCATAGGTAAGTCCATAGCAAATACGGCAGAGGTTGCATCACAGATAGCCAGCCCTTTACGGGTATCATCAATCCAGTTGCCATCTGGCACACAAGCACCTGAAGTCGTTCCATTCCATGTAAAGCACACATCATGATCCCAGTTCACAGATGCCAGATCAGGAATTTGACCGTACTCAGCGCGTTTAACAATCGCATCATCCAAATCAAGCTGTTTCACAACGTCCGTCACCCAGCCTTCACCGAAACTTTCCCATGCGAGCATTTCCACGGGGCGTGATCCCAGCAATGTCCACATGGCCATTTCATACGCGCCAGTGTCAGAGCCTGGCACTAACCCAACAACATAATCATCCGGAATGTTTAAGATGCGGCGGCTGCGATCAATAACCTGCTTAATTTTGTTTTTGCTGACAGTAGCGCGGTGGGAGCGCCCAATTGGTGTGTCTGAAAGTGCTTCTACTGTCCAGCCGGGGCGTTTGGCACAGGGGCCAGAAGAAAAGCAGGGATTAAGAGGGGTGGATGATGGTTTATTCATGGACAATGGAGAGTCGTTGTTTCATTCATCAACCCTTATCCTTTCTGGTGCAATTTCTCAAGATATAATATGTATCTTTTATGTTGGATGGTTTGAGTTGACAAAAGCTGTGACATAGGCTAAGCGGTGAAATGTTTGACCCTGTTCACCGAGACGAGTACCCTGAATCGCATGACAAAACCTCCCAGCTTTCTGCCAAAACCCAATGCGATATTATTGTTTGACGATGGTAGAGAATTAAAGGGTTTCGGTATAGGCGCACAAGGCACAACGTGCGGTGAATTATGTTTTAATACCTCCATGACGGGTTACGAGGAGATACTCACTGATCCATCTTATTATGGACAGATTATTACCTTTACAGCTCCTCATATAGGCAATACCGGCTGTAACGTAGAAGATATCGAATCAGTTGATGTTGCCTCTGCGTATGGGTTAATTATTCGTGAGCCGATCACGCAACCCTCCAACTGGCGCTCCACCATGCATTTTAACACATGGCTGGCACAACGTGGTCTGACGGGTATTAGTGGTATTGATACGCGCTGGCTTACCACCTATATCCGCAATAACGGACACCCTAAAGTAGCGATTGCTTACCATGAAGATGGCATTGGTGCCATTGATCGTAGTGCATTAATGGAGCAATTAAGCGACACTCCTGCTATGGCTGGTTCTGAACTAACAGAACATGTGAGCGCTCAAGCACCTCATCGCTGGTCAGAAAGCATTTGGGAGCTTGAAAGCGGTTATAGTCATTCTGATGGTGGCCAGTATCATGTGGTTGCTATTGACTATGGAGCAAAGACAAATATTCTTCGGCTACTCACGGCAAAAGGCTGTCGGGTGACGGTGGTTCCTGGTAACACGTCTTACGCAGATATTGCGGCATTAAAGCCTGATGGCGTGTTTCTATCAAACGGACCCGGCGATCCTTCCGCAACTGCGTCTTTCGCCGTTCCTGTGATACAGTCATTGCTTGAGCATAATATAGCGATGTTTGGTATTTGCCTTGGGCATCAGTTACTTGCTTTGGCACTGGGGGCGCATACGGAGAAAATGTATCAGGGGCATCGTGGGGCAAACCACCCGGTAAAGAACACGGCTACAGGGAAGGTAGAAATCACCAGTCAGAATCACGGATTTGTCGTGCGTAGTGACGGTTTGCCGGCGCATGTCGCTATTACGCATATTTCGTTGTTTGATGGCACCATAGAAGGAATTGCTCATAAAACTAAACCTGCTTTCTCTGTGCAATACCATCCTGAATCATCACCCGGCCCGCATGATAGCGAATATTTGTTTGACCAGTTTGTTGAGATGATCCAGCGAACATCATGACCGTAACCAAACTATATCATCCCTCATTTTGGTTAGCTACCCAAGCTAACATTCACCTGACACAAAACCACCAGATAGAGAACCAGCTTTATGCCTAAACGCAACGATATTCAGTCTATCCTTATCATTGGGGCAGGGCCTATTGTCATTGGTCAGGCTTGTGAGTTTGATTACTCTGGCGTGCAGGCCTGCAAAGCACTTAAAGCAGAAGGGTATCGTATCATTCTGGTTAATTCCAATCCGGCAACTATCATGACAGACCCGGATATGGCGGATGCGACATACATTGAACCGGTAACGCCTGAATTTGTTGAGAAGATTATTGCCAAAGAAAAGCCAGATGCATTATTGCCAACCATGGGTGGCCAAACGGCACTTAACTGTGCCAAAGCATTGGCTGAGAAAGGTATTTTGCGCGCACATAATGTGGAACTAATTGGTGCATCACTGGATGCCATTAATAAAGCAGAAGACCGTAGCTTATTTGCAGAAGCGATGAAGCGTATTGGACTGGAATGCCCGAAGCAGGCCATTGCACGCTCTGTTGCAGAAGCGATGGACGTACTGGAGATGGTGGGGCTGCCAGCGATTATTCGCCCGTCTTTTACGCTTGGTGGAGCAGGTGGTGGCGTGGCTTATAACCGTGAAGAATTTGTCTCGATTGTGCAGTCAGGTCTGGAAGCCTCACCCACCACAGAAGTGTTGATTGACGAGTCCATCTTAGGCTGGAAAGAATTTGAAATGGAAGTCGTGCGAGATCATGCAGATAATTGCATTATCATCTGTTCCATTGAAAACATTGATCCTATGGGTATTCATACTGGGGATTCGATTACCGTTGCGCCTGCATTAACGCTGACTGATAAAGAATACCAGATCATGCGTGACGCGTCTATTGCAGTACTCAGAGAAATTGGTGTGGATACGGGTGGCTCTAATGTGCAATTTGCGGTGAACCCGGACAATGGCCGTATGATTGTGATTGAGATGAATCCACGTGTCTCGCGTTCATCAGCACTGGCATCCAAAGCAACGGGTTTCCCTATTGCAAAAGTTGCCGCCAAGCTGGCAGTAGGTTACACATTAGATGAAATTACCAACGACGTCACGCGCGCAACTCCTGCATCGTTTGAGCCATCCATTGATTATGTTGTTACCAAAATCCCGCGTTTTGCTTTTGAGAAATTCCCTGAATTTGATCCGGTACTTAGCACGTCCATGAAGTCTGTGGGTGAGGCGATGGCGATGGGTCGCAATTTTGCAGAATCCCTGCAAAAAGCTTTGCGTTCACTGGAAACGGGCTTAACCGGTTTGAATGAATTGGTAGAGGAGGGCGAGAACGTGATTGACGAGCTAAAAACCCGTCTGTCCAAACCGACTCCTGACCGTATTTTAGTGATTGCTGACGCGTTCCGCCATGACTTCACGCTGGAAGCAATACAGGAACTTACCCATTATGATAGCTGGTTTCTAGAGCAAATCGAAAAGATTGTCTATTATGAACGAATGTTGAAAGTGCAGGGATTGCCAACAGACAGGCAATCTATAGCGTATCTGAAACGGCAAGGTTTTAGCGATGCACGCTTAGCTGAACTAACACACAGACCGGTCAAAACCGTGTTAGCTTTGCGTGAGAATCTGGATATTTATCCGGTCTACAAACGTATCGACACGTGTGCAGGCGAGTTTGACGCATTAACACCATATATGTATTCCACTTATGAAGATGATGGCTTGAACGAAGTGGTGTGCGAATCTGACCCGTCAGAGCGTGAAAAGATCGTTATTCTTGGCGGGGGGCCTAACCGTATTGGGCAGGGTATAGAGTTTGATTATTGCTGTGTCCATGCTGCTTATGCGTTGTCTGAAGCTGGCTATGAAACCATTATGGTGAACTGCAATCCGGAAACCGTTTCAACGGATTATGATACGTCTGACAGGCTTTATTTTGAGCCATTATGCGCGGAAGAAGTGATTAACCTGATTCGTGCTGAGCAAAGTAACGGGTTTGTGCGTGGTGTGATTGTGCAGTTTGGCGGCCAAACACCATTAAAGCTGGCCAAAGCGTTAGAGCAGGCGGGTATTCCTATCATAGGAACCGCACCAGATGCTATTGATCTGGCAGAAGATCGTGAGCGTTTCCAGAAATTATTATTCCGGTTGGAATTAAAGCAGCCGGATAATCATATTTGTCATAGTGAAGCAGAAGTGGTGGAACATGCAGAAAATATGGGCTACCCCGTGGTTGTGCGTCCATCTTACGTGCTTGGTGGCCGTGCCATGCAGATTGTGTATGATTCGCAAACATTAAAGACGTACCTGCAACAAGTCTTGCGTGAATTTAGCGATAATCCTATTTTAGTAGATTCATTTTTGAAAGATGCGGTTGAAATTGACGTGGATGCATTGTGCGATGGGCAGAATGTGTATATTGCCGGTATTTTAGAGCATATCGAAGAAGCAGGGATTCATTCCGGTGACTCTGCCTGCTCCATGCCAACCCATACGTTGGGTGAGGATATGATAGAGGCGCTGACTAAGCAAACGGTTATGTTAGCCAAAAATTTAAAAGTCGTTGGACTCATCAATATTCAGTTCGCCATTAAAGATGGAGATATTTACATTATTGAGGTGAATCCGCGTGCAAGCCGTACTGTACCGTTTGTTGCAAAAGCATCAGGTATTCCCGTGGCGAAATATGCGGCACGTTTAATGGCCGGAGAAAAGTTAGCCGACGTAGGGCTCAGCCATTGCAAAAAATATCATGGAGACGCATTGAAGCATATTGCAGTCAAAGAGGCCGTACTTCCGTTTAAGCGCTTTCCGGGTGTGGATGTGATTTTAGGCCCCGAGATGAAATCAACGGGTGAGGTTATGGGAATTGATCAGGACTTCCCACGCGCGTTTGCAAAAGCGTACCTTGCAACATCTAGTGAATTGCCTGTGAAAGGACAGGTATTTATCTCTGTTAAGGATAGTGACAAACACGCCATATTAAGTTTGGCACGTATACTTGTACAGTTAGGTTTTACCATCGTTGCAACTAAAGGAACGCAGGAATTTTTACAAGAGAATGACGTAAATGCAACGTTGGTTAATAAAGTCCGTCAGGGACGTCCACATGTGGTGGATCATTTGAAGGATGGGAATATTCAGTTTGTGATTAATACGAATGAAGGTGTGCAATCCATTAAAGATAGCGCATCTATCCGACAAACATCGCTTGCGGCAAACATACCATACTGTACGACCATATCAGGAACGCGTGCTTTAGTGCAGGCTATGGAATATATACGTAAAGAGCGTGGTCTTGAGGTGCGTAGCTTACAGAGCTATCACGCGGCCATATAGCCCCTATTAGCCGCCACCTGCGTCTAGCTGTAAAGCCTCACCTTGTGCATTAACTTCCGGTGGTTCCGATTCCTCTAAGGTAGCTCCCGGCGGAAAAGCACCTGCGTAATTTTCTGTGTTAATACCCTCGATATTTTCAGGAGGTAGTTCCGTTGCGCCTTCTGTACGTTTAGCAGATTTACGCACCTCTCCAATTTGTTCCTCGGTGCCATCTTCCGTTGCATCGGCACCCTGTACCGTTTCAATCTGAACAATTTCACCATCTGCACCAATCGTCTCACCTTCAAAAATAGATGAATCTACTAATGCCGTGCCATTAAAAGGGCGAATATTAACAAATTGGTTTTCCTGCAACACGATACCGTCATTATCTATGCCATTATCATTGATATAATTGTTAGCTCCTGGCACACCAATATAGACCTGTCCACGATCATCCATGGTAACGAAGCCACCAGGCGGAACATTATAAGTAACATTACCAAAAGAGACGACACCCCCATCTTCCAGATAAATACCCGTCTCTCGGTTTAGGTCGCTATTAACATAGTTAAGTACACCAATATCGTCGACTTCAACGTATTTAGGAATCTCTCTACGGGCAAAAATACCGACATCCTGTCCACCACTTCCGGTCAGTACTCGCACGTATCTGCCATTACCAACACCGATTCCACCAGTACACACACGTTTGCGAATAATATTGACACCACATATTCCAACGCTGCCTCCTGCACAAGCACCCTGACGTGATATGTTGTTTACATCTGCTCTGGCATCCAAATCTATACCACGTTGCGTGTCACGTCTGAATAAGTTATCTACCTGATTATCGCCAGTCGTGTTATTGCCACTAAGTAACCCCCCCAACTGCCCAATCAGATTGGTAAGGCAGTCTATTTCAGGTTCCAGAATTTCAGGTACATTCACTTCATAATCCGGTACTGTAAACAAGCCTGTTCCTTGACCCTCGTCACAAGCATCGTCAGCTCCGCCATCAGAAGCCCCACCCGGCCCTGTGCGTTCATAGCTATTACATCCGCGATTTTTATATTTAATGACAGGACGATGAGCTGGCACGATGGAAGGGGTGATATTCCCCAGAATTTTTGCTGAAGGCGCACTGGCAAACCCTGAGCGGTGCTTCAGCCATCTACCGGAAGAACCCGGGCCGGGAGGATCTACACCATCCTGAATGCATTGTTTAATTCTAGAAGGATCGTATTTGTAAATTTCATTGACCGGAATATCACCATATCCGGCACAATCAGCCGGTGCTGGTAGTAATGCTCCACTATGAGCTGGCATGCTATAAAACAACCACAGCCCCATAATAGAAAGATACCCTTTAATATGTTTAACCTCCATTACGATTATCCCCGCTAATATAATAACGTTTCACATTATTCCAGTATGGCTCTACGCAGGCACTCATACGCGGATCATCGCAGGTTTTACCCGGGATAACGTTGTCAAGCGCATCTAAGAAACGATCATAATCATCTGGCAGTCGTGACTTATACATGGTGTAATCTGCTCCCATACCAAGGTCATCCGTGTTACCACAGGCATCAACGTATTTACCATGGTTAAATGCGCTAACTTGTACACGATCCAGTTCGCGATCAAGCGTAGCCGCAATAGCAGCATTTTGTATCTCATTGACAAAACGCTCATTTACTGCATCTTTGACAAAAGCAACGTAAGGGTTACGCCATGTTCCGGGCGCGCCTTGCATCACAATGTCACTATCATAGATCAGCATTTCTCCTTTAACCGCATTATCCAATCCCTGACTTATAGGGGCAACCTTGCCAAGGTTCGGGAATCGCTGAGCAGGATTAGGATCACTAACATACCCGCGCCATCCGTAATTCCACGTGCGCGTAATATAGCTTGAGAAGGTACGTGCATTAGGGCTGTTTGGAGACGTCAGCACTGCTTCCTGCCATTGCGCACCTGTTTGACGCAGCATCATGTCTTCTGCGTTTTCAGATTTAAACATTTTTGGGTGCATTCCTAAACATTTAATGCCTTTACGTTGTGAGCGTACGTAGTAAAGCTTTAATTCCGACCAACTGGAAATAGGGTCTGGATTAGCCACACCATCAACACCGGCACCACCGCCAATGGTACAGCTTTCTCCCTCACGACCTGCGCCCATAATAGCGTATTGTGAGCCAAGAATATTGTTTGGATCATAGAGAAGGGTTTCACCACCTGCATCAAAAGTTTGCGATGTGGTTCCACATTCTGTATTCGTGTCCCAGCAACGCATGTAAGGTTTATGGATACCAAAATATTCGCGGAACCCATATCCTTCTGGCACGCCTTCCGGAAAATTATTACCGATTAAACGATTGCGCATTTTAAGCGTGTTAATTGGAGTAAGGGGTCTTGCAACATAGTTGCAAATCTGTCTCATAGGAACACCACATAATGCACGGGCAACTAAGGAACCAAAGCGAACTTCCCAGCGATCACGCTGGTCATAGCGTGTAGAGCAACATGGTCTGTCGCGTTTGCACCCAAGCAGTAACCGCCAGATAATATTGCGGCATCCAAACAAGCTGCCATCCGCATAACATGCAGTATTCCAGGCAATTTTTTGCGGAAGCCAGCGCTCAAAAATATGTTTGCGAAAGTTAAGTAAATCTACCGGGACAACATCGGAGCAACGCACTGCTGTTACCGGATTATTACTATAGAAAGAGGTAAAGGCTGAGTAAGAACGATCAGTTACCTCAAAATCCCAGCGTGGTGAATACGGGTGCGAAGGATCAAGGATTTTCTCAAACTGCAAATTAACCGCACCGCCATTGATGCCGCCTTCAGCCAGGTCTGGTATAGTAATCAAGCCAAAATTATCTTTAGGGATAGGAATTTGGCGGGTAACATTGACTTTAGTATCTTCCTGATAATGCGGCTCTTTTGCAGCTCGCCCTTCCCGGTGGCGGTAATTCGCATCCATCAGCAATTTAATCCAGGCTATACCAAGATACTCGCTGGGTGCGTACTCGTAACGATCATGACGAGTTGGTGGTATATGTAGCGTAAGAGGCTGGCACAATCCGGTATTAATACCAAAATATTCACCTGAATCATCATCAGCATCGCGTAAAAAGCGTGCCTGTTGCAGAATATATTGATTGGTGCAATTATCAAGTTCACGCCTTAGCCATGATGGATTTGTAGGATCTGCACCACCATCGGTGCCTTCTACCATCAATTGCTGAGCACACCCTACTTGCATCGTTTCAGTTGGACGCACCATACGCTGACTATTATGTATAGGGTTACGATCACCACGGTAAGCACGCCCCTGATAAAATTCTCGGGGACCTAGTTCACTAAAAATTCCGGTATAATAATAAGGGTTAAGTACCAGAGGAGAGAAACGAGCCGTTGTTTTATGAGGCATACAGCCTGATGGCTGAACTCCTTCAATATCACCCAAATTTCTTGCTAAGCTTGACTGCGATTGAAGATCATTAGCTTTGAAATTCTGAGTGGCAGCGCCTTTGAAGCAGGCTGTTCTTAATCGGATGTCTTCAGGCGTTACAATAGCATCCTCGTAAGGGTCTGTATCAAAAAAGTAATAAGGGTTTCTTGACATAATCCGCCTATCGTCATCATAGTCCTTCACCTCATCTGCTCCACCGCCGCCGCCATTGCCAGCATTAAGAATATTACCAAAAATACCTGACGCAATGGTAGGTTCAGCAGGGATGATAATTGCTGATAACGTAATGATTAGAGCCAGTAAGTGTGGCTTGAATGAAGCATGTGTGAACATAATGTACGCATTTATTGGTTAGGAGGTTTAGAAATTAACCTTGAATCAATAGGACTCCTACTATACTATGAATCGTAAAGTATATCCATCTTTTTATTTAACTTATGCTTGTAATGAATTATATATTGTATAGTAAACAATGTTTTGTTACTACTAACAAATAGCCTTTTGCATAGCACTAACTCTTACATTACTGATACATGGCAAGAATACCAACATTCACTAAACAGGAATATAAAGACTTCGCCGCTGCTATTGAAGATGGCAGCTATTTTGTGCAGGCGCGTAAATGGTATGATGTCGTGTATATGTCGCTGATGCCTGAACGATGCTTCTATATCATGCTCACAAGTTTGGCCGGCATTGTTGTGTTGCTCTCTTTGTTAGCCTTGGCGCGTTTATTACCGATCAGCCCAACTGAGCCACTTCTGTTTCCCATGAAGAATGTAACACGTGATGTGCCAGTCATTTCGCGTATCCGTACCTCACGCCATCAACCGGTGAATGATGCACTGCAACGGTATTTTTTAGAGCAATATGTGCAAAAACGTGAAAATTATAGCTTTGATACGGTTCAGTCTGCTTTCCGTTTTATAAAATATTATTCCGATGAGGGTGTATTAAAGACGTACCGTCGCTATATTGACCCGACATCTGCGCGTAGCCCGATTAATCGTTACGAGCGTACACTGACACGTGACATTGACGTATTGCGTGTTAGAATCAACCGTATTGACGGAGAAACAGAGGATTGGCAGAAAAAAACGGATTATATCGCTACTGTGTTGTTCGATGCTTATGTGATCGGTACAGAACAGATTGAAGCCACCCGGTGGAAAGCAATGTTAGAGTTTGAATATGATCCGTTAATTATGAACCAGCCAGAAGATTTGAAAAATGGTGAGTTGAAAGTTGATCCAATGACGTTTAGTGTGACTGACTATACCGTCACAGAAATATTATCCAACCGAGAGGAATAAGCAGGTGGCAACATTATATAGGCATTTTTTAATGCTGACGCTCATTATATTATCGTGTGCATCGGCATTCCCTGCTCATGCATTGCTTAAACCACAAGCATTAGCAACAGATGCACGCATCAAAACTATTCCCTACAGTCCAAACGAGATCTATAAGTTTACCGGTCACTATGGGTACCAGTCTGTTATAGAGTTTGGTGGTGACGAAGAGATCATGACGATCTCTATCGGGGATTCCATGTCATGGCAGTTAAAGCCAGCCGGTTCGCGCTTGTTTATTAAGCCAGTAGAACAGGATGCCCAAACAAATATGACGGTGATAACCACAAAACACACGTATCACTTTGAGTTACATGGGGAAGAAACAGCCAGCATCAGTGATGATGAATTGGTGTTCGTTCTGCGTTTCCTGTATCTGGATATATCACAGCCGCTTATGTCGGGTTCCGTCATGCAGGAATCCGAACCTGATTTAACTGATCCTGAGGTAAGAGAAAAACTTAACTTCAATTATTCCATTATTGGCCCTGAAGTTATCTCGCCTATTCGTATTTTCGATGATGGTGAGTTTACGTTCTTTGAGTTTGAAGATATTAATGCTGACGTACCAGCGTTCTTCTTAGTAGATCCGCTTGGCAATGAGTCACTTATCAATTTTCGCACTATGGGGAATTACATCGTGGTTGAACGTGTGGCCGCGCGTTTTACGCTTCGCAGTGGCGCCTACGTCTTATGTGTCTTTAACGAAAGTCGTCAGATTGGTACATTACCCGAGCCAGAAGAAACCAGCATATGGAATAAGATTTTCTAGATGACTGACTATTATCATACCTTTGATATTCCTCAAGATGTTGTATTTGAAGGAAACATCGCCATTGACTGTGAAGCTATGGGGTTGCGTCAATTGCGTGACCGGCTGTGCGTTGTGCAATTGTCGGATGGCAATGGAGATGCGCACTTGGTACATTTTCCTGATGCTAACTATGATGCTCCAAGGCTCAAAGCACTGCTTTCAACCGAACAAACGACAAAATTGTTCCATTTTGCCCGTTTTGATGTTGCTTTAATACGCCATTATTTAGGGGTGTATATTCAAAACCTGTATTGTACCCGCACTGCTTCACGTTTGGTTCGTACCTACACGGATCGTCATGGGTTGAAAGAGTTATGCCGTGAACTTTTAGGGGTGGAGTTATCTAAGCAGCAGCAATCTTCTTACTGGGGAGATGAAGCACTTACGCCCGAACAAATACGTTATGCAGCAAGTGATGTACATTACCTGCATCGTTTGCGCACAATACTGGATCAGCGACTTGAAAAAGAAGGGCGTAACGAATTAGCACAAGCCTGTATGGAAGCAATACCGGTACATGCATGGCTGGATCTGGAAGGATGGAGCGATGTTAATCTTTTCGCTCACAACTGATGTAAGATTGCAGCGATGTAAGGTTCTTATTCGCAGTTTCACTTGCGTTAGCTGCAAGTATCATTATATAATAACAACATAATATTACGATTTAAATATACGAGGATTTATTCATGTTTAATCAGCAGTCTGTGAACACAGCCTCATCGACCAAAGTAGATCAGGGTCTACGATCATACTTCCTGCGCGTCTATAATTATATGGCAAGCGCGATGATCTTAACAGGGCTGGTTGCCTACTTTGCCGGAACATCTGAAGCCTTCTTATCTATGATGGTCAATCAGGCTGGTGACGGCCCGAGCGTTTTGGCTTATGTGCTTATGTTTGCACCTTTAGGGGCAGTATTGTTCTTAAGTGCGCGCCTGAACCATATGTCGCAGCAAACCGCACAAATGGCATTTTGGGGTTTCTCCATATTAATGGGACTCTCAATGTACTATATTTTCGCCGTGTATACCGGTGCAAGCATTGCACGTGTCTTCTTTATTACGGCGGCAACATTTGGCACGATGAGTCTCTATGGTTATACCACTAAACGCGACCTGACTGGTATGGGATCATTTTTGATGATGGGGTTGATTGGGTTAATCATTGCATCTGTCGTCAATATATTTCTGCAAAGTACAGGGATGCAAATGGTAATTTCAGCTATTGGTGTGCTTATCTTTGTAGGCCTCACTGCCTACGATACGCAGCGTATCAAAGCAACCTATTATCAGGTGGCAGGAAATACCGAAGCTATGGGCAAAGCAGCTATCATGGGTGCGCTTAGCCTTTACCTTGATTTCATCAATTTGTTTATTATGCTAATGCAGTTCTTGGGCGAGCGTCGCTAAACTGTCTCCTATTTCTAACGTTAATCCCCATTAGCCATAAAACCGCTAATGGGGATTTTTCTTAGGTTTATTTTTAAGACTTTTATTACGAACTATGTTGTATGTTTTAGGCTGGCTATGAGAGAATTGCTTGCGTTAGCCCTGTAAAACAGTATATGCCTTGAGCTATCTTATTTATATTAAGGAACCAATATAACCATGACACATCCTGCTGCTTCCAACGCTATAGACGACCGATACGATTGGGAGTCATTTGATACGACCCAATATCTGTTCGCTGGCAACGAGCTGTTTATTGAAGAAATGTACCGGCTTTATCGTGAGGATCCTCAATCTGTTGGTGAGGAATGGAAAGATTTTTTCAGTGAATTAGGTGAAGAAATACGCCAGCACACTCCATCATGGGTTAATCAAAGTAAAGGTATTATCGGGGTACTTGACCCCGAAGAAAAACGCGAGATTGCCCGTAAAGAAAAAGAGATTGTAGCACAAGATGATACAGCCATTTTGCACTCTATCCGTGCATTGCAACTTATTCATGCGTATCGTGTACGTGGGCATTTAAATGCAAACCTTGATCCCCTCAGCCAGCCAGAAACCCGTCATCGCACACACCCTGAACTCAATCCTTTAAATTACGGGTTTAGCCGTGATGACTATACTAAAGAGATTTATCTGGGAGGTTCGCTAGGGTACCAAAGTGCGACACTCAATGACATTATTGAAGTATTGCAACGCACCTATTGCCAGACGATTGGTGTGGAGTTTATGCATATTCAGTATCCGGAGCAGAAAAATTGGATACAGCAACGCATTGAGAAAATGCAGGGAAAACCTCATATTTCTGCAACGGACAAAAAAGAGATTCTTAAAGATCTAGTCGAAGTTGAAGCATTTGAAGAGTTCCTGCAAACGAAATATCCTGGCATGAAGCGCTTCTCCATTCAGGGCGGTGATGCCATGATTCCTGGCATTGCAATCAGCTATTCATACAGCATCGAAGCATGGTGTGAAAGAAGTGATTATAGGGATGCCGCACCGTGGCCGCATCAATGTACTGACCAACGTAATGAAAAAGCCTTACGTAGAAATGTTGTCGCTCTTTCATGGTAATATGGATTTTCCCGAGTCAGTCAATTCTTCCGGTGATGTGAAATACCATATTGGTGTGTCGTCTGATCGTGATATGCCTGACAATAAGAAGTTGCATCTCTCGCTAACCGCGAATCCATCGCACTTGGAAGCCGTTAATCCGGTAGTGTGCGGAAAGGTGCGTGCAAAGCAGGATCAGCGCGGTGACAAAGAAAAACGCAAAGTGATGGGGGTGATGCTTCATGGCGACGCTGCATTTGCAGGACAGGGAATTGTACCTGAAACGCTTTCACTCTCCGAGCTGCGTGGTTATCGTACAGGTGGATCATTGCATATTATTGTTAATAACCAGATTGGCTTTACCACTAGTCCGAAATATTCACGCTTTACACCATACCCTTCAGATGTTGCCAAAATGGTGCAGGCTCCCATTTTTCATGTGAATGGTGAAGACCCCGAAGCCGTTGTCTATGTTTGCCGGTTAGCTACAGAGTTCCGTCAGAAGTTTGGCCGTGATGCAGTTATTGATATTTTTTGTTATCGTAAATATGGCCATAATGAAGGTGATGAACCGATGTTCACGCAGCCATTGATGTATCAGGCGATCAAACAAAAGCGTTCTCCTGCACGACTATATGCTGACGTGCTTGTATCGCAAGGGGTGATGACACAGCAAGAAGTTGATGCGCAGTTCAAGCAATTTACCGATCACTTTGAAGATCAGTTTGAAGGGGGTAAAGACTATAAGCCTAATAGTGCTGACTGGCTTGGTGGTGCATGGTCTGACATGTCTGAAGCAGAAGATTCACGCACCCGCACTACGCCTGATACGGGTGTAGATACAGCAGCGTTACAGTCGCTTGCAAAGGAAATGTCTACGCTACCAGAAAAATTCAATGTAAATAAGAAACTCAAGTCGTATCATTGAAAACCGAACCAAAGCTGTTTTAGAGGGTAAAAATATTGACTGGTCTATGGGAGAGCATCTTGCTTTTGCCACGTTACTGAAGGACGGATTCGCGTATGAATTACAGGACAAGATAGCTGCCGCGGGACTTTCTCGCATCGTCATTCTGTACTGGTAGACCAGGAAACGGAAAAACGTTATACGCCACTTAACATCTTAAAGGCGTTGAAAATCGTAAGGCGGAAGTGGTGGATAGTTCGCTCTCTGAATTTGCTATTTTAGGATTTGAATATGGTTATTCGCAAGCAGATCCAGACGCATTAACCATTTGGGAAGCGCAGTTTGGTGACTTCGCTAACGGCGCGCAGGTGATGATTGACCAGTTCATCTCATCAGGTGAGATTAAATGGTTACGTATGTCCGGTTTAGTCATGTTATTGCCTCACGGTTATGAAGGGCAGGGGCCAGAGCATTCCTCTGCGCGGCTTGAACGGTTCTTGCAATTATGTGGGCAGGATAACATGCAGGTTGTGAACTGTACGACTCCTGCAAACTTCTTTCATGTACTTACGTCGTCAAATGCACGCGTAACTTCCGCAAGCCACTGATCGTAATGACTCCCAAGTCATTATTGCGTCATAAGCGTGCTGTATCAATGATTGAAGATTTTGCGCCGGGTACGTATTTTCGCAAAGTGTAGGCGAACAATATGGGTTGGCCGCAGATACTGGTATTACTCGTGTGATTATCACGAGTGGTAAAGTTTATTATGATCTGCTTCAGGCACGTGAGGATTATAAGATCGACAATATTGCGATTATGCGAACCGAACAATATTATCCATTCCCCTATGACGAACTAAAGGATGAGCTTGAGCGTTACGGTAACGCAGATATTGTATGGGTACAGGAAGAACCAAAGAATATGGGTGCATGGACGTTTGTCGCGCCATGCATTGAAGAGGTGCTGGAAGAATTAGGCCGTAAAGGGGATCGTCCAACCTATGTCGGGCGCAAAATGGCTGCTTCCCCTGCTGCCGGTTATCTCAAAATTCATAATCGCGAGCAAGAAGCACTCATCGCAGAAGCATTGAACATCACCAGGCAGTAAACACATGTCTCAGATAACAAAATCCCGTTATCTGAGACATATCCATTGAATTAATAATACTGTAAATCCTGCACCTTTCCCCAAAAGACGCGGTACGCGAAGATGGTGTATCCAATAATGCAGGGCAAGACGATCATTGCACCGACAAAAATAATCATTAATGGCTCTGGGTCGGATGCAGCTCCATAAATTGTCATTTGTTCAGGCACGATATAGGGGTAAAAACTGTAGGCCAGCCCGATAAAGCATAAAATAAACAAACCAATAGCGCATACAAACGGCACCCATGCATAGCGGTCTTTCTCACGTGGTAATGTGGCAATCAACCGATCTAGCAAAAGAATTAATCCACCCGTTACAAGCGGTATGGGAGCCAGAAAATAGATGTTTGGAGTAGTGAACCATTTATCAAAGATGCGGCTACTCACCAAAGGAGTAGCAAGCGAAACAACCGCAATACCGAAGGCTGTTAGCCACAAGCTATAACGCGCCCATTTCACCGCTTTGTGTTGCAATGCGTGTTCCGTTTTCATGATAAGCCAGCATGAGCCGATAAAGATGTATCCGGCAGCAACACATAACCCGATGAGCAAACTGAACATATGTGAAATGAGTGCCGTGTCAAAGGCAAGAATATATCTGCCCAGCATATAGCCCTGTGACAAAGCCGCTAGCAAGGAACCTGTGAAAAATGCATGATTCCATAAATGTTTGCGTTTGGCGTGTACTTTGGCGCGGAAATCAAATGATACCCCTCGCAATATGAGGGCAATGAGTAAAATAGCTGTTGGTAGGTAAAGCGAGGTTAGAATCAGCCCGTGAGCAATAGGGAAGGCTACTAGTAAAATGCCGATTCCCAGCACAAGCCACGTTTCATTGGCATCCCAAAACGGACCAATAGAGGCAATCATTTTATCTTTTTCCTCGTCTTCTGCCAGTTGCATGAGCATCCCAACACCTAAATCGTAGCCATCCAGCACGACATACAGCAGGATAGACAATCCCATTAATCCGGCAAATGCAAACGCTAACCAGTGACCTTCCGTTACTAACAAATCCATCTTACTGGTTTCCTTCTAACACTTGACGGCTTGCGGCAACACCGGGGCGTGTGCCAACAGGTGCTTTATCCGGACGTGGTTCATAGTTTGATGCCTTACCGGCCAGATAGTAAATAGTGCTAATAAAAGCAATTAACAGCAAAACATAGGTAATGATGTAAGCCGCTAGTGTGGAGGCTACCATGCCAGCCGGCACATTTGCTACGGCATCAGCTGTTTTCAGGACACCACTGACCAACCATGGTTGACGCCCTATTTCAGTGGTATACCAGCCGGCAGTTGTGGCGATCCATCCGGAAAATGCCATGCCTGTCAGCACATAACTCATCCATTTAGCGGGTTGTTTGTGCCTTTTGAGTTGATACGCAGCCACCCATGAAACAAACAGCATGAGCACACCCGTTCCAATCATAATCCGAAAGGCATAAAAAACAGGTGCAACCGGTGGGTGATATTCAAACTCATTTAATCCGCGCACTTCTCCTTCCCAGTCATGGGTTAAAATCAGACTGGTAATACCGGGAATGGCAATTTCATAAGCATTGTTGCGGTCTACTTCATTGGGAACAGCAAATAAACGCAGTGCTGCCCCTGTTTCTGTATCCCATATGCCTTCCATCGCAGCAATTTTTTGCGGCTGGTGCTTCAGCGTATTTAGCCCGTGCATGTCACCCATGAAAATTTGCAGAGGGATTAATAAGGCAGCAAGGTAAACACCGGTTTTCATGCCCGCAATCACGCCAGCTTCGCGATCACCTTTCACCCAGCGATACGCAGACATCCCCGCCACCAAAAAAGCAGCTGTGAGTCCAGATGCTAGCAGCATATGAGTCAGCCGATAAGGCATAGAAGGGTTAAAGATAATCTCCATCCAGTTTGTCGCATACACGATGCCGTCGCGCACTTCATAGCCTGCTGGTGTGTGCATCCAGCTATTAAGTACAATAATCCAGAAGGCCGACAGGCTGGTGCCAAACGCGACCAAAATAGTGGCCATGGTATGAACTTTGTTAGAAACCCGACGGAATCCGAATAACATAATCCCCAAAAAAGTTGCTTCCAGAAAGAAAGCTGTCATCACTTCGTAAGCAAGTAAAGGCCCCGCGATGTTACCTACGGTTTCCATGAATCCCGGCCAGTTTGTGCCAAACTGAAATGACATGGTAATGCCTGACACCACGCCAAGGGCAAAACATAACGCAAATACTTTGACATATAAGCGGTAGCAATCCATCCACTTATCATCACCAGTCGCGTTAAAGCGCAGCTTGAAGAATAATAATATCCATCCAAGTGCAATGGTAATGGTAGGGAACAAAATATGAAACGTGATGTTTGCACCAAATTGAGCGCGAGATAAGAGTAACGTATCAACACCATCCATGAATTAGTCTCCTTTTTTTCCACCGCTAATAAGCGATAATTTGTCTTTCATTTCGTATAGACGGTATACTTTTGAGCCAAGCGTCATTAAATTAACAATACGTTGTGTATCCATTTGTTGCATGTCTTTGTACCAACGGGTGAGCAGTTCAATCAGATCATGCATTTCTGCCATTTGGCGATGAGCATGTTGCTCTTCTGGTGTATGAGGCTTGGCTAGCATGACGTCACGCAACATAGTTAGTGTCGGGTCAATCTCACGGCTTTTGCGTTGCTCTGCCAGTGTTCGTACAATTTCCCATATATCTTCCGGTACAGTGAAGTAGTCTTTACGGTCTTTTTGAAAATGTTTGACTCGTGTCAGGTTCCAGTTATCCAGCTCTTTCAGCCCCATACTAACATTTGAACGGGAAAATCCAAGTGTATCGCCTATTTCATCGGCGCAAAGTGGTTTGGCAGAAATGTAGAGCAATGCATAAATTTGACCCACTGTACGGTTGATTCCCCAACGGCTGCCCATTTCTCCAAAATGTGCAATAAAGCTGTACATGGGTTCAGAAATTGCTGTCATGTCTATTTCCTGTCATTTCAGTGTTTTTTGAAATTACAGGAAATACCAGTTATTTGTCAAGTATTAGTCGTATTTAACCGTCTGCGATCATAATGATTTTGGTGAATAACGGTGCAGAGTAACACTAACACGAAGAAACCAGTAGCTACAGCCACCACGCTTGCCCCTGAGGGAATGTCAAGCCATAGTGAATTGCACAGACCAACAGCCATGGCACACACTGCCAGCAAGGATGCAGTCATGGCCATTTGCAAAGGGGTTGTGACTAATTGTCGTGCTGTGGCAGCAGGAATAATCAGTAAAGAGGTAATCAATAATATCCCGACAATACGAATAGATAGTGCTACGGCAATTGCGATCAGTAGCATCAATAGCATATTTAGTCTGGTTGTAGGGATGCCTTCTGCCTTGGCTAAATCTTCATGAATGGTGATAAGCAAAAAACGTTGCCAATTGCGATGCAAAGTGAAAAAAATTACAACTCCCCCCAGTGCAATCCATGCAATATCATGCATACCAACGGTCAGTAAGTCACCAAACAAATAACTATGCAAATCAACATTAGGCAAGTTCATCAAACTAATGGCAATCATTCCAAGTGATAGGCTGCTATGTGCCATAATGCCCAGTAGTGTGTCGGTAGCAAGTATACGTAATTGTTGCAACCATGTGAGTATAATAGCGCATAGGGAGCATACGATAATAATGCCAATCATGGATGCAACAGATTCCGAAAAGCCATACTGGCTGGCAACTAACCCTACAGCAATACCGGGTAGCGCACTATGTGCCAGAGAATCACCAAAATAGGCCATACGACGCCAGACTACAAAACACCCCAGAAAACCAGCGATGCAGGCAATAAGTATACCAGCAATCAGTGCGCGCAAAAAGAAATCGTCAAACATAAGGATTAATGATGATGGTCGTGTTGATGGTTATAGATGGTAATCATGCGTGCCATATGATCGCCAAACAGGTGAGTAAATGAGGGGTGCTGGGTCACGATCTCAGGCTTCCCTTCACAACAAATATGATGATACAGGCAAATCACTTTCCTAGTCGAGCGCATGACCAGATGCAGATCATGAGATACCATAACAATAGATATATTACGAGTTATATAAAGCTGGTTAAGCAGATCATAAAATGCCAGTTGTCCAGCAAGATCAAGATTTTGTGCTGGTTCATCTAATATCAGTACATTAGGATTGTTCAATAATGCTCTTGCGAGCAAAAGGCGCTGTAACTCACCTCCAGAAAGCACATGCAGTTGTGTTTCAAGAAAAGCGCTAATCTTCGTGTCAGAAACAACCTGATCTATTTCACCGCGTGTTGCAGGCTTGGCCAATGTTAAAAACTGTTTTGCCGTGATGGGTAGAGTTGCATCTGCTACCAGCCTTTGTGGCACATACCCAATCTTGAGATGATCCGCGTGCAACACCTGTCCCGTATCAGGGCGTTGCAGATGCATCAGGCATTTGATTAATAAAGACTTTCCTGCTCCGTTCGGGCCAATAATGGTGATGAAGTCTTGCGAATGCACATCAAGGGATACGTTGTCTAACAAAGCACGCTGGTTGCGAGTAATATGCAAATGAGAAGCAGAAATAAGCGGAGCAGGCGACATGTATCTCAAAGCTATAGCTTGGCTATGAGTCGTTCGCAAGCATTATGCAGCAGACAACACGTTGCAATTGATTTATAGTGGATTACATGAAAAGCGTCCTTTCTTACATTATGCTGTTTATCTTCGTTTTAGGTGACGCATCCATAGTTTTTGCCCAGCATGAGCATGATAGCGTATTAGAAAGCCTGACCGTCATGGCCGATCCAAGTTTATCTGTGCCGCTCGACATTATTGCCCGCCAATATGCCGTAGATCATAATATATCTGTAACTACAGTATATTCTCCGACACATCGCCAGATTCAGGCTATTGAAGCAGGGGAAGAGGCCAATATACTCATTGCTGCAAAAGTGCGCTGGATTGATGAATTACAGCAAAAAGGATTGATTGATGTATTTTCACGCACCAACATAGCGCGCAACCGATTGGTGATTGCTACGCACGTGGAACATAAGCAGAACATCAACCCTACAGATATTAATACCATTCAGGATATCACGCCTGTGCCTGATGATTTCATGTTTGTGATAGGCGATCCGGAATATACGGCTGAAGGATATTACGCTATGCAAGCATTGTCACATCATGATCTGCATTTACTCCTTGAGCCATACTATTCTTTTATTGGATCCATGCATAAAGTCGCCCGGTTAGTCACTGAGTATCATGCGCAGGGTTTGATGTTTCGTAGTGATGCTTTGCTGCATCCAAAGGTTCGTATCGCACACACGTTCAAGCCTTCCACCCATTCCCCTATTCTCTATCAGGCTGCGGTAATTGCCGATGCACGTATGGAACCAGCCCGCGAATTTCTGGAATACCTAATATCTGATTCGTCACGCGCTACTTTTAAGGTATACGGACTTGATCCGGTATTTTAATGCTGAGACAAATGACTCTGTCGGCGTGTCAAAATAGTATGCCATAGAAGAAATTTCCCGTTTTGAACAAGATAAACCTTTCTACTTATTTACAATTGATAACAGGCTTGTTACATCATTCTTGACAGCTTAGCAGTGAACATGTATAAGTTGTCATAGGTTATTATTTTATTAACAACAATTGTAAGGATTAAGAAATGAGTAATATTAACGGAATAGACGATCAACAAAACACGCTTTGGGGCGGTATGGGTGATGACTTTATCACTGGTGGAAATCTGGCTGATTTGCTAGGTGGTAACGAAGGTAACGATACTGTAGCTGGTGCTGACGGTAACGATACAATCTATGGCTGGACTGGCGATGACGTGCTTTACGGTGATGGTGGCGATGATTTTGTTACTGGTGATGCTGGTAACGATACGATCTGGGGCTGGACTGGTAATGATGAATTATACGGTGGCGAAGGCAACGATGTGATCGGTGGCGATGAAGGTAACGATACTTTAGGCGGTGACGCTGGTAACGATACGCTTTACGGCTGGACTGGTGATGATTCTATTTTCGGTGGCGAAGGCAATGATGTAATCAGTGCTGGTGAAGGTAACGATTCCGTTGCTGGTGGCGCTGGTGCTGACATGTTTGTTTACACTGCTGGTGGCGACACGGTAACTGGTTTTGAATTTGGTGTTGATACACTAACATTCGATTTCGGCGCTGATGGATATGCATTGTCAGACGTAAACAGTGTTCTTTCATTCGTTAGCATGATTGAATCTGATGGTAATGGTGCTACTGATGCCTTCATTCGTGAAGATGATCTGGTACTGGATTTCGGTGGCAACGTAAATTACATCGAATTGCTTGATGTGATCGGTGGTGCATTAACGGCTGATGCACTAACTGCTGAAGGTGCTGACATGTGGGGTGATGCTGGTCTGGCTGCATAATCCAGATTGCATGATTTGCATGTAAGCATAAGGGAGTCAGGTAATATATCTGGCTCCCTTTTTTTACTGTTCTACGCAGCATCAGACGCGATGTCGTCCTCTCCAATCACTTCAAGAAAAGCCGTCTCCAGGTTCATATTAGCGTAGCGCTCACAGAATGTTTTGGTCGTTCCATAATACTTCAACGTGGTATCATGCAAGATAGCGATGCGGTCACATATCTCTTCAATATCCGCCAGAATATGTGAACTAAAGAAAATCGTGCGCCCTGCATCACGTTCTTGCTTCAGCCGTGTCTTTAATTGTATACGCGCTTTAGGATCTAAACCACTCATCGGCTCATCTAAGATAATTAACGGTGTTGGAATCATGAGTGCGGCAATTAATCCTGTTTTTTGCCCCATACCTTTTGAGTAAGAAGATACGCGTTTATCCAACGCTTCAGGTAGCAATCCAAGCATATCTGCCTGTCGTCGTGCTTCATCATGGTCGTAGACTAAACCATAGTAAGAGTGTGCTAAAGACAGGTACTCTTTACCCGTAAGAAAACGAGAAGGCTGGAATTTTTCTGGCAGGTACGATAGGTGGCGTTTGGCTTTGATCTGCTGCCAATGATCTCCGTATAGCTGGATATTTCCTGCATCAGCGCTAATCAGATTCAGAATGGTTTTGATAAGGGTTGTCTTGCCAATACCATTTAGCCCAATCAAGCCAAATATCTCACCGGCATGGAGTTCCAGTGAGATATTGTCTAAGATTAAACGCCCTTCAAATGACTTGTAGACAGATTCAATAGATAAAGGAGATACGCTCATCACGCTATTCCAGCGCAGAAACATTAGAAAATCGTAAATCTGTGACTATAAATCTTTAGTGCGGTGGTATTTGACCATCCACTCACTAACAATGCGGTCGCATCGTTCCTTTATGTCACGTTGGCTACCAATACCCAGCCTTCGCCGCTCCCGATTAGAAACAAGGCGATCCAGTTCCTTCTTAACCACATCTGACACATTAACTTTAATGGTTGTGGCATACTCATAGGGAATCGCAAAATTTGTGTGAAGCTCATGAAGCATTGCGGTTGCCTCATCACGATAGGTCTGTATCTGAGTGTCAATAAAATCCTGCTCGTGTTTATCCTGACCTGAAGTATAGTAGTAATACATATATTGATGTTTGCAGTAATGATCAGATAGCTCTCCTATCAACTCATCACGGCGCTCGCTACTTTTCAGCCAGCGCTCTTCAGCCAGCTTTTCTTCTGTCAGTTCCCGAATTAGGCTGGCAGCTTCTTCATTGCCGTAATATTCTGCAATTTCATAAGGCATCATTCCATTAAGATCACGCACACTATAATCGACTTTCGCCTCTTCAATCAAAAACTTCATCATCGACAGATTATTATCCCGTGCTGCAATAAGGATAGGGTACTGATTATTCGCACCACCCCTATTTAAATCGGCTCCATACTTTGAAAGCATTCGCAGCACCGGCACTGCATCATCATCAGAGCGTCCCGCCGCGACTGATACCATAGGCAAGCCAATATTATTGATTTCGTTTGGGTTCGCCCCCTTTTTAAGCAATAGCTCTACATCATCTGCACGGCTGAAACGCACACGATAAGCAAGCTCTTCAGACATGCTAAGCGCATATGATGTTGAAGTGGTGCAAAGCACTAAAAATAAACACAGCAATATTCTCATAGACTCAAGTATAGTATATTTTATAGGTAAAATCCAGTTAAAGGCTCTTGACAAATAATGCATAAGATATATCTGACAGAGAAGAATAACTGATAACGACCAAAATAGCCTATAAACAGGTAACGCATATTATGACGCAAGAATCTGCAATCGACCAATCCGACAATCAGGCGCAACCTGCCTCAGAATCACGGGAATTTTCTGCTGAGATAAGTAAAGTGCTAAAGCTGATGATTCACTCGCTTTACACCAATAAAGATATTTTCCTGCGGGAATTAATCTCTAATGCATCCGATGCGTGTGACAAGTTGCGCTATATGTCACTGACTGATAACGGTTTGATGGAAGGTGAAAGTGAATTGCGTATCACGGTGTCACATGATGAAACAGCGAACACGATTCAGATTACTGATACCGGCATTGGAATGGATAAGCAGGATCTTATTGCCAACCTAGGCACCATTGCCAAGTCAGGAACAGAAGACTTTTTGAGCCAGCTGACAGGAGATAAGGATAAAGATGTATCGTTAATTGGCCAGTTTGGTGTAGGGTTTTATGCTTCATTCATGGTGGCTGACAGAGTTGAAGTACGCAGCCGTAAAGCAGGCACGTCTGAAAACTGGTTATGGGAATCTACGGGTGATGGTAAGTTTACTGTGACCTTACTGGAGGATACCTTGCCACGTGGCACCAGCATTACACTGTTTATGCGCGAAGATGCAAAGGATTATGTTTCTACATTCCGCTTACGTAATATTATCGAAACATATTCTGACCATATTAGCTTCCCGATTTACCAACGTCCTGTAACACATGAAGGGCAGGGCGATCCCGAGTTGGTTAACGCGGGAGGTGCCTTGTGGAGCCGTCAGAAATCCGACATTACGGACGAACAATATGAAGAGTTCTATCACCACGTGGCACACGCGCCGGACACGCCATGGCTGACACTGCATAACACGATTGAAGGTAAGACATCTTACACGAATTTGTTATTTATTCCTTCAACCAAACCCTTTGACTTGTTTCATCCGGAACGACGCAGACGTGTTAAGCTTTATGTAAAACGTGTATTTATTACAGAAGAAAATGTGGATATTGTGCCGCATTATTTGCGCTTCCTGCGTGGTATCGTAGATTCTGATGATCTTCCGCTCAACATTAGCCGTGAAACCCTGCAGGATAACCCTAAGTTACGCCAGATTCGTGAAAGCCTGACAAGTAAGGTATTAAGCGAACTCAAGAAGAAAGCGTCTAAAGATGCAAAGAGTTACAAAGTGTTTTG
Source organism: uncultured Alphaproteobacteria bacterium (assembly GCA_963803575.1). Classification (GTDB taxonomy): domain Bacteria; phylum Pseudomonadota; class Alphaproteobacteria; order Rickettsiales; family UBA998; genus CAWDMW01. Next base: position 1,323,455 of record CAWDMW010000002.1, read on the forward strand.
GGAGAATTTTGGCGCGGTATTGAAAGAGGGCTTGTGTGAAGCAGATGCACCAAAAGAAAAGATTTTGGACGTGTGTCATTTTCATTCCAGCACTAGCGATGGTACAACCATTGCTGACTATCTATCCAGAAAAAAAGATCAGCAAAAGGATATTTTTTACCTGACCGCAGACACATTAGACGCTGCCACGCATAGCCCGTTGCTGGACGGATTTAAACAGCGTGGTATTGAAGTATTGCTATTTACAGATCATGTGGATGATTTCTGGGTCAATGTGGTTGGGCAATATCAGGATGTAGCGTTTAAATCTATTACTCGCAGTGACATTGATCTGGATGAGATTGTTGCATTAGATAACAATGATGCAGCAGACGATGAAACAAAAGGTACAAAACAAGACGCATCACTGGATGAAAGCACTATACAGACGTTAGTGCAGGCGTTAAAGTCCTACTATGATGACAACACCATTAAAGATGTGCGCTCTACCGGAAAGCTTGGCGATGCTCTTTCCTGCTTTGCTGTGGAAGAAGGTGCTATGGATATGCGTATGGAACGTTTCTTAATGGATCATAAGCAGTTACCTCGCCGTAGCGCACGTATTTTGGAACTAAATACCAAGCATCCTTTTTTCGAGTATCTTGCAACAATTGCCAGTGACGATAGTGAAAAAGACACGTTTGACAAGTGCGCTGCAATGCTAGTGGATCAAGCGCGTATTATTGAAGGGGAACCTGTTGAAGACGCTGCGGCATTTGCCAGCCGCTTTGCCACTTTAATGGTCAAAGCATACAAGAAATAGCCGATACTATGTTACGCGATAATATCAGGGTATAATGTATTTTCTAAATTGGTGATCTGGTCACGGATCGCCAATTTTTCTTTCTTGTATCGCGATATGGAAAACTCATCATAGGGTGTTTGTTTAAGAGTTGCGTTCATCTGGTGTTCGATCGTGCGATGTTCGCGTCTTAATCCGTCCAGTTTTTTATACAATGCTATTTCGTTATCGTCTTCCATCTACGTCCTCAATATACTAAAAACTATGACATAATAGCACAGACCCCAACAGCAGAGCAATATGCTATTGCTGTTTCATAAGCAAGTTTTCTTAAAGCCTGATGCTATATGGCTATTTGCATACTGGGAGCATTATCACGATACTTCGTAATGTTTTGATGTGCTTCTTTAACAGCGCGACCAAACTCTGCAGCAGAATAATGGGCAGATGCTTCTTTCATTACCTCATACCGGCTTGTCAATTCCTGCATTCCTTTCTCGCTAGACTGAGCGTCAATAATGGTTTCAAACATATCTGCCATATTTCGCGCGAAGCCTTTTTTACTTTGATCCGTATTGATAATGAATGCGCCTGGCTGCTCATCCGTACCTTTCAGAATGTCCGCAGCACCCACACCATCTGTTGTGATAATCGTCATGGCCGTTCCTTCAATATCTGACTTCGCGTCTACGGCTTCACGTACTGTTAGATCATGCCCGTCTTTCATGCCAGCGCCTATTGCGCCGACAACATTTTCATGCCTTAGCAGTCCCATCAAATCTCCGTGATTAATGCTTTGAGGAATAACAATAATACTACCCTCATATTTCTCATGAAGTGATCGAGCATAATCAATTACGGTATCCTGATATTCCTTATATCCCGGAACCGTAGAACGTGTGGGCTGCAGCCCTAATACAAAATGCGTATTTCCCTGCTCTTCGGGATGTTCGGATAAATACACATCCATCGCCTGAAGTTTCTCCATCGTATTTTTAGTGAAGTCATTTCGGTGCCAGCTGGCAATGATATGATGGCCATCATCCAAAGCATTATAATGCTCCAGTAACTGACCTAACGTAATAGTATCAGGCGCACCATTTTCTACCATATTAGTCGTATCTGTTGCACCCAACGTGATTCCTGAACGAGCAAGATTATCTAAAGTAATCGCTGTAGGGGTTTGATGGTCATAATGTTTCGATGCATCATAATGGGCAATAGAGTCATGATGTGCTTGAGCCTCCTCACGATTTTGGTCTTGTGAGATACCCACGGGCATCGTCATTAACGTGACACTATGTCCGAAAGCTTTGATAGGTTTTTGAGATGCAACACCGAAGCTCTCATCTATAACCAATTTCCCTTGAGGGTAGAGATGTTCGTTAGCCATAGCAAAGTGTCCCTGACCATACTCCTTATCATGTAAATGCTCAACCACTTCGATAAAGTTTTGCATATCTACAGGGCGTTGAAAGCTGATAAGGCCGTTTTGCGTGCGGTTTTGTATATAATCATTGAAAAAATCAGTTTCCAGTAATGGCATGGCTTCTTGACCCTCACCATTTTCAAATGTCACTTTCTTCAGGTAATCTAATGATGGAAATGGCGTGTGACGGCTAAAAATTCCTCCGGGCACGTCAATACACTGGTAGTCATGCACCCATAAGGTATCACGATCAGTGATAAGTTCAGCCTTGGAAGGCTCGCCATTATCCATGACGGGCAAATCATGCTTGAGTCGATCCAGTGCAATATTAGCCAGACCGTTAAATTCTTTGAATTGCGAGTAAGCTTGTTCAACATATTCAAGTGAGGTTGAAACACTCTGATCTGCTTGAGTTGCCTTTTGAAATTGAGGAGTATGGCGCAGATCAAAAAGATATTCCTGCTTTTCCTGCTCTACATCGTTAAACATGGAAGAAGGATTTTGGTACGTTTCCGGATCCATGGAATGAAAGACCGGCCAAAGCACGCCATTGGCAATAACGTTATATTGTGCATTTGCTAATGACTCAGGCACGGGAAAAGTGATGACACGTACGTCTTTTCCTTCAGGGCTGGTGATAACATCTTCATTTAGCTGAAACTTATTTTCATCTCGCAGTGTTTTCCAGCGTTCGTCACTAATCGTATCTCCCGGGCCAATCCAGATATCTGGCTCTGTGCTACCAATAACTAATACTGCACCTCCTGCAATGCCATTGACAGGTGGTCTGTTACTGTAAGCGATGAGTTTGCCGTCTTCCTGACGAGACTGTTTGATATAATCGCTAAAAGAAGTAACTGGCATAGATATCCTATATTAAAAAAAAATTAAAAAGCTGATTCCTGCTTTAAGCACATCATTGAATATTAGTAAAGAAAAATAATCTCTGTATCTGGGTTTTAAGTATTCTGATATATCAAAGTACTTTAATACATTTAAATCATGTGTATATAATAGTGGCTTGGCTAATATTTTAGAGAATGTCAGTGACACAAAGCATCACTGACATTCCCTGTGCACTAACCTGCAAAAGCTTCTTCCCATGATCCCGTAGTGGCTGCTTTACTGTACTCAGTAACACGGTTTTCAAAGAAATTAGTATGCTCTACACCATTAAGAATCTCATCCATCCATGGTAGCGGGTGCGTACCAATATGGTACATAGGAGCCAGCCCCAATTGCGTTAGGCGTCTGTCACCAATGAAGCGGATATAGCGTTTCACATCTTCTGGCGTTAGCCCTTCAATACCACCAACACCGAAGGCCAGATCAATAAAGGCGTCTTCCAGCGTAATGATGGTATCACAAATCTTTTTCAAGTCGCGCTCATGCTCATCTGTATCCACTTCAGGGTTTTCTTGCTTAAAGGTATGATATAAGCGGATAATGGATTCTGTGTGAAGTGATTCATCACGTGCAGACCAAGCCACAATCTGCCCCATACCTTTCATCTTGCCAAAACGTTGAAAATTCAGCAAAATAGCGAACGAAGCAAAGAGTTGTAATCCTTCCGTAAACGCACCAAAAGCCGCCAGCGTGCGCGCAATGCCGTCATTGGTGTCTGTGCCAAAGGTGTGCATATAGTCATATTTATCTTTCATTTCTTTATAGGATAAAAATGCCTGATATTCGGTTTCCGGCATTCCGAGCGTATCGAGCAGGTGGCTATAGGCGGCAATATGGATGGTTTCCATATTGGAAAACGCAGCCAGCATCATCTGCACTTCGGTGGGTTGAAACACTTGCGAATAATGCTTCATATAGCAGTTATTCACTTCAATATCGCTTTGGGTAAAGAAACGGAAAATTTGGGTGAGCAGATGCTTTTCATCCGCCGTCATGGTGGTTTTCCAGTCCTTCACATCATCGGCCAGCGGCACTTCCTCCGGCAACCAGTGAATACGCTGCTGCATCAGCCACGCATCATATGCCCACGGGTAAGAGAATGGTTTGTAAATCGGTTGTGCGTTTAGTAGGGTCATGGTGTTAGTCCTTTGGTTGATTAAGTTGTTGGAGTAAGGCGGGGAGGTGAATGGTAATGACACCGATAACAGATTCGTGGTCTATACCATTGAGATAATCGTGAACCAGTATATTTCTAAACCCCGATATCTTTCCCCATGGAATATTGGGGCGGGATTGTTTGAAATCCTCCGATAAACGCTGAGCCGACTCTGACAATGTTTGCAAACGTCTAATGACTGCATCATACGTTACATCATCTGATAGTGCCTCTTCTATCGTATCAAAGCGACCAATGTATTTTTCTATATGTCTGGCATCCTCCTGAATACGGTCAATATAGAGAATATTGCTTTTAGCCATTACAATATGTTCCCTTGTAGCGATATAGCATCTTGTACAATGGACTCTATAAACACTGGATGCATTTTGTTGCTACTCATGATAACATCAACATATCGTCCAAGCAATTCAGTTGCGTCATATTGAAACCCGCCAAGATCAAATAGCGAGAAATGCTTGCTGTCAAAATCCACCAGCAAATCAATGTCACTGTCAGGCCGCTCTTCACCCCGCGCTACTGACCCAACCACACGGATGTTGGAGACGCCATGCTGTTTTGCAAGTGTAAGAAGGGCGTGCTGGTTTTGTTGGATGTGTTGGAGGAGAGGGGTGGTCACTGTTTTATCTCGACTTGCTAAGAGTTACTTTTTATCATGCTCACTTTTAGTAACAAAAAGTCTAAGTAATTCATAGTGTGGACTGTCCTTAACTAAGTCCCAAATCTTTTCCTTATCCATGCTAGCTGAATCCTGAAATAAATCTTTTAATAAACTGGAACGAATATTTTTCTTATAATCTTCTTTTTGGCTTTCTGGCAATTCCTTTATTTGCATGTAGGCAAGTTTCAACCTCAAACAGTCAAGTTGACGACGCTCTATATCAGGAATAGCTCGTAAATGAGTTTTATGTATATTTGTTCCAACTATAACAACTAGCGATACAAGCAGGAAAATATATAAGTGATAGTCAGAGTAAGCCAAAAAATCAAAATCTTTATCTATTATTTTTTTTGAATTTTTTGAATCAGTAGTTAGCATCATTATTAATAATATCAATACTCCAATCATGACCGGCATGACAAACATATTGGCTAAAGCATGATTCGCACGCTTTGTATGGCTTTCTACCGCCGATTTACATATTTCATATTCACGTATAAGATAGTCAGTCGCCGATTCAGGTGTTTTATTTGATCTTTTTACTAAGCACGGAATCTTTTTTAATATTTCTTTATATTTACATAAAGAAATATAGTAAGATATTGCAATGAATATAGCATAAACTATAGCTAGTGCGTATGTTTTATTATAAGATACATTATCTAGAATATTAAAAAACAAAAATGTTACTACAGCTAATCCAGTAAATATACCAAAACATTTTAGTAAGGTATAAAACCTAAAGCTGCTAATAATATCATTAGCAATTCTGTTGTTGTTTGGATGATCTGTAATTTCTAAAGTGTTGTTTTCTACTGACATATTATATTTCTTTAATACCTAGTTATTATGTTAATTGGAAAATTAATTTCATCGTAAAAATCTATTCATATCATAGTTATATGAAAATCTTTCAATCTTGTTTTTATTTGGATGCCTTTTCCAACTTATTAGAAACTTTATAGTGTCAGGTGATTTAAAATTAAGAACATCTGAACTGCCATAAAATTGCAGGCGAAAAATTACTGGATATTTACTATTTGGTGTTAGTAAATCTATTTTATGTTCAGAAAGTCTTTCGTTTTTTTGATTGGATTCATCGTATATTTTGACTCCAATGCTGTACGCAGTTGCATTTCCTTGGTTTCTTACTTGCAAAACAAAGCAATCTTTACTTTGAGATTTTTCCACACTTATTTTGGCAACAACATGAGGCTGTGCCATTGCTCTGACCATTTTTGCTGTATAAACAGCTAAAACGAGGGTAGCGAAAAGTAAACCTACAGTGGCAGTCGCAATAACAATATTAGAAAAAAGCTGTATTGTTTGTGGGTTAAACTCCATCTTACTTCTCTACTGACACGCCAGACATTCCTCGTAATTATTGTCGGCTTGCACGCCTTCATTGCGTTGTTTTTTGGCAAGTAAGGACATCTCCATTTGTACAGTTGGCTTGTTTTCATTGCCCACTTTTTCTGAGCGTTGCAGCGAGGTGGAGCGACAATAATAGAGGGACTTCACGCCTTTTTCCCATGCTTTGAAGTGCAACAGATGCAAGTCACGTTTACTGACATTAGCGGGCAGGAACAGATTGATGGATTGTGCTTGTGAAATAAATCCACTGCGATCTGCTGCGTGTTCAACCACCCAGTATTGGTCAATTTCCTGTGCAGTGCGGAAGGTATCTTTTTCATGTTGCGTGAGAAAGTCCAGATGTTGTACCGAGCCTTCATTGCGGGCAATATCGTTCCAGACATCTTCTACATCTTGGTCTTTTGAAGCAAGCAGTGCTTTTAAATGTTTGTTGCGTACAGCGAATGATCCTGACAGGGTTTTTTGGGTAAACACATTGGCCGCAACGGGTTCAATGCCAGGGGAGGCGTTGCCGGCAATAATGGAGATGCTGGCGGTTGGTGCAATCGCGGTTTTATTAGAGAAACGTTGCATCATGCCCGCTTCCTCCGCATCCGGGCAAGCGCCGCGTTCCTGCGCTAACAACACACTGGCTGCTTCCACTTGTGTGTGAATATTGGCAAAGATTTTCTTGTTCCATGACTTAGAGACAACGGATTCAAATGGCACTCCCTTACCTTGTAAAAACGAATGAAAGCCCATTACGCCCAAGCCCACACTACGCTCACGGGTGGCAGAATATGTTGCACGTGCCATAGAATCCGGTGCATTATCGATGAAGTCTTGCAAGACATTATCCAGAAATCGCATAATATCTTCGATCATCTGCGGATGGTCTTTCCATTCTTCATAGGTTTCTAAGTTCAATGAAGACAGGCAGCATACGGCGGTACGTGATTCGCCCAAATGGTCATAGCCTGTGGGTAGCGTAATTTCACTGCATAAATTGGAAGTTTTGACTTGCAGCCCCAGTGTTTTATGATGCTCAGGGATATGGTTATTGACGTTATCAATAAACAACATATATGGCTCACCCGTTTCAATGCGCGCAAGCAATAGCTTTACCCATAAATCACGCGCACGCACGGAGGTGATGATGTCACGCGTTTTTGGGCTGAGCAAATTCCAGTCCGCATCTCGCGCACCGCTTCCATGAAGGCATCACTAATGGAAACGCCATGATGGATATTGAGGGTTTTACGGTTAGGATCACCGCCTGTTGGGCGACGAATATCAATAAATTCCTCAATTTCTGGATGGTCTATTGGCATATACACCGCTGAGGAGCCACGACGCAAGGAACCTTGCGAAATAGCCAGTGTCAGAGAATCCTGCACGCGCATGAACGGCACCACGCCAGAGGTTTTGCCGTTGCCGCGTACTTTCTCACCGATAGAGCGCAGATTCCCCCAGTAAGAGCCAATGCCACCGCCACGAGAAGCCAGCCAGACATTTTCATTCCATAAATCCACAATGCCTTGCAAGCTGTCATCCGTTTCATTCAAGTAGCACGAAATAGGCATACCGCGCTTGGTGCCACCGTTAGACAGGATAGGGGTGGCCGGCATAAACCAGTGCTGCGAAATATAGTCATAGAGGCGTTGTGCGTGGTCTGCATCATCAGCAAAAGCACTGGCCACGCGCGCAAACATACCCTGAAAATCTTCGCCTTCCAGCAGGTAACGATCTTGCAATGTTGCTTTACCAAATGCAGTGAGTTTTGCATCGCGGGACGGATCAATGGTGATAGGGTGAGTTAACGTGGTCATATGCGGTTGCCCCTTTGATTTTTATGAATACATACTGTATATATGGTGTAACGTGACTTACACCTACAACATATAGTATGGCCGCGCAAGAGCGAAAATCAACAGATTATGTGATATGTCTGTAATTTTAGAGCAACTCTATGTGTACGAGCAGGTGAGTTATTGGTAATGTCAGGCATATGCTGCAACAAACGGTTTACTTGGTATGGCAAACGCGCTTTAATGCACGGTATGACACAGACAGATCACACGCAGTATCATTCTACCCATTTTGGGTTTCAGCCTGTTGATGAAACACGTAAAGAACCCATGGTGCAAAATGTGTTTAGTCGTGTTGCAAGCAGTTATGACCTGATGAATGATGCCATGAGTGCTGGCATTCATCATCACTGGAAAGACAGACTCATAGACACGTTACGCCCCAATGCTTCTATGCGCTTACTGGATGTGGCAGGTGGTACCGGAGATGTAGCGTTTCGTTTCCTGAAAGCAGGGGGAGGATATGTAACAGTATCTGACCTGAATGAAGATATGTTAAGGGTCGGGCAGTCACGTGCGATTGATCGTAATCTGGATATAGAGTGTATGGATTGGTTGCCAGCCAATGCACAGTCACTGCCATGCCAAGATGCCTCGTATGATGCGTATACTATCAGTTTCGGTATTCGCAATGTAACCCATCTAGATCAGGCACTGTCTGAAGCACATCGTGTGCTGAGGCGTGGTGGACGGTTTTTGTGTCTGGAATTTGCTGTTCCCTCCAATGAGTGGATACGACAGGCCTACCACGCCTATTCATTTAATGTGATTCCTAAACTGGGGAAAATGTTGGCGAATGATGAGGCATCTTATCAATATCTGGTGGAATCAATAGAGCAGTTTCCTGATCCCGATCTGTTTGCAACGCTCATAGAAGATGCGGGTTTTGACCGTGTGACATACCGCACAATGACAAGCGGTGTGGTAGCCATTCATTCAGGATGGAAATTATAACATAATGATAGCAACGCTGAAAAACTCGACTTCATTGTTTCGTATTGCCTCAGTAATGGCTAAGCATGATGCGTTGTTTGTCTTTGAGCCGTTAAGAATTTCTCCTTGCATAGATTGGTGGGGACAGCGATTTTACGGGAAATATCGTCGTATACATAAAGATAAGCGCAATGGTGAAAAGCTGGCTAGTGCACTAGTGGATCTGGGGCCTACATTTATTAAGCTGGGGCAAGTACTTTCTACGCGCTCGGACTTGATCGGTGAAGAACTCGCACATGATCTGGCATTACTTCAGGATAAATTGCCACCTTTTCCAACAGAGCAGGCCAAGCGAATCATAGAAAGCGAACTGGAAGCGTCCTTGTGTAGTTTATACAGTGAATTTGAGGACACACCAGTGGCAGCCGCATCCATGGCGCAGGTGCATTTTGCCGTGACAACGCAAGGAGAAAACGTAGCGGTAAAGATTCTGCGCCCAGATGTAGAAAAGCGTTTTCAGCGTGATATAGCTCTTTTTGGCTGGTTAGCCGGCGTTATTGATCGAGCGGCACCGGATTTGCGACGCATGCGGCCTAAAGAGATGGTCAAGATTTTAGTCAATTCTGTGGAAATGGAACTGGACTTGCGCTACGAAGCGGCGGCGGCGGTAGAGTTGAAAGAGAACATGGAAGGAGAAGAAGGGTTTTATGTTCCTTCCATTGACTGGCAACGTACTTCATCGCGTGTCTTAACATTAGAGCGTATTTACGGGGTGCCGGGTAATGACATTGCTGGCATCAGAGAAAAAGGTCACGACCTTAATCAGATTGTGCAATACGCTGCCAATGCTTTCTTTTGTCAGGTATTTAGGGATGGATTCTTCCATGCAGACATGCATCCGGGTAACTTATTTATCATGGATGATGGCCGCATTGCTGTAGTAGATTTCGGAATTATGGGACGTCTGGACTATAAGAACCGTGTGTTTCTCGCGCAAATATTAAGTGGGTTTCTGCGTGAAGATTATTACCTGATTGCGAAAGTTCATGCAGAATTCGGTATTATTCCTGCGCACAAATCCGTGGATCAGTTCGCTATGGCTTGTATGGCTGTTGGCAAACCAATTTTAAACAAGAATCTGGACGAGATTTCAGTAGCTCGCTTGCTATCGCAGTTATTTAGAGTCGCAGAGACGTTTGAAATGCGCTTGCAGCCTCAATTGTTACTGTTGCAAAAAACCATGATGCTGGCAGAAGGGATTGGCCGGTCATTGAATCCGCAAATAAATATGTGGAAGCTTTCCGAACCACTTATCATGTCATGGTATCGCCAGAATTTAAGTGCGCCTGCCATCGCTTTGGCAAAAGCACAGCATGCCAAGGAACAATTCCAGCGTCTGCCAGATATGCTGGAATCTATAGGGGATATTGTTCAAAATATCAGCGATGGCACCATGAAAGTGGATATTCGTTCAGCGGATGCACGCGAAGGTCAGCACATGCGCGCGCGTTTGATGCGGCGCATGATTCTTTTATTGTCAATTGCCTGTGCATTATTAGTTGCAAATCTATGGTAAGGGTAATTTTTTTTGGCTCTACTGTGATTCTTAGGTGTTTCTTCTTGTTTGCACTGGTATATGGTTAGGCTATGCGTTATCTAGTGTTACCCTGCTTTATGCTGTTAGTCTCCCTGTGGTCGTTTTCTAGTGAAGCTGCAACACGTGAGCAAATATGGGAAATGATTTCTTCACGCCAATGGGAAAAAGCTTACCGCACAGCCCATGATGATGGCGATGTGTTTACGCGATCACTGGCTACCTGGTATTATTTGCTGCGAACAGATATTATACCGGATGTTCGACTGTATCAGTCATTTGTCAAAAAACATCCGGACTGGCCAAAGAAAGGGCAGATGAAAGAACGTATGGAAATAGCGTTTTTGAATATGCCGCCAACAGTTAAAGAGTTAAAAGCCTGGTTTAAACAGCATCCTCCCATGACCAGCCGAGGGACGCTACTATTGTTAGATGCCTACGGAAAACTGACATCTCCGCATCTGGATACGTTATGGATTGAAAGTGATTTTGCACTGGAAGAAGAGCGTCGCATTCTGTCTGAATATCGTACAGAATTGAGTGCATCTGTTCATGCAAAACGTGCCTATCGTTTATTGTGGAGCAATCAAACAAAAGCAGTGGAACGCATGATCCCGCTTTTATCTTCCGGAGCGCGAAAGCTGGTACGTGCAAGGCTAGCGCTACAACATAACAGCGTTGGAGTCGATACGCATGTTAATGCCGTTCCGTCTAAATTTGCTCAGCGTTCAGGCTTACTGTATGATCGGATTCGTTTTCGTGCCAAGCGAGGTGATTATAAAGGGGTAGAAGAATTACTGTTGAAAGCTCCACCCAGACTCACACATGCTGATAAATGGTGGAAATATCAAAAGCGTGTCATCCGTGATGCCATTGAGCAAAAACAGTATATGACGGCCAGATTATTACTGGATAAACATAGTCAAATTCGTCCGGTACCAAGGGTTGAAGCAGAATGGTTGCGTGGCTGGTTGTATTTTGAGTTTTTAAGCAAACCGGATGTTGCAGCAGTTGCTTTTGAAAACATCTATTACACAGCAAAAATGCCTATTAGTCGCTCGCGAGGATCGTACTGGGCAGCAAGAGCGCATGAGGCATCAGGCAGTAAAGCTAAATCACTGCAATGGTACCGTCAGGCAGCGCTTTTTCCTACAACATTTTTCGGACAACTCGCTCATCAGCATTTGCATCCCGGAACCCCACTACCATTGCCAGCATTTATCCCGCCTAGCAATGACAATCTCAATGAGTTTGTGAATCAGGAAAAGCTGGCTGCACAATTTAAACATATGGCTCCGTCCGGTCATGCGTTTTTAGTTTGGCCACATATCATCCATAGTTTTAAAAAGCATACATCTCCAGAGTATTTTGCGCGATTTGCCGCGTTAGCGCGCTCGGTCAAAGAGTATCCAACAGCTATTAATATCGCGAAAGAAGCGCAGAAGAAAGGGCTGTATTTATCTGATTTATTTCCGGTGGTGACCGTGCCGAACACACTGGCTGTTGATCCGGCTCTGGCGCTTGCGGTTGCACGTCAGGAAAGTCGATTCGATCCAAAAGCCCGAAGTTCTGCGGATGCCAGAGGGTTGATGCAGTTATTGCCTTCTACCGCTAAGCGTGTGGCTAGCCGACATAACATTCCATACAATATTAATTCGCTATATGAGCCACCCTATAATATGGTGCTTGGTAGCCATTATATGCATGGATTGCTGCAGAGATTTCGTGGCTCGCATATTTTATCTATAGCTGGATATAATGCAGGACCCGGGCGATCAGATCAGTGGTTAGAGCGCTTTGGTACTCTATCGCGTGAACGTTATCGCCATAATGTGCAGTGGACAGAAATGATTCCTTTTGCCGAAACACGTAATTATGTTCAACGGGTGCTAGAAAATTATCATGTGTATCGCCATATTTTAAGCAGCGGCAAAAGCCCGCTTATCGCGCGGGAAGTCCTAACGGTCATGCAGTAGGTTGCATTTACATGCTACTATAGTTAGATATTAATTCATCGTAAGACGGGCGAGGGCGTATGACGCGAAACGAATCACCGTCTACTAACACTTCCGGTATGACAAGCCGGCTATTATAGGTAGAACTCATGCTAGCTCCATATGCACCAGCACTACGCAATGCTAAAAGATCGTCTCGCTGCATGTGCGGCAAAGAAACATTGCGGCCAAATACGTCACTAGACTCACAGACAGGCCCCACCACATCGTAAGCTTGTGTGCAATCCTGCTGTTTCACCGGAATCATTTGGTGGAATGCGTCATACATTGCCGGGCGCAACAGGTCATTCATACCCGTATCAATGATGAGAAACTGGCGATTTGGCGTTGTTTTATGGTAAATTACGCGTGAGACAACGATACCGGCATTACCTGCAATCAGTCTGCCCGGTTCAAACGCAAACGTAGCATCCAGCCCTTGCATCACGCTTGTGACCATTTCACCGTAATCAACAGGTAAAGGTGGTGTCCCCTCATGCTCATGGTATGGGATGCCAAGACCTCCGCCTAAATCCACCACATCAATAGTGTAGCCATCACGACGCATTGCTTCCACAAATTGACGCACACGAATAAATGCTTGTCTGAACGGTTCCAGACTAGTGAGTTGTGATCCAATATGTACGGAAACGCCTTGCACCTGTATATGTGGCAGTTCATTTGCCTGACGATATATCTCATGTGCCAGATCAATAGGGATGCCAAACTTAGAATCATTGCGCCCCGTCGTGATTTTTTCATGCGTACCCGCATCCACATCCGGGTTGATACGCAGGGCAATGGGTGCCACACAGTTACAGGACTGCGCAACATCGTTTAATACGTGTAATTCTTCTGATGATTCGACATTGAACTGAAAGATACCTTGCTTGAGCGCATAATGCATTTCTGTACGCGTTTTGCCCACGCCAGAAAAAATAATCTGATCGGCAGGAATGCCGGCTACCAGTGCAAGCCTGATCTCTCCTTCTGACACCACATCGGCCCCTGCTCCTGCCTCATGCAAAATGCGTAGAATATGAGGGTTGCTATTTGCCTTCACCGCAAAGCAAATGCGTGGATTTAACGCTTCCAGACCGGAGGCAAACACCTGCATATGGTGACGCAAAGTTGCTGTGGAATAGCAATAAAACGGTGTACCGACCGCATCAGCAATATCATTTACAGCAACGTTCTCTGCGTAAAGTGTACCGTTTTTATATTGGAAATGATCCACCTTTACTGCGCTCCTGTTGCTGTCGTTCATATTCGGGAGCGTCAGATGGTTTCACCAGCTCTCCTTTAATACCGCACCCTGATAATATAAGAATCGTGAAAATTATATAGAAATATTTATGCATATATATGTTCTTTTGCCGCTTTGATTGCTTCATGTACTTTCACAGGCGCTGTACCACCAAAGCTATGGCGGCTTGCAACAGAATGTTCTACGCTTAGCACAGTATAAATGTCTTGAGTGATACGACGTTCAACAGACTGCATCTCTTCCAGCGATATTTCCCATAAGTAACATGCTTGCCGCTCCGCCAGCCCAACAATGCGACCTGTAATGTGATGTGCATCACGAAATGCGATACCCAGTTCACGCACCAACCAATCAGCCAAGTCTGTTGCTGTAGAGTAACCTTGCTTTGCTGCTTCCAGCATGGCTTCCTTGTGAACCGTGAGATCTGCAATCATCTCATTCATTGCTAATAAGCACAAACGCAGCGATTGTGTTGTGTCAAACACTGGTTCTTTGTCTTCCTGCAAATCTTTGTTATAGGCGAGGGGGGTGCCTTTGATGACGGTCAATAACTGAATCAGGTTGCCATTAATGCGCCCTGTTTTTGCACGGATTAATTCCGCAGCGTCAGGATTGCGTTTTTGTGGCATAATGGAACTGCCGGAGGTCAATGATTCTGGCAGGGTAATAAACTTTACCAATGCAGATGACCAGACAACCAATTCTTCAGCTAACCGCGATAGGTTCGACACGCAAATAGCGGCGTGGCTAATATATTCTATCGCTACATCTCTTGAAGCTACCGCGTCTAATGAGTTACGACAAGGTCGTGCAAACCCTAAAGAAGATGCAGTCTGTTTTCGGTCGATAGGAAATGATGTGCCAGCCAGTGCAGCAGCACCCAAAGGACATTCATTCACACGTACAACAAGCCCAGAAAACCGTGCATAATCGCGCAAAAACATCTCATGATAGGCCATTAGATGATGGGCAAAGGTGACAGGTTGTGCGGTTTGCAAATGCGTAAAACCTGGCATGATCGTGTCAGTATGTTGCTCAGCAACAGCCAGCAAGGTCTGGTTTAATCCTTGCAATAACGTTTTAACTTCATTGATATTTTGACGTAAATATAGCCGAATGTCTGTAGCAACCTGATCGTTTCTTGAGCGCGCCGTATGTAGCTTACCTGCAACATCCCCAATAAGTTCTTTAAGACGAGCCTCAATATGCATGTGGATATCTTCCAGCTCTGGCTGCCATTGCATCTGGCCATCAGCAATTTCAGCGTTAATCTGATTCAGCCCGTCACTGATACGTTTAGCTTCATCCTGCGTAACAATTCCCGTATTGGCAAGCATCGCCACATGTGCCAATGAGCCTCGAATATCGTATGCATACAGTGCGTTATCGAAGCCAATAGATGCATTCAGTGTTGCCATGATCTCAGAAGCACCTTGCGCGTAATGCCCACCCCACATAGGGTTTGCTTTGGAAGCCAATGAATCATTTTGCTTGTGTTTTTCTGATACGGTCATAATCTGGGGGCAATGAAAAGATATTCTTTTACCTTAGACCGGAAATGCTGGATACTCGCAACCTTTTTCTTAGTATGGAGTGGGGTGGCCGCTGCAAAAGATACGGCTGTACCGCTGACAGAAAACAGCCCTATTTTTGTGCAAACTGAAACGGTGTCTTTCCCAAATATTGGATTCTATACACCGTCTGGCGAATATGAGCGACTTTCACATAGTAATGGCACGCTTCGCCTCATCAGTTTTTGGGCAACGTGGTGCATACCTTGCATTGCAGAGTTACCACAACTGCAAACATTACAAAACCACTATGGCAAAAAGCTACATATCATCATGATAGGGGAAGATCAAAAGGGCTTTAAAACCATGCAGCCATTTATTAACAAGCATGGCCTGCAAAACCTGACATATCGCTGGGACAAACGCAGTACAGAGTTTCGTAAACTTCGTATGCGCGGCCTGCCAGCTTCTTTTCTAATTGATGAGGATGGTCACTGGGTTGCTACGGTACAGGGAAAGATTGACTGGCTGGCAAAAGACATCAAACATCTGCTAGATACACAGATACATAAAGAATAAATTTGTGTTCTTTGTAGCAATATGGCACTTCTAGCGCTTTCAATATTTCGAGTACTCAACACATATGACTCCTGCGTACATTACAACTCCTATCTATTATGTGAATGACAAGCCGCATATTGGCCATGCATACACCTCAATTGCCTGTGATGCCTTAGCGCGGTTCAAGCGTATGGAAGGTACAGAGGTGTATTTTTTAACCGGTACAGATGAACACGGCCAGAAAGTGGAACAATCCGCTGAAAAATCAGGGCTTTCACCGCAAGAATTTAGCGACATGGTGTCTGAATCATTTCGTGATCTGGTAGATGAGTTAAACTTGTCTAATAATGACTTTATCCGTACGACAGAACCTCGTCATTACCGCGCTGCACAAGCTATGTGGAAACAATTGCACGAAAGCGGTGATATTTATCTGGGGAGTTACGCTGGATGGTATTCTGTGCGTGACGAAGCTTTTTATGCTGAAAGCGAATTAATCGAAGGCAAAGCACCTACTGGCGCTGATGTGGAATGGGTGGAGGAACCGAGTTACTTCTTTCGTTTATCAAAGTGGCAGGATAAATTGCTTGCTTTCTATGATGAACACCCTGACTTCATTATGCCGTCTTCGCGCCGCAATGAGGTTATTTCCTTTGTGAAAGGTGGATTGCATGATCTTTCTATTTCGCGCACTACTTTTTCCTGGGGTGTTCCGGTGCCGGGCGATGAATCGCACATTATGTATGTATGGCTGGATGCGCTAACGAATTACTTAACCGCTCTAGGGTACCCTGATAAGGATAGCGACACATATAAACAGTTTTGGCAGGAAGGCAACGTTACGCATGTGGTGGGGAAAGATATATTACGGTTTCATGCTGTTTACTGGCCAGCTTTCCTGATGAGTGCCGGTTTATCTGTGCCAAAACAGATTTTTGCTCATGGCTGGTGGACAAATGAAGGACAAAAGATTTCAAAATCAGTGGGGAATGTCATTAAACCAGAGCAGCTGATTGAAACATATGGTCTGGATCAAACACGGTATTTTCTGCTAAGAGAAGTACCGTTTGGTAATGATGGCAATTTTTCACGGCTGGCTATGGTACAACGGTTAAATAGTGAGTTATCAAACACGATTGGCAATTTGGCGCAGCGTAGTCTGGCCATGGTGCATAAGCATTGCGAGAGCAGGGTGCCTTCAAATGAGGCGATTGAAGCGCAGGATACGAAGATGTTGAATGCTATTTATGAAAGCCTTGCCCCGTTCACTGATGCGATGAACAACTTGCAGTTTAGTCATGCTATAGAAGTGATATTGGACAATGCACGAACATTGAATGAATATATCGACGCTCAGGCACCATGGGTGTTGCGTAAACAACATGTGGCGCGTATGCAGGCAGTGTTATATGCGTTGCTGGAGGGTATCCGCATCATCAGCTTATGTTTACAACCGTTTATTCCTGATTCAGCTGATAAGCTGTTATTCCAGCTGGGTGTATCCTCTGACACACGAAACGTGGTCGCGATGACATCTGGATATGCCTTAAGGCCAAACGCTATCTTACCTGCGCCGGAACCTGTTTTTCCTCGCTTCGAGGTAGGAGACTCTTTGTAAGGTAGCTGTGTTTATACGTATCCTATGCATAGCTATCATAACCCTATGGCTTCAGGGTAGCGTCGTTTGTTTAGCATCACCATTGAGCAATGTAGGCGGTGCAACCGTACAAGACGGTTTGCATACTATGGAATGGCGCGGTGCTTATGAGCTTGATGAGTCGGGCAAACGAAATCATCAGCGTTTTAGAATGCGTCAACATTATGATATTGGCTTTACGGATTGGTATGCAGGGCGCGTCTCTGTCGTGCAGAACAAACTGGATGAAGAGACATTACAGCATCAGAATATTACCATTGAGAATCGCTTTCAATTAATTGAAGAGCGTGATTATGGATGGAATGGCGGTATACGTCTTAACTATACTCACGCTCGCAACAATGTACCGGACCATGCAGATGTGCGTCTTATTGCTAACGTTCCTTTCAATCATCAATGGGAATGGCGCTACGATACTGTCTTGCGCCATGAGATAGGAGAACGCAGACAAAACGGTATTCAGGCAGCCATACGTAACCGTGTAACACGTGCATTTGATTTACATAGTCACTATATTGATTCGGTTATTACAGGGGTTGAACTGTTTAACAATCTGGGGTTCATCCGTCAAAAGGGTAATAATCGCGATCAAACACACATAGCAGGTGTTATGGGCAGAATACATATGAAAGATAGTTTCTACATTCAGTCACATTACCGTAAAGGCTTGTCGAACGCTTCAGTAGATCATGGTATGGGGCTGATTATAGGAAAACGTTTTTGAAGATATACGCATTTAGATATGACGCTTAACTATACAGACTTGTTCATGTAAGGGAGACAAAGATAATACAGGTTTTCCAATAAGTCTGTGCCTAAAGAACCGCCCATGCCTGTAATATTGTCACGAAAGATAATATAGAGTGCATTTAAATGCTGGCGTATCGCTTTTTGCAAATAGCTATCGGCAAAGTCTTTATCTATGCAAATATAATGCAGCGATTCTGCCACACGAGACGCCAGCTCATACTGGAATATGCCAGCACGACTTTTCATTCTTAATGCCGTTTTAGTCATCCTCTTGACCGCGCCGGATTGATGGACGCATATTGCGCGGTAAATATCTTCAAATTCGTCCAAATCTCCCAGCACCCATTCCAGAAAATGGTCACGTGACTGAAAAATAATATGTTGTGCGTCCTGTACCCGTTTATAATTCAGCACATCATGCGCCGACGTGCCCTGAAGCTTGTCTTTCAGGCGGTAATCTGCATCTACCATACAAATGTCATGCATATGGTCTATGCTGTGATATGCTGATTCAATATCTTGCGTTTGGCAACGTATTAAATTAAACGTACTGGTGCCGTCACGACGTTCCGAAAGACTTTGTTGCTCTTTACTCAATCGACGCCTGTCAGGCCCTTTATAGAGATGGCTAATAACAAAATTACGAGGACGATCAATAATTAGGACAATACGCTGACATAGGGTCTTTGCGGTGAATGGTTTGGCCACAAATTCCGTAATGCCCGTATCACGTGCTGTTTCTACGTGTAGTCGTCTGGCATAGCCTGTAAGCATGATGATCGGTACAAACGGGTTGGGCGAATCTACATGATTGCGAATATGACGAATAAAGTCAATACCACTCATGGGTTGCATATCCCAGTCGGTGATAACCAGATCAATGGATTTCTTTTTCATCAGCGCCAAAGCAGAGGAACCATCAATGGCCACATACACCGTATTGAAACCAAGGCTTCGTAAAACGCGCTTGATTAAAATACTTAAATGTCGATCCTGATCTATAAGTAAGACACTAATATCACGTAGATGTGACGTAGTACTCGGTGGAGAATGCACTAAACCGGTGACCATACAAAACGCTCAAATGTTTTCATTCTATAAGCATACAAAAAGAACCTTAATATTCTGTGTAGCTATAGTCGCTCTAACGCATGTCTTGCAGTTGTAGTTGTAATAGGGCGTTTTGTCTCGATGGAGAGCATATCCATCTGCTCAACCAGTATTTCAGCGCGGTTAAATGAGCGTGGCATACGGCGCACCAGATAATCAATTACCTGTGAGGGTACACGCAGCTGACGTTGCGAAAATAACTGCATTAATACTGCCTCTAGCATTGTATCATCAGGTGACGTTAGGCGTATGGCATGAATAGCTTTCAGGCGAGACTGGAGATCCGGTAATGTTACGGGGAACATAGCGGGAGAGATTCTACAGCAAATAAGCAACTGAGAGTTCGTTTCTTTTACCAGATTCAGTGTATGTAATAAGGCTTGCTGTTTACCTGCATCATAAAATAATGAATCCAGCAGATAATGCCCTGTAGTGATATGCTCTATATCGTTTGTACTTAACGTGATGCGGCGTGCTCCTACATGATGCGCCCAAATATCTGCTAGCAATGATTTCCCTGATCCTTCCTCGCCATAAATACATAATGCATGTGAATGCCACACATGCCCGCTAAGCAGGGCTTCTGCTGCCAGCTTGTTGCTATTACCTATAATCAGTTCCAATGAAGGATTATGGGGTAGTGATAAGGGAAGGATTGTTTGTGCAGACATGAAACACGAACCTACTACGCCGTATACGTTATAGCAAATAAATTGCATGGCGTTGCCACATTATATTACTGCATACCAACTAATCTTAACGAAGGATCAACAACTTTATGATGTAATGTAGAGATCAGCGGACAGGCTGATACGATAGTGTCCAGGTAGGATGCATAATTGATAACACATATAACATACCCATAGGAGGTACCTATGCCTGTCATTAATACTAACCTTTCTGCTAATACCACGTTGCGTTATTTGAATGAGAATTCGTCTATGCAAAGTTCGTCATTGGCCAAAATATCCAGTGGTAAGCGTATTGAGCGTGCATCTGATGATGCAGCGGGTCTTGCGGTTAGCACAAGCCTGAGAAGTGAAATCAGCATCCTTGAGCAAGCGTCTATTAACGCGGATCAGGGTATTTCTGTGCTACAAACAGCTGATGGTGCATTAGCCCGTATGGATGATGTGCTTCAACGGATGAGCGCGCTGGCGGCACAATCCATTAATGGTGGTGTGAACGATGCGACACGTGACTTTATTGATGCGGAATTCCAGCAGCTTGTAGGTGAGCTGGATGATATTGCGGGTTCGACTGCGTTTAACGGAGCGTCATTATTGAGCGGTCTGTATAACGAGGAATTCCTGCTTGGCACGGATGGTTCCACCTCTGGCGCTGACAGCAACCGCTTAAGCATTGAAATGGGTGATTTCCGTACTGCAGGTCTGCAAGGGTTTGCAACTGAGCGTTCTGCTGGTAATAATGCACTTGGCGGTGCCGGCGGTAATGATTACAGTGACGGTAACCGTTTGCTGGCATCATTAGACGTTGGTGGTCTGGCGGTCATTGATCCAACCGCTGCTGATCTGGTGTTCTTCACTGGCACGGATGTCGACGGTGATGGTAGCGTAACCGTTGCTGATTCTGACTTTCGTCAGGTTACGATTGATTTAGATGGTACGGCTGCTGGTGTGCAATACACGTATATTGAGTTTGATGGTTCTGCTGCGGGTAACACGCGTGTCGTTGTATCGGATCAGGATCCATTAACGGCTGCTGGTAGCACAGTGAATGATTTGCTGGATGCGATCAATGGTTCTGGTGTAGTCACAGCTGGTGTTGACTCGAATGGCGGATTAGTCATTAAGGCGGCAGAAGCTGGTAAGTTCATGTCTCAGGTAGGCCTTAACGGTCTGGGTGATACACAATTCACTGATACAGGTGACGTAACGGTTGCAGCTGCCGATGATGGTGAAGCTGGTAACCTGGCGTCTCCGGGAAGCATTGCGGATGCAGATTCTGACAATGCAACAGGTGACTATATCAGCGTAGATACTGTTGATAACGCTGAGATTGCTGCGAACATTGTGGATGGTTCTATCAGTATTGTTGCAGAAGCCCGTGCCAATATTGGTGCACAGATTTCTCGTTTTGAGTTCCGTTCTGATGTGATCAACACATCCGTGGAAAACATCAAAGCGGCAAACTCTGCCATTTTGGATGCGGATATTGCTGAAGAGCAAACCGAGTTCGTGACGTACCAGACACTGACTCAGGCTGCTGTTGCTGCACTCTCTAAGGCCAACCAGTTGCCACAGGAACTCCTAAGACTGCTTCAGTAGTTCTTTTAAACACTTAATAGTTAGCGTGGGATATGTAAAACTATCCCGCGCTTTTTTTAATTTCAGGACAAAAAAAATCCCGCAAGCGACGCAGGATTCTTAAGGTTGCTCAGGTATGCCGTAAGCACGAACCATCCAACGGCCTTCAGGGGATTCCGGAGGCTCGATGAAACTTTCACGACCATGAGCCGTGAGAAAGTTTTTACTAATGACTACCGTGCCCGGTTCCCATTCGACATATTGTTTGTACAGTATGTCTAGTGCTTTCCTATAATGCCCATAAGCATTAGAAGCTAACGTATTTCCGGGTTCAGCTTTAACTGCCATGCCACCATAAGGGCGTACACGGACTCTGGCTAACTGTCCATCCTTATACTCAAGAATAGACAATTTTACTTTTTTACCAGAAAAGGTTTCTGTAATAAAGACTTTCTTAGAAAGTATACCCAGTACACTTTTATCAAGCCTTTTTTGCAAATCCAGAAGATTGACAAAAAACGTCCTACCTCTTGCTTTTGCAGGGCGTTGACAGCCCATAACGATAGTAGAAGGAGAATTAGATGTTGCTTTATCACAATGCAGATCCATTTTTGCCTCACCTCGGTAACTTGAGGTATGTTGAAAGTCGAACTGCGTAGTCAATATATCGAAGAAAGTATCCCCTCCGATATATTGTGATGTTTTCCAGATGCCCTGACCAGTCAGCCCAAGCATAGCCAGCATAGACCATTCAAGTCTATAGCTAGGCTTTTTCGGAATAATCGCGCCTTTTTGGTTTGGAATATGAGGCGTACTTGGTAGATTTTGATCAGTTGGAAGGTTCCGAACGATCATTCCAAGAATCTTGTCATTCCTGAACGCCTCAGCATGTTCAAGAAGATGAGCACCATAAGCGCCTCCAACTTCTTTCAAAGCCTTTCTCAAATAACCTCCAGTATGCCAACACATATTGAAAGTTTCCTGATAATCAAGCCTATACGGAGGGTATGTCACCATATTCTCCGTTTCAACCATGATTTCATCAAAACGATCTCGAACCTTATCCGGAAGATAAAACTCTGGAAACCACTCTTTCATAAGTTGTTATACTAAAGAACTAACCGCTACAGCGGGAAAAAAAAGGGCTAAAAAGGAGCCCCTGAAATTTGCCTAAATTTGCGTTATAAACACCAAGACAAATGATACATGCTCTGCATGATAATCGAAAATCAACTTTTTGACAAGCACGTATAGCACTTGCACTCATATTCCCGGCAGGGCATATAGTATCTATGGATACTACTTCTCACGCCCCATATATTACAGCACTTAACCCTATGCAACAACAGGCAGTCTTAACTACGGAAGGAGCGGTGCTGGTGCTGGCGGGAGCAGGTACGGGTAAAACGAAAGCACTGACCAGCCGAATTGCCCATATCATTTCTAACGGTTTGGCCTACCCTTCACAAGTGCTGGCGGTGACTTTCACGAACAAGGCGGCACGTGAAATGACGCAGCGTGTAGGGAACTTGTTGCAGGAAGTAGGGTATGGTGAAGGTACGCAAGGCATGTGGCTTGGCACGTTCCACGCTATTGCAGCGCGTATCTTAAGACGCGATGGTGAAGGAATTGGCTTGCAAAACAGCTTCACCATTTTAGATATGGATGACCAGTTGCGTCTGATGAAAACACTGATGAGTGAGCAAAACATTGATGATAAGCGTTATCCGGCGAAGATGTTGCTAGGTATTATCCAGTCATGGAAAGAACGTGGGTTATCTCCTGGGAAAGTAACGTCTGAAATGAAAGGCAGCGATTACGGGGAGGTGGCGCATAAGCTATATCATACGTACCAACAACGATTATCCACCTTAAATGCAGCAGATTTTGGCGATTTGTTACTACATAACTTAAGCCTGTTTGAGCAATATCCCGAAATTTTACAACGTTATGCTTCAAAGTTTCGCTATATTTTGGTGGATGAGTATCAGGACACTAACATTGGCCAGTATTTATGGCTAAAATTGCTGGCGTTGGGGCATAAGAATATCTGTTGTGTAGGGGATGATGACCAGTCCATTTACGGCTGGCGCGGTGCTGAAGTAGGCAATATTCTTAAATTTGATAAGGATTATCCGGGTGCTACAATCATACGGCTAGAGCAGAATTACCGATCCACCGAACATATTTTAGCCGCCGCGTCAGGAGTGATTGCCCATAATGAAACACGTCATGGCAAAACACTCTGGACGGATAAAAAAGGTGGTAACAAGGTGCGTGTTGAATCAGTCTGGGATGACGCTGAGGAAGCACGGTTTGTTGGTGAAGAAATAGAGGCGGCACAGCGCAATAATGTGTCATTGAATGAAATGGCCGTGCTGGTGCGGGCTGGTTTTCAAACGCGTTCATTTGAGGAACGCTTCCTGACCTTAGGGATTCCGTATCAGGTGATTGGGGGGTTACGTTTCTATGAGCGAAAAGAAATACGTGATGCGATTGCTTACATGCGTTTTGTCATGGAGCCACGCGATGATCTGGCATTTGAGCGTATCATTAATACTCCCAAGCGCGGGATAGGCAAATCTACGTTAGAGTTGCTACATAGCCACGCCAGAGCGCAAAATATCTCGCTTTACGAAGCAGCTACGCACCTTACGCAACAACAGCAGGTAAAGGGTAAGGCAGGAAAAACGCTGACTACCTTGCTTCGGCAACATAGCGCATGGGGTGATATGGCTAAGGATGTGTCTCCGGCTACGTTGTGCGAGCATTTGCTGGAAGAGGCTGGATATTTAGAGATGTGGCGGCTGGATACCTCACCGGAAGCAGCAGGACGGTTGGAAAACCTCAAAGAACTGTTCCGGGCGTTGCAGGATTTTAGCAGTCTGGTTGACTTCATTGAGCATGTAGGGCTGGTGATGGATAGAGACGTCACCGGCGATGACGCAATGGTAAGTGTTATGTCACTTCACGCCGCAAAAGGTCTTGAGTTTGAGACAGTCTTTTGCACGGGATGGGAAGAGGGGTTGTTTCCTCATCAGCGATCACTGGATGAAAATGCAGGTGGGGGGCTGGAAGAAGAACGGCGCCTGGCGTATGTTGGGATGACACGCGCCAAATGCCAACTCTACATTACCCATGCAGCTAACCGGCGTATTTATAATCAGTGGCAAAGCTGTATTCCCTCGCGCTTTTTGCAGGAAATTCCGGTAGATCATATTGACATGCCTGATGGATTAAGCAGGTTGCCATCAGCACAGGCTAAAACTCCGGCTATGTTTCAGCGACAGATGGATAGTATTTTTCAGGAAGCCACACGTGTGCAGTCTGATGACAGCATGACAGGAAAACGGGTATTTCATGTTAAATTTGGTTACGGACGCGTGCTACAACAGCAGGGCGAGCATTTAAGCATTGCTTTTGATAAAGCAGGCAGAAAGAAGTTACTAGCTGATTATGTTGAGGTGGCGAGTTAGGCGGATAAGATTGCTATTTACACAATTATAGTGTAATATTGATGCTTACTTTATTTGATGCTTTTTAGTATCGACCTGATTATGTTTGACAGAAGTGAAGCCAACAAAACAAGATCTTTTTCTGAATTTAACGGAAAAGTTTTTTCAGAGGTTTTTTCTCTTTTGCAAAAAATTGCAGAAGAGGAAGAGCTTGAACCAATTGTCGATTGTATCAACGGAGATTCACTCCGTTCATACGCAATAGCATATCTATGCATTGGCATAGATACAGGCCTAGAGGACGACTGGAATCTCTATGGCAAGAGGGCTGAAGAACTTGATCTCACTATGCCTATTATACAACAATCGACCATAACTAGTGTTATGATCGGTTAACTCACATTCCCTTCACTGCTTTCATGCATAGGGGAATCTTTTTATGATGAGCTAAATCGTAGCGACATTATCAATCAATTGCCGAATATCGTGTAGTTTATGGGCTGTGTCGCGCCACTGCGCTTTGTAAAACACAGAATTATCTGCACGTAACTTCATGGTGTCGCTATGGCGTGAAATGAACCCAATGAGTGCGTGCGGGTTGCTGATGGCGCTTTCTTCAAAATGCAATACCGCCCCTTTAGGTCCCACATCCACGCGACTAACGCCTGCTTGTTTGCAAGTACATTTCAGCTTTAAGGTGGTGAATAAATATTCTGCTTCCTGTGGAATCGTGCCAAAACGGTCTGACAATTCTGCGGCAAAACTTTCAATGTCATCAATGGATTGCAACGTGGCAGCGCGGCGATATAGGCTTAAGCGTAGTGACAAATCACTGACGTAGGTTTCGGGAATTAGCACGGACAAGCCAAGATTTAACTGCGGTGACCAGTCTTCTTCTAAAATAGGGGCTAAGTCTTTTGCATCTTCACGCTTTAAGCGTGCCTGCTTAACTGCATCTTCCAGCATACTCTGGTACAATTCGACCCCAATATCTTTCACATGACCGGATTGCTCTTCTCCCACCAGATTCCCGAATCCACGAATATCCATATCGTGACTGGCAAGCGTGAATCCTGCGCCTAACGTGTCAAGGGATTGCATCACGTCCAGTCGTTTAATGGCTTGCGGAGTTAATGCACCATGATAGGGCAGGGTGAAGTAAGCATAAGCCCGCACTTTGCCGCGTCCTACGCGACCTCGCAATTGATAAAGTTGCGCCAGTCCAAACCGATCTGCGCGATTAATAATCATTGTGTTTGCGGTTGGTATGTCAATGCCGGACTCAATAATGGCGGTGGAAAGCAATACGTCAAACTTGCCTTCATATACGTCATTCATTAGGCTGTCCAACTCGCTACCACTCATTTGACCGTGCGCTACAGCCAGCCTTGCTTCCGGCGCCAGTTCAGTGATACGTGCTTTTAATTCGGCAATATCTGCAATGCGTGGGGTGACATAAAACACCTGTCCACCACGATGCAGTTCACGCTTAATCGCTTCTTTAATGACGACCGGATCGAACGGGGTAACAAAGCTACGAATCGCTAGCCTGTCCACAGGCGGCGTGGTAATCAGACTCAAGTCACGCACGCCCGTCAATGCCATTTGTAGCGTGCGTGGAATGGGGGTAGCAGACATGCTTAACACATGAATATCTGACTTTAGTGATTTAAGTTTTTCTTTTTGCTTTACACCAAAGCGTTGTTCCTCATCAATAATAAGCAGTCCTAACCTGTTGAACGAGACGCTATCTGCCAGTAGTGAATGTGTCCCTACCACTACATTAATGCTGCCATCAGCCAGTCCTTCGCGAGTGAGTTTAGCCTCTTTCGTGGAGCATAAACGCGAAAGCTGTGCGACTTTCAGACCGCTATGTTCAAAACGGCTTTTGACATTATGGTAATGCTGGCGGGCAAGCAATGTGGTGGGAGCAATGAATGCAACCTGTATTGGGTTCATGCTGTCGGTTGCAGCAACAAATGCAGCGCGCAAGGCCACTTCGGTTTTACCAAAACCCACATCGCCACACACCAGCCTGTCCATAGGCTTTGTGCCGTTTAAATCATCTATCACGTCATTGATAGCACGTTCCTGATCGTCAGTTTCATCATATGGGAAACGCGCAACAAAGTCGCTATAAGCATCTTCCTGCATGTGCAGCGCAGTGCTCTTAACTAATTCACGCTCAGCCGCCGTTTCCAGCAAAGCT
Source organism: uncultured Alphaproteobacteria bacterium (assembly GCA_963803575.1). GTDB lineage: Bacteria > Pseudomonadota > Alphaproteobacteria > Rickettsiales > UBA998 > CAWDMW01. Next base: position 1,350,938 of record CAWDMW010000002.1, read on the forward strand.
TCTGCGGTTAGGCGAAGTTTTTCTTTGTAAGCAGCTTTACGCGATTGCCAGCTTGCTGACCCTAATTTGTCCAGTTCCACGTCACCGGCTTCACTACCATGACGTGTCAGTAAGTCCAGATTCTCTACAGGCACAAACAACCGGTCATTATCACGATAGACCAGCTTGATGCAGTCATGACGGATACCATCTACGTCCAGTGTCTCCAGCCGCTCAAAGCATCCTATCCCATGATCTTTATGTACCAGTAATTCACCCGTATCAAATGCGGTTGCTTCTGCCATGAAGGCTTCAGATGACTTGGTGCGTTTGCGGGTTTGCAGAATTTTACGGCCTAAAAAATCCTGCTCGGTATATAACACTAATGCATCAGACTGAAAACCGCTTGCGGCTTGTAATTCGCTGACATACAGCCCTTTCTTCTTAGGTGTGACCTGATCTATGTGTTCAATACGTTTAGGCTTAAGCCCTTCACTTTTAAGCAATTGCTCCAGCCTGTCACAACTTCCCTGCGTCGATGCGCTAAGGATGACGGGGCGTGCATCACCGGCCATCTCTGCTTCCAGTACCGAAAAGGGTGTTTTTTTCTCTGCTTTAGCAATGGTGTGAAGTTTTTTGTTCGCACGTACGTTAAGTGAATCACCATCCTGCTTGCTAATACCAAACGGTTCCAGCAAGGTAGCGCCCCGCTGTTCAAGACGTGCTTCCCATGTATCATGCAGGTAGAACATTTCCGGCGATACAGGGTTATAGATGAATTGTGATTCTTTGCGTGAAATGGCTGCGGTATCTATACGAGACTGGTAATAATCCAGAATCATTTCGCTGCGTTGCTTCAACGTATCGCGTACCCCATGATCCAAGCAAATCTGTATATTATCAGGTAGATAAGCAAGCAGGCTTTCCATTTGCGGATAAAAGAATGGTAGCCAATGCTCCATGCCAGTGTGGTATTGTCCTTCACTTACTGTATGGTACAAAGCGTCATCACGATGTGGCTGACCGAACGCTTGCCGGTAAGACTGACGGAATTGTTCAACACGTTCTTTAGACAGCACAATCTCACTGGTAGGAACGATGCGTAATTGTGTGTGGTTGTCTATGCTGCGCTGGCTAAGCACATCGAATGACTTAATGGTGTCTATGGTATCATCAAACATATCCAGCCGGAAAGCGGTTGCTTCATTAGCCGGATAAAGATCAATAATGCTACCCCGCACAGCAAATTCCCCCGGCTCCATCACTTTAGACGCACGGCGGTATCCCTGTCCGGCAAGCATTCCAACAAACCGCTCATGATGAAGTGTGCTGCCTACCTCAATCAGTGTTGTCGCATTATCGTAAGTGCTGCGCGGTGGAAGTTTTTGAAGGAACGCACTGGCCGTGGTCAGTACAATGAAAGGGGTTTTGCTTTTGCTGCGCTCTAATATTTCAACTAATGCAGCCACTCGTCGTGCAATCATGCTTTGTGCAGGCGCACTACGGTCGTATGGCAGCGTATCCCATGCAGGCAAAGTGATGATAGGGATATTGGGTAAGAAAAACTCTGCCTGTCGGGCAATAGCGTTTAATTGGCGATCGTGATGTGTGATGTAGAGGCATGGCGCAGAAGACTGAGAAAGCAAGTGCCGGATTGCCAGACTTTGTGCATTTTCCGGTACAGATGACAAAGTGCGAAAGGCGTTTGTATCGGGAGAGGATGAACGTTGGGAAGAGGCAACAGACATTAATTAAACAGTTTTAGAAAACGTTCTTAGTGTGTCGCGTAAATGGTCATATTGTCCATCAGCCAGCGGAGTTTTGCCTGTTATCCAGTTCCATATATCTACATCTTGCTCATCAAGCAAGTCTTCATAATTTTGCAATGCTTCATCTGTTTCAAGCAAGTGCAGTGCTTTGTCAGCAAAATTACCAAGAATCACGTCAGTTTCTTTGCATCCACGATGCCAGCTACGGTAACGGATACGCCGCAAGCGCACGTCTGGGGAATCTACAGGAGGAGTCGCTACTTCATTCATAGCTTTATTATAAGCCATTTGACGCATTAAACCAGCCCTTTTCGCCGTCTGTCTGCATTGTAAGATTATGGTGCTTATTTGCCGGCATGAAGTTTAAGTAACTCTTGCCATAGTAGTGCCTATCTGATACCAAACAGACTCTATTATAATGAAGGATATTACTGTGTCTGATGCTAACCTGACTCCAACCATTTCCATTGAACGGGAGATGAAACGCTCTTATCTGGATTATGCCATGAGCGTGATTGTATCGCGGGCAATTCCGGATTTGCGTGATGGTCTGAAACCTGTGCATCGACGTATCCTGTACGCTATGCAGGAATCCGGTTGCGATTACAATAAACCCTACAAGAAATCTGCGCGTATTGTCGGTGAAGTGATGGGGAAATACCACCCTCACGGTGATAGCGCGATTTATGATGCGTTGGTGCGCATGGCACAGCCTTTCTCTATGTCCAAAATGCTGATTGACGGGCAAGGGAATTTTGGTTCCATGGATGGTGATCCACCAGCTGCAATGCGTTACACGGAATCGCGGCTGGATAAAATCTCACAAACGTCGTTGCTTCAGGATATTGACAAAGATACTGTTGATTTTCAGGATAATTATGACGGTGCAGAGCAGGAGCCAAAAGTGTTGCCTGCGCGTTTCCCCAATATTCTGGTCAGTGGTGCTGGCGGGATTGCTGTGGGGATGGCAACCAATATTCCTCCTCATAATCTGGGCGAGGTGATTGATGCAACCACGTTGCTGATTGATGAACCTGACAGCAGTATTGATGATTTAATGGAATGCGTGCCTGCGCCTGACTTCCCAACAGGTGCAACCATTCTTGGTCGCTCAGGTAGCCGCGCCGCTGCACATACCGGACGTGGGTCTGTGGTGATGCGTGCCAAGGCACACTTTGAGGACTTACCCAATAAACGTACTGCTATCATCGTTACAGAAATTCCGTATCAGGTGAACAAGGCGCGGTTGGTAGAGCGTATTGCCGACTTGGTACGTGATAAAAAAATCGAGGGCATTTCAGACCTGCGCGATGAGTCTGACAAAAGCGGTGTGCGCGTGGTGGTTGAAGTGAAGCGTGATGCTGTGCCGGATGTGGTGCTAAACCAACTCTACAGCTACACGCCACTGCAAACCTCATTTGGCGTCAATACGCTGGCACTGAATGATGGACGCCCTGAACAGCTGAATCTGAAACAGATATTAGAAGCGTTTATCCGTTTTCGCGAAGATGTGATTACGCGCCGTACACAGTTCTTGCTGAATAAGACGCGTGACAAAGCGCATAATTTAATTGGTTTGGCCATCGCGGTGGCGAATATTGATGAAGTTATTAAAGTGATTCGGGGCGCGCCTAATCCTCCGGCGGCTAAAGAGGAATTAATGCGCCGTGACTGGGACGCCGCTGACGTATTGCCGTTGCTTGAATTAGTGGATGATAAACGCAACGCTTTGGATGGCACACGTATTCGCTTCACTGAAGAACAGGCGCGCGGTATTTTAGAATTGCGGTTGCAACGCCTGACCGGATTAGAGCGCGAAAAGATTGATGGCGAGCTTACGGAATTGGGAGAAGCCATTAAAACGTATCTGTTTATTCTTGGTTCGTATGAAGAACGGATGCGTATCATGAAAGAAGAATTGCAAGAAGTGCATGATAATTACGCTGTGCCTCGCCGTACTACCATTGATGATTCTGAATTTGAAGCGGATATGGAAGACCTGATTCAGAAAGAAGATATGGTGGTGACGGTTACACGCGGTGGTTATATCAAGCGCGTGCCTTTAGATACATATCGCGCGCAACGCCGGGGTGGTAAAGGCCGATCTGGTATGGGGATGAAGGATGAAGATGCGATTGAAGCATTATTTGTTGTCAACACCCACACGCCCGTTCTGTTCTTTTCTAATTTTGGAAAGGTTTATAAGTTGAAAGTGTACAGGCTGCCATTAGGTGGAGCTACGACCAAGGGTAAGGCTTTGGTCAATATCTTTCCGCTGGCTGATGGTGAAACGATTAATACCTTTATGCCGCTGCCTGAAGATGAAAGCACCTGGGATGATCTGCACGTTATGTTTGCTACGTCCATGGGGACGATACGCCGCAATGATTTGTCTGATTTTCAGAATGTGATGAGCAACGGAAAAATTGCCATGAAGCTGGGCGATAATGAATATCTGGTAGCGGTACGTCCATGTGGTGAAACGCAGGATGTGTTGCTTTCCACCTCTTTTGGTAAATGTATTCGCTTTCCGGTAGGTAGCATTCGCGTCTTTAGAAGCCGTGCTTCAACAGGCGTTCGAGCCATTAAACTGGCTGATAATGATATGGTGGTATCTATGTCTATTCTGGATGGTATGGGTGATTATAGTTCTGAAGAACGTATGGCCTACATACGCCGCGCTAACCAGACCATTCGTATGGGTGAGTTGGAAGAAGCAGGTGAGCAGGACGAGGAAGCCCCACAGTGGGAAATGTCTGATGACATGTTCAATGGGATGCAAGAGCGTGAACAATTTATTTTAACTGTTACAGAAAATGGTTACGGCAAACGTAGTTCTGCATATGAATATCGTGTCAGCAATCGAGGTGGGCAGGGGATCATTAGTATTGCAGGAAATGACCGAAACGGACATGTGGTGGCGAGTTTCTCCATCAGTCATGCCGATCAGTTGATGCTGATGACTGATATGGCCAAGATTATTCGCTGCCCGGTATCCGACATTCGCATTGCCGGACGTAACACGCAGGGAGTCCGACTGTTTAGTGTGGCTGAAAATGAAACGATTGTGACAGCGGTGCGTATTGATGAAGCGATGATTGCCGTAGATGTGGAAGAACTGGCTGAGCAGGAACCAGATGTGGTGATTGAACCTGTAGCATTGGTAGAAACTATACATCCTGACGAGACGGACACGTAAATCATGCGTATAGGTATTTATCCCGGCACGTTTGACCCGATCACGAATGGGCATATTGATATTATTAAGCGTTCCCTTCGCGTAGTGGATCATTTGGTAATAGCGGTTGCGTTAGATACGGGGAAACAGCCTGTGTTCTCACTAGATCAACGCACGGCACTGGCGCAACACGACATCAGTATGTTGGGTGAAGATGCAAGCCGGGTGACGGTTAAGAGTTTTTCCGGTTTGCTGGTGAACTTTGCCCAGTCGCATAATGGGTCTGTACTAATACGCGGTTTGCGTGCTGTATCTGATTTTGAGTATGAGTTTCAAATGGCATGCATGAATTCAAAGCTGGCACCCGAATTAGAGACGATTTTCCTGACAGCATCAGAATCCACACATTTTGTGTCATCGCGGTTTGTAAAACAGATATGTCGGTTAGGCGGTTCCATTGACGGGTTTGTTTCAGAGTATGTGGCGAACGCACTGCGTGAATATTATACTGACCCTGCTTAACCCTCTGACAACTTCCTAATACGAGAACTGATTTCTGATGTTGCCTGAGATGCAGACATACTGTTAGAGGCAATGTCATTCGTCACGGCAGATTGTTCTTCAATCGCACTGGCTACTCCAGTGACATATTCATTCACATGATCTGCTGCTTCTACGATTTCCTTAATCCCGTCGGCCACTTCCAGACATAATGCCTGTACCACATTAATCTCGTTTTCAATATTGTCGGTTGCTTTAGACGTTTGGCCTGCAAGGTTTTTCACTTCTGCTGCAACAACCGAGAAACCCTGACCTGCCTCACCAGCGCGTGCTGCTTCAATGGTTGCATTAAGTGCCAGCAAATTAACCTGTCCTGCAATGTTGCGAATAAAGTCAACGATATTTCCCATTGATTCCATACTGGAACTGAGCTTGGCACTGGCCACCCCAGATATGGCTGTTTTCTCTGAGATACTGTCCGTTGCACGTTTGGACATGACCATACTTTGACTGATTTCCTGAATCGCAGCAGACATTTCTTCGGTGGCAGCCGCCACACTTTGCACTTTTGCCATAGCACTATCTGCCAAATCAGCTGCTTTCATCATTTCCGTCATGTCTGTAGCAAATTTTACCACCTTGTACAGATTTCCATCAATATCATAAATAGGGTTATAGGATGCCTGAATCCATATCTCGGATCCATCCTTTCTTATGCGGGGGTAAATTTTTGATTCAAACTGCCCAGTACGCAACTTATCCCAAAATCTTCGATATTCCTCACTTTTGGCATAATCGTGATCGACAAACATTTGGTGATGTTTGCCCTGAATTTCACCAATGCGATAACCAACAGCATTTAGAAAATTGTCATTAGCGTTCAGGATAGTACCGTCCAACTTAAATTCAATAATTGCTTGTGATTTATTGATCGCATCCATTTGACCTAAAACATCAATACTAGCTAATTTATCCTTAGTAATATCTGATGCGTATTTAACCACTTTAAATGGTTTACCATCAGGCTTGAAGATAGGGTTGTAAGATGCCTGAATCCACACCTCCGTTCCATCTTTCGCGATACGTTTATATTCGCCTGAATGATACTCCCCTTTCGATAATTTATTCCAGAAATTCCGGTATTCATGTGAACTGGCGTAGGAAGAATCAACAAATATTTGATGATGTTTTCCTTTTATTTCATCCAACTGATACCCAACAGTGCTTAAAAAATTCTCGTTAGCGTTCAAGATAGTACCGTCCATGGTAAATTCAATCACGGCTTGCGAGCGATTGATTGCATCAATCTGCCCCTGATAATCCGCGCTTTTTATTGCTTCTTCTGTAATATCTGTAGCAAACTTGACCACACCACATACTTTACCTTGCGCATCATAGATAGGGTTATAGGATGCTTCAATCCATACTTCTTTATTGTTACGACCATAACGTTTGAATTTACCTGTTTCAAAGTTTCCTGCGCGCAATTTATCCCAAAAAATTTGATATTCTGCCGTTTGTGCGTAACCCCTTTCAACAAACATACTATGATGCTTACCCTGAATTTCACTTAGACTATATTCAACCGTTTCCAGGAAATTCGCATTGGCAGTAATGATATTCCCTTTCGTATCAAACTCAATGGTTGCCTGCACTTTATCCAGTGCATCCAGTTTGGCTTTGTCATTGCGGGAGGTAGAATGAAAGAAATCCATGTGCGTTGTATGCCTTATCGTTACTTAGTAAATCACTAGGGACAGATTGACAGGATTCTTATAAAAAAAGATTAAAGTACTTGAGAAAGTATCGAACCAGTTAAATTTAAATTTTATGCGGAAAAAGCCGGAATATCTGTAATGGCGCGGCCTAGAATAAGTGCATGAATATCATGGGTTCCTTCATAGGTATTGACGCTTTCTAAGTTCATTACATGACGCATTACATGGTATTCATCTGCGATGCCGTTGCCACCATGCATATCTCTGGCTGTACGGGCAATCTCTAAGGCTTTTCCCGCAGAATTGCGTTTAATCAGCGAAATCATATCCGGCACTTGTTTACCTGCATCAATCAACTGACCCACACGTAAACATCCTTGCAGGCCTAAAGCAATGTCTGTTGCCATATCCGCCAGTTTCTTTTGAATCAACTGGTTTGCCGCTAGGGGTTTGCCGAATTGTTTGCGCTCTAGCGTATAGTTGCGCGCAGCCTGATAACAGAACTCCGCGGCTCCCAACGCGCCCCAGCCAATACCGTAACGTGCTTTATTAAGGCAGGAAAACGGTGCTTTCATACCGGTAGTTTGCAAGCGGTGTGCGTCTGGCACAAAAGCGTTATCCAGCATAATCATCCCTGTTTCCGAAGCTTTCAAAGATAGTTTGCCCTCAATTTTTGGTGTTTCAAACCCCTTTGTGTCTCGCGTCACAATGAAACCACTAATAGTACCATCCGCTATATCGCTATCACTATAGACCTTTGCCCAGACAATCGCTAAGTCTGCAATAGGTGCGTTTGTGATCCATGTTTTGGAACCACTCAAATGGTAGCCACCATCTACTTTATCAGCTCGCGTTTTCATACCCGATGGGTCAGAGCCATGATCTGGCTCTGTCAGCCCAAAGCAGCCAATCATTTCTCCGCTGGCTAATTTAGGTAAATATTCTGACTTAATCTCTTCCGTGGCATATTCACTGATAGGATACATCACTAAGCTGGATTGCACAGACAAAGCGGAGCGATAACCGCTATCCACCCATTCAATTTCTCGTGCAATCACCCCGTAAGCCACATGTGATGTGCCAGCGCATCCATAGCCTTGAATAGTTGATCCAAGTAACCCTAATTTGCCTGCCTCACGCAAAATATCGCGATCAAAATACTCTTTACGATTCGCTTCCAGTATGCCGGGGAATAACACGTCTCGCGCGAATTTGCGTGTCATGTTTAAAATCATGGTTTCGTCTTCACCAAGTTGCCGATCAATCCAGAGCGGGTCTTGCCAGTCAAACATATTCGCTACACTTCGATGTTTAGGATGGAACCACGATCCCAGTAAATACCTTTACGCATAGCACTTACTGCACGATCCACAAGATCTGACAACATGCCTGCGTCCGGTATTTGCCGGAACCCTCTACCACGCGGTGGACGATCCTGTGCAGTAATATGCGATGGTTTGTTCTTCTTTGGCGATGTATCAGGACGGCTAAATTGTCCTGTTTTAGGGATAGAAGGGCGTATGTTCGTCATACGTCAGTGTAGCATATTCATGACTGAGATCGCAACCAGTTGTGAATAATGTGAATCTGATCGTCACTCATTAGGTGTGGCATGTGACCTGTATGTGGCCATTCATGAAAGGTAATATTATCATGTGATGCAACCATAACATCAACCGTGCTTTGCCGAAGCAAGTCTGAATGCTCACCGCGATACAGCAAGACCGGGCAATGTACTGTTTCCCATAATGAGGTAAGATCAACATCCTCTATGCTTGACTCACCATTTGGTGCCAATGCTTCAATGGATTGATAAATGTCAGGGTCAATAATGAGGGACGGCATCCCGTTAGCATCATACGTCACACGACTCTGCCAGAAATGCTGCCAGTGTTCTTCTTCCGTCATGCCAAATGCTTTGACGTAGCGCGCTTTGTAAACTGCTTCAAACGCTGCTTTATTATTTTTAGGCAAGGGAGAATGTATGGCCTGATAAATATGGCGCAATCCTTCTTTTGCGACAATGCTGCCAACATCATTTAACATCAATGATGATAGTAAGGAAGGTTGTACCATGCTGGCCATCATCCCCATCATGCCACCCATAGAGGCTCCCACCCAGTGGCACTGATGGATGTTTAACACCCTTAACATATCCAAACACAAAGAAAGATATTGTGTGTTTTGATACAGGGTAATGTCCTGATAATGCCCGCTTTTACCTCTGCCTGGCATAGTCGGAGCAATGACATAAAAATCTTGTGCCAGGCTTGTAGCCAGATAATGGAAATCTTCTGCATTTCCCGTCAGGCTGTGAACGCATAACACCGCAGGGCGGTCGGGTTTGCCATAAGTTAAGTAATGCAGCTCTACCGATTCCGTATCGTAAGGGCTAAGCGTTAGGTAGTGGGATATGCCTTGCATCATCATTATTTCCGGTAACGTGATAATTCTAATCCGGCGGTGCGTATCTCTGGCGTACGTTCCTCCATCAAATCTGCCAGCAGGTAAGCACTGCCAGCCCCTTGCGTCCAGCCAAGTGTGCCATGCCCTGTATTCATGTAGAGATTAGTACAGTCTGTGCGCCCAATGATCGGGGGGCCATCAGGCGTTTGAGGTCTGATACATGCCCATTTTTCCATATTATTTAAAGGTACGCCCGGAAACAGATCATGTAGCGAACTGGTCATCTGCTTTATGCGTTTGTCATTAACGGACGTATCGTAACCCGCAAATTCAGCGGTACCGGCTGAGCGTATACGATCCCCTATACGGCTGAACACAACTTTCTTCTCATCATCTGTGATGCTAACCTGCGGCGCACCTTCCCATGCCGGCAGTGTCAGGCTGTAACCTTTCATAGGGTAGATAGGTAAACGCACACCCAATGTTCTCGTTAGTATCGGGGAATACGCGCCCAGACACATAACGTAAGCATCTGCAGATAACATGCCGCTACTGGTATTAATTGACGTAATACGACTTTTATCTCCATTTAGGCTGGTAATAATCGTATTATAATGAAAGGTGACATCCAGATGCTCGGCGCAATAGTTAGCCAGATTCTGCGTAAACATATGAATATCGCCGGACTCGTCAATATCAGAATATAGTCCGCCAATAATCGTTTTTGAAGCACCGTTAAGTGCCGGTTCTTTCTCTAAACATTCCTGTTTGGAAAAGACGTATTCTTTACACCCTAAACTCTTTTCCTGAAATTCTGCTTGTCTGATAGCGCCGTCAAAAGCCGCCTTATCAGAGAAAATATGCAAGATGCCCTTTTGGGCGAAGTCAAATTGTACGTTAGTGTCTTTACGTATTTGAGCGAGTTTATCTTTTGAGTAGCGAGCAATACGCCACATACGCTCGCAGTTTTCCTGCATACGGCTAGTGGTACAATTAGCCAGAAACTGACTCATCCATATCATCATCTCTTTATCTGCACGTGGTCGAACAACCAATGGTGCATCGCTACGAAACGTCCATTCCATCAGTTTTTTGAACACACCGGGGTTAGCCCATGGTTCTGCGTGGGAATAGCTTAATTGCGCGCCATTAGAAAACGATGTTTGGAGTGCCGCAGATGCTTCCTGTTCCACAACTTCCACCGCGTGGCCTCGCGATGCCAGCACATATGCTGCTGTAACGCCCGTGATGCCTGCGCCTAAAATCAGTATCTTCATTTATCTTTTATCCATCATCAGAAACACGCAATCGGTTCGTTGTAAGTCAAGATTAATCAACGTACATATAGACTTCATGATAGCGCGCATCAGACACATATTCTTTTGACACTGATACGCGATCACGTGGTATTCCCATTTTTCGCAAATCTACTATTAGCTTTCCAATTTGTCTGTCGGCTAATGTCTTAACGCGCTCTTTGCGTTCATCAGAACCATTTTCAGGAATAAATGAAACCAGAGACAATGTGACGGAGGGCTTGATTTTAATCGCTTTAGAAATGGCATTATAGAGTTGTTTATCGTAATAGATACGCGGCTGATTATATCGGATGACCACTAGAGGAATATCATTATTGCTGGCTGACGGAGCATTAGTTGCATGTGCAGCGTAGTGTGGCAGTGTCAGAGACAGCATTAAAGCAAAAAGCGGGATAATATAGCGCATATGGAAATGGTTGCCATGTTTAGTGTGATATTACTGTGTGTAATGTAGCGGGCAAGCCGCACGAAATGCAAGCAAAAAGCTTTAAAAGCCTGACTTGACAGGCATGTCTTTTTACATCTTCAGGCGTGGTAGTCTCCAACCATAGCGGTGCGCTACCATTCGCAGAGTTAACGCTATCAGTAACGCAACGAAGATAGTCGTATTACTGGCATTCTCTGTTACGTGTAGCCCGTAAATAGCGGCACCTAGCAATAAGGCAATGCTTCCATAAAAGTCGCTTTGCAAAACGGTTGGCACGTCATTCACCATTAAGTCACGGATAATACCGCCACCACTGGCAGTAATGAATGCCAGCACCATGACACCAAAAATACTCAGTCCTACGTCAATACCCGTTAAGGCACCTGTTACGCTAAATGCCACCAGTCCAATGGAGTCACATAGTATGAATAAGCGGTGACGTTCAATATTTGGGTGCTTATACAGACGCAGCGTGCTGCACAGTGCAATGACAGCAATCACAATAATGAATGCCATGATATCAGTTAACACGGTTGGCAAACGATTCACCAAAATATCGCGAACTGCTCCGCCTCCATTGGCGGTTAGCATGGCAAGAATGAAAACCCCCATTAAGTCCAGATGCTTACGTACACCAATCAGAAAGCCACTGGCGGCGAAGGAAACAGTGCCAATAAAGGAGGCAATAGCAAATATATCAAAAGACATCATGTGTGAGGTGGTTTTACAGGCTGCTAAGTATCTGGTAAAAGGATAAATGATTTGACGCAATGATGATAATGCGATTTAACTATGCCTTATTATCATAAAAGACACATAATTCATAAGGTATCCGCATGTCAGAAAAATTTATCTATTATATGCAGGGCTTAACCAAAAGCTACCCCGGCGGCAAAACAGTGCTGAAAGATATGTATTTGTCGTTCTACCCGGGTGCAAAGATTGGTGTGCTTGGGCATAATGGTTCCGGTAAATCAACCTTATTGAAAATTATGTCAGGTCAGGATACAGAATTTAATGGTGAGGCTTGGGCGGCCAAAGGCACACGTATCGGGTATCTGGAACAAGAGCCTAAGCTTGATTCTGACAAGAATGTGTTTGATAACGTGATGGAAGGGCTGAAGGAGAAGAAAGCGCTACTGGATGCATTTAATGCGATTTCTATGCAGTTAGGTGAAGTCACGGATAATGATGAAATGATGGAACTGCTGGACAAGCAAGGCGAACTGCAAGAGCAGATTGATGCGATGGATGCATGGAATCTGGATAACGAGATTGAGATTGCCATGGAAGCCTTGCGTTGCCCACCAGCAGACGCAGATGTCACCACGTTATCCGGTGGAGAAAGACGCCGCGTGGCTTTGGCACGGTTGCTGCTGGAAAAGCCTGATATGTTGTTGCTTGATGAACCGACTAACCATCTGGATGCAGAGTCTGTTGCATGGCTACAGCGTTTCTTAAAAGACTATGCCGGTACTGTGGTTATGGTAACGCATGATAGGTATTTTCTGGATCATGTGACGGGCTGGATTTTGGAACTAGATCGCGGTGAGGGCATTCCGTATGAGGGGAATTACACCTCATGGCTGGAACAAAAGCACAAACGCTTAGCACAGGAAGAAAAAGAAGAATCATCGCGTCAGAAATATCTGGCGCAGGAACTGGAGTGGGTGCGTGCTTCGCCTAAAGCGCGTCAATCTAAATCTAAAGCACGTATCAATGCATTTGAAACGTTGCAGGCCAAGCAAAATGAAGCACGTAGTGGTGTCGCGCAGATTGTTATACCTGCAGCTGACCGGCTGGGCGATCGTGTAATTCAGGCCGATCATGTTCGCAAAGCATTCGGTAACCGCTTGCTGATGGATGATTTAAGCTTTGATTTGCCACGTGGTGGAATCGTTGGCGTTATTGGTGCAAACGGTGCAGGGAAGACAACGCTTTTCCGTATGATTACAGGACAGGAAACTCCTGATGATGGGACGTTTACCGTAGGTGATACGGTGCATTTAGGGTATGTGGATCAATCGCGTGATTCGTTGAATGGTGATAAAACTGTCTGGGAAGAAATTTCTGATGGTCACGAAGAAATAGAGCTGGGTAAGCAATTGGTGAAAAGCCGTGCTTATTGTTCTTCTTTCAACTTTAAAGGCGGCGATCAGCAAAAGAAAATACATATGCTCTCTGGTGGTGAACGTAACCGTGTGCATTTGGCAAAAATGTTGAAGCAAGGTGCTAATGTGATTTTGCTCGATGAGCCAACCAATGATCTGGACGTAGAAACCTTACGTGCATTGGAAGAAGCCCTGCTGGAGTTTGCCGGCTGCGTGGTGATTATTTCGCATGATCGCTGGTTCTTAGACCGTGTTGCAACCCATATTCTGGCTTTTGAGGGAAATAGCCATGTAGAGTGGTTCGAAGGTAACTATGAAGACTATGAAGCAGATCGCAAACGCCGCTTAGGAGACAGTGCATTAAATCCCGAACGTATCAAATACAAGCCGGTTTCTCGCGCTGCTTAGGCATTTTGCAGTTGCGTTGCATTTAAAGGAATGTTAAGCCTGTGGGGTGTATAGTGATACGCAAGTAATTAATAAAAGGACTTACCAACTATGAAAGATACTGTAATTTATGAGCAATAGCGATAAAGACACGCGCATTAACAGTCAGATACGCGCACCAAAAATACGTGTGGTAGATGTAGATGGTGAGATGGTGGGTGTCATTACAGTACCTGAAGGATTAGACATTGCTCGCAGTCGCGGATTAGACTTGGTGGAAGTTTCCCCTAACGCCAGCCCGCCAGTCTGTAAAATTCTGGATTACGGTAAGTTCAAATATACTCAGCAAAAGCGTGCCAATGAGGCGCGTAAAAAGCAGAAGACCATACAGGTAAAAGAAGTTAAAGTACGGCCTAATATTGACAGCCATGATTTGGACGTCAAAATGAAGCATGTGCATAAGTTCTTGGAAGCAGGGGATAAAGTCAAAGTAACGCTGCGTTTTCGTGGTCGTGAGATGGCGCATCAGGAATTAGGGATGAAGCTGTTGAACGAGATCAAGGAAATACTTGGCGATACGGTGAAGGTGGAGCATCAGCCAAAGCTGGAAGGCCGTCAAATGATTATGATTGTTTCTCCAGCTGTCACAAAGTAGCTTGCTTTACATATCATCAGTGAACATGGTGATTTCATTTAACTGTCATGAAACTATGTCTTAGCATGTGTTAGAGTCTATCTATGTTATATCTGAAAGGTGCATAGTGCTAACTTTTTTCAATACCACAATATCGTATGATCTGCATCAGGAGCTACCCTGATGTTTAACATGTTCGATGACATTGGCTCATTGGCCAGACGCGCTGCTGCATTTATTACGGGCAGAGGAGCCACTATGACAGCTGTTGCAACAGCTGCGGCAGTGATGCCCGGAGCATCTGCCACACCGCTTGTGCTGGTTGGACTTGGTGTTGGACTGCCTATCACGGCTGCCATGTCTACCATGGCGCATCATAGTAATGAAACACGCATTTTAAATAACTTCCGCGCAGAACTGGCAGAAACATTTGGCGTTGACCCAAAAGACGTCACGCATGACCATTTACGACTTTTAGCTTTTGGCGATGAATCCATTGGTCTTGAACCACAATCTTTTTTCAAAGAGGCTCTGGAACGTAACGACAAAAGTCGCTGGATAGATATGGGTGCAAATGCACTGGGAGCGCTTGGAACCATGGCGTTTGTTGCAGCTAGGGGTACATCACTTCTTGCCATGGCAACCACTGCTGGTGTAGCGCCTGCTTTGGCCACAGCAGGATTATTTGCTGCTGCGGCTGTCATGGTGATGTCTATGGATAAGGTCTTTGGCATGATTGGTAAAAGCCTGTTTGAAGATAAAGAGCGCACGACTCACGATCATCTGGAAACCATGGCACTGAATCATGGGCGTGGACGGTCAATTTCACAGGAAGCGGTCATGGGAGTCATCGCTACAGTCAATCCAAGTATACAAGAATATATTGCATTAGAATTTTCAACGTCTAATAAAAAAGGCGAAGTGAGTTACTATGATTTGCCTCTGGCCACAAAAACGCACCTGACGCAGCGTTATAGCGAAGAGTTCGATATTCCTGCACTAACCAGTAAGATTAACAGCGGTGCCATCAATTTAAGCGAACTCCCTTTTATTGCGGAAGATCCTAGCTGGATACCTATTGAGCAATCGGTTGATATAAATCCTGAAGCGCATAAGAAGCCTACCTTGCGTCAAAAACTTTCTCATGCAAAAGAGCATTTGCACGAAATGGCAGAAGATCACCGCATTACTGATAACGTACTAAGGTCTAACGATAAAAAACCGACTCCTGATGCAGAATTGCCCGCGACACATGAGCCATCAAAGAGTCATGTGGAGCGGTTAGGTTATGCAAGCGACAGGCAACCTGTGAAGGCAGGGAATTTTGCAGCACAATTTGCAGACATGCAAGCACAACAGGCAGCCACCCATGCACAACGTGTAGAAGCAAAATCACCGGTATCTGATGAAGTAGTGACGCTACACTAATCGTATGGCATTAACGTATGGTTTCTGCTAAACCGCTAAGCTGATTAACCTTATCAACGACAAAATATGGCATTATCATTCACCCGACACCATCAAGACGGCAAAGCTCGTAGTGGTCTGTTGCATACCGCGCATGGGGATATTCGTACTCCCGCTTTCATGCCAGTGGGTACGGCGGCTACTGTGAAAGGACTCACTCCTGAAATGGTGGATAGCACAGGCGCGGATATATTGCTTGGAAACACCTACCATTTGATGCTTCGCCCCGGTGCTGAGCGCGTTGAACGGCTGGGTGGATTACATCGTTTTATGCAATGGGATAAACCCATTCTCACAGATTCCGGCGGGTTTCAGGTAATGTCACTTGGGGATTTACGCGAAATTTCGGAAGAGGGGGTACAGTTCAAGTCACATATTGACGGTTCACGTCATATGTTGACGCCCGAGAGAGCAATAGATATTCAATATAAGCTGGATAGCAATGTTACCATGGTGCTGGATGAATGTACCTCGTATCCTGCAACATATGAGCAGGCGAAAGCATCTATGTTACGTTCCATGCGCTGGGAAGAACGCAGCAAAACAGCATTCACTGATCGCGATGGGTATGGGCTGTTTGCTATTCAACAAGGCAGTATGTTTGAAGATTTGCGGCTGGAATCGTCTCGTATTCTCACAGACATTGATTATGACGGATATGCCATTGGTGGACTTGCTGTCGGAGAAGGGCAGGAGGTGATGTTTTCCGTGCTGGATTATGCAGTAGACCCACTCCCTGAACATAAACCGCGCTACCTGATGGGGGTTGGTAAACCGACCGATATTGTTGGGGCTGTGCTACGTGGCGTGGATATGTTTGACTGTGTTATTCCTACGCGCTCTGGCAGGTTTGGACGTGCCTATACAAGCGAAGGAGAACTCAACTTAAAGAATGCATGTTTTGCCGAGGATAATCGCCCGCTGGATGAAACCGTACCTTGTCGTGCTTCCCAATTTAGCCGCGCCTATATTCATCATTTGTTTAAAGCAAAAGAGATGCTTGGCTGTATGATTCTCAGCTGGCATAATGTCGCCTATTATCAGCACCTAATGCAACGCATACGCGATGCCATAGCTTCCGGAACGTTTAGCGATGAGTTTGCCACCCAGTATATGCAGCATTATGGCAAGTAATGAACTTATCTGGAAAACGTCATATGGGGGGTAGTTTGCGGGAAAGTGCAGGAATTAGGGTGTTTTGAATATCACCATTGATAGAATCCCGTGATTATGATGTGTTCCCAGCCCAGTGGCGAGAGGTGTTTCAGCAGCTCTGGAGCTATAACTCCGCCTTCCTGCTGCATTCGCTGGGCAATAATGCCGAGTTGCTTGGTGTTCCAGTAAATAATGATAGCAGCCAGAAGGTTAAGATTCATCATGCGTAGATGCTGGTTTTCAGAGAAACGGTCACGTATTTCACCTCTGCGATTGAAGTTTAGTGCGCGCTTTAAGGCATGGTGCGCTTCGCCTTTGTTCAACCCTAATTGCGCTCTGCGCTGTAATTCTGTTGAGCTGATCCATTTCAGAATAAAGATAGTGCGTTCAATCTTTCCAATCTCTTTTAATGCAATCGCTAATTCATTCTGCCGTGGGAACGAAGCAAGCTGGCGTAATATCTCACTGGGAATAACGCGATGCGTGATAATACTGGCAATAAGGCGAATAATATCAGGCCATTGTTGCTCAATCCTCGCCAGTGATGCTTTCAATTTTATCAGCCCTTTGAGCAGTTTTGGAACGGTAACACCTGTTATGCCATAAAGCCGAAGGTTTGATAAATTGCGTAGTCGTGGTGCAAACTCATACCCTAGCAATGCAGATACGGCAAATACATGATCGGTAAACCCGCCTGTGTCCGCATAATGCTCCTTGATACGCCTTCCTGTATCGTTCATCGTTAAACCATCCAGAATGTAGGGAGCTTCATGTACTGTGGAAGGAATGGTCAGCATAGAAAATACGCCAAACTGATCCGACACATGTGAATATCCTTTGATACCGGGTGTAGGGCTATATTTGATATTAACCACATTCATGGCCTCACCTGTGCCGCCTGTTACCATAAATTGACCATCAGATGATGATGTAGTCCCATCGCCCCAGTTATTAGCAAATGGAAGGTTTTCATGCGCCTCCATAAGAATAGATAATGCATTTTTGGTAGCATCACTATTAACGTGCCACTGTGAGATACGCATGAGTGGCCAGAATGATGCATGTGACGAGCTACATAGAGCCATCTTCTTAAGCCCCAAATTAATGCCGTCTGCTAATAATACATTGAGTAATCCAAGGTTATCAGCGCAAGGTGAACCCGTATTGATATGAGTGAATGCCTCACTAAATCCTGTATCGGCGTCCACTTCTTTGAGAATATCGGTGATAGGTATCTGCGGCATGTGATTATAAACATCTAAGGTAAGCGCATCCATGCCTTCAGGGATGTCTCGTTCCAGCCGTTTCACATGCAGCTTTCCCTTCTCTAAGGTATTGCTGGGTAGTGTACCATCACGTAGCATACGGCTCACCTTCTTCATCTGTTCGTTCAGCATGGTTTTGCGCTGATTGATCCAGTCATCTGCTTGTAAAGGAATGGGAAGTGAGAGACATTTTTCTGCCTGAGCGATAGGTAATAATTGTGTGCGTGTATCCTGATACTTACGTGATCCCACTACCCAAATATCACGAGAACGCAGCGCGTCACGGATAGAAAACAGAATAGCTGTTTCCCACCATTTTCGATCAGGGGTGCGCCCAAGGATTTTGCGCCATTTCGGTGATGCAAACGTGGTGAGTAAGTTAACCTCGTCTTTGTGGCCATGCAAATTCACCTCTCTAAGTACATTGATAGCGTCTAACAGTGGGCGTGCCGATTTATTCCCTTCAAACGTAGTATCCTCTAGCATTCTCCCTGAATAGCGTCTGAACTTGCCATAGCCTTCAAGAGCAAATTCGAGCGGGTCAGATGACATGCGTTGTGTTAAAGCAGAAGCATTGAGCATTAGCGTCTTTAGAGCTGCTTTATCTGTAATAATATCAGCCACAGGCTGCCCACTATCATATGCTTTGAGTAGTGTTTTACTCAATTGCACATATGATTTCAGCGTACTCTTCACCAATTTCTTATGGTCGAGCAACTGTGTATCCCGCATACGAGTGCAGTCGCTATATAATTTTCCAACAATACGGTCATGCGTTTCAATGATGGTGTCGGTAAGCATTGATTGCCATTCGATAGCGGCTACTGCCAGTATAGCAAAACGCCGTTCCTCTTTTAGTTCGCGCAATCCATCAGCATAATAAGCGCCTCCTTGCTGTAACAACTAGATGATGCGGTGTTTCGGTATGCCGTCTAACACGGAAGCTGGGATATTCAGTTCTTGCAGATATTCTAGTTGTTCCATTAATTTATTGGCGTCTGCTGAGTTATGCCCAATTTCAAAGCGTTTCAGCCATGCATATACAGTAAGTCGGCCATCAACCGTCTCATCTATCATCGCCTGAAGGTGTATCTTATTCTGCTTATCTAACCGTGAGTAGATACGATGAAGTATCCTACGATCAGCGACTACCTTCGCATCGGCGCAAACACGTTCTACCACTGTGATGCCCGGTAATATGATCTGACGACTACGACATTCCTGCACAAATAATTCCGCTAGTTCAATATCACTTCTGCACTCAATAGCGGTGTTTTCAAGCCATTGTACCATATCAGCTTCACATGATGAGAAGCTTTGGAAACCATAGAATTTTTGCAGTGTCTTGAGATGTTCATATCGCGTAACGGATTGATATTCAAAATGCTCAATATCATGATCTGATAACCCAAGTTGGGCGCCAATCAATTTGAGCATTTCCGTTGGTATAATATCTTGCGCTGTCAAATAGCGACCAGGAAATCGCAATGCGCAGAGCTGCAACGCAAATCCTAACTGGTTTGTAGGTAACTGCTTTCGCTTAATCCGGTTTATATCTCCATCACTCAGGACGTAATGATTGAGCATGGTCGATTCGTCTGTTGGTAATGATAGTAATCTATCGCGTTGGCGTTGCGTTAATATAATGCGATGTACCATGATAAGCCTACTGTGTTTTGGGTGTACCTTAATGACATCTATCTAAAACACATAAAATCTACTTATGACATGATTTAAAATACACATTTATATCTACATCACTTATACTACACATTATGAGTCGAATTTATGGATATTTACGTGCCAGTACCAATGAGCAGGATGCACATCGGGCAAAAGCGTCATTAGAGAATTTTGTGCTAGCGTCCAAGCAACAGGTAAGCGCATGGTTTGTTGAAAATGAAAGCGGTGCCACATTAAAGCGGCCTGAACTATTTAGGTTGCTGGATATAGCGCAACGCGGAGACATATTACTCGTCGAGCAAGTTGACCGCATTAGCCGTCTTAACGCACAAGATTGGGAATTACTAAAATCCCAAATCACGGGAAAAGGTATTATGATAGTTGCCCTTGATTTGCCGACATCCCATCAGTTTGTCACTACCAACAATGACGAGTTTACACAACGTATGCTCACAGCCATTAACGCTATGATGCTGGATATGCTGGCTGCTGTTGCCAGAAAAGATTACGAGGACAGACGTCGGAGGCAATCAGAAGGTATAGCCAAGGCCAAGACAGCAGGTAAGTATAAAGGCAGACCCAAGAATACTACCCTACGACGCAATATCGCAGCACTCCTTCGTGATGGGTGCAGTATCAATGAAATTGTTGAAAACCTTAACTGTTCCAACAAAACTGTCGTCGCTGTCAGAAAAGAAATTCTATCAGATAATTGTAATAATGTATCTACGTGATTGCCGAAGTGGCGCCGTATGAAGATATAGAGCAGGAAACTAAGTTTAGAGTTTCTAATATACTTCAGTTTGCCTTAAGTATCGGATGATATTGATCTCCTTCTAAATATTAAGGCAGGAATATATATTATCTTTGTATCAACTTATATTGTAGGGCTAAACAACGCACCAACCGCCACAATAATGATAGTTTTGTTGTTGCTGGCCGGATGCACACGCGAGCCTGCGCATGAAGATATGAGAGCAGATATTCATGAACGTAGTGGATTTTATCTGCCAGAATCTACGGTCATAGGAGATATTACATTACCTCCTGAAGCATCGCTTGACGATGGTGTGAGTGAAGATGAAGCCGTATCTATCGCATTATGGAACAATGCTGCATTTCAGGAAACATTGGTTGAGTTGGATATTGCGCGGGGCGATTTAATTCAGGCAGGGTTATTGCCGAACCCCCTAATCAACTACACATTTTCTGGTGCAGATAAACCGTATAAATACGCCTTTGAACTACCATTGGAAGCGTTATGGCTGATGCCTTTGCGCATTGATGCAGCGCAAGCCGATACTCAGGCGACAGCGCACCGTCTATCACAAGCAGGATTAAATCTTATCAATAATGCTCGCAGAGCCTATAGCGATGTGGTGCAGGCGCAAACTCAATATGCATTGCTCAAAGAATCAGCAATATTGCGTACAAACATAGCGGATCTTACAAAAAAACAGTTTGAGGCAGGCGATATTTCCAAACAGCAAGTGACACTTGCACAGCTCGATGCCATGAGCGCGCAGCAGGATGAAGCCCGTGCTCGCTACGATGCACAAGGTAGAAAAGAACAACTACGCTTTGTGATGGGAATAGGGAGCTATGAAGGTGCATTGACAGTTGACGCTTCGCCTAATGCAGATTGCTCCACCAAAAATGTTGCCGCATTAGTGGAAGAAGGGTTACGCAACCGTCCTGATGCACTCGCGGCTCAAGAAACAATCATTTCCGCTGAAGCACGCGCCGACCTATCGCGTTTCAACTGGTTAGGGCTCACCGCCATAGCGGATGCAACCAGTGGAAGGGATACAGGGCATGAATTAAGCCCAGCTCTGCGCGGAAGCATTCCACTCTTTAATATCAATCAAGGAAACATCACCCGCGCCAACGCGCAGGAGCAGCAGGCAGCAAGGGCAGAGCAGACAGTTGCTCACCAGATTCGCCTGGACATTAATCAGGCTTACATCTTACACCAACAAGCCTGCAATCAATTAGCGATCATGCAAAATACGGTCATCACAGAAGTGGAAGATGATCTGGTGCGCATGCAATCTTCCTACAAGATTGGCAATGTTCCCTACCTTATGGTGCTACAATCCATGCGCAGTGTCATAGATACAAAATTACGGCAGGCGCAGCTTGCGGGTGATGTGCAACGTGCATCGTTTGAACTTGAGCGCGCTGTTGGCCGTCGGTTACCTGACAATGCAGCGCAACCTACCCCTCCCATCAACATGATTGAACCTGAACAAGTAACGCAGTAATGACTATAAAACACACTCATCTTATTCTTGCTTGTCTGAGCGTTAGCATCATAACCATCCTGAGCATGATGAAACCCGCTTTAAGCGCGGACACCAAAGCTAATTCAGCCGTTACGGTTAATTCAGTCATCAAGGAGGAAAACCTTAATACGATTACACTGACTCAAAAAGCGGCTGACAATCTTGGTATCGAAACGGCAAAAGTAACGATGAAAACCATGCAGCAATCGCGTCTTTATGGTGGTGAGATTGCAACCCCTGTGGGCATTAGAGGAGCCGTGACAGCACCTTTTGCAGGCTTGCTGAAAGCACCATCCCAAGGAAGGCTTACATCTGGCGCAAAAGTGACAAAAGGTCAGCCACTTTTTATCCTGATGCCATTTCTTACCGCCAATGCGCAAGGTGCAGCGATCACCTCACAAGTGGATGCACAGACACAAACTGAAAACGCCGCTATTAATCTGGAAGCAGCTAAAGTAGCGCTGAACCTTGCCAAACGCCTTTTCGCTGACGGAGTGGGCGCAAAGCGAACCGTGTTGGAAGCGCAAGCCGCCTATGATACGGCGCGTGAAACACGCAATGCAGCGCAGGAACGCGAAAGAATCTTAGAAGAATCGCTGGTTGAAGGAACAGCAGAACCGATTATCATTACCGCGCCTGAGAGTGGTACATTACGAAATGTGATGAGCGCACACGGGCAGCAAGTACCAGCGGGTGCAATCTTATTTGAGTTGGGCAATGCTACCAATGCGTGGGTGCGTGTTACGTTGCCAATGTCTGATCTGGCTGAGATGGATTTATCACAGCAGGCACATGTTGGGGCGCTTTCTGCTCACGCCTCGCAGGCCGTGCAGCCAGCCTTTCCTATGCAAGCACCGCCTCTGGCTAATGCACAAAATTACACAGTGGAGACACTCTACCGCTTAAGTGATACTACTGGAACAGTCATCCCTGGCAATCGTGTAGGGGTAACCATACCTATTGGTGAGTCAAACGAGAGTAAAACCATAGCATCAGGCGCAGTCATTTACGATGCACTGGGCGGAAGCTGGGTGTATGAAGAAATTGAGCCGCTTCGCTATGTGCGCAAACGAGTCACCCTTCATAGAGTAACGGGTAATGATGCTATTATAGCTAGTGGCACTAATGTGGGAACATCACTTGTAGTCGTTGGATCGCAAGCCTTGTTTGGCGCTGAGACTGGAACCATGAAATAATGCTACGCCAGCTTATAGAGTCCTCCGTTCGTGGCCGTATTGTTGTGTTGGCATTATGCATCATCATGATGGCGTATGGCTTGATTGCGGTAAAAAATGCGCCGCTTGATGTATTCCCCGAATTTGCGCCCATCAAGGTAGAAATTCAAACCGAAGCGCCGGGATTGTCCACGGAAGAAGTTGAAAGCCTGATTACGATTCCGCTAGAAAATGCGTTGAATGGAACGCAGGGCTTGGATGTGCTGCGTTCAAAATCTGTGCTGGGCTTATCATCCGTAGTGCTATTATTCAAAGAAGGAACGGATTTAGAGCGTGCGCGTCAGCATGTGCAGGAACGTGTCGCGCTGGAAGCAACGCGCTTACCATCTGTGGCACGTCCTCCGGTTATTTTGCAACCGCTATCCTCACTCTCACGCGTGTTAAAGATCAATCTGTCATCTGACACGCTGAACCAGATGGATTTAACCGAGCTAACCTTGTGGACGATTCGCCCAAAATTAATGGGTGTGCCGGGTGTGGCAAATGTTGCTATATGGGGGCAGCAAAACAAGCAATTTCAGGTGCTGGTTGATCCGCAGCGAATGCGCATTTACGGCGTGAAGCTGGATCAGGTGATGCGCGCCGCAGGGGACGCTACGGTATTGGAATCTGGCGGGTTCGTGGACACCCCAAACCAACGCATTGCTGTGCGACACCGCGAGGCAATTTATGACATTGAAGATTTAGGGCGCACTGTGGTCGATTTTCGCGGTGATGCCCCTATTCGCATTCGTGACGTAGCCAAAGTGGTCATTGGTACGCCGCCTGCGATTGGTGACGCCATCGTTAATGACAAACTCGGTTTGATGCTTATAGTGGAGAAGACCCCACAAGGCAACACGCTGGAAGTCACACGCAAACTGGAAGAAGCACTGGCGCAGCTTATGCCATCCATGCCAGAGGTTGTCGTTGATACACATCTCTTTCGCCCCGCCACATTTATTGAAGTGGCTATTAAGAATCTCACCGTAGCATTACTGATTGGTTGCGCGCTGGTTGTGGTTATATTGATGCTGTTCCTGCGCGACCGCCGTACTGCGCTCATCAGCTTAACCGCGATTCCGCTTTCACTGATTGCAGCTATTGTCGTGCTGACTGCGTGTGGCGTAACGCTTAATACTATGGTAATTGCTGGGCTGGTCATTGCACTGGGTGAAGTGGTTGATGACGCGATTATTGATGTAGAAAACATCGTACGACGTTTAAAGCTCAACCGCGAGGCAGGTCATCCCAAACCTGCTTTCCGTGTCGTCGTGGATGCGTCTATGGAAGTGCGCAGTGCCGTGGTCTATGCCACAATGATTGTCATCATCATATTTCTACCTGTTTTCTTTATGGACGGCATCGCAGGATCATTTTTCCGCCCGCTAGCAACGGCTTATATTCTGGCAATTATTGCATCATTATTCGTGGCACTCACTGTTACGCCTGCTTTGTGCTATATGTTTTTGACAGGAACACGCGCAGAAAAACCTGAAAGCGCTGTCACAACAAGATTACAAACATGCTATGCAGGTTCGCTGCCGCGTTTACTTGAAAAGCCAAAGAAGGCACTCATTATTATCACAAGCGCGCTTGCATTGAGCATCACCGCTTCATTCTTGTACGGGCAGGAATTTTTGCCCGAATTTCAGGAAACTGACTTCCTAATGCATTTCCTCGGCAAACCCGGCACATCAGTTGAAGAAATGAACCGCTTATCCATTCGCGCCGCCAAAGAATTGCTTGCCATTAAAGGTGTCCGCAATCACGGGGCGCATGTGGGGCGGGCAGAAGTGGCGGATGAAGTGTACGGCCCTGAATTTACTGAATTATGGGTAAGCATTGATCCTGATGTGCCCTATTACGAAACACGCGATAAAATCCAATCCGTCATGGATAATTACCCCGGACTCTATACGGATGTGCAAACCTATCTTAAAGAACGCAGCAAGGAAGTATTGTCTGGCGCGGGTGCAAGCATTGTCGTACGCCTTTATGGGCATGATCTGGATGAATTGCGCGCCCAGGCAGATAACGTTAAGATTATTATGGCAGACACAAACGGCGCGATTGATATGAAAATTGAACCGCTCGTGTTGCTCCCTCAAATTGAAATTGTTATGCGCCCGCAAGCAGCAGAGCGTTTTGGCTTAACCTCTGGCATGATACGCCGCACAACGACTACTTTGCTTCGCGGCAATAAAGTGGGTGAAGTTTATGAGGAGAATAAACGCTATGATGTCATGGTCTGGGGTGCGCCAGAATCTCGCGCCGATATTACAGCCGTTCGTAATTTGCCGATTGATACGCCAACAGGCATACAGATTCGCCTCAAAGATGTGGCAGATGTGATGATGGTGCCAATGCCCAACTCCATTAAACGTGAAGGCGCGTCACGGCGGCTGGATATTACCGCTAATGTGCGTGGGCGTGACGTGGCGTCAGTCGCCAAAGAGATTGAACAAAAGGTGCGTGAATTACCGTTCAGGCAAGGTTATTACCCTGAGTTTTTGGGCGAATATAAAGCGCAATCCGATGCAACGGCGCAGCTTATGGCACTGACCTCATTGGCACTGGCAGGGATTTTTCTTGTTATTTACTCTGATTTTAAGTCTCTTCGGCTCACTTGCATCACGTTCTTTACCTTACCGTTTGCGTTAGTGGGAAGTGCGATAGCCGTGTTCTTTGCAGGCGGCGTATTGTCGCTTGGTTCCATGGTGGGGTTTGTCACAGTGATAGGTATTGCAGCCCGTAATGGTATTATGATGATCAGCCACTGGCGGCATTTAGAAGATGTTGAGGGCGAAGCATTTGACAAAGAGATGGTAAGACGCGGCGCACAAGAGCGGCTTATCCCTATTTTAATGACGGCACTTGCCACAGCATTAGCACTACTCCCCCTTATCATTAGCGGAGCAAAACCAGGTCATGAGGTGGAATACCCGCTCGCCGTTGCTATTTTAGGCGGCTTATGCACTTCAACCATACTGAATCTCTTTTTCCTTCCTGCGCTCTATTTACGTTATGGTTATCGTCGTAACCAAGAAAAACGCATATGAGACTATTATTAGTAGAAGATGATACGATGATTGGGCAAAGTCTGCATAAAGCATTGTCACAAAATGGCTTTAGTGTGGATTGGGCAAGAGATGGAGACATGGCAGAAGAGAGTCTGGCAACATCACAGTATGACTTGATGCTACTTGATTTGGGCTTGCCAAAAAAGTCAGGTCTTGATGTCTTAAAACAGTTACGAGCGCAAAAAAAAGCATTGCCCGTACTTATTTTAACGGCGCGCGATAGCATTACCGATAAGGTAATCGGACTGGATGCTGGCGCAGATGATTATCTGATTAAACCTTTTGAGCTGCAAGAGCTAGAAGCACGTATCCGCGCGCTTCTTCGTAGACGTGAAGGACGCAGTGAACCGCTTATGACATGTGGCGAGATTAGTTTAAATCCTATAACACGGGACATTACAGTCGGGAATATCACCCACCTGCTTAGTGCAAGGGAATATGCGTTGATGCATGCATTGATGGAACACCCCGGTGCTGTGCTGTCAGTGGGCGCATTGGAAGAACGGCTTTATGGCTGGAATGATGAAATAGAAAGCAATACGATAGAAGTGCATATCTATCAGATTCGCAAAAAACTGGGGAAAAACTGCATCATGAACGTTCGGGGCGTTGGATATAAGATTGGTACAGCATGAATCGCTCTATTCGTAGTTACCTCTTAACCTGCCTCACCATTGCATTGCTTATATCCTCAGTTTTTATAGCAGGATTTACGTATATTATTGCAGGCGACGAAGTGGATGAACTTTACGATAAAAACATGCAACAAATGGCACAAACACTTCTGGCGCAACAGAATGCACAATATGTCCTTCCAGAAACAGATGCCACGCATCAGCAATTAAAGCTAAACGGAGAAGAAGAGTTCCTTATTCGCATCTGGAGCAACAACAATGCGCTGCTCTACACATCACACGCAGCCATTGCATTTCCTGCGCAAGAAGCACAAGGCTATAGTAGCGTGAGCTATGATGATGAAACTTGGCGCAATTACAGCATCAGTAATGATAGCGTCACAGTTCAAATCTCCCAACCTCAGACAGAACGCCAAAATGTTATCATGGAAGTGGCAGGTAAATTCCTGATCCCGTTGCTGTTAGAGATTCCGTTATTAGGATTTTTGATCTGGTGGGCAGTGGGCAAAAGTCTGAAACCACTTGACGATATATCCACTGACATTGAAAAGCGTGATTCGAATAGCCTCGATCCTATCACAGTGACGCAGATGCCCAGTGAAGTAACGCCGCTCATTAACGCTCTTAATGTATTACTGGAAAAACTGGATAGCGCTCTTAAAGCACAAAGGCAATTTACCGCTGACGCAGCCCATGAATTACGCACACCTTTGACTGCTGTGCAGTTGCAACTTGATCTGTTTAAACGTAGCAGATCAGAACAAGAGAAAAAAGAAGCCATAAGCCTGTTATCGTCAGGTGTTACCCGCAGTATTCATGTAGTTAGACAATTGCTTGCGCTTGCTCATCAGGATCCTGATAGTAAAGACCAGAAGATTGAGTCTTTTGATCTAATCCTGCTTGCTCACGATATTATGCATCAATGCGCGTTATTAGCAGATCAAAAAGAGATAGATGTTACGATTACGCATCATCAATCACCATGCGCCTTAGATGGCCATAAAGCCAGTATTCGTATCTTACTGGAAGTATTGCTGGATAATGCCCTGCGCTATACACCAAATGGCGGCAGGGTTATTATAAGCGTAATGCAAGAGCAAGGGAGTACAGCTTTAAGCGTGCATGATAATGGCATCGGCATCCCTGAATCAGAACGCGCGCGGGTATGTGACAGATTCTATCGTGTATCCGGCACGCAGCAATCAGGCAGCGGTCTTGGCTTAGCCATCGCCAAGCGTATTGCACAAAAGCATCGGGCTACAGTTAGTTTTAGTGATAGGTTGGATGGTAAGGGGGTGAGTGTAGATATACTATTTCCTACTGATAATACTGCATCCCAATAAACCCGTTGTAACAATAAGATAAATTGCAACCAGCCAATGTTAATGTGTTGGAAAAAGACAAGGAACTAGCCCTCTTAGGTGAAGGACGAATGAAACGGCACCAACTTGATCTTCCTAAGAGCTTCATCGTATTTTGTTATGGGTGGCACACCAATGTCATAAATAAAATCTAAAACACCCTAATTCCTGCACTTTCCCGCAAACCACCCCTATGGAAGCAATCCTCTCCAAAGCTGTCACGCCCTGTATGCTTCATTTCTTCCAATTGGAACCCTGATTTTTTTGCATAATCAACCCATTTCTCTGGTCGGTGGTAATTCCCTGGAACGGGCATCTGGATAGGCTCTTCTCTAAAAAAGTTACTAGTGACAAAGTCTAAGAACTGTGCTTCCAGAAAGGGTTGTTTCTCACCGTAAGCAAAGTTATTGTTATCATTTGCAATGCCTGTTTCCAAAATATGTAGCTTTCCATCATCTGCAAGCACACGATGCAGTTCATTAAATTGCTCTTTATACCCGTTACCTTCTGCGTGATGTAGCGCGTATGAAAGAAACGCATCGCCAGCAGATTTGTCGCTAATGCCCGGTAACATTTTACCTTGGTGGATTGTTTCAAATACCACAGTTTCCGGTATGCCATCGACTAAGAAATTATCTACGTCAGCTGCAATAACGTCTCGTTTAGTCAGTTTGGTGATTTCTGCTGCCGGGCGTCCTCCGCCTGCACCATAATCAAGGGTTGGCATATCAGGATTATTAGAATCCGCCACCAGTTCGGCAATCTGTTCACCTATGGCAGTCGCTCTTTTTTCTCTACATTCTTTCATAGGTTCGCTTAAACCAAACGGTTCGTGGATCTTCTCTTTGTACAAAAGATGCATTTCTTCCAAAGAATTTGCGTCTTTAACAACTTCGCAAAACAGTGATGCAATGGTTTCGGCTTGCTTAGTTGTTAGTTCAGGGCAAGCTTGCTGATAGATATGGCTAATGTTATGAGCCAATTTAGTTTCATCAATGGTAGAAACAGCCAACTCGGCTATTTTGAACGTTTTAGCAAGTAATGTATTCGTTTCCATGCAATCTTACTCATATTGATAGTAACGCATTATACATACAAGCAAATCCTACGGTTGCAATAAGTTTTATTGAATGAGTAAGTTAATTGACTCATATGCCTTAAACCTCTACGTTCTGTACATGAGTTTGCTTGAGTCTATCACCCCCCCGCAATACCCTGTTATTGAATCTATTGCTTATGCCACAGCGGATAACTTCACAGGCGCGCCCGTGTATCGCAGAGCGGCAACGTATCTGCATAGCGATGCAGCGGCGTGTTTAGTGCAAGCTATCATGTACGCAGAGCAGCTGGATTTACGCTTGAAAGTCTTTGATGCATTCCGGCCATCTGAAGCGCAGTATAAATTATGGGAACATACCCCTGACCCGGACTTTTTGGCACATCCAGACAGAGGCTCTCCCCATTCGCGTGGTGTGGCGATTGACCTGACGCTTACTGATCGTTATGGGAATGACCTTGATATGGGAACAGCGTTTGACGCATTCACCCCGCTTTCCTATCATGGTGTAACGGAGATTAGCACCGCTGCGCAACGCAACCGTTTAATGTTGCTGGGCATCATGACCTCAGCAGGTTTTGACTTTTACCGCAATGAGTGGTGGCATTACCAGCTCTTTAATAGCCGCGACTACCCTGTGTTAACAGATGAAATGGCTGGCACAGCGATGATGTAATTGTCTTGAAGCATTCTTTGAGGTATAGATGGCGGTATGTCTTTAACGAATGTTCCCGATGAGGAACTCTCCAACATCTTTTTGCCAGCTACGTCTGAGTCATCAGAATCTGCCACCCCAGACCGGCAAATGCCCAGCAATCTGGATGTAGAGCAGGCGTTGCTTGGTGCTATTTTGGTTAATAATAGCGCATTACACCATCTGGATGATCGCTTAATTGCAGATCATTTCTACGAACCGCTACACCAGCAAATTTTTCATGCCATCCAGCATTTTCATGATCGCGGTAACATTGCTAGCCCGGTATCATTGAAGCATTATTTTGCGTCCGGTCAGTCAGTCTCCATGCAGGAACATTACCTAACGCAACTGGCGCGCATGGCAGTTGCAGTGATTGATGTGCGAGAATATTCTGCGATTTTGTATGATTTATACCTGAAACGACGTATCATTGACATTAGTGAGGGTATGATTAATTCTGCGTATAAGCAGGATGTACGCATTAGTGCCATGCAACAACTGGAATCCGCAGAACAATTCCTGTTTAAACTGGCTGAAGGTGGGGATACGGGCAATAATTTTCAGCCCTTCCGTGTGTTTGGTGCGAGTGCCTTGCGTATGGCTGAAGCTGCATTCAAACGCAAAGGGCAGATTGTTGGCACATCGACAGGATTGCGTGACTTGGATGCGTTGCTTGGTGGACTGCAAAAATCTGACTTGCTGATTTTGGCAGGGCGTCCATCTATGGGGAAAACCGCGCTTGCCACCAACATGGCGTATAAAGCGGCGTTGTATTTTAAAGAAAACACAGAACCCAATGAGCAGGCAAAGTCTGTTGGGTTTTTCTCGCTTGAGATGTCCTCTGAACAACTGGCTACACGTGTATTATCTGCCCGCGCCAATATTAATTCGGCAGGTATCATGCGTGGTGATCTGGATCATGAGGAATTTGAACGGCTTATTGAAGCTAATAATGAACTTTCCGAGTTGCCTTTTTATGTTGATGACACGCCCGCACTTTCGATTTCCGCTTTGCGTACCCGTGCGCGGCGGCTGAAACGTACGCAGAATTTGGGGTTAGTGATTGTTGATTATCTTCAACTTGTGACGGTTTCTACTCGTAACTCGCAAATGAACCGTGTTCAGGAAGTGTCCGAAATTACGCAGGGGTTGAAAGCATTGGCCAAAGAGCTGAATGTGCCAGTAGTCGCGCTTTCACAGCTTTCACGAGCCGTAGAGTCACGCGAAGATAAGCGCCCACAACTCTCCGATTTACGCGAATCAGGAAGTATTGAGCAGGATGCAGATGTGGTGATGTTTGTGTATCGTGAGGAATATTATGTATCGCGTTCCAAGCCTGATGAGACGTCACCGAAATTTGAAATGTGGCAGGAAGATATGGAACGTGTCTATGGCAAGGCAGATGTGATTATTG
Organism: uncultured Alphaproteobacteria bacterium; assembly: GCA_963803575.1. GTDB lineage: Bacteria > Pseudomonadota > Alphaproteobacteria > Rickettsiales > UBA998 > CAWDMW01. Next base: position 1,382,683 of record CAWDMW010000002.1, read on the forward strand.
CCAAGCAACGCCACGGGCCTATTGGAACCGTTACGTTACAATTCTTCGGCGAACAAACACGCTTTGATGATCTGGTTGATGAAAGTCGTTTGCCACATCATCATGCATAAGTCTCACGACCAGCTATAAGCCTCGTACGCTGCAAACGCGCTGGCAATCAATCCGAGTGCCATTGCCACACCGTCGCGGGCAATAATCGCTAGACTTAGCAGCAAGCAGGCGGCACCCGGCGCCATCACACCCCATGGCACTAGGGCCAGAGGGAACATCATAGCAGCCAAGCCGATGACAGCAACCATAGCGATGTAGAGCATAGGAGTTGAGACTAGCCATTCAAACCGTGGTTTGACGATCTTATCCAGCCACCCCATATAATGACGCACTTTGTCCAACGTTTGCACAGCATCATCAGCCGACATGGTCTTTTCCAAAAATGGTTTGGGTAACCATGGTTGGTTATCTCGAAAGAAGAACTGTCCGGCAACTAACATAATAATAAGAGCCGCCATAATAGAGATGCCGGGAATGGCACTAATGGGTGAAAGAACAAGAAGACTTAGAATAAATAGAAAAGACCCGTAAGACCGGGTGCCAAATGCATCGAACATATCTTGCATGGATGCATCATCCTGATCCTGCAATTCGTTTTTCATTTTATCAAGCAATGTATTGATGGTATCTGTCATAGGAACCGTTTACGCGATAAGTCATAAAAATAACATATGATATAATGTTAATAGCTTGCATTTTAAGAATAACAAACGATTGTTTAAGAGATGTAAGTGTATGATGAGTGTTATGGAAAAAGAGACTTATGCCCCCAAACACGATGGAATAGCGATAACAACGATGCACCAGCATTATGGCTTAAGTACGAGTCTACGCAGTGCAGGAATGGTGGGGAGTGTGTTGTACTGCCTGTCCTGCGTGCAGCCGGTGCAGGCGGCTCCTGTGGGTGGCGTAGTGGTGGGCGGTGAAGCCCAGATCAGCCGCACAGGTGGGGACGTGACCATTCATCAGGGGACAGATCGTGCAGCGATTGACTGGGAACGGTTTGATATTGATACAGGTGAAACTACCCGCTTTATTCAGCCATCCGCCAGCAGTGCGGCACTGAACCGGGTGACAGGCAGCACGGATGCATCCCGCATTGCGGGGAATCTGCAATCAAACGGCCATGTGGTGTTGCTTAATCCAAACGGGGTCGTGTTTGAACGTGGATCACGCGTGGATGTGGGCGGGCTGATTGCGAGTAGTGCCGACACAGATGCGGCACGCTTCATGCAGGGTGGTACACTCAAGCTGGATCGTCCGGGTAACCCTAATGCGGTGATCATCAACCATGGCGACATCACGGCACGTGACGCAGGTCTGGTGGGAATGGTAGCACCGAACGTCGAGAATCATGGCGCTATCCGGGCGAAACTGGGAAAGGTTGCACTCGCAGCAGGTGATACGGCAGAGATTGACTTATATGGCGACGGGCTAATTTCGGTGCAGGCCAGTGATGCGGTGACCAAACAATTGGTACGCAATACAGGCAGCATCGACGCGGCCGGTGGAGAGATTTTGCTTACCGCAGCGCACGGACGGCAGTTGATTGATAATCTAGTGCGTGTCAGTGGTGAGCTGCGTGCGCCGTCCGTGACACAGCAAGGCGGCAGGATCATCATTAGCGGTGAGCGCGCAACCGTGGATGTGTCTGCACGCATGGATGCTTCGGGGGAGCAGGTAGCGGGTCGCGTGCTGATTGGCGGAACATATCAGGGGCGTGACGAGAGCATCCCCAATGCTGCGCACACCATACTGCATAAACCCGCCATCATCACGGCCAATGCCACCAATGGCAAAGGCGGTGAAGTGATTGTGTGGGCAGACGATACGGCGGATGTGAATGGCACGATTGAGGCCAAAGGCGCCAACACCACCCAAGGCGGGTTCGTGGAAACATCGGGCAAGCAGACACTTCTTTTGCGCGAAGATATCAACGTCAACACAAACGGCGGCACATGGCTCATTGATCCACAAGATATTACCATTGATGCTACATTAGGAGGTAACATTATAACCGGTCTTGGTTCCAACCATGTTGTTGTGCATACGAATAACGGTAGTGCCGCTGGTACAGGAAATATTACACTTAATCAGGATTTAGAATATAATTCTATTTATGCGTTAAGTCTACTGGCTCACGATAATATTCGATTAAACCGTCATATCCAAAATGAGGGTTCAGGCGCTATTAACATAGTAGCTGGCTGGAATGGTAGTACGGGATTTACCCCAGATGCGACACCTGGCACGGTTGATAGTGGTAACCCATTTATGGATGCTAATAACGCGAATGGTATTTTAAATCTTGCCAATAATGCCTATGGCAATAGAAATGGCTCTGTATTTGTTAATAGCACCGTAAATAATAATAATACTTGGATAGGATCTGCTACTGGTACAACAACTGTTGTAGGATACAACGTTACGTTACAGGGTGGCAATACTGCAAGAGATCAAGCAATTATAGGGTATCATCGTGATACGGGTGCAAACTATACAGGTGATATTACAGTACAGGCAGTAAATGATATAAATATACGTGCAGGGAACACTTCATCTAACCTGATTAGATTTGGTTCTTATGCAGCTATTGGTCATGGAAGATATGATTATAATGCAAATTATTCTGGCGACATAACAATCAAAACACGTAATCTTACTATGCAATCTGCTTCAGGTGCAGGATCTTATGCAGCTATTGGTCATGGAGCTAAAGCCGGGGCAGCAGGTGAGACAAGTACAGGTACTGCATCAGGAAACATCACAATTGATGTAACCAACGATGCTACCCTTACAGCATCAAGCACTAGTACGGCTTATTTTGATAATGGCGTGATGATTGGTCATGGTGATGATGATGGCCAGAATTTTGGTAATCGTTCAGGTAATATTGTAACGAGGATTGGAGGTGAGTTAAGTTTAATAGATAATGACCCAAATGATAGTATTGTTCTTTATCATCGGGCTAATTCGGCTCATACTTCAACCGGTGACACTCGTATATCAGCCAACGCACTGGACTTTAGTGCTGCCACTACCGGGGCGTTTGATCTTAATAATGCGTTATTTGCCGGTAATATGATAGCTGGTTTGGCTGGAGGCGATGTGACTATTGGCTCTACTGGTACAGCAGACATGGTTATTAGCAGTGATATTATCACAACTGACGCGGACAACACTTCAGGAAACCTAACATTACTATCTCAGGAAAACATCAGAATCAACGCACATATTGTGAACGCTGAGGCGGATCGGGTGGCAGACGGCTCTAACACTGAAGGGTTGATTAACGTTGTCGCAGGATGGGATGGCAGTACCGGGTTTGACGACACAGCAGACACAACATTCGATATGTCGGCTATCACAGGCAATAGTGCAACGTATGGGAATAATAGTAAGTCTGTATTCATCAATAATGCTACTGGAACACAAGGTGTGGCAGTTGGTTCACGCGATGGTGCAACTAGCATTGCTGGGTATGATGTTATTCTCCAAGGGGGGAACTCAAACATACGGTACGCACACATAGGTACAAAGATTGATGGAGCCAGCCAGCGTGCAACTGGTGATATAAATGTACACGCCATACATAATGTTCATGCTTTAGGGGGAGCATCAAATAATAGCTACGCAATGATAGGCCATGGCGGCGATGGCTGTGTAAATGTGTGTAGCAGTTTTGCTAGTACTGTATTGGGAGGAAATATTACTATAGAAAATAGTGGAAGCACACTTCTTACGGGATCCACTTCACCGTTTTTTCGTTCTTTCGTACAAATTGGACATGGGGGAAGGCAGGTAATGGGAGAAAAATCTGGTATGATTTCTTTACGTACTACGGGTGATATCATAGCAACTCCCGGGCAAGAATCTTATACCCAGATAGGTCATGGTGGGCTTCAGACACGTGGTAATGTTACAGGAGACATAGAGGTGCAGGGACAAAACATTACTCTAGATAGCAATACAGGAGTTTTAGGTTTCTCCTACAGCCAAATAGGCCATGGATCCGTATCGAACATTATTAGTGGGAATACAAGGCAAGGAGATATTACCGTTGTTGCAACAGGAGAACTGAGTTTCACAAAAAGTACTACTGTTGATAGTGAGGGATATATCGGGCATAACACGTCGTTAGCTGGAGGGATTTCTGGCAACACGCTTATTTTAGCGGGTGCGCTGGATTTTGATGCGGCCACCACAGGTACATTCGACATTAATAATGCTGACTTTATTGCCTCTATCAACCGTAACCTTGCAGGCGGGGCGGTAACGATTGGTTCTACCGGAGCAAACGGACTGGCGTGGAATACAGCACTCACTACGGCTAGTGCCAACACATTGTCATTGCTGTCTGCACGTGATCTCACACTGAATACCGACATTACCCACAATACAGCAGGTGCAACACTGAATGCTGTGGCTGGGTGGAATGGCACCACTGGACTAAATGCTGACGGCACTATCAATACGGCCACGATCCGCAGCAGCGGGGTAACAAATGCCGGAAGCTTACTCCATACGGGCGGAACGTTAACAGCACCAACCATCTATCTTGATGCCAATAATAGCCTGCAAGGGGTGGTCAACACCACTGCGCTGGACATTGGTGTCAGCAGTAACAATGCATCACTAACAGGGTTAGTCGCAGCTGGTGCAGATCAGGCAGCAGCGAATATGATTACCGGAGGTCCGGGCAATCATGCGGATTATCGCTTTGAGAATTTCATTATTCGTTTCCTCCCCGCCAGTACCTCAACCGGTACGGTAGCAACACCTTTAACACCAACTGTAATGCAAACACCCGTTACCCCAATCCCTGAAGTTGTGCCGATCGTGTTAACGACACCACAACCGGAAATAGTCAATCCGGAGATTGCTGCCATTCTACCTGTGAGAAATATTGTTGATACCAGCATTATTCCTAACACGGTAGAAGTGAATGCCCAAACACCAGTACCACCAATATTGCGTGATGGCATAGGCCTGAACGATTCTCCAACACGTACGAATACTACTCCATTTGAAAGTAGCAATATGAGTCAGGCGAAGAAAGATAGTAGTAACGCTGACGATACGGATGTTACGGCAGATGCAGATGAGAGCAAACCACTCATGAAAAAGCGTTCTATCCTAAAAGTACACCCTGCACTTAAGTCACTCTTTAATATCAAGCAGGATTTGCTGTAGTACAATTGTCTAGACCCCTTTTTAATAACAAAAAAAGGGTCTGGTGAACTTCAGCTAACTATAGGTTATGCTAAGTCACTATGAAACAACGTAAGAACAAGGTATTATCGCCGTTCACATATTTCGGAAGCTAAATTCAGACATTTATTGAAGTGTTTTGCAATGGACTTAAATGCGTATGAAGCGTTTCAACTGACTGGCATATCGCATCGTAGTTGTAAGATTATCTATGCAAAATTGCGCCTACATATCGCTCAATATTGCATAGATAATCCTGTCTCATCAGGTGAGTTTGAACTGGATGAGTCCTATTTCGGTGCTAAAAGAGTGCGAGGTAAACGTGGTCGTGGCGCGGCTGGAAAGACGCCTGTCTTTGGGCTGCTCAAACGTGATGGCAATGTGCATGTGGAAATCGTTGATAACTGTTCAAAAGCACAGTTAATGCCTATTATACAAGGAAAAATACTAGAAGGATCAACCATTCATACCGATGGATGGAAGGCATATGATGGGCTCATTGTGAATGGCTATGAACATTACCGCGTCTATCATTCGCATGATGAATTTGTACGTGGAAAGTGCCATGTCAACGGCATTGAATCTTTCTGGTCATTTGCTAAAAGGAGGCTGGCGCAATTCAACGGATTATCAGATCAGACGTTCTTCCTACATCTCACAGAATGTCAATTTAGATTCAATTGCAGAAAACAGAATATCTATGATATACTTCTTGCCTCTTTTAAAAAAAATCTACTCTAAACTTCACCAGACCCCTACATAAACTATGCTAATCCAACAATGCCCATAATAGCAATAAGTTAACTGACCGAACATGGTCGGAGCGAGTGAATGCATTTCGAACTATTCCTGAGTCGAGGTTGTTAGTTAATCAGCTTCAAAGTAAGCATCCCAATATAAATATATTGAACATTAGCAATCATTGCTATAAAATGCTATGGATGTAGGAGATTTATATGCCATCGACCAGTATTAATATTACAAAGCAGTTACATGATTGGATTACCTGCAAGGTTGAGTCCGGCGATTACAATAATGCCAGCGAAGTATTCCGTGAAGGTTTACGAACTCTAAAAGCTCGTGATGAACGCGAACAATTAGAATTAGAGTTACTGCGTCATAAAGTTGGAACCGGTGTTGAGCAAGCCAACAATGGTAATTTTTCAAAACGTACTATCAATCAGATTGTTGCCGGAGCAAAAGATAAGCTTAATGGCTAAATATGCCCTAACTCCACAAGCAGATAATGACCTTGAGGATATTTTTATCTATACTGCCAAGGAATGGGGTATCTATCAGGCGGAAAAGTATCTGGGTGAATTAGATAGCTGTATGCAAAAATTAGCTGAAGGCGAACTCGCTGGAAAAAACTGCGAAAAGCTTATTTTTGTGGGAACCGGATTGCTCTATTACCATGCAAATCGCCACTATATTATCTATCGTACATCAGAAAAAGCCACTGAAATTATCGCCGTGTATCATGATAGGATGCATTTAGAGCACCACTTATCTAAGCTTTAATGAATATAATGTTCGAAGGTTTAGCTAAAAACCTTAAAATGGTCGGGGTGGAGAGATTCGAACTCCCGACCCTCTGGTCCCAAACCAGATGCGCTACCAGGCTGCGCTACACCCCGAACAACAGTGTCATATTACACTGCAAGATGCCTTTATAAAAAACCTTTTTGAAAAACGCAAGTCATTCATTGCACCTTTTGATAAGTTATTCTATGATTTTCGCAGAAGGTTAGGATTGAACATAATGAAGACAGAGACGTTACGCGGTGTATTTACCGCACTTATCACACCTATGACACCGCAGGGGGTGGATGTTTCCGCATTGGAAAAGCTGGTTGAATGGCAGATAGAGCAGGGGGTGCATGGATTGGTGCCATGTGGAACTACGGGAGAATCCCCGACACTTAGCCACGCAGAACATAAGCAGGTGGTGGAAATTGTCATAAAAGTTGCTGCTGGTCGTGTACATGTGATGGCTGGTGCTGGTTCCAATGCGACGAGCGAATCACTGGACTTTTCTCGCCATGCACAATCTTGCGGTGCTGATAGTGTGTTGTTGGTGGCACCTTACTATAATAAACCAAACCCTCAGGGGCAGTTTGAGCATTTCCGCAGCATTGCTGATGCCATAGATTTACCGATTGTTATTTATAACATTCCTGGTCGCTCCGTCATTGATGTTCATGATGACACAATTCTTCAATTGGCAGATAGTTGCCCCAATATTGTTGGTGTGAAGGATGCTACCGGTGACCTGGCACGCGCTGCTACGCTACACCATACTGCGGGTGACAGGTTAGTGTTGTTCTCAGGTGAAGATATGACGGCCTTGGGGTTTAATGTGATGGGGGGGCAAGGATGCATTTCTGTTTCTGCCAATGCTGCACCTGCATTGTGCGCAGCTATGCAGAATGCCTGCCTAAGCTGGGATTATGTGCAAGCGAAAGCATTACATGACCAGTTGATTGATTTACATGACGCTATGTTTGCTGACACCAGTCCGGCACCCGTGAAATATGCACTACACCGTATGGGTAAATGCCAGAATATTTTGCGTCTGCCGCTATTGCCTGTCTCTGATGTGATCGCAGAGTATATTGATACAGTCTTATTTGAACTGGATTTGATTTAAGTGTTATGCCAGATAAAAAGCAGACATCTTTTTCCTCACCGTCAGTGTTCAATCGCAAAGCGCGATATGAGTACGATATTTTAGATGAATATGAAGCAGGCATTGTACTGAAGGGTTCAGAAATTAAAGCGCTTAGAAGTGGTAAAGCAACGATTGGTGATGCATTCGCTACAGAAAAAAAAGAAGAAGTTTGGCTGCATAACCTGCATATCCCGCAATATCGTCTGGCTAATCGTCATAATCATGAGCCAAAGCGTCCCCGAAAGTTGCTGCTACATAAACGTGAAATACGCAAGCTGATTGGCGTATTGCAAACCAAGGGACTAACGCTGATACCGCTTGCATTGTTTTTTAACGAAAAGGGCATGGTGAAAGTAACATTGGCTGTAGGGAAAGGGAAAAAATCCCATGATAAGCGCAGAACAGAAAAAGACAGAGACTGGAAGCGCCAGCAATCGCGCTTGCTCAAACATAACGTGTAGAACAGCACCTTTATTATACTGGTATAATAAATACGAGGCTAAGTAGATAATTATGTATCTGTAGCCGCAATTAAGCAGTGGCAAATAACCTCTATATCACTTATGGTGTGCGTGCATTCATAAACAGTTAGTTATATAAAGGCAGATAATGAAACATACCATATTGATCGTCGATGACGAGCCGCAGATTCGCAAGCTATTGAAAATTTCTCTTGAGTCAGAAGGCTATAAAGCTGAAGAAAGTGAGAATGGCGCACAAGCTACACGCATGAGCGTATCGCTGAAACCATCACTAATCATTCTGGATTTAGGGCTGCCGGATATGGATGGGAAAGAGGTGATTGATAATATTCGTGAATGGTCACAAGTGCCGATCATCGTATGCTCGGTGCGTGATTCAGACCGTGAGATTATTGAAGCCCTTGGGCGTGGTGCAGATGACTATGTGACTAAGCCATTTAATCCCGATATCCTGCTGGCACGGATCGAAGCAAATTTGCGTAAAGCGGCAACGCAGGAAGCAGGTGAACCTGATTTGGCGAATGGGCATATTCGCATGGATTTAGTACGACATGAAGTGTTTATCCATGACGAACTAAAAACCTTTACCCCGAAAGAGTATGAGTTGCTTCGGTACTTCATGGTCAACCGCGGGAAGATGATTACGCATAAGCAGTTACTCAAAGACGTATGGGGGCCTGCACATGCTGACGATATGCAGTATTTGCGTGTATATGTAAGCCAGTTACGTGAGAAAATTGAACCAGTGCCCAAATCACCAACCTACGTTGTCACTGAGCCTGGTATTGGTTATCGTATGGAAGTGATGCCCGACAGCAAAGCTGCCTAAGTTGTTTTCTGTAAGTTGATTATAGGTATTTTCTCAAAGGATATAGCCCATAGCCGGCAATTTTTTCTATCAATGGACGCGCCTTCCAATCCGATAGGGAAAACTCTTGGGAATGCTGCAAATCAATTTCTAAATGCTGACTCAATGTGTTGATAAGCTTCCGGTTCTTAGTGACCAACATGACTTCTTCATTATGATATTTACTTAATCCATCCATATTATAGCTGCCAATGGCTGCCCATTTTGAGTCGATAATCATCATTTTGAGGTGATACATACATGGCTTGTAATAATATATTTGAACGCCATCGCGTATCAAATCGCCGGCTTGATATTTTCCAACAACATAAGGAGCATATTTTGAGTAATCTGATAAAATAGCTTTGACTTCTACACCACGTTTCGCTGCCTCTTGCAGGGCAGGATATAGTTGATTGCATGGTGTAAAATACGGTGTGGTTATATAGACGCTATGCTTAGCCTGATTAATTTTCTGCAATAATGTATGAAAAAAAACTTTATCATCTGTGGTAGGCGTATGTGCATAAATGCTAGTGACGACGTCGTCAACATTATCATGGTGATACACCTTTTTGAGTGGTATTTCCTGACCTTTAGCACGCAACCATGTGTCGTGCATCAACTCGGCAATCTCATCTACCGTATCGCCCTCGATTTCAATCATCGTGTCCCGCCATTCACGGATATTATCGTAAAGACAGACTCCCCCTATAAACGCTTTCGTTTTATCTATAAGCAACAATTTACGGTGGTCGCGCGGCAAAGCATTGCCAGACAAAAGTTTTCCAACTGTAGCAGGGTTATAGAAATTGACGTCGATATTGGCATCCTTCATTTTATCAAGTAAGGAGGATTCAGACGTATCCTTGCTTCCCCAGCCATCGAGCAATAATTTTACACTAACGCCTTCACGTGCTTTTCTTATAAAGCATTCAATGAAGCGTGTGCCAATACGATCAGGATCTAAGACATATTCTTCAAGGTGAATAGAAGTGGTTGCCTGTTCACAGGCATTAAGCATAGCTTCCCATGATGTAGTGGTACTCGTATGGAAATTATAACTATTATTATCGTCTTGCATTATGTTATACTATGTCCCTTGCTAAGTAAAAGCAAGGGACATACAAAAAGTGTTACTTAGCTCTTGATGATTTTGTCATTAACGTTACAAGATAATCCGCTTCAATTTCATCGGAATCAAAAAGGCTTTCATCAAAAGTACCCGAAACATACACTTTATCACCCACTTTTATCGCGTTGTTGCGAGGTGATTCGCCTGAGAAAGGGTTATAAGCTAACTCGTCAGTATCAACATCAATGCTATATTTCCCATAATCCAGTGTGAACTCGCGATCATCAATGCTTTTTACAATACCCGTTGCGCTGATCCATGCGCCATCAGCCAACTCACTTGCCTGACTAATTTTAGTTGGATGAAGAAAATAAGCGCTGGTACGACGATCTTCTTCGTCGGCGTCATCAGCAAAGAAATACGTGTTGCGTTCATGGGCATATACGCTGCCTGCCTCAATCTTGCGGGATTCAAACTTATCATGGTCAATATCACCAAATACGGTGACTTTCTCACCTTCATTTAACAGATTTGCTTCATCGTAATCATCCCAATCATCCATCTCGATAACGATCGTATTGTTATTTCCATAATCTAATGTGAAAGCATCTGATGTTGATGAAGTGATAGTACCTGTAATAGTGATTGGCATATCATTCTTATATTTGGAGCTATTAGGGTTAACATTCGATGGGCTATCGGCTGCTGCTGCTGCAGTTGATAAAAGCGTACTTGTTGTTAACAAAGATACAATAGTAAATAGACGTGATGTCATGTGAATTCCTATGCGTTGGTTAGGCTTATAACATGACTATGCCAGCCTTAATATACTAGTTTGTCTATCCCCATATGCATCAAAATTACATAAAGATTGTGCTAAGCTGCAGATGAATATGTATCAGACATATAATGTTGATGGAGTTCCTGAGGAATATTGCCTGTTCCACAATGTAGAACCTGGCCATATTCTTCAAAGTGAATGGCCTGATTCATACGGTAGGCGCGTTGCATGGCAGCAATTTGCATGGCATCTGCTTTAATGTAGGCATAATGAGTGGTGCCATTACCATCTGTTGCTTTCCAAAGCACGATACCGTTATGGGTTTGTAATAATAATCGTTGTCTATGCGTATAGTTCATATGTATCCTTGCGCCTAGCGGCTGATCTCTCCAGAGTGTGATTGAGGCGGAGTAAAGCCAATAAGGTCTGGCATGGCTGACGGGGAAAGTGACTGCCTGTTTTGAAGCGCATCGCGTAAGCCGTCAGCACCTCGATCAGTATATGCCTCCGTTAATGCGTTATCATTAATACGCCCCAATTCCTGAGATATATACTCGGGCGTTAGTTTGCCATTGGATGATGTGTCTACGCTACTGCCACTACCCAGTAGTTTCTGAAAGTAAGCATCTGGCATAGCCTTGTTTTCCTGATACGTTTCAATAAGTCGGTTTGACTGCTCTGATGCTGGCAGTGAAGCTGCATATTCCCAGCCGTTTTTCATAACACCCTTTGCTATTGCACTATCGGCCATACCATCTAATCCACGATCATGAAAGAAGTGGTCGATTGGTTGACGATCAGTAATGAACCGGTCAATATCGGCATCGCTTGCACCAGCCGCTACGATCAAGGCCAGCTGTAATTGCCGGGTAAACGCACTATCCTGACAATGCCCGCCTTCAGCAATGCCTCCTTCATGGCTTCCCTGCATAAATCCAAGTGGTTTTGGAGTGCCTATGCCGTCGATAGGAATGGTAATAGGTTGATTTTCATGGTTTATCACGGTGATGCGCGCTGCTGATAAATGATTCGGTTGCATATCAACAGTGATGGGTAATGCTTTATCGCCCTGCCATGGAACATCGGGCAATGTTGTGCTGACAGAAATAGTCTGTATATCGTCCTTAATGGCGCGCTGCACATAATCATCACCAGAGACAAAATCAGATTCATCCAAAGGCTTGCCAGTTTCGGTCGTGCTTACAATCATAGTATACCCGCCTGCTGGCCATGTAATGCCAAGTAATTCCATTACCGCTTTTTGCTTGGCAATATCCTGAGATGCTAATGCTTCCAGTATGTCATGCTGTGACTGATGATGTAGTGGAACATGAAATGGTTGTTGAATAGGAGTAGGAGTGACTGTCATGTGAAGCTTATAGCCTTATTCATCACATGTTTCAACGTTGTTGCTTAACTACGACGTTGAAGAAAGCTTAGCGATTTCTACAGCAACACGAAGCGCAATATCGTCAATCAGTGCCTTTGTAGCAGGATCAGTGGTGGATCGTTTTAATTGCTCTAAAGATTGTTCAAGCTTGTCAGCCATATTAGATGGAATTTCTCCTTTAAGCAGATGATGTTGCAATGTTTCCAAAACGTTGAGTGCTTTATCTGCGTTGGTATATGCTTCATCACCTTTAGGAGCAACTGCCTGAATCGAAAGCAATGCATCCAGCGAGCCAATACTTCCGGCCTGAATGACCGCGTGCGCGACTTCAGGGTGACTAGGGGCAGAGGAGTCCAGTAACCCAGAGAATCCCCCTTCATTGTTAGAAGAGGTACGTTTTTTAGGCTTTTTGGAAGCGGAAGCAGATGAAATGAGTCGGTCTACTTTAATCATGATTTTATCACTATACGCTATATTGATCCCTATACCTAGTAAGAAAAAATTAGAGATTGGTGATTACTGTATAGAGATTGAAGCCGATTTGGCATGAAAATCGCATAACAGGGTATAATGATGACTATGACAACACGTATCGCTTTACTGTTCCTGACCATAATGCTGGGCTTTTCTGCTTTTTCTGAAAGCTATGCAGCCCGCATTAAGGATATTGTGGCAATGGAAGGCATTCGTGACAATATTCTGATGGGCTATGGATTAGTGGTTGGTCTGAATGGTACAGGCGACCGGTTGCAAAATAACGCTTTTACGGAACAAAGCCTGATTGCATTTCTGGAACGTCAGGGAGTGAATACCCGAGGTGCTAACCTGAACACCCGAAACGTTGCAGCCGTGACAGTCACCGCCACGTTGCCAGGTTTTGCGCGAGCAGGTAGCCGCGTGGATGTGTCCGTTAGTGCCATGGGAGATGCCAGAAGTTTGCTTGGTGGGGTATTGTTAGCCACACCGCTGTATGGCGCGGATGGTAACGTCTATAGTGTTGCTCAAGGCCCCTTAGCGATTGCCGGATTTAGTGCAGGTGGGGATACAGGAACGACGATTACCAAAGGAGTTCCTACAAACGGATATATTGCAAATGGCGGTATTGTGGAAAGAGAAAACCCTTTCAAGCTCAATGATATGAATAGCTTGAAGCTGGCACTGCGTAATCCCGACCTATCGACAGCCAGCAATATTGCCCGCACGATTAATGCACGTATAGGCCCCGGCACTGCACGCACGCAAGATCCTGGAACGGTAAAGGTGAAAATACCTGCATCTTACGAAGGTGATGTGGCTGGGTTGCTGGCTGATGTGGAGCAACTGGACGTGGAAACAGATCAGATAGCACGAATTGTTATTGATGAGGCATCTGGAACTATTGTTATGGGCGAGAATGTCCGCATTGACACGGTAGCCGTGGCGCAAGGTAATCTGATTGTGAAAGTAGAAGAGCGCCCACAGGTTGTGCAGCCCGGAGCATTTGCACCAGACAATGCTGAAACAGTGGTTGTGCCACGTACAGACATTACTGTTGATGAGGGTAGCGGCAATAAAATGGCATTACTGGAAGAAGGAGCAACGTTGCGTGATCTGGTTTCCGGGTTAAATGCACTCGGTGTAGGTCCCAGAGACTTAATTACTATCCTGCAAAATATTAAAGCTGCTGGCGCAATGCAGGCAGAGATTGAAACCCGTTAAAGAACTGGAGAGTCCAACTTATGGATAGCATGAGCATTCAACCCCCTGATAAAAGTGCTACGATGGCACAGAAAATGGGAACCTTAAAGCATCTGGCGAAAAGCGATAATCCTAAGCGTATGCAACAAATACGTGAAGCCGCAAAGGATTTTGAGGCCATGTTCGTATCACAAATGCTGGAACATATGTTTGCAGGGGTAAAGGTAAACCCTATGGGGCAGGATGGTGCAGCAGAAGATATGTACCAATCCATGCTGCTTGATGAATATGGCAAGATAATTGCACAATCAGGTGGAGTAGGGATTGCTGACCATGTGATGCGTGAAATGACGAAAATGCAAGATATTGCCAAATAGCCTACTACTTTAAGGAGATTACTATGACAACTGATATTCATATTATCACTGATAACACAGACACTACCTCCGATACCATGCTGGATGTGGAGATATTAACCTTGCTTGTATCAAGACTTGCCCAGATTCTGGCACAGGAAGTAGACTTACTGGATGCTATGGACACAGAAGGGCTTGCAGAGTTACAGCATGAGAAAAAAGCCATGGTCGAAGCTTTGGAGAAACAGCAGCAATTAATCGCCAGTCACCCAGACGTTTTGGAAGATCTGACACAGGAAGAACGTGAAGATATGCAAGAATTAGCTCAGGTTTTCAGCACGATTATGCAAGAAAATTTCCGGCGTCTCACGTTAGCCAGAGAAGCAAATCGCCGTGTTGTAGAGGCAATCACCGAAGTGGCTAACCAACATGCCCGGCAGGGATATTATACACAATCGGGTCAGCAAGCGGGCGAGGGGTCTTCACCGTTATCACTTAATCAGTCCATTTAGAGTACGTATGAATCTGGCGAGCGCAGTCAATCAGCTATTAGACGATCTGGATATTTCTACAGAAGACACTGCTTTTATAGGTAGACAATATATGAAAGGTCACCAAACCATTGACGCGCTGACCCCATGGCCTCCTGTTGCAACAACATTACCTATGTCTCAACTCAAAGATGCTCTTGCAATTCGTATGTCTCACGCACGCTACACCCAGCAATCAGAGCTTGCCGAGCTTGAAGTGATGGTGGAACAAATGGAAGCCATGCATCATTATTGGCTGAACCATATAACGCCTGAGCAATGCTTTCATCACCTGACTGGGCAGTTAGCAACGGCGCAACATTCTTCTGATATATTTGATGCTATGGACATTGCAATAGCTGGCTTAAATCACGTAGCTGATACAGCAGATGCGTTTGCGCAAGCTATTAATAGCAAGATTGATGCACAGTGCGAAGAAGTAAAAGAAGCACTGGAAGCCTTGGAGCTGATACATCTTAAGCTACGACATGCTGCCTTACTACATTATCCAATAGATGCATTGTGTGAGCAACAGCAAGCATGGTTAGAGGTGTTGCTGGATAATGTGCAATTAGTTGTCATACGTGATCCATCCAATCAGGTGATACGTTGCTTTACTCTGCAAGGTATAGAGCTGACAGCTAGCGTAGAAGAAAGCCTGCATTGGTTACGTCAGGAAATCAGGTTGCAAGATTCTGGTTCCAGTAGTCATTTAAATGGTGTGGTTGGTGGATTAGTTAATATCCGCACATTGGTGTTACCAGTGATACGCGAACGTATAAAACTGCTAATGCAGGTATTCGCTGAACAATGTAACCGCCTGTGGCAGCAGCATACGGACGGTGACTGGTTGCTACGATTACACGCTGAGCGTTTGGTCAGGTCACCTCATGTTGAAGTGTATCATATGGCACACATATCAGGCTTGGTTGCTCACTTACTGCAAATGATGGATGACCGACATCGTTTTGCTCCATGTCTGATGGTGTTGGCCAAGAAACAGACATTGGGTGATTATGCTTCTGACATCATAGAGTCGCAGTACCAAACATTACTGACACTGGAGTCAACATTAGACGAGCATCTTTTGCTGTATGAAAATACTGCCATCGTTAGCAAGGAGCAGGAGACAATATCTGTTCAGGAAACACTCCAATCACGTTTCTTGTACCAGTTAGCCTACCATTTGACGAAAAGGTCTTCTGAAACAATGATATGTATCAATAACGTGTTTCAGGAGACAGCATTAGATAGATGATTTATTAACAATATCGAAAAGTTATCCTTTTATACTTAATCTTAGACCAACATACACGGCATCATTAGCCATATATTTATCTCAAGGGGAATGCCTCATATGCAACAATTACTTACAAAACCACAAGCCAAGCGCGCGACATCCGCTAGCCTACAGCATAAAGCAATTGATACGCGCTTTGGAAAAGTGACCTTGCAGTACGATCACGTGATTAATTTTGCCAAGGGAATGCTTGGCATGTCTGATAAGCAACATTTTTGCTTACTGCCTTTTCCAGTGAAGAAGTTTCCTCAATTTCGTTTGCTTCAATCACTGGATGACGATCAGCTATCATTCATTACGCTGCCTGTTGAGTTAACTAACGACATTGTTGAAGAAGCAGATTTGCGAGCTGGTATAGAGTCTTTAGAGATGAATCCTGAGCATGTGCAGTGCTTGCTGGTGGTAACAGTTAAACGTGAGGGAAATATTGTGGCTATGTCTGTCAATGCATGTGCCCCTGTGTTTATTGATACACGTCATTCCGTAGCAGAGCAAACGGTGCTTGGTGGCAGTCATCGCTATGAGGTCACACATAAGCTAAGTGGTACACTGGCTCAACCTGCTTCCTGAACGCACTCAAGCAAGCAAGCATCGCCGTAAGAATAAAAGCGATAGCCAGAATCAATAGCGTGTTGGTACGCCACTTTCATACGTGTAAGGCCTGAAAAAGCGCTTACCAGCATAAATAAGCTGGAACGAGGCAAATGAAAATTGGTCAGTAGCCGATCAACGCAGCGAAACTGATAACCGGGTGTAATAAAGATATCTGTTTCCTGTTCAAATGGGTGGATAATACCGTCTGCGTCTGTTGCAGATTCCAACGTTCGCATAGAGGTGGTTCCGACAGCCACAATGTTTTTGCCTTTTGCTTTGGCTGCATTTAACGCATTTGCGGTATCTTCGCTCAGCACCCCATATTCACTATGCATGACATGGTCGCGTGTATCGTCTGTTTTAACCGGAAGGAATGTTCCACCACCTACATGCAGCGTAACGTAATGTTGTTCAACACCTTTCTCACGTAACTGTTTTAGTAAATCGTGAGTAAAATGCAAGCCAGCGGTAGGGGCTGCAACAGAACCTTTATGTTTAGCATATACCGTTTGGTAACGTTGAACGTCTGCTGCTTCCTGCCCTTCATCTCTGCTGATATAGGGAGGAAGTGGCATATGACCAAGTTGGTTAAGGAGTGTCCAGAAGACTTCATCTGAACTGCACTGAAACGTAAGAGTCACATCACCCTGAGGATGCTTTTCCTTAACGGTTGCGCTCAAACCATCAGAAAAATGTATGATATGGCCGCATTTCAGACGTTTAGCAGGTTTTGCAAAAGCACGCCAAGTGAGTGGCACGCTTAACTGCTTATGTAGCAATATCTCAATAGATACCTGATCCCGCATTCCATACAAGCGAGCTGGTATAACGCGGGTATTATTAAACACTAATACGTCGTTTGACGTAAGTAACGTACCTATATCGTAAATATGATGATCGGAGAATGCGTCATGAGTCACGTGAAGCAGTCTGGCATCTTCACGGCGAGATGCAGGTTGATGAGCAATAGAGCTGGCAGGTAAATCGAAATCAAATAATGCTGTTTTCATTGTACCTGCCAGTTATCTGAACTATTGTGCTGCGCGTTGCTTGGTATCGGCTTTTACGTCAGCAGCTACTTGCATAGTTATAATATTATCTGGATTGCTCACTTCACCATTGCGTTGCTGGTCACCTTTTTTGATACTATCCACATGCTCCATGCCAGAAATAACTCTGCCAAATGCCGTATATTGACGATCCAGGAAGTTGGAATCTTCCAGTACGATAAAGAATTGGCTGTTTGCAGAATTCACATTCGCCGCGCGCGCCATAGAAACGACACCACGCTTGTGCGGTACATCATTAAATTCTGCTTTCAGATCCTTTTTGTCAGAGCCGCCCATACCTGTGCCGGTTGGATCACCTGTTTGTGCCATGAATCCATCAATGACACGGTGAAATACAACATCGTCGTAAAAGCCTTCCCGCGTTAATTCTTTAATGCGTGCTACGTGCTTTGGAGCTTTCTGAGGTAGTAGCTCAATAACTATCTGCCCATCTTTTGTGGTAAGATATAACGTGTTTTCTTTGTCTGCAGACTGTGCGTTCGTCGCCATAAAAATTCCTATAAATAAAGTTAAAATAATATGTTTCATGGTTGGCTCTCCTTGCTATAATATATTTGGTTGCTACGTTTTGTATGGACAATAATCATATAAAACGTAATGAAGAAAAACTAGGAAATGACCGTAATTTACTACACTAGCGATTGCAAGAAATTCTGTTCACCCATAGCAGCAATATGGCGGCGTTTTGCTTTCAATTCTTCCATATGCTTTTCTTCCCCAGCCAAAATATCTTCAATGAGATTAATGCTTGTAGGGTCATTTTCCTGACTACATATTGTATGTGCTACCATCAGATCAGCAAAGACCTGTTTTTCCAATTCGTAGTCACATTCAATAATCTCTATAGGATTCTCACCAATACGTAGGCGTCCCAAATCTTGCAGGTTAGGTAAACCATCCAGCATAAAGATACGTTCCATTATACTGTCTGCATGTTTCATTTCATCAATAGATTCCTGATACTCATGCTCAGCGAAGGTGAGGTACCCCTGATGTTTCAACATACGTGAATGCAGAAAATATTGGTTGATAGCCGTCAATTCATTCTTTAACAATATGTTCAATTGTTCAATGACTGTATCTTTATTGCTCATAGTGGCGATCCCTGATGATTATGCTCTGTGGACACTATACCGAAAAATATTGTAAAATCCAGCGTTTCAAGCATCTATATCTCGCTACCGTATAAGTGTAGCGCTAGAGCTGCCATCCTGATTCCCCACCACCTGATCCACGTAGCTGTTTGCAAGAAAAGGACTATCTTTTAAGATGCTGCTTTTTTCCTCGTCCGTAAAACCGGAATGTGGAGTGCAATGCTTATCCTGAAACCGTGTTAGTCGTTTTTCAATACCTTTGGCTATTCGCTGTTCATCATGAACAATATCATATTCGTCACTCAACACTTCTGCGAAATTATTGATCCGTTCCTGCACCTGTTTTGGATTTTCCTCATCTAAAGCCGGATCACAATGCATGATGCTGGCGGCTGCTGTTACAACATCATCAAAAGCAGGGTGACGCACTTTGTCAGCGAATGTTTGCAACACATTCCCCGCCAGGTAAGCCCCAGAAGATGCCAGCAACCCTGCATCATACGGAGTTTGTTTTAGAGCAGCTACAGCAAAACCAACATTAGAGGTTGCAGAAATACCTGCAGCTACTTTCAATTGATTGTTTTGTATCCATTGCTTTAATGATTTCACCGTGTTTATAAAATCATTCGGCTCTGGCTCGAGATCTTGCATCGTTTCTACCGTGTTTAAGACACTTTGATCCCCCGACCGTTCCTGAATAAGTACATTGGAATCTTTTTTATCAGTAATAGAAGGCGATGCTGTAATAGCCATTGCGGTAAGTCCGCCTAAAACAGATAGAATCTCATATTTTACTTCGGGTGTGTCTGGTGATAAACGTCGTGTTGCTGATACCAGATAAGACGCCATACCTGTTGCATTAATGGCAGAATTAATTTCCCACGGGTGAGTGCGTACAAATTCAATGGCACGCTGAGCAATGTTTTGCTCTGGCTGCTCAATGTCAAAAGAATCTCCTGCCTGAGCCTTGGAATAGGTATCGTTCACAATATCATATACATTGCGTGATTTGTCTGCTTTACCAGAAGTAGCCAATAATATACCCGCAGCTGTGCTATAAGCAACAGACGCACTGGCTTTGAACCAGTCACGTTGGGTTTCTTCTGCCATCTCGGTTTGCGGACTGGCAACAGCAGAGTAGAGTAGCCCCAAATTACCAATTACGTAGCTTAAGCCGGCAAGTGTGCTGGCATGTTCTTTCACAAAAGACTCAATAGGTGAAAGGTTATGATAATAATCGGGATCACTTACCGGGCTGAAATGGATGTCAGGTGATACGGTAACACTAGTGTTGTCATGTGCGCTTTTCCATTCTGGCCAACGTTGTGTAAGCAATTCAAGCAAATGGTTATCATTATCCAAACCACTAACACGCAGTACATGCTCTTTATTAGGGCCATAATATCCTGGTACGGCTCGGACAGGTTCTTCGGAATTTAAAAAATCGGTTAGCGTCATTAGTGATCCCGCAGGCGCATCTTCAGGAGCAAAAATGACAGCGATACTGGAACCGGCAAGACCCTTACCGGTTTTAATGGTATTAATGTTATATGATGACATGCTTATATAATAGCGATTAAATAAAATGATGAAATTACAATTATATGACGATGATGTAATACGCGACGCTGCCTATAGCAGGCTACTCTACAGTAACGGACTTTGCTAAATTTCTAGGCTGGTCGATGTCGGCACCTTTATGAAGTGCCACATAATAAGCAAGCAATTGCAAAGGCACGGCATACAAAATAGGGGCATGAAAAGGGTGGCATTCAGGTAATGCCACATGATGCGTCATGTTGCCTTTAAATTCTTCAATTTTCTTTGCTGAGCTAATAAGTACGATATTGCCTTTTCGCGCAGCAGTTTCTTCCAGATTCGATGCTGACTTCTCAAACAACTCGTCATTAGGTGCAATCACGATGATGGGTACGCCATCATCTACTAGTGCGATAGGCCCATGCTTTAACTCGCCTGCCGCGTAACCTTCAGCGTGAATATAGGATATTTCTTTCATTTTCAGCGCCCCTTCATTAGCCAAAGGATAGCTTGTTCCACGTCCAATAAATAACATATCCCGCGCATACATTAATGCCAAAGCTAGTGTATCATAAGAGTTAACATCTTCCAGTACGAATTCAATTTTGTCAGCAACGTCACTTAAGCCATGAAGCAGGATATCTAACTGTTCGCTATTGATGGTTTGACGTGATTTAGCAATGGCCAGTGTTAAGCACGCAAGTGTTGTAAGTTGTGCGGTAAATGCTTTGCTGGATGCCACGCCAATTTCTGCACCAGCAAGTGTCAGTATAACACTATCTGCTTCACGCGCCATTGTACTAGATCGGACATTTACTAGGGCGATGGTATGTTGGCCCGCCTGTTTGGCATAACGCAATGCCGCAAGAGTGTCAGCCGTTTCTCCAGATTGAGAAATACACATTGTCACACCATTTGAAGGCAACACAGGTTTACGATACCGAAATTCTGAAGCAACGTCAATACACACAGGAATAGCTGCATATTGTTCTAACCAGTAACTAACAATTTGCGCCGCATAATATGACGTGCCACATGCAATAATGGTGAATGCTGGAATAGCATCCAGTGCAATATGTACGTCATCAAAATTAAATGTCTGAGTTGCATTATCATAATAATGCTGCATGGTTTTTCGCACTATGTCAGGCTGCTCATAAATTTCTTTTAACATGAAATGTGCGTAGCCTGCTTTATCCTGCGCTTGTGTTTCCATCAGAAAGGGAACAATGTTTGGTGTGGCAGGCTGATGTTGACGATTGAACAGTTCGATATGCGAGTTACTCACAATAACGTAATCACCTTCATGTAAGAATATGCCTTTAGTCGCACATCCTTGCAAAGCGAGTGTGTCAGACCCAATCCAGCACTCATTGTCTGCGATGCCTACAACTAATGGCGATCCGTGTCTTGCAGCATAGAGAGTGTTGGGTGTTTCGCTGGTGATAGCGCAAATAGCATATGCGCCTTCTAAAACATTCAATAGTTCAGAGAATGCTTGTCTAAATGGTAACGAACGCTGCGTTACGGCGTGATGCAACCATTGGCTGATGACTTCGCTATCTGTATCACTGGTAAATGTAGCACCTGCCTGTTGCAGCTCTACTTTAAGTTTTGCATGATTCTCAATGATACCATTATGAACAATAGCGATATTTCCAGTGCTATGAGGGTGTGCATTGCGTGTTTCTGGCTGGCCATGGGTAGCCCAACGTGTATGGGCAATACCTATATGTCCCTGAAGCGGATGATTATTGATGTATTCACGTAATGCAGAGACTTTGCCTTTCTCTTTGCGTACCTGCAACGTGTTTGCCTCATCAATCACCGCAACGCCCGCAGAATCATAGCCGCGATATTCCAAACGTTGTAGCCCACTAAGAAGCAGGGGAGTAGCAGGCTGTTTGCCAAGGTAGCCAATGATACCGCACATATAATGAGATTGCCAAATAAAGGATTAAATGAGAAAAAGGCCGGACACCTTCACCGCAGTGAACATAATCCAGCCTTTTACGTTTAGCAAGCGTTGGGTAAGAATTATACCTTAAGCAGCCAATAATTCTTTCATGGTTATACCAATTTGCGCTGGCGAACTGGAAACACGTATATCGGCTGATTTCATTGCTTCCACTTTATCATCTGCACCACCTTTACCACCGGAAACAATAGCACCTGCATGACCCATACGACGACCGGGAGGTGCCGTACGGCCAGCGATAAAGCCCACAATAGGTTTTTTGATTTTTGTGATTCTTAATAAATTCTGCTGCTTCTTCTTCAGCACGACCACCAATTTCACCAATCATAACAATGGCCTGTGTTTCATCGTCATGTAAAAACATGTCAATCACGTCAATGAAGTTTGTACCATTTACCGGATCACCACCAATACCAACACAAGATGACTGGCCAAACCCTTCCGCAGTTGTTTGTGCCACGGCTTCATAGGTTAGCGTGCCTGAGCGAGACACAATCCCGATATTTCCTTTTCGGTGAATATGACCCGGCATAATACCGATTTTACATTCATCCGGTGTAATCACGCCCGGGCAGTTGGGACCAATCAGACGAGTATTAGCTAGGCAGATAATGCGCGTTTAACTTTCACCATATCCAGCACCGGAATACCTTCCGTGATACACACAACCAATTCAATTTTGGCATCAATCGCTTCCAAAATGGCATCAGCAGCAAAGGGAGGCGGAACATAAATCACACTGGCATTCGCTCCGGTTTTATGGCGCGCTTCTTCTACCGTATTAAAGACAGGCAGATCAAGATGTTGCATCCCCCCTTTATTAGGAGTCACACCACCAACCATTTTGGTGCCATAGGCCACAGCTTGCTCAGAGTGGTACGTGCCTTCACGACCAGTAAATCCCTGACAGATAACTTTGGTTTCTTTATTGACTAAAATAGACATAATTTGAGGTTCCTTTACGCGGCTTGTTTGGTTTGAACGGCGGACACAATTTTGTTGGCTGCATCATCAAGATTATCCGCCGGAATAATATCCAGCCCGGATGAAGCCAGCATTTTCTTACCTAGTTCAACATTAGTTCCTTCCAAACGCACAACTAATGGAACAGAAAGTGATACTTCTTTTGCAGCCGCAATCACGCCTTCAGCAATCGTATCGCAACGCATAATGCCACCAAAGATATTGACTAAGATTCCTTCCACATTAGGGTCTGACAAAATCAGTTTAAATGCTTGCGTTACTTTTTCTTTGTTGGCGCCACCACCAACATCAAGGAAGTTTGCAGGCTCGCTACCGTTAAGTTTAATAATATCCATAGTGGCCATTGCCAAGCCGGCACCATTCACCATGCAACCAATGTTGCCGTCCATTTTCACATAAGCCAGCCGAATTGTGCTGCTTTATGCTCTAGTGGATCTTCTTCATCAGGATCACGCATTTCCGCCACATCTGTTTGACGATATAATGCATTTTCATCAAAATTAAATTTGGCATCCAAGCGCAACCAACTTGTTGTCACCAGTCATACCAATGGGTTAATCTCTAACTTGTGAGGCATCTGTATCAGTAAATGCCTCTATAAAGCGCGGACAAATTTAGAAATTGTTTTTGCTATCTTTATGAAGTCCAAGTGCAAATGCCAGTTTACGGGCATGAAATCGTTTGAATATCCGCTGCAGGATCAACATCAACCATCACGATTTTTTCAGGTGTTTCAGCTGCAACTTCTTCAATATCAACACCACCTTCGGTAGATGCCATAAACGTGATGCGGCTTGTATCACGGTCAACGACAACACTTAAATAAAGTTCTTTAGCAATATCGCTGCCTTCTTCAACGTAAATACGCTTCACGACATGACCTTCTGCACCGGTTTGGTGCGTTACCAATGTCATGCCCAACATATCTTTAGCATATTGTTTGACTTCATCAGTTGTTTTAGCAATCTTGACGCCACCAGCTTTACCGCGTCCACCAGCATGAATTTGTGCTTTTACCACTTTAATGTTACCACTTAGCTCCTGTGCTGCTTTTTCTGCTTCTTCGGGTGTGTAGGCAACTTTACCGTTAGGTACAGGTACGCCATATTTACGCAAAATAATTTTTGCCTGATATTCATGTATGTTCACTTGGATAACTCCTAAAGTATAATAATGTGTATGTTCTTATGCTGCAATTTTGTTCAGGTCAATAGATTCAACGAGTTCACGCACAGCGGCAACTGATTTATCGAACTGACCTTTGGTTGTGTCGTCCATAGATAATTTCAACAATTTTCTCAACACCGTCCTTACCAATCACTGCGGGCACACCGACATATAGATTATCTACGCCATATTCACCTGTGAGGTGTGCGGCACATGGCAGGATTCGACGCTTATCTTTCAGGTAAGCTTCTGCCATAGCAATAGCGGAAGCCGCAGGCGCATAATAAGCTGACCCTGTTTTCAGTAACTCGACAATTTCACCACCACCGCTACGAGTGCGCTGTACAATCTCATCAAGTGCATTTTGAGTGATCCAACCCATTTTCACGATTTCCGGTAAAGGGATACCTGCAACCGTTGAATAATTCACGACTGGCACCATCGTGTCGCCATGACCACCAAGCACAAACGTGGAGATGTCTTTAATAGATACATTAAGCGCTTCCGCCAGAAAGAACGTGAAGCGGGACGAATCCAGTACGCCAGCCATACCGCAGACTTTCTCTGACGCAAATCCGGTTTGCTGCTGCATTACCCACACCATGGCATCCAGCGGGTTGGTGATGACAATGACGAATGCATTAGGCGCATGTTCTTTGATACCGTGGGCAACGGATCGTGATGACTTTTGTGTTGATCTCAATTAAATCATCACGGCTCATACCGGGCTTACGTGGCACCCCAGCAGTGACAATGCACACATCTGCACCAGCAATACCGCTATAATCATTAGTACCGCTAATACGCGCAGTCCGAACCATCTACAGATGTAGACTGGCTGATATCCAGCGCTTTTCCCTGCGGCATATCTTCCGCTATATCGAATAGAATAACGTCCCCCAGTTCTTTCTGTGCTGCCAGATGTGCAAGCGTTCCACCTATCATACCTGAGCCAATGAGAGCAATTTTTGGGCGATGCGCCATAATCCTGTGTTCCTTATCCGTGATGTTATCTGTTACATAGGTATTGGACACTATCTATTTGTTGACATGGTGACAAGCAGAAAATACATAGCGTTATACCTCAGCGTTACTTACAGGAAATGCCTTTATTTTCTGTTAAGACCATTGCTGTTCTCAGACGCAATATCCAGACAAATATAAGATATGTCCTTACCCTTCCCACATCCTGTTAACGAACATACCCTGCATCAAGCGTGTGACTTGTTGAAAGCAGGCAGTCTGGTTGCGTTTCCAACTGAAACAGTGTATGGGCTGGGGGCAGACGCTGAGTGTGATGATGCGGTGGCATCTATTTACGCGACAAAGAATCGTCCTTCGCATAATCCATTAATTGTGCATGTGCCTTCGCTGGATGTAGCGCTACGCTACGGGGTATTGTCTGAATATGCTATGAGGCTGGCAAATCATTTTTGGCCAGCCCCACTAACATTGGTGGTAGCATCCCGCCCAGACAATAAACTGTCATCTCATCTTCTGGGTACCGGAAACACGGTTGCGTTGCGTATACCTTCCAATACGGTAGCACAGTCATTACTTGAGGTATTTGGCCACGGTATAGCTGCACCTAGCGCGAATCGTTCAGGTAAAATCAGCCCGACAACAGCGCAGCATGTATGGCGAGAATTTCATCAAAACCCGGGTAATCTGGCTGCTATACTTGACGGTGGTCAGGCAACCATCGGGCTTGAGTCAACCGTGGTGGATTGTACGCAGGATATGCCAGTTATTTTAAGAGCAGGTAGTATTACGCAAACGGATATTGCAAACATCGTTCCTTTAAAAGATAGTTACTCCAAACGTGAAGCAGCCATGATTTCTCCGGGCATGTTAGATTCCCATTATGCGCCCGATGCATCTGTACGGCTGAACGCGTCAGAGGTTGGGGAAGGGGAAGCGTTACTTGCGTTTGGCATACATCACATGAATTGCCGGCATCAGCGTAATTTAAGCCTGAGCGGTGATGTGAATGAGGCAGCGTATCATCTCTATGATTACCTGCGGCAACTTGACGCTATGGATGATGTGAACGCTATCGCAGTGATGCCAATACCAGAGACAGGCATTGGCTGTGCCATCAATGACCGATTGCGACGCGCCGCCGCAAAACGTACCTAATTTGCATGGCAAACACACAGAATTGATTGCAATTAACAAATTCTATGGTCATGCTACGCATCATCATTATCTTTTTTAAAGGTTTATCTATTTCTATGACAACATCCCACGCTCCCGCTCTCACAGACCATGATTACAAAGTGGCCGATATTTCTCTTGCATCATGGGGAAGAAAAGAAATTTCTTTGGCCGAATCAGAAATGCCAGGGTTGATGGCGTTGCGAGAAGAATATGCTGGCAAAGCCCCACTTAAGGGTGCGCGCATTGTTGGGTGTTTGCATATGACCATTCAAACTGCTGTGTTAATTGAAACATTGACAGAACTTGGCGCAGAAGTGCGCTGGAGTTCCTGCAATATTTTCTCCACGCAAGACCATGCGGCGGCAGCGATTGCTGCAACAGGTGTGCCTGTATTTGCATGGAAAGGCGAGACAGAAGAAGAATATGAATGGTGCATACGACAGACCATTGATAGTGTGCCGGATTGGGTGCCAAACATGATTTTAGATGATGGTGGTGATCTTACCCGTATGATGCATGAAGAATATAGTCACTTAATGAAGGACATACGTGGTGTGTCAGAAGAAACCACAACGGGTGTGTTGCGCCTATACGAGATGCACCGCAACGGCACACTTAAGGTACCCGCGATTAATGTGAATGACTCTGTAACGAAGTCAAAATTTGATAATTTATATGGATGCCGTGAAAGCTTGCCGGATGGTTTGAAGCGTGCAACCGATGTGATGCTCGCTGGTAAAATTGCGGTAGTGGCTGGTTATGGTGATGTGGGTAAGGGGTGTGCTGATGCGCTGAAAGGGCAGGGGTCTCGCGTGTTGGTGACAGAAATTGATCCTATATGTGCATTGCAGGCGGCTATGGAAGGTTATGAAATTGTGACGATGGAACAGGCAGCACCACAAGCGGATATTTTCGTGACAACAACAGGCAATAAAGATGTTATTACCATTGACCACATGAATGCCATGAAAGACCGGGCGATTGTGTGCAATATTGGGCATTTTGATAATGAAATACAGGTAGCCTCATTGCATAACCATGAATGGAATGAGATCAAACCACAAGTGGATGAAATCACTTTCCCGGATGGGAAGCGTATTATATTGCTGGCAAAAGGACGATTGGTGAATCTGGGTTGTGCTACCGGGCATCCAAGCTTTGTTATGAGTGCATCATTTACCAATCAGGTGCTGGCACAAATTGAGTTGTGGCATAATGCGGGATCATATGAAAACAAGGTTTATGTATTGCCACGGCACTTAGACGAGAAAGTGGCACGCCTGCATCTGGATAAGCTAGGTGTGCATTTAAGCACGTTATCAAAAGAGCAGGCAGATTACATTAACGTAGCTGTGGAAGGCCCCTACAAAACAGAATCTTACCGATACTAACCCCGTTTTATTTAACCCCCACTTGCTAACTACACCGTCATGCCGCTTCAGTTGATTCTTATACTGATTATCTCTGCTATAGTAGTCATGGCCTCCGCGCTCTATGTATTGCTGAGTTACCGGCATAAGCAACATAGATTGCAGTTATTGTGGAATGAGCCAGCGCGTTATTGTCAATGGGCGATGGTTGTGTTTGACCCTGGTGACAGGCGTATTTTATATATGCAAGGGTTGAAACCATATATTGAGAAGTCATCAAAGTTGCAGGGCATAGGATCGCTGGCAACCTATATGCAAGAAGATGATAGTGCTGCCTTTAGAACATTTATTGGCGAGTATTCTGCATCTTCATCGCATGATTCACTGATTGTTCGTTTTAAGCAGCAACATGTGATGGAATGTGTGTTGTGTCCTTTGAAATGGAAAGACGTGGATAAGCACATGCTGATGTTGCGTCCCGTGTCAAAAGCCTATCGCAAGATGCAAATGGCGGGTAAGGAAAATGCATTATTGAAAGACCAGATGTATTGGTGTTCACACCTCATTAATTATTTACCGTATCCCACGTGGATACGTGCTTCTGACTTCTCGATAAAATATTGCAACGTCACATATATGGAAATGATGGCAGAAGATGCAGCTCCGGGTGATGCAGGAGGAATGCCGGAATTATTCAGTGAAGCCATTGCGCTTGCACAAGAATCGCGCAATGAAAAAATACCGTGTAGCACACGTCAGCGTTTGATGGTTCATGACGAAATAAGGCTGTATGAAGTCGTTGAGATATATGTAAAGGAAGAAGATGTTACGGTAGGGTATGCTCATGATATTTCCAGATTATCGGAAGCGGAAATAAGTAGCGAAAATAGCTTAACAACGCTTGAGGATTTGTTAGGTACATCTTCCAGTGCGATGAGTATCTATAATCCTGACACAAGAATTACTTTCTACAATAAGGCCTTTACCCATATTTGGGGGCTGGACGCTGAATGGCTGGACACCCATCCAACCTTTGCTGAAATATTAGAGCGTTTACGCGTGCTGAGGAAATTACCAGAGCAAATTAATTTCCCTGCATTTAAGGAACAGCGTTTAAAATTATTTAATGATGTTACTGAACCCTATGAGGATTTGTTCTATCTTCCTGATGGCCGTGTATTGAGAAACGTTGCTATCCCCCATTCATCTGGTGGGTTATTGTTCATCTATGAAGATGTAAGTAGTCGTTTTGAGCTGGAACAATCTTATAATACGTTGATTGCGGTACAACGCGAAACATTAGATAACCTGAATGAAGGTGTAGTTGTGTTTGCTGAAAACGGTAAGCTACAGTTAAAGAATCCTATGTTTTTGTCCTTATGGGAGTTAGATGATGCTGACGCACCGGAGGGCATTCATATAGCAAGCTTACTGGAGAAAATGCGACGCTTGTATCAGGATCAGCAATGGACAGAGACAAAGAAAGCATTTATTGCACGCACGCAGGTCAGGCAACATTCTTCTGCGCGCATTGAACGCAATGACGGCGCTATGCTGGACTGTAACATTGTGCCACTTCCCGATGGTGGCGTTTTAATCATCTATATTGATGTAACGGCTACTACATTGCTGGAACGCTCGTTGCGCGAACGTAACGAAGCACTGGAAGCCAGTGACCGACTGAAAACAGACTTCCTGACCAATATGTCATATGAATTGCGTTCCCCGCTTATGTCTATTAGCGGTTTCGCAGAGATGTTACGCGATAATTACCTGGGGCAATTAAACGATGGGCAGCAGGAATATGTGGAAGGCATTTACCAATCCTCCAAACATTTAACACATCTCATTGATGATATTTTGGATCTCTCAACGGTAGAGGCGGGTTATATGGAACTCACTATGTCATCGTTCCCGATTAATCAGATGTTGCGCGCTATGCTGGCGCTTCTGGGTGATCGGTTGCAGGAATGCTATTTAACTGGCTATGTTGAATGTGATGAGCAAATAGGCATGATTTACGCAGATGAAATTCGTATCCGACAAATTCTGTTTCACTTACTCAACAACGCTGTCAAATATTCACGCAAAGGTGGTCATATCATTCTTGGGGCGAAGCGCGAAAAGGGAGGTGTGTTGTTGTTTGTTTCTGACAATGGCATTGGGATCGCTGAATCAGAACAGGAGAACGTATTTGGTAAGTTTTACCGCGGAAAACTGGCAGCCAAAACCTCGGGGACGGGGCTTGGATTATCTATGGTGAAAAACTTTGTTGAGTTGCACGGTGGGCATGTGACGCTGGAATCTACGCCTGAAGAAGGAACAATAGTTTCGTGCTTTATTCCAGATGAATCTTAAGAGCTGGCACGTATCTTGCTTTACCTTGGTGTAACCATTACAGGTAAGAGGATATATGCGAAACATAGTACGGTGGGGCTGGATTGGTCTATGCCTTTTGCAAGTGCCAGGATGCGTTGCGCTGGATCAGAACGCTTCTCGAACAAACCAAATGGCACGTACAAGCTATGATAATCTTCGTGAGCGAGTGTCTGGCTATGTCTATATGCAACCGGAAGAACAGCCAGACGTGCAAACACATTTATTGCCACTACCAACCTTTTGCTATCAGCTCATGATGGATAGTGTTTGTTACAGCGAGCCACAGCCGCATTTGCATACGAATTTGATTTCAGTTCAGGGTGAACATCAATATGGCACTAATGATTTTCTACCCAGTGATGTCCTTCCTCCTTTAGCGGTTTCAACCACCTCTATGGCAAATAGTACGCATGTAAGAGCGTTACCTATGGTCGCAAGTGATAGTGAATTTTCGACAAGCGCCACACCACAAAAACTTATGTATTAGGCATATAAAATCGTAAAAGATTTCGCCCATAGCTACGTTCTTCCAGCAAACGCATGTTAGGCATGTTGTGCGGTGTTGTGCCTTTTTGCTCTTCCGTAATCAGAATGGTTTGATCGTAACACCAGCCCTTATGTTGTAATTCAACTCCTAAAGCGGCAATGCCGTCCAGATGATAGGGGGGGTCTGCAAAGATAATATCATAGGGCGCTGATACATTAGGCAGTTGAGCAATATCAGCTTGCATAAACGAACAACAGGATTCTTCATTAAGTAAGGTAGCGTTGCGTTGAGCGATAGCAATGACATCAGGTGATTTATCAACGAACGTAACGTGTTTGAGACCACGCGATACTGCTTCTAAACCTACTGCTCCACTTCCGCAACATATATCTGCCATGGTCATCTCCGCTAGTGTGTAGCGATGCGTGAGCCAATTATACAAAGCCTCGCGGGTTCGTGCTGACGTGGGTCTTACCTGTTGGCTATCACTGGAAAGTGTATGCAGCTTTCTGCTACGATGTGTGCCACCAATAATGTATTGCATGATTATGTACGGGAAGTACGTGGTTCTTGCTGTGTCGTATTGGGCAAGTTAGCACTAGGTGCGGTAGGGGAATGGCTTACATTTTCCACTTTCAACGTTTGACGCATTTCACCAGGCACACTAACCTTAGTAACATTACGTGACTTTGTATACGCAACATATTCTTCCGTTATATCCGTGTTAACCTCAACATTTACGCCATTATCCTGAGCTTGCTTTTTCAAAGATAATTCAGCCGTTGCCATAATGTCTACTTTATCTTTTTGAAAGATTTTAAACATCTCGCCGTACAGTTCTTTATCACCAGCTTCGTGCGCTGCGATCATCGTCTTATAATTAAAGCCATGTTCTTTATTATCATACTTCATGTCTTCAAAATCCATACCACGAATTTTATGAACGGTGTCGGGTATATTTTTACCTGTATCCGAGGCCGTTTGAGTACCCGAGAAGGCCTGAGCCGCTTTACCAAAATCTCCTGTACTGACTAAAGTAGTAATAAAAGACAAAGCACCTTTCAACATATCGGCAAGCCCACTCCACATAGGTCCAAAAGTGTCAGCTAATGATGTTAACCACCCTGTACCATTCTCTTCCTTCTGCTTACGAAAACTGTCACTTCCATGTTTGCCATTATCTCCGCCATGAATAGCTCTGTACAGTGCCTGATATTCCTCATCCGTATCAACACTCTTCACATGTTTAGCAATCGTATCTGTAACACGTTTTGCCGTATTGTTGGTTTCAGCAGGAGGAGCTTTATCTGCATCTGGTTTAGCAGGCTCGTTTTCTGGCTCAGGCATCTTTTCCTGTGACGGAGCCGTTTTAGTGGATGGCTGGCCAGCGGGTTTGTCCGTGTTTTTTGCTTCAGCGGATTCAGTCGATGGTTCTGTAGGTTTAGTAGAGGTCTTCGTAGGTTTCTTCTCTGTTGCAACCGTATCAGGTTCCTTGTCCGGCGTAGTCTTTTCTGTTTTCGTCTGAGCAGGTGCTGTGACCTTCTCTGTTTGTGAAGGTGCGGTTTTTTTGGCAGAGGGTGCAGGCTGGTTTTTCTGCACTGGTTTAGGCGCTTCAACCGTGGGCTTGGCAGTTTTTTCTGTCACTTTTTGTTCTGGCTGTTGCGGCTTTTTCGGTTCAGGAGCGGGTGCTTCTTTTTCAATGACAGGCGCATCTGGAACATGCTGTTTTACAAAAGCTAAAATGGTATTCGGGTTTGTGCCATCTCCGACAATATCGGATATTTCGATCTTAGGCGGGGTATCTACCTTTGCTTTTGCTAGGTCACGTGCAAATTTAAGCGCTGTCGTAAACCCCGTATCTCGTTGTAAGAGCGTAGTAATCTGATCTTTAATATTAGATACACGAGCATCTTTATCCAGCTTCGGGTCTGAATTAGCACTAGCTGTCGTGACTGCATCACTTACGCTACCAACCAGTTCATCAAACTGTGCGCGAGCAAACGCTTCATATGTTTGTCCTTGCGGAAGCCCTCCTGCGTTGTTCACCGCAGTCTCAACGGCTGTGGCGCCTTTGTTATTAAATATTTTAGCTGTGTTAATGCCAGCGCTATCAATTCCCTGAATACCAGCATAAATTTCTTGAAGGCTAGTATCCATATCTGCAAGCAGTTTATCTACAGTGTTTTGTACTTCCGCCTTTACATGAGTTTTATTGGTTAATTTAGCTATTCCACTCATGATTTTTGTCTCCCTTTCTCAAGGGTTGGTTTGCTTGCATTTGGTGTATCCAATGGAGGATCAATGGTATTTGTTTCAGCGGGTGCAGTAGGTTGAGGCTTTTCGGGCTTAGTGGTAGCCTCTGCTTCTTCTTTTATAGTAGTAGATGCTAGTGTACTCTCTGCATAGGGCAATAATTTTAGCATTCCCTCAGGCACACCAATATCTGATAACTTCGTAATCGCCCATTGATAGCCATTTACTAACGGATCGAGGATAAATTGAAGTAATGGTTTAGCATGATTTTTAAGTGCATTTCCAGTTGCATCCAATGTATCGGCAGCACCAGATTGTTTCAAGCCGTTCTTTACAATATCGTTTTTATCCAGCATTCCGCTGATGGCACCACCAGCGTGGGGAATAATTTTCACACCATTCTCAATTAGGCTTTCTAAACCATCTGAATTAAACGATCCCAGCACTTTATCGGTGATGCTGGCAGCTATATCGTCACGTGGGGAAGAATCTTGAGTGATAGATGATGGGGGAGCGGGGGTATCCGTCATACATACTATAGTACCGAATTAGGTGCGTTTGTGTATGAAGGTTTTATGAACATAAAGATGTCCGACAACGCTATGAAGCATTGCCGGACGTTTATCTTTAAATGCAGGGTGTATTATCCGTTTGCTGCCGCTGCAACTTCAGCAGCAAAATCAGACTCTTCTTTTTCTACACCTTCACCAAGAATAAGTAGGGCATAATCTGCAATAGAAATACTGGCATTCTGTTCTTTTGCAACAGAATCAATGACTTCAGAAACTTTTGCTTTACCGTCAATCACGAATGTTTGTTCAGGCAACACAATTTCTTCGTAGAACTTTCTAATACGTCCTTCAACCATTTTTTCAGCAATATTTTCAGGTTTACCCGATGCCATAGCCTGTTCTTTAAATACCTGACGCTCACGATCTAATGTACTGGAATCAACTTCTTCGCGTGTTAGCGCTTCTGGCCTTGCAGCCGCAATATGCATAGCAATCTGCTTGCCCAGATTGCGTATTTCATCATTGTCCTTATCTGTATTGAGTGCAAGCAACACTCCAATCTTACCAAGACCCGGAACAACCGCATTGTGAATATAGGTACTAACAAACCCGTTTGATGCTTCCACAACTTTGGCACGCCGCAGATTCATGTTCTCCCCAATCGTTGCAATCGCTTCAGAAATTTCTTTCTCAATGGTTGCACCTTTATGCGGTGCAGATTTCACTGCCTCAATATCGCCATTCGTACCCAGTGCGGCTGTTGCAATGGACTGTGCCAATTGCTGGAACTGCTCGTTGCGTGCAACAAAATCAGTTTCAGAATTTAACTCAATCACCGCTGCTTTGCTTCCTTCAGTCGCAATAGCAATCAGACCTTCTGCTGCAGTGCGTCCTGCTTTTTTAGCCGCTTTAGCTAATCCTTTGGTACGCAGCCAGTCAATAGCCTGCTCAAGATTTCCTTCTGTTTCTGTCAGAGCTTTTTTGCAGTCCATCATGCCTGCACCGCTCATTTCACGTAATTCTTTGATTTGGCTTGCAGAAATAACACTCATTTTCTGATCTCCATGTTCTTTTAGTTTGATTGATTATACGGCTTTACTGCGATCATTATCGCCGTCAATACTATTACCCATTAACTTAGCCGCAGCAGCCATAGCTTCTTTCCGGCTAGATGATTTAGCATTGCTATCTACCTGAGCTTCACTCGGTGCCGCTTTCGCCTTTGGCGCCGCTTTTTCCTGTTTTTGTTCAGGCAGTTCAAGCCCGCCATCCTGTAGCCCCTGACGAATAGCCTGAGACATGAGGTCGCAATAAAGCTGAATAGCTTTCGTTGCATCATCATTTCCTGGGATAGGATAGCTTACATCGTCGATACTGGCATTAGTGTCAACAACAGCAACGACAGGAATGTTCAGTTTTGCCGCTTCTTTAATGGCTAAGTCTTCGTACAATACGTCAATAATAAATAACATATCCGGCACATTGCCCATCTCACGAATACCACCAAGTGACAATTCCAGCTTGTTGCAATGGCGTTCAGTGTTGAGCAGTTCTTTTTTGGTCAGACCACTTTCAAAAGAGCCTTGCAGCTTATTTTCCAGATCATCAAGACGTTTGATAGAGTTTTGAATGGTTTGCCAATTTGTCATCATGCCACCAAGCCAGCGATGATTCACATAATACTGACCACATTGTTTCGCGGAATCCGCAATAATTTCACCTGCCTGACGTTTTGTGCCGACAAACAAAATTTTTCCACCATTCTTTGCAACGTCATATGCTGATTGCAATGCGTTATAAAGCAAAGGCACGGTTTTATTCAGGTCAATAATGTGTGTATCGTTGCGAACACCATAAATGAACGGTGCCATTTTTGGGTTCCAGCGTTTGGTTTTATGGCCGAAATGCACTCCTGCTTCGACCAGATCTTTCATTGAAAAATGAACGGCTGACATATGGTTAACTCCTTGTTGTTCCGGTTTAGCCTCCATGGAATAAGTGCGGACGCAATGCCCACCGGAATCTATTCCATGTGTGTAATAGCTAAAACCTATACTCAAATAATCATACAAGTGCAAGCCTTTATTAGCACTATATGAGCGGTTGATTTTCTGCTGCTGCTGGCTATAGTTATCTGCATGGATATAAGCTTGATAACAAAATCTATTGACTCTGTTAATCGTCGTGGTGGTGTAACAACGATGATTATTTGTGCGCTTGTTACCGCAACGGTACTGGGTTTATGGATAGCCGCAATTAGTTCTGTGCTATATTACACATCGGTATTGTCTGAGGGTTGGCTGGAAACGTTGCTAGACTGGATTCTCGGTGTAAGTGCCGGGGTGCTAGCCTGGTTTCTTTTTCCTGTATTGATTCCGCTGATCGCGAGCATGTTTTTGGATACGTTTCTGAAACGTATTGCTATGGAAGAGTATCAGCATACATTAACAGAGGTACCGCTGTATCAGGAATTACCGAAGACCTTGTGGATGGTATTGCAGGCAGTTTTAATTAACCTGGTATTACTGCCTCTGTATTTTATCCCGCTTTTTGGGCAAGTGCTTTACTATAGTGTGAACGGTTATTTATTAGCCCGCGAATTTTGGGTGATGGTTTCTGATCGTTTGATGGTTAAACAAAAGACGTTAGCTAACCGCCGTATGACCTTGTTAATGCCCGGTATCTTGTTTGCCGTAGGGGCAACCATACCCTTGCTAAATCTGCTTATTCCATTACTTGCAGGTGCGTATACGCTGCATCTGGGTATGAACGCTGTGCGTCGTGAGCGTGTAAAGCCAAAAAATAACAGTGTATCCGTGCTCTAAAGATTAGCGAATATTGATGACTTCCAGATCAGCTATCAGTGTTTGATTAGGTTTGATAATATTTTTAAGTGGGTTGTCGTTTGCTTCTGTTGGAATACTATAGGCCGGTGGAACAATAAGTGTACGTTTTTCGCCCTGCTTCATATTGATGGCACCCCGATCCAGCCCGTAAGCATAAAGTGACTCACCAATGTTAAACAGGAGTGGATCACCATTGCCTGCTGCTCGCGTATCATACAAAACAGTACCATCCTGCCTCCAAAGCGTCACATGAATATCTGCCTGTTGCCCACATGAAATATAAGCGCCTTCACCTTTCTGGCGCTGCGTAGCCTGAAAAGGAATATATGTTGTAGCTGATGTAGGGGTAAGGTCATGCAACTCAGCTTTCACCACAATAATGTCAGATGGTTTTAACTGCATTTCTTCCATCAGTTCAGACGTATAATAATCTTTTGCTGCGTAGCGTATCTGCCGAACGCCACCTTGTTTCATGCCAGTCAGTGCAGTGACCCATGGCATCTTTGGACGGGTACTACCAATTCGGATGATTTCCGTTGCTTCTCTAGGGTTATTTGCTGCAGCATTAGCGGGATAGGTCACCCGGTATTCAACTTTAGCATCCTGACCACATTGAGCAGGTTCCCCCTGCCCCTGAATATCTCCCTCAATATGCATATTCATGGGAAGGTGAAGTGTACCAAGGTCGGCACGTTCATACGGAGTAATGGGAGGGGAGGGACTACGTACAGTTAGTACAGGGTCAGTGCTTTGCTTTAATAACTGCCGCTCCTGAAAATTTTGAAAGATTGCGTATCCAATCAACATAAAGACAGCAAGCTTCAGCCAGCCCGGATTGCCCACGCGCTGAGATTTTTTGCGCCTAAAGAGAGAATCAAATAACATGGTTAAAAGGTATCATGAAATACACTTACATACTATGATTTTTGTGAAACGCCTGTTCCAAGCCATGCTGTGAGACGCTTGCACGCTTCTGCTATATCATCATAGCTACCACAAAAAGAGAAGCGGACGTAATCCTTACCCCGCATTTCATCAAAGTCAGTGCCGGGGACAGCGCAAACATATGCATCATGTAACATATTTTTGCAAAAGTCACGGCTATGGCAGTGAAAGTCCGTGACGTTCGCATAAAGATAAAATGCCCCCTTCGCCTTATTTAAGCCCTTAAATCCTAGTGTCTCTAATGTGGTTTTCAATAAGTCTCTGTTGCGTGCATATTCCGTTACTGTGTCTTGTAACATATCCTGATGCTCAAACACTTCCAGTGCTGCATATTGGGCGATAGCGGAGGGAGAAATAAAGAAACTTTGCGCTAAGGACTCAAAAGACCGTGTCAAATATTTGGGCATGACTGCCCAGCCAAGTCGCCACCCGGGAAGTAAAAAATATTTGGAAAAGCTATTCAGGATAATCACCTGATCGTTATATCGCAATGCTGTATCGTAAGGTGTGTCTTCGTAAACAACCTGATGATAAATTTCATCTGAGATAAGCTGTATCTGTTGCTCATGACAATATTCAGACAATGCATGAAGTTCCTCTGGTGACAGGATGCTTCCGGTAGGATTGGAAGGGCTGGCAATAACCAGACCATCCATCGCTCCTGCTTCTTTCAGCGTGGCAGGGGTTGGCTGAAAACCATTGGCTTCATTTGCTTTTACGCGCAGTGGTTTGATGCCAAGGCTTTTCATCATGTTAGGGTAGGCGGGGTAGCAGGGGTGTGCAATACCAATGGTCGCTCCCGTGTCGAATGCAGCCAGCAATGACAAAAGATAGGCCGCCGATGATCCAACAGTGATAAAGATGCGTTCTTTAGGAATGTCTAAGTCGTATCTTTCCTGATAATAGGTGCTTATGCGTTCCCGCAGGGCAGGAAGCCCGCATGCATCTGTATAGCCAAGAGACGTGCGTTGCATATGTGAAGTAACTCGGTCAAGCACTGGTTGAGGCACGGTTTTACCCGGTTGCCCAAGTGAGAGATGCACAATATGCTTACCTTGTGCTTCCAGTATGGAAGCCTCACGGAATGCTTCCATCACTTCAAAGGGTCTAATGTTTCCACGTAATGCGCTTTTCATCATGAGATTATCATCTTATATAGTAACGTATATCAACAAAGGTGAATGAGTTTCGTTTAATCGCGCACTATGCAATATAATAGAAGAAAATACAATGAACATGTCAGACCATAAGAAGCATAGGCTAATGTACCGCGCTTTTCAGCAGTTGGCGGTAAGCATGGCGTGTTACATGCTGTTTATGTCATGCGTTTTGGCTAAAGGGTTGATACGGGACGCGCAGACGGAAGATTATTTGAGTGACATAGCCTATCCCATTTTTAAAGCAGCAGGACTAGATACTTCACAGGTACGGATGTTTATTGTGCAGGATGAGCGCATTAATGCGTTTGTTGCTGGTGGAAGCAATATGTTTTTGCATACCGGACTCATTATTGAAGCGGAAACCGCAGATATGCTGCTGGGTGTCATTGCGCATGAAACCGGCCATATTACGGGTGGCCATCTGGTGCGAGGGGTGGATTATGCTCGCCGCACGCAAGCCGGTGCCATTCTTGCGTATCTCGTAGGTGCTGCTGTTGTGGCAGCAGGAGGAGGTGCGGCAGGGGCTGCCATTATGAGCGGCGGATCGCATGTGGCAAACCGCAATATGCTTGCATATACACGTGAACATGAACGTGCGGCAGATCAGGCGGCGCTGACGTATTTGCAACGCGCAGGGCTTTCGGCTGATGGTATGCTGCAAATGTTTGAGCGATTGCGCCGCGAAGAAAAGCGAGTAATTTCGCCAGATCAGGATGTCTATGCACGCACCCACCCGCTGAGCAAAGAGCGTATTACCCACATGCGTCATGCACTGCGTCGCTCAGCTGGCCTTGGGAATGTTTCAAAGTCCATGCAAAAGCGTCATCACCATGTACGAGGTAAATTGATCGGATTTCTTCAGGATACCCAGCAAGTATTTCGCGTCTTTCCACGTCACGATACCTCGGATGCAGCGCGTATTGCCCGTGCTATTGCGTATAGTCGTGTCTCACAAGTGCAAAATGCCCTATATGAACTGAAACCATTAATGCAATCATCTCCGCAAAACCCCTATATGCATGAACTGCAAGGGCATGTGTTATTTGAAGCTGGTATGGTTGAGCAAGCGATTGATGCTTATCGTAAGGCAACCGAGATGGCACCGAATCAGCCCATCATGCGTAGTGATTATGCGAAGGTTTTGCTTGCATCACAGCAGTCAAAACATATTCAGGAAGCCAAAAGAGAACTGTTATACGCATCACAAAAAGATCCAACCTATCATCAAACATGGCGATTATTAGCGCGCGTCTATGGTTACGAAAATAATGTTGGAATGGCAGAACTGTCGCTGGCTGAGTTGGCGGCATTAAG
This sequence comes from uncultured Alphaproteobacteria bacterium, assembly GCA_963803575.1. Classification (GTDB taxonomy): domain Bacteria; phylum Pseudomonadota; class Alphaproteobacteria; order Rickettsiales; family UBA998; genus CAWDMW01. The sequence continues at coordinate 1,422,906 of CAWDMW010000002.1, forward strand.
TAGCGATAAAAAAACACTGCTTAGGCGACTGGATAAAGCAGAGCAATACGTTGATAAGAGTAGCCCTGCGGGTTTAAGAGTCGCTGATTTACGGCTATTTGCTGAAACATTGGACAATGATTAGTTATTACACGCTCAGAATTATGACTAATAACACTGTTATCTGCAATAGATATACCTTATCTAAATTACCAATATTACTAATTACACGGAGTATCCCCTATGATAAAACCTACCTTGCGTGCTATGGCCGCGTCTTTTGTTATCTCGGCATTTGCCATAAGCAATAGTGTTGCTGAGCCTGTGCAAAAAGAAGAATTAGGGAAACTGATAGGGGAGTATTTAAAGAATAACCCCGAAGTCGTGATTACCGCGCTGGATGCTTATCAGCAGCAGATTAAAGACAAATCAGCTGAAGCAACCAAAGCAGCCATTAAAGACAAATCTAAAGAGATTTATCACAGCCCTATGGATGGGTCTGTTGGTGATAAAGATGCGGCTGTAACTATTGTAGAGTTCTTTGATTATAATTGTTCAGCGTGCAAGTATATGTTTAAGCCATTAAACGTGATTCATGATGAAGGATTGGATGATGTGCGAATCGTATTTAAAGAATTTCCGATTTTTGGCGAAACATCACAAAAGCTGGCCAAAATTGCTATGGCCGTGAATACACTTGCGCCAGCAAAATATTATGACTTCCACAAAACCATGATGGAAACCAAAAAGTCGATTACGCCTGCAATAGCGTATGATCTGGCGGAAGATATAGGTATTTCCCGTACGTCCATCGAGAAAGAACTGTCAAAGCCCGTATATGAAGAAGCGTTGAAGAAAAACAAAGCACTGGGTGATACGTTGCAGGTGCGTGGTACGCCGTTCCTCATTATCAATGATGAGCCAGTCGCACATGCTTTGGATGAAGCGATGTTGCGTGATTATATTGCTAAGGCGAAAAAATAATCAGGTAACTATGGAACATTGCGTATTTCATTCGCTTTAATGTAAGAAAAATACGCATGTTCCCTTGAAATATCGTATAAAGGTACTTAATTACCGCATCGTAATATACATAATCTACGTTTACAGACATAATTTTAAAGAAAGAGTTGGGAGAATATTAGAATGGGTAAAGTGATTGGAATTGATCTTGGTACAACAAACTCATGTGTTGCTATCATGGAAGGAAAAGCGGCGAAGGTCGTCGAAAACATGGAAGGTGCGCGTACTACGCCTTCTATAGTTGCTTTCACAAATGACGGTGAAAGACTGGTTGGACAGACGGCTAAACGTCAGGCAGTCACTAATCCTGAAAACACGCTATTTGCTGTTAAGCGTCTGATTGGTCGTGCTTTTGGTGATGACGCGGTTAAGAAGGACATAGACCTTGTGCCGTACAAAATCGTTAAAGCAGATAATGGTGATGCATGGGTGAAAGCAGCGGGCGAGACATACAGTCCAAGTCAGGTAAGTGCGTTTATTCTACAAAAAATGAAAGAAACCGCAGAATCATATCTTGGTGAAACAGTTGATAAAGCAGTTATTACCGTACCTGCGTATTTTAATGATGCGCAACGTCAGGCAACCAAAGATGCTGGCCGCATTGCCGGGCTGGAAGTGTTGCGGATTATCAATGAGCCTACAGCTGCCGCGCTAGCGTATGGGCTGGATAAGAATGAAGGCAAAACCATTGCCGTCTATGATCTAGGTGGTGGAACGTTTGACGTATCTGTCCTTGAGATTGGTGACGGTGTGTTTGAAGTGAAAGCGACAAACGGGGATACGTTCCTTGGTGGAGAAGATTTCGATGTGCGCATTATTGACTTCCTTGCGGATGAGTTTAAAAAAGAAAACAGCATTGATTTGCGTAAAGATCCACTGGCACTGCAACGTCTTAAGGAAGCGGCGGAAAAGGCGAAGATTGAGCTTTCAAGCGCACAGCAAACAGATGTGAACCTGCCATTTATTACCGCAGATCAGACAGGCCCTAAACACTTAAACGTAAAATTGAGCCGTTCGAAGCTGGAATCACTTGTCAGTGATCTGCTTGATCGCACCATTGACACCGTGCAAAAAAGCATTGAAAGATGCCGGACTAAGCCCATCAGATATTGATGAAGTCATCATGGTTGGTGGTATGACACGTATGCCAAAAGTAACGGAAATTGTACGCGACTTCTTCGGTAAAGAGCCACATAAAGGTGTGAATCCTGATGAAGTGGTGGCAATGGGTGCTGCCATTCAGGCAGGTGTGTTGCAAGGCGACGTAAAAGACGTTTTGCTGCTTGATGTCACCCCATTATCGCTGGGAATTGAGACGCTAGGTGGTGTATTTACGCGCCTAATCGAACGTAATACAACGATACCAACTAAAAAGTCACAAGTATTCTCAACAGCAGATGACACTCAGACGGCAGTAACCATCCGAGTGTTTCAGGGTGAGCGTGAAATGGCCGCAGATAACAAAATGCTGGGGCAGTTTGATTTGGTCGGTATTCCTCCAGCTCCACGTGGTGTGCCACAGATTGAAGTCACATTTGATATTGATGCAAACGGTATTGTGAATGTGTCCGCTAAAGATAAGGCAACCAATAAAGAGCAGCAGATTCGTATTCAAGCATCCGGTGGATTATCTGATGGTGAAATTGACAATATGGTGAAAGATGCAGAAAAATATGCTGATGAGGACAAAAAGCGTCGTGAAGTGATTGAAGCCCGTAACAAGGCCGAAAGCATGGTGCATGAAGCGGAAAAAACGCTAGCGGATCATGGTGATGCGATTGATGGTAGCGATAAAAATGCTATCGAATCTGCTATTTCAGAGTTGAAATCATCGCTTGATAGCGAAGATATATCAGATATTGAAGCAAAAACGCAGTCACTAACAGAAGCAATGATGAAAGTGGGTGAGGCGGTTTACAAAGCGCAGCAGGAAAAGGAAGGATCGGCAGGTGATGCAGCGGCATCAGATGCAGATGTTACTGCTTCTGACAGCCATGAGGGTGAAGTGCTTGATGCTGACTTTGAAGAAGTCGATAGCGATAAAAAAGACTAGAGGGTATATACCTATTTAGGTTTTGTGGCGACCGAAACGGGGATTCTCGTTTCGGTCGCTCTATTTCTTTGCAAGCGAGATAATGCGGTATGAGTAAAAAAGATTATTATGAGTTGTTAGGGGTAAGTAAGTCTGTTGGTGCAGATGAACTGAAAAAAGCCTATCGCAAACTAGCCATGAAGTATCACCCTGACAAAAACCCCGGTGATGCTAAAGCAGAGCAGACATTTAAAGAAATTAGCGAAGCTTATGAAGTATTAAAAGACCCAGAGAAGAAAGCCGCTTACGATCGCTACGGACATGCTGCCTTTGAAGGTGGTATGGGCGGCGGTGCTGGTGCCGGAGCGGCTGGCTTTGACTTTGGCGGTAGTTTCTCGGATATTTTTGAAGATCTTTTCACTGAGTTCTCTGGAGCGCGTCGTGGAGGCTCTGGCAGTACAGGGGGTTCAGCACGCAGCCGTGGCAATGATTTGCGCTATAACATGCAAATCTCACTTGAAGATGCATTTAAAGGCAAAAAGCAAGACATTACCATCACTACATCAGTAAGTTGTGATGCATGTGGTGGTACTGGGGGTGCCAACGGGTCTGAGCCAGTAACCTGTAGCGTCTGTCACGGTCGTGGTACCATGCGGGTGCAGCAAGGCTTCTTTACCATTGAACGCACATGTAGCAATTGTCAGGGATCGGGTAAGGTTATCGCTGATCCATGCCGTAAATGCGCTGGATCAGGTATGGTACGGAAGGATCGCACGCTATCTGTTACCATTCCTGCAGGTGTTGAAGAAGGTACGCGCATTCGTCTTTCTGGTGAAGGAGAAGCAGGATATCGTGGAGGTGCTTCCGGAGACTTATACATTTTCCTTGGCATTAAAGCACACCCTTTCTTTCGTCGTGAGGGAGCAGATATTCATTGCACGGTACCGATTACATTCACGACTGCTGCACTTGGCGGTAGTGTAGAGGTACCAACCATTGAGGGAACACGTCTCAAGGTAACGATTCCTGAAGGCGTACAAAATGGTCACCAGTTCCGTCTTAAAGGAAAGGGTATGACAGTATATCGTTCAAAGTCACGTGGAGATATGTTTGTCCATGCCCGCATTGAAACACCTGTTAAGTTATCCAAAAGACAAAAAGAATTATTGCAGGAATTTGATAAAGCATCCGGTTCGACGACCAGTCCGGAATCCTATGGATTCTTTGATAAAATGCGTGAGTTTTGGGAAGATTTAAAGGATTAACGATATGATGAATATTGGGATAGCTGGTTGCGCCGGGCGTATGGGTGCCATGCTGATTGAAGCGGTGCGAGAACATCCAAAATGTACGTTATCCGCCACCAGCGCACGCACTGAAGGGTTGGAAACAGTCCATACCTATTTACAGCGTGAAGGCTTACAACAGGTGATGTTGACAGACAGACCAGATATGTTAGTGCAGCATTGTGATGCAGTGATTGATTTCACTTCCGCTGATTATTCCATGGATATTGTTGCAGCTTGCGCAAAAGCAAATAGCATCTATATTTGCGGCACAACTGGATTTACGACGAAACAGGAAGCGGACATGTTAGAGATGTCCAGGCATATGCGTGTAGTGAAAGCGGCAAATTTTTCAATCGGAGTCAATTTATTGATGGAACTGGTTGAACGTGCTGCTCATGTGATGGCTGAAGCTGACATCGAGATCAGCGAAACACACCACCGCTACAAAAAAGATGCACCTTCCGGTACCGCTCTTGCTTTAGGTCGGGCCGCTGCAAGGGGGCGGAATGTATCTTTGGATGATGTTGCTGTGCATGGACGTCATGGTATGACAGGTGAACGCACCGAAGGCACCATCGGTTTTCATGCGCTGCGTGGTGGTGACGTGATTGGCGATCATACAGTGCTGTTTGCCGAAAATGGTGAACGGCTCAGCCTGTCACATATGTCATCAGATCGACGGGTTTATGCTGACGGTGCTATACGAGCGGCATTATGGTGCAGGCATCAGTCAAACGGAATGTATGCTATGCAAGATGTTTTACGGCCATAAAGTGTTGAACCATTCATAGCTTTATGGCATGTACGTTCCAGCATGTTCATCAATACATGCATAGATATGCTGGAAGCTGACTCATGAATTACGATGATAACAACGTATTTGCGCGTATCATACGCAAAGAAATTCCGTGCAACATAGTCTATGAAGATGATGCCATACTAGCATTTCACGATGTATCGCCGGCTGCTCCGGTGCATATACTGATTGTCCCAAAGGCGCCTTACGTTTCATTTGACGGTTTTGTCCAATATGCTGGTGCAGATAGTGTTGCGCACTTCTTTACGGTCGTACAAAAAGTCGCTGTCATGATGCAGATTGACGCATCCGGATATCGCCTGATTACCAATCATGGAACACAAGCCGCGCAATCTGTGCCACATTTCCATGTTCATTTACTGGGTGGTCGGTTCTTAGGAGGTCTCTTAACGGATGATAAAGAGGTTCGGTGACATGATGTCGTATGTCAGGATAGTCCTAAAATAAAACATTTTGGTGAAATATATGCAGATTTGGCAAAAATGGAGTAAAGGATACGTTGCATTTTACAGTGATTGCAAATATTATGTAAGAATATTATGAGTAACGATACAAATATAGTTGAGCCTTCTGGTGGTGATCCGCGTAGTAAACCTGCGGTGAATCAAATGTTGAATGATCCGTCTGTGGTCTATAATCCTTATGCCCAGCATGGCGTGCGGATGAGTTTCATACAGAAGCAGAAATTCAAACGCAAAATCCGTTTGCAAATGCAGTCTAAAAGCTGGTTTCAGGATAAATATCAGTTTGTGCTGGTGCAGCGCAATTTTCTGGCCATCTTAACATTAGGTATGATGGTTGTGACTCTGGTGGCTGCCTATACAGTGCAGAAGCTAACCCCGCTTAAAACAGTAGAGCCATTCATCATTCAGATTGAAGAGCGTTCGGGCATCACGCAAGTGGTTAACCCAATGACACGATCAGACATTAAAGCCACTGAAGCGCTGGATAATTACTTTTTATGGGCTTACGTGCGAGCGCGTGAAACCTACCACCCGGCTGACAGAAACCGTAACTGGGATATTACTCGGGTAATGAGTAGCCCTGAAGTCTATACTGGTTACCGCGCTGATATTAGTCCCAACAACCCTAAAAGCCCCGCTGCTGTGCTGGGTGCGTCAGGTACACGGGTTCTGACTGACCCGACCATCACTTACCTAAACGATCCTGACAGAAAGGTAGCACAGGTACGCTTTATGGTAGAAGAAACATTCAAAAAAGTTAAAACACGTTATCCCAAAATTGCGACTATTGAGTATGACTTTTTTGAGATCGAATTACAACGAGCTGAACGCTTGATTAATCCTCTTGGATTCCAAGTGCTAAGTTACCGTCTGGACGAAGAGGTTGCCCAATGATGATACATAAAACATTCACGCTTTTTGCTATATTCATAACTCTATGGTGTATGAACCTGCCAGCGAATGCGCAGCCTGTTATTACTGATAGTCGTATCAAAACACTCGTTTATAATGAAAATGATGTCTACACGCTTCTAACGCATCACGGTTATCAGGCGCATATTGAGTTTGGCGGGAAAGAGGTGATTCAAACAATTTCCATCGGTAATAAAACCGCTTGGCAGATCATTCCTGAAGGGCGCCGCCTCTTTATTCGTTCCCTCGTGGCTGGCGCTCACACAAATATGGCTGTTATCACAAACTTGCGTACCTATCAATTTGATGTTCGTGCGACACGTGGAGGCAATATTCCTGTACGTGAGGATTTGATCTATATGGTAAGGTTCTATTATCCGGACGAGCATTTACCCAAAAGTGCGGCCTATGCTTTGCCACCTGTATATGCAGATGATATGATGAAAGCTATTCCTGTATCGCCTAAAAATCCGCAACCAACTGCTTTGCCTGCATTAAATTTCAATTATACGTTTACTGGTGATGATGAATTTGCACCTTTGCGTATGTTTGATGACGGTAAAGCTACTTATATTCAGTTACCACAACCAGCAAAATTATTTACCATAAGTGTAGATGGTAGAGAAACGCCAGTTACAACTCGTCGTACAAGTGATGGATTTGAAAAGGTATCGCTTGTTGCCCCACGTTTCATTATACGTTACCCTGACGGAGACGTGCAGGTCTATAACGAATCTATGTTGGGAGGTAAATAAATGAATCAGGCTGCTCCTCCACCGCCACCGCCGCCTCCACCACCGCCACCACCTCCGCCACCACCTCCGCCGCCAGGGGGAGGGCAGACGCCTCCTGAAATGCAGGATATGGATTCTCTGAATCCTGCTGGAGCTAGCACCGGAGAAGAACGACTCTCGCGAGGCAGACCTGCTGTTAGTGCGTCTCCTGGAAAGTTCATTATGATTATGGCGCTCGTTATAGGGTTTGCTTTCATCATATATTCTATTCTATCAGGTGATGATGATGATGATGAAAATGACCGCCTTCCAACCGAAAAGCGTTCTGTGTCTTCACGAAATATTGCTCAACCACCTCCGGGGATTGATCAGTCTGATCCTCCACCGCCGCCAATGTTATTACCGGATGATGATCTTTCAAGCGGTGCGCCACCACCGCCACCCTCTATAGAATTATTTCCTGAAGACGATGCAGCAGAAGAACTGCGTCAGTCGCGCCTAAGATCACAAATGATCGCATATGAAGGTGGTATTCTGGGTAATACATTTAAAGACGATAGCGCCAATCGTGAAGAGCAATCGTCATTACAACAGGGCAATGACCCTAATATGGCTTTTTTCAATACAGCAATGCAGGCAGCTCCGGCAGTAACAGTGACCGCTGGAAAGATAGAAGATTTATCCACGACTATCGCACAGGGAAAGCTTATACATGCTGTATTGGAAACCGCAATTGATTCGGGATTGCCCGGTAGCGTACGTGCTATTGTAAGTCGTGATATTTACGCTGAAGCCACCAGAAATGTGCTTATCCCTAAAGGATCCCGACTAATTGGTGTCTACAACACTAATCTGTTTCAGGGACAAGATCGTATATTTGTGGTATGGAATCGTGTTATTCGACCTGATGGAATAGATATGATGGTTAATTCACTGAGCGTCGATACATTGGGACGTAGTGGTATTGAAGGTTACATTGATAATCGCTACGGACAGATGTTCTCTGCCGCTGCACTTAGTAGTATCTTATCTGTTGGTGTTGCTTTGGCGGCGGAAGAAATTTCCGGGGAAGATGGCGCAACCACTCAAAGTGTTGCCCCTGACGGTACGTTCACTACGACCAGTACGTCAAGTACTCAGGCAAGCGTTGATGCGGCTGCGCGTGTTGGCTCTGTTGGTGCACGTATTAGTGATCGCATTTTTGATATGCGGCCACGCGTAACCATTGATCAGGGAACTCCTATCAAAGTGTTCGTCAGTCGTGACCTGTTGTTCCCCAAGGAATTAAGTGGCGGAGCACGTCTTATTCCATGAGTATTACAGCGCTACAAACGTTTCTGCGACCTCTGGAAGAGCTTTTTGCTATGGATGGTGTGAGTGAAATCTCTGTCAATCGTCCGGGTGAAGCATGGATTGAGCGTTTTGGTGAAATGGAAATGCACGAGCTTCCAGACTTCACGCTAAATCATCTCACCTCGCTGGGTCGATTAGTTGCTCAATCAACTGAGCAGGCAATCAGTGAAGAGCAGCCACTACTTTCTGCCAATCTGCCCGGTGGTTATCGTATTCAAATTGTTTTTCCACCAGCATGTGAATCTGGCAACGTAGTCATGTCCATACGTAAGCAAACTGTGCTTAATTTTGACTTGGAACAATATGAAGCCATTGGTGCATTCCAAAGCACCGCAGTGCAGCAGGAAGCAAATATTCATGACGAAGAGTTACGTAGTTTGCTTAATGAAGGGGCGATACGTCATTTCTTGTCGAAAGCTGTGCAGTATAAGAAAAATATTATCGTAAGTGGTGGAACATCTACAGGTAAAACAACATTCCTTAATGCAGTGCTTAAAGAGCTTTCTCCTGACGAACGTGTCATCACTTGTGAAGATGCCAGAGAGCTGGATCTGCGGCATTTACCTAACCGCGTGCATTTACTTGCTTCAAAAGGTGGGCAAGGGCGCGCACGTGCTACCATGCAGGACTTGATTGAAGCTTGCCTACGTCTTCGCCCTGATCGCATTATGGTTGGGGAATTACGTGGTGCTGAAGCGTTTTCTTACCTAAGGGCTATCAACACTGGCCACCCAGGATCTATTACGACGATTCATGCAGATTCTCCCAAATTGGCGTTCGAGCAGCTTATTTTAATGGTGATGCAGTGTGGCATAGGTATCACACGTGAGCAAATTAAAGAATACGTGGAAACCATTGTAGATGTTGTGGTACAGTTGAAGCGTGGAGAAAAAGGCAAGCGTTTTGTCTCGGAAGTCTACTTTAAAGAACGCGAGGAATAACCATTATGTCAGGTAGCGAAGCCAACAGAAAGCTTAGTAATTTCCTGCTTATCACCATTGTCATCTTATTAATTGTCGTATTACCCGTGTATCTTGGTATGGGGTTAAGTTACGTATTATTGTATGGCGTAGAGCAATGGAAAGTACTGCTAAAACCTGATTTTCTCCTAGCTAACTACTACAACCTTTTGTTCAACTGGATATTGCCATATATGGATCGGCAGTCAACCTATAACATTGCGGTGATTATCGCCCCTCCTGCTGTAGGAGGCTTTATGGGGTTGATAACCCTGTTTATCGCGCGCGCGCCACTCATTGATTTTCGCCCCTTTAAGGCAGAAGAAAGTATCCATGGTGACGCCAAATGGGCAACAGATACTGACATACGCCGCGCTCAGCTGCGGCAAAAAAATGGTATGCTGCTTGGTTCCATTAACCGTAAAGATTATTTAATTGCGGATGACTTTCAGCACGTTCTGTTATTTGCTCCAACGGGTTCAGGTAAGGGTGTGGGTTTTGTTATTCCCAATTTGCTCTTTTGGGATCAATCAGTTGTTTGCCACGATATTAAGATGGAGAACTATGAGCTGACCAGTGGTTATCGTAGTAGTGTGTTAAACCAGGCCTGCTATACATGGAACCCGGCTGATCCAAACGGGATTACGCATTGTTATAACCCGCTAGACTGGATTTCTGAAAAGCCGGGACAAATGGTAGATGATTGCCAGAAAATTTGTAACCTGATTCTGCCGGAGCAAGAATTCTGGCAAAATGAGGCACGGTCATTAATGTTGGGTGTCATGCTTTATCTGTGTGCTGTACCTGAAAAAGTGACCTCTTTTGGCGAAATTGTACGTACCATGCGTTCAGACGATGTGGTGTATAACTTAGCCGTTGTACTAGATACGGTAGGTGGAAAAATTCACCCAGTATCTTACATGAATATTGCCGCGTTCCTACAAAAGGCGGATAAAGAACGCTCAGGTGTTATTTCAACGTTGAACTCCGGTTTGGAATTATGGGCAAACCCATTGATTGATACAGCGACGGCATCCAGTGATTTTGACGTTCAGCAAATTAAGAAACAAAAAATGACGATTTATGTTGGGGTGACGCCAGATAACCTTCAACGTTTGGAACCACTACTTAAGATCTTCTATCAGCAATCCACTGACTTTTTAACTCGCACAATGCCAACACCAGATGAAACGCATGGTGTATTATTCCTAATGGATGAGTTTCCCTCTTTAGGGGAAATGCCACAATTTAAGGTTGGTATTGCCTACTTCCGTGGATTTAAAGTCAAACTTTTCTTGATTGTACAGGATACTCAGCAGCTTAAAGGAATTTATGAAGAAGCAGGCATGAACTCGTTTCTTGCCAACTCTTATTATCGTATTACCTACTCGGCCAACAATATTGATACTGCGAATATGATATCGCAGATGATTGGTAATAAAACCGTGGTACAAACATCCAGTAACCGACCAACCTTTGTTGACTTTAACCCTGCTTCACGTACTCAACACGTGTCTGAAACGCAGCGTGCATTATTATTGCCTCAGGAAGTCATTACCCTACCGCGTGATGAGCAGATTATCTTGATCGAATCATTTAACCCGATCAAATGTAAAAAGATTTTCTACTATAAAGATCCATTTTTTACAAAACGCTTGATGGATAAGATTCCGCTACCAACACAGGAACCATACGATCCACGGGCTGCACAAGGCAAGGCTGAACCGGACAAGCCAGCGGAAGCAAATGCAGCTCAGCAGCCAGCTAGTGGCGGCGGGGGCACAGCAGGCGGAGGCAGTGCTAAGCCTCCCGCAACCGCTTAAATTACAATTCTTCAGAAGTATCTTAGATAACGCAGCTATGTATTATGTAAGATAACTTCATATTTAATAGGTCGCGCTAGAGTAGCTTAGCGCAAACGAGTGTTTACAAGAACGAGAGAGGGGTTTTAGGTATATGAGCTAAACGCAACATTAGTGGCCAACATGCCCTTATGCAGATACAAGTTCCTTATTCACCTCTTTTGCTAGTGCACCATCATGTTGCGCTTCCTGTACGTCACGGTTTGATGGCTTAGAGACAATATTGTTCTTGGGACTGTTGTCCTGTTCTTTCTCAGCTGCATCATCACTTTTATCAAACATGTCACCCAATACGCGAGTCATGGCGAATGACCCGGATGCTACCAGTGTGGTATATGCTGCATCTGTGCAGACCCATTCCATATATTGTTTGGTTTGCTTCTCCAATGCTTCACCACCAAATGCATCGCGAAATTTATCAGACACTAAAAAGCTACTACCAAGTGTATCATGGGCAGACTCAGGGATTAAACCAAAAACTTTCTCGCCCGTCCAGTTTCCTGCTATCTCGGCATAATGATTAATACCACCAAATCCAACTTCGGGATCAGGATTAACAAACTCATTACCTGTTATCATTCCACCTGCGGTCTTAACAAGATTTTCTGGTTTTGACCAAGCCATATGCAATGCATAAACGGGAACAAGGGTAAACACCCTACTTAAAAATTCACTAGCAAATCCCTGTTTTGGCTCATTTTCAATTTTTGTATAGCCTGCCTGACGTTGCTCTTGCTGCTCTAACTTTTCCTGCTCAGTTTCAGGAGCATTGCCTGTGATTTTATTGAACGGGTCAACAATATGTTGATCTGCCCATTTGACCAGGGAAAGCTTATTCTCTTCAAGCTTCATAAGTGGAATGACTAAAGCAAAACCACCGGCACATAAAGAGATAATAGTGGCTAATGCAGAATAGCTCTGAATATTGGCTTGTTCTTTTACCATTAAATCACATACGTCTTTTACCGAGTCAGACGTAAACCCTTCACCTAACTGCTCGGCCATGCCTTCAAAGCCACCATGTTCAGCGTAAAGTGTATAGAGAGCCTGCTTATTTAGGCCTTCATCTAATAGCTTTTGAAATGCTTCATTATTGTCGCCAGTAAGTGTTGAAGCCTGCTCCAAAAACCGGTCTTTAAGCGATATAAGATCGTCACTAGTAGCCATGTTCAGTAGTGCTGCACCACCTTCCTGAAATTTGCTGACAAGTGCTTCCCGACCGTTATATAGAAAATTATACTCACCCGGTCTGTTGAATCCAATTTCTGTTGCAGCAACAGAGATGGCAGTATTTATACCCCAGTTAACTCCAGCATAGGTACCCCAGTTAAAGACCTGTTCACCAGCACTGGATGGTTCTTTACCTTTTTTCTTATCTTGAGGGGTTGAAGTCGCAGATTCCATATGCTCTTATTCTATGACTCGCGTGTACTTATGTGTATGAAAGTTTTATGACAATACCCGTTTAACCGTGAATATGTATAGTGCTATTAGCTGATATGTTTGGCAATAATGTCATCATGTCATCATGCGAGATAGCAACACATCCTTCTGTTCCGGCATAGTGTTCAGTTGCGAGATGGAAGAAAATAGCACTGCCTTTTCCAGCTTCGGGTGGCGCGTCATTGTACCCCAGAGGGATAATGATGTCATAGCGGTGATCTTCAAGCCAAAGTGTTTCATGTGACGAAGGAAAGGGGAGGTTAACCTGCCGATTATAATAAGGGCTACCTGTGTCATCACACCAGCCTGTTTCCGGTGAAATAGGCCGCGTATTAAGCATACATTGTGTTGGTATATTCACGCGGTCAGGGCGGTACCATAATTCACGTAAAGGAAATACTCCAAGTGGTGTTTTGCCATCTCCTTCGCATTTATTTGTGGTGTAACCGCCTTTGCCAATGGCACAACGCAGAGAGTTTCTTTCATAGCGCAGCGTCAGGTTTGTAACATTAACATCTATATTCATGCTAGGTTTCAGGTAGTGCTCTAATAGAAGATAACTGACGCAACACGACAATAAGCATAGATAAATCATGTTGCTCAGAGGAACGAATTTCACGAACCAGCTGCTGAAACCGTTGAATATGGCTATGATTCGCTTCTACCCATCGGTCAATTGTTGCATGACATGTATCATCATCGCATAATGTGATGATGACCGCTTCAGACAAACGACGTTGCTGCTCATAAAGCTCATTAATAGCGTTGTGAATCGCCAGTTTCTCCCATCGTGTTTCAGCTGGGAAGGTTGCGACAAACATACGTAGCCACCCAAGCTGCAAGCGTGCGCCCAGCTCATAATAGAGTGTGCCTACCACTTCCATAGAGTGGGGGGTATGCTGGTCAATCATGGCAATATCACAGGCAGAGATAAGTGATTCCAGATTAGCAATATGCTTGCTTATGGATTCTGGTACATGACGTTCTATCCAGTGACGTGTCGTATGTAAGCGTTCATCACGCATGGAATCAGAGAGAAACTTCTCATGTGTATCCGTATAGTGCTTAATTCGTTCACCATATTGTTTAAGCGTTTTTTCAATATCCAGCGGTTGTGGGCAGTTACTGAGAAACCACAAAGACATACGCTCCAAAAAGCGTGTGATGTTTACCATCAACGTCATATGTGTTTCACCCGTGATGCTATCTTTAAGTGCTTCTATGCCATCCCATAGATGATACAGATCAAAGATTTCACACACTACAACATATGCGCGTACAATGTTACACACCTCATGACCCGTATCATGCTGAATGCTATGCACATACGTAATGCCTGCACGATTAATAATATCATTCGTGAGAATAGTCGCCACAATATTACTACGTAGCGGGTGCGCGAGCAGATGCGTTTTGCATTGTGATTGCAACTGCGAAGGAAAATACTGTAGCAACGTGTCTTCAAACAAATCTGACGACACCATATGCGACTGACTAAGTGTTTTGTAAAGAGAGATTTTGCTATAGGCCAGCAAGACCGCGATTTCAGGACGTGTCAGCCCTAAATTGGCTGCTTTTAAATCGGTTAGCTGCTTGTCATTAGGTAAGAATTCTACCTTACGATCCAATATCCCTTCACGCTCCAACGTTTGAATAAAGTTCGTGTGCAAGTCCAGTATCTGTGGGGCATGACATTCTGCCACACTAAGCGCATTGTTTTGTTGACGGTTATCTTCCAAAACCAGTTCAGCTACTTCATCAGTCATGGAAGCCAGCAGCGTGTTGCGTGCTTCCATCGTCATATCCTGTTGCTCAACGGCTTTACCGAGTGCGATTTTAATGTTCACCTCATGATCGGAGCAGTCAACACCCGCAGAATTGTCAATCGCATCGGTATTGATGTGACCACCATGTCTGGCATATTCTATACGTCCATGCTGCGTTAGCCCTAGGTTTCCTCCTTCACCAACTATCTTGCAACGAAGCTCATTCCCGTTAATGCGAACATTATTATTGCCGGGATCACCAACTATATCGTCTGTTTCATAGCTGGCTTTGACGTAGGTGCCGATACCTCCATTCCATAGCAAATCAACGGGTGCTTTCAGTATTAACCGAATAATCTCTGATGGTGCAGCTTCCGTTATGTCGGTACCCAGCAATTGTTGCATTTGCGGAGTTAGTGCAATGGTTTTCAGCGTGCGTGAAAATACGCCACCTCCTTGCGAAATCAGATCAGCTTTATACTGATCCCAACTTCCGGATGCCTGCGTAAACAGACGTTCGCGCTCAGTAAAAGAAATAGCTGGATCGGGGGTAGGGTCAATGAAAATGTGTAAATGATTGAAGGCTGCAACCAACTGAATATTGCGTGAAAGTAGCATCCCATTCCCAAACACATCACCAGACATGTCACCAATACCTGCAACCGTGAAGGGGGTATTCATCGTATTGCCCATTTCCAGGAAATGCTGCTGAACGGATACCCATGCGCCTCTTGCGGTAATCCCCATTTTCTTATGATCGTAGCCAACTGACCCGCCAGAGGCAAATGCATCATCCAGCCAGAATCTGTAATCATGCGACAAGGCATTCGCAATATCTGAAAATGTTGCGGTACCCTTATCCGCAGCGACGACCAGATAGGGATCTTCTTTATCGTAACATACGGTATGTTCAGGACGTATAATCTGCTCGTCACGCCGGTTGTCGGTAATGTCGAGCATACCGGACAAGAACTGGCGGTAACTGGCAATACCTGCTTCTTGTCGTGCTTCGCGGTTTTCAAATGGCTCAGCATGTTTAACGACAAACCCGCCTTTGGAGCCTGTTGGCACAATCACGGTGTTTTTCACAAGCTGCGCTTTCATCAGCCCCAACACTTCGGTACGGAAATCTTCTAGCCGATCAGACCACCTTAATCCACCACGGGCAATCTCTCCACCACGCAAATGAATACCTTCTGTTGTCATCGAATATACAAATATTTCTCTAAATGGTCGCGGTAATGGAAGCCCTGGCACATTTACAGAATCCAGTTTAAACGACAGGTAGTCTTTTCGTGTGTTATCAGTTGTATGCTGATAAAAATTGGTGCGTAAGGTCGCTTGCATCGTATCAGCGAAGAAACGAATGATTTTATCTTCCGCCAGATTATCTACATTGGTTAGTCCATCAATCAATTGCTGGTAGCATCGTTTTCCACCAGACGCATTATTTTGTTGCGCGGTAGCGGGATTAAACCGTGTCTCAAACAACTCCACCAGCAATCGGGTAAGGGATGCATGTTTGCATAAGGTTTGAGCAATGTACGTGTCTGAGTACCCCAAATTTGCCTGCTTGGCATAACGCATATATGCGCGAATCATTGTGATCTGCCGCGCGCTTAATCCAGCGGTCATTGCCAACGCATTTAAGGAGTCGTTTTCTGCCTGCCTAACCCATACCTGTGCCAGTACATCCTCCACAAGTGACTTCATCTCTGTGAAAGGAATGGTCGTTTTGCTTTGAGGAATAAGCGTAAAGTCTCTGATTAGCAGCGTATTTTTATGATCTTCAATGACGGGATGTATTTCATAATGCACCACATCACGCACTTTAAACCCTGTATTTTCGAAAATAGGCAAAATATCTGACAAAGGCGTCTTAACCGAGTAAGAATACATTTTTAAATGCCAGCGTTCGGTTTTGACTGATTTAAACAGATAAAAGCGTGTTTGTTTTTGCTTGGTTACCTGCTCTAACAGTTCAATATCTTCAATGGCAGCCGGAATAGGTGTCGTATTGATATAACTTTTCGGGAATGCTTTAATATATTGACGATATAGACGCTCGCCACGTTTTTCTCCCAACTCGTCCTGAAGCGCATCACGCAGGCTATCAATCCAGAAGTTAATCACAAACCGTAATTCCTGTTGTAGCACCGCCTGATCTGGGCTGGGAATATGGCCGGGTTGTGTTTGGATAATGAAGTTGACGCGCGCTAGCGGGGAGTCAGTGATCTGTGAATAAAAGACAGATATAGTGCCTTTCAAATGTCGCTCTAATATTCTACCTATTTCTTGTCGAACAAAGGTATTATATTTATCGCGTGGCATATACACAAAACAACTCATGAACCGCTCAAACCGATCACGGCGGAAAAACACCCCAATATCCGGACGCTCTTCAAGCGAGACAATCCCTAAGCTGATAGTAAGTAGATCTTCTACAGAAATTTGAAACAATTCGTCACGTGGGAAAAATTCCAATGCTGCTTGTAATGCTTTTCCACTATGGCCGCTTTTATCAAAACCGGCATCTTCTATCACTTTGCTAACCTTGCGCCGGATATAGGGGATTTCCTGTGTTTTTTGATAATAGACAGGTGAAGTGAATAGCCCAAGAAAGCGGCTTTCACCTATCACGTTACCATCTGTATTATAGCGTTTGATACCAATATAATCCATTGGCACATCACGATGCACCCGCGAATGTCTGTTAGATTTGGTGATTTCCACCGGATCGCGTTGCAGGGCAAAATGTCGCACTTCTGGCGGCAGACATGACAAACCACGCTGCAACAAATCCGTATGGTCTACTTTAAATACGCCTAATTCTGACCCGAAAACTGGCGTGAAACATTCATTGCCGTCTTTGTCGTAAAAATCATATTCCACGAAACCAAGAAAGATAAAGTTCTTTGACAGCAGCCAATCGAAAAAATCACAGGCTTCTTCAATGTCTTCTTTAGGTAAGATACTATCTGTGGTAACAATATGTGTACTGACTTCCCGTGCTTTGGCCATCATGACACGCCAGTCTTTCACAGCATGTTGCACAAACTGTAATGTCGTTATTAATTGTGCTCTAAGATCATCCTTACTCATATTTTCAGGCAATGGTGACAATTCAAAGTAAATGCAGGACTCTGTCAGACTATCTTCTGTTGCTTCCTGACGCATACCAGTCAATATGCCAGCATTATCACGATCAACATAGAGTTGTGGATGGATGGTACGGTAAATGGTAAAGCCCAATCGCTTCAAAGCCATGGAAAGAGAATCTACCAGAAAGGGCATGTCATTATTAATCACACTGATGGCAATGCGCTGGCGGTGATAATGAGTTGAGAGAAAATCAGGGGTGCTGATATGAATATCTGGCGTGCCGGTGTTACGCTTGGCAAGATTGCTGTAAACGATTTGCGCAATATCTGCACCAATAGCGGCGGGGATTTGCTCCAGATCCGCTAATGGAAGACCATCATAAAAATGACGGGTAAAGTCAGATAAATACGGTGCCTCATCAGATGTATCAGGTAAGTGAGTGGTGATTGCTTCAATAAGGCGCAAGCACTGTTCCAGATAATGTCCGGTCATAAGATGAGTATCCTGTCAGGAGTGTTCAATTATTTTACTGATAGTATTACGCTAACTTCTAATGTTCTCATACTGAAAAGCAAGAAAATTCGATGTTGCACCGCATGAATACTGGGTTGCTGTTGCATGATGAACGTGCTTGCTTTAGGCTGATATTCTATGTCTGACCGTATTTATCTTGATTATAATGCAACGGCTCCTGTGCGACCCAATGTCTATGATGTGTGGCGCGAAGTGACGCAGCTGCCGTGTAACCCGTCTTCCATCCATAAGGAGGGCAGGGCAGCAAAAGCGTTGCTGGAGATGAGCCGCCGTGCTTTAGCCGAGATGCTATCATGCTGGCCTGCGGAACTGGTGTTTACCTCAGGTGGTAGCGAAGCCAATATGATGGCACTAACCGCATTCCCTGATATGCCAAAAGCTGTTGCAGTCACGGAACATGCATCCGTATTGGAAGCGCTGCCTGATGCTGTACGGATGCCTGTAAATAGGGATGGTGTGTTAGATATGGACGCGTTAGAGCGCATCCTTAAACAAACAGATAAGCCTACATTAGTGTCTGTAATGCTAGCTAATAATGAAACAGGTGTCATACAGCCAATACAGGATATTGCTGCTATGGTGCATCGCTATGGTGGCATCATGCATTGCGACGCGGTGCAGGCATTTACTAAGATACCCGTAGATTGTACGTTGCTGGGCATAGATATACTGACTCTGTCAGCTCATAAGATTGGAGCAGGAACTGGGGCAGGATTGCTTTATATCCGTCAGCCACTCATGGTTCCATCACTTATTAAAGGTGGAAAACAGGAAGAAGGAAGGCGTGCAGGCACAGAGAATCTGGCGGCTATTGTTGCATTTTCCAACGTCGCAGAATTGGCAATGAAGGAGTCAGAACATATGCAAAAGCTACGTCAATGGTTGGATCAGCTAGAGAATAAGTGCCAATTATCTTTTCCGCATCATGCAATTGTGATGGGTAAACATACCTCTCGCCTTCCAAATACGGTGTCTTTACAAATGCCTAATGTGGAATCCCAAAAGCAGCTTATGTATTTTGACTTGAATCATATAGCGGTTAGTGCGGGTTCTGCCTGTTCTTCTGGCCGTATCACCGCGTCTCATGTGATTGCAGGAATGCTGGGGGAAGGGGCAGGTGATGATGTGATTCGTATCAGTGGTGGCTGGGCAACCAAACAGTCAGATATTGAGCATTTCGGTGCTGTTTGGCAAAGATATGTGAAAAAGATTACATGAATATCTACTTGATAATCAGTTGGAAAAGTATTAGTTAATAAGGGTAGAAAAGACTTTATAAGACCTCATGACTATGCCAGCAGCCTCAAATAATAACGCCGTGCAATACCCTATTTATATGGACTATCAATCCACCACCCCTGTGGATCCGCGTGTGCTGGAAGCGATGATGCCTTATTTTAACACGAAGTTTGGTAATCCGCATTCCAGAAGCCATGCCTTTGGTTGGGAATCAGAAGCAGCAACTGAAAAAGCACGCTCACAAGTGGCGCAACTGATCGGGGCGTCCGAGAAGGAAATCATCTTTACTTCCGGTGCTACTGAATCAAATAACATGGCCATCAAGGGTGTCGGACGATTTTACAAAGACAAGAAAAATCATATAATCACTGTGGTGACTGAGCATAAATGTGTGCTTGACTCTTGCCGTCATCTGGAAAAGGAAGGGTTCAATATTACGTATCTTCCTGTAGGAACAGATGGACTGATTGACCTGCAGCAACTTGAAGACGCTATCACGGATCAAACGTTGCTTGTTTCCGTTATGGCTATCAATAATGAGATTGGTACGATACAGCCTGTAAAAGAGATAGGTGCTGTGTGCCGTAAACATGGCGTGTTTTTCCATACTGATGCTGCGCAGGCATTTGGCAAGGTGCCACTTGATGTCAATGAGATGAACATTGATTTGATGAGTATTTCAGGACACAAGATTTATGCCCCCAAAGGAGTCGGTGCATTATATGTTCGCCGCCGCCCTCGTGTGCGTATGGAAGCACTGATTAACGGTGGTGGTCAGGAGCGTGGAATGCGTTCAGGCACGCTGCCAACACCAATGGTGGTAGGGCTTGGAGTCGCTTCTGATATTGCGCGCGAAGACATGCAGCTGAATGCAGACCATGTAAAGCGTTTGAGTGATCGTTTTACTCATGCTATACTGGATAATGTACCTGATGTTTATTTGAACGGACATCGCGAAAAGCGTTGGCTTGGCAATATTAATTTAAGCTTTGCGTATATTGAGGGTGAGTCTATGATTATGGCAATTAAGGATCTGGCGGTTTCCTCTGGTTCAGCCTGTACATCTGCATCACTGGAGCCATCTTATGTGCTTCGCGCACTTGGCGTTAGTGAAGAGTTGGCGCATACGTCTATTCGTTTTGGAATAGGTCGGTTTACAACAGATGCCGAAGTGGATGCTGCCATTCATATCGTGTCAGGCAGTATTGATCACTTGCGTGAGTTAAGCCCGTTGTGGGAGATGGCGCAGGAAGGCATTGACATTAGCGCCATTAAATGGGCAGAACATTAATAATAGCAACATGATTTATGGAGAATAGAGATGGCTTATAGTGAAGAATTAATGGATCATTACAACAAACCACGTAACGTTGGTTCGCTTGATAAGTCGCAAGACGATGTAGGCACTGGCCTGGTTGGTGCGCCTGCATGTGGTGATGTGATGAAGTTGCAGATTCAGGTGGGCAGTGATGGAATCATTCAAGATGCAAAATTCAAGACGTTTGGTTGTGGCTCCGCTATCGCTTCAAGTTCGCTGGTCACTGAGTGGGTTCGTGGTAAAACAGTAGACGAGGCGATGTCGCTTAAAAATACAGAAATTGCGAAGCATCTATCACTTCCTCCTGTGAAAATTCATTGCTCAGTACTGGCAGAAGATGCTATTAAAGCAGCTGTACGCGACTATAAATTAAAGCATAATATGCTCACAGAAGAAGAAGAGGAAGAACATCGCCGTACTCTGGTTGATACAGGCGATAGTACTTCTGCGCAAGCTGTGGCAAACGGTTAAAGAAACATGCCAAACGTTTTGTCTATTTCTGACAATGCCGCTGAAAAAATACAGCAACTAATTGGTACACGTGATAAACCGACGGAAGGTATCCGTGTGAATATCCGTACCCGTGGCTGTTCAGGGCTTTCTTACGATATTGAGTATGCAGACGAGGTTGGCAAGTATGACGAGATTGTCGAAGATAAAGGCGTGCGTGTAATGATCGAGCCAAAAGCAGTGATGTTTCTGATTGGCTCTATTATGGATTATGAGGAAGAAAAATTTAAAAGCGGTTTTGTATTTCGTAATCCCAATGAAAAAGGCAAATGTGGTTGCGGTGAGTCTTTCCACGTGTAAATGGCATATGGTGCTGGTTGTATGATGCCAGCAGTAGAAAATAACTATTTTTCAATTTTAGACATTGAAGAGTCCGTAGACATAGAGCCTGAAGTGCTAAATCAGGCATATTTTTCCCAGCAACGTAAATACCATCCTGATAAAGTGGCGAGTCCAGACCAGCGCAGCGTTTATCTTCAGCACTCTGCCGATATTAATACAGCGTACCATACGCTGAAAGATACGGCTTCCCGTTTATATTACCTATCATCGAAACATGGATACGATATATTAGCTGACGCGTCATCTGTAAAAACACCAGCTGCGTTATTAATGGAATCCATGGAATGGCAGGAATCGTTAGAATCTTGCCATAATTCTGAAACATTAAAAAAACTGACAGAACAATGCTTAGCAGACATTGCCCGTACAACAGAGCAAGCTAAGATGTATATGCGCGCGAAAGACTGGAAACAAGCGGTTGAACCGTTGCTTAGATTACGCTATTTAAACAGAATGAACGAGCAACTGTCACATCACCGCGTATCCGCCCTATGAGTTTGCTGCAAATACATGAACCTGGCCAGTCTCCTGATCCCCATGATCGCACTATCGCTGTAGGGATTGATTTAGGCACCACGAATTCCGTGATTGCCTGCGTCAAAGGTGACCAAACCGTAGCTATAGAAGATAAACAGGCTAATAGTGTTATTCCCTCCATCGTTCGCTATCAGAAAGAGTCTGTTGCCGTTGGACATGATGCGCAGTTATCATTGGAAGGCATTGTTTTCGAGTCTATCAAACGATTAATGGGACGATCTTCTGGTGAAGTTCATACGATTGCGCCGCATCTTTTGGATAATTTGGTGTCCTCACATAACGACGTGCCTACATTTGACGTGTATGGAAAAAAGCGTACACCAATAGATATATCAGCGGATATATTGCGCTATTTAGTATTATTTGCCAGTGATGCACTAAATCAGGAGATAACCCAAGCGGTTATCACGGTTCCAGCTTACTTCGATGATGCGGCGCGCCATGCCACCCAGCAGGCGGCGTCCATTGCTGGTGTTGAAGTATTGAGGCTTATCAATGAACCAACCGCAGCGGCTCTTGCTTACGGATTAGAGAATGAAGTGCAAGGTACTTACGCTGTTTATGATTTAGGTGGCGGTACATTTGATATATCAATCTTACGGCTGGATCAGGGAGTATTTCAGGTTCTGGCAACTGGTGGAGACACGCAGCTAGGCGGTGATGATATAGATTTACTGATTCAACAGCATGTGAACATCCCCTCATTGCATGAAGCAAGACAGCTAAAAGAGCAATTATCAGGAAAAGATCGTGTTTCACTAACTTCAGAAAATGGCAAAGAATACAACTTATCGGCCAAAGATTTGGTTACTATAATAACCTCCTTTATTGAAAGTACACTTGCTATATGCACTCAGGCGCTGAAAGATGCTGACGTAACCTCCGAGCAATTGCAGGGCGTCATTATGGTGGGTGGTTCCACACGTTTGCAAGCGATTCAGGAAGCAGTACAACGCTATTTTAACTGCCCTATCTACAATAATCTGGATCCTGACCGTGTTGTTGCTTACGGTGCGGCATTGCAGGCACAGGCACTCACGCAGGGAAGTGAGCATTTATTGCTGGATGTCAATCCACTGTCACTAGGTTTAG
Source organism: uncultured Alphaproteobacteria bacterium (assembly GCA_963803575.1). Classification (GTDB taxonomy): domain Bacteria; phylum Pseudomonadota; class Alphaproteobacteria; order Rickettsiales; family UBA998; genus CAWDMW01. The sequence goes on from CAWDMW010000002.1 coordinate 1,446,213, forward strand.
AGACAATGGGCGGTATTGTAGAGAAGCTGATTCACCGAAATACCCCTATTCCTGCACAGGAAACGCAGGAATTTACAACATTTAAAGATGGGCAAACCGGGCTAGATATTCACGTGGTGCAGGGTGAGAGAGAGATGGTTGATGACTGTCGGTCACTGGCAAAGTTTGTCCTTTCTGACATCCCACCTATGCCTGCTGGCATTGCACGCATTGCGGTAACATTTACCATTGATGCAGATGGGTTGCTAACTGTTGAAGCCAAAGAAACACAGACAGGTGTGGCGCAAAAAGTGGCGGTCAAACCCTCTTACGGCTTGCCCATTGATGTGATTGAAACCATGATTATGGAAAGTATGGAACATGGCAGGGCTGACATCACGCAGCGTCTCACCATGGAAGCTTCCGTTGATAGTCACCGCACGATAGAGGAAACCTACTCTGCTATTAAGCAGGATGGAGTATTGCTTTCTGAAAAGGAACAGAAAGCGATCTCGGCTCAGATAGAGTATGTGAAAGCGGCTATTAGCCAGAATAATCGCGATGCCATTGATGAAGCGCATACCACACTGAAGCGTCTCATTGAACCGTTTGCAAATCGCCGCATGGACATGGCGGTAAAAAAAGCGCTTGCCGGAACAAGCATACATGATATGACAAACCATAATACATAAAGATACCCAGAGAATGATTTTATGCCACATATGACATTTATATACCCCGATGGAACAGAAAAAACCGTTGAAGCCCCAAACGGTACATCTGTTTTAGAAATTGCACATCACAATCATATTCCGTTGGAAGGAGCATGTGAGGGGTCGCTTGCCTGCTCCACGTGCCATGTGGTGGTAGATGAAGCATTTTATCAAAAACTTGAAGAAGCGAGTGAAGATGAAGAAGATATGCTTGACCTTGCCTTTGGTCTGACCCATACTTCCAGACTAGGATGCCAGATCATTATGAGTGATGATCTGGATGGCTTAAAAGTGCTGCTTCCCGCAGCAACACGTAATATGATGGTTGGATAATATGGCTGATACTTCTTTAACTAATAACGATGATAAGAGTGACGCAATTCCTCTACAGAAGCCGGAAAGTAATGCAACAGCAGTATCCCTTGCCGCAGCTTTTATTGTTATTCTGGTTATCGCCAGTTTGCTTGCCTATAAATCTGGCATTGATCCTAAGAAAATCGAAGCTGATGTGTCTGCTTTCAAACAAACGCTAAAGCAGCGTTATGCGAGTCAGGGGGTGGATGTCCAGTTTGACTATGACAAGCTGGAAGCCGAAGGGGGAATTTTTGAGAAAAAGATCATCTTAAAGAAGCCTTCTATCTTAATTAAGTCAGACAAAGTTCACTACGAAATTGACAGTAGTAAAGCACATATTATCCCTGATGATAAAGAATATAAGCATATGACCATTCGGCTATCATCTCCTGTCGTATTAAATAATTTACGTAGCGGTGAAACTATTCGCTATCTTTCAGATAAACCTGTTGAGATCGAAACGTCTGTTGGGAATACGGGTCAACAGAATTATGGGGTTACTATACAAGATGGCTCGCGTGTAGAAGTTGTGTCTGAAGATACTACTAAGACCTATCATATTAAGACTGAAGATGCATTTATTGATGGCACATTTTCTGACAATGCTCTGGGTGATTATGATCTGATGATTGATTTAGGCAAGTCAACTATTGAAGATGGAACTTCGACGTATTCGTTTGATGCATTTGCCTATGATATGGACATGTCACAGGATCAAGAGCTTTCCATGCTTCACATAGAAGCGTTACGCACTGATACTGTGCCAGAATCATTATTGCCTGTATCGGTTGAGCTTAATCAGCAATCAAGTCTGGATATCGCAACTAACCAGCGTACATACAAACTCGAACAGCTTGTAATTAATGGCAACGAATTTGACATTGATGTTGAAGGTAAAGTCGTGATGAAGCCGAGAGAGATTTTGCCTTTCGTAAAGTTACAGTTAGTTATGAATGGTGCGTCAAAAGTAGTGGATGCCTTGCATAATCAACGCTACTTTGATGACTCCGTAGGGAAGGTTATCGTAAAATCATTGAAGCGTATCTCACCCGAATGGGATGAAACCTCTGTTATGCCGTTAGAGTTCTCTATTAAACGTACTGCGGATGAACCATTTATGATAGGTGAGATGAAAGCAGATGAATTAGTGGCGCTGGCACTGAAAGAATATTTTGATCTTACTGCTACCATACCTAAATCGGATACATCCAAAGCCGCTATAAATAATGATGGGCAGGCTGGCTCTAATTCTGTTGAACTTGGTAAGGTTGAAGGCAAGCCGCAACCGAAGTTACAGAAAACTGAGAAACCTGTGTCACTCGACGCGGCAGTTGATGATGATATTTCTTCAGATATATCTTCCACTATAGAAAAACCAGAAGAGCGCTCTGCTGTTCAAGATTCTATTCAGCCGGTTAAAAAGAACTCTCGGGCTCCTGAAAGTACAGTACTCTATGAAGTTCCGGCTGCAAAAATTCAGGAAGAGCTGGACACTACAATTATAGACGATCTGATTAACTCAGATGATAAGCAGCCAGAGTAATTCTTTCTATGTCTGACGTTTGCCCACGCTGGAATCTTTCTGATCTTTATGCATCCCCAGATTCCGAGACGCTATTGCAGGATAAAAAGTCGCTTTCTGAAGATGTCCACCGCTTTACAGAAACTTACAAAGGACGCATTGCGAATATATCGGTAAAAGACTTGTCTCAGGCTATTGCTGAATATGATGCGCTACAAGATAGGTTGAGTAAAATAAGCGGTTACGCAGATTTGCTTTATGCAACAAATACAACTGACAACGTTATCGGCGCGCATTATCAGAATTTGCAGGAATATTTGAATGATGAGTCATCTAAACTGGTTTTTTTCACGTTAGATATAAATCTCTTATCAGACGAAGCCATTGAAGCTTTTGTCAAGTATGATGCGCATTATGCACCATGGTTGCGTGATGTACGTGCATTTAAAGATTATCAACTCAATGAAGAGATAGAACAGTTATTGATTGATAAATCACTAGCAAGCAATACAAGCTGGATTCGTCTATATGAGGACATGTTTAATCGTATGAATATTGCGATAGATAGCGAAACACTGACTCTGCCGCAAGCACTGGATCTTTTGTCTAATCCGCAAGAGGGTAAACGTAAGCAGGCTGCGTTTGCTTTGTCGGATGCGTTTAAAGAAGTGACGGATAATACGGCACTCATCTATAATACTCTTATTAAAGATAATGCTATTGACGATAAATGGCGCGGTTTCAAGCGTCCGGTATCATCGCGTAATCTTGCAAATTTAGTTGAAGACGATATTGTTGATACGTTAGCGCAAACGGTAAAAGATAATTATACGCAGCTTTCTGAGCGATATTACCGTTTGAAAGCTGGCTGGCTCGGAAAAACACGCCTGGATTACTGGGATCGGAATGCGCCACTTTCTACGACAGATGATAAGCGCTATAGTTGGCAACAATCCAAAGACATTGTGTTGCAAGCTTATCAGGACTTTTCGCCTGTGATGGCACAAGAAGCATCCAGATTTTTCGACCATAACTGGATTGACGTGCCAGTGGAAGCAGGCAAAACGTCAGGTGCATTTTCTCATCCTGTCTCACCTTCATCACATCCCTATATTTTGCTTAATCATCAGGGGAAAATTCGTGATATTATAACGTTGGCTCATGAACTGGGTCACGGCGTGCATCAGTTGCTTGCGGCAGAGCAGGGTGCCTTAATGGCGGATACCCCGCTGACACTTGCAGAAACTGCTTCCGTGTTTGGTGAACAGCTAACGTTTCAATATCTGCTTAAACATGAAGATAATGAAACCGTAAGACGTCAGTTAATTGCTGGCAAAGTAGAAGACATGCTCAATACGGTTGTGCGGCAAATAGCGTTTTATCACTTCGAGTCTGAGGTACACGCTGCACGCGCCAAGGGTGAAGTTGCGGTGGAAGACATAAGCCGTTTATGGATGGAAACGCAGCAAGCTAGTTTTGGTGATGCTATTCATCTTGATGAGAGTTACCGCTATTACTGGACCTATGTTTCACATTTTTTCCATACGCCTTTTTATGTATATGCTTATGCATTTGGTGATTGCTTGGTAAACTCTCTATATTCCGTTTATGAAGACCATAAAAAAGCAGGACAGACGGCTGACTTTGAGCAAAAATATCTAACAATGCTGCGTGCAGGTGGAAGCTTGCGTCATAAAGAATTGCTGGCACCCTTTAATCTGGATATTTCTACACCGGACTTTTGGCAAAAAGGATTAAATCATATCGCTTCGATGATTGATATGCTGGAAGCATAAAGCGGACTCGCTGTGGCAGAAAGCTGGCAGGATACTGCATTTGTTCTAAGCACCAAAGTAATGAACGAACATGATGCGCTGTTGGATCTACTCACCCAGCAACATGGTCGTATCCGCACGATTGCCAGATATGGTGCCACACGTAAGCAACGGCCATTATACCAGCAAGGTAACGTGATTGCATGTGAGTGGAAAGCAAGGCTTCGTGAACAAATGGGACACGTTCAAGCTGAAATGGTGGAAGCTTACGCTGCTTATGTGCTTGCCCACCCGTTGTTGCTTTTGGCATCTTGCAGTGCTTGCCATTTATGCAGTTTGTTTGTGTATGAACGCGACGCAGTGCCAGAGCTTTTTGCCGCTATGGCTAATATGTATCATGCTATGCGTTATCAGGCTACAGTTGAAGCACTTAAACATTATGCGCTTTATGAGCAGCAATTGCTGCAATCATGCGGGTTTGGGCTGGATTTATTGGAATGTGCAGCAACGAGTACGACAGAAAACTTAATATATCTTTCTCCCAAAAGTGGCAGAGCAGTCAGTAAAGAAGCAGGCGCACCGTATCATGAGCGCTTATTTCGTTTGCCCGCGTTTTTCTTATGTTCTGCCAAGCAAGCCAGTCCCGCTGAATTGCTTGACGCATTAACAATAAATGCGTATTTCATAGACAAGCGACTATGCTACGATATGCAGCGCCAATTACCGGATTCGCGTTATCGTTTGCAACAAAAGATACAGGAACATTATGGCTGATACACAGGCGAACATACAGGATGTTGCATTTAAGGATGCTTTATCAGAGCGTTATCTCGCTTATGCCATGTCTACCATTACATCGCGTTCATTGCCGGATGTGCGTGACGGGTTAAAGCCTGTGCATCGTCGGTTGCTGTACGCTATGCTGAAATTAAAGCTTTCGCCTGATGCAGGATTCAAGAAATGTGCGCGCGTGGTGGGGGATGTGATTGGTAAATATCACCCTCATGGCGATACGGCTGTTTATGATGCGCTGGTTCGGCTAGCGCAGTCTTTTGCCGTGCGCTACCCTTTAGTGGAGGGGCAGGGAAACTTTGGCAGTGTTGATGGAGATAACGCTGCGGCCATGCGCTACACAGAAGCACGACTAACTGATTTTGCCATGGCGTTGCTGGAAGATATTGACAAAGATACCGTTGATTTTCGTGATACCTACGACGGCGAAGAAAGTGAACCGGTTATTTTACCCGCCAGTATCCCTAACTTGCTTGCCAATGGCTCAGAAGGGATTGCCGTTGGCATGGCAACGAATATTCCGCCACATAACGTTGAAGAATTAATGAATGCGTTGTTGCATATCATAGATCATCCTGACTGCACGATTGCTGACTTAGTGCGTTACGTGCAGGCACCGGACTTCCCCACAGGCGGCGTGATTTCGGAAACACCCCAAACAATGGCGAAGGTTTACGAACAAGGAAAGGGGGGCATCCGTATCAGGTCAGTCTGGCAACGTGAAGAACTTGCGCGCGGTATGTATCAGATCACTATTACCGAGATCCCGTATCAAGTGTCAAAGTCTCGCTTAATAGAAAAAATAGCGGACTTATTTAAAGCAAAAAAACTTCCTCTGCTTGGCAATATACGCGATGAATCCGCCGAAGATATTCGTATTGTGCTTGAGCCAAAAACACGCACCACGGACGATGTGTTACTGATGGAGTCCTTGTTTAAAAGCACGGATTTAGAGACACGCTGCAATATTAACTTGAACGTATTAACCGATCAGGGTGTGCCTAAAGTATTGTCTTTGAAAGAGTGTTTGAAGCAATATCTGGCGCATCGCTTTACTATTTTGCATCGCAAAGCCCAATTCCGCTTGAACAATATTAATAAACGTCTGGAAATTTTGGATGGATTATTGGTGGCGTATCTAAATCTGGATGAAGTGATTGCCATTATTCGTTACGAAGACCACCCTAAGCAGGTGATGATGGAGCGCTTCCACATTAGTGATGTGCAGGCAGAAGCCATTTTAAACATACGGTTGCGCTCCCTTCGCAAGCTGGAAGAGATAGAAATCAAGCGCGAGCAAGCAGAGCTGTTACAGGAAAAAGCAGAGCTTGAGGTGATTTTATCCGATCAGAGTAAAGCTACAGAAATGATTCAACAGCAGTTTAAGGATATTTCTAAGCGATTTGGTAAGCACACACCACTTGGCAGACGGCGTACGCAGGTCAGGCATGAATCTATTGTTCCTGTAGAGTTCACCGCAGAAGCATTTGTTGAAAAAGAACCCATAACGGTGATTGTCACCCAGCGTGAATGGATCAAGGCATTAAAAGGCCATCAAACGGATGTTCAGGATACAAAGTTGAAAGATGGTGATGAGGTTGTTTATGTTTTGCAAGCGAAAACAACTGACTACGTAACTATATTGTCTGATACAGGGCGGTTTTACACCATACTTGCAGATAGCCTTCCACGTGGAAATACGGTTGGTGAGCCATTGCGACTAATGATTGATCTGGCAAGCGATGAAACCATTATTAGTGCATTTATTCACCAGCCAGAAGATAAGCTGCTTATTGCCAGCACCGTTGGTAAGGGCTGTATTGTGAGTGGTAGTACGGTATTTAACACCAACAAAACAGGAAAACAGGTGTTTAATCCGGCTAAAGGTAAGGCGCATTCATGCCGCAAAGTGGAAGGTGATATGGTGGCAGTCATTGGCGAAAACCGTAAGCTGTTGGTGTTTCCTATAGATCAAATACCTGAGATTACACGAGGGCAGGGCGTGATTTTGCAGCGTTATAAAGGGGCAGGGTTGTCAGATGTCACCACATTTTCGCAAGAGCAAGGGCTTTCATGGCAGCTTGGCAGTCGTGTGCGAAATGAAACAGACCTAACTGCATGGCTCGGTAATCGTGGCGGTGTGGGCAAGTTCCCACCGGTTGGATTTCCGCGCAGCAACCGATTTCAGGAATAATCAGGGCACTTGGTGGGTGCAATAATGGAAATAATGCTTATATAGTTGAAGAAATACACTTTGCCGTTGAAGCATATGGCTGAATACGGTACAACTAAATCCATGAATTACCCTATGCAAGAGATCGTCGCGTCTTATTTTCCAATACTGATTTTTCTTGGTGTTGCATTGGCAATCGCCGCAGTCATGGCGTTTGCACCCATGATTGTGAATCGTAATAAGCCCAATGAAGAAAAATTGTCACAATATGAATGTGGTTTTGAGCCATTTGGCGATTCGCGTGGTAAGTTTGATGTGCGCTTTTATCTGGTGGCTATCCTGTTTATCATTTTTGATCTGGAGGTCGCGTTTCTTTTTCCGTGGGCAATCACGCTTGGAAAGATTGGCGATGTCGGGTTTTGGTCAATGATGGCTTTTCTGGGAATTCTAACCATTGGGTTTATCTATGAATGGAAAAAAGGAGCGCTAGAATGGGAGTAGTTCAGCAAACGGATAACGCCAATATCGTGTCTCATCAGCCTGTACTTCCGGGTGCAGATCAGGATGCATTGCTTGGTCAGGTGATGGATGAGTTTAACGATAAAGGCTTTATTGTTGCCAATGTTGACAAATTGGTAAACTGGGCGCGTACAGGCTCACTTTGGCCTATGACATTTGGGCTTGCTTGTTGCGCGGTAGAAATGATGCAGGCGGCTGGAAGTCGTTATGATATGGACAGGTTCGGTGTCGTGTTCCGTCCATCTCCACGTCAATCAGATGTGATGATTGTGGCGGGTACCTTATGTAACAAGATGGCTCCGGCACTGCGTAAGGTTTATGACCAAATGGCAGAACCGCGTTATGTGATTTCCATGGGAAGTTGTGCAAATGGTGGCGGCTATTACCATTACTCTTACTCTGTTGTGCGTGGTTGTGACCGTATTGTACCAGTGGATGTATATGTTCCCGGATGTCCACCAACGGCAGAGGCGCTGATGTATGGTATCTTATTGCTGAAGCGAAAAATTGAACGCACCGGCACAATTCGCCGTTAAAACATAACTGTTTAAGGACATAATGGAAGTGACGCAGGAAACGCTTGAAACACTTGAAGCCCATATCAAAACGCAATTAGGGGCAAAATGTCTCGAATCTTCTCAAATCAAAGGTGAGTTGACGATCACGCTACAATCTAATGCTTTGGTCGATGTAATGGCATTTTTACAGGATGATCCTCACTGTATGTTTAAATGCCTGGTAGATATTGCCGGAGTAGATTATCCCCAGCAGGCTGAACGGTTTGATGTGGTTTATCAATTACTGAGTCATGTGCATAACCTCCGTCTGCGCGTAAAAGTCTTTACCGATCAGGATACGCCAGTCCCGTCTATTGTCTCTATTTTTCCTAATGCCGGATGGTATGAGCGAGAAGCGTGGGATATGTATGGGATATTTTTTGATAATAACCCGGACTTGCGCCGCATTTTAACAGATTATGGATTTGACGGGCACCCTTTACGCAAAGATTTTCCTTTAACCGGATATGTAGAACTACGCTATGATGAGGCAAAGAAAGCCGTGATTTATGAGCCGGTGCAATTGCCTCAGGCATACCGCAACTTTGATTACCTCAGCCCTTGGGAAGGCGCGGCATATGTGTTGCCGGGTGATGAAAAAGCAGAGGATAATGATGCTGCGTAAATGTAGTAACGTGAAAGGATGAATGAGATAATGGATCATAATGTAAACCTGAAAAATATGACTATTAACTTTGGTCCTCAGCATCCGGCAGCACATGGTGTGTTGCGTTTGGTTCTGGAGATGGATGGTGAAGTGGTTGATCGCGCTGATCCACATATTGGATTGCTGCATCGTGGTACAGAAAAGTTAATAGAGCATAAAACCTATCTTCAGGCACTCCCTTACTTTGACCGACTGGATTATGTCTCACCCATGTGTCAGGAACATGCGTATTCTCTGGCAGTAGAAAAATTACTTGGCTGTGAAATCCCGCTAAGAGCGCAATACATACGTGTCATGTTTTCTGAAATTACGCGTATCCTGAATCATATCCTTAATGTCACAACGCAAGCGCTGGATATAGGCGCAATGACGCCATTATTATGGTTGTTTGAAGAGCGCGAGAAAATGTTGGAGTTTTACGAGCGTACATCGGGCGCACGTTTCCATTCAGCGTATATTCGCCCGGGCGGCGTGCATCAGGATATTCCAGACGGTTTGCTGGAAGATATAGACGCGTTTTGTAATGGGTTTGGCCAGTATATTGACGATGTAGAAGGACTATTGACAGAAAACCGCATATGGAAGCAACGCACTGTTGATATTGGTGTTATCAGTAAAGAAGATGCGTTGGCATGGGGTTTTTCTGGCCCTATGTTACGTGGTTCAGGCGTGGCGTGGGATCTTCGCAGAGCGCAGCCTTATGAGGTCTATGACCGTATGATATTTGACGTGGCAATTGGTAAGCATGGTGATTGCTATGATCGTTACTTGGTTCGTATGGAAGAAATGCGCCAGTCTTTGAGAATTATCAAGCAGTGCGTTGCAGAAATGCCAGAAGGCGAAACGTTGACTAATGATACTCAGGTTGCCCCGCCTCGTCGTGAATTGATGAAGCACTCAATGGAAGCATTGATTCGACATTTTAAGCTATATTCTGAAGGATACAGGGTTCCGGCAGGCGAGACATATACTGCCGTTGAAGCCCCTAAAGGCGAATTTGGTGTGTACCTTATTGCTGATGGATCGGACAAACCGTATCGTTGCAAAATTCGTGCGCCAGGATACACTCACTTGCAGGCATTGGACTTTATGAGTAAAGGGCATATGCTAGCAGATGTCAGCGCTATTATTGGTACGTTGGATGTAGTATTTGGAGAAATTGATAGGTAATTCATATGGAAGTCGCCCCCGGAAAAGTCACAGCTGTTGCAGATCAGCCAGAGACATTTAAATTTACTCAGAAAGTGCTGGAGGAAGTGTATCAGATCATTGCTGCCTTCCCTGAAGGGCGTCAACGGAGTGCGCTTCTTCCCGTGTTGATGATTGCCCAACGCGAGAATGGTAACTGGTTGCCAAAAGCTGCGATGGATTATGTGGCGGAGTTGTTAGATACGCCTGCCATGAAGGTCTATGAAGTTGCCACCTTTTATTCCATGTATAATCTGGAACCAATGGGTAAGTATCACGTGCAATTATGCACAACTACGCCATGTTGGCTACGTGGTTCGGATGAAATTGTCAAAGCATGTGAAACGCATTTGGGTATTACACTTGGTGAAACAACGACTGATGGTATGTTTTCATTAAGTGAGGTAGAGTGTCTGGGCGCGTGCGTGAATGCTCCTATGTGCCAGATAAAGAGTTCACAACATGACGCATATTATGAAGATTTAAACGAAGAATCTATTGTTACAGTATTGAAAGACCTTGCGGAAGGCAGACGTATGCAGGGTGGTTCACGTGCAGGACGTTATGCATCTGAACCCAAAGAAGGGTTGACTACACTGGATCATCAGCAAGAGCTTTACCAGCAACATAAAAAGCATTCTGCTCAGCGTACCGGATAGATGCCAATACTGCCACCCATACGCATTGGTGACAATATCACTGTTAACACGCCAGTTTTTTTAGCGCCCATGACGGGTGTATCTGACTTGCCGTTTCGCAAAATGGTCAAGCATTTTGGCGTAGGTATGGTGGTATCCGAAATGATTGCATCCCGCGCAATGATTTTGCAAACGCAGAACTCTTTGCGTATGGCAAAACGTGACAAATGTGAATACCCTATGGCAGTGCAACTTGCCGGATGTGAACCTCATGTGATGGCTGAAGCAGCCAGATTGAATGAAGCAATGGGAGCGGATAGTATTGACATTAACTTTGGCTGCCCTGTCAAAAAAGTGGTCAACGGATATGCCGGATCAGCTTTGATGCGTGATGAAGTGCTGGCTGCCTCTATTCTTGACGCTACGGTAAAGGCAGTTTCTATTCCCGTCACGTTAAAGATGCGAATGGGGTGGGATCATACCAGTTTAAATGCGCCCACTCTGTCGCGTATTGCTCAAGAATGTGGCATAAAGATGATTACCGTACATGGTCGCACCCGTTGTCAAATGTATAAAGGCCATGCGGACTGGGAATTTATACGTCAGGTAAAAGACGCTGTGAGCATTCCTGTCATTGCCAACGGTGACATTACCACTATGCAGGATGTTGACGATGCGATTCATCTGTCTGGTGCTGATGGCATCATGATTGGACGAGGAACCTATGGCCGTCCATGGTTCCCTAATCAGGTGATGACATATCTGCAAACAGGCGTGAAAACTAATGCCCCTTCATTGGACGTGCAATATCAGACAATAATAAAACATTTTGATGATATTCTCACAACATACGGAAAAGAAGGTGGTGTCAGGATTGCACGTAAGCATGTAGGTTGGTATTCAAATGGGCTGCACGGCTCGGCAGCATTTCGTTTTGCGTTTAATAAGATCACAGATCACGATCAGGCACTAGAAGCATTGCATGGTTTTTATCAGGATCAGCTAGATCATCAACAGCTTTCTGTAGCCGCTTAATATGATGTTAAAGTTCGTCTGACATAGTTGTTATTAGTGGTGTGCAGCACCATAACCGTCAGACGATTACTTATCTATGCATGTAAAACCCCGATTACCCAGTGATCACTTTGCCGCTTTTGCGTTTGCTTCTGCTGATATTTTGCTGGAAGTTGATGAATCTCGTACTATTATTTTTACCGACGGTGCGTTGGCTGGTTTGCTTGGACGCTCGGTAGAGGAATTAACCGGCGCACTGATAGATACCTATGTAAAGCCGGATGCATATAAGCGTTTACACAACATCTTTAGCTCTCTCAAACGACTCCAGCGAATAGATGCCATTGTACTCGATTTGCTTGCAGTATCTGGTGAGACAGTGCCATTTCGTCTATCTGGAGTATATATTGACCATAAGGGTGGGCGGTTTTATTTGTCACTGCGTGCAGAAAGTCTTATGCAAACACCGGAAGACCTCGATATTCGTGAACCGATGACAGGATTGCTGGAAAAAGAAGCTTTTGCTGTCAAAGCTGGCGCACATATCACCAAGGCGAATCAGAAAGGAGAGAAAGTACAGGTTACTATTTTAGATTTTCCAGGTCTGAAAGATGTCTTAGATAAGCTGACAGGTCATCAGGCTGAGCAGTTAATGCAATCTATTGGCAATTATCTGCAACAGGAAGCAGTAGACACAGATGCTGCAGGAGTTATTAGCCGAGAATCTTACTCTATTATTACGCCTGCTTCGGTAAAAAAAGAAGACCTGATACAGGGGGTCAAAGATGTTGCACGTAGTCAGGTCAAACATCTGGATTTAGCTGTAACAGCTACCACCGTGCAAACAGCTTCAGAAGAATATCCACTAACACAAAAAGATACTGCAAATGCTGTGTTGTACACCATCAATAAATTTGCTCAGCAGCGTGGTGAAGCGTTTGATATACATTCATTGAATGAAAGCTATGAAGAGATGCTTGATGATACGCTGGAACATGCTATCGAGTTTCGCCGAACTTTATCGGAAGAATCGTTCCAGCTTGCTTTTCAGCCGATTGTTAATATTCGCACTGCACTGGTGCATCATTATGAATGTTTGGTTAGGCTTGATAGTAGTGACATATTTAGTAATCCATTCCAGTTTATTACGTTTGGAGAGAATGCAGGACTGATTCATGAATGTGATCTTGCTATCACTAAGAAAGTGTTAGGTATTTTGCAACAGGAACGCCGTCAGGGGCGTAGACCTCTGTTAGCCATTAATCTCTCTGGACGTTCATTATGTTCCAATTTGTTTCTCGATGCGTTTTTAAGCATCCTGCGGGATCATGATGATGTCCGAAAGCAACTTATTGTAGAGATTACGGAGTCATACAAAATCGAGCATATGCAAATGGCTAGTGATTTTGTGTACACACTCAAAGCAGAAGGAACACCAGTTTGTTTGGATGATTTCGGCGTGGGTGAATCATCTTTTGAATACTTACGGAATCTGGCAGTCGATTATGTCAAGATTGACGGAAGTTACGTGCGCGATTCCATGAAAACAGATCGCGGACGCCGTTTGCTAAAAGCAATGGCTAATCTGTGCCGTACCTTAGATATGATGACAATTGGTGAAATGGTAGAAACTCAACGTGAAGCCTCTTTTCTGTATGAATGTGGTGTGCAATATGGGCAGGGTTATTTATTTGGCAAACCTGATAAGGACACGACTTTATTTGAGTTCACTGGCAAGATGTTGCCAACATATACTGGAATTTTTACTGCACGCCGTTTCAAAGGGGAAGATGATGACAGCAACAACGGTGGATTTGCTGCATAAAGCGTTACTCGCCTAATGGTTCTTCCACCCCATCTGCACCAAATGAGGCAATAAATTCGCCCAATTCCTGACCTAAGAAAAACAACATCAAAATCCACCATATTCCAATAGCAATACCAATAAGGATGGCCAAACCATCTTTACTCAGTATGCCCACCCCCATAAACACCATAGCCAGACTGGGAACCAAGTTTGTCATAGGCAGTGGAATCGCGATGGTGAGCGAAAATATGAGCATTAATACGCCTAAATATCGCTCCGCTGTGGGTGTGCAAAGAAATTCCATGCGAGGACAGATAATGCTTTCAATTTTTTGCATGTAAGGCATGGTTTTTGTGATACCTTTCTGCAGGTTTGCACGCTTAACCTTACGTTTAGCAATAAATGGGGGGAGGTACGGTGCTTTGAATCGTAGAATCATCTGGACACTAAAGAAGCACAGGGGAATGGAAAATAGGGTAGGGATAGGTGGTAAAAAACCGGGAAACAGGCTTGGAATAGCGAATAAAACGATCATGATGCCAAAACCGCGTTCATGCAACAAATGCATGATTTCTGCTACAGTAAGGTAGTCCCCATCAGTGTCTTTCTTCTTGATAAATACTTTGCTGAGTAAATCAGAAATATTAAACACGCTTGTAACACTCTCCGGTTTTATTTTATTTTACATCAATGATATTAGTATATCATGCAAGTAATGTATGAAGATACATAGAATGCGGAAAAAACCCAATATGAATAATGAGCCATAACAAAGAAAATAGACGGGCTGGCCATATAAGCCAGTGAAACGTTGCACCCAACCACCCGCCGGCAAATACCAGCAATGGATCAGTCACCATACGATTACCCCAAAATTCTACCCCGTGAAACCAGTAAGTAATAGCATGTGTACCGATATCACCTGCCTCAAAGTAGTGTTCGGTGGTTTCCCACATGAAAGCAGACAGCATAAGCAGTAAATACGTTATGGTTCGCTCTGCATGAAGGGTGGTTTGTTGCCGAGTATTGATGAAACGTGAAACGATACAGGCAATGCTATAGGCAGAAATGCCTGCAATTAAATGCTCTATAGACCATACATCAAACCATGCAATGGTTTTTTCACCAAACAAAACCCCCATAAGATCGGTTATGTCAGGAATAACAGGAAAATCCTATCATTATTTTATTGCGCCTTAACCATGCAGTCTTTACGTTGCACAATATGAGTAGTAAAGCATTGGCAGACAGTCATCGTATCATTATTAAAGTAGGATCTGCATTAATTGCGCATGCAGACACTGCTCGCGTCAATTACTATTGGTTAGCAGGACTGGCTAAGGATATTGTTGATTTGCAAAAGCAGGGCAAGGAAGTATGTGTCGTCTCATCTGGGGGGGTAACACTTGGCTATCGTTCGCTAGGTTTACAGCGGGATAGATTGTCGCATGTAGAGAAACAGGCTGCCGCAGCTTGCGGACAGATGATTATGATGGAAGCGTGGCAGGAAGTGTTTAATGAAGATGAGGTGAGGGTAGCTCAGGTATTGCTAACACTGGATGATAGTGAAATACGTAAGCGCTATCTTAACGCGCGCAACACGTTAAACACGCTTATTGATAATGATATTATCCCAATCATTAATGAAAACGATACTGTAGCTACCACACAATTACGTGTAGGCGATAATGACCGTTTGGCAGCGCGAGTTGCCCAAATGATAGGTGCAGATATGTTAATATTACTATCAGATATTGACGGGTTTTATACCGCAGACCCTTCAAAAGATAGTGATGCGCAATTTATTCCTGTCATCAATAACATTACAGACGAAATTCGCGCCAGCGCTGCCCCTCCCAGCACCGTTGTTGGAACTGGTGGTATGGTGACGAAAGTGGATGCCGCCACTATTGCGACCAATAGTGGATGTCATACAATGATAGGCTTGGGGAAAACTCATCGGCCTGTCAGTGCATTATTGGAAGGGGCGCGCAATACATTATTCACTGCACAAACGACTCCAGTGAGTGCGCGTAAAGAATGGATTGCCGGCGTATTGTCACCGTGTGGTGTACTATTTATAGATGATGGTGCCATCTCTGCCTTACAGCGCGGAAATAGTTTGTTGCCTGTGGGAGTGGTGGACGTCTCGGGTCATTTTCAGCGCGGTGATGCTGTATTAATTAAACGTCAGGGTAGCGATGTTGCAGTAGCTAAAGGTTTAGTGTGTTACAATAGCGAAGAAATGGAGCGCATTATTGGTCAGCAAAGCCATCAAATTTTGCAAACGCTAGGGTATGAGCGCGGTGATGCTGCGGTGCATCGCGATGATATGGTGTTTATGTAACCCTACTGTGTTACAGCGGGTGTTGTCTTATCATCTGAAAACACATTGAAGATATTACGGATAAATCCTGGAGTAATCATAGATAGAGGATTTGCGGTGATGAGCGGATTGCTGAACGTACCACCTACAGAAATACGTGTGGCAAATAACCCTTCATCCTCTCCTCCAACCAGTAACTCGCCAATTAACGGTACTTTACCGGGTAGAGAGTTAAGTGTGTAGGAAGGAATGACGGTTCCATCCAGATTTAATAAGCCTGTGGTAAAAGGGTATAGCTTCCCTTCTAATATTACTCCCATAGCACTTCCTTTTGCAACCAATCGTTGCATGGCAATATGACGCCGGGCAAACACTATATCCGCAGTAATGTTATCAAAACGAAGCCCGTTGCCACTCATCGTATCGGCAATACCTTTAAATGATAGCAAGCTGACAAATTTTGTGATAGCCGGAGCGTTGCGTATGACTAGGTTTTTAATGGTTGCTAAGGCACTTAACGGGCGGTGAGGGGTTGTATCGTCATAGGTGCCACGCAATGATAAAGCGCCGCCTTCCATATCACGATCAATATCAAGCATACTGACAATAGCACCCAGATTATCGCTATCTATCTGTACAGTACGCACCCCCTTATCTGACTCAATCTTTGCAGACAGATAATTATTTTTATTATAGTTAACATGTGCATCGAGTGTTTCGCACCATGTATTCTGGCAAATAGAGGAAAAATGGGCATTGTGCAATGTTCCGCGTAACGTCTTCACCTCCTCAAGCGAAAGCGAGATAGTACGGCCTGCCATTAATGAAAAGATCGCCTGATCTATTCCGCGATCAGGCGGCGCATTTGTGTCTGTCTCTTCTAATAGCCAACCCACATCAAGTGATGTGCCGTCTATAGTAATATGTTCCCTGCCGCTCATAACTGCATAATCAAAGGCTAGATTCATGTGCGACATAGTGACTTTACTAAGTGATGCGTTGAGCAACTCACCATTTGGCGCCAAGGATAATGCACCTTCTACCTGTGTGTCAGGCGCAACGAAGTGCAGATCTGAAATATGGTTCTGCTTTGATGTGATGTGCTGCTTAATGTTCAGATGTGCAGAAACATGCAAAGGTTTGCGCCAGTTAATCTCATCCACTTGAATGCTGGCGTCTGTTAAATCTAATGTTGCCTGAATATCTTTGACATCACCATGCTCTTTAACATCCGCAGATAGTCGCGTCAGTCCTGATACTCGGTTTGGTGGGATAACAATATCAAAGGTGGCAAGATGGTGATCGGGAATGTCAAGAGTGACCTGATACTCGGTTTTCTCTTTACTTCCACGCAACTGATGCACCACATCCATGGTGGCTGGAACATTTTGCAACAATCCATGCGCATCTATTAGTTGCACTTGCTTATTATTTAGCAGCACGTCTGCGTCAAACTTGCGTATATTCCATTTCCCCATTATGCCTGACTGGTTGATCTGTTTCAACGTAGCGTTGAGATCAACCAACATATGGTCATAACTGGATGTGCCAAGTCCGGCGCGTTCGGGATAAAGGGGGAAGTTTAGGTGAATAGTACCTGCCACCTTCCCAGTAATCTTCGCCGGATCAAGCTGTAAACGCCCAGCTTTATTCAAATGTTTGGGGGATAAGAATGTAGCAACATCCTGCGCGGTGCTTTGAACGTTTAGTGTAAGATTCATGGGTATCGCGCCTTCACTAAAGCTCTCTACCGCAATCGTGCTATTAGTAACGTAAGAATCAGACAGGCTTTGCCCATGGATAATATCCACATGCATGGAATTATCCGTGAATGTAGCGATACCACGTGCATTGCGAACAGGCGGCAAGTGGGGGGCATAGCGCACGGTTACCTTGTCTGCTTCTAATGTTGCTTTGAACGCATTACCTTGTGCTGAGATATGAGCATGGGAAATCAAGCCTTTAGTGATATGCCCAAATGCCCAGTCTCTGGCATCCGGTTGCACACCTACTGGCCACAAATCTGAGAGTTCTGCAACGGTTAACCCCTCAATGTCTACGTCAATATCAGGGACATCCTGCACAAGTGAACCATGAAAAGAAACAGGAGAGTTCCCGTACGTTAACTGGCTTCCTTCCTTCACAGATATGGCCAGTGCCTGATCGTCTTCATTACGCAATGCTACCTCAAGATGAATATCTTTTAGCGTCAGCGGCTTGGTTGGATAATATGCATGGTTATTGTAGAGCAAATGCTCGCTGCGAAGCGTCACATGTGCATTATCCAGCTTTAATGAGGGTGTCAGATTAGCACGTATCGTTGCGTCCGCCACCATGTCTACCTCATTGGCTTGAGGATAGAGAAGAGAGGCTAACGATGATGGAATACGGGTTGCTTCTATATCTATCTGCCAGTCGTCATTGATGCGTCTGACATTACCCGTGAGTTTGGCGTCAGGATGAATCGATGATAAGTCCAGACTAAAGCGATCTTCCTGACTTTTTTGCTCATCTGGGCTTAAATAGAATTGTTCAATATAAAACGGTGTATCGCGCGTTGGTAAAGATGCTGAAAATGCATTAATATATAGACCAGAATAACCAAACTGGAATTGTGCAATGGTTCGCAATGGCATAGCAAGCTGAATGGTTTCTGTATGCGTATCTACGCGGGATTCTGCGTGTCGCGTGGTGATGTTATGCAGTTCTAATTCCAGTCGCTTCTTTTCCCAGTTCAGGTAAATGATAGGGTCATTAAAGGAAAGCTGATCCACGTCCAGTCGTTCTTTCACCATTAATTTTAACGGTTCTTGCAGGTAGGGTAATTGCCGTGGTTCCGTACTTATCAACCATACCAGACCAATGATCGTCACTAGCGCAATAACACCTATAAGCGCAATACATCTTACTGTTACACATAAAATAGTAATGAGACTGCTTAGAAATGACATTGTGATTTATGGTACGGACTGGTTTTGGGAAGACTCATTACTATTATCATCAAATAACGTATCCCAAAATGATTTTTTCAGCCGATATTGATCGTCTTGCGCAGCAGGAGCATTTTCCTGAGTGGGCGGTTGCGTTTGGCCGTGTGTTTGACCATGTGTTTGGGGCAGTGGCGTACCTTGAGAGGCAGGTTGCTGCCAAGGGAATTGCCAGTCTTGCTGCTGCGGCTGGTAGATAACGGGTAAGTCGTTGGCAGGAACATCACTTAGTGCTTTCTTCATGTAACTGCGCCAGATACGTGCAGGAATGGAGCCACCGGTTACATTCTTCATTGAAGAAGCATCATCATTTCCAACCCATACGCCAGTAACTAATGCAGGCGTATAACCAATGAACCACGCATCTTTATAAGCAGAGGCAGTACCGGTTTTTCCAGCGGCTGAACGGCCTATGGATGCCCCTTTTCCGGTGCCGTAATCAACGACTGACACCAGCATGTTATTCATTTTGTTCACGTCATTTTCTTTTACAACGATGACATCACTAAAATCATCATGCTTAGTGCGCTCGTAAAGCACTTTGCGGTTACGTTTTTGTTCAATTTTAGTGATACCATATGGCTTAACAGCTCGTCCGCGATTGGCCAAATGAGCATAAGCTGTAACCATTTCTTTCAGTGTAACCTCTAGCGAACCCAGCGCAATGCTTGGCATATCACTCATTTCTGATCTAATGCCCAAACGCCTTGCGACCGTGCGTATTCTGGCAATACCTGTAAACTGACTAAGTTTCACTGCAATGGTATTTAATGAATAAGCCAGTGCCTGCTGGAGGGAAACCTGACCCCGGTATCGGTTTTTGTAATTTTGCGGCTTCCATTTTCCAACAGTCACCGGTTCGTCAACCAGAATCATCTCAGGACTATAGCCGCGTTCCATTGCAGCCAGATACACGAAGATTTTAAACGCGGAGCCGGGTTGACGTTTGGCTTGAACAGCACGGTTATACTGGCTTTGATAATAATCCATACCACCCACCATGCTAACGATAGCACCGTCAGGCTTCATGGCCAGCAACGCTGCTTCCTGCACTTTGCGGCTTTTACGCACGTCATCAGTCATATATTCAGCGACGGATTCTTCTGCATCTTGCTGCCAGTCTGCATGTAGTGTGGTGTGTACGATTAAATCATCTTCCACTTTCCCCACATAGTTTGGCACAATCTGCATAATCCAGTCTGTGAAATAACGTTGATTGTCATGGCTTTCTTTCTTTAATTCCCGCTTGCCACTGCGAAGCTCTTCTATCGCTTTATCCGCAACGGATTCATCAATTTTACCTGCATGTTGCATATTGCGAATTACCTGCGCTGTACGGTCGATAGCACGCTTGGTGTTGGCAGTCGGATTATAAAATGATGGTGCTTTGAGCAAGCCTGCCAGCATGGCAGATTCAATCAGATCCAAATCATATGCGGAGGTGTTGAAGTAAAAATGTGAGGCAGAATCAATGCCATAACTGCCTCCTCCTAAGTAAACACGATTCAGATAAATGGCCAGAATTTCCTGTTTGGTAAACTTTTGCTCCAGCCAGAAAGACATCATTAATTCCTGAATTTTCCGGCTAAAGGTGCGCTCAGAGGTTAAAAAGACATTCTTCGCCAGTTGCTGCGTAATGGTGGAACCACCTTGCACCAACCTACCTGCTTTAACATTCGCCACCATGGCTCGGGCAACGCCTTTTGGGTCTAGTCCTTTATGGGAAAAAAAGCGGCGATCTTCTGTGGCAATAACAGCGTCAATCAAGTGTTGAGGAACTTTATGATATGGGATGAATTTACCGATAATCTGGCCGTATCGCGCGAGAATTTGTCCATCTTCGGACAGCATTTCCACGCCGGGTTGTTCTTTGGCTGCGGCTAAGCCACTAATATCTGGCAGCAATGAGGCATAATAAATCATGCCTATAATAATAAAGATGACCAGTGTTAGTAGCAGGGAACCTATAATACCTAATGCTCTTTTAGAGAAACAGCATTTAATACGTTTTCGTATCCGCTTTCCTATGCCCGGTTTTTGCGCAGGATGATCTGACTGAAATTTGACATGACCCTGTTCATCTTTGACACGCTTATAGAGTGGGTAGGAGGATGGAGGATCGTTTTTAGGCATTTTACTCTTGTGCGAGGCGTCATTTTGTGGTGGTTAAAAGATCAAAGGCGGTGTATAGCAGAAAGCAGCTTTGACACCTAGCATTAAAGAACGCACATGATAAGGATATTAAGTAACATGGACACAGATAGCACGACATTTCAGGATATGGCTGATGCATGGCTTAACCAAATGTTTGAAATACTGGAAGCGGAAGATGATGAGGCCGTGCTTGATATTGATCTGGAAGAAGGCATCATGACGATTGATGTAGATGAAGATAACACGTTTGTTATCAGCAAACATGCACCATCAAAACAATTATGGTTATCATCTCCTTTGAGTGGCGGATTGCATTTTGATGCAACGGATGGTGGCACTGACTGGTCACTGCAAGATGGTCGCCGTCTCTCAGTAGTGCTGGCAGAAGAATTGCAGCAATTGACGGGTCATACCTTTACGCCGAATGTGCTACAGCAAAGCGCTTAAAGACTAAGACTTTGTAGGTATATGCGTAAAACATCGCTACCGGACACACCTAAAGCGCCTATCAAAAGCCTGCGCTACCTGTTTTCTTATCTTGCGCCTTATAAGCTGATGGTGGTATTGGCACTGGGAGCGTTGCTCGTAACGTCTTCTTCTGTTTTAGGGCTAGGATATGCCTTGCGCTACCTTGTCGATGAGGGAATCAGCAAAGGGGATACAGCATTGCTTGATCGCTCTTACGCTGTGCTGATGGCAGTGATCGTCCTGCTGGCACTGACTACCTTTGCACGCTATTTCTTTGTTACATGGATTGGTGAGCGTGTGGTGGCGGATATACGCCGTGATATGTATGGGCATTTGATTGCAATGGATGTCACATTTTACGAAACACGCCAGACAGGTGAGTTGCTCTCACGCCTTACGACAGACACAACTCTGATTCAAACCGTGGTTGGAAGCTCGGTATCTATTGCCCTACGTAATGCGTTGCTGTTACTTGGTGGCGTTATTATGCTGTGCGTTACTAGTTTGCAATTGACCAGCTATGTGATGTTGATTGTCCCTTTGGTTGTTGTGCCTATTGTGATTTTGGGCAAAAAGGTGCGGATATTGTCGCGTCAAACACAAGATCGTATTGCAGACATCAACAGCCACGCTGAAGAAACGATTTACGCTATTCAAACTATTCAGGCATTTACACTGGAAGATCGGCAGCAGGCGCGTTTTGATGAGTATGTGAAAGATTCACTCAGCATTGCAGCCAAGCGCATTAAAATGCGTGCTGTGTTAACCGCTATCGTTATCACACTGGTGTTGGGTGCCATTGCTACAGTGTTGTGGTTTGGTGGGCGTAGTGTGATTGAAGGCACTATCTCGGTAGGTGAATTATCCTCTTTTGTGTTTTATGCGATGGTAGTGGCGGGCGCAACAGGTGCCATTAGTGAAGTGATTGGCGAGCTGCAACGGGCAGCAGGAGCCGTGGAACGTTTGGCAGAACTTAAGACGCTACATCCCGTTATTGCTTCACCTGTACAACCTGTGTCTTTTCCTGATACGCCTGTAGGCACTATTGCGTTTGATAATGTATCGTTTTATTACCCATCACGCCCAGATCAGGCGGCATTGTCTAATATCACACTCACCATTAAGCGTGGTCAAACTGTTGCATTGGTTGGCTCATCAGGTGGTGGCAAAACAACCGTGTTCCGTATGTTGCTGCGTTATTACGATCCCGCAGATGGATGCATTTTAATGGAAAACATTCCTCTCAGCAGCCTCTCGCTGCATACGTTACGTCAGCGTATCGCAGTAGTATCACAAGACCCGATCATTTTCTCAACCAGCGCTTTTGAAAACATTATGCTTGGCAATCCGAGTGCTACAAAAGAACAGGTGATGGAAGCTGCCAAACACGCAGAGATATATGACTTTCTTCAAAGTTTGCCTGAAGGGTTTGACTCACATCTTGGTGAAAAAGGGATTCGTCTGTCTGGTGGCCAGAAACAACGCATCGCTATTGCCCGCGCCATTATCCGTGCGCCGGATATTTTGCTTCTGGATGAAGCAACGTCTGCACTAGATTCTGATAATGAACAGAAAGTACAGCAAGCACTGGAACACGCAATGCAGGGACGCACAACGCTGGTGATTGCACATCGTCTGGCAACCGTGCGTAACGCAGACCATATTATTGTGATGGATGAAGGCAAGGTTCAGGCGCAGGGAACGCATGAAAGCCTGATGCGTGATAGTGAGCTATATCAGGTGTTGGCACGCCAGCAATTCCGCGAGGCTTAAACGATGAACGCGCCCATGACCAACATATCCCTTCAACACTCTATAGACCCTCATCATCATCGTGTTATTCTGTCTTTGAAAGATTCACAAACGGGTGAGCCTATTACTGAGGATATGTTGGAAACAACGCATACACGTAAATTACATTTGTTTGTGGTTGATAAAGGCCTGAGAGATTATCAGCACGTGCATCCTGTAGAGATTGACACGCCGGGTAATTACGCATTTGAATTTACTGCACACGAGCCTCAACCTATATAGCGTATGGGGAGAGTTTCTTCTTAAAGGGCAGGAACATACGCAACGTGTGCATGTGGATATACCGTTGGCAGCAACCGTAAGTGCTTCGCCGGCGTTCGCGCCATCCAGATATGCACAGTCCGGTGACATCAGAGCGCAATGGTACGAGTCGCCAGATGCACCACTGATGCAAGGTGTGGCTAGTGAGGTGGCCGTACGGCTAACAAATGCGTCTGGAGTGCCTTTATTTGGATGATGTGATGGGCGCTAAAGGGCATATGGCTGGATTTAGCGCAGATGGTCAGCAATTTATTCACGCGCACCCGCTAAATACCTCTGATCCGTCACTACTGAAATTTCATATCCAGCCACAAAATAAGGGAATGACACGCTTCTTTTTACAAGTGCAGCATGATGGAGAAGAAATGTATCTGTCCTTTTCTCGTATCGTTAAAACGGTACAGAAAACCGCAGAGCAGATGAGGGAGCCTGTTCCTCATGAGATGGTGATATCTCGTTGAGAATCTTATCAATGAGATACACTGGAACGCATTAAAAGTTGTTTATCCATAACAATCAAAAAAGTTTCTGCTAATTCATCAAATGTATCACTACCTATGGGCTTGTTATGAATCAGTCTTTGCAATCAGATAATCTGCACATTAATGAAGATAGCGCAGAGGTAGGCATATTACCTGTAGATACAATAAAACACCCTGATAAAAAGAAACATCATCAAAATTTTGCCGATAAATTGTTTGGTGTTGCCGGTGCAACCTCCGTGGCAATGGCTGTTACACCCTTGGCACTTCGTCAGCTTGGTATAGGGTTAGAACATACGCGCCTTGATGGTGCCTGTTGTGAAATTATCAAAAATGCTGCTGCCGACCATGACTGGATGAAACATCAGGACTGGAATGTTAATCTAGACGGTACAACAGAAACCGTTTATGGGGTTGCAGGGTGGATGTCAGGGCTGCTTAGTCATATACCATTTGGCGAAGAAATGCTTGGTCTGGAAAAGACATTGCTGGGTAAGCTGGAATGTTTGCCGTTTGTCCAGGAAGGTACGGCAGAGCATCTTGATGCTACAACGCATCCGCTTGCACGCGGTGGATTAATGAATGCGCTGGTTGCTGGGAGTGTCGTGTTAATTGGACATTACGGTGGCAAAGCGATAGACCACTTCCAGACCCAGAAAGCGTATGAAGAAGCCGTACAAAATGGTGTTACCCAGGAAGAATTAGACGCAATTTCAGCCAATCGCAGTATGATGTCGAAAGTCGTACAAGATGGAAGTAAGTTGCTTGGATTCGCTGTGCTAATACCCAGTATCTTTCCTGGTATAGGGCATTCCATGCTTTCTGTCAGTGCTACAACAGGTGTTGATACGATTGATTATGATAATGCTAAAGGTACTGGCCCTATTACGTCGCTGGCAGCTTTTTTGGGTAAGAACCCCGGAGCCTGTAAGCGTACAGGTAAGTTATATGATGCAATTGAGGGCAGTAGTTCTGCATTAATATCGCAATTATGTTGCGCGCTTCCAGCGATTACAGGCAGCATACCTGCACTGATGAGTCTGGCCACCGGTAATGGCAAAGTCCATGTTGATGCACCGGACTATGTGGTGCTTTACGATGCAAAAGACCGTCAGGAAGAATCAAGTAAACAGGCGCTTGCTGAGCTAAGTGAGTTTGCTCTACAAAGACGCCTAAGCAGCAATCAGTTCCATCTGCAAGATACGCATGATTCTTTAGAGTCAAGCAAAGGGCTACGTAATGTGTTAAAAGTGGGCAGCGCTGTTGCTGCGACAGTTGGGACGGGGGCTTTAGCTGCTAAGCACTTCCTTGGAAGTGAAGGTCCGCAAAAAGAAGCGTTTAACGGAGCTGTTAAGAATGCTTATCTTGCTCCTAATCCTAACGGCGAATTTCATGACATTTACCAAACGGATACGGGTAACAGATATATTGGATTAAAGTTTCCAGAATCTTATGAACAGGGGGTAGAGCAGGCGTTAAGTGGTCAGGATGCGCTGGAAGGTGGAATACCTATTGCCCACCCAGAAAACCCTATTAAAATTGTTATGCAAAAGGCTTTGTGTACGTTCAATGACCAAAAAAATCCTGCTGGCGTATTATGTTCAGGGTTTGACGATATGTGCTGTGGTGATGTTTATTTTCACAAAAGTGCTGTAGATAAATTGATTATTGCCGGACGCGCATTAAGCGGCAGCGGCATTACTCAAAATCGTGCTTTAACCATCGGTGGTGCTTCTGCTGCTCTTGGGGCTGTCGTCTATAACGTAGCGGAGCGTTTGTTTGACAAACCTGCGCAGCGTAAAATAGAGGCTCTAGAAAATGAAAATACTATCATCGAAGCTATATTAGAAGGGAAGCAAAGCCAAAAACCTCAAAGCTACGCTGGGAAGATTACACAAGAAAAACAGCAGTCTGATCTTTCACAGACATCACAGCGAGTAGCATGAAAAGCTTATTAGCGTTGCTCTGCAATCCTTAAAGATTGCATCATGTGAACGGGCGTGTTACATATTTCACTCTTTGAGAACATAACTACCTACACGCATTATATATTGACTATGGCACGCACCTTATTTGACAAAATCTGGGATTCACATACTGTAGATGTTCAGGATGATGGCACAACACTCATCTATATTGATCGGCATTTAGTGCATGAAGTGACCAGCCCACAAGCATTTGAAGGATTAAGACTGGCTGGCCGTAACGTGCGGCGCCCTTTAGCCACGTTAGCTGTGGCAGATCATAACGTGCCAACGACTCCAGACCGCGCGCAGGGCATTAAGGACGCAACGTCACGGATTCAAGTGGAAACACTGGAAGCTAATTGTGACGAATTTGGTGTGCCATATTTTTCCATGAATGATAAACGTCAGGGCATTGTGCATGTGGTAGGCCCTGAACAAGGGTTCACGCAACCAGGGATGACCATTGTGTGCGGTGATTCTCATACATCAACACATGGCGCCTTTGGTGCATTGGCATTTGGTATTGGCACCAGTGAAGTGGAGCACGTACTGGCAACACAAACATTGCGTCAGCGTAAACCTAAAAACATGCGCGTTACTGTGAATGGAACACTTGGCACAGGTGTGGGCGCAAAAGATATTGTACTGGCAATTATTGGCAAGCTGGGTACGGCAGGTGGTACGGGGTATGTGATTGAATATGCTGGTGATGCTATTACCTCACTTAGTATGGAAGGTCGTATGACCGTCTGTAATATGTCGATTGAAGCTGGTGCGCGGGCAGGGCTGATTGCGCCGGACAACAAGACGTTTGACTACATTCAAGGCAGACCATTAGCACCGGAAAACCATGAACAGGCGGTAGCCTATTGGCAGCAATTTACCACAGATGTTGACGCTGCGTTCGATGAAGAACTGACGCTGAATGCAGTAGATATTATACCGCAAGTAACATGGGGAACCAGTCCTCAGGATGTATTGCCTATTACTTCATCTGTACCACGCTTGGATGATTACCAAGATGAAAATAGACGTAAAGCTGTGGCGCGATCACTGGATTATATGGGACTGAAAGAAGGGACACGCTTGCAGGACGTGGCAATTGATAAGGTGTTTATTGGTTCTTGTACCAATGGCCGTATTGAAGATTTCCGTGAAGCCGCAATCTTGGCTAAAGGGCGTAATGTTGCTAGTAATATCAAACTGGCAATGGTAGTGCCGGGTTCCGGTTTAGTGAAAGAACAGGCTGAAGCAGAAGGACTGGACGTTATTTTTAAAGAAGCCGGGTTTGAGTGGCGCGAGCCGGGATGCTCCATGTGTCTGGCGATGAATGCAGACAAGCTGGAGCCAGAGGAACGTTGTGCCTCAACCTCTAATCGCAATTTTGAAGGTCGTCAGGGAAGAGGAGGACGCACGCACTTAGTGAGTCCTGCTATGGCGGTAGCGGCTGCTGTTACAGGGAAGTTAACAGATGTGCGCGAGTTGAGTTAAGCTTACCGAATTGCGGCGGGTGCAGAGTCCGGCTGCACGCTAATTTCCGTGTCAATGCGTTGCTGCTGTTGCTGCAATAATGCCTCTGCTTCTTTCAGCCGTTCCAGCCGCTCATCCATAAAGTATCGTATGTAATTCAGCTCACCTTGGGTAAGTTCCGTGTCTTGCTCTAAAATGTTTTTCATGATGATATAAGCATTTTCCATCTCACCGCGTTTTTCATACACGAAAGCAGGCATTTGTTGCGCCCAATATGGAATGCCAGTCACCCCTTCCAAAGGTGCTGCCACTTTGAGCGCTAATTCATTATCTTCCAGCTTATGCATAGCCAGGTAAGCTGCCTGTGTTAACCACCACCACTTTTCTTCCGGTCGTGTATGGCTATGTTTATATAGATAATTCACCATGTGAATCACTTCGGGGGTGTCCTGTGTTTGGCTGAAATAATAAGCGGCCATGGAAACTAAGTGATTAGACGTATTATTAAGTGTATCCAGCTGTGTGAACCAGTGATAGAGCGTTTCCATGTTATATTCGCGCAGACTGGTAAAGCGCCCAAATGTGTCACCGGTATTATTAATGCGGAATGCCATGATACGAAACAACCATTCATCATCCCCAAATGCCAGTAACTGTAATTCTTCTTCGCTGACTAAATCCGGAACCACTCCCAAGTCTGGCAGGCGGCCATGACTTTTCCACCAGAAGCACCCTTGAAGTATGAGTAAGATAATGGCTATGGCCGGGTAGTGAACACGCATAGCCGGACTAAAATTGCTTACGGTTAAAGTCGATAACAGCCAGACTCAACACAAATGGCACAAAAATGATGCATTGTATGACAGGGAAAGCCAATGTTGCAAGTGAAGGCATACCGTAAATGAGCCATTCCGTATGAGCAAACATATCCAACCTTGGCATAAGAATGGAAACGAACTCGATGATGTATTTCATGGTATTATTAAGCCATGGTTCTTCAAACGACATGCGTGCATTAGCGGTGGCAACAAAAAACGCCATTAATCGGCCAAGCACATATAGTGTGAAGCATACCATGACAGAAGTGACAGCACTTTTGTTGGTGAGTGAGGCGAACAGCCCGATAGAAATGACAATCCAGCTCTCCAGCAATAAGGTGCCAGACCAGACAATCAGGCTGAATATGCTATGAGGCGATATAACGGCCAGACATACGGTTAATGCTGCTACCATTGCCAATGCGACTAAGGCAAATCCTGCCCAAAAACCGGCCACCAGTGCAGGGCGTGACACGGGGCGTGAAAGCATTACATCAATCTCGCGGGTATCATACATAGACCGGATATGGAAACAGACAAATAACGCAATACCGATGTTTAGAATAATGCGTGCAATCCCAGCACTCATAGCCAAATGCATGAAATGCTCTTCCAGCATCGCTGTTTCAGATAGCGCCATGGTAATACCAATCATCGCGAGTATCAGCACAATAATGGCGGGGAATAAGCGATCTCTTATTGCTGTGAGAAACATAAAGCGCATGGTCGTGTACATGGGGATTAAGCCTTCCTATGTTAGTTTAAAACGCAATGGGGCGCGGGTCATTAGTGAAACGCTGGTAAATCTTACGGTCAGCATCATCATAATTTCCTTCAGATGACACGATGCTGGCACGAATAAAGATAATTAACTCACGCGAGTTATCCTGCTTTGTGACTCCCTTAAATAGATTCCCTACAAAAGGTATCTCACTTAAAAATGGGATACCGTTATCTGTATTGCCATTCACTTGCTCCATGAGTCCACCAATCACCATCACCTGACCACTACGCAAACGCATAATAGAATCCAGTTCACGTACTTCCACCACAGGAATGGTGTTGGTAAAGCGTTCGGTTGGATCATCAATCAGAATTTCTGATGCATATGCTGATCCGGGATCCACTACTTCTGCAACCTGACGTGTTAGGGTTGGGCGCACGCTCAGTGTGACTTCATTGGCATCCAGATTAATGGATGGCAAAATTGTCATGATAATACCAATAGGAATGGTGCTTCGTTGCGTGTTAACGGTGGTTTGTCCGGGTGTGCGCACCCCGTTAGCATCAATTGTATCTGGCTCACGTTCCACATCTACTTCAAAAAATACACGGTTTTCTGCAAAGGTAAGCACTGCAGGCTGGTTATTGATCGCGTGAAGGCGTGGACTGGAAAGTGTACGTGTTGTTCCAAATCTTTCAGTTAGATTCAAGACTGCATTAATATTCGCATCAGGGTCATTGGGGTTGAGCGCAAAACGTACAATGTTGGAGCTGTCTATATCGGGGCCAAAATTGGATGCAATATCCCAGTTGCCACTTCCAATATTTTGTTGAATCAGGTTCCAGTCAATACCGCTTTGAAATTCTTTATCCAGTTCCACTTCCACAACCTTGGCTTCAATAAGCACTTGCGCGGCTGCACTACGTTTGAGAAAGTCCAGATAAAGTTTAATGCTTTCATGTTGGCGTTGTGTGGCGGCAACGGACATGACGCCAGCTTGCTTGTTGACTACAAAGAATTGATTAACCCCAACTTGTGCGCCTCCAGCGGCTCCTCCCGCTGCACCAGGAATTGCTCCCGCCGCAGCTGCTGGAGCGGCCACCGGAACACTTCCAGCGCCTGTGATACCTTGTGCATTAGCAGGCAGTGCGCCTGCAAGTGCAGCCACACCATTAGCATCTCCAGACAAAAACCGGGGTGCTTCATGCAGCAAGATAGCGCGTACGCTGGTTTCTAAAGATTGCCAGAAATCGTCTTCTCCTTGAGTACTGATAGAAGTGGATGAACCAGTCGTTAGTCCACCCCCCTGGTTACCACCAGCGCCGCCGCCTCCAGCTCCGCCACCAGCACCAGCACCTCCGGCACCACCTTGTGCGCCCCCATTGGCAGAGATGGATAAAATATCTGTGGTAATGCTAACGTTGCTTGACACGGTTCGGGTCAGGTTAAGAAAATCTAGCGGGTAGTTGTTAATGTAGGGTAAATCGCGTTCAACGCGTAAGATACCGCCAGCATACTTATAGCGCAATCCAGCCAGATCAGAGATGCGCTCAATCACTTCGTTGAATGGGCGGTCTTTCGCACGAAATGAGATACCACCCTGAATATTTGCATCCATTTCCAAATCAACATCTGCTAATTTGGACAATTCAATCAGCACATCTTTTAGCGGTACGTCATCTGTCACGGCGATAGAGACTAATTTTGTTTCACCAATCTTGGGAGGGCGCGGTGCTGCAAGCACGGTTGCCAGATCAGGTACCATGCCACCCGGTCGCGTGCTTTGCAAAGCAGATGATCCTTTATCACCATCATGCATGTTTTCATAATCATTGCGTGTCAGACCTAAATCGCGGTCAATGGGGTCAGCCGCATATAACTCGTCCCATGCACGTTCCATGCGGTCGCATCCGGTTAGTGCCAGAATCAGGCAGCTAAAAGAGGCTAACATCATGGCGATGCGCCAGTAGCGTTCACGGCGTTTAGCACGCTGTGCCTGCTTACGAGCCAAATGATAAAAGCGATCAGGGTGGATGGTGTATGACATATGGTCTATCTTTCCGTGATTACATTAAATTAGATTTAATGCTGTGATAAACTGTAAAGATAACCACACTAAGCCGTGTGATGTGTCAGGAATTAGCACGAGTAGAAACGCACTTAGTGCTAAAGCGGGGCCAAAGGGGAAGCGTGGATCACTATGAAAACATTTCCATAGCACCGCACTTGCAACGCCAATAATACCGGAATAAAAGAAAAATGCAGGCAGCGGTGATGCACCAAGCCATATGCCTGCCACGGCCATAAACTTTACGTCACCAGTACCCAGTGCTTCCTTGCGGCAAAGATACCGAAAACTATATTGCAGCAATAGCCCTACAGAAGTGGCGAGAAATATACCTGCAATAATATCTGCAATATGCAGTGATGATGTCATGGCATAGGCAATGCCAGTGATTGCCATGGTCACTTGCAATATGTCAGGAATGATACGATGTTCAATGTCAATAATGCATAACACGACAATTTGTGAGGCAAACAGGGCGATACATACTGCCTGCCAGCTGAGGCCATAAAAGTGATAGACCAACAGAAATGACAAAGCTGTCGTGATTTCAATAGCCGGATAGTACCATGATATTTTAGCACCACAATATCCGCACCTCCCCCTCATACATAGCCAGCTAACTATAGGCACCAGATGCAACACTCCAAGTGTGTTACCGCATGAGGTGCAGGCAGAACGCGATAGTCCAATGGGGATGCTACGGGGCAGACGATACACCAATAATGTATTGAAACTCCCAAAACATGCACCAAACATGAGAGGGATAATGCTGTATGTCCATGCTATATCCATATAGGACACTCTGTGCAAAAAAGCTTAAAACTACATGAAGGGTGTTTAGCCGCTGGACTTTTACGCATGACATGATAATCTTCTTTCCATGAATCACACATTTTATGTTGCCAGCGATCACGCAGGTTTTTTGCTGAAAGAATATGTTAAAGATTGTTGCGCCCAGCATTATC
This sequence comes from uncultured Alphaproteobacteria bacterium, assembly GCA_963803575.1. GTDB lineage: Bacteria > Pseudomonadota > Alphaproteobacteria > Rickettsiales > UBA998 > CAWDMW01. Next base: position 1,478,413 of record CAWDMW010000002.1, read on the forward strand.
CTGATCTGAATGTCATTGATTTAGGTACGGATGGAGAAGAATCTGTTGATTATCCGGACTTTGGCTATAAGGCTGCTTACGCGGTAGCGGATACTCCCGATGCAATGGGAGTTGTTATTTGTGGTTCCGGTATTGGTATCTCGATTGCTGCAAACCGTGTGATGGGTATACGCGCCGCTTTGTGTCAGGATGCGAATATGGCAACACTGGCCAGAGAACATAATAATGCCAACATCTTGGCGTTAGGTGCGCGCCTAATTAATCAGGATACGGCACGCAAATGTTTAGATGCTTTTCTTACCACGCCATTTGGGGGAGATCGTCACCTAAGGCGGGTAGAAAAACTTGGGTGAGTAAGTGCGGGTAATTCGTGACACATAGCGTACCGTAGTATATAAAAGAAAGACTAACTAATTTACGATAAAGGATGTTGCTATTATGCCTCAATCAGCTACTGTTTCTGCCACTTTGCCTGATGAACACTCTGTTACTGAACCACGTTTCTTTCATATGGGGCTTCAGGAGCGTGACGGTGATGTATTTGATGCTGTACAGAAAGAACTGACACGCCAGCAAACAGGTATTGAACTCATTGCTTCTGAAAATATCACCAGTAAAGCAGTGATGGATGCACAAGGGACAGTGTTAACAAATAAGTACGCAGAAGGTTACCCGGGTAAACGTTATTATGGCGGATGTGAATTTGCTGATGTGGTTGAAACGTTGGCTATTGATCGGGCAAAGAAACTATTTGGTTGTCATTATGCCAATGTTCAACCCAACTCTGGTTCGCAGGCGAATCAGGGGGTGTTTACTGCCTTGATTAAGCCGGGTGATACGATTTTAGGGCAATCACTGGCTGCCGGTGGCCACCTGACGCATGGAGCTGCGCCGAACCAGTCTGGCAAATGGTTTAATGCTGTGCAATATGGTGTACGCGAGTCTGATGGGCTGATTGATTATGACGCCGTGGAAGCACTGGCTAAAGAGCATAAGCCTAAACTGATTATTGCAGGTTTTTCTGCTTATCCTCGGGTGATTGACTGGGCACGCTTTCGCAAGATTGCCGATGAAGTGGGGGCATGGTTTATGGTTGATATGGCGCACATCTCCGGTTTGGTCGCGGCTGGAAGCTACCCAACACCGTTGCCTCATGCCCATGTGGTCACAACAACAACCCATAAAACACTCAGAGGCCCCCGCGGTGGAATGATTTTGGCGCATGATCCGGCTATTGTGGTGCGTCAAACCAAATCGGGTAAAGACATTACGCTTGGCCAGGCGCTACAATCAGCAGTATTCCCGGGTATTCAGGGTGGGCCTTTAATGCACGTAATTGCGGGTAAAGCGGTGGCGTATGGTGAAGCATTGCAACCTTCTTTCAAGTTATACGGTCAGGCGGTGATTGATAATGCCCGTGCGCTAGCCGAAACTCTGATACAACGTGGTGTAGACATCGTCACGAATGGCACGGATAATCACCTTGTTTTGGTTGATCTGCGCCCCAAAGGACTGACGGGACAAGTAGCTGAAGAAAGTCTGGAGCGTGCAGGGTTGACATGCAACAAGAATGCGATTCCTTTTGACCCCCAGCCCCCAATGATTACCTCCGGTGTACGGCTTGGCACGCCAGCGGGTACAACCCGTGGTTTTGGTGTGGATGAGTTCCGTCAGGTTGGGCAATTGATTGGTGATGTCCTTGATGGGTTGGTACAGCATCCGCATAATAACCAAGCAGTTGAGCAGGAAGTCCGTGCGCGTGTGGAAGCGTTATGTGCGCGTTTCCCCATCTATGATCTGTAGAACATGAAATGCCCTGCATGTGGTCATGACGATACACAAGTAAAGGATTCCCGCCCGGTTGAAGACGGAGCAGGAATCCGTCGTCGCAGGCAATGCCCCAAATGTGACCACCGATTCACCACGTTTGAGCGTGTGCAGGTTCGAGAGCTTACCGTCATAAAAAGTGACGGCACACGTCGTCCGTTTGATCGTGAAAAGATTGTGTATTCGATGGAAATTGCTACGCGTAAACGCAATATTTCCGCTGATATTATTGCACTAAATGTGAATGGAATTGTTCAAACTTTAGAGGGCAGGGGCGATACCGAGATTCCAGCAAAGGATATTGGTATATTGGTGATGGACGTATTGCAATCACTGGATCAGGTGGCATATATCCGTTACGCTTCTGTGTACCGAAATTTTCATGAAGCCAGCGATTTTTCAGATTTCATGAAACGCATGGAAAATTAGCCTGCTTTTGTATGGATATTTTGCCGAATCATGACCATATCGCGTGTTTTGTCCGCATTAAGCAGACTGATAGATCGTGCAACCATGTCATCAGGATTCGCCATTGTACTTAAAATTCCAGCTTGGCGAATGGATGGTGACGGATCTTTCGGTATCATCACATCACGAAGAATGGTTTGTTTCAAACGATTCATGGCTAGATGTACGGTGTCCTGATTAATATCGGTTAAAATAATGCCTAACGTGTTACTGTTAATGCGCCCTATCAGATCATCTGCTCTTAGGTTGCGCTGAATAACGGCGCTCGCATGTTTAAGTAAGTCATTATACTGCGTTTCGTTAAACCCATTTTGAGAAAGCTGCATAGCAATAAAGCAATGATGTATCCCCTGATTTCCAAGATAAGAATGCATAAGCGCCAGATAATGTTTCAGCGACGTGCGATCAGGCAACCCGGTTGCTATGTCACAAGCTTTGTGCCCTTCAAAACTTTCATCCAGCACTTGCTTAATTGTTTTGGTTTCCTGCTGTTGTGCAGGATCTGAGAGGATAATACGAAATAAGTGATGCCTATCCTGCGCTACGCTTCGCATAATCTGGCAATGATAGGTGAGTTCAGCACCATTAACTTTACGAAGCTTGATACGTGAATGATGTTTTAACACTTCTAACAAATCACGGCGGTCATCTTCATATTCAACATCTTCTACAACAGTGCGTGCTGTTTTCTTGCCAAGTATTTGATGTAATGTATTAGGCATTGTGTCTGGGTCTAGCTCCAGCATATCACGCAACGTATCACTCATCCCTACAATAGACAGTGTTTGCGTGATGTTGTCCTGTTTGACAAGAATAACGCCTTCTTTATAGCGAGCTGGTACAGTCATAATTTTATAATTTTACCATTAAATAGTTAACATTTGAATAGCGCTTTTAACATATAAGAGACCATGTATCTTCCTTATATTGTTGACTTCCGTGTAAGCCTGGGTTTAGCATGGCTCTACACATTGCTTATCAAGCATAAGCTATTCTTCCCGTACCATGTACGGTTTTATGTAATGATCTTCAAAAGAACAGCTGTTTCTGCGTTGTTGTCGATTACGCTATTGACTATCACCAGCAACGTTGCACTTGCCGGAAGACAAAGAAAACGACGCAGGCACCATGCTGAAACGACTGAGTTCGTTCTGCGTTGCCGAAAAGTACGCTCACGCAGGCGTTCCAAAGTCAGCTGCCGCCGGATCAGAATAGGCAACTTCGAGTATCGTGAAAGCGGTCGTGGACGTCGCTTACGCCGTCGTAACAGACGACGCATACGCAACCACAACCGTCGCAATTGGTATCGCAGAATCCGTCGCGATTACAACTGGTAACCCAACCCCACCGCTTATACCTCACTGGTTAAGCGGTGTTTTTTTGTCTGCATGTTCCTTAAAGGTTTTGAAACGATTCTGCCCTAAAGTGGCATGAAATTCGCATAAGCATTATTGCATGAATTAATATAAGGCAAGGCACATGGATTATTCCGGTATTAAGTTGATGAAGATGATGGGGGTAAAAATGTCTTACCTCTCGGAACGTCAGGATATTTTGGCGCAAAATGTGGCTAATGCAGATACACCGGGATATAAAGCGCAAAAGATGCACGATATTGATTTTAACCGCTTGGCACTGGCCGAAGCACGCCGATTGAAGTTGAAAACTACCAGCACGGGTGAGGGAATGAGTGGCACGCGACCTACCCATGATTTCCGCACTGAAGAACAACGCGAAACACATGAAACGACACCGGTAGAGAACTCGATTGCACTGGAAGAACAAATGGCCAAGGTTGCACAGAATAATCTGGAATATATGACTGTGACGAATCTCTATGGCAAAACATCCAACATGTTCAAAATTGCGCTTGGCAGCGGTGGACAATAAGTATTTAAGGAAGAATTATTATGGTTGATTTGATAAACTCTATGCATATCGCTGCGTCTGGCATGAAAGCACAAAGTGATCGTCTGCGTATTGTCGCGCAAAACATTGCTAACGCGAATTCCACTGGAGAATCACCGGGCGGCACGCCTTATGCACGCAAAGTGGTGACATTTAAGAATAAGCTGGATCGTGAGCTAGATGCAGATTTAGTGGAGGTGAGTGATTATGGAGTCGATAAGACGCCCTTTCCTAGAGAATACAATCCCGGTCATCCGGCGGCAGATCAGGACGGATATGTGATGATGCCCAATACGAACCCGATGCTGGAGATGGTCGATATGCGTGAAGCACGCCGCGCTTATGAAGCAAATATTAACACCATTGAGGTAAGCAAAGGGATGCTGATGCAAACCGTAAACTTACTCAAATAAGGAATAATTATGACGACACCGATCAATTTTTCACAAGCCACTAATGCCTACAGTCAGGCAGCTGGTATGCAGCGCAACATGTCAGCGTCACTGGAAGAAAGCCCGCACCTGCCAGGTGAAACCCCTTCCATGTTCAAGCCTAATTTTCAGGAATTAGTCACAGAATCGTTAGATAAAGCACGTGATGCAAAGTATGAAGGGGAAAGTCAGAGTTTAAAGTCATTGGCGAATGAAGCGGAATACCATGAGTTAGTGACAGCCGTGAATAATGCAGAATTATCGTTGCGTACTGTAGTTGCTATGCGTGACAAGCTGCTTAATGCGTATCACGATATTATCAAGATGCCAATTTAGGACTACCTATCAACCTCGACCAGCGGCAAGCATGGGTGCGCCTTGTGCCCTGCCTTCAAACTGTATGCCAGCGGTTTGTATCTGGGAATGCGCTTCTTTATATTCCTCACGTTTATTCGCAACGGTATTGGCCATAGCAACCCCTGTACCTATTGTGCCTACAGCGGCCACTACTGCTGCAACGGGCTTGGCTAGAGCAAGGCCTACAACAGTCCCTACAGGCCCTCCAAGCATAGTTGCCGCAGCTCCAAGAGCAACCGTTGCCACTGTTGCCGCTGCAACAGTGGATACACCACCAATCAATCCAGTTTTCGCTGCGTCACCAAAACCAGTGGTAGCTGGTACACCTTTGCTCATAATAAATATTCCATATTTGTTTGTATAAATCTAGATTAACAACACTATATTACAGCTTCGTGTCAACTAAAACATAAAATGTATTTTTATCCGCCGTTGCGACTAGTTGCCAAAGCAGGGGCATGTTGCGCCCTGCCGTCAAATTGTGCCGATACGGTTTGAATTTGCGGATGTGCCTGTTTATATTCATCGCGTTTATCTATTACGGTTTTGGCCATAGCCACACTTGTTCCTATGATACCAGCTGTTTGTATTGCTCCGGCAACAGGTACTACCAGCGCCCCGGCTGCTACCGCACCTACTGGTCCACCAATCACTGCTGCAGTTCCAAGCGCGACACCCGCTACAAACGCTGCGCCAACCGTTGCTACGCCGCCAAGGATACCTGTTTTAGCTGCAGCACCAAAGCCTGTAGTTAATGGTACGTTATCGCTCATACTATATATTCCATATCTCTTTATCTTAGCTTATATTAACAGTGCTATGTTACAGCATCGTGTCAATTAATTATAATTTTTTGCTTATCCACCGTTTCGCCCAGTAGGCAGTACGGGCGCACCTTGTGTCCTGCCTTCAAATTGCACGCCAGATGTCTCTATCTGTGAATGCACCTGTTTATATTCATCGCGTTTCTCAAGTACAGCGTTTCCCACGGCAACAGCTGTTCCAATTGTGCCTGCTACTCTTACTGCCGCCGCCGTGAAAGCTCCGGTGCCCGCTCCAACAGTGGCACCTACAGAACCTGCTGCCAGCCACCCGATGCCAGCACCAACACTACCTACAGCGATACCTGCCACCGCAGTCGCCACTATCGTTCCTACAATGCCGATAGCGCCCCATTTTAGTGCTTTACCGAACCCTGTGGTTAGTGGTATGTTATCACTCATAATCTTGTTCCATTTCTTTGTCTTAATGAACAATAACAGTGCCGTGTTACAGCTTTGTGTCGAAGGGTAATAAACTTTACAATGTTTTGTATAGCATTTTCACTTTTCATTGATCAGCGTTGCTGATCTACGAAAAATGAAAAAAATGCTATATATTAAAAGATTATAGGTTCTGTTGAGTTTTCATAATTTATTGTGTATAATCGATGGAATTGAGGAGGTTTTATGTCTTATACACAACGAATTGGTCAGCATCAGTGGGATTCTATCTATATGTATCTAAACGACTTTGCGAACATCTATACCAAGAACGAGGCTGATTGTCGTCGCTTTGTTGAAGCGGTGTTTTGGATGGCGCGTTCGGGGTCACAATGGCGACTTTTGCCGCCAGAATATGGCGCATGGAATACGGTCTATCGCCGCTTTTCGGATTGGGCAAAGAAGGGCGTATGGTATAAAATGATGTATTATTTTCAGAATGATCGCGATATGGAGTACATCATGATTGACTCCACTATTTTGCGTGCCCACGCTTGCGCCAGCCCTTCAAAAGCAAACAAGATGATGAAGGGCTAGGGCGATCCTGCGGCGGATTCTCTACAAAAATTCACGCTGTTTGCGATGCTTTGGGCAACCCACTTCGCTTTATTATCACGCCAGGTCAGCGCCACGATGTTTCACAAGCTATTGATATCATTAGTGGAATTAATACGCAAGCGTTATTAGCTGATAAAGGGTATGATTCAGACGAGCTGCGGGAGTTTGTCCAAAAATCAGGTGCGGCTGCGCATATTCCGCCACGAAAAAATCGGCTGAAAGAGAAAATTTACGATGAGCATCTTTATAAAGAGCGCCATAAAGTGGAGTGTTTATTTGGTTTTCTAAAGCATTACAGGAGGTTATTTGGACGGTTTGATAAAACCAAACAAACCTTCTCTGCTTTCCTCCATTTTGTCGGCGCACTTCAATGGCTAAAATAAAAATCTCAACAGAACCTAAAAGATTATAGTGCTTATTTTTATTTTCAAAAACGCATAAAATGCGTAAATAAAAATAAAAAGCACTATAATGGCCTTATGTAAGAAACGCCTACAAGATCATATACATAAACATTGCCCTTTGCTGTTATTGTGGCATACACAACAAGATAGTAAGATATTCGGTTTGTTGCGCGCATCTTTTGTCAATTAGCTAGTATTTGCAAAGTACTCACTGTACGCTTTGCCGTATGAACGGAACAGAAGTCTTGGATATTGGGCGTGACGCGCTGTATGTGCTGCTCATCATGGCGGCACCGGTGATGATTGTATCATTGGTGGTGGGTCTGGTCGTGGCTCTGTTTCAGGCATTAACGCAGATTCAGGAGATGACGCTGACGTTTGTACCAAAAATTGTTGCTATTTTTATGACGCTGATGATTGCCCTGCCGTTTATGGGATCGACCATTGCTGATTTTTATGAGGATCTGATGGATCGCATGGCAGTTCCGGAAACATCACCGGACGATCAGGAATAGTAGCGCATGAATCCGCTGGAAGGGTATCTTGTTAGCCAGCTTTTTGCTATCCTAATTGTGTTTACCCGTATGGGAGGGGCGCTAACCATGCTACCTGGTTTTGGCGAAAATTATGTTAGTATCCGGTGGCGTCTGATTCTGGCATTGGCCATATCGTTGCTCATGGCACCATTTTTGGAGCAATATTTGCCTCCCATACCCCCTGATCCGGCAAGGTTATTGTTTCTGCTCACAGGTGAATTATTTATTGGTGTGTTTGTAGGGCTGGTCGCGCGTTTTTTGGTTGCGGCCATGCATGTGGCAGGGATGGTGATCTCATATCAGTCCAGCTTAGCGCTAGCCACGCAATTCGATGCAACGCAAGCCGGGCAGGGGTCAATCATTGGTAATTTGTTGGCAATCAGTGCATTGATGCTAATCTTTGCGCTGGATTTGCATCATATGCTGCTACGTGGGGTGGCGGATAGTTACACGCTGATGGAGCCGGGTGTTTTCCCGCCTATGGAAGATATGTTTAATTATCTGGCCTCACTTACGTCGCATATTTTCCGTGTGGGCGTGCAATTTGCTGCTCCTAGTATTGTAGTTGGATTACTAGTGTATTTATCGGCGGGCATACTGGGTCGTTTAATGCCTAATATGCAGGTATTCTTTGTAATGATGCCACTGCAGTTACTGGTTGGGTTCTTTATTTTGATGGCTGTGTTTCATAGCATTATGACCGCGTTCGCCCAGTATTTTGCTGAAACCTACAGTAATTTTCTGCAAGGGGTTTAAGTTATGGCTGATGGTGATACTCCTGATGAGTCACAGAAAACCGAAGAACCCTCCCAGAAACGTATTGATGATGCCCGCAAAAAAGGGCAGGTGGCATTCTCACGTGAGGTGAATAACTTTTTTCTCCTGCTGGCCTTTTGCATTATCCTTATTGCGCTCGCACCGTATCTCATGAAATGGCTTGCAGTGATTATGATGCCCTTTGTCAGCCGTCCGGAGGATTTCAATTTGCAGCCCGGCAACGTATTGAATCTGGTGAAGGGTACCATGCTGAATATCGGCACAGTGATGCTGATTCCTTTTGCCATCACCGTGACAGCGGCGTTATTAGCAGGTGGACTGCAAACACGCTTTAACTTCTCTACCGAACGTGTGATGCCGAAGCTAGAGAAAATTTCGTTGTTGAAAGGAATTAAGCGCATGTTTTCCCTGCGTAACTTTGTGGAGTTTCTCAAAGGTATTATCAAAATCAGTATTGTAGGGTTAATTGCTTATCTGGCAGTTTATGCCTATATGGATAGAATCCGGTTAATGCCAGCTTTTGACATTAGTGATATGATAACGTTCCTTTACGATATGTCGATTCGTATCGCCATTGGAGTAACCGCTGTGATGCTTGTGATAGCAGGCGCAGACTTTGCGTATCAGCGGTTTGAGTACATGAAAAACCTGCGTATGACGCAGCAGGAAGTGAAAGACGAACATAAGCAACAGGAAGGTGATCCACAGATTAAAGCAAAATTGCGCCAGATTCGCGCCCAGCGTGCGCGCAATCAAATGATGACTAATGTACCGCAAGCGGACGTTGTGATTACTAACCCAACACATTTCGCTATTGCACTGGCTTATGACCCTGAAACCATGGAAGCCCCTGTGGTTAAAGCGAAGGGACAAGACAAGGTGGCGAAGCGTATTAAAACCATTGCAGAAGATAACAAGATACCCGTATTCCGTAATCCTCCTGTGGCGCGTGCATTGTTTGATAATGCTGAGATTGACGAGGAAATACCGCTGGAATATTATGAGGCTGTGGCCAAGATTATTGGATATGTCTATAAAATGCAGGGCAAGCGGCGATCTGGTAGCTAACTTTTTACTTGTGGAACAAACAGAGTTTCTATACCTAACTATGCGTATGAAAAGAGCGAACGCTTTTAAACATTATTCTTTGATGATGGCTTTAGTGCTGATGCTTAACGCATTGCTGCCCTTTGCCGTGTCATCTGCTAACACTGAAACGCCAGTCGTTAAGCCTGTATCGCAGCAAGTCAGTGCTGAGCAACCATTTGATGGTATGGTACTGATTTGTACCTCTGAGGGGTATAAATGGGTGCATTTTTCTGCGAATGATGCACAAAGCCCGTCACATCAGCCATCCTATGATTGCGGGTTATGTTACCTTGCTGCTCACGATATGGCCTATGCGATGCCACATTTTCCGGCTACATTATGGTCTGATAGTGGCGCGTCTTTCACGCTACTTCATCATGACAGTGCAAATGTTGAAATACGATATACTGCACACGCTTTTTATACCCGCGCGCCCCCTGTTTTTGTCTAGGGTGTGCTAGCACTAACGCTAGAGCATAGCGAAAACAACAGGTTGCGAGAACTGGAGCGGAATGTACTTTATGTACATGAGTACCGGAAACGCAGAAACCTGTTGTTTGCAGCACGCTATAGTCGTTAGTGCTAACAGACCCTAAACGCTGATTTACTATTTTCAGGTATCGCGTAAATATGCACGATACTATTTTACTGACTTATCCAGACAAAAGACATTTCCTATGCGTTTTCTATTCTCCCTAAGTGGTGTACTCTGTGCAACCACGATGTTAACCAGTGCTGTATATGCACAAAACCCTACAACGACTTCTCCTACTAAGCTGGCACCCGTAGTGGTCACGGCGTCACCACAATCTTCTAAAGGCAGCATGACGGTACCTTCCAATGAGGAAGCAGAGTACATGATTAAGCAAACACCTGGCGGCGTGGCTGTGGTGACAGATGAAGAGATTGAAGACCGCTATATTCTGAATTTTGAAGATACGCTGGCTTTGACGCCCGGTGTTTATGCGCAAAAGCGTTACGGCGAAGAAGTGCGCTTATCCATTCGTGGTTCCGGTTTGTCACGCGGATTCCATTTGCGTGGACTCACGTTGCTGCAAGATGGCGTGCCGTATAATCTGGCGGATGGTGGCGCTGATTTCCAGCAGGCCGATCCACTCTCTTTTCAACGCTTAGAAGTTTATAAAGGTGCAAACGCGCTGCAATATGGTGGTACTTCGCTGGGGGGAGCCATTAATATGGTGAGTAAAACGGGTCATAGTCAGCCTGGTGACGAATTACGGTTGGAATTTGGCTCAGACAATACTTACCGTGCTAACGTACAATCAGGCCGTGTATGGGGTGACTCTGATGTGTTCCTGAGCCTCACCGCCACCAGCAGTGAAGGGTATCGTCAGAATGATGAACAGGAAAATCTGAAATTTAATGCCAATATTGGTACGTCTTTAACCGATGATATTGAAACCCGTTTTTATGTTAGCGGAAATGTGATTGAACAGGAGTTGCCCGGAAGTATTAGTCTTTCAGATGCGCTAAATAATCCGGAAACAGCCAATCCGGATTCGGTTGCCTCTCACTGGCGTCGTGACATTCGTTCTGTACGGCTGGCAAATAAAACGACTATATCGGTAGGCGATGATGATCAGGTGGATGTAGGAGCATTTGTCAATGTCAAAGATTTGTTCCACCCTATTACTTCCTTCGTGGGAGTGGTCGATCAGGAAAGTGAAGATTATGGTGTGTTTGCCCAAGGCTACGGTGAATACCGCCTCGGCGAGTACCGTAACGTGTATCGTTTAGGAATTACCAGCCATTTCGGTGAGACAGAAGCTAAATTGTTTGAGAATATCCGTGGATCACGTGGTGCATTAAAAGCGAATGCGGATCAGGAAGCTGGCAATGTGGTACTGTATGGTGAAAATAGCTGGTACATGATGCCTGAACTGGCATTAGTTACAGGCGGTCAGTTGATTTGGTCGCAGCGTAAAGTCACGGATCATGTGAATCCATCAGAAAGCGATAGCGAAACATATCGCTCGTTTAATCCAAAAGTCGGATTGCTCTATGAGCCTTACGAAACAATGCAGTTTTTCACTAACGTTAGTCGCAGTTTTGAAACGCCGACCTTCGGTGAGCTAACGCAGGGTGGTACCGTAGGCTTCACGCCAGTTGATGCACAGGAAGCATGGACAGCAGAAATTGGATCACGCGGGACACATGGTCGTTATGATTGGGATGTCAGCTTATATCATGCATGGATTGATGGCGAAATGCTACAATTTACCCGCGCGCCGGGTATTCCGGCTGTCACGTTTAATGCCGAAGATACCGTGCATCAGGGGATTGAAGCAGGGCTTGGCATTAATGTGGCAGAATCCTTCCTGCTTGAGGGAGATAATTTACGCTGGCGTCATGCATACACGTATAGCCATTACCACTTTGATGGTGACGCACAATATGGTGATAATGAAATTGCCGGACAACCTGCTCATTTTTATCAAACGGAACTACGTTACAGTCATGATGATGGCTGGCATGTGGCGATGGATTTGGAAGCCGCCAGCGAAGCAGATGTTGACTTTGCAAACACGTTAGCAGCCCCAGGCTATGGAGTGCTTGGTTTTAATGCGGGGTATGACATTACAGATGGATTAAGCGTCTATCTGGATGGCCGTAATATGCTGGATCATCGCTATGTTTCTACCTTTAGTACGCTAGTTAATACGGCTGGCAATACATCTGTCTTTTATCCGGGTGAGGGGCGTCGCGTCTTTGCCGGAATGCGTATACGGTTGTAATTGCTGATATGGCAATGAGTGTACTCAAACGCGGTGTCATCAAACATAGTATGGGATGGCACCGCACAATGGCATGGGTTGGTGGTATCGGGTTGTTGATTTTTGCGCTTTCCGGTCTAACACACCCCTTAATGATCTGGACAACACCACGCCCTGCATCTTTTTTCCCACCACCTATGCATATGTCTGCTGAATCATTGCAACGTATCCCTCATGCATTAAAGGAGTCAGGTATTACGCAAGCGCAAGCAATACGCATGGTGCCGTCCGAACAAGGGATGATATTGCAAGTGACAACTGCCAAAGATACACCACGCCGTTACATAGTACCTGCTTCCGGTGAGGTATTGCCAGATGATTATGATGGCACGCAAGCAGTATGGCTGGCACGTTACTATACGGGTCTGAAAGACGCTCATGTTAGGGATATACGGTTGCAAACGACATTTGATGATGCCTACCCATGGGTGAATCGTTTATTGCCTGTGTATCGTGTTACATTTGATACGGAAGACCAACGCACTGTCTTTATCCATACTGAATTTAGTGCGCTGGCACAGCTGACAAACGATTGGAAAACATCATTGCAAACGGTGTTTCGCGCTCTCCACACATGGCAATGGCTGGAATTTTCACCCATTATGCGTGTTATGGTGATGATTTTATTCTTGCTGGCTATTATGGGTATGGCATTTACAGGCATAGCAATGATATGCACGCTGAAACGCCGTAAGATGGCTACTTCGCGCCGCTGGCATCGCTTGATTGCGTATGGCATCTGGTTGCCACTGCTTGCATTTAGCAGCAGCGGGCTATGGCACCTGCTGCAATCTGAGTATGGCGTAAAGCAATCGGGCATTTCTGTTGATAGCTCGCAAATGCTCAATATTGATGCGTTATCACCCAATGTCCAGTGGCCACTTCATGAAGACAATCAGCAGGTGACACAGATGACGCTGGTAAACTCCCCTACCGGTGAACTGCTTTACCGCATGACGCTTCAAGACACACCTGCAAAGAACCCTTTAATAAAGCAACGCTTTGATGGAGCGCCTCAAGTCACCAGCACCTATTACCTTGATGCACAAACAGGTCAGCCGCATGGAATGACAGACGGGCAACTGGCTAAGCATTATGCAACATATTACTCCGGTATTCCAGCTTCACGTATCACAAAAGCCGCGCAGATTCGTATGTTCGATACAGAATATGATTTTCGCAATAAGCGTTTACCTGTATGGCGTATCGACTATGACACGCCAGATCAGCATACCGTATTTATTGATGTGACAGGCGGTATGCTGGTAGATCGGTTGCAGCAGCAACAGCGCATTGAACGTTACGTATTTTCGTGGCTGCACAAATGGAATATGATAACACCATGGACTGGACGCATGGCACGTGACGCCATTATCTCAATGGTGGTTACACTGGCCGTGATCTTTACCTTGCTTGGGTTTGTTTTGGTGATACGCAAAAGACGAAAACGCTCATGAGGCTTGCTCTCCTGCGTTACCTGCCCCTTACCAGCGCTGCACTATTACATACAGGTGTAGCTGTACTAATAGCACTGGCTGGAACCACACATAAACCTGTGCCACCTAATGCAACAAGTATACGTGTGGTGGCTATGCCGACACCTATGGCATCACCAGCTCCAGAACCATTAGCTCCAGAACCGCCAGTGCCAGTTGTTCCTGCCAAAGAAAAACCAGCTGAACCCAAACAAAAGACTAAGCAACCAAAAAGCGTTAAACCAGTCAGTCAAGTTATCTCAAAAAAGATAAGTTCTGTTAAAAAGCCAGTAAAACGTACCGTGACAACAATGGGTGGAGATCACCATACTCGCCCATACCCTGCTACACATAAGCCAACGGATTCCGTACAACAAAGCCCTGCTGCAACCGTTAGTAAACCAATAGCAGCAGCTTACCTTAATAATCCACCTCCTGATTATCCTGCAAAAGCACGATTCAGACGGCAGGAAGGTACGGTTACGTTGAATGTAGATGTGACAATGCAGGGAAAACCAGCTAGCGTGCATGTTATGAAGTCCAGCGGCTATAGGCTACTTGACGCGGAAGCAGTGAGGACAGTGAAGCAATGGCGTTTTATTCCAGCAAAACTAGCAGGGAAAGCCGTTCGTGCCACGGTGACTATTCCTATTGTGTTTCAATTAACATCCTGATCGTCAATCGGAACGTGTGTCGTATTCAGATACTCGCGCAGAATATGCATATCTTCTTCAGATAGCGGCAAGGCTGTATCCTCATCGTTTTCGTCAGAGTCCATCTCCTGTGTTTTAATCAGGTTCCATTCTAGTTCTGACCATTTCAGCAATAATTGAGATAATTTAATAAATACAGCACTTGCAGACTCTTTGTCTGTGGTCAGCAATGAAAGCCAGTCTGAAGGATTATAGTTCTTTTCTCCGAGTAAGGCGGTATGTCGTTTGCATAAATCTTGTATCGTTTGATTCTTAGCATCGCCAGACTGTTCCATAGCAGAGGTAAGCAGCAGGGCAATCAATTTTTCCACATTGCTTTGCTGGTGCAATATACGTTCATGAAGAGAAAAAAGTAAGTTCTGCATATCCACAATCATGCCTGACACAATTTATTTCCGGAAGATGCATTTTTTCCCTTCCGGCTTTACGTGTTCTAAATACACTTTTTGTTTGAATAGAGTGTCTACTTATTCCCGTTTTTGGATGAGTAGATGTAATGTTAATATCTTAGCTAATGGACCTACCTATCATGATGCCTACCCCGGTTGCTTCTTTCTCTCACAAACATTGTCCCGTTCCTTACGAGGATGCAAACGGATATTCTGCCTATGATTATGCTGCTGGTGAACAGGCAGTGTGGCGATCTGTCATTATGCAGGCATTGATTGATGCGGCTTCCAATAGCAAAAAGAAAGAAAACATGCAGTGGAAAGAGGAAGCACTTATCTGGCTACGTGGTACATCGGCGGATTTTTACACTGTATGTCAGAATGCCGGATATGAGCCGGAGTATGTGCGCGAAATTGCAGCTGATGCCATCAAGCGCAACTGTATATGGCGCGCGGCTCCCGGTACAGGTGAGAAAGCGCGCAAAAACCGTCATACTGGCACAACTACCCGAAAACATACCCAGTCACGCTAAGGCACCTTAATTACGCAAAGTTGCTCCATGTTTGGCTACTGCATTAATGATTCCATCGGATACCTGCGTAATGTCTTCTTCCGTAAGTGTGCGATCATCCGCTTGAAGTGTTACAGAAAATGCCAAAGATTTATTGTTACCTGATACGTGTTTTCCTTCATAAACGTCAAACAGTGTTACGTTACGGATCATCGCTTTATCAACATTAGCAATGGCTTTGATTAACTGTCCTGCATCACGTTCTGCGGGCGTAATAAAAGCAAAGTCGCGTCGGCTGGCCTGAAAGCTGTTGCTGGTAAAGACTTTCGGTTTACTTGTTTTCCGTGTTGCTGGCAGGTTGTTAAGTAAACATTCACTTGCCATCACCGGAGTATGTAACCCAAAATGGCGCAGGCACGCCGGATGTAATTCACCGAAATAGCCAAGTATCTGTTTCATTCCCAGTGATACACGTCCGGCTCTTCCTGGATGATACCACGCTGGCACATCACGTGTAATCATCAACGCATGTGTTGGTACGCCAAGCGCTTCAAGCATGGCATAGAGATCGGCTTTTGCGTCATATATCGTATAAGATGACTGTGATGTCTGCCAATGTAAGGGGGGCTGCCCCGTCCTGACACTTGTCGCGCGCGGTATTTGCTGAGATGCTTCACACCCCGTAAAAACACTACCAATTTCATAGATAGCCATATCCTTATGGCCATTATCACTATTGCGTTTCACTGCTGGCAGTACGTTACACAACAAATGAGTTCGCATTACAGAAAGGTCTGCGCTGATGGGGTTTTCTATATGCACAGGCGATGTAGTATCATCTGCGAAAGGCAGCGTATCCTGCTTGCTGGTGAAGGCATAATGAATCGTCTCATCAAGCCCACGCACTGACAATGCTTTGCGGATTCGCGCTTCCGGTGAGGCTGCGACAATCACTGGTTCAGTGACTGGTAGCGGTGTAGAGGGAATATGCTCATAGCCATAAATGCGCATAATGTCTTCCATCAGATCATGGGCGATGGTTAAATCACTACGCCATGAAGGAGGGGTCACGTGTCCATCTGTTGAAACATGGCATCCAAGCGACGTTAATATCGCATGTTGTGTCTCGTTATCAACCTCCACACCAGTATAGCGTGCAAGCATATCTGGTGAGTACATGATCGGCGGTATAGAAGCTATTGCTTCGCCTGCATAAGTGATGCCATCTATGTCACCACCACACACTTCCATCATCATGTGAATAGCGAGTGAAGCATAATGGATGGTGCCTTGCGGATCAACACCACGCTCAAAACGATACCGTGCGTCAGAATCAATACCCGTGATACGTCCTGCATTGGCAATGGCAACCGGATCAAACCAGGCAGATTCTACGATAATGTCTTGCGTATCTAGTGTGCAAGCCGAGTCAGCACCACCAATAATCCCAGCTAATCCCATAATATGGCGTTCATCTGCTACAACACATAAGCCCTTTGGCAACGTATGTTTTACGCCATCCAGTGCATGAAACGACTCGTTATCTGTGGAATGCCTTACAGTAATAGCACCGCTAATCGTTGCTGCATCATAGACATGAAGCGGTTTGCCATAAGTAAGATTGATATAATTTGTAATATCCACCAGTGCAGAAATAGATTGCTGACCTACAGATTCCAGACGTCTTTGCAACCACGTTGGGCTTGGTTTGTTGTGAACTCCTTTAATATGACAGGCAACGAAGTGCGGACATTCATCGGCATTTAATCTAACATCTATGGCAGAATCACTCTTTGGTAAAGGCTGATGGGTAATGGTTTTAAGTTCACCTATGCCACCAGCAGCCAAATCCCTTGCAATGCCGTAGACGCTTAAGCAGTCACCACGATTGGGGGTAATGGCGATATCAAGCAATACGTCATCTAGCCCAAGGTAAGATGTTAGCGTATTTCCAATCACCGCGTCATGGCCAAGCTCCATAATACCGGCATCATCATCCCCTAAATCTAGCTCACGAGCAGAACACAACATGCCATGACTATCAATTCCACGAATTTTTGCAGGTTTTATTTTCATGTTATTGGTAGGAATAACCGTACCAATATCTGCCAGTACCACATAAATGCCTGCTCTGGCATTAGGTGCTCCACATACGATCTGACGTATCCCGTCATGTGTTTCCACGCGGCATATCTGTAATTTATCGGCGTCAGGATGTGCGGATGTCTCAAGTATTTTAGCAATAGTAAATGACTCAATCCCAGCATCCATGCGTTTTACAGACTCTACTTCTAAGCCAAGAGCGGTGAGTTTTTCAGCAATAGTTTCAATAGGTGCCTGCGTTTCCAGAAAGTCTTTTAACCAGCTTAGTGTAAATTTCATGGTGCCGTTCCGTATGTTAGAATGAACGCCGGACAATAAAACGCTTTGATAGTATATGCAAGTGTGGTTATGAATCTCCTAACGATAGATGGTATCTGATCTGTACTTTATTAAAAGCCGTTTAATTATTACCAAAATGTTAAAATCGCTCTCCTATGATGAGGATTCAGGCAAATAATTGCCGAACTCACATTTGAAAAAGGGATATGACAGACTATGAGTGATAATGAAATTTTTGGAACCGATGGTAATGATAACTTAACAGGTACCGCACAGCGTGATGCTATGTATGGTGGCGCTGGTGATGATGAACTTGATGGCGGCACCGGTGGTGCAGACCGATTTGATGGTGGAGAGGGAACGGATACTGTCTCTTATGCCAGTGCAACACAGCGTGCGTTTGTACGGTTTCATGAAGGGTGGCGCAATGATGATGCCGCTCGTGGTGATACGTATTTTGGTATTGAAAATATACGAGGTAGCCAGTTTGATGATAATCTTTGCGCTGACGAAGGTGATAATCTGATCTGGGGTGAAGGTGGTGATGATTGCATGTTTGGCCTTGAAGGTGACGACACCTTAATGGGTGGTGACGGAAATGATACGTTGATTGGTGGCGCAGGTGCTGACCACATGAATGGATGGTGGGGAGATGACAAAGTTTCGTATCGCACCTCTACGGAAAGCGTCACGGTTGACTTCGAAAACCCCGAGAACAACACAAACGATGCGGCTGGTGACACGTATTGGGCGGTCGAGGATTTAGAAGGAAGTGACTTTAATGACACATTGACAGGAAATAATTTGCATAATATGGTCTACGGAAATAACGGGGATGATCTTATGATTGGAAAATTAGGAAACGATACTTTTACAGGTGGACAAGGCGCAGATACGCTGGATGGTGGAGAAGGCGAGGACATCGCATCTTACGCAACCATGCAGTCTCATAGTGTCAAGGTAAATCTTAGCGATACGTCTCAAAACAATGGTGATGCTGCTGGTGACGTCTATATTAGCATCGAAGGAGTGGAAGGTACCCGCTTTAACGATGAGTTGACCGGCAATGAAGGCCGCAATTTGCTCTTTGGCGGGGAAGGTGACGATATGCTGGATGGCGGCGTTGGCGGAGCTGACTTCTTTGACGGGGGTGAGGGTGTTGACACCGTCACGTATCAATCTTCTACTCAAGGGGTGTTTGTGCGGGCAATGGAAACATGGCGCAATGATGACGGCGCACGTGGTGACACCTATGAGAACATTGAAAACCTGTATGGTAGTAACTTCGATGATAATCTGTGCTTAGATGATGGTGACAACCTGATCTGGGGTGCTGACGGTGATGATTGCATCTTTGGTCTTGCGGGTGATGACACACTGATGGGTGATGAAGGCAATGACACACTGATTGGTGGTGCTGGCGCTGACCATATGAACGGGAGTTGGGGCGATGATAAAGTCTCGTACCGTACATCTACAGAAGCAGTCACGGCCAGTCTGGCTGACGGAGCCGGTACGGCAGGTGACGCCGCAGGCGATACCTTCTTTGCCATAGAAGATCTGGAAGGTGGCGCTGGTGATGATAACCTTACAGGTGACAGCTGGCACAATGTGATTTCCGGTAATGGCGGCAATGATACACTGATTGGTCTGGCTGGTAATGATACCTTCATTAGTGGACAGGGTGCTGACATGCTTGATGGCGGAGAAGGCGAAGATGTTGCCTCATATGCCACTATGCAAGAAGGCGGCGTTATTGTGAACATGACTGATACGTCACAAAACACAGGTGATGCTGCTGGTGACACTTACATGAGTGTTGAAGGCATTGAAGGTACTCGCTTTAATGACGTATTGACGGGTGATGAAGGCCGCAACCTTCTCTATGGTGGACAAGGCGATGACATGTTAGATGGTGGTGCCGCTGGTGCTGACTTCTTTGACGGTGGTGAAGGTACTGATACAGCGTCTTATGCCAGTGCAACGCAACGCGCATTTGTTCGCATGGAAGAAACATGGCGTAACGATGATGCAGCACGTGGTGACACGTATGAAAGCATCGAAAATCTTCGCGGAAGCCAGTTTGATGATAATCTTTGCACGGATGATGGCGACAACATTCTGTGGGGTGATGACGGCAATGACTGTATGTTCGGCCTTGATGGTGAAGACACTATCTACGGTGGTGCAGATCAGGATACGTTAATTGGTGGTGCTGATGGTGACTTGCTTGATGGTGGCGCTGGTATTGATAAAGCCTCGTATCGCACAACTACAGAGTCTGTTATCGCGAATTTGTCTGATAGTTCTGTAAATACCGGACATGCGGCAGGTGACACTTATGTAGACATAGAAGATCTGGAAGGTGGTTCTGCCGCTGATATTCTCACTGGTGATAGTGGCAACAATATGCTTGCGGGTAATGATGGTGCGGATCAACTATTTGGTGAAGGTGGTAATGATGTGCTGATGAGTGGTGCTGGTGCAGACACGCTACATGGCGGCACGGGCATTGACATCGCGTCTTACAGTAACATGCAGGCACATAGTGTTCGCGTCAATCTGGCAACCATGGCATCAAATAATGGTGACGCTGCGGGTGATGTTTTTATCTCTATTGAAGGTGTGGAAGGCACGCAGTTTAATGATGAGCTGGTTGGTGACTTTGGCAATAACATCTTTATTGGTGGTGACGGCGATGACCAGATGCATGGTAATGAAGGTGCTGATACATTTGTCTTCAATGCAGGTGAGACTGGCGTGGATGTAATCTACGACTTTAGTGTTGCACAGGGTGACAAGCTTAATATCTTTAACATGATCGGCAATAATGCTGGCTCAGTATCTGACTTAGTGACCATTACTCAAAATGCTGATTCATCTACGGTGTCTGCCTATGATGATACGCTTGGCGCAACTCGTGATATTGCTACACTCATGACGAATGAGACATTGGATGCTTCAGCAATCATTGATATGGGTTTTTTAGTGTAAACTACTAACATAACCATCTATAAAGCCTGTCATATCTTAAACGATATGGCAGGCTTTTTGGTGACATGACGGCGATAACACATCCTATTAACAATGTGGCAGAAGCGGTGGCCTTGCAGCTGCAACGGGGAAAGCAGGTGATGCTGGAAGATCATTACCACTTACCCATACCTATGATTGCGGGCATTGCGCATCCGCACCGCTTTGGTATTGCGGCACATACTGGGGTGACAACCGGTATTGCGTCCATTGGTGTTGCAAAGCCGCAGACGAAGCAAACCGCTTTATATATCACCTGGTCACAATATCAGTGTAGATTCGGCGCTGGGCATCACCCGTAACTGCCTGGGCGGCTATCGCTTACCTCGAAGGTAACGAACCGCATCATCAGTTAATACGATTTCCTAACGATATACATCAAAAGCTATTTATCATTCACCTATTAGATTTTCTTTCCGCAAAAATATATGGAACTTCAAAAACGACATTAGAAGCACTGAAATATGTTGTTTCTTCTCCGCAATGCGGTAACGATTTGGAGCTTTTGAAAGACGCTGTAACTATGTTTGACACATGGTTGAATCAATATGTGCAATTTGAAGATACAGATCAACCTAAATTATTATGGTTTCCATCGATTGATAAAGAACTGACGCTAGAGATAACAAGAATAGAGTACATTCGCATTTGTGGAAACATATCTAAACACAACCCACTTGGTCTTGATAGACAAGCAAAAAAAGTTCAGCAAGTCTTTCGTCTCAGCAAAGAAGAAATTACCCTTACACAAGCACTTTTAGCTATAGACGATTTTTACGAGCAGTTTAATGGCAGTATATTTTCGTATCATTCCAGCTCAATCGTAGAATTTTTGAATAATATACGCTTGGCAATATATGAGTATTTACGGGTAATGCACAGTAAGGTCATTCATTATTACAGGAACGAAAAGTCAAATGTACGAAGATATCTTTACAGAATACCAGAAGAAATAACTAACGATTACGTGAGAGCAATATTTTGGGATCTAATGAACGATATGCTCCAACCTACACACTTGCCTCGCTTCTGGTCATGTAAAACATTGAAAGGGCGATATTAGTGTTAAATTAATCCTGCGGTTCAGGTGCCAGCACTTCGCGTTTACCTACGTGATTGGCAGAGCTGACGACACCTTCACGTTCCATTTTTTCAATGATGCGGGCAGCGCGGTTATAGCCAATTTTGAGGCAACGCTGTACGTAACTGGTGGAAGCTTTGCGATCACGCGCAACAATGGCCACGGCACGATCATAGAGAAGCTTTTCTTCCTCGCTTTCATCTTCATCATCAAAGTTGCCATCGCTTTCCATATCTTCTTGTGTGACATCATCAATATATTCTGGTGGTGCCTGTTTTTTCAAATGATTTACAATCACTTCGACTTCAGCGTCACTGATAAACGGGCCATGCACACGGCTGACACGACCACCACCTGCCATATACAGCATATCCCCCTGACCAAGCAGCTGTTCTGCGCCCTGTTCACCTAAAATAGTACGACTATCAATCTTGGACGTAACCTGGAAGCTGATACGGGTTGGGAAGTTGGCTTTAATAACACCGGTAATCACATCCACTGATGGGCGTTGTGTCGCCATAATGATATGGATACCTGCTGCACGCGCCATCTGTGCCAGACGTTGGATGGAGCCTTCAATGTCTTTGCCGGCCACCAGCATTAAATCAGCCATTTCATCGACTACCACCACAATATAGGGGAGTGATTGCATGTCCAGCTCCTGACGCTCAAACACTGGCTTTCCCGTTTCCGGATCAAAACCGGTTTGCACTTCACGTGATAATGCTTCACCTGTGCGTTTGGCTTCCTTGATGCGTTTATTGTAATTATCCACATTACGCACCCCAAGACTTGCCATGAGGCGGTAACGATTTTCCATTTCTTTGACTGTCCATTTAAGCGCAACTACGGCCTTGCCCGGTTCCGTCACAACGGGAGTTAATAAATGCGGTATGTCATTATACACTGACAATTCCAGCATTTTGGGGTCAATCATAATAAACTTACAGCTATCAGGGGAATGGTGATAAAGCAGGGAGGTAATCATCGTATTGATGGCAACTGATTTTCCTGACCCTGTTGTACCTGCTACCAGCAAGTGAGGCATCTTTGCCAGATCGACCACAATGGCTTCACCGCCAATATTCTTCCCCAGTACCATGGGAAGTTTAGCTTTGGTTTTACCAAACTCATCATGCTCAAGTATCTCACGCAAATAGACTGTTTGGCGTGTGGCGTTTGGTAATTCAATACCTAACGCATTACGCCCGGGAATGACGGAAATACGCGCAGAAATAGCGCTCATGGAGCGGGCAATATCATCTGCCAGTCCAATCACGCGAGAGGATTTGGTTCCGGGTGATGGTTCCAACTCATAAAGTGTTACAACAGGCCCCGGGCGAATATTGATGATTTCTCCTTTCACTCCAAAGTCATGAAGCACAGATTCCAGCATAGTCGCGTTTTGCTTTAGTGCGTCTTCATTAATAACGTGATGCTTGTTTTTGGGTACTTCGCTGAGCATACTATAAGAAGGAAGTTCAAAGTCTCCCTGTTTATGTCGCAATTCAAATGCCGTCTGCTTACCTTTATCTGATTGTGCGTTGCTACGTGTTATAGTGCGCTGCTCCTTCGCTTTTACTTTGCTACCTTTTTCCTGAGGCACATTGTCTTTCATTGGCAATGCCATTTCCAGCGATTGTTCTGTCATGGTACCAACCGGCTCATTTTGCAGCATATGATGAAGCGTGATGACCATGCTTTTTGCTGCTTGCCAGAGATGTTGCAACCGATGGCCGATGGCCTGCCATTCTGCACGACGCAGCCCGAACGCAAATAGGGCAGAAACGGCACTTACAGCCAGCAATAACAGGAACACGATGATAGCAGGCATAATGCTGTGCAGGAATGTGTAAGTCAGTAACCCAAGGTTACCACCCAGCCCGCTGGCAAACACCCATCCTTCAGGTGCAGGAAATAAGGTGATAGCTCCTGAGAAACTTACCAACGCTACCAGTAACGCACACACACGCAGAGCAAAAAAATGGATGTAATGTTCGCTAAGTAATCTCCATCCCCACGCGGCCAGCGTAATGACTAACAACGCAGATCCCAGTCCAAAAAGTTGCAACAATAAATCAGCAATCACTGCACCGGGCGCGCCCATCATATTAAGAATCAACCCACTGGATGCGCGATTAAATGACGGATCACCACTATGGTAGCTTATGCAGGCAAGCATAAGGAACACGGCGCTTAACAGGGAGATAATCCCCACTGATTGTGACGTGCGTTTTTTAACTCCGTGACTCATATAGCTGGAAAGGCTTGGCATAAATGGTGTGATAAATAGGTTGGAATTAAATGAATATATACATCTTACTTACACCATATTTCTCTGGATATGGCAAGATGTAGCAATGCCGGTTCGCTTTTTTCCTTGTAATTTTTTGTAAAATGCTCATGCTTCGTGGTAGCTGGTGATGGGCAATAGCGTTGTTTATCCGGTCAGATTCGAGAGAAAGCAGCCAAGGCGGCCAACTATTGGGTCATCACCAGTCTTTGAATCACTGTATTTTTCGTCAAGTATGACAGGCATGTGACAATATCATACTATTGAACGGTTTTAAGTAGCATGTGGTCATTACTTTTGGCTACACTTAATAAACCATTTATCCTTAGAATAATAATATTTAGAGAGTACTAGGTTCTGTTGAGATTTTTATTTTAGCCATTGAAGTGCGCCGACAAAATGGAGGAAAGCAGAGAAGTTTTGTTTGGTTTTATCAAACCGTGCAAATAACCTCCTGTAATGCTTTAGAAAACCAAATAAACACTCCACTTTATGGCGCTCTTTATAAAGATTCTCATCGTAAATTTTCTCTTTTAGCCGATTTTTTCGTGGCGGAATATGCGCAGCCGCACCTGATTTTTGGACAAACTCCCGCAGCTCGTCTGAATCATACCCTTTATCAGCTAATAACGCTTGCGTATTAATTCCACTAATGATATCAATAGCTTGTGAAACATCGTGGCGCTGACCTGGCGTGATAATAAAGCGAAGTGGGTTGCCCAAAGCATCGCAAACGGCGTGAATTTTTGTAGAGAATCCGCCGCAGGATCGCCCTAGCCCTTCATCATCTTGTTTGCTTTTGAAGGGCTGGCGCAAGCGTGCGCACGCAAAATAGTGGAGTCAATCATGATGTACTCCATATCGCTATCATTCTGAAAATAATACATCATTTTATACCATACGCCCTTCTTTGCCCAATCCGAAAAGCGGCGATAGACCGTATTCCATGCGCCATATTCTGGCGGCAAAAGTCGCCATTGTGACCCCGAACGCGCCATCCAAAACACCGCTTCAACAAAGCGACGACAATCAGCCTCGTTCTTGGTATAGATGTTCGCAAAGTCGTTTAGATACATATAGATAGAATCCCACTGATGCTGACCAATTCGTTGTGTATAAGACATAAAACCTCCTCAATTCCATCGATTATACACAATAAATTATGAAAACTCAACAGAACCTAGCATATGTCCGTTGATTCAAACCTTTTAGAACTTATTCGCCAGCTAAATAATAGCAGCGGCATGACAGAGCAGGAACGTAGCGAAATGATGGCAAAGGGTGAGGCAATTGCAGATGCTAATGGTGTTAGCATGAATGATCTGCTCAATCCATCTATACGCAGTGACATTGAGCAAAAAGGCCAGCAAGCAATCAGTGAATTGCAAAACGGCGATAAAACCGTTCAGGAAACATTGCAGGGACTTGCTGATCTGGCGGGCATTGAGCAAGGCAGCAATTTGATGTCTGAACTAGCTGATGTGGTGCTGAAAGGGTCTGAAGTGTCTATCGGTGAAGAATTCACCGCAACGGAGCCTTTTTCTCCCGGTGCATCGCCTGCTAACAAAATGCCGGAACAACAATTAGTGAGTGGTCGCTTTTAGTATTTTACTAACGTTTTAAGCCTTATACTGAAATCTTATAAAGTGTTTCTGAATGTAAGGACAAATGGTTGGCATGGCACAAACAATAGTAAAAACACAAGGAAACGAAACCACACGCCAGCGGCTTAACGAACAGCTACGGACGTATTGGGAAAGTATTCGGCTTGGGAGACAGTACCCTAGTGAGTCGGATATTGATATTGATCGTCTGGAATCCATATGGGATTCGTGTTTTTTAGTAAAGTATGAACCCGGCGATTCACCCTATCAGTATATTTATCTGGGTGACGCGCTCATTGCGGCTTACGGTGATGACTGGAATGATCGTGAAAATTGTGAAAAACTACTTTTTCCTTCTCAAACCCCTTACATACACCATTTTGACGAAGTGCTTAAGCAACGCTCACCAGTTGAAGAGGATGGAGAATTCACTAATCGTAACGGATTAAACATACGTTATCGCTCCATTTTGTTGCCACTAAGTGCAGATGCTAAGGAAGAAATATACATTTTGGGGGGTATGCGATGGAAATCGTATCTGTAGAAGCAGAATTCTCGCAACCAGCACCCGAGAAGCTGCTTGAATCTATCCAGATTCCATATGCCAAATTGCCTGATATGTCCTATGATACCTATCGCATTACATATACCGATGCAACGCATAGTGATGTGAAGGCTGGTAATGCAAGCAATGCGTATCAGATGGCTGATGCAAAGCCGATACAGTCGATTATCAATATACGTTATGCTTACGGTGATGTCTTGTACCCTGGCAGTTTAACGGCAGATAACGCACTATTTACACCAAATCTGAATCACGACGATCATCATACGACATTTCTCTATGCAGATGTAATGCCGCAGGAAAAGCCTGCTTTTGTGCAGCTTGCTATTCAGGATGTGGTTGCAGCAACTACTGAGTCTTAACATGTCAAACTAAGCTATGTTTTAAATGCATAGCTGTTATGAGTATCCACTATCTGTTGGAAGTTATGGCAGGGCTGTGTTACTTGAAGCCCAGCGCAACTCTTATGCTACAGGATATGTCCGTTATGATTCGCTTTGCTAACATTTTACCGCTTTTGTGCTTATACCTTGTTGCTGGTTTCCAGCAGGCTCATGCTCGCGAGCAGGTTCGCATTATTGGTTCTTCCACTGTATTTCCGTTTGTTGCTAGTGCTGCCGAACAATATGGTGATAAAACAGGTGAGCGCACGCCAATTGTTGAGTCTATTGGTACAGGTGCTGGTATGGTGCATTTCTGTAAAGGTTCCGGTGCAGCGTATCCTGACATAGTGAATGCCTCACGTAAAATGCTTCCATCTGAAAAAGCGCAGTGTGAAAAACATAAGGTGGGAGAAATCATTGAAGTGCCTTTAGGTATGGACGGGATTGTGGTTGCCAGTGCCATTGACGGCATCGAATTGGAACTGACCCGTCGTGATCTGTTTTTAGCCTTATCTGCATCTGTTCCCATTCAGGGAACGCTGATTAAAAACCCTTATAAACGCTGGCAGGATGTGAATCCGGATTTACCCGATATTGAAATAGAAGTGTATGGGCCGAAATCTACCTCAGGCACACGCGATGCATTTGTTGAGCTTGTCATGGAACCGGTATGCATGGGTATTAACGCCTTTGTCAGCGCGTATCCTGATGCTAAGAATCGTAAAAAAGCATGTCATACGATCAGGGAAGATGGTGCTTACATAGAAGCTGGTGAAAATGATAATTTGATTGTCCAGAAACTTAGTCTGAATAATCACGCGCTGGGCATTTTTGGTTATAGCTATCTGGATCAGAATATTGATAAAATTGTCGCGCATCCTATTGACGGGGTTAGCGCTGAATTTGACCATATTGCGGATGGTAGTTACCCTGTGTCAAGAAGTCTGTACATGTATGTAAAACAGAAACATCTTAATGCGATTGATGGCTTGGCAGGGTTTTTAAAAGAAATCACCAGCGAAGCAGCGTTGTCGGAAGATGGATACCTTGTCTATAAAGGCCTTATTCCGTACCAGTATGAGCAACGCGAGGCTGTGCGTCGTAAAGTAAGCACGCTGTAATAATCGCTATATCATAATTTTATGCTTGTCATTATGCAGGAAGTTGCATTATGACGATTCGGTATTAATCCGCTCAATCACTTACTGGATCTGCTTATGTCTGCCACATCTTCTTCCCCTACTGAATCTGTTGTATCCGCAGATATTGGGGGACACGCCGTAACAGATATGTCAGTGTTTGGCATGTTTATGCAGGCAGATATGATCGTCAAAGCGGTGATGATTGCATTGCTTCTGGCTTCACTGTGGAGCTGGGCAATTATTTTTGAGAAAATGGCACGCTTCGGAGATTTAAAGCGTAAAGGTAACCGGTTCGAGTCAGGTTTCTGGGCAGCAGATACCTTAGACAGCTACTACGAGAACATCAAACGCAAAGCATCCACGCCATATACTGTGGTCTTTATGGCGGCAATGGAAGAGTGGTTCCGCGCTGGTCGGACAGGGGGAATGCGTTCGCGTTCTGCTGCCATGCTGGCTCCTACTGGTATTGAACGCATGGCAAAAATCATGAGTGTTGCGCGCAATCGTGAGTTGGAGAAAGTTGAAAAAGGGCTGGGCTTTTTGGCCACTGTTGGTTCATCAGCCCCCTTTATTGGACTGTTTGGTACGGTGTGGGGCATCATGAATAGTTTTCAGTCTATAGCGTTTTCTAACAATACGTCACTTGCCGTTGTAGCACCCGGCATTGCAGAGGCATTGC
This sequence comes from uncultured Alphaproteobacteria bacterium, assembly GCA_963803575.1. Taxonomy (GTDB): domain Bacteria; phylum Pseudomonadota; class Alphaproteobacteria; order Rickettsiales; family UBA998; genus CAWDMW01. The sequence goes on from CAWDMW010000002.1 coordinate 1,507,076, forward strand.
TTGCCACAGCCATTGGTTTGTTTGCTGCCATTCCGGCGGTGATTGCGTATAACCGTTTTTCGGGTGAAATGGGAAAGTTTGCTGGCCGTCTGGAGGATTTTGAAACAGAGTTTCTGGCATTATTATCCCGTCAGTCTGAAGAGGCACGCACATAATGGGAGCGAATCTTGGTAGGTCTTCCAGTGGGCGCGGGCGCGGGTATCATCGCCAGCAATTTACAGAGATAAACGTGACCCCGTTTGTTGACGTGATGTTGGTGCTGTTAGTGATATTCATGGTAACCGCCCCTATGTTAACAGCAGGTGTTGAAGTCGATCTGCCTGAATCCAAGGCCGGAAGTGTGGAAGGGAAAGACGAGCCGCTCTCTATTACGATCAAACCGGATGGTGTCATTTACATTCAGGAACAAAAAATTCTCAGTGAGAATCTGGTTGCAAAGTTACAAGCGATTGTAGGCGAGAAAATGGATACACGCATTTTTGTTCGTGGCGATACGCAGGTACAATATGGTGATGTGATGGAAGTGGTTGGCAATATCAGCCATGCAGGTTTTTCGAAGGTCGCGTTAATTACGCAAAACACTTCGCCTGCACGAAAGTAACGGACGGTAACAATCATGTATACACGGCAAGGATTCCTGTTTTCCACAGGGTTGCATCTGTCGCTATTGGCGATAGCGTATGTCGGTATGCCAGAATGGTTTGAGTCTGACATTGAACCGCAACCGCTGGTGATAAGTTTGGAAGCATTACCCATTACAGACAAAACCAATGTCAAGCCGTCTGTTGCTCCCGTGACTAAACCGAAGGAGAAACCGACTCCACCACCACCGCCTGAAAAACCAACGCCGCCAGCTTCCAAGCCAAAAGCTGCGCCGCCAAAACCCAAAGTAGCAGAACCTGTACCCGCTCCAAACAAAGCAGAGCCTGATAAAGCCATTCCTAAGGAAAAAAAACCGAAGCCAGAACCAGAAAAACCAAAACCAAAGAAAGCGCCAAAGCCGAAGGAAAAAGAGAAAGCAGATTCGCCCCAAACAGATGATCTGGAAGAGATCCTGAAGAATCTGGAAAAGCAGGCGCAAAATCATAATGATGATCCGAAGAAGAAAAGCAAGAAAGATGCGCCACCACCGCAAAACCCTACCCAGTCCGCAGCTCCGTATGATCCCACGCAACCGCTTTCCTTGAGTGAACGTGACGCTATTACCAGCCAGTTTATTCAATGCTGGAGTTTGCCCGCAGGAGCAGCAAACGACCATACATTACGTGTGAGTATGGATGTGTGGTTGAATCAGGATGGTAGTGTCATCCGTTATGCGCTGGCCAGTGAACAGGCAGGACGTTATCGTGCTGATCGTGTGTTTAAGGCCGCAGCAGATAGTGCAGGGCGGGCGATTCGTAAATGTAGCCCTATCAGGAATTTGCCAACAGATAAATATAATAGCTGGAAAGAAATGCGGCTTAATTTTGACCCATCCATGCAGCTACGTTAGTGGCGCAATAATCTGAACTTGTCACGCTCATAAAACTATCTTTATCACAGATAAATGGGTGGTTATTTGATGCATTTGCAGCTATGAACACACGATGACATCCAATCATCACCATATCTCACTTCAACGGCTACATTCTGCACGACTCGCCTCGGTGCAATGCGTGTATGCCAGGCTCGCTTATCCGTCCATTAGTCATGATGATCTGTTCAACTGGGTGATGGAGTTGAAAGGTGAAGAGCGTCTTTTAAAGCCTGCACCAAACAAGAAGCTGTTTCGGAGTATTTTCTACGGTGCAGAAGAAAACCGCACCGCAATTGAAGCGGATCTGGAACGTATTTTAGCATCGCGCTGGTTTAGCCATCGTATGCCCGCTGTGATGCGTGCCATCTTTTACTGTGCTACTTACGAATTCTTATATACGCCAAAGCTCAATACAAACATTATTATTGACCAGTATGTTGGAGTCAGTGACGCATTTTTAGATGATTCCGACACAGGATTTGTGAACGGCGCACTGCAAGAAATCGCTCGTGACATACGTCCGTCACCACCGGAGATTGTGTCAGAGGGGAGCTAGCCGTTTGCGCGAAAGAGACATTATTGCTTCATTGCTTGCACCCCTTGCCACGTGCAACGGAAGCGATGGGTTGCTTAATGACGCCGCCTGTCTGAGTGTACCTTACCAGCATCAAATGGTGGTAACAACAGACATGCTGGTGGAAGGGGTGCATTTTCTTTCAGCAGCTGATCCATATGTTATTGCATGTAAGGCACTGGGTGCGAACTTATCTGACTTAGCGGCTATGGGTGCAGTGCCACATAGCTATCAGCTAGCCGTCAGTCTTTCGCCTGCATGTGACACCGTATGGTTGCAAGCATTTTGCCAAGGCCTAAAAGATATGCAAACACAGCACTGTATAAGTCTCTCTGGTGGTGATACGACCTATACTCCTTATCCATATATCACCATTTCTATTACTGCTTACGGTACTGTTCCTCAAGGACAGGCATTATCCCGCACTGGCGCAAATATAGGCGATGACATCTATGTCACGGGATCATTGGGTGACGCTGCCATAGGGCTGCATCTATTGCAGCATAAGCCAGATTTCCCTGAAACACTATCTGCCCTAGCCACACAACGTTACTGGCATCCATCCCCTCGTTTGCAAGAAGGTGTCGCGTTGCGTGGTGTAGCTTCAGCCTGTATGGATATTTCTGATGGGTTGCTCACGGATTGCCGCAAATTATGCGCTGCTTCGCACACCGGTGCGGCCATAGCGTTTGACGCATTACCGCTCTCGCCTGTAGGGCAGTACGTAAAAGCACATCATCCTTCTCTTTACGCTGATTGTGTGTCTGCCGGTGATGATTACGAGCTATTATTTACCATTCCCCCACATTGCCCTGCGCCAGATATGTCTTGTGACGTAACACGCATCGGACACATGACTGACAGCCGTGAGGTGCGGCTTTTGGACGCGCAGGGAAACATCGTTGAGTTATCACATACGGGCTATGAACATTCTTTGTGATGTAGAGCGTTTAAAAAATCGCTGGATTTTAAGCGGTATTTTGGCTATCACGATCATGTTAAATAAATTACCGTGAAAGAGACGACCATGTCATTAGATGCTTCTAACGTGATGCATATTGCTAAACTCGCACGAATCCAGTTGCAGGATGGAGAAGCAGAGCGTTACGCTAATGAATTATCCAGCATACTTGACTGGGTTGAACAGCTCTCGGAAGTTAAAGAGGATGACACGAATGCGGTGTCTAGTGTTACGCGACATGACTTGCCCATGCGCGAAGATAGCGTGACTGACGGCGATAAGGTAAATGACATCTTACACAACGCACCACAGTCAGATTATGGCTGTTTTGTTGTGCCAAAAGTAATAGATCAGGGATAAGAGCTTATGACACAGGAAATGACAGGCTGGAGCATTGCGCAAACGCGTGAGTACCTTCAAAAGAAAGAATGTAGCGCGCAGGAAGTGACACGTGCATATCTCGATGCAATCGATGCGCAAAATCCTGCGTTGAATGCTTATATTACTGTTACGGCAAAGCAGGCAATGGAGCAGGCAAAAGCGTCTGATGAACGCATTGCTAGCGGTGAAAGCGGAGCGCTTGAAGGCATACCACTGGCGATTAAGGATTTATTTTGTACGAAAGGAGTGCTGACCACCGCCGCGTCACATATTCTGGATGGGTTTACCCCAACCTATGAATCAACGGTCACGCAGAACCTTAAAGATGCCGGATGTGTAATGTTGGGTAAAGCCAATATGGATGAATTTGCGATGGGATCAGCAAATATCACCAGTTATTATGGTAATGTAGGAAATCCATGGGGAGAAGGGCTGGTGCCCGGTGGTTCTTCCGGTGGTTCTGCAAGTGCTGTTGCCGCGAATTTATGTGCCGGTGCGCTTGGCACGGATACGGGCGGCTCTATTCGCCAGCCAGCTGCTTTCTGTGGCACTGTCGGATTCAAGCCTACTTACGGGCGTTGTTCACGTTGGGGAACGATTGCTTTTGCCAGCTCACTGGATCAGGCCGGACCTATTACCAAAACAGTGGAAGATGCCGCATTGTTATTTTCCGCGATGGCAGGGCATGATGTAGAAGATTCGACTTCTTCAGGTGCGCCATTGCCAGACGTTCAGAGTGCGCTGACACAAGATATTCGCGGTATGAAAATTGGTGTGCCGGAAGAATATCGTATAGATGGTATGGATAGTGAGGTTTTAGCTCTGTGGGATAAGGGAGTTAATCTGCTTAAAGAACAGGGTGCCGAAATTATCCCTATCTCGCTTAAACACACGCAATATGCACTGCCAGTATATTACATTATTGCACCGGCAGAAGCATCTTCCAATTTAGCACGCTATGATGGAGTGCGCTACGGTTTACGTGTTCACGAAGCCGGTGATGGCATTGATGCAATGTATGAGAAAACACGCTCTGTCGGATTTGGTGCTGAGGTGAAACGACGCATCATGATTGGTACCTATGTATTATCTGCCGGGTACTATGATGCTTATTATAAGAAGGCACAACGTGTGAGAGGGCAAATCATTCATGATTTTGATCGTGCATTTAGTCAGGTAGATGCTATTCTGACTCCCACTGCACCAACTGCTGCATTTAAAGCAGATGAGAAAAACGATGATCCGATTACCATGTACCTTAACGACATCTTCACCGTTCCAGCCAGTTTAGCCGGACTTCCTGGCATTTCAGTGCCTGCTGGACTAAATCAGGAAGGATTACCGCTTGGTCTGCAAGTGCTGGGTAATTCGTTTGATGAAGTTTCTATGTTTCGCGTTGCTTCGGCATTAGAAAAGTCATTCGGGCAGTTTAAGCCTTTAGTTTCAACTAAATAGCTTAACAACTTAACTCTGATATGACATTTTAGAAGCTGGTACGATAAGTGCTGCTATACCCCGCCATCAGTATTAAACTGGTAGCTTAACCAGAATTTTGCCGCTACGTCAGGGGCATCATCCGAGAGGCCAGCCAATACACCACTTTGATAACCAATTTGGTCGGTGAAGTTACCAGTAACAACAGCGCCAGCCCTATGAGTCATGCGGTCAAATCCATTAGCAGTCCGTAAGTTACCAAAGTTATTGAACATTTCAACGCCCACATGCATATTGTCCTGTGCTTTATACATAACGCGCCAGCGCGCCTCATATTTTACACCACTTTGCTTCTCTGCACCAAATTCATGAGCAATCACACTATTATGCACCATATACCACTCATCCATTGGCAACGTACCGGTCAGCACTGTGCGTACCTGATGTGCGCCATCATCACCATCTGCCAATGTCAGACCAGTTAAAATGGCACCATCAAATCCATCTTTATCCGCGTGAAACATTTGAAATGCCGGCTCAATAAAGACACTGGAAAAGTCACTATCATCATTGCCCGGATTCACACGATTGACGAACATGCGAAGCTGCGTGTCCGTGGTAATATTATGAAACACATCGACCCGATCAGTAAAACGGTTATCCTGAGCAGCATTGTCGCCATCCCATTCATAACCACTACGGTATTCCATGCCCGTATCGCCTTTGTCGCCTACGGATGAACCAATTACATTAGCCGTAATCGGGGATGCATGTGCAGATGTAATATGTGCTAAAGCACATAGGCTAACGGCGTATTTCAGATAAGAATTGGGATACTTCATGATCAAGGCTCTCTGCTTGTTTGGATAATTCACGTGCTGCTTCTAACACTTCCTGTGAGACATGTTGCGATGTTTGGGCTGAATCACTAATGTCGTGTAAATTATGGGTAATGACTTCTGATGCACGTGCAGCAGACTGCATGTTAGCGGCAACTTCTGAGGTAGTGGCTGACTGTTCTTCCACGGCTGAGGCAATACTACCGGACGCATCTGAAATCTGTCCAATACTGTTATTAATGCGCTCCAGCGAGCCTTCAATATTCTGTGATGCTTTTTGCATTTCATCCGTTACGGCACGAATGCTGTCAATGGATTGTGCTGTTTAACCAGCAAGATTCTTAACTTCATTCGCCACAATCGCAAACCCTTTCCCTGCTTCTCCGGCGCGTGCGGATTCAATGGTAGCATTTAATGCCAGCAGGTTCGTTTGTTCGGAAATCTGGGAAATCAGATCGACTACGTTTGTTACGCGGCGTGAAGCATCATGTAGCATTTGCGCATGGCGATTTGCTTCATTTACTATTTACACTGATTGTTGCACTAATGTGTTGGAAATATGAACCTGCGATGATATTTCAGATGTAGCAATAGACATTTGTTCCGCAGATGATGCGACTGTTTCAATACTTCCATAGGTCGATGCAGCTTTGTCTGAGGCGGATTCTGCGCCATTAGCAGCTGTTTGCATGACAGACACCATATGCTCTGAGGTGCGCGAGAGTTCTGTTGACGCAGCTGCCACTGCCTGAATGATTCCTTGTACATGCGATTCAAACTGGCTGGCCAGTCCGTGCATGGTTTCTTTCCTATTTTGTTCTCGCAGAGCATCTTCTTTTCGTGATCGCTCCTGCTCTTTTTGAATAGCAGCTAGTCGGTAATGTTCCAGCTCCCGGAAAATATCGCCAATTTCATCTTTTGGATATACTGCATTTTTAGAGTTATTGAGCGGTGTATCTGAAGATAAGTCACGTATTTCAGAAGAGACATACCGAAGCCTTTTGACGAGATATGATGCTAATAATACAGCAAAAGCAATAGCCAAAATAATGCTGGTAATCGTAATAATCTGACTGTTTGTTTTAGTATTTTCAAATGATTGGTACATTTGAGGGCCAATAGTATCCTGACGTTTAATTGTGGCATACATAACTTCATGTAAGGCACCTGTGATAAGAGGGCCTATCGTATCAAGTCCTTTAACAAAATTAGCGTCTCTGGTGGAAATATGCTGCAATATTGCAGCAGACGCTGAACGATATTGCTTAATATCATCCATGAGTACGCTGTCTGAAGTGATAGCATATGGTGCTTTCTCCATGTACTGCGCTAATGTATCGAATTGCTCAGGGGTTTGATTCGGCACAAATAAAGAAAGCCTTTTAGCTATAGAAGATGCAGTCTTATAATCTACCTGATTTAATAGGTAACGTTCCATACGTTCCATACGGTTTTTAATGTCTGGCACTAACGTTGCCTGCTTTTCAGTCAGTATGTCTATGGCTTCCTGCTGTCTAACGCCTTCCTGAAAGGTATTCCAGTATTTCTCAGCGTTATTTATAACAGATTGAAGACCCGCGTAACCACTGGATTCTTTCTCAAATAATTCTGCTATCTTCTCCTTTTTGCCAAATATCGTATCAAAGTTATTTTTAACATCTGCGTAGTAGCGTTGCTGTTCAGATGGAATCATACGATATTTCAACACACTCACTCTGGCTTGCATAAGCAGTTCCAGCAGCTGTGCTGAGAGCAAACTTTGTCGGGCAGTTTGTCGGTAGTCAGAGAAATAATTGGACTGATTTTTGGGCATTGTTGAATTAGCATAGCAATGGAGCTATGATATACCTTCGATTATGGGGGGTATTATGCATTGCAGTCGTTGTGGTTCTGATGAGTATTTCAAAAATGGCAAAATGAAAGGAAAGCAGCGCTATCGCTGCAAAGAATGTGGGTATAACTTCACGAACTTGCATGGTCGCGGTTATCCTCCTGCGATGAAATTACATGCACTCAAACTATACACCGAGAATGTTGGGATACGCAGTATTGCAAGGCTTTTAGGCGTAAACCCTTCGACTATAGTGCATTGGGTGCGTGATGAAGGCAAGCAACTTATGGCGCAACTGAAAGCCTCAATTCCTGATTCGCTGCAAGAGATGGACATTATTGAAATAGACGAAATGTGGCATTACACCCAAAAAAACGGCGCAAACTATGGGTATGGATTGCTGTATCACGACTCACCAGACAAATCCTCGCCATCGAAGTGGGGTCTCGTGGTGCAAAGCCGCTCAAAAAGCTCTGGGAACGTGTAAAGCACCTCAAACCCTATGCGGTCGCAACCGATGAGTGGAGGGTCTATCGCAAAGTGATTCCTGCATCGTTACTCATACAGACAAAGAAACTTACCTCAACTGTAGAGTCCGTTAATGGGCAGGTGCGAAACTATCTCGCCCGCTTCAATCGAAGAACAAAGCGATACTCAAAGTCACCCATCATGGCTGAAATATCCCTATATCTATTATGGATGCATAAACTATGCTAATTCAACAATGCCGATTTTTGATACTATTTAAGCTGTACCAGCCATAGCTGACATTAATAGCTATAATAAGACCAAAAACAATATACAGTCTCTTAGCAATAGTTAGTTGTGTAATCATATGGTGAGTCTCTGCTTGAATATTGAGACAGACTAACGTGCTAATGTTAATATCGGGTTGACTTTATCTGTTAGTCAGAATAAATAAACTAGTATAGCATTGTGTGCTTTGTTTTGTCTTATCTTATCTGGCTGTTGTAATTATGCCACCTGAACCTATCTAGTCTATACATTAATAGGAGACAAAAAAATGAACGGAATGGCACGTACCTACATGCTGATGGCAGCGATGACGGCCTTATTTATGGGCATTGGATTTATGTTAGGTGGTCAGGGCGGTATGGTTATGGCACTGATTCTGGCTGCTGGTATGAACATATTTGCTTACTGGAATGCTGACAAAATGGTGCTGTCTATGCATGGAGCTAAAGCGGTAAACGCTGATACAGCACCTCAGCTATACCGCATGACACAATCACTGGCACGAAATGCCGATATACCTATGCCTGCATTATACATTATGGAAAACAACCAACCCAATGCATTTGCAACCGGGCGCAACCCACAGCATGGCGCTGTTGCAGTCACTACCGGATTGATGAATGCGCTAAATGATGACGAATTAGCAGGAGTCATTGCTCATGAACTGGCACATATTAAAAATCGTGACTCACTTATCATGACGGTAACCGCGACCATAGCCGGAGCAATCAGTATGCTCGCAAACATATCAATGTTCTTTGGCCATAGTGAACATAATCGTTTAGGTATGTTTGGCACGATTGCGATTATGGTGCTTGCTCCAATTGCTGCGATGTTAGTGCAAATGGCTATATCACGCACACGGGAATATTCCGCTGATAAGATAGGGGCAGAAATATGTGGCAACCCTAATGCATTGGCGTCAGCTTTAGCCAAAATTGACCAGATGGCGCACCAAACTTACAACAAAGAAGCTGAGCGATCTCCAGCAAGCGCCCATATGTTTATTATTAACCCGCTATCCAACCGAGCAGTTGATAATCTGTTTTCAACGCACCCGAACACCAAAAATCGTATCGCACGATTGCAGCAAATGAACCCTTCATCATTAAATAAGTCTGGCGCGCCATGGCAGAGCGATGCATCTTCCAAACGCTCAGGCCCGTGGGGATAAAATTGCATCAAGTCACGTTTGACGCTACCAATGCATCACTATGATGACGTTTTTCGATGTAATAATTATTGGTGCAGGTGCGGCAGGTATGATGTGTGCGGCACAAGCAGGTAGGCGAGGGCGAAGCGTGTTATTGCTCGATCATTATCCTGTTATCGGTGAGAAAATTCGTATTTCTGGTGGAGGGCGGTGCAATTTTACTAATCTGCATTGCAGCCCTGAACATTATTTGAGCGAAAATCCACGGTTTTGTATATCTGCGCTTTCACGTTATACGCAAAAAGACTTCATCACGCTGGTGGAAAAGCACGGCATTGCTTACCATGAGAAAACACTAGGTCAGCTGTTTTGTGACCATTCTTCCAGGCAAATCATTACCATGCTACGTGATGAATGTTATTTAAGTAATGTTACGGTTCAACACCCCGTACAGGTTAAAGCGATAGCTTCGCAGGCAACAGGTGGGTTTTCTGTTGAAACAGACCATCAGGGGGCCTTCCATGCAACTTCTTTAGTGATTGCATCAGGCGGACTGGCCATACCCAAAATTGGTGCCACTGGTTTTGCTTACCAATTAGCAAAGCAATATTATATTTCAGTCATTCCAACCAGACCAGCTTTAGTACCGCTTACCTTAGATTTACCGCATCTGAAAGCATTATCTGGCATCGCTATGCCGGTGATAGCATCAGCGGGTAAGCATTCGTTCAAAGAAGCAATGTTGTTGACTCATAAAGGGTTAAGTGGCCCTGCTATTTTACAAATATCGTCTTACCTGCAAGAAAAGGAGGCAGTGCGTATTAACTTACTGCCAGATCAGCATAATATATATGAAAGCCTCAAGAGCCATAAAGCAGCAAACCCCAAACAGGACATATGTACCGTACTAAACGCCATGTTTCCAAAATCCTTTGCTTCAATGCTTTGTGAGCAGTATCTGACACAAACACGCTTAGCAGATATATCGCACAAAACATTACAGCTATTAGCCCAAACACTGCAAGACTGGTCACTTACCCCAACGGGTACGGAAGGCTACAAGAAAGCAGAAGTGACGGCAGGTGGCATTGATACGCGTGCGTTATCATCCACGACAATGGAATGTCGCGGGGTCAAAGGGCTTTACTTTATTGGTGAATGCGTAGACGTTACCGGGCATTTGGGTGGGTTTAACTTCCAGTGGGCGTGGTCATCAGGGTATGCGGCAGGGAAAGTGGTCTAGCGATTTATTGATAGAAACTGTCATTAAACTGTCATCATAGATTGCTATAATAAATACGATATAACTTTATGCACCCTGATGGAACAACCAGACAAACATTTATCTAAAGAACCGAACCTCGCTGATCGTACCGTGGGTATTGTTGGTGCGGCAACGGCTGTGGGTAATGCACATAATGCCGTAGGTACGGTCGTCAACCTGGCAACGCACTCCAACAAGTTTGCTCAAGGGATACGACACGTTACTGGAAATGGCGGATCACTCTTTAACAATACCGTTAAAGAAGTTTTTGGCGCAGGCATTAATCCATTTTTGGCAAAACTTTCTTTTGGCGTCAGAGCCATTGAAGGAACGTCAAAACTGATTGAAGGTGACGGGGTCGCTGCTGCAGGAAAACTGACCCGTGGTGCAGCTGAGGCAGCTGTTGTTGTAGCTAATGCATCTGGTATAGGAGCCTTAGCCAATATTGGTACATGGGTCGTAACCCGTAAATTTGCATCCGAACATATTGGCGATTTCGTTGAAAACTCTACTACCTGGGCATTGGGTGGCACCAAAGAAGATAAAGCAGCAAAGAAAGCACAAGCAGAAGGATCAGTCGAATTTCCAGCGGCGGCTATTACGGTGCCAGAGGGTATTGCGGGTGCAGGGTTGATGGCAAATAAGATGATGGCTGAAAATGGTCAGCCATTAACCATCGGTGCATTACCCGGTTCAGTGAATGCTCAGGGTATGCCCATGACGTCTGCAACGTTAAAAGGAAAACAGTTATTTCCTTCTCAGGTGATGGCAGTCAATTATGACCGTACGCAGGAAATGATGCAGGATCAGAATAATGCACTGCGTGAACAACAACAGGAACAACGTGAGACTATGCTGGAAGCCCAGAACTCTGGCCCTTATCCAAGGCAGGGCAGACCAGAAGGATATTGGCAGGATTATCTTAAGCAGCAAGGCCACAATGCGCCGGCACTGGCACAAAACAATGCATCTGCTGAACCTACCGCGTCTGATGATGGTCGCTTTGCTGCGGCTGTTCGTCAGGCAGAATTAATGGCAGCTAACGCTCCGGCACAAGTAACTTAAGGCTTGACATGTTACTAAAATCCTATTATTTAACTAACCCCAAATACAAGAGTTACTGATATGTCTGAAGATATGTCTATGTTAGAATCAAAATATCACCAAATTACTGATCTATATGATCTGGCAGATGATCTTGTCAGCACGGCTGAAGATCCAAATGTTTTGCACCCTGATTCGCAGCTGGATTTAGTTGAACCGCTTATCCAGCAAATTAGTGATTCCACTGATGTGTTATGTGAAGAATTTATTGAAGTTGCAGGAAAGCGTGAAACTAGTCCTGTCAAACGCACGCGTATTGAGTCTGCATTGCGCCGTATCTATATGGCGATTGATGCTTATGCACGCCAATCCGGTCAAATGGTTCAGGTAGCGGGAAGTGAATTACGTAATATTGCTGATCCCATTGTGCATAAAATCAAATTACAGGTTGAACATATCATTGGTATCTTCATTGACTTTGTTGATTTGTCTTTAGATCGTATTATGCAAAAACAGCACGTAGAAGAACTGCGCGCACGTCAGGAAAAAGTTGCCCAAATGCTGTATGCTAATGAGCGACGCTCAGGCTTTGAAATGGGTGCATAAGTTAAGCTACAAGAAGAGGGCGTTGCATAATAGTGCAACGCCCTTTTTTGATTTTCACTTAATGGGTAATGACGTTATCTTTTGATCCTGTCGTATCAGGAGCAATGGTAGGTTTGGGCATAGCTTCCCATTCCACCGGAACCACTGGTTTTGTCAGCGCATGTTGTAGCACTTCATCTACGTGTGAAACCGGGATAATAGTAATACGTTCTTTTACGTTGTCTGGAATGTCTTCCAAATCTTTTTCATTCTCTTTAGGAATCAGAACGGTTTTGATACCGCCACGCAATGCAGCCAGTAGTTTTTCCTTTAGGCCACCAATAGGCAGCACACGGCCACGCAAGGTCACTTCTCCTGTCATCGCAACCGAGCGTTGAACGGGAATACCGGTAAGTACCGAAACAATCGTTGTACACATGGCAATACCTGCGGAAGGGCCATCTTTTGGAGTAGCGCCCTCAGGAACATGCACGTGAATATCTTTATCTTTCAACATATCTTGCGTAATGCCAAATGTGTGTGCGCGGGAACGAATATAGCTGTAGGCTGCCTGTACGGATTCCTGCATTACATCACCTAATTTACCCGTATAGGTAATTTTGTTTTTCCCCGGAACGGTGACGGCTTCAATAATCAGCAGATCACCTCCTGTTTCCGTGTAAGCAAGACCTGTCGTCATTCCTACCATATCTTCCTGTTCAGCCTGACCAAACGAAAACTTACGTACTCCAAGGAAGTCTGATAGGTTACTGGCACTAACGGTGATAGAATCGGACGTGTCTGTCAGAAGCTTGCGGACAGTTTTGCGCGCTAAAGCCGAGATTTCGCGCTCTAATCCACGTACACCCGCTTCACGTGTGTAATAACGGATGATGTCGCGCAACGCATCCGTGGCAATCGCCCATTCGTCTTCTTTCAGGCCATGGTCTTTACCACGTTTATGAATCATATAACGCTCGGCTATATGGATTTTTTCCTCCTCAGTATAGCCCGGAATACGGATGATTTCCATACGATCCATCAATGGGCGCGGCATATTCAGGGAGTTCGCTGTAGCAATGAACATCACGTCCGACAAATCATAATCCACTTCAAGATAATGGTCGTTGAAGTTTTTGTTTTGTTCTGGGTCAAGCACTTCAAGCAAAGCTGCTGCCGGATCACCACGGTAATCATTGCCCATTTTATCAATTTCATCTAATAAAATAAGTGGGTTAGATACTTTTGCTTTCTTCAGTGATTGTACTAATTTTCCGGGCATAGAACCGATATAGGTACGACGATGCCCACGAATTTCTGATTCATCACGCACTCCACCAAGCGACACTTTGATGTAGGTGCGGTTGGTAGCGCGAGCAATGGAGCGAGCAAGGGAGGTTTTCCCAACACCCGGAGGGCCAATCAGGCATAGGATAGAGCCTTTCACTTCTTTGGTGCGCTGTTGCACAGCCAGATATTCTAAAATACGCTCTTTCACTTTATCAAGCCCGTAATGATCTTCATCAAGGATGGACTCAGCACCGGCTAAATCATAGGAGAGGCGAGAGCGCTTTTTCCACGGCAGACATGCAAGCCAGTCCAGATAGTTACGTATCACCGAAGCTTCCGCAGACATAGCATTCATGGTGCGTAGTTTCTTTATCTCTGCTTTTGCTTTTTGTTGAGCCTCTTTGCTCATCTTCGCTTTCTTTAAGCGTTCTTCCAGCTCAGTGATTTCATCCGCACCTTCTTCCGTTTCATCCAGTTCTTTATGAATTGCTTTAAGCTGCTCGTTTAAATAATACTCGCGCTGTGTTTTTTCCATTTGGCGCTTAACACGGCCACGAATACGTTTTTCTGTGTTCAGGACGCTGATTTCACTTTCCATCAAGCCATAAACATATTCCAGCCTTTCATACACATCCAGCATTTCCAGAATTTTCTGTTTGGCCTGTATGTCAATCTGCATATGTGCAGCAATAGTATCTGCTAGAATAGAGGCACTTGTCAATTTACTAATCGCACTCAGAGTATCAGGTTGGATCTTCTTATTGAGTTTGACATAGTCCTCAAAGTGACTAATGGCAGAGCGGTGCAATGCTTGCAATTCTTCTGTTTCCTGATGAACCTCATCCAGTTTTTCCACCTGAATCTGATAGTAATCTTCCGTGTCTATTGTCTCAATGTTGCGAGCACGGTATTTGCCTTCCACCAGCACCTTTACCGTGCCATCTGGCAAACGAAGCAATTGTAAGATATTTGCGACAGTACCTATAGGGTGCACGTCTTTCAACTCAGGGTTGTCTTGCGAGCCATCTTTTTGCGTCACAAGAAATATGCGCTTATCCTGATTAATCACTTTATCCAGTGCTTTGACAGACTTATCACGCCCTACAAACAGAGGCACCACCATGTCGGGAAACACGACAATGTCTCGCAAAGGCAGTACGGGGATAGTTTTAGAAGTGGTATCAGTCATAAAGTCGGTGCTAATAAATTGTTAAACGTGTCACGATATACTTAAGTGTAATATAAACCGATTTTAGTCTAATACCAGAGGTATGCCAAACATTTATTTTTCTTCTACTCGTGCGCAATTTGGTTTTTCTCTGATAGAAATATCTATTGTGCTGATTATTATTGCGTTAATTGCCGGCGGTGTTGTAGCGGGCAGAGATCTCATTGCCACCTCAAATCATCGTAATATTGCGGTTAAGGCATCAGAACTTCTCTCATCCATTACACAATTTCAGGAAAAATATCGCGCTTTGCCGGGTGACATGGCTAATGCCACATTAGTGTGGGGGCGTGCAGACGGTAATAGTGCTACGCAAGATAACTGTGCAGACATGGATGGGGATAGTGCGTTGAATGCTACATGCAACGGTAACGGCAATGGTTTTATTGCAAGTGATGCTGCCAGCACGTATGAACGTTTCCGCTTATGGGAACATTTGAGGCTTGGTAGTTACATTAATGGCTCATATACAGGCATTGCGGGTGGATCAGGAGACATTCACGGGGTATCGGGAAGCAACGTACCTGCCGGAATCATAGAAAATACTGCATATGATTTGATTTACCTTGATAGTGCTTCTTTGCCAGCGCAATATTTTGCCGTACCGGAATATAGTCATGTATTGCATATGGGTATGGAACAATCTGGCAATAATCCGCCTCACGGGGCAATTATTTCTGCTCAGGTCGCTTACTCGATGGACAAGAAAATTGACGATGGACTGCCGGGGCAGGGGCATCTTACCACATTTAATAACACACAACATAGCAATTGTGCCTCATCCGATGATGTGGCAACGGCTCGTTATCAGACACAGGGTGCAGATGGCATGACTGATTGCACTCTTTTATTCAACGCAGGTTTCTAACACTATGTCTTTTAATACACGCCATAACCATGGTTTCACTTTAATTGAGTTATCTATTGTACTCATCATTATCGCATTACTGGCGGGTGGCATCCTGACAGGAACAGAGTTATTAAGAAATTCTCAGCTAAAGCAAGTGCAAGCAAGTGCCACGCATTATTTGCGCGCCGTTACGCAATTTGAGCAGAAACATCATGCTTTACCGGGCGATATGTATAATGCCATTGATATATGGGGCGCACAAGACGGTGGTGATGGTGTTGGTAATGACTGCATCCATGCAACAAGTGTCAGCGTGGCCACCTGTAACGGGAATGGCGATGGGTTTATAGCTGATACGAATGATACGGCTTATGAGGCATTTCGCATGTGGCAACATCTGGCAAATGAACGTATGATTTCCGGCAGCTTTAGTGGTGCAAGAACCGGCACCACCAGCCAGTGGGCAGCATCGTTTGGTACAAATGCCCCTCGCGGAGCTAAAGGTTCCAATATTGGGTTTTTGCTACGTTATGAATCGGCTAACTCAGATATGTATGGAACAACCCTTCCATCACATCATTTGCGCTATGCGGCGGAAACAGCAAACGCATATGCAGATAATCCTACGCTTAGTGCCAAGGATGTATGGGCAATAGACAGAAAAATGGATGATGCTTTGCCCGGACAAGGGATGGTCGTAACATTCGATCAGACTAAACATGCTCAATGTACAACCAGTGATGACCCGCTGACAGCCCAATATAATGTCAGTAGTCCGTCAGATGAAGCTTGCGCTATACATTTTAAAGCAGATTTTTAACTAATCTATGTAGGTTTTGTTGAGTTTTTATAATTTATTGTGTATAATCGATGGAATTGAGGAGGTTTTATGTCTTATACACAACGAATTGGTCAGCATCAGTGGGATTCTATCTATATGTATCTAAACGACTTTGCGAACATATATACTAAGAACGAGGCCGATTGTCGTCGCTTTGTTGAAGCGGTGTTTTGGATGGCGCGTTCGGGGTCACAATGGCGACTTTTGCCGCCAGAATATGGCGCATGGAATACGGTCTATCGCCGCTTTTCGGATTGGGCAAAGAAGGGCGTATGGTATAAAATGATGTATTATTTTCAGAATGATCGCGATATGGAGTACATCATGATTGACTCCACTATTTTGCGTGCCCACGCTTGCGCCAGCCCTTCAAAAGCAAACAAGATGATGAAGGGCTAGGGCGATCCTGCGGCGGATTCTCTACAAAAATTCACGCCGTTTGCGATGCTTTGGGCAACCCACTTCGCTTTATTATCACGCCAGGTCAGCGCCACGATGTTTCACAAGCTATTGATATCATTAGTGGAATTAATACGCAAGCGTTATTAGCTGATAAAGGGTATGATTCAGACGAGCTGCGGGAGTTTGTCCAAAAATCAGGTGCGGCTGCGCATATTCCGCCACGAAAAAATCGGCTAAAAGAGAAAATTTACGATGAGAATCTTTATAAAGAGCGCCATAAAGTGGAGTGTTTATTTGGTTTTCTAAAGCATTACAGGAGGTTATTTGCACGGTTTGATAAAACCAAACAAAACTTCTCTGCTTTCCTCCATTTTGTCGGCGCACTTCAATGGCTAAAATAAAAATCTCAACAGAACCTAGTTAAGCAGCACTTCTTCAAAACCCTGTCATTAAAATGTAACAATGAACTCTTATAATAGGTACAACGAATTATAATCCATGAGGCACTCAAAACAATGGCACAGCAGGAACATACAGCTCTCAAAGTAGCAGGCAGCACGGTTGCAGGGACAACTGCGGGTGCTGTCACTGCCGGAGTGCTGGCAAATAACTGGACAAATCAGCAAAGCATTAAAGGAATGGTTGATGGTACAGGCGTTATGATAAGTGGTGCTGCCGAGTCAGTAAAACAAGGATTCACCAACGTTGCTAACCGTATTAGTGAAAAAGCACCTGAAGCAACAGAGGCGGTCAGTTCTGAAGCAGCAGAAACGGCAAAAGCCACATTTGGCGATAAAGCGAAAAATGTAGCTGACTGGGCAGCTCAAAAAGGGGAGGGCGTTACAGGGTATGTTAAGGAAGGCTTGCAAACGACAAAGGAAAACTTTGGTAATCTAAGCGGTCGCGATCAGGCATTAATTGTAGGTGCAGCCGCTCTTACAACTGCTATTGTATCTTCCGTAGCGTTTAATAAGATGAGTCAAAGCGAGCAGCAGGAACAACAAGCCAAGCCAGACCCCAAAACAGTGTTGGCAGATAAAACCATGCAGCTTGAGGGACGTATTGCTGATCTGGAAAAAGGTATGGTTATTCAAAATGGATAACGCTGCCTTAAGTATTATCCTTCAGTAATTTGCCGTGGTGTAGCTCCATCACGGGGTGTTCAAATTCTTTCAATAACGATGCATCATGTGTGGCAATCATAATGGTTGCACCCTGTTGATTTAATGCTTCAAACAAATGCATGACTTTTCGGCTTAATTCTGGGTCAAGATTTCCTGTTGGTTCATCTGCAACAATAAGTGCGGGGTTATTAATGACTGCTCTTGCAATAGCCACGCGCTGTTTTTCGCCTCCAGATAGAACGGACGGGTAAGCATGGCGGTATTTTTCCATATGAATCCAGTTCAGCAATTCCTCCACTTTTTTGTGATACCGCGTTTGCGACATACCCATTAATTTTTGTGGTAATGCAATATTATCCTCTACTGTCAAATGATCCAGTAAACGATAATTCTGATAGACGCACCCAATACGCCTCCTAAGCAAGGGAAGAATATCCTTATTCAACGTCATTGCATCCTGCCCAAACATCACCAGTTTACCATTAGACGGACGCAGGTTGAGGCTTAAAACATTTAGCAATGTTGTTTTTCCAGCCCCACTTGCGCCTGTAAGGAAATAGAATCCACCCTGACGTAGTTTAAATGACACTGCTTTAAGCACTTCAGTACCAGGCGGATAGGTTTGGCTAATGTCTTCACAGATAATCATATTGTAAGGGTGCGTAACGTGTTATGTAAGTTTCATGCGTAGAGTAAAACAGGAATGCTACAGAGGCAACCCCATTTTATGATTTACTTTTATGGTAAAGTGATTAGGTTAGGAACTACTAGTTATGAATGATAAGCGTTTAACCTGCCCCAATTGTGCCAGCGTCTTTCGTGTGTCTGCTGATGCAGTAGGTGATGAAGGAAGAGAAGTGCGTTGCTCCTTTTGTTCCTATAGCTGGCTGGCAAACAGGCTGGATTTGCACGATGCAGATGATGAGACAATAGCTTCTCAAGGAACCATCGACATTGTAGTGGATGAAGAGCCAGGCGAAAACTTGCTGTCTGCATCTATGAGCGAAGACAATACCGATCTGGATAGTGATTCGGACTTAGATAGTGATACGCCACCACCAGACATAGATATTCAGCAGGAAACAGAGGTAGAACCCGATCATTCTGATACGTCTGAACTGGATAATCTTCCGCCAGCGTTTCATCAGTCACTTTTTACGCCATCTGTAGTGGACGACTCTGAACAGAAGGAAGAGCTAGAGCAAAGAAATAAAACCATCATTGTTATGTTAAGCATCGCTAATGTGATATCTCTGCTGGTGTTGGTAGGAGCCACATCATTGGTTTTCCGTGACACGATTTTAAATGCGGTACCCGAAATGCATAGTTTGTATGAATCAGCAGGTTACGCTTCCACCCGTAATGTCGAAATGGCCAATATTGCATTCACACAAAAAGAGCGCGGTAAAAATACCGAGTTTCGTATCAAAGGTGATATAGTGAATCGCGGAAGCAATACATCTATTGTGCCATCCATTCGTGCAAGGCTTTACGATAAGGACGGAAACACGTTAGAAGAATGGATGATGGAATCAGAAGGCACAATTCCTGCTGGAGAGTCTACTGAGTTTGATGCGCGTAGTTTTAAAACAGATTCGGATAAACGGCATATACTTACATTAGACATTGGAAGTGAATCAGAGCTGAATTTCAGGGAATAGCCATGATATCTGATAAGCCTGATGATTATCTATCTCCACCATTGCTGGATGTCCTCTATAATGAAACAACGATAAGCCTGAGAGTTCAGGAAATGGCACATCGTATTGTGCAGGATATGGGGGGTGATTGTACTGTTATTGCGCTGCTTAAGGGCAGTTTCGTATTTGCTGCTGATCTCGTACGTGCTATGCATGGCGCAGGATCTACCCCGCAAATAGATTTTATGACGCTTTCCAGCTATGGCTCTGGTCAAAAAAGTCGTGGTGCCGTGACAATTATACAGGATATAGCCTATCATCTGGGAAATAAGCCAGTGTTACTGGTAGATGATATTTTAGAATCAGGCCAAACGTTGCATAAAGCGGTGGAACTGCTCAAACAGAAAGGAGCGGGTAACATATCTGTTTGTGTGTTGCTGGATAAACCGGGCAAGCGTATACAGCCTATGGAAGCAGATTATGTGGGATTCACAGTACCTGATCGTTTTGTAGTTGGGTACGGGCTGGACTATGCCGGATATTACCGTGAGCTTCCTTTTATCGGTGCCATGCCACTATCGTGAAATACGCGCTACCTGATGTAATCTTCATATAACTTACATCAAGCATTAATAATACTATGCTATGATAATATCACTTGAAACAAACTGTAAATAGGCTAAGTTAGCTATATGGATAATGACATGCACAATGATTATAATTACGGCGTATTAGTGGATGAAGCTATGCGTGGGGTGGTACGCAAAGTGTTATCCCAGGTGAATGCGGATGGCCTGGAAGGAGAGCATCATTTTTACCTTTCCTTTAACACGCAATACCCTGGCGTACAAATTTCACCGCGCCTTCAAACAGAATACCCTGAAGAAATGACTATTGTGGTTCAGCATCAGTTTTGGGATCTGGAAGTGACACAACAATATTTCTCTATCATGTTAAGCTTCAATAACACACCGGAAAAGCTGGTGGTTCCGTTTGATGCGCTGACGTCTTTTGCCGACCCTAGTGTCCGATTCGGTCTACAGTTTCATGCAAAGCCTGACACAGATGAAGTCGCACGCGAATTATTGCGTGAAGATTCACATGTTGCCTCATTTGAGGATGATAACACAGTTGGTAATGGTGAATCTAGCGACAGTAATAATGTGATTTCATTGGATATGTTTCGAAAGAATAGTTGATTGGTATTGATTAATTCTCATGTACTACACTCAATAGAGTTGCTTTTTTATACTTAGGTACAGTAATGGATTATTTCGAGAACTTCCAATCTTACACAGATGTTGGTGTTGAAGTTGTTGAACAGTTAAAACGAGCTAAGTTAGGGTTTTTTGAAAACGCTGATGCTGCTGAGAGATCAGAATTTGATCTTGAGGACAAGACTTTGGCTGCTTTTTATGAACAACTAGCGAAGAATTATCGCGATGAATGCAAGATTCTTATGGAAAACGAAGTTAGACGGCAATTTGATATTGCCCTCTGTAACTAAAACCTCGCTTAGACATAATCCCATCGTTTCTCCAACAGAATCATGGGATTCTTTTTTGCGCTTGCTCTTGTTATCCGTACGATATATCTAAAAACTAACCAGATAAAGAGATGCTTCCCTATGACTATCACTCGTTACCGTACCAACCAAAAACTAAGCCGTATTGTTGTTCATAACGGTATGGTCTATTTGTGTGGACAGGTGGCATCGGATTATAGCGGTGATATTACCGAGCAGACCCAACAAACATTAGCGCGTATTGATGAGCATCTGCAAGAAGCAGGAACTGACAAAACACATATGCTCTCAGCCGTGGTGTATGTTAAAGAAACTTCAAATATAGCTGACATGAATGCGGTATGGAATGAATGGCTTAAAGACTGCCAGCCGCCAGCACGCACATGTGTATGTGCCAAGATGGCAAATGATGATATTTTAGTAGAAATTACGGTAACAGCAGCGCTGCCTTCACACTAAATATCTAGTGATTCCAGCAGATCATTGCCGCGCGTTTCGGTTTGCTCCTGAATAAAGCGAAAGCGCAATTCCGGTTTTTTACCCATTAATGCATGTACTTGCGTATCAGTAATATCAGCTTCACCTTCAGGAATCATGACACGCAATAAGATGCGGTTGCCTTTCGTCATGGTGGTTTCTTTCAATTGTGCTGGTGTCATCTCTCCAAGCCCTTTAAAACGCCCAACATCTATGTTACCCCGTTGCTTTTCAAGCTTTTTCAGTAGCTTATCTTTAGCCACATCATCAACAGGGTAGTAATGCTGCTTGTTATGCGTCACGCGATAAAGCGGGGGTTGTGCAATATAGAGGCGGCCAGCATTAACTAATTCAGGAAGTTCCTGATAAAAGAAGGTCATAAGCAGTGAAGCAATATGTGCGCCGTCTACATCTGCATCAGTCATGATAATCACTTTCTCATAGCGCAGTGCATCCAAATCAAAATGTTTACCGCTCCCACACCCTAGCGCCAGAAACATATCAGAAATTTCTTGATTGGTGCCAACCTTCTCGCGCGTGGCACTGGCAACATTCAGAATTTTCCCGCGCAGGGGCAAAATGGCCTGCGTTTTACGATCACGTGCTTGCTTAGCAGAACCACCGGCAGAATCTCCTTCTACCAGATAAATTTCCGTGCCCTCGGCACTATCATTAGCGCAGTCAGTTAGCTTACCGGGCAAACGCAATTTTTGGGTAACGCTTTTGCGGTTAACTTCACGCTGTTTTTTACGTGATAACCGTTCTTCCATTCGGTTGCTGATATGTTCCAGCAACGCTCCGGCATTCACCGTATCAGCCGTCAGCCAATGATCGAACATATCACGCATTCCGGTTTCCACTAATCGTGCAGCATCGGCGGTGACAAGCTTTTCTTTGGTCTGTCCCTGAAATTGCGGTTCACTGATAAACACAGAAATCACCGCATATGCCCCACCCATCACATCATCAGCAGTGATGGAAGCAGTTTTTTTATGGCCAGACATATCACCATACGCTTTAATTGCTTTAGTAATGACTGCCCTTAGCCCTGTCTCATGTGTGCCGCCCTGAGGGGTGACGATCGTATTGCAATAACTTTTAATGCAGGCTTCTTCGTCTTGCGGCCAGGCAACTGCCCATTCCATACGACCGCGCTTTTCTGGCAAATCCACCTGACCTGCACTGATTTTTCCGATCACTGGCCGATTACTCAGCTCCGCTTGCAAGAAGTCCTGCAAACCATTAGGGTAATGCAAAGTTGCCTGATGCGGCGTAGTCGAGCCTTCCACCATTTCTGGCGGACATTGCCAATGTATCTTTACGCCTTTATACAGATATGCTTTAGAGCGAACAAACTGAAACATCCGCGATGGCCGAAATCGGTGGTTGCCAAAAATCTCTGTATCAGGAACAAAGGTGATACTGGTACCCCTGCGATTGGGCGCATTACCAACGGTTTCAATCGCACCCAGCACATCTCCACGACTATAATGTTGCTGATAGAGCGTTTTATCACGTGCAATTTCAACTGTTAACTCAGACGAAAGCGCATTGACCACAGAAATGCCCACGCCATGCAATCCCCCGGATGTTTCATAAACGTTGGTTGAGAATTTCCCGCCAGCATGAAGCGTTGTCATAATCACTTCTAACGCCGATTTATCTGGATATTTTGGATGCGGATCCACAGGGATGCCTCGCCCATTATCTTTCACGGTTAAGCGGTTATCTGTGTTTAATACCACATCAATGCGATTCGCATAGCCTGCAACAGCTTCATCCATTGCATTATCAAACACTTCACTAAGCAGGTGATGCAGCGCATGTTCATCCGTACCACCAATATACATGCCCGGGCGGCGGCGTACTGGTTCCAGCCCTTCCAACACCTCAATGTCATCAGCCGTGTAGCTATGTGAAGCAGGTGAAGAAGCAGGAGAGTTACTAAATAAATCGCTATCGGTCATGGCAGCAATATAAGCAAATACGCAGTGAAAAGCGAATTAATAACGCACAGAAAGCGTCAGCGCACCGTACTGATCTATTTCTTCCTGCTGTTCAAACTCTTCGGTCATAATCACATGCGTGTAACCAAGTCTGACACGAGAGAATGTTACCACGCCACCAAATTGTAATGAGCCAACCCACGGTTCGCGCTCAACACTATGGCTGTCTTTGTACGTGTTTCCATCGAGGAAGATATTATGCGCAACACCGCGTCCTTCTACGCCAGCAAACAAATATCCCCCTATTGCTTGCGTTGGAATATAGAAATCCGACCCTGGCAGACTTGGACGTATACGAGGCGGGCCATAATCTGCGGGCAGGTCAAATCCGACACGTAGTGTGGCCCCCGCCGCTGCTTGCGTGAACACATTTCCTACGCTACCGCCAAGGTGAGGGGTGACGTCTATGCCCAAACCAAACGGAGAGAGTTGCCAGATGCCACGCCATTTACGCTCATAACTTAGCATAATAGCAGGCTCATCTTTTAACTGATTATCCCAGCCTTTAGGGTCTGGTGAGTCTACCCACTTGTGAATCCTTTTTTGCACCGGTTTCCCCAGTGCCGATTCCCCTACAATTCCCAGCGACAATTCCAGATTATCCAAGCGGTAACCTGTGTCAGAGGTTAAGCCAATATTCCCGTAAAGCCATCCGGCATAGGGGCGGTCTTCACGTATGAGTGCTGATGTGCTAATGTTTTGTGGAGTGAACATACTTTGCCCAAAACTCACACTAAAGCGCTTTCGCCCATGGCTGGCAAAAAGTGGCATGTAACTGACTGTATTATCCAGCCATTCAGGAATAGCAGTTTCTGGTGAGAGGTAGGAAAAACGATTGCCGTTCGTGTAATGACGATCCGTTCCAGACCAAATGTCATTTTCCCATGCAATAGTATAAATGCCTAGATCATCTTTTTGTGGATGTGGATTTTTTGGTAGCTCATCCGAGAGAACGGATGTGCATATTAAGGCCGCCAGCATACCAAACGTGAGAAAAGAAAAGAGTCGAGCAATAATCATCTGACGCTTTGATATATCAATCATCGTCAGCGTATTGCTTTTCCATACGCTCATGACGTTCCTGCGCTTCAATCGTCATGGTTGCGACAGGACGTGCTTCCAACCTACGCACACCAATAGGGTCACCCGTTTCTTCGCAGTAACCGTAGTCACCTGTTTCAATACGGCGCATGGCCTGATCTATTTTAGAGATCAGTTTCAAATAACGGTTACGGGTGCGTAACTCAACGCCAGCTTCGGTCTCCAGCGATGCACGGTCAGCAATATCTGCTTCATGCCAGTTTTCTTCTTTCAGGTGATTCATCGTATCGCGAGATTCACGCAACAAGTCATCACGCCAACGTTGGAGTTTCTGTCGAAAATACTCCACCTGTTGTGGATTCATGTAATCTTCGTCTTCAGAAGGGGTATATCCTTCAGGTAATTCGATGCGAGCCATAGCTTGTCACTCCATTTAAATCAACGCCTTCATCCTTTATCGCATAATAGGATGAACTGCAAGGTGCAAGCACCAATAATTATGCTTCAAGCTGTAAATAACTGTGATCCGTGCAATAAAACTGCATTATGTCTGACTCACGATAATAGGTAATCTGTTTTGTAGTATCGTCTGTTGTGCGAATAATATAGGTTCCGTCATGTTCCTGAAACATAATAACCTTGGCCATACCAATATCGGGATGATTTTGCATCGCTTCTTTCAGACGGCGTTTACGTTCTTCTTTCGCTTTGCGAAGTATCGCTTCTTCTGTTTGCGGAATACGCACGGGCTGTTGCAGCATAGCAGATTTACGAACGGTTAAACCAGCGGCTAATTTGCCAGTATTGTAAATGTCGCTTGCCTGCTGGCCGTGATGTGGTAAGCCTGATCCTGCAATATCCATTATGTCTGTATCCATTGATGCCAATACTTCATTGGACTGAGTATACCAAACTAGTATAAAGAATAACTAAACAACCCAACATCTGCATCTATTATGGCCAAAACAAAATCTTCGTATGTATGTCAGGTGTGCGGCACGGTGCATGGCCGCTGGGAAGGGCGCTGCACTGGTTGCGGAGCGTGGGACACGCTGGTAGAGGAACGAGAGGAAGTGATTCCGAAAGGACTGAAACCTTCAGGTAAACCATCAGCATTGCCGGAAGTTACGGCGCTTCACGCACTGGCCGAACCACCACAGCGCATCAGCACAGGCAACGCGGAATGTGACCGCGCACTTGGGGGCGGGTGCGTTCCGGGGGCAGCCATTCTCATTGGCGGTGATCCGGGCATTGGTAAATCCACGTTGCTGCTGCAAATTTCAGCGGCGTTGTCTACGCAAATGGAGGTACTCTATATTTCTGGTGAGGAATCCATCTCGCAGGTGCAATTGCGTGCTGCGCGCTTGGGGTTGTCTCAGGCAGATGTGAAACTGGCCAGCGCTACTTCAGTGCGTGATATTACCGGACTACTTAAAAAACTGCCATCTCCTGCATTTGTAGTAATTGACTCTATCCAAACCATGTATGTTGACACCATTGAGTCTGCCCCGGGTACCGTCTCGCAGGTCAGAAGCAGTGCGGCGGAGTTGGTGCGCCTGTGCAAGCAACGCAATATCACGCTGGTGCTGGTGGGGCATGTCACGAAGGAAGGGCAGATTGCAGGCCCCCGTGTGCTAGAGCATATGGTGGATACGGTGCTGTATTTTGAAGGCGAGCGAAGCCATCTATACCGCTTACTCAGAGCGGTGAAAAATCGCTTTGGTGCCGCTGGGGAAATTGGGGTATTTAGTATGGGAGAAAAGGGTCTGGAAGAGGTGGCAAACCCGTCATCGCTATTTTTGTCTTCGCGTGATGTGCAGGTCAGTGGTGCGGCCATTTACGCAGGCATGGAAGGCTCACGCCCAGTATTGCTTGAAATTGAAGCATTAGCAGCGGTTAGTCATTACGCCACGCCTCGCAGAGCGGTGGTTGGATGGGATGCTGCACGGCTGGCTATGTTGCTGGCCGTACTGGAAGCGCGCGCGGATATGGTGCTGGCAGATAAAGAAGTATATCTGAATGTGGCAGGAGGCTACCGTATTCAGGACCCGTCTGCTGATCTGGCCGCCGCCGCCGCACTCATGTCAGCAAAGCTGGATATTGCCCTGCCCGAAGGCACGGTATTTTACGGAGAGTTGGGTTTGTCTGGTGAAGTGCGCCCTGTATCACAACAACCAGCACGTTTGCGCGAAGCTGAAAAGTTGGGATTTACCCGTGCTGTCATCCCAAAGATGGAACCTATGCCGGAGTCTGGCTTAACACTGATACCCGTTGCCCATATTCGTGATGTGATGGCCTGGGTTAATGAACTGTAAGTTATCTATTGACGCAGTCGGCGTAGTTATGCTACGTTAATGGCTGACCTTCCTTTTTGTTTTTATACACAGAAAGTTTCAGCCAGTATGGCTTGTTATATCGGATGTGCTAATTCATGTCCTTTTATCTATGCCAGTTGGTTTTAGGTGTGTACTTTATTTGGTTTTTGAATCATGGAAAGAGTTTACAGAAATGGTGACGCTGGTGATTTCTATCAAGTTTATGGTTCCGGTCAAGCAACAGAGTTTCACGTAAGGAAAAACCTTACAGGAGACTGCTCGGTAAAATATTTAGAACCCCAAATTGTAGTTCTGAATGAAATGCCTGAAAATTTAAAAGCCTTTATTCAGAGATTAGGAAAAATTAGCGGAATCACAAGTATTGTAGCTATTTACAAGCACGAGTTAAGGCTTTATAAAAGCCCTTGCTATACATGGGAAGAAATTGCTCAGGATGTTTGGAAACTGATTGACGGGTTTTTAGAACAAAAAAGAACTGTTGATGATCTAAACAAGCTTCTGGCTCCACAAGACGAAAAATCTATTTTCATAATAGTTGAGGAACAACAGTTCCCTGAACTTCCCGATGTTAAACCTCTTGAAGAAGAGGAAGAGGAAGAGGAAGCCTGCGAAGGCAAAACTCCTCGATTTGAGCAAGGTTTCTATTTTTCAGAAATAATTGATGAGGATGAAGAAGACGAAGAACCACCAACAATAAAATAAACTCATAACAGACTCCAAAACACCTTGTTTTCGGGTCTGTTTTTTTATGCGCTGCTGTCTTCCTCCACATGTTCTTTCTCTTCCAACGGTGTGCCGAAAGCGGTGGCGAGTTGGTAATTGAGTTCTGCCCCAATAATGAAGCACAGATGAATCAGAAAAAAGAAAATCAGACTGGCAATAATACCGCCAAGCGAGCCGTAAATCATATTAACCTGATTAAACGTAGATAGATAATACGAATACCCTGAAGCAGCCAGAATCCATAAACACACAGTAATGGCGGCACCTGGCACTACATCAATCAGGCGCTGACGGATATTGGGTAAGATATAATACAGGTTCGCCACAATCAGAAACAGAATTAATGCGCTAAACGAGAACAGCAAATCACTGATCTGCCAGTCATCTGTGACATGTAGCGGGATACCCAGCAACCATTCCAGCTTTTGCTGAATAATGGGAGCCAGTACAATCAGCAGCAAACCACAAATCAGCATCACAGTGAAAATCAACAGCTGCACAATGCTGAGCAAACGACGAAAAATATAGGCAGGCGGGGTGGCCACGTGGTAAGCGCGATTGAGTACGGTTCGCAAGCCCTCCACTGCAGAAGATGCCGTCCATAATGCACCAATAATGGAAACCGTTACCAGCCCGTCCGGCGCACCTTGACTCAATTCTTCTACACGCGGCTGCAAAGCAGCCACTGCCTGATCAGGAAGTTGCATGAACATGCTATGAATGAATTCACTGCCAGCCTGCCCTTCACCCAGATAGCCCAACATTGCCACAAACAGCACCAGAAATGGAAACAATGAGAGCATACTCAGATATGCTAGATACCCCGCATGTTCGATGCCGTCATGGTCAATGATTGCTTCTTTAAAAGCTAAAAAGATGGCGCAACAAATCCGTTTCAGGCTACGTAGTAGGGGTACATACATACGGTATCATATAATTAGCCATCCACATGTCGCAAGCATGTTTTTACGGTGCCAGTTTTTCCTGCGTGTGCCATACAACGTAATCATTATAGTAAGTGGCATCTGCTACTGAGCCAGTTGCATTAATATGGCTATCGGTAAAAACAGCGTCACCATCACAATTTTCATCGTCCAGAGAAGTAGTGCCACAATTTAAAGGCCGCAAACCACTGCGCGTGTAAGAACCTTTTTGGTCATCACCATGACTGATAAGCGCGAAAATTGAGTCCCCACCAAGCGGTGAGGCAGTAATGTCATTGCCATTCGCATCTGAAAGAGTAATCGTTCCATTGGCCAAGCCAGAGGTCGTGACATGATTGCGATCAACCACGTAAGTGATGCGTCTATCCCATCCATCATAGCCTAATTTGTCTGGCAAGCTAAGTGTTTTGATCGGGACAAAGCCGGTGATGGTCGCGCCAGCACATTGCAGATCAGTGCAATCTGTCGCGCAGTCTGCTTTTTCACGTGCGTAATTTGTAGTATCGGCGGCATCTGTTAAGCGTGCAGGGCAGGGATAGCGGCCATGTTTTGATTCATAGACGACCAGCGCGTTATGCAATAAATTCATGTGACGCTGCGTTCCTTTAATTTTGGCAACATCCAGCTGTGCTGCACCAACCGTTATACTGATCCCCAGTATGACAGCAAGAATTACTAGCACAATAGACATCTCTACCAGAGAAAATCCATGATTCTTGTTAGTGCTATGGCAAGGCGAAAAGGGTTTGGGTATCATCTAATATAAAGTGTACCATAAGGGTTGTTAATATTAGTATAATAGCATTATTTCGTGTCAATATTTCACGATAGGGTTGTCCAGATACGCGAATAGTATTACATTACTGCCATAAACACCATTACGAGTTTTCTATTATGTCCCATGCTGCAACGTCCTTCTCTAACACCCCCCTACGTATTACTGCTCCTGTGGATCAGGCCGTGCAATCTATGGTTAGCGATGACGCGATGGCGTTTGTGGCAGAGTTGGTGAAGCGTTTTGATGCACAACGTATTGCGTTACTGGAGAAACGTGTAGAACGGCAAGAGACCTTTGATGCTGGCACCTTGCCAGATTTTCGCGGTGACACGGCCAGTATTCGTGAGGGTGACTGGAAAGTTGCACCAATTCCACCAATTTTGCAGGACAGACGTGTGGAAATTACCGGGCCTGCCGAGCCGAAGATGATTATTAATGCACTTAATTCTGGTGCAAAAATCTTTATGGTCGATTTTGAAGACTCTTTAAGCCCTACATGGAAGAAAGTGCTGGAAGGACAGAAAGCGCTTTATGATGCAGTACGGCATGATTTGCAATTCACCTCCGAAGAGGGGAAGCATTACGCATTAAATGACACGATTGCTACCCTGATTGTACGCCCCAGAGGTTGGCATTTACCTGAAAAACATGTACTGTATGATGGCAAACCTATCTCTGGTGCGTTACTGGATTTCGGATTATTCTTCTTTCATAACGGTGTCTATCAGGCAGAGAAGGGGACGGGATCTTTCTTCTACCTACCAAAGCTGGAATCTGCCGAAGAAGCAGCACTTTGGGCTGATATATTCCGCTTTAGTGAGGAATATGTTGGTGTAAAACATGGCACGATCAAAGCAACGGTGTTGATTGAAACCATTACTGCTGTGTTTGAAATGGACGAGATTCTTCATGCGCTGAAGGATTATGCTGCCGGATTAAATTGTGGCAGATGGGATTATATTTTCAGTTTTATCAAAAAGTTTCATAAACGTGCTGATTTTGTGTTGCCTGACCGCGCGCAAGTGGGAATGGATACACGGTTTTTGCAAGGCTACTCCGAATTACTGATTCAAACCTGCCATAAGCGTGGCGCATTTGCTATGGGCGGTATGGCACCACATATCCCAATCAAGCATGATGAGGCGGCAAATGAAGCAGCAATGAATAAAGTAAAAGCTGATAAATTGCGTGAGGTCAAACTAGGCCATGATGGCACATGGGTCGCGCACCCGGGTTTAATTCCGCTAGCTATGGATATTTTCAATGAGCATATGCCAACTCCAAATCAGTTGCATGTTTTGCGTGATGAAGTGACGGTCAGTCAGGAGGATTTACTGGCTGTGCCAAGCGGAACCATTACGGAAGCAGGTGTGCGAAATAATATCAACGTATGTATTCAGTATATGTCTGCATGGATGCAGGGTAACGGGTGCGTCCCACTATTTAATTTGATGGAAGATGCAGCAACAGCAGAAATTGCTCGTACTCAATTGTGGCAATGGGTGCATCATGAAGCAGGTAAACAAGAGAATGGAACGGCCATTGATGCAGAACTTATTACGCGCTACATACAAGAAGAACTGGAAGCCATTAAGCAGCAATTAGGCGAAGACGTGTTCTCTGGTGGCTTATATACAAAAGCAGCAGATATGTTGAAAAAGCAAACGCTTAGTGATGTTTACGTAGAGTTTCTAACCCTACCTGCTTATGAGACACTTAGTTAGGGCGTGTTGACGCGGTAGCTTTCTGAATCATCAGGGAATTGCTTGTCTTTCACAGCATTTGCGTAGTCTTGCGCTGCGTTTGTCAGTTCTGTACCTATGGCACCAAACTGCCTAACAAACTTTGGCGCACTTTCAGATAGGCCGGCCATGTCTTCTGTAACCAAAATTTGCCCATCACAATGTACTCCAGCACCAATACCAATAGTTGGGATGTTTACTTTATGAGTAATATCATACGCTAAGGTAGCATCCACACCTTCCAATAATAATGCAAATGCTCCGGCTTTTTCATGGCAAGTTGCATCCTGCATGATAACGTCTTGTTGTGTTTTATCGCGTCCCTGCCAGCGATACCCTCCCATGCTATGCACATGCTGCGGTTTTAGTCCGATATGCGCCATGACAGGAATACCTCGCTGCGTGATAAAGCGTATTGTATCTTGCATCTCTGCACCACCTTCCAGTTTTATCCCTTGCGCACCAGTTTCTTTCATTATTCTTACAGCATTATCATAGGCTTGCTGCGGTGACGTTTGATAACTTCCAAATGGCATATCAACAATGATACAAGCGTGCCGAGTGGCATGTACCACAGTGCGCCCGTGGCGTATCATGTCATCTAACGTCACAGGCAACGTAGAATCCATCCCGTACAGCACCATCCCTAAAGAATCACCAACCAGTAGCATATCTGTGTGGAGGTCTAGCAGAGCAGCAAAAGGAGCCACGTAAGCAGTAAGCGCTACAATGGGGGTGTTTCCTTTCTTTGCCTGAAGATCAGGAATGGTTATACGGCGTGAGGAAGTATGGTTAGACATAGGCTAATCTATAAACATGAGTTTACCGTTCACGTCCAGTGCTTTTCTCCTGTTCTACCGCTGGTGTTTTAGCGGGAACAGTTTGTTCCTGCCCTGTTGTTGCTATCCCTAAACCATTCACACCCTTAGCCGATAATTCTTTTCCTGTTTCCAGCACAAAATTCAGCAAGTGTGGATTTGCCAAAAACATGGAACGTATTTTACGCAGTGACTCGCGTGAAAGCATATATGCAATATGTTGTTCCTCATACTCACGCATACGCTGGTAAAGCAACTCTTGCTCAGGTGTCAGCTGTTGTGTCGTTTCCACGTCAGCCTGAAACTTCTCCACCATATGTGAGAACTCACGAGCAATCGCGTTTCGGGTTGAAGGAGGGGCATCACTTAATAACTCAGCAAGTTGCAGGTCAGTATTGGACTGGCCATTAGCCACGTCATTTGCTAAGGCTTCCAGCTTTGGAAGCAAAGAATCCAGGGCGGTTTGCTCCTGCTTAGTCAGTTGCTGTGAATCATCATTATCAGGCTGTTGCATCTTATTATCATAAGACGTAGTGTCCCGCATATGCAAGAATCAAAAATCTACACACTTGCCATTAACTTCATAATCGCCATAACGAGTAGGGTCAGTACCTGCGCGACCGCCTATTTCCTTTGGTTTTTCAAGCATATCTTTTTGCTTGACCGTCATAGCACCATCTGCCACATCGTCAGTAGAATAAAGTTGTTTATCTGTATCAATTTTTTCCATGCCAGTAATAATACCCGACACGTTATAAAAATACCATGAGTGAGTCACCGAAGAAAACAAAAAAGTCTGACCTTCATGCGCGCAAAGCAGTGCTGGAATGCCTGATGCATGTCACCCAGCGTCATATGTCGTTGGATGATGCGTTGCAACGTGCTGTGTATGCTACCTCATTGTCAGTTCAAGATCAGAAGTTTGCGGAATATATGATTCGTGGCGTGTTAAAGCATGGCTGGCAATTGATTCCATTCATTAGCCAGTTCTTGCTAAAGCCCTGGTCTGCGTTACCACCACAGGCGCAGTTGCTGCTGCTAATGGCTGCAACTCAGCTGCACCACATGCAAGTACCTGCTTATGCAGCCGTGAACACCACCATTGAGCTGGCAAAGCGTTGCAAATTATTCCGGTTGACAGGAATGATGAATGTTGTGCTAAAGCAAGTCTCTCGCAGTAGCGCCAAAGAAGCGTTGCAGCCTTATGCAAAGGTTTTGCCTAAATGGTATGTTAATCCATCAATTAAGGCGTATGGTTCTGAACGTGCTGAACAAATCATGGCGCACAATATGCAGGATGTAGGTTATCTTGATCTAACCATCGCGTCTGCGTCCAAAGTGCAGCATTATGCAGATGTTTTCGGTGGACAGGTAATGAGTGGCCAAACCGTTCGGATTGCAACGGGTAAACCTATCACAGAATATGAGGGATATCGTGAAGGTGACTGGTGGGTGCAAGATATGGCGGCAAGTCTGCCTATTTACGGTATACGCCATATATTGAAGGATAAGCAGGTATTGGATGTTGGCGCAGCTCCGGGCGGAAAAACATTACAATTATGCAGTTATGGTGCGTATGTTACTGCACTGGACAGATCAGAACACCGCCTGCAACGCTTGGAAGAAAATCTTGAGCGTATGAATTACGATGCAGACATTGTGTCTGCTGACGTGCTAACATGGACGCCGCCGCAACAATATGATGTTATCGTTTTAGATGCACCTTGCAGCGCAACCGGAACAATAAGGCGGAATCCAGATATTCTATACCATGGTAACACAGACACACTAGCGCAGCGTTCACAGTTGCAGCAACGTATGTTAAAGCATGTCTGTCAATGGCTGAAACCGGAAGGCTACATTTTATACGCAAGTTGCTCGTTGATGCCTCATGAAGGAGAAAAGGTGATAGAGCATATGATGCAATCTAAGCCTGAATTACAGATCGTACCGTTTGAAGGAATACCTGAACATCTATACAATGATGAACACTATTACCGCGCTCTTCCGCTCTACTATCATCAGCAAGGTGGTATGGATGGGTTCTTTGCTGCGTTACTACAGTATCAATCCTAGCACACTAAACAATTTTTTCCTCAATCAGTTCAAGTAAATCTTCTACCATGAATGGTTTGCTTAAATATGCATCAGCACCACGTTCACTGGCGGCGTCTCTTACAGAACGACCTTTTCTTACTGTCAATACAATGACAGAAGGAGGAACTTTGAGTTGTAAGTCATGTTTAATACGTGGCAATACGTCTAGACCATCCATGTCGGGTAAACCAAGATCAAGCACGACAATATCCGGTTGTAATGTTTCACACAAATTGATGCCTTCCTCAGCAGTAGCTGCTTCATGAAAAATGGCTCCTTCATCTTCAAAGGACACGCGTAGAAACGTGCGTATTGATGCGGTGTCGTCGATAGCGACCACTTGTTTACCTTTAAGGCTCATGCTACATTCTCCTGATGTTCTTCTGTTATGTTGGCGTTACGCCATGAAGGAAAAGCCAGTGTAAACATTGCTCCTCCCTCCGGATGGTTTGACGCGGTAATAGTGCCATGCTGCTTTTCCATAACTGCTCGGCAAATAGCAAGCCCAAGGCCAGTACCTGCCACCTGACTATCGGACTGTTTAAGACGCTCATATTTATCAAACACACTATCGAGTTTTTCTTCAGGTATACCCTTACCCTGATCGCATATAATATAAACAAACTCATTCTGGGTAACGCCATAACTTACAGTGATCGTTGTGTCAGGTATTGAGTATTTCGCTGCGTTATCAATCACGTTTTGCAATACCTGTTCCGTCATCATTGCATCCATTTCCACCCGGTAATCTGTAGCGTTGTCAAAAGCACGAATGGAAAGACGGTGGTTAGTCAAACGCTGCCTGAGCCTCTTTTTAACGTTATTGAGGCATTCTTCCGGATCAGACCATTCAATGTTGAAGTCAATGTCTCCACTTTCAATACGGGTCATATCTAAAATGTTCGAGATGAAACTATCGAGTCGTTGCGCTTCATCCAAAGCGGTTTCTGTTAATTCTGTTGAAATATCATCTGTCAGACGATCAGAACGTTTTAAATGTTTGAAAACACTGAGCGACCCAATAATTGAAGCTAGAGGTGTTTTTAGGTCATGCGAAACACTGGAAAGCAACATGGCTCTAAGCTTTTCGCGTTCTTCACTTATTTGTATCTTACTCATTCTCTCATTAAGTTCTATTCGCTCTAACACGCTGGCAGCCTGATCTGCTACGGCACTTACCAAACGGCCAAATGAGGGATCTAACCGGATATGCCGAGGTACTTTAATGCTAAGCACTCCTATTTCGCCGCCAATGGCTACCATGGGTTCAAAACGCCAGTTGGACATAAAATTCTTTCGTGTGCCAAAACCTGTTGTACGAATCTGTTCCCAACAGTGAATTAGTGCATCCTGATCGCTTTCTGAAAGGGATGCTTGCTCGGGATAGGCCAAAGTGATGGTATCCGGATTTAACATACCTGGAAGATAAAAATGCACTTCCATCTCAAGCAAGCTGCTAAGTTCATTATGAAGTATAGCAAGCGCTTGCTGCTTGCTATTGACGCGGTTGGTTAAGCGATGGATATTATACAGTGCTTGTGACCGCTTCTCTTTACGTGCGAGCGATTTAGTATTTGCACGGCTAAATGCGCCTGTAATAGTGACTACAATGGCTGAGAAAAGAAAAACCGCTAGCACAACGCCGCCAGACATCGTGTCTATGTTCAATGAGTAAAATGGAGCGATATAGAGGAGATCAATGGTAAGAAAGCTAATAATTGCTGTAAATAAGCCTGCAATCAGACCATGTCGTAGAGCCACAATCACAGTAGCTATCAAGAAGAATGCTGTAACGTTTAAGCGATTAACATCCCAGTTTCCTGTTGTATCAACATAACGCAATACTTCGGAAGCAAGATATGCAAACATTGTCATGCATAAACCAAATGCCAATTCGCGAATTGACACGCTGCGAAGTTGCAAACGTTCAAACCATGATGGGGTGTAATGGTGGCCTGATAATGGAACAATCTGAATTTCAATATCAGAATGCCTTAACTGCCGAGCGAGTTTTTCACTAAGGGTAGGGCGTAATTCGGCTAGAAAACCATCTTTGTTAATACGACCCATAATAATATGTTTAACTGTTTTGCCCTGACTATCAAGCTCTCTGATACATTGCTGAATACCGTCTAACTCTGTACCCGCCTGAATTTGGACAATGCGCGCTCCAACTTCTTCAGCATTCATAACGATGCGTAAAATACGTTCTCTGGCTTCCTGATTAAGTGTGTAATGGTTAGATGTTTCTACATATAAAACAACAAGCTCAGTATCTTTTTGAAAATATTGTAACTTTTTCAATGCTACTCTTAGCAAAGTGTAACTTTTAGGGTGTGCGCTTATGCAAACAAGGATGGTCATGATAAAGTTTGGTCGGATTTGACCTTAGGTAAGCCGTTCATTTATGAGGATATGCTGGAGATCAAAAAAGCAACGTTAGTGCCTTAAAGCGGGGCATGATATGCTATATATCATGCCCCGAAGCCTATTATAGTTTTTTACTATTCAGTAATAGCGCGAAGCATCCAGGCAGCTTCATCATGAACGGACATGCGATGCACCATCATATCAACCGTCACTTCATCTTGTGCTTCTTCGGCAATCTTCATGACTTTACGTGCTTCAATAGAACAAACCTCATTGTCTTTAAGCAGGTTCTTTACCATGATCTCGGCCTTTTTAGGCAGTTCTTCGTCTTCAGTTATGGCAGAAAGACTTTGAAAGGCTTTGAACGTACCGGGTGTGAAATGCCCAAGCGCACGTACACGTTCAGCTATTTCATCTCCTGCTTCATGCAAATCTTCATATTGCGCTTCAAAAAGTTCATGAAGACTGTGGAACTGTTTGCCCGTGACATTCCAGTGATAGTACAGTGTCTTCATATATAGAGTATAGGTAGAAGCCAGAAATCCTGATAGGTGTTTTGCAACTTCGGCGCGTTCTTTACTATCTACGCCTATGTTTACATCTGTTTTGTCCACTATTTTTACGGTAGAATTTGACATATATTCGATTCAATCCTCTTTGTTTGACTGTGAATTAGTTGGTAAAACCAACATATATCCAGTATAATACGTTATACTAGTATAGGATTCATATCATTTGGTTGCCCTGTTGTATTAAGATGACATAAACGTAAGCGTGTCTTTTCCTGCATAATCGTCGTATGCTATTGAAGAATCAGTGATTATGTTTGTATCGTCAGATAAGCCATCATGCATGTAATTACCATGTAGTTCCTCCATAACGCTTCTCTCATCAGAGCTATCCATCGTTATGCCCGGAATAAAATTCAGCATATCGGCATCTGGCATAATATGTTCTTCAGTATGAATAGGTGATCTTGAATGATGTAGCATGTATATATCTCCTGTTGCTGCTATAATAAAAACATCATGGCGTGTGCCAACTCAAAATGCAGTCATACACACTACGCCAAAAGCTTAATAACACATCAATTTATATTATTTTTATGTTTGTCTTGTAAGTGGCCTATTGTGTGCTGAGCATGGCTTGATCCATATATAATAGTATATTAACTGCCTAAGGAGCATAAACTTATGGATATTATTAGAATCATACTCGCAATTGTCTTCCCACCACTGGGAGTGTTTTTACAGGTTGGACTAACTAAACATCTGTTTTTCAGTGTCATACTAACTCTTCTAGGGTATATTCCAGGAATTATCCATGCACTCTACATCATTCTATCGCGTCCTGAAGGCGTAAGTGTGTAATATACTCTTTATAAGACATTGGTGACACTTAAATATGGCGGGTTCAAGAGAACTCGCCATATTTTTTGTTTTATTTCGTACATAACGTTGTATGGCTATGAAAAATACTCTATATCTCGGGATTTAAGGAAGCATTCATTATGGCCAAGACCTATTCGATAGAAATAATGATTATTGGCCTCTTGCTTGCCACTGTGCTGATTATAAGCGGTACAGTACTCCGTCATCTCATACCGCCATTGCAAAAAATGCACTTGCCAGCCGCAGTGATTGGTGGCTTGCTTGGTTTGTTGCTAGGCCCCCAGCTATTGGGTAAGCATATCGCGGAATGGTTCACGGTAAGCGAACAAATGGATCAAATGTACGAAATCTGGAAGCAATTACCGGGCTACCTTATTAGCATGGTATTTGCCGCTTTGATGCTTGGTCATAAGCTTCCGTCATTTTCTCGGGCAATGGAATCGTCTGCTCCGCATCTGATTGTGGGGTACAGCATTGCATGGGGGCATTATATTGTTGGGATATTACTGGCAATGCTGGTATTATCTCCTCTGCTAGATGCTAATCCGCTAAGCAGTGCATTAATTGCTATTGGGTTTCAAGGGGGGTATGGTACCGCCGCTGGACTCGGTAGTACCTACAATCAGCTTGGATTTCCAGAAGGATACGATTTAGCGTTGGGGATGGCAACGGCTGGAAAAGTAGCGGCTATTCTGGTTGGGCTGGTACTCATTAATATGGCCGTGGGTTTTCGTAAAATGAAATCGCCTGATGATACTAAAAAAGAACATCTGCGTGAAAATGTGACGGAAATGCAGGGGAAGAAAGCTGTACGTAAGCAACGCGTAGAGATGCATTTCTCTGCTGATCGCTTCATTCTTCACTGCGCCGTTTTGTGTCTGGCTGTTATACTTGGGTGGTGCATCCGAAAATTGTTATTTCTTATTGAAAGCTTTGTTGTATCCAGTGCCGCAGACGGCGTCGTGCAATATATCCCGCTATTTCCTATGGCTTTGATTGGGGGAATCGTCTTACAAGCATTTATTACCGCTATTCGCAAAGATCACATGATTAATGAACGACATATTCATTCCATTAGCCATAGTTTTCTTGACCTGCTTATTGTGGTAGCTATTGCAACCCTATCACTGAAAACCCTGTCTGCTAACTGGGAATTGCTCCTTATTATGATTGTGTCAGGCATTGGGTGGAATCTGTTTGTGTTCTTCTTTATCGCACCGCGTTTCTATGAAAATGCGCCCTGGGTGCGTGGTTTAGGCGATTTTGCCCACTCTACCGGTGCAACGACAACAGGATTGCTGCTAATGAAAGTGATTGACCCTAACGACAGTACTGGTGCGCGTTCAGGGTTTAATATGAAACAGCCTTTTTATGAGCCTATTGTAGGTGGAGGATTAATTACCGCCCTAGCTTTGCCTATGCTTCATACGGTAGGGCTGGAAATTACACTCATTATTTCAACAGTGTTGTTTGTTGCTACGTTAGTCATTGGCTGGAAGTTTTTAGGTGTGCATAAAAACATGCTGTTTGATAAGCCCGAGTAACAATGGATTGTCAATCAAAGGAGGTTGGGCAGAATCTTTCTGCGTCACATAAGATGTTAATGGCGGGTGCAGCCATACTTGGTTGTATATCATATCTATTGCTAATTGTTTCTACCTACCATGTTCTGGTCTGGCGAGGATATAGTTCTGATACTGCCCTATGGCGTAGCGGTGGGATTGGACTCTCTATTGCTGTTATCATCTATATCTGTCTTCGTTACGGACAGTCAAAAATACAGGCAGCAACAGACAACTCTGACCACGATTTATCATAAATTGATGAGATGTTGTTTATCGACTAATGGTAAACATAACAGACGCGCTATATGTTTAGGGCAGTTAGCTTACAAACAGTAAGTTCAATACTATATAGAAAACAAATAAGGATGATAATTATGATCGCACAAATGAAATTTTGGGTAGTGTTAGGTCTACTAACTGTTAGCGTTAGCGGCTTGACTGCATGTAAAACAATTGGTGGCGCTGGCGAAGATATTGAAGAAGCAGGTGAAGCAATTGAAGAAAGTGCTGACAAACACTCTCCTTATTAATAGTAATTGTTCCTTAGTAGGAGATGTTCCATATGTACAAAATACTTTCTTACAGTATGCTATGTGTACTGTTTGCTAATGCAAATAGTCACGCCGCAGATGGAACATTTTCTGTGATGGATCCATCTATTGTGAAAAAAGAGCTGGAAACAGCTCCTATTTCGCAGGATGTTCAGCTGAAAAAAGACGTGTTATCCAGTCTTTATGATGCTCAGGTAAGTCTGCATAACGAAAATAATCTGAAAGCAGATAAACATGTTCAGGCGGCTTTAAGATTACTAGAACGCATAACCCATACAGATCACGACATTAATCCCTTGGTGGATGCATTTGACGAAAAAGTCTATGATGGCCATAAAGTGGTCGAACTTAGCTTTGGATCATTGTTTAAACCGGAACGTGCCGTTATGCCAATGAAGGAAAAAATGTTAAGTAAATCAGATATTGACGTAATGCTTGATATTACGAAGCTAAAATCTGGCAGTCTGGATGAGGCCGAGATACGCTATATTGCTTTCGATATAGAAAAGCCTGATACACGTAGCGAATTAATAGAAGCTCGCAAAGCCATTGCAGATGGTGACTTGTATAGTGCTATGTATGACTTGCTGCAAGTTCAACGAGATATGCTGGAAGACAACCCGCTATCTGTACCTGCGCGCATCAGAGCGCGCGATCATATTGCACTAACTCGTTTCATGATTGAAAAGGAAGAAGGCAAAGCTGCGATACACGCACTGGAAATTGCTGATAATGCATTGTCAGAAATGCGCGAAGGCACAGATGATCTGGCGGGATTAAAATCAATTGAGCGTGAAATCAGTGATTTACGAAAACGCGTTCAGCAGATACATCCTAACGGATAATTATTTAACAACTCAACACAATGACAGGAAACAATAATATGTTACGTTTAGCTCTTATGTTTTTAGTAGTAGCCCTTATCGCTGGATTATTTGGATTCGGTGGAATTGCAGCGGCTTCTGCTGAAATTGCAAAATTTGTCTTTTTCATCTTTTTGGCACTGATGGTTGTTGCATTAGTGTTCAATATGATTGATGGACGCAAGCGCATGTAGATATCTTTTTCATCTGCTTATGTAGATGCACCAGATTATAACAGCAATAAAAGCGGGGGAGGCAACTTCTCCGCTTTTACGTATGGTCAGCGCTATGATACAGTGCATATATTATGAGCCAATTTGATACTCCCCCACACACTCACACCCATGATAATCGCCTGCGAAAAATAGGGCTGGAATTTGAAATGGCAGGTATTACGCCAGATAAAATAGCTAGCTGTGTAATAGAATGTTTGGGCGGGACATATCGTGTTCATAATGTTGCGTCAGGAGAAGTGACAGGCACGAAGCTTGGTGACTTTACCATTGAACTGGATGCACATAATATGCAGGATTTAGCATCTAAACATGTAGATCAGCCGGAAGCTATGAAGCTTGCGGTCAATATTGCCGAGTTAGTTGTTCCTTACGAACTTGTTACCCCACCCGTTACGTTAAATGAATTACCAGGCATAGAGAATATTGTTACCTTGCTACAAAGACATCAGGCAAAAGGCACCCATAGCTCGCTACTTCACGGGTTTGGACTACATATGAATCCAGAGATAGTATCGGATGATATTTGCTACATTGTAAGTACGGTTAAAGCCTTTATCCTTCTTTATCCATGGCTAAAGAAAGTTATGGAAATTGATTTAACGCGCCGTGTATTGTCTTTCATTGACCCGTTCCCAAAACCATATATCGTTCATTTGTTGCAATCAGATTACCGAAGTAACGCTGAGTTTATGGCTGAATATCTTGCCCATAACCCAACACGCAACCGGGCGCTCGACTGTCTGCCACTTTTTGCATATCTTGATGAAGCATGTGTCGAACAGCTTGAGCCAGATATTGCAGCATTAGTAAAACCTCGTCCCGCCTGGCATTATAGGCTACCTAATTGTGACATTGACAACCCCGACTGGTCTGTCGCTAAAGAATGGCATTACTGGGTGTGTGTGGAAAAACTTGCACAGAATGACGAGTTAATTAAGCAATTATCAAATGAATATCTGACGTTCCTAAGTAACCCTTTGCATCGTTTATCTGATGCATGGATTGAGCGAATAGCTGAGGTAATGCATCAGCAAAGGTGGCATTGTTATGCTAAGGCGTAAGAAGCCAGTTATTGGTATTACCAGCCCTGATAAAGGTGGCACGATTTTATGGCAATGTAGTCGTTTGGCTATTTGGCTAGCTGGTGGCATACCCAAAAAAATAACCTGTAGCAATGTGCAGGATTTAAGTGCTTACCATGGATTTATCATATCAGGGGGTAGCGATATAAACCCGCAGCTTTACGGGGAAGCAGCGTTGCTGACAAGTGGAAAGTATGATGTGGATCGCGACGAGCTGGAACAGCGTATCATCCTTCATGCGCATCAACATCATTACCCACTGCTTGGCATATGTCGCGGAATGCAGTTACTCAATGTGACGTTTCAGGGTAGCCTGTATCAGGAAGCCAGCAACATATTGGAAGATTTTCTACCTAATGACAGTATGATTAGTAAAATCATTGGCAGACGTACCGTGACAGTCCATAGGGAGAGTCGCCTTTATCATATCTTGGGGCAATACCCAACCTACCGTGTCAATAGTATTCATCATCAGGCCGTCAATAACGTTGGTGATATATTTCAGGTTGTGGCAGAGGAAGAAAACGGGTTGGTTCAGGCCATTGAAGTCGCAGACCCTAATCGCCGTGCGCTGCTTACAGGCGTGCAGTGGCATCCGGAGTTAATGCTGTATGTTCGCTCTGCCAGAAATATTTTCGCGGAACTGGTGAAACAAGCGCATGACAAAGCAATGTCTGGCAATGCTGTGTATTAAAGCAAAAAACTATTGAGTAAAACCATATTTTTCATATACCGCACTAGACGCTGGAACCTATCCACCGTATGATACGTAATCATTATCTCATACGGAGTCTCTATGACCGCATCTGCTTTATCACTTACTATACCTCAGTACGTTTATAATTTTGGTGACGGTAAAGCAGATGGCAATGCGTCCATGCGTAATGAACTTGGAGGGAAGGGGGCTAATCTTGCGGAAATGAGTACGCTGGGTTTGCCTGTGCCACCGGGTTTCACGATCCCCACGCAAGTATGTGTATTATATTACGACCATCATAACACATTACCGGAAGATGTGTACCAGCAGGTGCCGCAAGCCATGGCGCAGATAGAAGCACAAACAGGTGCGGTTTTTGGTGATGAAGATAACCCGCTATTATTATCTGTACGCTCAGGCGCACGCGCTTCTATGCCAGGCATGATGGATACCGTGCTAAACCTAGGGCTAAACGACATTACCGTTGAGGGGCTGGCTAAACGCACTGGCAACGCACGCTTTGCTTACGATAGTTATCGTCGGTTCATTCAAATGTATGCAGATGTGGTGTTAGGGCTGGATCATTATTACTTTGAGGAATTACTGGAGACAATTAAGCTTGAGCATGGTTACGTGCTGGATACAGAGCTTTCTATTGAAGATTTGAAAGAGTTAGTCGAGCTATATAAAGAGCAGGTTGAAAAATTGCTGGATGCACCATTCCCGCAATCGCCTCAGGATCAGCTATGGGGGGCGATACTAGCTGTATTTGACTCATGGATGAATCGTCGCGCTGTGACTTACCGTGATCTGCATGATATTCCGGCCAGTTGGGGAACAGCTGTGACTGTGCAAGCCATGGTGTTTGGTAATATGGGCGATGATTGCGCCACGGGCGTAGCATTCACACGTAATCCATCCACCGGTGAAAAAGCATGGTATGGAGAATACTTAGTCAACGCACAAGGTGAAGATGTGGTGGCGGGTATTCGTACACCACAACCACTAACCATAGCATCCAAAGAATCGGCAGATAGTTTGCCTGCTATGGAAGAAATTATGCCTGATGTCTATCAGCAGCTTATTGCTACGTTTCAGCTACTGGAGAAACATTACCGCGATATGCAGGATATTGAATTCACGGTACAAAATAGTAAGTTATGGTTATTGCAAACACGTAACGGTAAACGTACTGCCGCTGCCGCCATTGCTATTGCAGCGGATATGGTGGAGGAGGGGCTTGTTAGTCGTGAGGAAGCATTGCTTCGCATTGACCCACTTATGCTGGATCAGCTGTTACATCCCACACTTGACCCTGATGCAGACAAACCTGTGGTGACACGGGGTTTGCCAGCATCACCGGGTGCCGCATCAGGGCATA
Source organism: uncultured Alphaproteobacteria bacterium (assembly GCA_963803575.1). Taxonomy (GTDB): domain Bacteria; phylum Pseudomonadota; class Alphaproteobacteria; order Rickettsiales; family UBA998; genus CAWDMW01. The sequence continues at coordinate 1,551,412 of CAWDMW010000002.1, forward strand.
TTGTGTTTTCCGCCGATGAGGCCGAAGCGCGCGTAAAATTAGGTGACAAGGTTATTTTGGTGCGGATAGAAACCAGTCCGGAAGATATTTACGGGATGCATGTAGCACAAGGGGTATTAACCGCACGTGGCGGCATGACATCCCATGCGGCGGTGGTTGCGCGGGGTATGGGAAAGCCGTGTGTTTCCGGTGCATCTGCACTTCAGATAGATTATTCCAAAAAAACTCTGCGTATAGGTGTGCATACGTTTAATGATGGAGATATTATCACGCTGGATGGCTCCACAGGTGAAGTGATTGCAGGCCGCGTGGCCACTATTCAGCCAGATTTGTCCGGCAGTTTCGCACTCATCATGCAATGGGCAGATGAAGTGCGTCGTTTAACTATCCGTACCAACGCAGACACTCCGGAAGATGCACAACTGGCGCGGCATTTTGGTGCAGAAGGCATTGGCTTATGCCGTACAGAGCATATGTTCTTTGATGCATCCCGCATTAATGCTATGCGGGAAATGATCTTAGCGGAAGAAGTTGAAGAACGACAGCAGGCATTGGATAAATTGCTTCCCATGCAACAGGATGATTTTACTGGCTTATTTCGTGCAATGAAAGGGTTGCCCGTTACCATTCGTCTGCTAGACCCACCATTGCATGAATTTTTACCACATAGTGACGCTGACATGCAGGAAGTGGCAGCATCTGCCGGAATCTCGACGCAAAAAGTCAAAGAAAGAGCGGCGGCACTAGCCGAGTCTAACCCTATGCTTGGGCATCGTGGATGCCGATTAGGTATCACTTACCCTGAAATATATGCTATGCAGGCAAAAGCCATTTTTCAGGCAGCACTCACCGTACAAACGGAATCAGGCGAGGCAGTTACACCTGAAATTATGATACCGTTAGTTATGAGCCATGCAGAACTTGACACGCTGAAGCAGGTCATTGACGAGACAGCAAGTCAGGTATTTGAAGAACACGGCGCAAGCATTACGTACCTAATTGGTACCATGATTGAGCTGCCGCGCGCGGCTTTGCGTGCAGGGGAGATTGCTAAAACAGCAGAATTCTTTAGCTTTGGTACCAATGATTTAACGCAAACAACATTTGGTATTTCCCGTGATGATGCGGGTCAGTTTATGCCTGTCTACAAAAAGAAAGGACTGATCGAGCAAGACCCATTTGTCTCACTGGATATAGATGGAGTAGGCGAATTAATACAGATAGCTGTAGAACGTGGACGATCTACCAAACCTGCTTTAAAGTTAGGGGTATGCGGCGAACATGGCGGTGATCCTGCATCCATACGGTTCTGTCAAAAAGCTGGCCTCAACTATGTATCCTGCTCGCCGTACCGCGTACCCATTGCTCGACTTGCCGCAGCACAGGCAGCATTGAAAGAGAGCTAACCAACGCTATTAGCGATGGTTTTTTCGGGCGCTTGTGTAACCGTACCATTATTCTGCATAGTTTTTTCTTCTGTCTTCGTCAAAGCGTGCACTTGCTTTTGTAATATATCATTTTTTCTACCAGAAAGTCTTGATCCTTAATAGCTGCATCTGCTTTTTGCCAACCATGCACAGCACTAACGACTGCAGCCGCTGCAACTGTGGCTCAGGGCTTGGTCTTTATATGATTAAAAAAAGTGCTGATATTATTGGTGCGAAGATCACATATCAGGATATGAATCCCGGATCAACATATTAAACAGTGAAACGGCAGGCAACAATAGATATATCGTCAATTATGATTGTAGAAGACAGTGAAAGCGACCAGTTTATTTCTAGAATGCAAATCGAAGAGTTTCATAGCACGATAACTATATTACAAGCGTATGATGGTAGAGAAGCACTTGAGATGCTAAGTAAGATAGATCAACAGCCTGATATTATTTTGTTAGATATTAATATGCCTCGTATGACAGGATTGGAATTTCTGAAAGAATATGATGATTAAAGGTTGAATTTAGATAAGATTATGTCTGTTATAAAAAATCCTATAATGAATATTATGTCAACTTGCATTCATTGTGGGTACAGTAAGTCTGACGTTTCTAGCTTCAAAGTTTAAAATTGCTGATGCCCGCATTCAAGTTTGGTACTGAACAAAGTTAACCATCTATGACAAGCTGAATTGCATCGTTTAAATTCATAACTGTTTGTCTATTGCTACCAAGCTGTCTGATAGCAACGGTACCATCATCCTGTTCTCTTGCGCCTACAGCAAAGATCATAGGCGTTTTAGCGTTGGAATGTTCTCTGATTTTGTAATTGATTTTGTTAGTGGAAATATCGACAATAGCGCGTATGCCTTTTACTTGCAATGTCTCCAGTACCTTCGCGGCATACTCATCCTGTGCGGATGTGATCGTGACCACGGCCACTTGCACCGGTGCCAGCCATAGTGGGAAACGGCCACCATAATGCTCAATAAGAATCCCCATAAACCGCTCTACCGATCCCATAATTGCTCGGTGTACCATGGATGGGTAATGCTTTGCACCATCTTCACCGATATAGGTAATATCCAGCCGTGTGGGTAAGTTCATATCCACCTGAATCGTGCCGCACTGCCAGTCACGGCCAATCGCATCACGCAATACAAAATCCAGTTTTGGGGCGTAAAACGCCCCGTCTCCTTCATTAAGTTCCCACGCAAAGCCCGCACGCTGACAAACCTGCATTAGTACCGCCTCAGCTCTGTCCCAGTCTTCATCAGAACCAATACGCACTTCCGGACGGGTAGAAAACTTAATACGTATATCGTCAAAGCCCAGCTCACTATAGACCTCGTGAATCAGTGTACACATCGCCATCACTTCTTCTTCCAGCTGCTCAGGCTTGCAGAAAATGTGCGCGTCATCCTGCGTGAACCCCTGCACCCGCATCAGCCCGTGCCGCGCGCCATGTGACTCATGACGAAACACCTTACCAAACTCCGCCATACGGTAGGGTAAGTCTTTATGGCTTTTAATCCCTTGCTTAAAGATTTGCACATTGCCCGGGCAATTCATCGGCTTTAGCGCAAAAGGCTGCTCGCTATGTTCATCCACTACAAACATATTCTCACGGTACTTCTCCCAGTGACCAGAATATTGCCAAAAGCGTACATCCAGCATTTGTGGGGTATTCACTTCCGTATAACCATATTTACGTAGCTTGCTACGCATATAATCCATCAGCAACGTATACACCGTCCAGCCACGATCATGCCAGAAAGGCTGCCCTGGCGCACAATCCTCAAAGTGGAACAAATCCAGCTCACGCCCAAGTTTGCGGTGATCGCGCTTTTGTGCCTCTTCCAGCATGGTCATATGGGCTTTAAGCGACTTCGCATCCTTGAAAGCGACTCCGTAAATACGCTGCAGCATTGCATTATCACTATCGCCCCGCCAATACGCACCTGCCACGCTGGTGAGCGTAAAAGACGCAGGCAACATGCCCGTGCGTGGGGCGTGAGGACCTCGGCATAAATCTACAAAAGCGTCTGCCCCCTCACCTTGCCGATATAGCGAAATCTTACCCGCTTCTGTCGTATCCCCTGCATCCGCTGCGCGTATCAGTTCCGCTTTATAAGGCTCGCTTCGCCCTTCAAACAATGCTATCGCTTCATCACGAGGCCACATTTCACGGGTGACGGGCTGGTTGCGCGCGATAATCTGACGCATACGTTCTTCAATACGTGGCAGATCTTCACTGCTAATACGCTCTTCCAAATCAATATCATAATAGAAACCGTGTTCAATCGTTGGCCCTATCGCCAGTTTTGCTTGCGGATACAGCTCTTTAATGGCTAGCGCTAATATCTGGGCTGTCAGTGTATGACGGACAATATCCAGACCTTGTGCATCTTTGATAGTTAGGAATACAATAGCACTATCACAGTCAATGATCTCACTCAAATCACGCTGTACCCCATCCACCGTCATCGCCACTGCAGAGGCCGCCAAACCTGCACCAATAGACTGCGCGATGTCCATGCCGCTTATAGGCGCTTCGTAGGTACGTTTATCGCCATTTGGTAGGGTAATCGTTAATGATTGGGCAGTATGTATCATATCCGGTCGTTTTAATTAAGTGAGTCTTTGATTAAGCATTATCAGACCTATGTAAAAAGACAAGTCTTTATCACAGAGGTTACAAGTGTGCCTTAATACTCGCGCATCTGTGGTAACAATGCCGGCTCTCCTTCTGATCCTTCCATCCGTACTGCACGCTTACCACAGATAATGTCACCAGATTCATTCATTGCAACCGTACTATGATATAACCACTCTGCATCATTGCGGTCAGGGTAATCAGTGCGTGCATGGGCACCACGGGACTCGGTACGGTACCGCGCACTTTGTAAGGTCACTAGAGATTGCATTGATAGATTATCCGTCTCAAGCGCAGTAACCAACCCATTATTCCAGCGCATATCCTGGTGGTGTAGGCCACATCGCTCTTTAAAATCCTGACGCAGTAAGGTCATCGCTTCTATACCGTCATGCAGATGCGTATCACAACGCATAATACCCGCATGACGTTGCGTGAGCTGCTGCGCCTGCATACAAAACCAGTAAGGATCAATTTCCCCTAACATATGCCGCAAACGATCAAAACGTGATAAAATACGATCCAGCGAGTATACAGGTATGTCCTTCCCAGATAGCAAAGCGCTACCCATAGCTGCCCGAGCGGTTGCTTCTCCTGTACGTTTACCAAACACCACCAAGTCCAGCAAAGAGTTACACCCCAACCGATTTGCTCCATGTACCGAGCTACATGCCGCTTCTCCAATCACATATAACCCTTGAACGTTTTGCCCGCCACCACGTATTACCTGTCCATCCAGTGTTGCCGGAATACCGCCCATCGTGTAATGCGCGGTAGGCACCACGGGCAACAGATCACATGACGCATCCAGCCCCAGCAACTCTGCCGCCAGACTACAGGTGCCGGGCAAATAGGTGCGTAGTGTATCCGCAGCAATGCCAGTCATGTCCAGATGGAGATATGATCCATCTATACCACATCCGCGCCCCTCACCTATCTCCTGCGTCATGGCACGCGTCACCACATCGCGTGAAGCCAGATCCTTATAACTGGGTGCATAACGCTCCATAAACCGTTCCCCATCAGCATTACGTAACACCGCCCCTTCTGCTCTGGCCGCTTCACTTAGCAGAATGCCTGATCCATATAAGCCGGTTGGGTGAAACTGCACAAATTCCATATCCTGCAATGCTATACCAGCTCTGAGCGCAAAGGCATTACCATCACCGGTGCAGGTTGATGATGACGTGGCAGATGCATAGATTTGTCCGTATCCTCCTGTAGCAATAATCGTATGATGCGACAAAAATCCATGCATTTCGCCCGTGGCCAGCTCCCATGCCACACACCCAAGACACGCACCATCATCGCTCATCAGCAAGTCCAACACGATGAATTCTTCATAAAAATCTACATCCATCTGGCTAACATAACCATAGAGTCCTGTCATCATTGCATCCCCTGTGCGGTCTGCTGCCGCGCAAGCACGATGCGCCTTGCTCCCTTTACCGTAATGCGTGGACATACCGCCATAAGGCCGCTGATAAATATTACCCCTCTCATCCCGCGTGAACGGCATCCCCATCGTCTCCAGATCACGAATAGCCTCAGGTGCATGTTTGCACATATACCGTATCGCGTCCTGATCCCCCAGCCAGTCAGACCCGCGTATTGTATCATAGGCGTGCCACCGCCAGTCATCTTCTCCCATATTTCCGAGTGCCGCGTTAATTCCGCCCTGCGCTGCCACCGTATGGCTACGTGTCGGTGGCACTTTGCTGATGACGCCCACGCGTGCCTTACCTCTGGCTGCCTCAACTGCAGCACGTAAGCCTGCACCCCCTGCCCCCAGAATCAGCACGTCATAGGAATGTATTTGCAAAGGGTAAGATGCTTTCATAGCCCTTAAGCATAGCCCCGATCACCCCTGCCCTCTAGTAAAAATATGCATTATAAGCGAAAAATATTATCCCTTGTCATTATAATTAAAATGCGCTAAACGCATTAGCATAATATGCGGAGAGTTGGCTGAGCGGCTGAAAGCGCTCCCCTGCTAAGGGAGTATAGGGTGATACTCTATCGAGGGTTCGAATCCCTCACTCTCCGCCATTTGGGATTCCCCCATTTTAAAACCCTCTAACGCCTTGAATACTAACGAAAATATCGGGGTTCGAAAGCCCTTGTTTCGCTGGTATGTCAGACGCTCCCCAAACACTAGTTTCAGCACTGTGCGCTTATGTTCCAATTGACCGAAACGCCATATTTTCTGCGGGTTAGCGAAGAATTGTGCGGCGAGTTCGAACATTTCATTGAAGGGGCGCGTGTTGACGGAGGTTTTAGCTAGATTTTCCTGCAATACCAGCTTCTCTGCTTCTAAATTACCTATACGCTTCTCATAGGCGGAGATTACACTGCTATTGTCACTGTCTATGATTCGATCCAGTAACCCTTCAATCTTCTTATCTGTATCAGATAAGGTACGTTTCATTGCCTGCTTGCGCGTCGCTTCCGTTTCACTCTGGATTGACCATGCTTTCTTGAACATGTCCTGTACCAGTGTTACCAGCGTCTTGGATGGCTGCACTGTTTCTAGCAGGCCATTAAACTCTGCTTCTATATCATCACGGCGGATAGACTTCCCTTTGCTTTCGCAGCCTTTATGGTGACACATATAATATGGGTGTTTCTTACCTGTCTTGCTCTTAGACCAACACGCCGTCAGCGGATTGCTACAATCGTGACATTCGACAAAACCGCGTAGCGGGAAATCCTGATCAATGTCAGAGCGCACCGCGAGTTTAGGCGTACCCTTCAAACGCTTCTGGATACGTTGAAACGTCTCAAAGCTTATCAGTCCCTCATGCTTGCCCTTGCGCAGTGGAATATTCCACGTGGGTGCTTCGACATGCCCTGCATAGATCACACGTGTCAGGATGCGGTTCGTGGCCTCGCCTGTGACTGTGCCATACTTGGTTTTGGGAAAGTCGGGATGCGACTCCAGAAAACGCGACACTTCTGCCTGTGTCTGAAACCTGCCACATGCATAGCCTTCTAGTGCTTCTTTGATAATAGAAGCAATCGGTTCATTAGGTATCATAACCTTACCATGCCCTCTAACTGTTTCATGCTTATAGCCAAGACTGGCGGGAAAAGGCCAGTAGCCATCAATCAAACGCGCTTGTTGGCGTTTCTTTGTTTGCTCGGCATTCTTCTCACGATGATGTTGTGCATTCAATGCCTGCATATTCTCAAAATACCGCCCGTCACTATCCGTGCCAAACGTCACAGACGGGCTTTCTAGGATAGCCCCGCATTCGCTAATCGCATCGCGCAAATCTAGATGTACGCGTATGTCACGTGCTAGTCTGGAAATGTCATCGACGATCACAACGAACTGTTTGGACTTATGTTTGCGTAAGTAATCAAACATCGCGTTGATACCTTCGCGATCTGCCCTACTTCCTGTGATGCCAGAATCCTTGAACACTTCATGGATAGCGTAACCTTTCCATTGCGCGTATTGACGGCAATAAGTGGCCTGTGATTCTGCGCCTTGCCCTTTTTTTACCTGCGCAATACTGGATACTCTCGCATAGATAACGGCATCTTTGATGCTATGTGTTTCTTTTTCGAATTCAAGCATGGGCATTATCCTCTTCAATTTTCGCTGCGTAGAAGTCACCGACAAGATTACTACCCTGTGATTCTAGCGGAATTTGTGACTGTGTTTTGCTGTTAGCAAGAGTTTTTCCATTCTGTCCACAGCCTTCGACCTGCTGCACTGGATGCACACCGTGACCAATAGCAGCAATATCTGAGACGATATTCCAGATTAGCCGTAGCAATTCCAGTTTGTCTTCTTCGCTATCATTACTTTCTTCAAGATATGCAAGCCACTCTTCCAGATCGATGGTGTCGTCTGATGTTACGTTAAAATTCGTCATGTATGTTCTCCTTTCTTAAATCGTGGTGTTTATGCAGAATATTCCGCTCAACTCACCCAAGAACACAGTAGGAATACTATCCTATAATGTCTTAAATTACAAGGTTTGAGTCTGGTTAAGCGATTCTATCTTATGAATAATTAGTGTTTCCTTGGGCTTTCCTCCTTATCATGACGGTTCATGATTTTGCGTTTGTACATGCTCCTGTGTGTTGGTTTGAGTGGCCTGTGCGGGACGTGACTGTGAAAGTACGGCGTCGCGTTGTGCGATCATGTTCTGCTGCGTGACAATTTGATCGGGGCGTGTAGCGGTGAGCGTTTGCTGCTGCGCTTGTGCATGTGCTGCGATTTGTTCCTGCCGTTGAACATTGAGATTATGCTCATGAGCGCTGGCATGCGCCAAGGCTCTTGGCATCATGTTGCCTAATTTAGAAAGATCAGAGGGGCTGAATGATTTGCTTTCTTTCCATTGTCCTGTTTCATTGTCTTTATAGAGGCGACCAACTGAGGCATTGACGTGGATATGTCCGTCGCGCCCTTCTTGCTGCCATAATTTAATAACGGCAGCACCGTCTTTAAAAGTTTCCAGCGGTGCATTTGGTGTTGGTGATAATTGCGGTGCATTTGAGTTTTGTGTGTTTATTTGATCTGTCATAGAGGACTCTCCTGAGTGGTGGTTAAATTGTTGATGCGTCTGGCTGTGTTCTTGCTTGCGCTGCGGTATGACGGCATGTGCCAGCACAGCATTGCGTGCTTCCAGAAGCCATTTTTGATTGAAGTGAGCGCGGTCAACGGGATCGCGGATATTGGGTGGCGGCACTAATGTTGGTGCAAGGTGATCGACCTCGACCATGTGAGAGCCGCGTTGCTGATCTGTGTTATCCTGCTCGCGCAAGTGCGAGCGTGGTTGCAGATAGGTGTTGAGCTGCGCGAAATCGCGTCTGAGGTTGGGCAGTTTTTGCGATGGACTCCAATCCGCTAAAACGTCATGCGGTGTTGGTTCGTCTTCCGCTGCCAGCTTTGCATTAAACTCAGCATGCGACGGATGGCTATAGCGAACATCGGGTAAGTCATTTGTGGATTCATGCTTTGTATCATTCATAAAACTTTCTCTTAGAGGTTGGGTTCATTAGCACGAGTAAGGGGCAGCCGTGACCTGCAATGCCGTGGTCATCTTCTATGATCCCGCGATTGCCGAGATACAGGCATGTGCGGTAATTCTGGTAACGGTTTGGATGGCTGCCATATGTATCCTGAATGCGGATATGCGGCACGGTGCTCATGAAGAAATACGCCGCTAACGCCAGTAGCTTCCAGCTTTTGAAGATATGTGAAGTTAGCCGCAGGACATATGCTAACCTGAGATAGAGACGGATGCGGTTCATATGCGCCCTCGTGTCAGGAACCACCGAAGTCTCACTAAGAACGGGGCACGTCTTTTTTCCAAACGCAGTGTTACACGCTTACGATAGGGCTCGTTATAAAATGGATTATTGCCCACCTGATCACGCCATGGATCAATCGACGCATAAGACGGTAATGTCGTCAGCACGGGCAGACAATTACGAATGAACAGAATGGCTTTGTCTGTTTTGCGTATCTCTTCCTGCGTCATCAGCGGACGAATATCTTCGCTCACTGTTTGCCCCTGCATATTAAAGCCGTGGAAGGCGGCATTGCTGTTGCGTCCGACATATGCCATCTGGCCTAAAAGCTTCTCAATCAGCCCCAACATTTCAGGATCGCGTTGATTTGGCAGAAAGGTGAGTATCTCAGCTTCCGAGAGCAATGTGTTAACGGCTTCCTTGCCATAGACTTTTCTGAAAGCACCGATGGACTGGATATAGAGCATGAGTCTTATATTGAATTCGCGTCCCCACGTCATTAAACTTGGCAAATTATGGACTTTGGCGTTGGTGCACTCGTCCCCGACAACATACACAGGCACATGTTTATTCTCGTGGCGCTTCCATTCGGTGAGTGCCGCCCATTGCAACGCACCCATGATTTTATCGCCTTGCCCCATGCGTGAAGAGTCCATGGTCAGGAACACCGCAACAGGGCGACCGCCATCTTTCATATCGCTAAAGCGGAAGCTTGATGTTGCCAATGCTGCGTAAGAGCGACTATTTTTAGAAAAGGGTTTCAGCGCATTATACGCACCTTTGAGAAAGCTTTGTGCCTGATTGCTTTTCCCGTCTGATTGAAGCTGCTGCGCGATTTCACCAGCGCGGGCGCGGTAATCGTCGAGAAACGCCTGCTTCTCATGCTCAGGCTGGTGTATCAATATTTCTGCATGTTCCAGCGGCATGGTGGGTACAGGATTGCCCTCCTGATCTTCCAGACCACCTGCAACCCAGAGCATTTCTTTCAGCAGGTTCTCACGATTAATGATGAGTGATCGCGCATCTGCAAGTGTGGCGTCTTCACCATGCACCAGCACTGCTTGTATGAAAGCCACCTCCATATATTCATGGCTGCCCTGAATCCAGAACATGCTATCGCCTTGCGCACTCTCTGGTTCTGGATAGAGTTGTAGCGCAAGCTCATTCGTATCCGTGTCTAAATCGGCAAGGCCACCAATACGTTTGAAGTCATCAATGATAATTTGCAGCAACCCATAGCTTGCAGTCTCACCCAGAATATGAGTTTGCAGCCCGCCGATATTAACCACATGCACAGCATACCCGATGGACTCCAAATGCGCCTTGGTCATTGCTGCCAGATTGGGTTTGAAATCCAGCACTAGCATGCTGTGACCTGCATTGCCTAGCGCCATGATATTTGGCACGACGCTACCAACACCCTTTCCTGAGCCAGACGTCCCGAAGAAGGCAGCATTGGACGAAAAATCCGTAAAAATGGGCTTGCCCCGATGCCTCCGTCCTTTGCCTGCATAGACCCCAAAATATGGCGACCAGCCCCAACGGAATATCTGGTCTTGAATATCCTTAAATAACGCAAACCGCGCACTGGCTTTATAATTGCGCACAATCAACGTGCTGCGGTATTCAAGCCACCCAGCCAACCCTGCACACGCACGGCTCGTTGCCATGACGCTGTTGACCGCACACACCGTAGCCGCCAGCGTAGGCCATGGATGCAATATCTGCCCCTCCATAAAAGCAGGCATATCGTCAAGTGGCGTGGAGGTCGTGGCAGGTGCTATCTCCGACAGCACCCACGCACTCGCACCAGCCAGCAACACATGAGCGAGCAAGCTACTCTGCGGCTTCTGTTGCTGAGGCGCACTCACGGCTACACTGTCCCGCCGACAATTAAATATGGCTTACAATGCGCTCGTGCAAAATGTTCGGTAAACTTGGTGATGTTTGCGTTACTTAGCATGTCATCCGTGATGTCCACATCCCCGAGATTGTTACGAACATACAAATTACGAGCGATACCCTGAACGCCAGTCAGATCAATATAGCAAAAATATGTTGGCGTTGGGTTCGGCTGCAACAGGTCTTTATACACGGTACCAATGACAACCTTCATACCTGTTCCGTCAATATCAACCATTTTAAACAATGTCACAGAATCCACAGATTCACTGATACGGCGCAGCGTGCCCAGCTTCTCCTCCATCTGCGCTTTTTGCGCCTGCAAGCGATCCAATTCCTGCTGCAACGCATTTAAATTATCCTGATGCTCAGGGCATTCTTCACGTTCAATGCCAAGCACCGAGCACTGAAAATCAATCATGTCAGGGCTGGAGCGATCAATATATTTAACCAGATAGAATGCGGTGAGTCCGACCGCGCACATAGTCATGGCAATGCCGCTTGTGATAAGCAGTGTATTGCCGAGGGTTGCAATGGTCATATTGGCAAGTTTGTTGAAAAATCGTTTCATGATAATAGTCTCCTAATTGTTTTGTGATGTGAATTGTTTTACTGATCTTGCGGGGTCACGTTGTTGAGCGTGCCAAGTAGTTCATCGCGGCGTTCTTGTAGGCAGGAACGTGAGACAAGCAAAAAACAAATCAACCAGATGCTGAACGTGTCGCTTGCGACACTAATCATGATGTTGCTGAGGCTAGATTTCCAATAACGTGCAACAGCCTCATTCATGGTCAGCATCGGTTTAGGCTTTTGCATGACCGTGCCGTCAGTTTTCATCAGCGTTTCCAAGGTGTCAGACACGTGTGAGAGCGTATCTTTCAGATTGGCAATCGCCCGATCCTGCTTTTTGCCTAAGCTGCCACTTTTGGTGCCAAGGCTGGCAACGGTCTGTTCTAAAACGGAAAGCTGGACTTCAAGGCGATCCGCCACGCGTTCTGAATGCGTATTTTGCAGCAATGTGTAGAGTTTACGGTCTGCATCTCTGAATTGTTCCGCCCGTTCAAACACCGTCAACGACGTGTCACGCGGTATGGATTCCATCTGGGCTAGAATATCGGCAAAAGCACCGCGCTGCGCGTGCGTGGCAGATTTTGTATCTGATAGCGTATCAATAATACGCCCTACACTGGCGCATGAACTGCTGTAAGCCGCATAGACGCTACCATATCCACTCGCACCACCCGTCAGAATACCGCCCGACTTCTCACCATGCGCGAGTGAGCACAGCGATTCTTTCAGAGGCAGCAATCCTGCCTCGGCAGCTTGTGCATTATCCGTATCTTGAGTAGATGCCGCGATATATTCCTCATGCAAGATGACACGGTCGCGTAATCCCTGAATAACCGCTCTTTCTGATGTGGTCGCTAGGATTGCGTTATACGTGCTCACACCAAATATAAACGGCAGAATGGCAATGGTCAGTGCAACAACCTTCCAGCGCTGCTTGCGCGTCACCTGTGTTGCCAACCCGAATAGTAGCGTGTTCGCACCAAACACCATCAAGGCAGCAATCACAGCCGTCATCGCTGCCGTAATCATGCCCTCAGTCGATGATGCAAAGTCAGCGATACGCGCATCAAAAAGCCCCTTTGCGCTTAGCCATGCAGACAGCACCGCAAAGGGAAAGACCATCAGGCGGATAAAACGCTCCCAGCCCGATACAGATTGCTCTAATTTCTCCACCTCATCTTTGCGGATATGATACGCATGTTGTGCAGCAGTTTGATCTGCCTTTTTTAATTTATGATATCGTTTCATGGTTATCTCCTAAAAAATTATGATTGAGCGCTTACGCGTCGCTATTGGTTGGGTTTAGGGTAAAGAAACAGGCATCCAGATACGATTGATGCTCATAATCATCCGCATCATTCACACCGTTATACAGCCCATCCAATGTGTCATCCGAAAGTGGATCATGCTCAGGCTCGTCTTCAACGCACCCGTCATGTTGTGGTTCTGATATAATCGTGTCTGGCGTTTCAGACTCAGGCAGTTCGCCGTATGTTGCCGTTAGCACATCATCGGCTGCCTCATCCTGCACATGGCTCAACACCATGCAGGGTGCGTTCAGATATTCTTGTTGTTGATACGTTTCATACAGGCTTTCTCCTGTGTGTGTTGTCGTCCAGATATCCATGATTACTCCTTGCGTTGTTTCATTCTCTAGAATGTCACAAGCACAAAAAGCGCGGAACTCTCACTAATTTTGGATGATTATATTATATTATTCAGTGCTTTAGAATGAAACTCAAAGGGGTAATCAAATGCAACCCCCTCGCTATTTCATTAGCCATTGTATTTTGCATCAATCCTTCTACTAATAAGTGATAGGCAAAAATTCCTATATGAGCAAAAGGATAACAATGATGGCTGAGATTAAACGTGCACTTTTAATTGGGATTAACAATTATCCAAATCAATACAGGCTTAGAGGTGCCGCTTCGGACGCAGAACGTATGGCAAAAATTCTTGCCACCCATGAGCCTAAGACTGACAAAGAAAAGAAAGGCAAAGCAAATTTTGATACTACATTGATAACAAGTCTCTCTGATAGTCCTGTTACAACGAGAAAAATGTCTGAGGAAATAAAAAACTTATTTGCGCGTGAAGCAGATTCCGTATTATTTTACTTTGCGGGTCATAGCCACTTCAATGACAGCCTATCCAAAGGCTATTTCATTCCTCAAGACATGCCTAGTGGCGATGAAGGGGTGAGCTTTGAATTTCTGATGAATTTAGCGAACAGTGCCTACCCGAGAATAAAGTCCACTACTATTATTATTGACAGCTGTAACTCAGGGGCAGTTGGTGAGGGTTATGATGCACAGGCAGATATAATTCCATCCACTATAGGCACGGGTGTCACTATTTTAACATCCTCAGACAAACGGGAGCTTTCTGGTGAGAACAATCTAACAGGCGGCTTCTTTACTAGCATCATTGCCGACGCCTTAAAAGGCAGTGCTGCGGATATTTTAGGAAATGTAACACCCGCATCTTTGTATTCACACGCAGATCACTTGCTCAGATCGTCAGAACAACGCCCAATCTACAAAGCTAATGTTAAGTCATTCGTGGTGCTACGCGAATGCAAGCCACGTATTGACGCTGATATTTTGAATGAGCTTCCTGAGTTATTCCCTGACGCAGATAAAACCTTTAAACTTGATCAAACATATGAGCCAGAGATTAACGCACCAGAACGAAAAGATGGCGTTATGCCAATAGATGAGCATACTGCCATATTCAAAAAGCTACAAATATGTAATCGCCATAGTTTAGTTGAACCTGTAGATGCAGAGCATATGTATTTTGCAGCAATGCATGAAACTGGATGCAGGCTTACAGAGCTTGGCAAACATTATAGACGCCTCGCTGAGGAAAACAGATTATGAGACAGCTAACGAATTTTTGTCACGCCACATCTGATAAAATTCGAGATCGATTGTACTTTCATTCTTTGAAGACAACACGCTTCTTTAGGCGCAAAATATTACGGCTTGTGCCTGATCGCTTTTTCTTTGCGTTTATTTGCTTACTCAAATTTATTGAAATTGCCACAATTCTGGGAGTGTCGTTTGCCTTCGTTACTTATATAGGCAATTTCAATCAATATGATTATATGGCAACGATTGTATGGGTAGCCTTTTTGCTATTGATGGATATATACAAAAAAACGCCTTTAAAAATTGAGCAAAAAATGCGGCGTGACTGGCAAACGCGTTTTATCCATCGTTCTCTCAATACCGATAATCCAGAACCATTTATTTTCTATATAAGGAGATTTTTTGCTGACACGGGTATGAGTATTCTTTTAGAAAAACCATGGTATAATAGTTTAAGCGTTGAAGGTAACAGTGCCCCACTAGAAGAGTTTCTCGCAAAAGCAGCTCCTAAGAACCTTCCTGTAGTAAAAATAGGTGGGCAGCGTGTATCACAGGATTTGGGTGTTGGAACACGCTACTTTGAGCAAGAAAAAGATAGTAATTCAGAAGAAGAAAATGAACGGATTAGAAAAATTTGGTGGGCGGCATTTGAAGAGTTTGCCATTGCAAGCGAACGCATTCTCATTTTACCTTTGGTGCAATCAGGTTCATCCCTTTTAAATGAAATAGAATGGCTGAAAAGTAATAACTTACTTCAAAAAGTCATTTTCATCATGCCTCCGAAGGGAAAAGCAAAATTTTATAATACGGATTCTAAAAAAATTACAGATACACTGAAAATTAGCAAAATATGGTCTGAAAGCATAAATACTATTGAGGAAAAACTAGGTCTTAAAATGCCCGCTTATTCGTCCAAAGGCGGGTTTTTCTGCATTGAAAATAACTTGGCTGCACTAGCAACAACACCACAGGGCAGAAAGTGGAAATCTGCGAACACATTGCGAGACATGATGCTCGGCAATCTAAAACTCTCACCTCTTAAAGCCACATGGCACTTTGGGCTACGCCAGATTTATATGATACTGTATATCATACTGTTTTCTATTCCATGCATAATTTTTCTTAGTGAAAAAGACTGGACTGATACTGATACAAGTAGCTCTATTATAACATTACTTGCGACAGCAACGTATGGGATTGGAACACTAAAAAATTTATACAACAGCTTTTCGCTGTTGGGCTTTATAGTCGCAATAAGCGCTTTAGGTTTTTGTATTATATGATCGAAAATTTTTTGTATATCAAACCCAATTACACTAATGACAGTATCTCATTCGTATCACTATTATTTTTGTTAGTGATCGTACCAACTGCTATTTCTTATCCGTTGTATAAATACTTTCCGAAAAAACTAAAGCCCTAATCAGGCTGGGGGTGTGAAAATTGCTGCAACGGCGTAAGCCCCAATGCTTCTGCACGCACAGATATAGGCGAGACATTGAGTGATGAGTCCAGCCCTTTCTTATCCAAGGCAGCTTCCTCTATCTCTGATATATCGTCATACACATCTTCGACGATTTGGAACATTTTATTCTGGGCATGTTCGTATGCTGTCCTTGACCTGATACACATCTCTGAGGCGAAGCGGTGATCATGCGATAAAGTCATTGGATCAATTTTTTCCTGCGCTTGCGTGTAAAGCAATTCTGTTTCTTCAACAGATTTATTCTCTGACTCAGCCAATTGCTTTAATATCGGAAGTAATTGTTCTTGTTGGTTCAACATTACCGCAACAAGCAAGGGGTTAGAATAGCGTGCAACATAATGCAGCGGCGTCCAACCTGTTGCTTCATCTTGTACGTTAATATCTGCACCATCAATTAGTGCTTTTACCATGTCCACTGGATAACCGCCTTCGGCAGCGTTAAGTAGATCGTCATTATATTCTTGTGATATGGGGCAGTCCCTTTCTCTTAGAGGACGGTACAAATAATAATAGGTATTTTTAATATGATCAGAACGCACAAAGCGTTTATCTTCGTTAACCATATTGTTTGTCTGACGATTTGTCAAATTTGTGATGTTGCCAAGAAGAATATCTGGCTTCTTGCTCATGTTAATGTAAACCCTACAATGTAAATCGTCACTATCGGCCGCGCTGATCTTGTCACTATGAATCACTTTTGCGTCTTTTCCTGCATTCAAAATGGGGTTCGCATTTAAGAAAAGCATCCTTTTTTTTGATGTTGTGCAATAAATTTCTTCTGTACATTTCAATCTGATAACATCATCATTATCATTGCAGATATAGCCAGATAATACGCGCTTATTATCATATGCGCCATTATCCATCCTGCATTGAAATTCTAAACCTGTTTCATTGTCACCGCGATTATAGACATTTTCCTGTATTTGGGCATAAAGCTTATACATCCGTGCTTCACGAAATATCATAATGCTGGATATGAATGTCTGTGTATCTGCATAGGCTTCGTTACAATAAATACCCTCATACGTGGTGACATCGTCCTTGTGAAGCTTTGACGCATCACAGGATACGTACACCGTCGCGGATTGCTCCAGAAACACATCATCCAGATATTCTTTTTGAATCAAGAATTTCTTAAAAATATCAAGTCTTTCGGGATCAGGCGACAATAAATTTTCAATGAAACGGCGAAATGGTTCATAGGCGAATATATCTTTTTCGCTATTACTAATATCTTCTTCACAAAATGTTTTTGCAAATTCTTGAATATGTTCCAGAAGCGTGCTTTTGACACCATCACAATGTTCCCATATATATCTGCAAAATAACCCGTGAATAATAAGAACACGGATACGTTCAACTTTTCTGTGAGATGCGTTAGTCATCCATCAAGAATAGAAAGCACAGATGCTTTAGCAAGTTAATTGTAGCCGCCCGAATCCTCTTCTCAACGTACAGGGAGACACGTGGTATTTGCGCGCTATTACATCAACACTTTTTTTGTGATTAAAGACTAACTTATACCCTTGTAGAATATCTTCATTGCTTAATTTAAAAGGACGCCCCAACCGTTGCCCCTGAGATTTAGCAAATGCAAGACGTTCTTTAGTACGGCGAGATATGATCGCTCGCTCATACTCTGCCCAGCTTGCTGTATCAATGAACCATTTGCGCCCCTCTGGGGTGCGGGTATCAATCGCTTGCGTTAAAGATTGAAACTCCACACCGCGTTTCATCAATTCATCCAGAAACGTAATTGCCTCGATGGTTGATCGAAATACGCGATCAATCGCAGTCACGACGAAGACATCGCCACCGAATGCCATACGTCTCGCTTGTTCCAGCCCTTCACGATATTTAGCGGTGGCGCTCACACCCTCATCTTTAAAAATGAAGTCACAACCAGATTTTTCAAGAAAATCCACCTGTTGATCCGTTGACTGCTTATCGGTTGAAACCCTTGCATAGCCTATCTTTCTGCTTCCCATCACCTACCTCCTGATCTTTATGTTTGATTTTGCATAAAGGAAGGTTTTTGCGTCATCATAATTCTGTTCCCCCACGATCAGAATGGTACGAGAAAAACCGCAGCTTTCCTCAGTTTTATTTTTTACGTTAATCATTTTTGAGTGATTTCCTTCTACGTTCATAAACCTTCCTTTATGAACGCGAATAAAGCGTTGCTGACTATAGCGCTGGCAGTGCTTTTTTTAGGCTATCCACAACAACCAATGGCAAAGGAGTTTACCAGCAGTGAATTGCTTGCGTGGGAACAGAAAGACCAAGACTGGTTTTTTCAGGTATCTGTCACAATGGCAGCGTTTGTAGTTGTCAAACAACAACCAGAAAAAGCAGCGTGCATCAATGATTGGTACTTTACTGATACACGGTCTGCTAATAATGGTATTCGAAACAAGATCGCTGAATTCAAAGATTTCCATCCATCAAGTATTGTGATGGCTGTGATAGACAAGAAATGTGGCTGATTAGAATGACGGAGACTGCATATTGGTTGGTGCCGTGTAATCTGCAACAGATTGAATATCGGGAGCAGCAATGTCTTTTGCGATAACATCTGGGGCATGTTCAGTCATTCTTTCACGAATGACATCTATTTTATCGCGTGAAGCGGGATTATTTTCATCTGTCATTTGCTCTCTGGCATCGCCGAGAACGTCTATTTGATATTGGCGTAATTCACCGATATTATGATGCTCTGTCGCTATCGTCTGTGTTTTAGCGAGGTGATCTTCACGTGATGCAGCGCCATCTTTCCAGACGACTCCTGCCAGTAACACTGGATCATCGACTTTTTCACCATCCGCTGTCCAAACGTCGCCACGTTCATCTTTGAAGATTGCCCGACCATCAGGCGGCGGCAAGCGGTTCGCATTCTCCAGCATGTCACTCAAATCTTGCTGAGCTGTGGCTAATCGTTGCTCTGCTAGTTGTAATGCATTTTCTGTAGCGATCTCTGCACGTGTGATCATGTCCATTGTATCACGGTACAATGCGGCATATTCTGGATCGGTGGCGAGTATCATCGCGAGCGTTAGCATCGCCTGCGTTTGTTTTTTACGCTCTTTCTCCTGCTGCATTGTGACGGAGGGTTCATTCGGCAAGTGGCGTTTGATGCGACCTGTATCTTGACCGCCGAGTTCGTGCTGGAGGTCATCGGCGTTAAGCTGGCGTTCTTTAGCCTGCTGCGTTTCTGCTATCTGCTGGAAGTCTGGCTCCTGCACTGGTTATCTTTCTCTTATTCTGATGGCTATGGCTTCTTCTGTCACGCCATCCCGCATTCTCTATCTTCGGTAGTGTATCGTATTTTTGGCGACTCTGTCAATTTTGGTGGGTGGGGATTGCTACTGTATTGCGCTAGCTTTTGGTTCTGGCGTTCAGCGTCTTGTTCGAGGCTCTGTGATTTCATGCTGTCGGCTAGCGGCTTGGCTCATCTGTTGGTTCCGCTTTTGGGTGGTGTCGATTTCGGTGTCCTACGGACTGGTTTTGTTAGTTCTGACTTACGCAAGGTGTGCGTGTCGGACACGCTGCCTTGGCAGGGAGACATGCTGTCTCCCGTGCACCCTCTGGCTAAATAATTGCCTTTAGTTTAGTTTCTTCAAAAAAGTAAAGATTGTTGTTTGCTCTCGTACAAGCAACATACAACTTGTTTCTGCTTGCTGGGGCTATGCCACTTAAAGCGCTATTATTGTATGCCTTCATTGTGGTGGGGTTCAGTACAACGCATACATTTGAATAATGATCTTGGCCTTTAGACTTTCCCCAGTTCTGAGAAAAGCATGAGTATGTCGAATGCTTCTGGTAAAAGAGCTTTACTGTTTGGTTGCAACCGAACAGCTCAAAGACTCTTTGTTGGTCAGAAATAAATAAAACCTGCGATGCTTCATCCTTATGGGATTGAATATGAATGCCAAGATTATCACGAATGAAGGTACAAACTTCTGAGGTGCAACGAAAGCTATGTGATAATGTTTCTGTATCAACTGAAATGCCAATACTCTCAAAAATAGCTTTGTATTGCTCGAAGTCATTAAATAATGACTTGTTAACGGTTCCATCTCGGCTGGTATCAAATGTATGCTGATAGAAATCCCCAACAAGGCAAATGTTTATTTCAGAAGCACATAATGCTTTAAGCAAATTAAAGTCATGTCCTCCAAAATCTTGAACTTCATCAACATACAATGTATCGAAATATTTTTGTAGTCTGGAGATAACATTTTCAAGAGCTTCTTGTCGCACTAATTTTGCAATACGATTGTGGAAAAGATACTTTGATGTGCTGATATAGTAGCCTTTCTGTGAAGCATTATATCTGGCGGCACTTCTGGGAATGGTTTCCCAGAAAATACCTCTGGCCTTATATTTCTCATGCAAGAACGGTTTGTAGCAAAATGAATACAGAAAATTAAAATAGGTCAGAACTGTTATATTCTCAGGCATGTAACCGAATTTCTGGATGATTCTTTGGCACAAATGATGATAATTATTATCAGTATAAGTGACAATCATGGATCGCCTATCATGGGATAGGCTATTAATTATATGTGTCGTTTTTCCAGCGCCAGCAACTGCGAATATTACTCGTTTATCCATTGCAAAGCCCTTATTATATAGTCAGGCACAACTAATCGCTCTATCCCGTTTTCCAATAGTTCTAAGGCAGCATTAGCTTTGTTATTAAGCATGTATTCTAAAACTGTCAGCGTTCTTCTTCCCTCTGAAAACAGTTCGTCACATAGCGCCTGATTATCGGTATAAATACAATTTTCAAGCGTTGTTCTGGTTTCATTATTTTCGTCATAAAAGACCTGAATGCAGTCTTCGGTATAATCCGCATAGTTATCAATGCATTTTGTCTGATGATCACCGTCATTATCACGAATGACAGCCGTTTTTATATTCAATAGTTTTGCTAGGTCTAAATAGCGCTTAAAGCTTGTACCACCTACTGACATTATATGGATTTTTGAGTCCTCAGGATTACCGTTAATTGTTTTTTCAAACATAGCTTCAAGCAATATGTATTCTGCATCGCCTTCAACCAACACTACCCGCTCCGATAAAATAAATTCCAATATCTTATTGTTTGGCGCTTTGACAAAGTAGTTGGCGGTATCATCTGACAAATTATTTAATGATACGGGAATGTTTGAAGCAGATGTCAGCAAAGAAGCATTATGCAAGTCTAGGCGTGAGCAGACATTTCCACTGTGCGTAGCGATCATGAGCTGTGTCTGGGCAGTTTCTTCTATACGATTTATCAGCCTTTTCATGT
Organism: uncultured Alphaproteobacteria bacterium; assembly: GCA_963803575.1. Taxonomy (GTDB): domain Bacteria; phylum Pseudomonadota; class Alphaproteobacteria; order Rickettsiales; family UBA998; genus CAWDMW01. The sequence continues at coordinate 1,572,907 of CAWDMW010000002.1, forward strand.
TAAGGTGACTGAGGTGATTTTCTGGCTCTTCGATTAGGATCAAATCAATTGAGTTGGCACCACTTCTTCTTTGAAGGGCAAAACCTGTTTTAATGAAACACTGATTTCCTTTCCCCATTTGTGCAACAGGCATACCTTTCTCGGTTATCATCAAATCTTGTTCAAGGTTTGATTTACTGTCGTTTTTCACCCCAAATTTAGTTTCGCCAAGCTCTTCATTAACATTGGCAAGAGAAGTATTTGTAAACGCAGCCTTACTTTGGCGATAGGCATGATTATTTTGATGGCGTTGGGTAATGTCGGTGTTAGCCTCATATAAAGACTTCGTATAATGCCGCGTTGCATATTCAGTACCGATGAGAGAGCTATCAATAAGAATATGACTTAGAAATCTACGGTTTTGCGTGTAAAGCTGTCCTGCGAAAGTTGAGAAAGTGATGCAATAATATTCATAAGGAAACAGTGCATTTTCCTGCTCTAAAGCGGCTCGAATTTCAACACCGTATTCATCTATCGGCTCACAAACAAGCCGAAGCCCATGACATACTCTGTCGTCAGTGTTATTTTTTCCTTCAAGAGCCATATCCCCAAAATCGTTTAGGTAAATCTCCGCCCTCAAGCGAGGAAGATCATTATAATCTTTATTGCCTTGGAGAAATTGGGTCACAACATCCTGATTGAATAACGACTCAAGTCCAAGAGTTTCTACTTTTGCTCTGCTACCAGTCAGAACCAAATCAACAGCTTGTAAAATGGTACTTTTACCTGCTTCATTATCGCCAATAAAAATATTGCGCTTTTCTCTGGCGAGATACTCAAACGAAGAAAACCGTTTGAAGTTTTGCAGCTTTATTTTCTCAATATATTTCATCTCTTGCCGTTTCTCAGGTTACGTTTTCGCGCTCTTTCAATGCGCTTCTTACGTTTTGAATTGTAAAGCGAACGTATGACTTCCTCTAGGCTTTCAAAGCATTCGATCACATCTTCTTTGTCGAGATTGTCATGCATGTGGCTGCCATCATTGCCAATCCACTTGGCGGCCATGAGCAGTTCGCCTTCGTCTTCGTATTTCTTTTTGAAGCTTTCAATCTTCTGATGCTGATTTCCACCTGAAACGCCCGCATCTTCCATAATAGCTTCTACCGCTTTGCGCAGATAATTCGCGCAAGCGGGAATGTCGCCAAACATATGCCGTGCTGCGCTTCGTATATGTCGAACCACATCATCGGGTGTATCAGATGAAATCTGAATGGGAAGTAAGGACAGAGAAATACCCTCTATATTGTATAGAGGTTCATAGGCTTCCTTTTGCTCTGTCTTATAGTTTACAAGGTCTAAATCTTCTGCAATCAGCCCATACAACACCGCAGGTTCTTGGCAGGACTCACACACCACATTGAGCGAAAAGAATGGCTTTGCGCCTTCTTTGATATTGTATTCCCTTTCACCATCGCGCATAAGGTCTTCATAAGGGTATGTTTTTTCAATGCTGGAAGGACGCACGAAAATATCTTCGCTCGAAGCGATCATAAAATCTTTCATGCAGCAGCCACATGGCCACTTGAGAAGTTCATCCTCACGAAGAAAAGGCGCTTCCAATTTTTCCTTCGTGATGTCGTGCATTATGCCGCCTTGGTCATATGGTGGATAAGCGAATCCATTAGGTGGGTGTTGGCTTCACTGGTTTGGCTAATACTTGCCTCTAGCTGATCACAGAGCTGCATGAGTTCATCCACCTTCGCGACAATGCGTTTTTGTTCGTTAAGTGGCGGGAGGGGCAACAACATTTCCCCTATATCACCAAGCCTAAAACTATTTTTTATACCCCTTTGTGGAGCATTGAATTGCTCTTTTGCTAGAGGGGAACGAAGATATTCTGCAATATACCTATTTCTGAAATCAGGAAATAACCTAAGTAATGCCGTGTGTTGGTTTATGTAGGCTTCACCAAAATTAGACGGTATAAGTCCAAACATTCCAACATCACCTGTTATCGAAATCAAAAGATCATCTTGCTCTAAACGCGTACGTGTTCCCTCTCCAGTGGCGGGTGGTTGAACATGTTGTAAGATACCTAATCGCATTCGATAATCATCTTTAGCCAAATTACCCATCCTTACAAATATTGCCCCATCTGATGAATAATATTTTGCCCAGTCACGAGAGCCACTTGTAATAACAATTGAGCATTTCTCTAGGCGTACCCATTCCCAGCCACGTGGCAAAGCGAAAGGCTGATCGGATTGTCGAATCGGCGGTAGAAGTTTTGGTTTTTTGATGGTGCCTGAAGCTATGAGTTTCTTTTTCTCAGCTTCTATGCGCTTTAAAAGTTCACTGGCGGGTTCGTCAGTGGAGTCTTGTGGCATGAGCTTGCCCTGCACGGCCAGTTGCAGGATAGTGGCGCGGAGTTTTTTGACGGTGGTAAGGTCGTCAAACCAATTGTTGAAGCTGTTTTGCAGGATGGTGAAGCTCTGGCTAAACTTCTCTGGTGCGTCGGCGGCACTCAGGTGATGTAGTGTGGAACTGGTAGCTTGTTCTTTGAGCAATTGCTGCTCAGTTTTCTCAGCCTCCAGCCTGTCGCAAAGCGCCATTAACTCATCCACCTTCGCCACAATCCACTTTTGCTCAGCGAGTGGTGGGAGGGGAAATGGGGTGTTGATGATTTTTATTCGCGAGATATTTGGCTGCGCTCCACCAGCACCTTGCCCTGTGAAAACGGGTTTATAAGCTTTAAGCACAATGTGTAAATACTTATTGTATACACCCTCAAAGGGTGTGCAGGCGCAAACAGCTTGATTAGTCGTCGATGGAACACCGACAACGGCAGTTTTGCCAATGGTAGCACCATACATCGCGACCACCACGTCGCCGACTTGATTTAGGCGAAGAGAGCATTCTTGTAATGCTTTTTCAGTAATAGATTCTTCTGAAGAAGTTATAACAGCACCGTTTAGTTCGCCTGACTTGAACCAAGGCATATCTCCATCATAGTATTCACTGTTTTTTCGATTAGGCGTTGCTCCAGCCCCCCAATCGCCTATTTCTCCGAAATGAATTAACATCCAGTTTTCGGGAATTGTAGAAAACCAATCAGACTGTTCAAGCCTTGGATAAGCGGCTTGCTTGCGTATCTTCTTTTCTTTAACCAGCTCTTTCTTCTTTGTTTCAATCTTATTCAAAAGCTCACTGGCAGGTTCGTCATTCGGGTCTTGCTCCACCAGCTTACCGCGTACGGCCAGTTGCAAAATCAGATCGCGCAGTTTTTTAATGCCGCCTTCGCCCTGCGCCAGATGGCCGAATTGTTGCAAAAATAGTTCGCTCTCCATTATGCCGCCTCACTGTGACGCTGGAGGGCCTCGGCCAATATGGCTTTAAGGTCATTTTGCGTGGCGTGCATCTGCGCGTTGGCTTTTTGATATGCCTCCAGTAATTCAGCGGGGTCTTGGTGGGTTGGGTCGGTATCGTGCGGGTTTTTGACATCAAGGTTATAGTTATTGGCTTTGATGTCGGCGATACTAACTTTCCATGCAAATTCATGTTCGACGCGGTTGTTCCACCATGCTTTTTCTACATCAAACTCTTCAACCCTGATCGGCTTGGTTTTGCTGTAGCTTTTATAACCCTCTGGGTATTGGTGTTCATAATACCAGATTTCTTCTGTGGGCTTGCCTTTTTCAAAAAAGAGCAGATTCGTTTTAATCCCCGTGTAGGGGTTAAACACGCCATTGGGCAGGCGCACGATGGTGTGAAGGTTACATTCCTCCAGCAGCTTCTCTTTCAAACGAGTTTTGATGCCCTCGCCAAAGAGTGTACCATCGGGCAAAACCACAGCCGCACGTCCTCTGTCTTTCAGCATCTCAACAATAAGAAACAAGAATAAATCCGCTGTTTCCCGTGTGCGATAAGCGGTTGGAAAATTATTCTCAATGCCATCTTCTTCCGTGCCGCCAAATGGTGGATTAGTGATAATCACATCGACTTTTTTGCGCCATTTATGGTCTTTAATCGGCGTGGAGAGCATATTGTCGTGCTGAATGTTTTTGGGAACTTCTATGCCATGCAGCAGCATATTGGTGGTGCAAAGTAAATGCGGCAGTGCCTTTTTTTCTACCCCCCAAAGGCTGGTTTGCAGCTTCTCCCATTTTTCTGGTGAATCTGCCTGATCACGCAGATTTTCAATCGCACAGCTTAGAAAGCCACCTGTGCCGCAGGCAGGGTCTAATATCATTTCACCCAGTTGAGGGTTGAGAATATCTACCATGAACTGCGTGACCGCGCGAGGTGTGTAAAATTCACCTGCATTACCTGCACTTTGCAGGTCTTTAAGTATTTGTTCGTAAATATCGCCAAAAGTATGTTTATCTGCAGAGCGATTAAAATCAATCTCGTTGATTTTGTTGACCACCTGACGAATAAGATGTCCTGATTTCATGTAGTTATAGGCATCTTCAAAGACATTACGGATTACCAATGCACGCGCACCTTGACGGCCATCTGCACGGAGCTCTTTTAAGGTCGGAAAAAGCTGGTTATTGATAAAATCTGATAACTCTTCACCCGTAATTCCTTCCGCATCCGAAGCCTAATTCCGCCAGCGCAAATGCTCGTGCACAGGAGACCTGTATTCATCTTCTTCAATCTCCAGAGACTCTTCTTGGTCGTCTAAAATTTTCAGGAAGAACATCCACACCAACTGGCCAATGCGCTGCGCGTCACCGTCTACGCCAACATCTTTGCGCATGATGTCTTGGATGGATTTAATTATGCCTGATACGTTGCTCATTAGCCATTTGCCTTCTTAAAGAGTTCATTTTCTAGTTCATAAACCGCGTTATCATACGCTGCCTTGCCGCCAAAATAGTTATTGATAATTTCTACTGGCGTACCCATTTCATTGATCGGTTTAAGCCGCAACACCTTAGCACTTTCCAAGCTGCTCAGGCCTTCATCGCAGTATTTATCCAACAACGCCTCCAACACTTTCTGTGCTTGCTCGCCATACTTGGTGAAGTAATTCTGTTTGCGTACATGCTCTGCACGTTCTTTGCGTGTAAGTGGCGGTTGACCAAAAACTATATGGCAGATGATGTCAAAATCGCTGTATTGATCGCCATTCGGAATGTCTTCTCGTAACGCACTTAACAGCAAGCCTTGGCCTTCTAATTCTTCAATAATGGCGCGCTTCTTTGCCGCCTCAGACCAACTGCGTAGAAATTCATCTAATGTGTTGAAACGGCTCTGCACGGTTTTCTTCGTGTAATCTTTAAGCGATTCTGTAACCAGCTTGCCGTCTTTATCGTAATATTGCACGCGCTCAGATACGACACTCACTTCTACGTTGTTCACATAGTATTTGACGCGCTTGCCATCTGGTTCTGCGTTAGGGTCGAAAGAAATATCTGGCTGTAACTCGATGCCTTCACTAAGGCCTACCCCTGTGTCATCAGGCGGAAAAATACTATCATCGGACGTTGGCTCATAAATTTGTACTGGATCGCCATCAAAGGCAGGGTCGGCAAATAATTCAGTTGCCTTTTTGAAATCGATAATCGTGAAGTATAGTTTTCCATGATCTTCATCGATACGAGTGCCACGCCCAATAATCTGCTTAAATTCGGTCATGGATTGAATGCGCTGATCTAATACGATTAATTTACAAGTTTTAGCATCCACACCTGTGGTCAATAATTTGGAAGTGGTGGCAATAACGGGATGCTGGCTTTCAGGATCAATGAAATTATCAAGTTCTGCCTTGCCTTGCTGGTCATCACCTGTAATTTTCATCACATAACGGTGGTTTTGTAATACCAAATCGCTATTCAGGTTTGCTAGTGCATGGCGCATACGCTCTGCATGATCAATATCTTCACAAAATACGATGGTTTTATCGTAGCGATTAGTGGCTTTCAGATATTCTGTGATCTTTTCCGCAACTAACCAATCACGTGGCTCCAGCACCAAAGAGCGGTTAAAGTCACTCTGATTATAAATACGATCCTCAATAAGATTGCCAAATTTGTCTGTTTGGCCTTTTTCTGGGCGAAAACCGAGTAAATCTTTATCCATATCAACGCGGATTACTTTGTATGGTGCAAGAAACCCGTCTTCGATACCTTGCTTTAAGGTATAAGTGTACACAGGGTCGCCAAAATAATGGCTGTTTGAAACATCCGCTGTTTCTTTTGGTGTGGCCGTCAAACCAATTTGCGTAGCAGAACTGAAATACTCCAATACTTCACGCCATGCAGAATCCTCTGCTGCGCTTCCACGGTGACATTCGTCTACAATAATCAAATCGAAGAAATCGGGAGAAAACTGCTTATATATATTCTTGTCTTCTTCATTTCCTGTCACCGCTTGATAAAGCGATAGGTAGACTTCATAAGATTTATCTATTTGCCGCTTGCTAATCTTTGTCATTGCCTGCCCGAAGGGCTTGAAGTCATTTTGACGTGTTTGGTCGACTAGAATATTGCGGTCTGCAAGGAACAGGATACGTTTCTTAACTTTGGCCTTCCACAAACGCCAGATGATCTGAAATGCTGTATAGGTTTTGCCCGTTCCTGTAGCCATGACCAGCAACATGCGATCTTGCCCTTTAGCAACGGCTTCCATCACGCGGTTGATAGCATTGAGTTGATAATAGCGCGGTGTTTTACCGCCGCCATCAGAATAATAATCCTGTGCAACAACGGTTTCAGCCTCAGGCGTTTCAATTTTTTTGAATTGTTTATAGCGTTTCCAAAGCTCTTGCGGGCTGGGAAGGCAATCCAATGGCAAATCACTCTCAATTTGTTCGCTGGTTCCTGATCTGTCATGGAAACGAAAGCCCGTACCGTTGGAGGTGAAAACAAAAGGAATATCCAGAATTTCTGCATATTCCAGAGCTTGCTGCATGCCATCAGCCAAAGAATGACTGTCATCTTTCGCTTCAATAATCGCCAGCGGTATATTAGGCTTATAGTAGAGGATGTAATCGGCACGCTTGCTTTTTCCTCTGGCGGCCATTTTACCGCGCACTATAATGCGTCCTTGGGTAAAAGAAACTTCCTCGCGTACCTGTATATGAACGTCCCATCCCGCCTGCTTAATTGCTGGCAAGATATATTTTGTTTTAATATCGGCCTCTGTGAAATTACTTTTTGCCATATTACAGATACCCCACTGGAATAGCAGTAACATCACGTGAAAGTGGTACGTCATTCTCTACAAAACAAATCACAGCGCCATGCCCCACGGGCTTGCCCAGTTTTTCCAAAAGTGGAAAATGTCGTGATGCCGTGCGTGACGGGTTCGCGGTCTTTTTAAATTCTATCGGGTAAAATACTTCACCCGTTTCAATCATCAAATCAATTTCACGCTGATCCTGATCACGGTAATAATAAAAACGTGGTGTTTTTCCGTTATGCCAATAGCTTTTCAGGATTTCCGAGAACATATATGTTTCCAAAATAGCCCCAGACATTGCGCCTGTCTCCAAAGATGCTGCTGTCGGCCATTGTGTAAGATAACTACATAGCCCTGTATCCAGAAAATACAGTTTTGGCGTTTTAACTAACCGTTTCGTCACATTGCGATAATAGGGTTGCAGAAGATATACTAGGCCTGATGTTTCCAGTACAGAAAGCCATGATTTAGCGGTTTTATGGTCAATATCCACATCCCGCGCCATATCTGAATAATTGAGTAACTGCCCTGTTCTTGCCGCCACGGCTCGCAGAAAGCGGTTGAATCCAATATCATCGCTTATATTCACAATGTCGCGGACATCTCGCTGAATATAAGTCTGAACATAAGACTTATAAAAGATGTCTCTGTTCACCTGTGAAAATGGCACCGATGCATCAGAGCCGGAACCATCACCATTGCCTGCACCTGACCCACTGCCAAATCCGTAACCGCTACCATCGCCATTACCAGCACCATCGGCATCGCCTGTTGCCCAAAGCCTTGGAAATGCACCGCGCCAGATACGGTCATAGATTTCTGGTAATGTTTTGGGTTGCCTAATCTGTGCTCTTGTATGCTCAATCCATTCAGGCGTCGGCATAAAGGGTAAAGCTTTATCTGCACGCCCATCCATTTCCGCCTGTGACAATCCAAGCAAGTCTATAATCGCCACACGCCCGGCCAGACTTTCAGTAATGCCCTGCATCAGATGAAATTTCTGTGATCCGGTCAGCCAGAACATGCCGTTCTTTTTCTCACGATCCACAATCATTTTAATCGCACTAAATAGCTCAGGCGCGTATTGCACCTCATCAATGATGAGAGGTGTTTTGTGAGATTGAAGAAATAATGCAGGGTCATTGCGCGCCAGATCGCGCTGCTGTATGTCGTCCAGCGTCACGTAGTTACGGCCATTACTGGCACACATTTCCAGCAATGTGGTTTTGCCTACTTGCCGTGGGCCAGTTACTAGCATGATAGGAAATGTGTTGTTTATTTCCTTGATAATGCTTGCCAATGAGCGATAATACATTAAAAACCTCGTTTATTTGGGAGTCATATAACAGAATAAACGAAAAATAATCTTTCCTCAAGCTCTCGTGTATATTCTGCTAAAACTCCCAGACAAACGAAAATACCCTGTCATACATCATCAGTCAATCTATGGTTAAAACGTATGCATATTTGCAGGCTCATTCGCTTTTTATGCTGTATGACTGTTAGCCTATTATGCTTTTGTAACCGTATTATAGCCGTAAAATAGCCTATATCTGCAATTATACCCATAAATATCCGCATTAAAGAGTGTAATACGGGCATGCATCGCCATAGCGATACGTCTTTAACGGCATCGTTTCCGATGCCAGAAACCATCATACCAGCTTATATCAAATCAGTGGACGCGCTGCTGTCAATCAATAGGCTTGCCGCCGCAAGCGGTCTCCCGAGAAGCCTATTGACCGATCCACAGAATTTGACCGACCGTCCTGTTTCGTCCTGTCAGCCTTGCTGTCAGGGCTTTTTGTTTTGGTTTATCTCGGACGCTCGCCGCTTGGCAAGGTTTCAGGAACGGGAGAATAAGAAACATTCCCGTTGGTCATTTAAAGATTAAAAGGAAACAAAGACATGACACAGTTTTACGCACAACCATACGATATTTCAGCGACAGGCTTTTATTTTGAGACGATGCAAGACTATGACGCCAATTATGCACAATGCAAAAATGACTTTGGCGGGCAAGTTGAGGAATTTGAAATCCAGTTTATTGATGGTGAAGATATAGACTGCGAATTGTTCAGAGCATTAGGCGTAAGCCAGTGCAATATGCATCATTTCATAGAAAAGATTGAGGAATGGGAGGAGAGCGAGAAAGAGGCGCTGGTGATTGCCGTGGGTGAAGGTGGTTACAGTTTTGACTTTGACACCGATGATACAGGCATCGCGGATAACGTCGATATTTATTACCTCGACAGCATGAAAGAACTGGCAGAGCAGTTTGTGGATGATGGCTTATATGGTGAGATACCGCAAAGCCTGCAATTCTATATTGATCATGACGCTATCGCGCGTGATCTAGCGATGGATTACACGAAAACCCGTGTGGCAGGTGTAAACATCATCTATCGTTTGGATTAAGGGAGGGCTAGAAGCATGACGCAACATATGACATGGGGAAAGCACGCGCAATATGCGAATGGACAATGGATAAAGCTATATAAAGGCAAGAACGAACAGAGGGAGGCAGAGCGCAGAAAACAAGGCTTTGAATGTTATATTCTACCTTATGGCGTGAATGCCAATAGAATAAAGCAAGCAGCCAATCCGTATCCTACCCTGAAAGGCTTTGGTTTGCGCGTGTATCACGCAGAAACCGCAATCAAAAAACTAGCAGATGCACCATGGACAGATATTTATTCGCGCGGCTTTGATAATTGTTTTGAGGCGGGGGATGGTGATGCAGTTGTATGGGCACTCATGCATAAAGCGATACAAGAGCTAGATGATCCGTCCTATAACATGCTGACGCGCGGCATTAGTACGATGTTTAGTAGGGTGTTGAACGGCGCTACTTATCCGCAAGACTGGCTGGATGTGTATCTTGGCAGAAGTGATGGCGACACAATCAACCAGCTCACACTGTTCTGATACGTCGCTAAAAAATCGCGCCGCCTATCCAATCGGCTAGGCGGCAATCTAAAAAGGCTTTACGTTATTTTACTTTCTGGTGTATAATTACACCATATACGAGGAGCAACATATGACACGACAAAGCATATCACTAACATCGCCCAATGATGAGTGGCTAAAGGCGCAGCTTAATAGCCAAGAATATAGTAGCAAAAGCGAGATCGTAAACGACCTCATCCGTCAGGCGCGGAAACGACAGGATGCATTAGATCACCTTCGCGCTAAACTGATCCAAGCAGAAAATAGTGGCGCGTCTGAAATCGTTGATTCAACAGCCATGCTGGCAGAGTTTAAAGACAGATTGCCCAATAATGACAGCGTATAAACTCACGCCTCAGGCGAAAGAGGATTTGTATCGTATTTATGCGCATGGTGTCACCGCGTTTGGAGAAGACCGCGCTGATCGTTATTTTGCGGCATTTTTTGAACGGTTTGAACAGATTGCCGCGCAACCGCGTCTCTATCCTGCTGTTGATCACATCCGTGAAGGCTATCGCCGCAGTGTTTGCGGTGTTGATAGTATCTATTATCGCCTTGATGATAGTGGTAGCGTTGAAATTATGACCATCATTGGAAGGCAAGACGAAAGCATTATATTCGATGATGTATTTTTATAGAAGCTTGAAAGGAACAAGATATGGCAGACTATGACGCAGAAACAGATGCATTGCGTAAGGCGGTGATGATTGGTGTGGAACAGCATCGGCGCGGTGAATATACTGCAATCAATTCCGAGGCAGAGTTAGACGCATATTTTGAAAATCTGAAAAATGAAGTAGATGCGGAGCTTGCGCAGAAACACTGATTCCGCACGACGTCAGCGGTCGTACGATGGGTAATGATCCTGCTCTTGCTGGTGTTGGCGCGATTGTTCTGTCGGTTTTGGATGTGCCTCTTTCACAAACTCATCGCGTAGTGTCACAAAGTCTTGCTGCGTCATTGGTTTTTCTGGTTTGCGCCGTTTTGTGATATGAGAGACATTATCAGGCGTGTCGCCATGCCTGTGCGGCGCCTGCATCCGCTGCTCAATTTCGTCTAGGGTCACTGTTTTATGCGGTTTGCCACGCAGACGTTGCCACGAGTCTTTAATACGCTGTGATAGTGACGGTTTTTTGTCGTTAACATGATTTTGCTCAAGCTGTTGATCAACAAAGTCCAGCGTAGAAAGAGTACCACCATCTTTGCCCAGCTTTGCGTAAAGCTGGTTCTGGTTTTTGAAATCGTCTTTACTAGCGTACAGTTTGACCCGCTGCTTATGGCGCGACATGGCAACATATGTTGTGTGACGGTCAAAATGCGGCGTTGCCAGCACGTAAGTTTCATCCACTGTCATACCCTGTGATTTGTGCACCGTCGTGGCATAGCCAAGCTGGAGGTGGTTATATTCTTCGGTTGAGAACTTAACCATGTGACCATTATCAAGTTCAATATGAAACACGCCGTCATCAGCTTGCCGCAATGTGCCGAACGTGCCGTTCATCACGCCCAATTGCTTATCGTTCTTTCGGAACATGATGCGATCGCCAACAGCAAAGTGTGCTTTGTCCTGATATTCGATGTCACCATCATTTATGGTAATGGTTGTTTTGATGCTATTGCATGACACTTTGCCCAGTTTCACCATTTCTGCTTTGATAAGGTCATTTAGTTCAGCAACATCCGCTTTTGTATATGCCAGCACAAGGCGGCTTTTATCTGGATCGGCGCAATAGGATTTTATCATATCTTTGACGAGTTGCGCCTGTGCAGCACTTCTGGATTTGGTACGCGTAATGCAGCCTTGTTTATCATAAGCATGTATCGCATCTGCTGTCTTGCCCTGAGATAGCTGCATGGTGGCTTCACGCTGCCAATGCGTTTTCTGCCGTCGCACTTCGGTAATTGTGGCTGAGTTATTGCGTTCTAATATGGTGCGGAAGGCTGCACCTGCTTCAATAGACTGCAATTGCTCAGGATCACCCACCAGCACCAGCTTTGCGCCAGATTCTTGACAAAGCTGAATGATGTTGTTCATTTGTTTGGCACTGACCATGCCCGCCTCATCGACAATCAAGACATCTTTATTGGTAAGCATAGTGCTTTGAATGAAGTTATGCTGCCTGACTGATAACGGCTTGCCGTCATTCTCATCCATCATCTTTTTGGCAATCTTAATGCGGTATTCTAATGAATGCAGCGTTGACGCATTCATGCCTATCTCTTTCAACCCTGCGGCGGCGATTCCCGATGGGGCGGCACCGCGCACGCGATAGCCTTGTGATTCATAGGCTTCCTTTGCGCCTGCCATAATCGTGGTTTTACCTGCACCAGCCACACCGACGACTAAAGAGAGTTGTTTATCCTGTGTCATATGTTTGAGCGTATTGATTTGTTCATCGCTCAGGCTGGCAGCGCAATTGGTTTCCGCTGATAATTTGGCATTCAGATTAAAAATAGCGCGGTGTGCTGCATGGTCATCAACCTTATGAGATGATGTGTTTGCCAGCGTATTCCCCGTGTCACTCATATGCTGCTCTAAATCACGCATGGATTGTATTGTAAACACATCGTCACCATCACGCTGCCCTAGCTTGATGAGCTGGTTTGATTGCATCATTTCCTGCACTAATGCTTTGCGTTTAGCAGCATTCTTGACCGACTTGTATAGAGTGCGCTCCATCATCTTCGGCGTAAACGCCGCATGATAACGGGTCACAAGCTCTATCGCCTTTTCTGGCGTTACATCTGCCTTTCTAGGTTTAGTGGCTTTTGCAGCTTTCTGCTCTGGCTCGGTTTCATGTGTTTGCGTTTGTTTCTGCTTATCAGCCAACATCGCACGCACCTGATCCAGTGATGGCAAGGTGGCTTCATCACCAAGACGAGCGCGGACGTCTTTGGTGTTAATGCCTTTTGCCAGCATTTTAGGAACAGAATAGATTTCGCCTCGCTCATCCATCGCAACGAAACGCCCCGTATCACCTCGTGCAAGGTAATAGCCTTTTTCTGCCAGCGCATGTTCAAAAGTAGCGCGGCTATCAGACTGCTCCCATGCATCCTGAAAGTCGCGTTTAATATCAGCGGCGTTTTTACCAGCTCGCTGTGCTTGCTGATGTTCTGCAAAATTATAATTGGTAGGATCACGGTCTTGTCGGTTCTTCAAACCACTTGGCATTTCCCAATTATGTTGAAGAAATAACTCTTTTGAAAGGCTGGTAAGCTTTTCACGATCATGTGACATCTGACGCGCTGTCATCGTCTTTAAATCAATGCGCGACCACACCACATGGCAATGCCTGCGCCCATTCTTCTCATGGAACACCACCGCCCGCGCTTGCCCTTGCAGATTGAGGCGCTGCTCTGCTTTCTCAATCGCATCCTCAAATTCAGCAACAGATATATCCGCATCCTTTGGTGGATTGAGTGACAGCGAATACATAAACTGACGGCATTTCGTGCCACGGCTAACGGCATAAACTTCATTCAACGCGCCCATCAAGTCACGCGACACAAAGCCGCGCAGAGAATGAAGCTCTACGACCTCATTCTCTGCTTTCATTAAATGCAGTGCTAAATCTTTAGCACCGCCGCGTTGATTGCCATTCAGGATCATGCCAGCGAGCCGCCCTGTGGTTTCACGTTCAGTGCCAAGATTAGCGCCATCTTGATCGTTTCAATATCCTCACAGGCAGAATCAATCTTATCTTCAATCTCAGGCGTCACATCCATAAGCCCCTGCGTTGCTGCTAAAGATAGCGCCAACATCGACGTTGCGAGTTCAGATTGACCGAACATACCAAGCAATCGCGCAAGCTCTACCGTATCAACAGCAGGTTCTTTTTGCTTTTTACGGTAACGCTGCGGACGCAATGCTTCCATGTTGCCAAATAGCTTTTGGCGCACGTATGCGCTCATTGCTGTTGATCCTGCTTCTTGTGAAAGCTTATCTTTTTCTTCTTGTGTTATGCGCACGGAAAGACGAATGGACTGTGCCGATTTTTCATTTTGATGCTTTTTACGATCATCTACGGCATCTTTAAAATTGCTCTTTAGTGATGAAAATAATGGAGGAATCTGGCTCATAGTTCCATCTCCTCAATCTTATCAAATATAGTGTGATCAAGTGGCTTGAGTTGCGTCTCCCAATCTGCTAATTCTTTGAAATAGGCGTTTAAATCGACTCCCTCCGTCTCCGCCATTAGAAACAGAAAACTCCATCTATGGATGGTGGTGCAACAAAAATAGCTTCGGTTTTCAAAGACTCTAAGGGTATGTAACCAGTACTAGAGAGTTTGAAAAAGGTTCGAAATTTTGTGTCTTTTCCTCTCTATAGACAGATTCTCCTATAAATCCTGCTTTGCAAAAATCCTCTAAAGTACGGGAAATGCTTGGGCTTGAAAGCCGTACTTCGTTTTTCGCGGTACGGGATGCTAACCGTTTCCTGAGCCATCTCCGTTACCTGCTCCAGCTCCAGACCCAAAGCCAAATCCAGAACCGTCACCCAATCCTGATTCTAAATCCACATCTTCAAGTTTTAGACCAGAACGAATCATGTATTCATCTAACGTCCCGAGTGTATCGTGTATCTATGCAATATTGAGCGATATGTAGGCGCAATTTTGCATAGATAATCTTACAACTACGATGCGATATGCCAGTCAGTTGAAACGCTTCATACGCATTTAAGTCCATGGCAAAACACTTCAATAACTGCCTGAATTTAGCTTCCGAAATATGTGAACGGCGATAATACCTTGTTCTTACGTTGTTTCATAGTGACTTAGCATAACCTATAGTTAGCTAAAGTTCACCAGACCCATTAGAAATACGCGGTCACACAGATTGCCAAAATACTGAGGGAGGATTATAAAGGGTCTGGGTCAGCTATAAAGTGGATCGCACGTCATACAGGGGCATCAGAGCATGCCGTTCGGAATTGGTATGACGCCGCCAGAGAGCCGAGTATAGAGAACTTTATTTCTCTGACCAAAGCATCGCCAAGACTGATTGAATGGTTCTTGGGTCAGGTTGGGCGGGAAGATCTAACGCAGCTGATACAAAAACAAAACCAAG
Organism: uncultured Alphaproteobacteria bacterium; assembly: GCA_963803575.1. GTDB lineage: Bacteria > Pseudomonadota > Alphaproteobacteria > Rickettsiales > UBA998 > CAWDMW01. Next base: position 1,588,093 of record CAWDMW010000002.1, read on the forward strand.
CTGCGGAGTCCCGCCCAATTCAACGTGATCTGGATATATCCAATCTCATTTTTGAGACGGAGGGCTCGTGCGATTTGCTGGTAAAATAGCAGAAACTGACGCTTCGTCAGCTATGGTTTTACACTCAGATCAAAGACGGTCGTAAATTATGTGCCAAGGATTTGGTTCTGGTTTTTAGTGTCAGTCGCGCAACGGCATATCGAGATATTGATGAGCTGGTCAAGATGAGCTTATTATGCCGTGTTGGTCAGGGTAAATATGAGTATTACTCCGTCTTGTAATCCTCAGTTAGCGGTGAATAGCTCGCTTAATCACCGCATCATGTGCGGTGATATATCTTGACCTTGCGGTGAATAGTGCCTATAATCACCTTAAATAATGCGGTGATTAATATGTGGATTCATGAACATCAAAACTGGCCAGACTTTACATGGGATGCAGAGGCACTCGCATCTAAGCTGGCTGATATACGCTAAGCCCAAGGTCATTTGCTGGGGCGCATGGAGGGGCTTGGCTTTGAACTTAAGCGTGAGGCTTCCCTTAGCACACTCACCAATGATGTCGTGAAATCTTCGGCCATTGAAGGTGAAAACCTGAACCCGGAAGAAGTGCGCTCATCCATTGCGCGTAGGCTCGGAATTGATATTGCCGGGCTTATCCCTGCGAGCCGTGACGTTGAAGGTATCGTAGAAATGATGCTGGATGCCACGCAACAATTCTCGAAGCCGCTAGCAAAGGATCGCCTGCTTGATTGGCATGCGGCATTATTCCCTACGGGACGTAGCGGCATGCATAAAATTACCGTTGGAGGTTGGAGAACTATTGAAGCTGGCCCCATGCAGGTTGTTTCCGGTCCTATTGGTAAAGAAAAAGTTCATTTTGAGGCTCCTGCTGCGGAGCGTTTAGATAAGGAAATGGAAGCGTTTCTTGCGTGGATAGCAGGCGAAGATGATACTGATCCTGTCATAAGAGCAGGCATCGCCCATTTGTGGTTCGTAACGATCCACCCGTTTGAAGATGGCAATGGACGTATTGCCAGAGCTATTGGTGATATGGCGCTTGCTCGTGCTGATGGTACGCCAGACCGTTTTTATAGTCTGTCATCCCAAATTGAGGCAGAGCGCAAACAGTATTACGATCAGCTTGAAACGCAACAACGTGCAACACCTGATATCACAAACTGGCTGTCATGGTTTTTGGATTGCCTTGGCCGAGCTATCAGCAATGATGAAACCACGCTTGGCAATGTTATGTTTAAGGCACATCTATGGTATACGATCAATCAAAAGCCTGTGAATGACCGCCAGCGCTTGATTATCAACCGCATGCTTGAAGATGGTTTTGAGGGCTTTATGAATACCTCCAAATACGCCAAGCTGTCCAAGTGCTCAAATGATACGGCGCTTCGTGACATTCAAGAGCTGAAGGAACGTGGCATCTTCATTCAGAACCCCGGTGGTGGTCGTAGCACCAGTTATAGGTTGCCAGACCGTGAAGAATAATGTGTTTCCAATGAATCCCAAACAGGGATTCGAACTCGCGATTGGTACTGTACTTTCATCATTATAATTGAAAGAATACCAAGAGCGGAAATCCAGTAAGCACAGGGTGTTGCAACATAAAACTTGCTTTTCGTTGTTTTCAGGGCGATTATTTGTTGCAACTCTATGCTAAGTGTAGGGGATTCGAACTCAAAGGGGTTCAATACACCGCCATAAACATTTCTAACTATTTGAAATTTATAGATAAAAATAATTTTTATAAATTCAACCTACATTTCAACCCACATATAAAAGCGTGCTTGTGCGTAAGTTTTTATTTTATCAAGCGTTATGAAAACACCTTTTCCAAAGATTCTTCCCATTTATCTTCATAGACAAGATTGAAAGAAACATCTCCGTATAACGTAGCTACCTTAAAATCTCCCATTACTTTGGGTTTAGTGTGGCTTAGGGCTTCAAATACCTTTTGTTTATATTCACTGTCAGGATTATCGAGTTGATTGCCTTTTGTTTCTATAAAGTGATAATCACCATCATTGTTCAGAATCAGAAAGTCAGGATATATTTTTCCTTTCTTCCACCCCTCAACAGCATATGCTGTGCCGCGCACACCTAAACGATGCCACCACTTAACAGCCTCTTGTCTGTTGACATAGCCAGCAACATTTTCCTCTAAACCATTAAAGTTGCTTTTATAATGTGGCTCAAAAAGGCTTTTCTCCCAGCCAATCACTTCGGCTTCACTATCATCACGCAATATATTTATCTTGTCTGGCATGTGCCAATTATAGCGCTCAAACGGTGATGCCAGTAATTGCAGCATAATATGCCCATCCTGCAACTTGCGCTTAAAGAGTGCCTCTGACTCTTGCAGCACCCATTCAAATGCGTGCTGCTTAATACGATAGACAATGTCACCAGTTGCTGCAGCAATCTGTTCGTCTGTCTTATCGGCGGCCTTTAATTGTGTAATCGCTTCACCTAGCACGCGCCGTGCTTCAAAAGGATTAGGAATTTTATCCGTAAGTTGGCTGGTCATGAGTGAAAAATTACATTCACCTTCATAATGACGTGAAATATGCTCATGCGACATTAAAGACAATTCTCCCTGTGCATCGTCTTGGCTGTAATCCAGCAACGCCACATCACTCCCTATAACGGTTTTATCGGTAATAGTAATGTCTTTTGGATGATAAGCACTCCAATCAATGTGACTTAGTGACTTAATATGTCACGATAATAATCAAATGCTTTTGGTTCGCTTGTGCCATCCAACGCAGTAAGGCTAGGCAAGAATATCTTATGCTCATATCCAGCTCTGCGCTTGGCTTTCGCGGATATTCTACTAGTTAATTTTTCACTAGATGCAGCCTGTACGTGACTTGCCACATCTCCCATGCCTTCTTCTTCCAGCCCTTTTTTAATATTATCAACGGCATTTGAAACATCTTGCTCACTGCAAAATACATATGACTGATTAAGTGATGCAAGTGACGTTTCCTGCCCATATGGCTGACGCAATACACGCCCTGTATATTGCGTTAGCGCATCCAGACTTTTCTTGGGTGTAAGAATCGTGAGTACAGGGCGTTGTTCGTGGCAGGAAAATCATCACAATCCTGCCGGATATGATGCAGCCATGCCCACGGGATAAGGTAAACCGCAAGTTTGTGGCAACACGACCAAACCAGCTATGGGTATCAGACTTCACCTATGTCTCAACATGGCAGGGCATGGTCTATGTGGCGTTCATCATTGATGTGTTTGCCCGCAGGATAGTAGGATGGCGTGTGTCTCTACCTCAATGACAACCGCGTTCGTGCTGGATGCACTGAATCAAGCCATTGCAACCCGCTTGCCCGATGATACACTCATTCATCATTCTGACCGTGGTAGTCAGTATCTCTCTATCACTTACACTGAACGGCTGGTTGAAGCAGGCATTGAAGCCTCTGTTGGCAGTGTCGGTGACAGCTATGACAACGCCATGGCAGAATCTATCATCGGACTGTTCAAAACAGAGGTCATTAAGCACAAAGCACCATGGAAAACGGCACAGTCTATCGAATGGGAAACGCTAAAATGGGTGCATTGGTACAACCAAAAACGCATCATGCAACCACTCGGATATATCACTCCTAACGAAAAAGAGGAATCGTACTATGAAAACTTAGACCAATCAGTTATAAAGGCAGCGTAACTTTCTAACAAAAACCTCTCCGGTATACTCGGGGCAGTTCAGTTTGTACCGCCCCGGTTTTACCGGAGAGTAACATACTTTGCCGCGTTGTTGTTTACCTAAAAGATCATATCTGAGTCACCAAAGGAAATGTCGCCATTGAATCCAAATACCAAGTCACCATAGGTGAGTTCGGTATAGCTGCTATTGCTATAGACGGAAAAGTCAGAGAAGCTATTTAGTCCAGCAATGTTTGAAACATCAATCTTATCCTGTCCCTGGGTGAAGTCACCAATATAATCCACGCCTGTAGCAACCGATGAATCAATAGCAGAGAAGAAACGGAACACATCATTATCTCCCCCGCCTTCCAGATAATCTGCACCCGCACCACTGGTGATCGTGTCATTACCGCTATGGCCATACAAACCATCATTGCCATCATTACCTTCGATACGGTTGTTTGCCGTACTACCTTGCAGCGTATCATTATGAGTAGACCCCATAATATTCTCAATATCCCAGTAGCTATCACCTGCCGCTTCACCGATATTCGATCCGGCATCATCTAATGCAGCTGATACGCTGTTACTGGCATCCGCGTAAGACACCCAATCGCTTCCGCCACCACCATTATGGTGATCTGCACCGATACCACCGCTTAGCGTATCATCACCGTCGTAGCCGCCCAGCCAGTCCGATCCATCACCACCAACAATGGAGTTATTCCACGTGGAACCGCCGAGTGTGTCGTTGCCATTACCACCCAGCAGATTCTCAACATCCCAGTAACTGTCACCCACTGCTTCACCGGTATTAGCACTAGCATTATCCATGAACACCTGCACGGCAGAATCAGCGTTCGAGTAGGATACCCAGTCACTACCGCCACCGCCATTATGGTGATCTGCACCCAGACCGCCACTCAGTGTGTCATTGCCATCGTAGCCGCCCAGCCAGTCATCGCCTTTACCACCTGTAATAGAATTATTCCACGTGGAACCACCCAATGTATCGTTGCCATTACCACCCAGCAGATTCTCGACATCCCAGTAACTATCACCCACTGCTTCACCTGTATTGGCACTGGCATTATCCATGAACACCTGCACCGCAGAATCAGCATTCGAGTAGGACACCCAGTCATTGCCACCACCGCCATTATGGTGATCTGCGCCCAAACCACCACTCAATGTATCGTTGCCATCGTAGCCACCCAGCCAGTCATCGCCAGAACCACCTGTGATGGAGTTATACCACGTGGAACCACCCAATGTATCGTTGCCATTACCACCCAGCAGGTTCTCGACATCCCAGTAAGAATCACCCACTGCTTCACCCGTATTGGCACTGGCATTATCCATGAACACCTGCACCGCAGAATCAGCATTCGAGTAGGATACCCAGTCATTTCCGCCACCGCCATTATGGTGATCTGCGCCCAAACCACCGCTTAGCGTGTCGTTGCCATCGTAGCCGCCCAGCCAGTCATCGCCGTTACCACCTGTGATAGAGTTATTCCATGTAGAGCCACCGAGCGTATCGTTGCCAGCACTACCCAGCAGGTTCTCGACATCCCAGTAGGAATCACCCACTGCTTCTCCGGTATTGGCACTGGCATTATCCATGAACACCTGCACCGCAGAATCAGCATTCGAGTAGGACACCCAATCGTTGCCGCCGCCGCCATTATGGTGATCGGCTCCTAAACCACCGCTTAGTGTGTCGTCACCATCGTAGCCGCCCAGCCAGTCATCGCCAGAACCACCAGTGATGGAATCATCGCCACCATACCCATGAATCGTGTCGTTACCCGTACCGCCTGATAAAGTTTCTGCACTATCGGTGCCACGTATCTCTTGGGACACAAGAATGTTTTCATTAAAGACAAAATGCGTATCTTTCAGTGTCGTACGAAAATCACCTTCAAGGTAAAATTCAAAATCTGACTGATCTGACTTAATATAGGTACGATTTTTAATAGGGTTAAAATCCATACGTAATTCACCAGCTAGCGTTGTGCTATTCTTGGTGAGACGTGTGAAATTAAGGGCTGATACATCAATCTTATCCGCCGTTGGATTAAAGTCTTTAATACGATCTGCTGAATATCTTACGCTATGTACAAGGTCGGAAAATACAAAAATATCAGCACCAACTCCACCGTCTAACGTATCACGCCCTAAGCCACCATCAAGCGTATCATCGCCGCTATTTCCAGTAATAGAGTCATGACCCGTTCCACCGTGCAGATTGTTAGACAGTTCATTACCTACAATCACGTCTTCTCCCTGACCACCAATCACATGCTCAATAGACGTAAGCACACGATTTCTTGTTGATGAACTTCCGTATAACTCACCATCTAAGATAATATTCCAGTCATTCGACATGGATGTGAAATCTATCGTATCCTGCCCCTGTCCACCATCATAAGAAGACGAGGAAACATTGCGCGTATTACTATTACTAACAACAAGCCTATCGTTTCCTTTACCTGCTTCAATAAGATTTTTTCCATCTCCACCGTCAATAACATCATCGCCATCTAAACCATAAATAACATCGTTCCACTCAGTACCCGTAATTGTGTCATTCCCGTTTGTAGACTGATCGTTAAAAAAGGATGCTGCCACATCAAGCCAGCTCACCTGTTTTCCAGAAGCAAAGTTAAATGATTCAACTTTATCATTACTAAAATCAAATTGATCTTCTATGGTTAAGATCGCACCATCTTTCATGGTGATAAGTAAATCGCTTTCCTGATGACCATCTCTTGAAAAACTTACGTCACCGAACAAAATACTTTCATCAAAGATAATGCTATCATCATCGCCATCTGAACCTGTCGTAATGGTATCATTACCATCACCCAGCGAATAATGAACGGTGTCGCTTCCCCGGCGGGTAATAATCGTGTCATTGCCTTTGCCACCACCCAATACATTATCTTGGTTGGTACCAGGTACCGTATCATCTCCATCTGTTTGTGCTTGCTCTAGCCAGCGATCATATATCTCTTCAGCAGTGAAGGTTGCTCCTGAAGCAAAAGAGAAAGACTCAATCCCTCTGCCACCACTATCAAACTGTCGATCAATTAAAATAGAATCATTTTCGGACAACGTAATGTGCAGGTCATCATAAGAAAAACCTTCACGCGTAAATATTAGATCATCTATATCAATATTATTTCCGAAGACAAGTACGTCATCTTCTGTATCATTCGATGATTCAATCGTATCATGACCATCACCTGAAGCATATGTTACAGTATCTGCTCCCCTATCCAGATAAATAATATCATTTCCTTTGCCGGCGAAAATGGAATCATCTCCATTAAATCCGTAAATCGTATTATCATCATTTGTCTGGGTGGAATTTAAATAATACGCATCTAATTCTCCTGCACTTAGCGATGTATCAGAGAAGGTAAACGTATCCATCCGGCGAGTGGATGAGGAGTATTGCCCCTCAATTGTCACGACTGCACCGTCTGGCATGGCGATAGTAAGATCTTTTCCCTGATGGCCAGAACGATCAAAACTGACATCATTTAATGCAATATCGCTTAGCGTAAAGCTATCTTCATAGGCAGTACCCCATGGATCTATCGTGTCATTACCATCACCAAGTTTGTAGAGTATATTGTTGTTATAAGAAGTACTAAGCAGTTTGATAAAGTCATCACCCTTCTTTGCATTCAAAACATTATCTGTGGAGACAAAACTTGTAATAGAGTCGTTACCATCAGTGAAAATATCATTATAATATTCCTCTTTAGTATCTTCAAAATTATAGATAACTCCATTGTCGAATATAATACTCTCAACACGACCATAACTACCAGTGTAATGCTTCTCAACCGTAATGCCACCCTGATTGCCAACATCTATACGCATGTTGACGTCATTATGTCCGGAACGCGAGAACGTAACATCATCAGGTGTAATGTTTGCTCCGAACTGGATGGTTGTCGCCTGACTAAATTGTTTTGTTACAACTACGTCATCTCCATCACCTTTATTATAAACAACGGTGTTGGTTCCTTCGTCAACGTTGATCGTATCATTACCTTTTCCAGCAATGAAAACTTCGTGCTTTTTAGTTCCGTTCAGCGTTTCCGAGGCATTCCCACCTGTCACGGTAACGACTCCAGTATCAAAATCATTATCACCCGGCAATGCATCATAAATATCGCGCAATGACCATAACTGGTTATCACTAAAGCGAATCATCTCAACCCGATAAAGGCTTATTGAGAAGAAATCTTTAACAAGAATACTTCCCTGTGCATGAGAAAAAGTGATATTTAAGCTATCTCCAACGCGTTGCAGCTGTAAGTGAGATGGATCAATCCCATCACCAAATGCAATTGTGTCTTGCTTGGAACGAGATATATGTTTCTGCTCGTCATAGATCGTATCGTTACCATCACCCAGATGATACACATACACATCATCACGGCCTTCACCTTCCAGATAATCATTCCCTTTACCGCCAGCAATTATATCATCTCCATCATAGCCGCGAATCGTATCATTCCCACCCAGACTATAAAGAACGTTAGCATCGTCATCGCCTAGCAATTGTTCATTCGCTGAGCTAGCGGTGGAGACATGATCTATAAGAGACAATCTGTGTGTTGTGCCGTTAGCACCTGTCATTTCTAATGTTTCCACCTGATGGCGTTCATCAATGAAAAAGTCTTTAATAACGATATTAATATATTCATCAGTCGTATGTTTTCCCATAATGATAAGATCGTGATTATAAAAATCTTTCTTAAATATTAGATCATCAGGAGAAACAGGCTGCAACAACGTTATCGTATCGTTGGACGCAGTTAAAACATTTTCATAAATGGTTGCAGAACCCGCATCAAGTGAGTAAATGTACGTATCGTCTGCTTCACCACCATAGAGATGATCCGAATTATTTGCAACTAATGTATCGTTGCCCAATCCTCCATATATAGACTCAGATTGATCCGTACCTGCTAAATAATCATCACCATTGGTTGCATTAAATAATGCCGTATTAAATTGCTCCTGCTCCCAACGTGTGCCATCAGCAAATTCAATAAAAGATAACTGAAAGTAATCCAGTGAGTTGTGAAAATGTCTCTTCACTGTAATGCTGTCAGTGGTATTCTGGCTAAACCTAATCACCATATCTTCGCCGTTGCGCTGAAATAATACATGCTCAGGCAAGATAGATGCGTCAAACACAATGCCGTCATCATCAGATAATGTAATTAACTTTCTTCCATCATATATGACATCATGCCCATCTCCAGCGCTATAATAATAGAGGTCATTTCCATCTAGCCCGTCAAGTGTGTCATTTCCTCTACCGCCAGCAAGCGTATCATGCGACCAAAGTCCGGTAATATCGTCATTGCCGCTTGTTTGTTGCGTATCAATGGTTTTTCTGCGTATGTCTTCTGGCTTCCAACTCACACCAGATCCATCGGTAAACGCAATGGAATGCACTTCACCGCGTGGTTGAAACACGTTAGAAGCAAAATTCTCAATACGCAGACTGTCGCCGCTACTATTGTTAATCCCTAAGACAAGATCGTTCCCATCGAGTGAAAGCGTGACATCTTCCGGGTGCGTATCAGACGTTATGACGATACGGTCATCATACTCATAATCAGGATCCCAGTGAGCATCTTCCATTGTGTCATGGCCGTAACCTTTACCCCAGATATAAGTATCTACACCGCTATTACCTTTGAGATAATCATTTCCCGCACCACCATCTAATGTTTCACCTTCCGCTTCACCAACATGGAGTGTTCCACCGTAGCCAATTAATATATCATCACCCGGTGTGCCTTCCAGCAATATTAGTTCAACATCTTGCTTGCTTAACACTACATCTTCAAACTCAAAACGCTCAACCGCATAGTAACCGCCTGTAGCGAACATATCCTCAATAGTCAGTGTTTCTCCTGTGTTATTGATAGTAATATAAAGATCATTAATTGCACTATCTTCTTTACTGCGAGTAATGGTCACTTCATCACTGCGAAGACTAGTAAAACGGATAGTGTCCGTTTCCGTTGTTTCAAACGCTTCTTTTTGGTCAAATATCGTGTCATTCCCGTAACCACGCTGATAAATATACGTATCTGCTTCTGCATCGCCCTTTAGTAAGTCGTTGCCTTTTCCGCCATCTAACGTGTCTTGTCTGAAGAAGCCTTCCAGTGTGTCATTGCCATTCGTGGATTGTTCACGCAGGCTAATATCCATTACGTCCTTATAAGTGTAGCCGCTTCCATCCTGAAACAAAATAATTTCTATGGAATCATCTACCGAAAAAATACTTTCATAACCAAAAATGCTTGCATTATACTGGTCTTTGACCGTCAGCGTTTCACCTGTTTGCTTTAACGTGAATACCAAATCATCCGTACCTGCCGGACGTGAAATATCTATATCAGCTTTGGTAATATCTGCACCAAAGAAAATCGTATCAAGGGTTTTGTCTAGCGCATTAAACATATTGTCGGCAATCACATCATGGCCATCTCCATAACCAAAAATATAGGCGTCACCGCCATCACCGCCAATAAGTGTATCGTTCCCTTTACCACCGCTTAACACATCCCGTTCGCTATACCCTACAAGCACATCATCGCCATCCGTAGACTCTAACAGCATAATCATGATGTCGTTGGCAGACCAACTTGTACCATCGTCAAACTCAAAATACTCAACACGTTGTTCCAGTGAGTAAAAATTATTCCAGCCAAATACGCTACTATCAAACTGCTGCTTAACGGTTAATGTATCATCATGCCCAGCAATGCGAATAAGCAAATCCTTGCTATTTTCGCCGGTTTGCTCCAGCGTAATCATGTCTTTGGTAATGCCTTCACCAAACACAACGCGATCTGCACGCTTAAACAGAATATTGGTCTGTCCTTCTTCAATCACATCGGCACCATCACCCAGACCAAACAGGTACGTATCTCCATCATCTGCACCAATCAGCGTATCATCGCCTGCGCCACCAGCCAGTGTGTCCTGCTCATGGAACCCACGTATTTCATCACTAGCATCACGATCAAACTGCGCGAGATAGACTTGCTGCAACGCTTGCGTGCTTAACGTATAGCCATCCTGAAAAATAAAATATTCCATACGACGGTTTGGTGTAGGCATCACGCCATAGGCGCTACTATCTCCCTGATCCGCGCTATACGGATTATCACCGCTAGCTACACCCTCAAAGCTTGTACCCCCAGTGCGAGTATCTGGCGTGGTGTAATCCACACCTTCCAGCGTATCAATATCTGTTGGCGAGATCGTATAATTAAATCCGCTATCGAGCACTTCAAGCGTCATCTCACCGGTTGCGTCATCTTCGGTAATCTCAATGCCTGTGTAATTGCTGTAGCCTTCATTATCAAAGTCACGCGGCAGGGCACCACCGAGCAATCCAAGCAAGGGGAAATTCGAGATAGCCGAGAGTGCAACACTCACACTATCAAATGTACCTGTTCCAAGCGTGGTTGTCCAGAATTGTCCTTCAATCAATAGCGTGCCGCCATCAGCAAACTGCATCAGCAGATCTTCACCATTTTCTCCGCTACGCACCAGCTCTGTTTCATCCAGCGATAATCCGGCACCCAAGCGCACCTGATCGGGGTCGCTTAAAAAGAAATCTTCCTGACGGTCACGAATAATATCATGGCCATCACCAGCGCGATATGCATACAGGTCACCATCATCGCCACCCACCAGCGTATCATTGCCAAGTCCGCCCTGAATCAGTTCTTTATCAGACGTACCTTGCACATAATCATCACCATCCGTTTCCTGTGACGTAATAATCAGCTCGCGTATATCAACGGACGTCAAAGCACGCCCATCAGCAAAGGTGATCTGTTCAACTGCATGTTGCTGACTATTACCGTCAATCGAAAAATCCAGCATGTTATTGTCAAAATGATTCTCTACACGCAGCACATTACTGGTACCCACTTCACGTACCACCAGATCATCACCGTCACGGCTAATGTCCGCCTGTGCGCGAGTGAGGTGGGTGAAGCGTATGGTATCGGTGTCGCCGAAGAGGCGGTTGAGCATCTGGAATGCATTGGCACCGGGGGACGTATCATCGTTATCCTGAATGGTTAACGCCCCGAAATCAGCACCAATCAGATACGCATCACTGCCATCACCGCCATTCACGGTCATGTTTTCGCCTTCCACATAAATGGTATTCGCCCCGTTCGTGGCGGCATAGCTTGTGCCATCCTGACTGGCAATATGCAAGCTGGCCGGATTCAGCACCAGCGAATGCGCCTGCACTTCCTGTAGCATCTCAGGCACAGAAAGCGGCAACGTATACTCTGCGGCAATACGTGCCAGTGCGGTGTGCAAATGCTGATCCGTGATGCCGGTCGTGTAATGCACCTCATTCACCGCCTGCCCGATAAAATTGCGATCTATGGGCGTGGCGCGCTGAATATAGGGCGTCATCTCCTGTAGCTTAGGCGCAATCTCCGCCCAGTAACTGGTAGCTGCCGCAGCGTCCCTAGGCATAGAACCCAGCACGCCATGGAGAATAGCATCCAGATGCAGGTTGTCGGGCATCGCTTCTGCGTCGCGTGTGGGTATCAGAAGGCCGCCACTCATGACGTCATCGCTGCCGGAGCCACCACCATTATTGCTATTGCCGCCATCATCACCGGCGTTGGAGCCATCTGCGCCCGAACTGTTCAGATTCGGTGCCGGATTGCCATTCGCATCAATGCTCGCATAAAGGAAATCCCAGATGTTGCGCAGTGCTTCTATGGCTGTAGTCGGTTTGGTTTCATACAGTTCGATATGCCCGTCACCATCACCGAGGAAGGGGCGCGTATAGTTCTCAATAAACGCAACCGCTTCCAGATCCCACAGCCACTTCGCCACTAGCGTCGCGCCATTCTCCTGATTAATATCTCCATTCCACACCTGATACCCATGTCCGGTACGAAGATTCATCGCCACCGGGTCATCGAAAAACGCGTTCTTGATGGCACCTGTTAGTGCAAGGTTATTCACATACACGTAATCTTCCGGCGTGGTATCCTTTGGCTTGCTCCAGCCAAACACACCAAAATGGTCTTCACCTTCGCCGCCGTAAAGCTGATCTAGATTTTCATAAGCCCTTACTTTTCCATAGCTGCCAAGCGCTTCCACGCCACTGGTTCCTAAAAAGATCGTTTTACCATCACTGCTGCCTTTCAGGCTGGGAGTATCACCTTGATTCATCACAATCTGGTAGCTATCTTCAAAGTCCCAGATCGTATCACCCTCACCGAAAATTTGGTTTTCCGGTGCAACGCTTCCTGCATAGACTGCGTGAATTTTTACCATATCTACACTACCATCTGACTGCTTGATAGGCGCATAGATATATTCTTCCCCTTCTTCAAAATACAAATATGGTTCACCATCTTTGTTCGGCATATAATGATAGGCGTTCGCATCTTTAGGGTCAGAACTTCCTTCAGGTCTTGCGGCTAACACATCTTCAAAGCTAACTCCATTTTGCGCATCTGCTAGCGCTTGTAATACCTGGCCGTCATACACATTGTAGGTTTCACCGAATTGATCGCCATCTTCATTATGAAACGTAATAGTACCGTTAGTAAGATCGTCTTCCATTTCTCGGATAAGATTAGATACGGCTAAATATTTATCTTCATCAGAGGGCAAGCTATTAAAATCATAGAGATGTCCTTCAATACGTTCTCCATCTTCAGATGTAAACCGAACATCAACTGGCTGCCGATCATTCCACCAATTACTAACATTAACTGTAGCCCAAGAAGAAGATTCAGCTACTAAGGTAACCGATCCTGTTACAGCGGCGCCAACCACTACATCAGCAGCAGCAATAATGTAGGGATTAGTAACTCCCAAACTTTTTGCTGCAACCCATACTAAATGGGTTGCAATCATGTTAGCAGCAACGCCGGTGTAATAAGTAATTTGATTCCCGAGACTATATGTTAAGTCGTATGTTCCGTCTTGATTACGTTCAGACTGTACATTCATAGTATCCACAAAGAAACCACCGGCTATATTATTCGCTTGTGCAGAAGCATAAGTAAATCGAAAGTTCGCGACTGGATTTTCAAGACCATTTAAGCCAATATCTGCAGCTACGTTTAACGCGGCATTTTGAAATGATTTTGGCAATACACTGCCAGTATAGCTGGTTGCCATACGGTTTTCCAGCATTGCTGCAGTAACTTGATCTTCAGATTTATAGTGTAAATAAGAATTATTGTTGCTCATAGTTAATTACCTTAATAATGTTTTTGATGGTGCCACAGTCGTAGCAGCGTTTAACTGAGGGTGATAATAAATATCTACGCTGTCATATAACTGATAGTGTGAACCCGCAGAAAAAGAGATTAGTTTTTCTTTCTGATTTTCGTCATAAAATAAAAAGGTATAACGAGAAGTGAACGGGTCAACTATAGTTCGTTTTTTTATTATCTTTGCTCTATAAACTGCCCCATCTTTGATAATTTTATACCCATTATTTAGATAGTAAGTATACATAAATAAAAAAATTAAATAAATGACGCAAAGAAAATACATGCCATACCTATGTGTAAAAAAAAGGATGATTGCAAACATAGGAATAACAAACATATTGATATGCATATAGTTTTTGATAAGACTTTTTCTAGCTGAGTCCCATTTCTTATTACTAGCTGAATTCATTCTTAGTTCTCTCCATGTATTAGATAAGTTTTCTAAGGGAATATGTTCATTAATCTTCATCATGCCAGCTCTTGTCGATTTATATGCGAGTGTAAAGAAAGCATAAATAGCTGTCAAGCGGCTAAACACTCTGTCATATAATTGTCATTGGAACCCAGCACGCCATGGAGAATGGCATCCAGATGCAGGTTGTCGGGCATCGCTTCTGCGTCGCGTGTGGGTATCAGAAGGCCGCCACCAATGACGTCATCGCTGCCGGAGCCACCACCATTATTGCTATTGCCGCCATCATCACCGGCGTTGGAGCCATCCGCGCCAGAGCTGTTCAGATTCGGTGCCGGATTGCCATTCGCATCAATGCTCGCATAAAGGAAATCCCAGATGTTGCGCAGTGCTTCTATGGCTGTAGTCGGCTTGGTTTCATACAGTTCGATATGCCCGTCACCATCACCGAGGAAAGGCCGCGTATAGTTCTCGATAAAGGCAACTGACTCCAGATCCCACAGCCACTTCGCTACCAGTGTTGCGCCATTCTCCTGATTAATATCTCCATTCCACACCTGATACCCATGTCCGGTACGAAGATTCATCGCTACCGGATCATCAAAGAACTGGTTCTTAATCGCGCCCGTAAGCGCAAGGTTGTTCACATACACGTAATCGTCACGGCTAATGTCCTTCACTGCTGCCCAGCCAAACACACCAAAATGGTCTTCGCCCTCGCCGCCAATAAGTTGGGTCAGACTGTCATACCCTTCGCTGGTATTCTTACCATAACTAGCAATGGCATCTGTATCATCCCTACCACTTACAATAGGTGCCGGCCCTTCATAATTGCCCTGTGCCGCCGCAAGGCTTTCACGTGCTTGCGTCCCAATAATAATATCCGGAAATATATCGGTTGGACGATTAATGTCAGACAGATTAACGGTCGTGCGTTGGCCATCTGACACAATAATAAACGGACCAAGTGCGGCATCATCAGCCGTGCCTTTAAAGAACTGCCCCTGATCGTCCACCAGTGCCAGCGTATAGCGATCTGGTTGATAGCTCATGCCGTTTGCATCCCCCCAGATGAGGGTATTCCCGTAATAGACTGCCGTAACATCCTTGATAACGGTTTCGCCATCTATTTCAAGCGGAATCATGAGGAACTGATTCAGTGCATCCCCAGTCGTTACTTCGGTCGCGGAGGCCAGATACTGGTTGCCCTGTGCATCTGTGCCAAAATATTTGGCGTTATCTGCGGTACCTTTAAGAGTCCCAAGACTAACCCCCAATGCCTCTGCCATACGTGTAGCAATGGACTGAGATGTCACGTAATATTCATTGGCTCCGAGTAGGTCGGTATGGGCTTCTATGGTTTTATCATTAACATTAATGCCATTTTCCGTGGCCTGATACACCAGATCATGCACAGCACTGAGTGTGTTGTCAGGAATGCCATTGCGGTATACACCGCCAAATAGCACATCACCATTTCCATCTAACAACTGCAACTCATCTTTACCGTCCAGCGTCAGCAACACATCATCCGTGATCGGGTCAATGAATTTGGAGTAGGTGTAGCCGGTTACACCGGCAATAACAGCACCAAAGCCTATAGCAGCTACAGAACCAATGGCAAACGGGGAGAGCGCCACTATAGTTGCTGTTATTGCAGTTGAGGCAACTGCTTCTGTTAACAAATCAATTTCATAAACTCCATCACCAATTTGTATACGGTTAGGGTCATTTGTTTCTTGTATAAGCAAATTAACTACATCTGTCTTTAAGCCAACTTCTGCCGCAACTATAGAGCCAATGGTAAATTGCATTGCTTTACTCGCAATATTCTTGGTCGCGATATCTACAGCAATTTGGGAGAGAGCACCGCCTAATGCATCAAGCCATTCTGTATCACTAGTGGCATTTGGTTTAGTGTTATCATAATATAATGTGGTGGTCATAATATTTCTCCTTTAAGGTGTGCAGTTGTCAAAGAATATGCTTGAATTAGTTTTGGTTCTGCTGGCATTGATTTATATTTGAAGAGATTATTACTCTTGTCTACTAAATCAAAAATTCTTATTGTTGTTTTTGGTTCATAGGTTTTAATTTTTCTATTCGAACTGATGTTTCCCGACATCATTAATCTCTTACTAGAAGAAGATTCACTCTTTTTATCTAAATATACAGTAACAGTATGCCGACCAAAGAAACTAGAAGCCGAGCTTTCTACAGTAGCGTTTTTAACTGTTCCGTGTATATATGCAGCCATATTATATCTGAATGTTTCGAGTATTCCTATATAAATAAAGGATATTAATAAAAGCATTTGACCAATTCCAAGCAAATAATATTGTTCAACTAAAAACCAAAAAACACTTAGTAAAAACGAAATAATAAATAATTTCTTTATAAAGCGATTAATGTTAATAACTGCTTGAATATTAAGCGTTCCTTCTTTCTCATATTTAGCAACAAGCTCTTTCATTTCTTTTGGCCAGAAAAGGGAATAAGGCAAATGGGAGTACCATTTCATCTTCAAAGATTTATTTGTTAATAAGCGTTCCATCGTTTATCCTTCTTTAACCATGTTGTGAGTGTAAAGAAAGCGTAAATGACTGTCAAGCGGCTAAATACTTTGTCATAGAAGTGTCATTCGAGGCCAGCACGCCATGGAGAATAGCATCCAGATGCAGGTTGTCGGGCATCGCTTCTGCGTCGCGTGTGGGTATCAGAAGGCCGCCACCAATGACGTCATCGCTGCCGGAGCCACCACCATTATTGCTATTGCCGCCATCATCACCGGCGTTGGAGCCATCCGCGCCAGAGCTGTTCAGATTCGGTGCCGGATTGCCATTTGCATCAATGCTCGCATAAAGGAAATCCCAGATGTTGCGCAGTGCTTCTATGGCTGTAGTCGGCTTGGTTTCATACAGTTCGATATGCCCGTCACCATCACCGAGGAAAGGCCGCGTATAGTTCTCGATAAAGGCAACTGACTCCAGATCCCACAGCCACTTCGCTACCAGTGTTGCGCCATTCTCCTGATTAATATCTCCATTCCACACCTGATACCCATGTCCGGTACGAAGATTCATCGCTACCGGATCATCAAAGAACGCATTTCTAAATGCACCTGTCAGTGCAATATTATTCACATACACGTAATCTTCAGGAGTGGTATCCTTTGGCTTGCTCCATCCATACACACCAAAATGGTCTTCACCCTCGCCGCCAATAAGTTGACTCAGACTATCATAGCCTTCACTGGTATTCTTACCATAACTAGCAATCGCGTCGACGCCAGCACCACCAACTATAGTATTTTTCCCAAGCCTCCCGCTAAAGACTGAACTGCCCTGGGTTTACCGGGGAGTAAAACTCTCTACAAAGGAACCCTATGATGAAGCAGAAACATATAGTAAAATACCCGCCTGAATTCCGTGAACGCGGTGTCAGGTTATATAAGGAACACCGACCTGATTACCCGAGTGACAATGCGGCTTACAAGGCGTTATCAGAGAAGCTTGGTTGCAGCGCTGATACGCTACGCAGTTGGGTGAAGCAAGCAGCGATTGACGCAGGCGAATCTGGCGGGATGACAAGCGATGATCGTGCACGCATGAAAGCGTTGGAGCGTGAGGTTCGTGAATTGCGCCAAGCCAATGAGATATTACGCAAGGCCAGTGCGTATTTTGCTCAGGCGGAGCTCGACCGCCCACATCGCAAATGGTAGCCTTCATTGATGTGCATAAGGAATGTTATGGGGTCGAGTCGATATGCAGACACCTGCTTATGCCCCATCCACTTATTATGCACATTGCCAGCAGCAGCGTGACCCTGCTTCTCGCTGCGCACGTGCAAAGCGTGATACTCTTCTTTGTAAGGAAATCACACGCATCTGGCAGGAAAATCATGGTTTATATGGGTATCGCAAGCTGTGGCATGCATTGAGACGTGAAGGTTGGGATGTCGCTCGCTGCACGGTAGAGCGATTGATGCGAACACTGGGCGCTTACAGGGCGTTGTTCGTGGCAGGAAAATCATCACAATCCTGCCGGATATGATGCAGCCATGCCCACGGGATAAGGTAAACCGCAAGTTTGTGGCAACACGACCAAACCAGCTATGGGTATCAGACTTCACCTATGTCTCAACATGGCAGGGCATGGTCTATGTGGCGTTCATCATTGATGTGTTTGCCCGCAGGATAGTAGGATGGCGTGTGTCTCTACCTCAATGACAACCGCGTTCGTGCTGGATGCACTGAATCAAGCCATTGCAACCCGCTTGCCCGATGATACACTCATTCATCATTCTGACCGTGGTAGTCAGTATCTCTCTATCACTTACACTGAACGGCTGGTTGAAGCAGGCATTGAAGCCTCTGTTGGCAGTGTCGGTGACAGCTATGACAACGCCATGGCAGAATCTATCATCGGACTGTTCAAAACAGAGGTCATTAAGCACAAAGCACCATGGAAAACGGCACAGTCTATCGAATGGGAAACGCTAAAATGGGTGCATTGGTACAACCAAAAACGCATCATGCAACCACTCGGATATATCACTCCTAACGAAAAAGAGGAATCGTACTATGAAAACTTAGACCAATCAGTTATAAAGGCAGCGTAACTTTCTAACAAAAACCTCTCCGGTATACTCGGGGCAGTTCAGTTTGTACCGCCCCGGTTTTACCGGAGAGTAACATACTTTGCCGCGTTGTTGTTTACCTAAAAGATCATATCTGAGTCACCAAAGGAAATGTCGCCATTGAATCCAAATACCAAGTCACCATAGGTGAGTTCGGTATAGCTGCTATTGCTATAGACGGAAAAGTCAGAGAAGCTATTTAGTCCAGCAATGTTTGAAACATCAATCTTATCCTGTCCCTGGGTGAAGTCACCAATATAATCCACGCCTGTAGCAACCGATGAATCAATAGCAGAGAAGAAACGGAACACATCATTATCTCCCCCGCCTTCCAGATAATCTGCACCCGCACCACTGGTGATCGTGTCATCGCCACTATGGCCGTACAAACCATCATTGCCATCGTTGCCTTCAATACGGTTGCTTGCGGTACTACCTTGCAACGTATCATTGTGAGTAGACCCCATGATGTTCTCAATATCCCAGTAGCTATCGCCTGCCGCTTCACCACTGTTAGAACCTGCATCATCCAGTGCCGCTGATACACTATTACTAGCATCCGCGTAAGACACCCAGTCGCTACCACCGCCACCATTATGATGATCAGCACCGATACCACCGCTTAGCGTATCATCACCACTATAGCCGCCCAGCCAGTCGTCACCATTACCACCAGTGATCGAATTGCTCCATGTAGAACCACCCAATGTATCGTTGCCATTACCACCCAGCAGATTCTCAACATCCCAGTAACTGTCACCCACTGCTTCACCGGTATTAGCACTAGCATTATCCATGAACACCTGCACGGCAGAATCAGCATCCGCGTAAGACACCCAGTCACTACCGCCACCGCCATTATGATGGTCAGCACCTAAACCGCCGCTTAGTGTGTCATTGCCACTATAGCCACCTAGCCAGTCATCGCCTTTACCACCTGTAATAGAATTATTCCACGTGGAACCGCCGAGAGTATCGTTACCGTTACTACCAAGCAGATTCTCAACATCCCAGTAAGAATCACCCACTGCTTCACCCGTATTGGCACTGGCATTATCCATGAACACCTGCACCGCAGAATCAGCGTTCGAGTAGGACACCCAGTCATTGCCGCCACCGCCATTATGATGGTCAGCGCCCAAACCACCGCTTAGTGTGTCGTCACCATCGTAGCCGCCCAGCCAGTCATCACCGTTACCGCCGACAATGGAGTTGTTCCACGTGGAACCGCCGAGAGTATCGTTACCGTTACTACCCAGCAGGTTCTCAACATCCCAGTAGGAATCACCCACTGCTTCTCCGGTATTGGCACTGGCGTTATCCATGAACACCTGCACGGCAGAATCAGCGTTCGAGTAGGACACCCAGTCATTACCGCCACCGCCATTATGATGGTCAGCGCCCAAACCACCGCTTAGTGTGTCGTCACCATCGTAGCCGCCCAGCCAGTCATCGCCAGAACCACCAGTGATGGAATCATCGCCACCATACCCATGAATCGTGTCGTTAGCTGCGCTACCAGACAATACATCTGCACTATCGGTGCCACGTATCTCTTGGGGTATGCCATAGTTTGAGGTTGTACTTGTATTATTGAATGATGCAACACCGAAGAAGTCATCTGGATTTAGATAATCAGTGCCTGAACGCTCTAAAATGAGCAACTGACCGTTGCCTAGGGATATTTCTATATCTGTTCCAACAACTTGATATTCCAGAACCAACGCATTACCAAACGCAGTAAGGTCTATTTTATCCTGATGATATGGCGCATAATAATCTTTAATCAAGGTTTTGATATATGCGTGGGGCTCAATAAAGAAAATATCACTTCCAGTTCCGCCTATAAGCGTATCATGACCACTGCCTGCATATAGGTGATCATCATCAGCGTATCCTAGGAGAAGGTCGTTTCCTTCATCACCAAATAATGTATCACTACCTTCATCAAATCCGTATAGACCCGTAATTTCTTTGACACCTAACAAGGTATCGTCACCTTCGCCACCGTATAACAGATTATTACCAATGTTCCCGTCTATATAGTCGTTTCCTTTGCCACCATATGCTGTGTCATTACCCAAACCCAGTGTTAAACGGTCATGTCCATTTTCTCCATATGTGATACCATCACCATCGCGTTTGGTGATAATGTCATTCCCATCACCTCCAAATATTGTATCATTCCCATCACCTCCATAAATAATGTCATGGCCGTTGCCCCCATCTATGACTTCACTTAGTACATTTCCACTTATAGTATCGTTACCGTCATAGCCACTGAGGTTACTTCCTTGCTGACGGATAAAAGAGATAATAACGTCATCTTCGTTGGTCTGTGTATCATCAAAATGATGAGCCATTAATGCTTCTGCACTGATGATAAAAGCACCGTCATCGAAAGAAAACTGGCTAATTGTAAACGCGCCACTGAAAAAATTATCTATATAGACTGAACCAGCTTTTCCTTCAAATGAAAGTACTAAATCCGCTTTATCTGTATCAAAAGAATCATATTCATTCACACGCTTTATCTGAAGTTTATCAAAGGATAGACCTGCACAAAAATAGACCGTATCGGTACCACTGTTCTTAAGGGTATCCCGAATAAAGTCGTTCCCATCACCTTCATTGTAAATATAGGTGTCATTTCCATTATAGCCTCTTAGCAATTCATTGGCTGCTGTGCTATCTAATATATCATCAGTTGTGTGCGTACCTTTGATTTCAATATCATAGTCACTCACTCGTTGCCCAGGAACCAGATAATCTAATGTAGGCGGTACCCATGGGGACTTATCTTGCAGCATATCAGATAGGCTGATTTCCGTCACATTGCCACTAGCAAAATGCAACGTTAAATCTTCTGTCTTGATGCTGGAATCATCCATATCCAGATATAACGTATCATCATCATTCACAATGATCATAACATTACTATTCAATGCATCTTCTGTACGATGTATACTAACAGTATTGTAGTCTATCCCATGACCAAAATGCAGAGCAAACTTATCACTTACCTGTACTTGATCAAAACCATCACCTAATGCATAGTGTAAGTTAAATGATGTTGAATCGTCATAAGTATCAAACACGAAATAATCATTTCCTTTACCTGCATGAACCGTTGGTGTGTAACTATTAATTTCCACAATATCATTACCATCAGACAGAGTGTTCTGTAGTGCTAAAGTAACAATGTTTGCATAAGACAATGTAGTATCATCGAACTGAAACGACTCAATCCGAGTGTCGACCCTAACCGCACCCGTATAACCTGGCTTACTATAATTGATGTAAAAGTTTTCAACATAGATACTGTTATCGTTATCAATTTCTAGAGCTAAGTCATTATGCGTGATAAAGTCATAATCCTGATGAAATGCATCATGCTCCTGTTGACGCAACGTTACGTCAGTGGAGCGCAGTCCTTTCAGTATAAGCACATCATCTCCGCTATTATCGCTGATCGTATCCTGACCATCGCCTTTATTATAAATATAGACATTATCATCAGATCTAAGGTCTTCGGTATCAGAGACGCTTTCCATGCGATCATCACCAAGCCCGCCTTCAAACGTGATGTCTCCTTTAGCTTGCTTTCCTTGGTGCAGATAATCGTTGGTATCTCCTCCTTTCAAGACAGACATGCCTTTTTCAGCAATATATATCTGGCCGGTGCGCATCTCGCCTATCGTGCTGCTAATAGCCGTATCGTGCATAGCTTGTTGATACGCTGCGTTACTGATACCCTGGTTGTCGGCCACAGCATTAATGATTGGCAGCAGGTTATCCCAGTAGCTACCCGCACTACTGGTGGGTTGATTCTCTTTTAGCGTTTCAATAAAGGCAGCAAAGTTACCATAAAACTTAGCAGTTGTCGGATCATACGCAACGTTAGTCAAGAAACTCAAAGGATGGTTTTCCATATGCACGTAAGCATCTTCAAACATAGAACCTTGCACATTTCTCCAATCTTGTGCGCTATAGAGCAATGTATTGGCACCACTTTGCACCAGATCATCGTGAATCCTGAGATTATCGACCATGGCATCAATCAGTTGCGCCGCAGGGATTTGCAGCAAGATAGCGGTTGCCACATGATCCACCGCCTCGTCCCATTCCTGTGCCATAATCTTTGAATGGTTGTTATTCAACGGGCTAATAAGCGCGTTGCCCGTCATTTGGGAAACAGCACCAGCAACAGGCTTGCCCAGTAACAGCCCATTTTGCGTGTTATGGGATTCAGCGGATGACCAGCGAAACAGCATCGTTTCCACCGTATCACGGAAATTATCATAATCAAACTGGTTGTAGTCGGCATTCACCATATCCACCACCATCTGCTTCAACCCCTGATCTTCTGTCATGGCAATAGAGAGATTCTTCATATTCCCAAAGCCTTTCACTTCGGGAAGGCTGCTCACATCCTCATCATAGGTAAAATTGTCTGGAGCATCCCAGGTAGAGAGTTGCTGATTGACATTAAAATTAATATCAAGTGCATCACGAGTAAAGCCATCTTTCATGAAGGTGGAAGCGGCAAGCACGTCATGTCCGGCGATGGTAGCACTGGAACGCTGGCCACGCAGAGTAATCATGGAGATGCCCGCTTCATCGAGCGTTCGCAACTCATCAGGTGTACTGATGCCATCCTGATTCAGATCTTGCCAGACAAACAGATCATGATACCCTGCATCGGCAGAGGTGATGAGGTCATCGTTATTGCCACCATAGACGGTGCTGTCAATCAGCTTTTCCAGCTTCTCAAACCCGTCATCATAGCCGGAACGCCCCACACCTTCAGCGCCAAACAACTCACTGCGATCATCAATGACCCCGTTGCCATTCACATCGCGCGCAAGCAAGGCATCACGTGGCTGCACCCAGCCTGTACGCTCGGCGAAGCCGTCATTATCCATATCAAAATGTACGTAAGACTCTTCAAGCGACGTTAATTCCAGACCGTCACCATCCATATCCAGCACAATAGGGGTGATAGGCTCGGCACCTGCGGCATCACTCAAATCATCGCCAAACCCTAACGCATTTAGCGCATCTTGCAGGTAATCACTCAACGTATCGGTCAGGTCTTTCAGGAAGTCACCAATATCCGCGCGCATAGTGTCCCACTCATCACCAAACTGGCTATATCCCCAATCATTAAAGGCTTGTACAAAATCGGCAGCAGCATCGCGCATGAAGTCGCCACTGGCGACATAATCCATCAGGGCTGAGACATCATCAGCAAACTCGCTGAGTGATTCCGTCACGCTGTCAATCATGTCCCCGATTGCTTCACCCATCTCCGCAAAGCTCTGCATAATGCTTTCATACCCTTCAACCGTTAGCTCGCCCGTGCCGTCAACGAAGTTTTTGAACCCTTCTCTGCTATCATATAAGCTGTTCATAAGACTACCAATTCCGTAACCTATAACACCAGTAGCAACAATAACAGTGCCAGCGGCTAAAACTGGTGCAAGACCGGCGGCAGTAGCAATAGCTCCAGCAACAGCAGCAACACCAAAATCTACACCTAGTATAAAACTAAATAAGGCAGGGTTTTCAACGTACCCACCTGGCAAAGCACCCGTAGTGCCTGCAACCGTAGCCACTGTCCCATACTTAAACCAAGATGGCAGAGGTGCTTTCTGAAATCCAGTATATGCAAGTGATCCATTGACAATACCTGCGGTAGTAGCTGACATAGCCAGACCAACATCTCTACCAATTTCCTGTTTTTGTGCTTCCGTAACCATGAATAGCTTTCCTTAATTTTTAATTTATTGTTTTAGTTGTTTGAGAAAAGTGAACGCCGTAATGCTTTAAAATGGCATTGGCAACAAAATGATACTTTAAACGCTGCGTGCGAAGCCAGATAACATGTAAGAAAACAAAACAGAATGCGCTGCCACCTGATATAATCAATTCATGATCGAACGACTGTAAAAATTGCTCTTCTTTGCACATACTCTCGAACGTAAGCAGTATAAATACAGGTCCAAGTTCTAGAAATATTATAATGACCGAAACAGTAATGACGATTACGCTCCAGAATAGTATGCTTTTAAATATTTTTGTATAAGGGATTCTAAAGAAACATAGTATGTATACAGGTATAGAAAGCATAACCACTGGGATAATCGTTATAATATGAATTAACTTAAAACGAAATAATCTTTGGTGATATAAGTTTAAATTGTGGACGGCTTGAAAAGTCTCTTGCATATTCACAAGCTTTTCCAAGAAGTAACGTGACATCCAGCCTACGACAGCCATCGTAATAAAAATATACATCCAATGCGATGTTAAGGGCGAAATATAGTGGAATCCACACCCATAACTTATAACTAAGTGTACAGTCCCTAGCACGGCTATGGGAATAACCCAAAGCCAGTTGCGATAATAAGTCCATTGAAATTTAAGAATTTCATCATCCCAATGCTTGGCAAAATGGAACACGACGTCGCGCGGCGTGATGGTCATATCAGGAGATTTAGACGATACCAGCAGATCAAACACTAATGCCATGCCACAGAAGATAGCAGCAATCCAGAGATTCGGTGAAACATACGGGAAGATGACTAACGCCCAGATCGTCACCATAAACCGCCGCGTGGTGCAGATAGCATGATACGCAAATCCACTCCAGGGGTTCTGTGCCTCTACCGCATCCGCCAGCGTATGCAGCTGGGCATCAGAAAGCTGATTTAACGGGGTCGGCAGTGGTGTTGGTTCTTCGCGCATGTAGTTACGATTCAGTAATGATTAAACTGTTCATACTTCTTTCACCAGCGTCACGCAAGCAGAAAATGAAGAATACCTTAAGTTTCTTGTGCTACCTTAAGTTGTTGACTGAGATGTTTGAGAAAAGTGAACGCCATAATGCTTTAAAATGGCATTAGCAACACTGAAATGTTTATAGTGTTGATTTATGAACCATGTCAATAATAGCGCAGAAAAGCAAACTCCTATAGCTCCATAAAAAATATAATTACTTTCAATTGAAGATATAGTATGTATGTTAGCACAGAAATTTCTGAAATCTAGTAATACATAAGTATACATAAAGACTGTAAATAAGACCCATACAATAACAAGCAGGATAATAGTGCTACGAAACAGCATGAATTTAAAAATGGTAATATAGGAGAATTTAAACAGCAATACAAAATATATGAGTATAGCTATAATTGCAACTGGAGTGGCTACTATTATATTAAATAGTCTAGAGTTTCCCATTCTTTTTATACGCAAATTATAATCTTTCACATCCTGAAAAACAACACGTTTGAATGCAATTATCTGTAAGTAGAATCGAGACATTAATGCAATACCTAATATACTGCTACAGATGAGCACCCAATATGCTGTATTAGGTGAAATAAGATAAAGACCGCAGCCATAACTTATAATATAAATAACACCACCAAATAGTACTGAAGGTATAATAAGAGAAATCAAATCAAAAAGTATATACTCTATTTTAGATGATGGATTGTCCCAATGCTCTGCAAAATCAAACACAGTGTCCCGCTCGGTAATCATTATATCAGGGGATTTAGACGATACCAGCAGATCAAACACCAATGCCATGCTACAAAGAATAGCTGCAATCCAGAGATTCGGTGAAACATACGGGAAGATCACTAACGCCCAGATCGTCACCATAAATCGTCGGGTGGTGCAGATAGCATGATACCCAAATCCACTCCATGGGTTCTGAGCCTCCACCGCATCCGCCAGCGCATGCAACTGTGCATCAGAAAGCTGATTCAACGGGGTCGGTAGTGGTGTTGGTTCTTCGTGCATGTAGTTACGATTCAGTAATGATTATGCAAGATTCATACTTCTTACAACACCGCCAAGCAAGCAGAAAATGAATAACCCCTTAAGTTTCTTGTGCTACCTTAAGCTGTTGACTGAGATGTTTGAGAAAAATGAATGCCATAATGCTTCAAAATTGCATTGGCAACATAGAAATATTTTCGGCGTTGATGGCCAAGCCATAACATGTTAAAGAAAATTAGTGAGAACATCGCGAACCCAATTACAATATTACCTTCTAATGTCATCACACCATCTCTATCTGCACACATATTGCTGTATCTCAGCAATATAAAAACAGGCATCAGATTAAGAAGCACTGTCAAAACCATTACTGAAACAATAATCACTCCATATGACAACATTATCTTGAAGATTTTAGAATAGGGAATCTGAAACAAGCAAAGCACATACACCGGGACAGCGAGAAGAGCTATCGGAATGGCCGCAGCCAAATGAGGTAAGCTGAACCGGTACCATGACTTTGTGGCTCGGTTAAAGTTATGTACTACTTGAAAATGCCCCTTTACATTGAAAATCTTCTCTAAAAAGTACCGTGACATCCAGCCAATAATAGCTATCGTAGTAAAAATAATCATCCAATGCGCGGTCGTGGGCGAGATAAAGTACAATCCGCAACCATAACTAATAGCCGTATTGATAGTACCAAGTACAATTATCGGGATAGCCCAGTGCCACCAACTATATATCACATAGTTGAATCTGTTATAATCATCATCCCAATGCTCTGCAAAATGGAACACGACGTCGCGCGGCGTGATGGTCATATCAGGAGATTTAGACGATACCAGCAGATCAAACACTAATGCCATGCCACAGAAGATAGCAGCAATCCAGAGATTCGGTGAAACATACGGGAAGATGACTAACGCCCAGATCGTCACCATAAACCGCCGCGTGGTGCAGATAGCATGATACGCAAACCCACTCCATGGGTTCTGTGCCTCTACCGCATCCGCCAGCGTATGCAGCTGGGCATCAGAAAGCTGATTCAATGGTGTCGGCAGTGGCGTTGGTTCTTCGCGCATGTAGTTACGATTCAGTAATGATTAAACTGTTCATACTTCTTTCAGCACCGCCACGCAAGCACTAAGTGAACAATCTTTTAATTTTTCACTACCGCTTTGGGCTGTCAGAAAAAAGTCTGCCCCCAAGCGTATCGCTTTATGGGGTACTTATCTGGGGTATATTTCTGTATATTGCAAAATAAGCAGTTATATTACAATACTTTAGGTGGTAATTTTGGCGGAGCGTTGTAGACGCTATGCGAACCTGTCCGAACACAAGGTTGCTTATTTTACAGATGGATACTATGATTACAAGTAATCTAATACAAAACAGTCAATTAAGAGGTTCGGATGGCTCTATTAAATCAAGCTACGCAAGTATATGCACAGCTTCCTAAATTCTTAGAAACTTTGAGAACAGGCACTGCACCTGCAAGTTTTACACGCCAGCATCTAAAAGACATTGGCTTTAAATCATCTAACCACCATACATTCATTCCTTTGCTTAAAGGGCTTGGCTTCCTAACATCAGATGGAACCCCAACTGATCGTTATCGAAATTTTTTAGATGGAAGTCAGTGGAAAAAGATTTTGGCGGAGGCTGTTAAGGCCGCATATAGCGATATCTTTGTTATAAAAGCAAAGCCATCAAATGCAGATCTTTCTGCAATACAGGGAAAGTTCAAAAGTACCTATAATATGTCAGATATTCAGGCTGAAAGAGCAGCACGCACTTTTTTAGCTCTGCTTGCCCTTTGCGATACAAATACTCTTTACAACGAAAACAAAGCCACCACCATGCCAGAGCCCAAAAAAGAGCCTGAAGAAAGTCAGTCTTTTTCTGAAAATGATACTAATGGTATGAATAATCTGCCTCCATTTGAACAAAATGCAAAGATTCCTGTAGGACTTAATTATAATATACAGATACATTTGCCCGCTACAAAAGATATAGAAGTTTACAATGCCATTTTTAAATCTCTTAGGGAGCATGTCATTGACTGAATTGCGACGAAACATAAGAGATTTTGTTTTTAGAGGGCTACTGTTCGAATCTGAATCTGAAATATACAGAAAAGCTGGTATTAGCGTTGGAGCAGATATTGGAGAAGCTGAGGAGCAACTTCTCTTAGAAGCCCTTGCTCCTTTTGGCGTAAAACGGCGTAATGACGCACTTGAGATGGCTCGCCTTTATGCTGTTTTACATGCATTTGAAAATGAAATTAGATCATTAATCAGAGACACCTTGGACGAAAAACTCACGAAGAACTGGTGGAATTCAGCGGTACCAGCGAGTATCAAGAAAAAGGCAGAGTCTCGGCAGAAAACGGCTGAAAAAGATTCGTGGCTAGAAGGAGCTAAAGGTGACCGCCTTGAGTTTGCAGATTTCGGTGACTTAGCTAGTATTATTACAGAAAATTGGGAATCTTTTAAGCACTTGGGCATCACTCAAGACTGGATAAAACAACGCATGAACGAACTGGAAAAGGCAAGAAACTTTGTTGCACATAATAGAATGCTCCTTCCTAGTGAATTCCAGCGGATTTATATGTATATTTCAGACTGGAATAAGGTGGTTGGCCTTTGAGCTTTATTCTTTTTCTGTGAAACCTACTATACGATTGCAAAACCTAAGTAAGTTATCTGCTGCTTTTTTCACTTCTTCATCTGAAATTTCGATACCCTGATCAACATACCCTTTTCGAATTCGTTCGCAAATGGCCTTATAAATTTCATCAAGTGAGCGATTATCTTCCATAAATAACCCGTGTGGGATTCGAACCCGTAAAAACTGTTGTGCTACAAGGGCTCTGAAGTTTCTGGAAGTCAAGGTGAATAAGTGTTCGAACACTCAAACCCTTATGGAATAAGGGTTATAATCGTTATGCGAAAATGGCGGGGTGTAGTGGACGGTTTGCGAACCTGTCCGAACACAAAAGTGCTTATATTACAATTGCCGGTAAAGTCTATGATGGATTTAACACGCGCTGCTTAACCTAAAATCATTCAGGATATTTTATGACTTTCGATGTTTCGATTGAAGGTGATCTTAAATCGCTGCGCCGTGGCTTGCGCGGCCTAGAAAAGCAGGCTGTGCCAAAGGCAACCGTTCGTACCCTAAATAGGGTAGCAAATAGTGCCAAGTCTGCCAGTGCGCGGCATATCGCCCCGCAGATGGGAAGCAGACAAGCTGGGGTTAAGCGGCGTATCAGAACAGATCGCGCTACTTACAAACAGCTATGGGTGGATTTAATTGCCAAGGCAAAGCCTCTGCCTCTGATCGAGTTTGTGGTTGGTTCGAAAAAGCCGACTCAACAGCCCGGTGGTAAACGCGGCCTTGTGAAAGCAAAGGCATGGGGTAAAACCCGCACCTATCGCGGTGCTTTTATCGCACCACAGAGGAAAGGCTCTAAGAAAACCACGGTCTATATGCGTAAGAGTGGAAAGCGGTTGCCGGTAAAACAGCTATTCGGACCGGGCATCATGCAGCTATTCAAGCAGCGGGAGAATGAACGGATCATGGAGAGGAAAGTAAAAGAGCGACTGCCTAAAGAGTTTATGCAGAATCTTAAGTTTTATATCTCAAAGATGCGGGTTTAATACTCGCCGGTGAGCATGATGGTTAATACGCGGGTGGTCACATCAGGATTGGTTGGGTCTTCTGATCCACATTCCATGCGGTTATCGTAATAATCAATCTTCCAGAAGAAGGAGTGGCCTGCCACTTCCACTTTACCGAAGTCATGCTCACCATGTGGATCATTTTCTTCGGTGAATGTATCGAACTCTGATACGGCGCGGAAGACTTGTATTTGTATTTCATCCGGCAGTGCGCTCACACCGCTGGTGGTCATTACTTTGCCGCCCCAATAAGTTTGGCGTAAGCGGTCATTGAGTGCGGCAATCATGCTGATTTGTGCGGCATGGTTGTCGGTTTCGTTGCTTATTTGTGTGTTTTCCATCGGTTTTACCTCTTTTGGTTAGGGTTAAGCCTTCAAAGGATAACAGCCTGCAAGTGGCAATCAACGGTGTTTTCTGTTGTAAATCAACTGGTTGAGCAAGAATGTATAAGCGGGTCCTTCCAACCCGACCCCTTACGGGTACGCAGCGAGCGCGGGAGTTTTCTAGCGCCAAATCCAAGAAGTCGGTTTCGTTTCGTTTTTTTGGGTGGGTTCACTAACAATATCAATAACTTACAGAAACTTAAAAACGAAATGGATGAGCTATGAAAGTAGAATTAGTGCCAATTAAAGAGGTTATTCCGTATGCGCGGAATCCTCGCATCAATACACATGCGGTTGAAAAGGTAGCCGCTTCGATCAAGGAGTTTGGCTTCCGCCAGCCAATAGTCACCGATGCAGAAAAAGTGATTGTGGCTGGTCATGTGCGCTTTGAAGCGGCCAAGCAGTTGGGCTTGAAGAAAGTGCCAATCCATATCGCCACTGAATTAACGCCGGAGCAAATCAAGGCGTATCGCATTACTGATAATCGTGTTGGTGAGGAATCAGAATGGGATAAAGCCCTGCTACAGTTAGAAATCACCGAACTGGATGATGCTGAATTTGATGCTGAGCTACTTGGCTTCAATGCTGAAGAACTGAAGGAGATTAAATCATCGGTGGATGATCTGCTGGATGATGGTTTCAGTGAAGATGGTGAAAATGAGATTGAAGAAGCGGACACCACTGCCCGAATAGCCTCTTACAGCTTCACCATCGAGCGCGAGCAATATCTCGATTGGATTGAAAAACTCAAACAGGAAGTTGGCTTCGAGAAAAAAGAAGTCATCGCTGAATTACAACGCAGGCTCGGATTATGAAACTGATAAATGTCACAGATATTGAGCCTTCAACGTACAACCCACGGGTGGCTGATCCGAAGCGGTTAGATTTGATTGAGCTATCATTGCGTAAGTTGGGCTTCTTGCTGCCACTATATGCTACGCCGGATGGAGAAATTATCTCCGGCCACCAACGTCATCATGTAGCCTGCCGGATGGGTGCAAGCAAAGTGCCGGTGTTTACCACCAAGGCGATGGATTTAACCGAACGTAAAGGCGTGAACGTGGTATTTAACCGCGCTACAAATGACCTTGGCCAGAGTGACACCGTAGCCAAGATCAATGAACAATTAAAAGCTGCTGATGTGTTGAAGCTGGCAGAGAACGTGCCAGACAAAGAGCCGGATAGCGATGCTTTCTATCCTTGCATGGATGTAAAGAATCATGCGATTGAGCCGTTTTTAAAAGCCAACCAACGGCGTTGGAAAAACTACGCGCTGAATCTTGCCAAAACACTAAAACGCCGTGGCCTCTCCATGCCAATCGTGGCTACGCGGGATTACCGTGTGGTTAATGGCATTGGCCGCTTGCAGCATTATGCTGAATTAGGCAAAACAGAGATTCCGGTGGTGTTTGTATCGGATGCGGAAGGCAAGCTGGCTGAGGCCATGCTCAATTACCTTTCGATGGATTTTGATATCCACCATCGTTACGAGGATCTATTGCGCCATAATTCATTCCGACGGTTGCACCAGATACGCAACAATCTTGGGCGTGGTTTCATCTTTGCGGTGGCCGGTGATGCTACATCTAAGAGCTTTGATGTAGCGGAAGCGAAAAACCGTGATCGCTGGATTAAAAAACATGGTCGCTGCGTATTAGATTTTGGTGCTGGTCATTTGCATGAAACACGCATCCTTCGCGGATTAGGAATTACCGTCACACCATTTGAGCCGTATCGGGTGACTGATGGCAATGACATAAACAAAAAGGCCAGTGTTGCTCTAACTGAAGAATTCTTAGAAGCGATAGGAACGCAGCAGCTGCGCTACACATCGATTTTCATTTCTAGCGTGTTGAACAGTGTGCCATTTCGTAAAGACCGCGAGCATATTGCCTGCATCTGCGCGGCTCTGGCGGATGACAATACACGACTTTACGCGGTAGCATCAGCCAATAACCATATCAATATCAAGCAGCTGAATGGCTATCATTCACTCAATGAGAGGCAATCGAAAGGAGTGCTATTTCAGCTTGATTATGAAGATGGGATTACGCTGGGTGATATTGCCACTTCACCAAAGGTTCAGAAGTATCATTCGCAGCGCGAATTTTACGAATTATTCAAAGAGTTCTTCGATATTGTGAAGGTGAATGAAAGCAACAGTAACGTGCAAGCCATTTGTGCTAAACCCAAGAAAATAAGCCCTAAAAAGCTGAAAGCAGCTCTCGAATTTGAGTTCGATTTACCTTATCCTGATGGCAGCCGGATGGAGTTGGTTAGCCAAGCAAAACTGGCCTTTTCTAACCGGTTGGGAATAACGCTATGATCATATTACTGGATTTAAATTATACGTTGGTTGCCAATAGCCGTGAAAAACATAAACCCTTCGCCTTGCAAATACAGCATGAGATTTACCGCGAATGGTTAGCGAGTCTGGTTGCGCCCTATCATACTATTATGATGACAGCGCGGCCGGAGAAGCACAAACAAGCTACGCTGGATAGCTTATACTTCAAAACCGGTTGGATTCCACAGGAAGCGCATTTCAATCGCTATTTCAAACCGCCACACATTGCAAAGCGGATCATGCTTCAGGAGCTGGTTTTCCCAGCACATGGTGAGAACGGCAAGCAATATCTGGCAATTGAAAGCAACCCGCGAACGCAAGCGATGTATGCCGAGTACGGCATACCGTCAATCAAAGTATGTGAGAATGAAGAATGGAAAACACTACCGACACCTTAGACATTCCCAAGGAATGGACGTTTGAGAACGCCAGTGTCGCCAGTAGTTTTAACCAGCATGTAAGAGAACAGTTGCCGTGGTATGATTTGGTAACCGGCGCGGTGACGCATATTGCTCGGCATTACATACCGCAAAACGGTTTGGTATATGATATCGGCGCATCCACCGGCAATATCGGTAAAGCACTTGAGCCAGCGTTAAAGCAGCGTCATGCACGGCTGATACCCATTGAGCCGAGTGCAGAGATGTGCGCTAAGTATACTGGTCCCGGCAAGGAAAATCTGATGCAGGTGGATGCTTGTCATTTTCCTTATGAGCCATTTGATGTGGCCATTTGCCACTTAGTCATGATGTTTATGCCAGTGCATGAAAGACCGGCATTTGTGGCCAGTTTGAGAAAATCACTTAAACCCGGTGGCGCAATTGTCATTGTTGATAAATGCGAGGCAGCAACCGGCTATCAGGCTACCGTGCTTTGGCGATTGACGCTGGCAGGCAAAGTAGCCGCCGGAGTGTTGCCAGAGCATATTATTGCCAAAGAATTATCACTCGGCGGGGTACAGCGTCCACTTGACCCTTCTATACTCGGAGAAGATGCACAGGAATGGTTTCGGTTTGGAGAATTTGCGGGGTGGATCATC
Organism: uncultured Alphaproteobacteria bacterium; assembly: GCA_963803575.1. Taxonomy (GTDB): domain Bacteria; phylum Pseudomonadota; class Alphaproteobacteria; order Rickettsiales; family UBA998; genus CAWDMW01. Next base: position 1,622,400 of record CAWDMW010000002.1, read on the forward strand.
ACGTCATGACAGGAAACCTAAATGCAAATTCTTCACAAAGTTACAGTCATTGCCAAGTTTTTGAACCTGACCGAACGGCGGGTGCAGCAGCTGGCGCGGGATGGCATTATCCCCAAGCCCGAAAAGGGTAAATATGACCTGATACGCTGCGTACAGAAGTATGTGCATTACCTGCAAGAAAGAGCTTATGGAACGGGTGAAACACCTAGTGACACTTACCGAGAACGAGCGCGGCTAATTAAAGCGCAAGCTGATAAAACTGAAATAGAAGTAGCGACCATGCGTAATCAGCTGGTGCTGCTGGATATCGTGGAAGCTGACTGGATGAAACAGGTTGCGGCCTGCCGGATGAAGCTATTGGCCTTGCCAAGCAAAACCGCCTTTGAAATCGCCGCATTAGAAAACCCAACAGAAATCGAAAGGTTTCTGAAACGAACCATCTATGAGGCGTTAAGTGAACTCGCAGACGACAACACAGAGGTACAGCCAGCTAAAGAAAAAAGTAAGAAAAGTGTGGACACCCCCGCCAGAGCTAAACGTAAGCCAGTGGGCAGACCAGCATCGAAAACTGAGCCCGGAAGCAAGCGCAGAACCCGGAAGGTGGAGGACTGACCGCGCACCATACCAGCGCGGTATGATGGATGCGGTAAATGAGGTGGGTGTGCGAGAGGTGGTGTTTATGACCTCGGCACAGATTGGCAAAACGGAAATCCTGAATAACATTCTTGGGTATTTCGTGCATCAAGACCCGGCACCCATTCTATTCATCCAACCCACACTGGATATGGCCGAAGCATGGAGTAAAGACCGGCTTGCGCCAATGATACGCGATACGGATGCGCTTACCGGCTTATTCCGGGATGCAAAAACCCGCAATAGCGATAATACGCTGCTGCATAAAAAGTTTACTGGCGGTCATCTAACGATGGCTGGTGCTAATAGCCCATCATCATTGGCAAGCCGCCCTATACGGATTGTGCTGTTGGATGAGGAAGATCGTTATCCAGTATCGGCCGGTAGCGAGGGTGATCCGGGTTCATTGGCTCAAAAACGGACAACCACCTTTTGGAATCGCCTGCTGGTATCGGCCAGCACACCCACGGTGGAAGATGAAAGCAAAATTGAAGCGCGATATCAGCAAAGTGATCAGCGCAAATATTATGTGCCATGCCCTGCTTGCGATGCAACACAGGTACTGAGCTGGCAGCAAATAAAGTTTGAGAAAGGCAAGCCGGAAACCACTTGCTACGAATGCGAGAACTGCAAGGAACGGCTTACGGATGCACAGAAGCCGTGGATGCTTACCCACGGTGAATGGGTGGCAGAAGCGGCATTTAACGGCGTAATTGGTTTTCACATATCAGAGCTATACAGCCCGTGGGTGCGCTGGAGTGAAATGGTGGAGAATTTTCTCAAAGCCAAACGCCTGCCGGAAACGCTCAAAGTTTGGGTTAATACCTCGCTCGGTGAAACATGGAAAGAAGCAACCGAAGGCATTGATCCATCCGGCCTACTCAAACGCAAAGAGAACTGGGGCAGAATCGCACCTGAAGAAGTGGTGGTGATTACGGCCGGTGTCGATGTGCAAGATGATCGGTTAGAAGCTGAAGTTATTGGCTGGGGCATTGGTCAGGAAAGCTGGTCGTTGCAATATCATGTGTTGCATGGTGATCCGGCGCAACCAAAGCTGTGGGAAGATTTAGATGCTGTACTTGGCCAAACGATAAAAACGGTTGATGGCCGCACGTTATCGGTGGGGGCTGCTTGTGTAGATACGGGCGGTCACTTCACACAGAAAGTTTATGAATACTGCAAAGCGCGGGAATATCGCCGCATTTACGCGATAAAGGGTGCATCACAGGTTGGCAAACCGCTGGTAAGCAAATTCAGCAAAGCGAATAAACTGCGGGTGAAACTGTTCTCTATTGGGACAGATACAGCCAAGCAGATGATTTATTCGCGGCTGAAGATTCACCAGCCGGGAGCCGGTTATTGTCATTTTCCTTCGGATTACCCGGAGGAGTATTTCAAGCAGCTGACCGCCGAGCGTATTCAGACCAAATTTATTAACGGCCACCCAACACGGATATGGGTGCTGGCTAAAGGCAGGCGCAATGAAGCACTGGATTGCAGGGTGTATGGCTTAACAGCCCTTCATATTCTGAATCCAAATCTTGATGCGCTGGCAAAAGACCAGGAACGCGAGAAATTGAATCAAAAAGAAGAAACGCAAGCCGAACCCAAAGCCAATGAATGGATGGGCTATGAAGATTGGAATTTTAGTTAGGAGATCATGATGGCATTAACATTATCACAAGCGCAAACCGCGCTAGATGCGTGGATAGCCGCTGACCTAGCAGTTGCCAAGGGGCAAAGCTACACCATGAATGGTCGTAGTTTGACGATGGCGAATGTGAAGGAAATACGCGAGCAGATTCTTTATTGGGAACGCCGCGTATCGGCATTTGAGCAAACAATTCAACAAAATCAACAAGCAGCATTGGCGGATTTCAGCGATGGTTAATATCTTAGATAAAGCAATTGAAGCGGTATCGCCGGAAGCGGCAGTCCGTAGGCAAACAGCACGAAAAGTGCTTGAGGTGCAACGTGCCTATGAAGCAGCGCAACCCTCTCGTCTCCGCAAGCGTAAAACTGATGCTGGTAGTGGTGATGCCATTATTGAACGTGCTGGCGAATCACTACGCCTTCAAGCACGGCATTTGGATGAGAACCATGACCTTGCCGGAGGTGTGCTGGATTGCCTTGTTAATAATGTGGTTGGCCGAGGTATTACCGTTGAGCCGCAAGTGAAATTCAAAAATGGTGAGTTGGCCAAGCCGATTAATGATCAGCTGCTGGAACTATGGGAAGAATGGATTCGATATCCAGAAGTGACGTGGGAATGCCATTGGAATCATTTGCTGCGGATTGTTGCACGGCATTGGTTTCGTGATGGTGAAGTGCTGCTGAAGCATGTGGAAGGATTATCACGCACCATAGACCACGGCACAATCGTGCCATATTCGCTGGAATTAATTGAAGCTGATTTTTTACCGTTTGAGCTAAATGATCATAAAAAAGGCATTATCCACGGAGTAGAGAAAAACGCATGGCGCAAGCCCCGCGCTTATTACCTGTATAAAGAACATCCGGGCAATCCACATACGCTGGTGCTGAGGCAAGATACCAAACGCATAGATGCTGATAAAGTCATGCACTTGAAAATCACCAAGCGCATTAGCCAAACACGCGGCGTTTCGGTTTTTGCCAATGTGCTTACGCGGCTGGAGGATATCAAAGATTATGAGGTATCAGAGCGATTAGCAGCGAAAGTAGCTGCCAGCATTTGTGCCTATATTCGCAAAAGCCTCGATGGTCCGACTAGCGGTGTGCAAGTAGATGATACCGGCAACCGGCTTATGAAAATGCAGCCCGGAATGATTTTCGATAACCTGCTTCCGGGCGAAGAAGTTGGCATGATTGATAGCAATCGGCCAAACACCATGCTGGAGCAATTCCGTAATAGCCAAATGAGAGCTATTGCTGCTGGTACAAGCACTAGCTTTTCTTCGATATCGAAAGATTATAACGGCACCTATTCAGCGCAGCGGCAGGAGCTGGTGGAGCAATCCGTCCATTACGCCGTGCTACGCGAGTATTTCATTGAGCGTTGCGTCCGGCCGGTATGGGAACGGTTTGTTGATATGGCAATCCTCTCCGGCCAGCTGGAGCTACCAAAAACCAAACTAAATCCGCGCACCTTGAAAAAAGCTGGATTCCAAGGACCAGTGATGCCGTGGATTGATCCGCAAAAAGAAGTAACCGCCGAGGAGAAATCGGTTGCTGCTGGCTTTAAATCACGCGCTCAGGTTATCCGCGAGCGTGGCGGCAATCCTCAAGACACATTCGAGCAAATCAAGCTGGAACGTGAGGAAGAAGATGATGCCGGGATAATTTTCTCCACCAACGTCAATTCAAAAACCACTAACGAAACCAAAGGAGATAGCGATGCCTCAGAAAGCAAAGAAGGAAGCGAAGCCGGAAACGGAAACGCACAGCCGGATGAATCCGGAGATACTAACACGGACGATTGACCTCACCCGCGAATCGATAGTTGATAATGATAGCCGCCTTGTGCGGCTTTCTTTTTCTTCGGAAGAACCTGTCACCCGCCAGAGCTTTTTCAGTGATGCGTGGGTAGAAGTGCTTGGCCATGAAAAGCGTGAAGTGGATATGGAACGGCTCAATAATTCTGCTCCGCTACTTTACAATCATGACCGCCGAAATGCTCAAAGCCGCATTGGTGTGGTGGAACGTGCATGGATTGAGAATGGCCGTGGCTACGCTGAAGTGCGGCTATCCAAGCGCGATGAAGTAGAAGGCATTTGGCAGGATGTGCGCGATGGCATTTTGCGTAACGTGTCAGTGGCTTACCGTATCAATGAGCGAAAGCTGCAAGAAGAAAACAAAGATAAACCAGACCTCTATCGGGTGGTCAGCTGGACACCGATGGAGATTTCACTGGTCGATATTCCCGCTGATCCCACTGTTGGGGTTGGTCGGAGTGCCGAGGATGATGCTCATACCGAGCGCAGCCTCAATTCCCAACCCCAACTTAACTCAACCCAAAAGGAGAACCAAACTATGCCAGAGAAAGTGGTAAAAACCCCGGAACGTGAAGAAAGCGAACCGGCACAAAACAATTCTGTTGATACCAATCAGGTACGGACAGAAACCTTGGAGGCTGAAAAAGAGCGTCGCAGTGAAATCCGCGAGCTGTTTACCGGCCATGATGAATTCAGTAAAGAGCGTGACCAATGCCTTGATGATCCAAGCGTGGATATCAACGAAGCGCGTAAATTGCTGTTAGAAGCTATCGGCCGTGGTGAAGAACCCGCTGCCAGTAGCCCTCGCATTGAAATGGGTGAAACGGATGCTGAGAAATTCTCTCGTGCCGCCGAAGATGCCATTGCCTTTCGCGCTGGATTAGCTGAAAAAGATGCTGATCCAAGTGATTTATGTGGTTACACGCTGATGGAATTAGCGCGTAAATCGCTTGAATTGCGTGGTGTACGCACCGAACGGCTTGATAAACGTGAGCTGGTTGGCCGTGCTTTCACCCATTCATCCAGTGACTTCCCCAAGCTGCTGGAAAATAATGCGCGTAAAGCCATTTTGCGCGGGTATGAAGAAGCAGAGGAAGTATTCCAACGCTTTACCCGCACCGGCAACCTATCGGATTTCAAACAGCATAGCCGTGTTGGGCTTGGTGTGTTTGAAACGCTGGATGAGGTTAAAGAAGGTGGTGAATACAAGCACGGCACCATTGGTGAGCGTTCGGAGTCTATCCAGCTGGCAACCTATGGCAAGCTGTTCTCCATCACTCGTCAGGCAATCATTAATGATGATCTGACAGCCTTTGTGGAGATTCCGCGTAAAATGGGACGTGCTGCTGCTCGCACCGTGGGTGATCTGGTATTTAATGTGATTACCAGCAACCCAACCATGAGCGATGGTACGGCATTATTCCATTCCAGCCATAAAAACCTTGCTGGCTCTGGTGCTGCGCCAACTGCCACTACGGTGGGGGCTGGCCGCACAGCGATGCGTACTCAGAAAGATGGGGCTGCTACGCTTAATATCCGTCCATCCTTTTTCCTTGTGCCTGCGGCATTGGAAGACACGGCGCGGGTGTTAATGGCATCTGAAACAGATCCATCACAAGCCAATAGCAAGAAACCAAATCCGGTGCGTAATGCAGCGGAAGTGGTGGTGGATGCGCGGCTTGATGAGGATTCCACTACTGCATGGTATCTGCTGGCTGATCCTAGCACTTTTGATACCATCGAGGTGGGCTATTTGGATGGCGTTGCGGCACCATTCCTTGATCAGCAGGATGGCTGGACAGTCGATGGCGTAGAATACAAAGTGCGTATCGATGCAGCGGCAGCACCGTTGGAATTCCGTACTTTGTATAAAAACGCTGGCTCTTAATCGCTGGTAAAACTCAACCTGAAGCGGCCTTAGTGCCGCTTTTTTAATGCCTAAATTAAAGGAGAAAAACTCATGGCTACTAACTTTGTTCAAGAGGGTAAAACCCTCGATTATACGGCATCGGGCGCAGATGTTGCGTCCGGTGAATTTGTGGTGGTTGGCATCCTTGGTGGTGTCGCTAAAACTGCCATTGCTGATGGCAAAACCGGCGCGGTGTGCATCTCTGGTGTATTCAGTGTGGCAAAAGCCAGTGGCGCAGTCACCCAAGGTGCGAAGCTCTATTGGAATAGCTCCAATAGCAACCTAACCACTACGGCTTCCGGCAATACGCTGGTTGGTGTAGCGGCAGCGGCCGCAGCTTCCGGCGACTCTACGGTAAAAATTCTATTAAATGTAGGATTATAAACTGATGGCGTTCATTGAGGACATGCAGGGGCGTGATCTTACGCTCCTGCAAACGCTGGATGGGCGCACAATCACTTACACGCCCGATGGTAGAAGCCCACGCACGGTGGCCGGTATGCTGCAATCTTATTCAGAGATTACCGGCGGTGAGAGCGTGGATGTTATTATCAATAGCCCAATATTATCAGTGCGAGGCATCGATGTGCCAGAGATTGCCGAAGGTGATCAATTCAGCATCGATGGAAAAGACTATACGGCAGCGGCCGTGCGCTCTGACAATGAAGGCATTACAGAAATTATGCTGGAACAGTCATGAACCCGTAAAGCGGTAGCCCATGTGAGCATTTTGCCACGGGCAAAAGCGCAGCGGGGCAATAGAAAGGAGATTCCATGAGCCATGCACGAACGCAAATACGCCAAGCGGTGGTTGCTTTACTTAAAAATAATACTGGTGCTGGAAGCCGCGTCTATGAAGCGCGGGTTTATGCACTGCAAGAGCCAAAATTACCGGCTTTGCTGGTTTATACTAAACAAGAAGTGGTGGGCGATCAATCGATGTCACGGCCGCGCACACAACAGCGTGAGTTAATGCTATCGGTAGAAGCCTATGTGAAAGCCAGTGGCAAAGTGGATGAAGCTACAGATGACTTGGCACTCGAAATTGAGCAGCAAATTGCAGTTGATCCCACCCTTGGTGGTTTGGTGAAGGATATCGCGCTGGAAACCACTGATACGCAATTATATGACGAAGGCGAGAAGCCGGTGGCAATTGCCATACTTACGTTTTCTACGCTCTATTCAGTCAAAGAGAATGCACCACAAACGCTAACTTAAAGCCTCCCGATTTAGCGTGGCGCATGTTGGGCGATCCTGATTTTCGGGGTCGCCCTTTTTTTATCCAAAATAATCTAACCAACAGGAGAAACCATCATGGCAACACATGCAGGCAGCGAGGGTAAGGTCTTTATCGGATCAGACCAAGTCGCAGAAATCAAATCATGGTCGCTGGAGGTCAACAGCGATACCGTGGACACATCAATTATCGGCACTTCATGGCGTAAAAACCAAGCCACAATCAAAAGCTGGTCAGGCAATTTTGAGGGGTTTTGGGATGAAACCGATACCGATGGTCAGGGCGCATTGGCGGTTGGTGGCACGGTCACGCTCAATATGTATCCCGAAGGTGATGATAGTGGAGATACCTATTGGACGGGTGATGTCATTATTACCGGCATTTCATATAGCGCGTCATTCGATGGCATTGTGGAAGCCTCATTTACCTACACCGGCACCGGTGCATTAACCACTTCAACCGTAGCTTAAGGAGGAATTATGAGTGTTATTGATAATGCTACTTCTCATTACGCGGCGCAAGAAAGGCTGATTATTGCCGTGCCGGAATGGGGCAAAGATGGTGAACCGCTAGAAATTCATTGTATGCCGATGACGATGGCAGACGTGAATATGATGCAGAAAATTGCTAGCAAAAAAGCTAGCAACATCGAGCAAGCAGCCAATATTATCCTCGTTAAAGCCAAGGATAAAAATGGCAAACGGCTCTTTAGTGTCACCGATAAAGACAAGCTGCTGAATCAAGCAGATTACCGCGTAGTTACTCGTATTGCTGAACAAATTGAACAGCATTTCTTCGGCGATATTGAGGAAACGAAGGGAAACTCCGGCGCGACCCATACCGATACCTCCAGCTAACGCTGGCTTGCCGGTTAGGTAGGCCATTGGCTGAAATTGAAGCCATGTCCACCCGGCAATTCACGGAATGGGTCGCTTATTTTGAAATCCAACAAGAACAAATGAGTAAAAACAATGCCAAGATTCGCTGAGGCAAAATTCACTATTCGTGCGATCAATAAAACGCAAAAAGCGTTTTCCCAGATCAACACAAATGTGCAGAAGATGGAAGGCCGCTTTGCCAAATTGGGGCGTGGCTTGTCTAAACTCGGCGGTTTGATGGCAACCGTATTTGTTGGTAAGCAGATTGTTGATACCATTACCAAGTTTGAAAAGCTGGAAGCGAGCTTGCGTACTGTTACCGGCTCTGCAGACAATGCAGCAGTCGCGTTTGGCTTTATTCAGGAATTTGCATCGACCACGCCCTTTCAGCTGGAGGAAGTCACAGATGCGTTTATCAAGCTGAAAGCCCTTGGCTTAACACCCTCGCAGGAAGCACTCACCTCCTATGGTAATACGGCCTCTGCTATGGGCAAAAGCCTCAATCAGATGATTGAAGCGGTGGCCGATGCTGCCACCGGCGAATTTGAACGGTTGAAAGAATTTGGTATTAAATCCAAATCACAAGGCGATCAGGTTACCTTCACCTTTCAAGGCATCAGCACCACGGTGGGAAAAAATGCCGATGAGATTGAAGGATATCTGAAAAGCATTGGTGACGTGCAATTTGCCGGTGCGATGGATGAGCAGGCCGATACGCTCAATGTTGCCTTGTCGAACATGATGGATGGTTTCTCTAAGCTGGTAAAGGCCATTGGTGATGCCGGTTTAACAGATTTGCTGCAAATGATTGCCGACAGTATCAAATGGGTGGCTGATCAAATTACTAAAGCCGTGCCAATTATGAAGCTGGGCTTCAAAGGCATGGTGATTGGTGTGCAACAATTCGTGAATAGCTTTATTGCCCGGCTGGTGGGTATGGGGCGAGCTATTGCCGCCTTCTTTGATAATATAGGCGAACGGTTTGCAGCCTTTGGCCGTGATATTGCTGCCTTCTTTGATGATCCGCTGGGTGGTGTATCATTTGAGAACACTAAACGTGCCTTTCAACAAGCACTCGGCGAAAGCATGAGCCAAGCCTATGATGAAATGGTGGAAACGGCTCGTGAGAAAAATGTTGAGCTGGATAATGAGCTAACTAAATCAGCTGATGCTTTTATTGAAGCACAGCAGAAAAAGAAAGCATCGCTGGATAGCCTGTTTGAAAATAAAGGTGGTGACGGCAAAACAAATCCTACAGAAACACAGGATAAGGTTAATAAGTCCACTCAGAAATTTAACGAATTGCAGCGTGAAGCACAGCGCATAATCCGTAATACTCGCACCCCGCTGGAGCGTTACAATAAAGAAATGGAGCTGCTGAATAAACTGCTGGAGAAAGGCTACATCAATCAGGAAACCTTCGGCCGTGCGATGGAAAAAGCGCAAGAAACGCTAGAAGATGCGGCAGAGAAAACCAGCGATACCATTGAGGATAAATTCAAGAATTTAGGCAGCTCGATGGAAAGCTCTATTTCTGATTCGCTAAACGCGATGGAAGGTGGTTTTGATAGTTTTGGTGATTTTGCCAAGAGCTTTTTATCCGATCTCAACAGCGCATTAATTGATTTTGCGCTCAAGGATTTAGGCATTTCTGGCAAGGGCGGCATCATCGATGGGTTATTTGGCTCAATCACCGGCTTATTCGGTGGCGGCGGCAGCGGTGGCGGTGCTGGTAGTTTGTTTTCTGGTATTAGCAGCTTCTTCGGTGGATTCTTTGCCGATGGTGGCACACTCAAACGTGGTCAATTTGGCGTGGTGGGTGAACGTGGTCCAGAACTAGCATTTTCTGGTAATTCTCCCATGAATATCATTCCGGGCGGCATGATGCCTGCGCCGGTGACAGTAAACATGAATATTCAAACACCTGATGCACAAGGCTTCAGACAAAGCCAAGGGCAGATTGCCGCAGACATGGCGCGTTCAATCGAACGTGCAAGGAGAAACCTATAATGACTGATTTTATAGAAATACAATTCCCGACTGATATCTCTTACGGCGCAACTGGTGGTCCGATGTATCTGACTGATGTGGTGGCAACCGTATCGGGGCGTGAGCAGCGCAACAGCAAATGGAGTCAGGCTCGTGCTAAATATAATGTGGCTTCAGGTATTAAAACAGAAAGCCAATGGCAAGCATTGATTTCCTTCTTCCGTGCGCGGCGTGGTAAGGCGGTGGGTTTTCGCTTCAAAGATTGGAGTGATTACAAAGGCGAGAACCAGCCCCTTACTTCGCTGGGTGGCAATGATTACCAGATGGTCAAGCAATATAGCAGCGGTGCGGTGGCTGTGGAGCGCGAGATAACCAAGCCGGTGGCTGGCACTATCAAACTCTATGAAGATAGCGTTTTGCAGGTAAGTGGCTGGAGCGTAGATACCGCTACCGGCATCATCACCACGGCATTATCTGGAACATTGACGGTGGATTTTGAATTTGATGTGCCGGTGCGCTTCGATACCGATGAAATGTCTATCTCTATGGATAGCTTCGATGCTGGCAACTGGAATAGCATTCCGCTGATTGAGGTGCGCGTATGAGAGTTATATCGCCACAATTAGAATCGCATTTTGCCGGTGGTTTAACTACGTTAGCCACATGCTGGAAAATTACCCGCAGCGATGGTACGGAGCTTGGCTTTACCGATCATGACGAGAAAATCACCTATGACAGTGTAGATTATGATTCGATTGCCGGATTTACGCCCACCACGGTGGAGAGCAAATCCAATATGTCAGTTGATAACCTTGATGTGGATGGGCAGACTTACCCAAGCAAAATCACTGAATCAGATATGCTGGCTGGGCTATATGACTATGCCGAAATTGAGATATTTGCTCTCAATTATGAAGATTTAAGCCAAGGCAAGCTGATTATAAAACGTGGGAGGCTTGGCGAGGTGACTATTAACGGCCAGCTTTTCCAAGCTGAAGTGCGTGGCCTTACGCAGCATCTATCGCAAACCATTGGTGAGGTGTTTTCGCCTTCCTGCCGCGCCATTCTTGGAGATGGCCGGTGCAAGGTAGCTCTCGCCAGCTTCACTATATCGGCAACCGTTACAGAAGTAACCAGCAACCAAAATTTCAAGGCCAGCACCTTGAATCAGGCAGCAGGCTATTTTACCGGCGGCGAAGTGGAATGGATGGGCGGCAATAATGATGGCCGCAAGATGGAGGTAAAAGAATTTGCTGACACCACCGTTGGGCTTTCTTTACCGATGGGTAAATCAATACAGGTGGGTGATACATTCGATATCATTGCTGGTTGCGATAAAACCCGCGAAACTTGCTACAGCAAATTTAACAACATCATTAATTTTCGAGGTGAGCCGGATGTTCCGGGAACGGACAAGCTGCTCACTACTGCTGGAACTTTAGATAAGACGGATCGCAATGGCTGATATCACACAAGATGAATTAATCACGCAAGCACGGACATGGCTTGGCACAAAATATCATCATCAAGGGCGGCTGAAGAAATCTAGTCGTGGTGATGGCGGTGCAGATTGTTTGGGGCTGGTGATTGGCGTAATCAACGAACTTAATATGAAGGATGAGAACGGAAAATCATTAGCTGAAGCTGATGAATTTAACTACTCGATGTATCCGGAGCAAGGGCGGCTGGTGCGGAGTATTTCCAAGCACTTAAAAGAAGTACCGATCGATAAAATGCAAGTAGCAGATTTACTGCTCTTTCGTACTTTTAAAGACCCGCAGCATGTTGGGCTTCTTACTGAATACCCTAGCGGTGGGGCTGGATTGATTCATTGCAACTCAAGTGCTGGCCGCGTGGTGGAACAACCACTCACTGATACATGGATACGGATGCTCACGCATGTGTATCGCTTTCCGAACTTATAAACTGGTTTCATAAATGGCTGATATTGTTTTACCTGTTGTTGGCGCAACGGCTGGCTTTGTACTGGGTGGTCCATCCGGCGCAGTGCTGGGCGCGAATCTCGGCAGTATGGCCGCTAGCACCTTTTTTCCAAAAACACAGCGGGTGCAATTACCAACACAGGAAGGACCACGTCTTGCCGATTTAAGAGCGCAAACCTCGACCTATGGCAATATGATTCCCAAAGTGTATGGCACAATGCGTTTGGCAGGCAATGTCATCTGGTCAACCGATATCAAAGAGGTAAAAACCGAAAAGACCACCACACAAAGCAGCTCTGGTGGTGGTAAAGGTGGCGGTGGTGGCGGTAAAACTACGACCAGCCAAACCACTATCTCTTATGAATATTTCGTGACGCTGGCGATTGCTATTTGCGAAGGACCACTGGATGAAGTGATCCGTGTGTGGGCTGATAGCAAAGTGCTGACCGAAGATGTGCTGTCTGCTGCCCAAGGAAAATATAACGTCCATATTGGGGATGAAGCCCAAGGCGTGGATGATATTATGGCGAAATATATCGATGCCACTAAATTACCGGCGCATCGTGGAATGGCCTATGTGGTGATTGAGGATTTTCCACTGGCTGAATATGGCAACCGTATTCCTAATTTTACGTTTGAAGTGCGCCGCGCCATTCGTTTCACGCCTGCGGTGGAGGATTTGGTCAAAGATGTGGTGATGATTCCTGGAGCTGGTGAATTTGTGTATGGCACGGATATTCAATCCAAGCAGGATGGTTATGTTGATGACTTTACCGGCCAGTTTACCCCAACCGGCGATAAACAATTTATCAATATGCACAATTACGAAGGTAAGGCCGATGTAACCGTAGCAATTGATCAGATGGTGGATATCTTCCCGAATCTTGAATGGGTTGCCATTGTCGTTTCGTGGTTTGCCACTAGCACGGATGCAGGTGATTGCACCATCATCCCTAAAGTAGAATTCCAAGGCACAACGCGAGTGTTGCCGCAAGATTGGTCGGTGGCTGGGCTTTCACGCGCTACTGCACAGAAAGTGCTGTTTTTTGATCCTGAAACGCCGACTTATGGTGGCACACCATCTGATCACACGGTGGTGCAGCTATGCCAAGAGCTACAGAATCGCGGCTTGAAAGTGATGCTGTATCCCATGCCGTTCGTAGATACGATAACACCAGAGCCAAAGCCGTGGCGCGGCCGCATTGCTCCTGCCAATGTAACGGATGCTAATAACTGGTTTACCAAAACCAATGGCTATAATGCGTTTATCACCCATTACGCGAATCTAAGCGTTGGTGGCACGGCACTTAAAGATGTGATTGATGCTATTGTTATTGGCTCAGAGCTAATTGGCATGACTGGCTACACCAACACGGCCGGTAATTATCCGGCGGTCAATCAGCTGGTATCACTAGCGGCCACAGTAAAAACAGCGGTGGGTGCTGGTGTGAAAGTAACCTATGCCGCCGACTGGAGCGAATATCACAGCATTGGCGGCTGGTTTAATCTCGATCCGCTATGGGCTTCACCTAATATCGATTTTGTGGGAATTGATAGCTATTTTCCACTTACGCCGGATCTTCCGCAAAGCCAAATTGATGAAGATAAAATCAAAGAATATTGGGAGAAAGGCGAAGGATGGGATTACTATTACACCGATTCGGTAGCTCGCACAGGCCAGACTAGCTACAGCGGGGATGAAACCTTTGCTTGGAAAAATTTAGAGTATTGGTGGAAAAACACCCACACCAATCCGGATAGCAACACCACTGCATGGACTGCCAAAATGAAACCGGTGTGGTTTACCGAGTTTGGTTTTCCATCGGTGGATGGTTGCCCCAACCAGCCGAACGTATTCTATGACCCCACTTCCAGTGAGAGCTTTTTCCCTCGCGGCTCTAAAGGGCGTGTGGATTTTCAGGCGCAGCGGCAGGCACTTAATGCCACGTTGGAGTATTTAGAGGATCGCAGCCAAGAAGCTGGTAACAGTGAGTTAGTGCCGCGCCGTTTCATCTGGACGTGGGATGGTCGGCCGTTCTCCTTCTGGCCGGATTTAGAAGGCGTGTGGTCTGATAGCATTTTATGGGCTACCGGCCATTGGATCAACGGCAAGCTGGGTAATTCTACGCTCGGTGCGGTGGTGGGTGAGTTATTGCAAGCTGCTGGGCTTACCGCCAGTGATTACGATGTGTCACGCCTCACTGATACGCTGGAAGGGTTTATCCTCGACCGGCCGATTAATGTGCGTAATGCGCTGGACTATCTCACTTCTGCATTTTTCTTCGATATTGTAGAGAGTGATGGGCTGCTAAAATGTGTGCCACGCGGCAGCGAGTCAGTAGTATCGATTGCTGAAGATAACCTGATTCCTACCGCTAAAAAAGGGGTACAGGATATCTTAGAGATTAATTACGCGCAGGAGCTTGAATTGCCTCAGCGAGTAAATGTTACCTATTTAGATCGACCATTTAATTATGACCCTGTAACGCAAACCTCGCAGCGGCAGGTGGTTCGGGCGGTGGATCAGGTAAGTATGAATCTGCCAATTGTCATGGGTGCAACCCAAGCCAAGCAAGTGGCTGATATCACGCTATATGGCACATGGAAGGAGCGCACGAGCTTTCAGCTTATGCTTCCACCGGAATATGTGCGGATTGAGCCAACGGATGTATTAACCGTCACTGTATCTGGCGTGGCGCATGAAATGCGTGTGCTTAAAACTGATATGGAAGCCAACGGCGTAATGAAAGTGAGTGCGGTGGCTGAAGATATCAGCTCATACGATTTTTATTCGCCTCCGGGTGAAACCAGTAAAACAATTCAGCCGCCGGTGCTGGTGCCAGATACGCTGGTACGTTTCATTGATGCGCCACCATTGCCAACAGATACTGTACAAAATCAAGGATTGCTGCGTGTTGGCGTTGCGGCCGATGGTGCAAACTGGAATGGCGCAGCGGTTTATCGCTCCGATGATGGTGGTGAGGATGGTGGCAACACGTTCAATGTGTTGGCTGGCCTAGATGGTGCAGCCACTTTTGGCGTAATCAGCACAAACCTTGCCGATGGCGTATTTGAAAGCTGGGATGATGCCAACGAAGTTGAAGTGGTGCTTACCTCCGGCAGCTTGGCATCCGTTAATGAACTGGCCGTACTAAATGGCGCAAATGCAGCTTTGATTGGTGATGAGCTGGTGCAATTCCAAAATGCCCAGCTGATTGGTGAAAGCACCTATAAGCTCACTCGCCTGCTGCGTGGGCGGCAAGGTACAGAATGGGCGATGGATGGCCATGAAAGTGGTGATCGCTTCGTTCTAATTAGCCCCGCGCTATATACCACGGCTATTGCTAATAATCTGATTGGCCGAGAATTGTACTACAAGGCGGTAAGTGTAGGAAATACGTTAGCAACTACCGAGGAAGAAGCCTTTACCTACACAGGGCGTAATTTGCGGCCTTATGCGCCGGTTCATATCACAGGTAATCGTGATGGTAGCGATAACCTCACTTTGAATTGGATACGTCGCAGCCGTGTGGATGCAGAATGGCGTGATGGTGTTGATATTCCGCTGGGTGAAGAATCAGAACGCTATGAAGTAGATATCCTCGATGGCTCGGATGTGGTGCGAACGCTTGAAGTGACCAGCCCAACCGCCAGCTATAGCGCGGCCGATCAAACGACAGATTTTGGCTCAACGCAAAGCAGCGTGGATGTGAAGATTTATCAATTATCAGCAGTGGTTGGTCGCGGCTACGCGGCGACAGCCACAATTTAACCAATTTATCAGGAGAGTATTATGTCCTCAACCGGAAGGCTGGGCTTGCCGTATATTGTCACTGGACAGGCGCAAAAAGAAGTTACCCATAATGACGGGTTAAACCGCCTCGATGCGTTCGTAACGCCAGTGGTGTCAGAAATTACCAATGCGCCACCAGTTAGCCCCACGGTGGGTGATGTGGTAATTGTTGGTACTAGCGGCAGTGGCGATTTTTCTGGCAAGGATAACCAGCTGGCACAGTATCTCACTGGTGGCTGGGTGTTCTATACACCGTTCAAATGGATGGATGCGGTGGTGGAAGATATCGACAGCCGTATGACCTATAATGGCACAACGTGGGTGGCGTTTAACCTGATTATGAAAGATTCAGGTGAATATCTGCGTGTAGAAAGCTGGCAGGAAGATGTTGATCTAAGCACCGACAGTGAAACCAGCACGGATATTCCTGACCGCGCTTCGGTTCTGGCAGTCAATACTCGCGTAATCACCGCCATCACTGGCACGGTCACCACCTTCGGCGTGGGCGTATCAGGTGACACCTCCCGCTATGGTAACGGCATTGGCAAGGGCGCGGATTCGACCAATATCGGCATGAGCTACCATCCCGTAACTTATTATAGCGATACGCCGGTGTTGCTCACGCCAGATAGCGGTGCATTCTCAACTGGCGTGGTGAGAATCAACGTCCAGTACATCAAACCTCACGGACCATGGAATTGGTAAAGGAGAAAACCATGAAAGAACCACCTGATAATGAGATCAAAAAACTTGTTGAAAAATATGCCCCGTTAGCCCAGCTCGCGGGGCTTTTCTTTATCTGGCAGGAGAATAAGAAAACCAAGCAAAAGATATCGCCGTGGGCGCGGTGGGAACGTTTACTACTCCCTGCGATGATCGTGATCGCGCTGGGCTTCATCTTCCGCGATATGCCGGAAACAATGGGTGAGATTAAGGATACGCTCATTCTACAGAATGATCGCATTTTGATTATTGAAACCAAGATTGGCGATATCACCACTGATCTAGCCGAGATCAAAAGCAATGTGCGCCGTTACCGAGAGAGTCTAGCGATTTCCACGCAGGATCGTTTTACCGGCATTGAAGCTGAAAGCATGGAGAACCGTATGCGGTTGCATACCGATTCAGCTGATGCCGCGATCATTGACCGTGTGGATCGCACGGAAGAGCGTCTCAAAACCCGCATTGAAAACATTGAAAACAAACGGAGAAAACCATGATGACATTACTTGCATCTTTGTTGGGCTTTGTAAGCTCGGCATTCCCTGATTTATTAAAACTATGGCGTGATGCGGCCGACCGCAAACACGAGCTGGCAATTCTGCAAATGCAGATGGAACAGGCAGCACAAGGCCACCAGCAACGGCTAGAAGAAATCGGAGTCCATGCCGATATTGCGGAGAGCAAAACACTCTACAAACTGGATAAGCCAATCGGCATTGATTGGGTAGATAGCTTGCGCGGTTCTGTGCGCCCAATTCTTACCTATGCGTTTTTCGCTGCCTATGTGCTTTTCAAATATGCAGAGTTTCAAGCCATACAATCCAGCGGGTTGCCGTGGCTTAATGACGCTAACACATGGCAGCAGGTAGCAGCAGTATGGAAAGCAGAAGATTCCGCGATTTTTGCTGGAATCATGTCTTACTGGTTCGGCTCTCGTGGCATGGAAAAAGCACGGAGGTGGTTTGCGTGATGCGGCATATCACAAAAGAAGGGCTGGAGCTAATCAAGCAATTTGAGGGGTTCGAACCAGAAGTGTATCTGGATGCTGCTGGTTACCCCACCATCGGCTACGGACACCTGATCCGTAAGGAAGAAGGCAATATGTACGCTAATGGCATTACCGAAGCAGCGGCCGAAGCATTGCTGGCAAAAGATGTGTGGTCAGCTGAACGAGCCGTATTGCGTCTTATCAAAGTGCCGCTAACCGATGGACAGTTTGATGCGTTGGTATCCTTCACCTTCAACCTCGGCTCTGGTGCGCTCCAACGCTCCACCCTTCGCCGCAAAGTCAACCGCGAGGAACATAATGCAGTACCGCGTGAATTCCGCAGGTGGGTATGGGCGGGTGGCCGTAAGCTGCGCGGATTAATGCGCCGTAGAAAAGCTGAGGCCGCACTCTATTTAGCTTAAAACCACAGCTTCACACCGGCAACGATAGCGGTTTTACTGGTATCTTCACCTGCTGCTTCTAGCATATTTTTAGTTGAGCCTAAATTTTGCTCCCATTCCACCCCGATATAGGGCGCGAATTTGCGGCTGATTTCATACCGCAGTCGCGCTCCTAGCTCGATGGAGTTAATACCAGAGCCGATATTATATTCCGGCACATCCTGCAATGCTAACTCCGTTTCAAAGCGTGGTTGTAAGATAAGCCGCTGGGTAAGCATCAAATCAAACTCTGCTTCGGCGATGGCTGATATATCACCTTCATCACTAACATAGGAGGTCGCATCAATTTCAAACCAGTATGGTGCTAACCCTTGCACACCGAGTGCGGCAAAGTTGCGGTCATCTTCACCATTGATAAAGTCATGACGAAAACCGGCTTGTACATCCCAAAAAGTAGATACGTTTCGGCTATAAAGTAGCTCGACTTCGGCGGATTCATATTCACCCTTATCGGTATTATATTCTCCCTCACTTTGCAAATAGAGCTTATTGTAATCATAGCCGATCCATGCCTCCGTATCCCATAGCGTTACATCATCACCATCCTGAAAACGCTGCTCTAAGCGATCTGCACGGAATGTATAGAATAGCTCATTATCGTGCATGGGGATTTCACCATATTTTAGCATTGGCTGACCATGTGCATCCCGCCCATAGGTGCTAATCTCCTTGCTAAATTCCACGCCACCGGCTGATTCTTTCATGCCAGAGTGATCCATGCCTTCCATGTCATGCCCCATAGCGGAATGATTCATTTCTTGAGCCGCAACAGAGAACGGCAACAAGGTCAGTAGTATTAAAAGTGTTTTTTTCATGATTTTCTCCCTATACGACCCGCATGACTTGGAACATGCCGCCTTCCATGTGATATAAAAGATGGCAATGAAACGCCCAGTCGCCTTTTTCAATCGGTGTTATTTTTGCCGACAATTTCTCTCCCGGCTTAACCAGTATGGTGTGCTTGTACGGAATTTCATCGTTACTGCCGCCATTTTCCAGCTGCATCCACATGCCGTGCAGGTGAATCGGATGCTCCATCATCGTATGATTGACCAGCCACAAGCGCAGCCGCTCGTTATGCCGGAACATATAGGGTCCATCATGCTCGGTGAATTTCTTGCCATCGAACGAGAACATATAGCGTTCCATATTGGCGGTGATGTTGATGGTCATCTCCCGATCCACCGCATCTTTGTAAGGCTGTGGCTCGTTGGATTTTAGGTCTTTATAGGTAAGCACCTTCCAGCCATCATCCCCCAGCCCAATGCCCGGCTCATGTAGTAGGTTTTTCGGATTATTAATGACCATCGCTACATTGGATTTTCCCTTTTCAGGCTTGAAGGGTGTTGGTCCTTTTGGTCCCGGCACATTCGGATCACCATGATTCATTTTGCTGTGATCCATGCCCTTCATATCATGCCCCATTTTAGAGTGATCCATACCACCCCCAAAGAATGTGGCATCCATGCCGCCCATACCAATGCTATCCAGCGTTCGTACGGGTCGCTTGCGAAGCGCAGGCACTGCCGCAGACAAACCAGCCTCTGGCGCAAGTGTGCCTCGTGCGTAACCGCTGCGATCCATTGATTCTGCAAATATGGTGAAGGCTTTATCAGCGCGTGGCGTAACCAGCACATCATAGGTTTCGGCAACACCAATACGGAATTCATGGAATTTGACTGGCTTTACCTTTTTGCCATCGACCATCACCACCGTCATATCCAAGCCCGGAATACGCACATCAAAATTGCTCATGGCCGAGCCATTAATAAAGCGCAGGCGTATTGTTTCACCCGGATTAAATATCCCCGTCCAATTCATATCAGGCGAGTTGCCATTCATGAGGTAGGTGTAGGTTGAGCCGGTAACATCCGCTAAATCCACCGGTGACATTCGCATTCTGCCCCATGCCATCCAGTCTTTCGTAGCGGGGCTGAAGCCTTTATCAGAAACATCACCAAAGTAATCGAACACGGTGCGCTTTTGGAAATTGTAGTAATCCCCATTCAGGTTGATGTTGCGGAAGATGGTTTCAGGGTTTTCAAATGACCAGTCCGACAGCATCACCACATGCTCACGGTCATAGTTAAATGGCTCTGGCGTTTTTGGGTCGATAATAAGTGGTCCGTAAGTGCCGGTCTGCTCCTGAAAGCGCGAATGGCTGTGATACCAGTATGTTCCCGCTTGCTCTAAGCGATATTTGTAATGGTAAGTATCGCCCGGAGCGATACCTCGAAAACTTAATCCCGGCACACCATCCATTTCAGGTGGGAGAATGATTCCATGCCAGTGAATGGAGCTATCGGCATCCAGCCCGTTGGTGACATTAAGATTCACAAAGTCACCTTCGCGCATACGGATGAGTGGTCCCGGCACGGTGCCGTTAATGCCAGTGGAAGTCGCCTTGCGTCCATCAATCGTGATGGGTGAATAACCGATATTTAGATCATAACGGCTTTTTGCTTCATGCTCCCTCACACCAAGCGCAGCAGTCTTCGCCCATGCTGGCAACGGCAAGGCTGCATTAAACCCTGCCACAAATAGCCCCGCGCCAGCCATTTGAATAAAGCGGCGGCGGTTTACGTCCAGCGGCTGTAATGCACTGGTGGTTTTAATTTCTTTATCCATTACATAGCCCCCTTGGTTAGCATCCAAATAGCCATGCCGACCATCATCACGTTTTCAGTGAAGGATATGAAGCCAAGCGGCACGGAGCTATCGCCGCCCACGCAGGCGCATTTGAGGTCGCGCTTGTCGATCCATACTGCTTTGAACACCGAGATGCCACCAACTGTACCAATAAACAGTGCAGCGGGTGCTGCCAGCCATGTGAGCGCACCAGCAATCATCAAAATGCCTGCGCCGGTTTCCACAAACGGGTAAATGTAGGCGTAGCGCACCCATTTCTGTGCTAGCAGGTCATAGCCTAAAAACTGGTTGGTGAAGGAAAACAGATCACGCAGCTTCATGATTCCCAACACACACATGCTAAAGGCGATGAATAGCTCGATTAACTTAATCAGCGCGAAGCCGCCAGTAATGGCATAGGTGGTAGCAATCGCCATAAGAAATGTGGTGGCGAAGATGGCAATGATCGGCTGGTAAGTCGTGCCTTCCTGCTTCAATGTAGTCTTGCCAAAATGCTCGACCAGATCATCATGCCCGCCAATCCGCTTGCCATCAATGAAGGTTTGCGGCGTGGTTTTGACATCATGCTTTTCTTTGAACGCATCAGTTTCTTCCCGTGTGGTGAGGTGGTGATCTTCCACCTCGTAGCCTTCGCGTTTCAATAATGCTTTTGATTTAATACCGTATGGGCAAATATGCTCATCAGTCACCATGCGGTAAAGTTCTGCTGTTTTTGTCATTATAATTCTCCTTCAAATTTTGGCACGGGACGCTCTGCGGCGGCTGCTTCGGTAGTCGCTTTGCCGTTTTTCTTAATGTCATCAATCAGCCACTTCATTTCCTTAATCTCACGGCGTTGGGCTTTGATGATTTCGTTAGCTAATTCTTTTACGCGCATATCATCAATGCCAGCACGTTCACTGGTTAGCACGGCAATCGAGTGATGCGGGATCATGGCTTTCATCCATGATTGATCCTGCACGGTGGTTTGTGAGCGCACCAGAAATACACCGATTGCAAACACGGCGATTGCGCCGATAAAGATAGCGGTGTTTTTACCTTTATCCTGATACATGCCAAGCATGAATAGCAGCATCACCACTGCCATTGCCCCACCCATATACAGAGCCATATAGGTGCGTGTTTCACTGAAAAACACATGATCCAGCGCGTAAGAATTAAGATACATCAAGCCAAACATCACTACGGTAGAGGTGGTAATCATGGCTAAAAAGCGTTTGTAGTTATTCATCGTTTTCTCCTTAAATGTTTCATTCATCTATTAAAAAAATAAATGATCTATTTGAAATTAGTAAAATATTTCCACCGCGATAAAGGCAAAGAAAAAGCCAATTGCCCATATCACAACAGATGCCCAATATATCCAGCCGCTGACTTTACGAAGCCTGCCACACGCTGCTGCTTGCTTGGCATCAATCGGGCATGGTGCGTTTCTGGCCTTCCAGCGCATGAACCCTGCAAACAAAATCATTGCGCCGGATAGCCCGAACGTCCACGCCTTGTATTTCGATAGCGCGATCAGCCACGGTGCGGTGGATACCAGACCGGCAAGTGCGGCACCGGCTCCCAGCGTTACGAATAACGCTGGGAGGGCGCAGCACACCAATGTGCCAGCCGAGGTAAACAGGCTAAGTGTTGATAGCCATGTTTGATTGGATGGATTACTCATCGCATCCTCTCTCAATGGCACGAACATTATAGCCAGAATCGGTAATCAGCTTCGGTCAGTGTGGCATCGTCAATGGTTTGACCCGGCTTCATGGCAACAACGACACTGCCATTATCCAGATCAACTTTGATGCCCTCTACATCATCGCGTTTGCCGAATACCTTTTCTAAAGCGCGAGCGCAGAAATCACAGACCAGCCCATCGACTTTGACATTGATGGTATCGGCGCATTCAGCATTCAGAGGCTTTGCCTCACCAGCCGGTGCCATATCGTCATGGTCGGAATGATCCATTTTACTGTGATCCATCTGGCTATGGTCATGCGGCGCAGCAGGTTCATTAGCCATCATGCCCTGCAAACGCAGGAGCAGCAGCGAGTAAGGTTACAATAGTAAGTGTTGATAATAATGTTTTCATGATATTTTCCTTTAAGTTTGATTTGATTAAAAACGGATGACCCAGTTAAACAGCACATCGCCTTTGTCACTGACACCTGCCTCGGCGAGATATTCGCCTTTAAACAAGCGCACCAGCGGCGTGAATGTCACTTCGTCATCTTGTGATGGGTTGTGATCGACTTGCAGCATCAACCATGTGTGAAGATCGCCATAATCGCCAATATAAGGGGCAACACCGATGCGAGCTTTTTGGTTAAAAAACTCATCGATATTGCCAGCATTGACATAGCGATTTTCATATGAGGTGAACCAGCGGCGGGTTTCCCAATCGGCAGCAATGCCAATCGTACCAGCAGCAGAGGTTTCACCATCAAATGATTGATAGTCGCTATAGGCTAATCCCAGCCCACCTTTAAGATAGAGGTTGGCTTGCTCACTAGGTTTATTCCAGCGTTTCACTAAGTAGTTAAGCTGTGCGCCGTGGAACTGCCAATCCTCATCCCTGAAATATTCCCCCTTATAACCGATGGAATATTTTGCGGTGGGCGAGTAATGCAGATGCAACGAGCTGGAATCCATATCGTTCATTTGCATCACCGTCACCCCGCCGGGATAAGACACTGGCCGCGCTTCGGCTGTGTTTGCCACCATCAGTGCCATTAGGCACAATGCTGGCGCGTATGATAATTTCATAAGAAATCTCCAATTAAGTTAAATGCGGACGTGCCAAAAAACTAAAATGGTCACGCGCAAAACACCCAGCAGAGCAGTTACACTACGGGCGTGAAAAACTTAGGAGATACGTTTGGGAGGGTAGTCGATACCGTAAGGGTGCAGCGACTTCATAAAATCGCTGGCAGGTAAAGCAGCCTTATTAGTGCCAATCAGTTGATTAGTAGATAGTTGATTAGGCAAAGCAGCGGTGGTGGTGACCGTGCAATGACCGCAGCCGCATTTATCACAATCCACCATTTGGTTATCGTCAGATGATGGTTCGGATTCAGCATCCGCTTTATCCATGCCGTGGCATGGCATATCACCAGAAGCATCATCCATCTGCATTGCCTGCTCCTGCATATCAGGGCAGTTGCAAGCCGCAAGCGCGACTGATGCCGTGGTTTGCATAGCAAACAGGGCAATCACCAGCATGATACAGATTTTCTTAAATTGCTTCATAGGCTAATAGTTTACCATTTTATGCGAAAATGTCATCAAATATCTCATATATCACCATTTTTCTGCTGCCTTTAGAATCGCTTCGCGAGTGAAAAGATTACGGGATTTCCGCATACTGAATTTGTTCCATAATAGATAAAGCGTGTGCTGTGGCGGTTTTTCAGGCTGATGTAGTTGCACCAGTTTACCAGAGGCCAAATCATCGGCGACCAGATATTTTGGCAAGACGCTATAACCCGTACCTTCACAAAGCAGGCCGTGAATGATACTCAGGTCTTCCACCGTGATTATCGGACGATTCACGCTATCTTCATTAAAAACTTCCAGATAATATTGGTGGATATAATTGAATACCTCCTCATACACCAGCAGCGGTATCTGCGATAAGGTTTGAGGAATAACAGGCTCGCCATTGAGCTTGTCAGCCCATGCGGGTGAGGCAACCAGCACCAGATCATCATTATATAATACGCGGTAACCGATATCCTTTTTATCACTCAAATACTCAGTCACTGCTAAATCCAAACTATTATTGCAAATGAGCTTAAACATCTTTTGCGGTGTATTCACTTGCAGCACGGTTTTGATGTCATGGGTGGCGAGTGACGCGAATACAGGAATCATCTTCGCATTGATAAATTCTTTCGGCCCAGCAATATGAATTGTTCCCGCCACATCATCGGTAACGGTGCGGGATTGGTTAAAGATCACTTCGATAGAATCCACATGATACGATAATGAGCTGGCTAACTCATCGGCAACAATGGTGGGTTTCACCCCGCGACCATTGCGCTCAAACAGTTTTTTATTTAGCTGCTGCTCCAGCGCGGCTATTTGCTTGGAAATAGCGGGTTGGCTCAATCCAAGCTGATTGCTTGCCTTGTTATATGAGCCACAACGATACACAGCAACAAAGGTTCTGATAAAGGTAAAGTAACTCATCCACCACCCTGCATCTCATCGCAATCTGAAAGCTGGGCATGTTCAAATTCCAGTGTTGAATGCCCAACATCAAATTGCTCTGAGAGCATGGCTTTAAGGGCGGTTTTGACTTTCTCTATATGCGCCGGTTCATTATCGTTTGGCACTACATGCGCTTCGAGCGCATTGTGATGTTCATCCAACTGCCAGATATGAACATGATGGACGTTGGAAACGCCATCGATCGCTTCCATTGCTGCAATTACTTCCTGTATGGATAGATGCTCTGGCGTTCCTTCCATCAATAAATGAATGGTTTTGGGCAGCATGGTAAATCCCTGCCACAGCACATATCCTGCGATCACCAAGGTGAGCAGCGTATCCACCCAATACCAGCCATAAAGCAGGATCAGCGTACCGGCGATAATCACGCCGATAGATGCCAGTGCATCCGATACGTTGTGCAAAAACGCCGCTTTGATGTTCATGCTGTTTTTGGACATGGCATAAGTCAGCACAGCGGTGACGATATCAACTGCCAGCGCAATGCCTGCGACAATCACCACCGTCCAGCCTTCAATTTCTTGCGGCTCGGCAAAACGCCATAATGCTTCGTAAATCAGATACAGCCCGACAATAACAAGTGTGGTCAGATTGATAAGCGCGGCAATCACTTCGGCGCGTTTATAGCCAAAGGTTTTATGCTCATCGGCAGGTTTGCGCCCAATCTTTACGTGCAAATAAAGCAATACCCAGCGAGGCGGCATCACTCAAATTATGCAGCGCATCGGCAATCAGCGACAAGCTGCCCGAAAGCACCCCGCCAATCACCTGCGCGGCGGTAAGCAGGACATTCACACCAACGGCAGCGATCAGCTTACCATCTCCCATATTTTCTGCGCCGTGATCGTGTGAATGTCCCATGATGTTGCTCCTTATTGGCTATTACCCATCCATTTGTTGTGCCACTTGTTATTCTGCATATCGCCCATGCCCATATCTTTGTGCATTTGCTGCATTTCTTTCATATGTTCCTGCATGGCAGGGCAATCATCATAATTGCCGTTACAATCCTTGTGCATCTGATCCATCATATTGCCCATATTCTGGTGCATCTGACGCATCGATTTCATGTAATTTTGCATAGACATGTCGCTGTTATTGCCATTCATCATCTGCATACACATCGGACAGCACATCATCATCGGCGCATTGCCGCTATTTTGCATTTGCTTACCCATTGAGCCGCTTTGCCCATTGTTGGTTTGGGCATAGACCGCCAATGGTATGGCAAGCAATGCGAGGGCTAAAAAGCTGGTTATTTTCTTCATGGTATTCTCCTTGGTTTGTTTAGTTGGTTGGTTGTTGAAGGGGTGACGTTTTAGCTTCACCGAGCGTGCTGAATAAAAGCAGCGCCACACCGATAAAGATAAAACTGTCGGACAGGTTAAAGGCAGGCCAGTGGTAGCCAGAGGCATGGAAATCCAGATAATCAAACACGGCGGAAAACCGTATCCTATCTATAATATTGCCAATGGCTCCGCCGATAATCAGCCCCAGCGCTAAAGCGGTGGAGCGATGTTCGACCTTCCTTAACCATACGAATAGCCATGCTACGATGAGCATGGCGACAGCTGAGAGAATCCACTGACCGTTTGGGATATTCTGCAGCATGCCAAAGCTGATGCCGGGATTCCATACCGTCACCAGATTAAAAAATGGGGTCACCAGCACTGGCGCTTTTGCGCCTGCAATGGTGGCAAATAACACTTGCTGGGTGAGCTGTATCAGCAGCAAAGCAATCGCGGCGATGGTGATGCCAAATCGTGTCATGACTGCCTCGCTTCTTTTAGCTCTTTGATGGCCGAGCGATAAATGCGCCATGCGCTGCGTAAAAACAGTGCGGCAATCACAAAGGCGACAATGAATATCCGGCCAGTGGCTTTGGGTGAACGCTACGGCAGCGGCTGCGGAGCATCACCAGCACATTGCCGATGGCATCATTGCGGCTGCAAATCCACACCGATTCGCGGTTGCTATCGCCTTCGCGGTAGCGGTAAAGCATCCATGCGCTGGCAATATTAACCAGCAATGCCAGCAGGCCGATAGCTCCCATTACCTCGGCTTGTGGCACTGCCTCGGTTGCGGCGCGGTAGATGCTATTGCCGATGACCAGCAGGCCAAATAACCCCATCGTGCCGCCTTTGATCAGCGAGGCTTTGGCGCGGGTGGCCAATGCCTTATCCAGCACATAGAGCGAGATGGCATAGTTAAAGGCATCGGCAAAGAAATCCACCGCATCGGCCAACAACGCTACCGATCCGGAATAAAGGCTGGCGATCACCTCCACCAGAAACATTCCGGCATTCAGTGCCAAAATAATCCAAAGGATTTTCCGGTAATTGCTATCGGCTACATTGCCGCCAGCATCATTATCGCAACAACTCATAGTGCCTCCTCTTTACGTTCTTTTTTGTGAAACAGGCGATACAGAGGCTGGCAGCACCAGCAAGGTCAGCGCGGTGGAGGAAATAATCCCGCCAATCACCACTGTGGCTAGTGGCCGCTGCACTTCCGCGCCTGCGCCTGTGTTTAAGCGCCATTGGCACAAAGCCAAGGCTGGCAACCAATGCGGTCATTAAGATGGGCCGTAGGCGCGTTAAGTGCACCTTCGATGATGGCCTCATCCAGCTTCATACCTTGATCTCGCAGATCGCGGATGAAACGACACCATCACCACGCCGTTTAGTACCGCCACCCCTGACAGCGCAATAAACCCAACCCCTGCGGAAATCGAGAGTGGGATATCTCGCAGCCAAAGTGCGGCAATCCCTCCGGTTAAGGCCAATGGCACACCGGAGAAGATCAGCAAGGCAGCGCGACCTGAGCCAAACGCCATAAAGAGCAAGCCGAAAATCAGCAGCAATGCTACTGGCACCACGATAGTCAGGCGCTGTTTAGCAGAGATGAGCTGCTCAAATGTGCCGCCATATTCCGTCCAATAACCGGGAGGGATATCAACCTTGTCACGCACAGCTTGTTGTACATCTTCAACGAAGCCGCCCAAATCACGACCGCGTACATTGGCGGTGACCACAATACGACGCTTGGCCTGCTCGCGGCTAATTTGATTCGGGCCATAAATCACCTCCAGATCTGCCACTTCTTTTAGCGGTACATAGTCCGGCTGGTTACCACCTGTTTCCTGATGTGCTTGATTAAGTGGCACTGGCAAGCGCTGGAGCGTGGCCATATCAGTACGCAAATGCTCTGGCAAACGCACGATAATATCAAAACGTCGGTCGCCTTCAAAAAGCTGACCTGCTTCTTTGCCACCCATTGCCACCTGCACCACATCTTGCACATCGGACACATTCAAACCGTAGCGATCCAATGCAGCCCTGTTAGGTTGGATAGATAACACTGGCAAGCCGGTTACCTGTTCAACCTTTACCGATACGGCACCATCGACCGTTCTTAGCACAGCAGCAACATCCTGAGCGGAGCTGAGAAGCTGGTCGAGATCATCACCATAGACCTTTACCGCCAGATCACTCCGCACACCTGAAATTAGCTCGTTAAAGCGCATCTGGATGGGCTGGGTGAATTCGTAATTATTCCCCGGCGCAGCCTGCAATGCTTCCTCCAGTTCTTTAATGAATTCCTGCTTGGTTTGGCTTGGATCAGGCCATTCACTGCGAGGTTTAAGGATTAAGAATGTGTCGGCCACATTCGGTGGCATCGGGTCGGTTGCCACTTCTGGCGTACCAATCCTGCTAAACACTTCCTTCACTTGCGGAAACTGGCTGGCAATATTCTCGACAGATTTTTGCATTTCCACCGATTG
Organism: uncultured Alphaproteobacteria bacterium; assembly: GCA_963803575.1. Taxonomy (GTDB): domain Bacteria; phylum Pseudomonadota; class Alphaproteobacteria; order Rickettsiales; family UBA998; genus CAWDMW01. The sequence goes on from CAWDMW010000002.1 coordinate 1,651,087, forward strand.
TTCAAGGCCAGTGCCGGGAATACGCATAGCATGGAAAGCGATATCGCCTTCATCAAGGCTGGGGATGAATTCCGCCCCCATGCGCGAACCTACTGCCAAACTCAGCAGCACCAAGACGGTGGCACCGATGATAATCTGTTTGGGATGCACGAGACTCCATTTTAGCATCGGCTCATACCATTGCTTTGATTTACGGATGATGGCGCTTTCTTTTTCCTCCACCTTGCCGGTGACAAACAGTGCAACAGCGGCTGGCACGAAGGTGATGGACAACACTAATGCAGCCAGCAATGCGGTGACCACGGTAAAGGCCATCGGGTGGAACATCTTGCCTTCAATGCCTGTAAGTGCAAAGATCGGCAGATATACTACGGTGATAATTAACACCCCAAACAGGCTGGGCTTGATTACCTCTGCTGTCGCTTCGGCGGTGAGCTTAAACCGTTCCTCTTTGGTGAGCAGCCGCCCTAGCTGGTGCTGCATCATACCAAAACGCCTGATACAATTTTCAATGATGATCACTGCGCCATCAACAATAAGGCCAAAATCCAATGCCCCTAAACTCATGAGGTTGCCCGATACACCGCGCTCGACCATCCCGGTGATGGTCATGAGCATGGAGATCGGAATCACGGCGGCGGTAATCAGTGCAGCGCGGATATTACCTAGCAGCAAAAACAGCACCACAATCACTAGCAACGCGCCTTCCATGAGGTTCTTTTCTACCGTCCAGATGGTGCGATCCACCAATGCGGTGCGATCATAGACTGGCTTGGCAATCACTCCTTTGGGCAGGCTGTCATTAACGACTTCCAGCTTTTCTGCCACGCGGCTCGCCACGTCACGGCTATTTTCACCGATAAGCATCATTGCCGTGCCGAGCACCACTTCCTCGCCGCGCTGCGTTGCCGCACCCGTTCTTAAAGGTGAGCCAAGTTTGACGTCGGCAATATCACTAATGCGTAGGGTTAGGTCATCGCGCTTGGCGACAATGATATGCTCAATATCGCCTATATCTTTGACCTGTCCGGGGATGCGGATCAGATATTGTTCACCGCTTTTCTCAATATAGCCTGCGCCAACATTATCGTTATTACGCTCCAGTGCGGTCATCACATCGCTGGTGGTCAGGCCATAAGCCAGCAAACGCTCTGGATAAGGCATGACATGGAATTGCTTTTCATAGCCACCAATGGAGTTAATCTCGATGACACCCTTGAGATTGCGCAGCTGCGGCTCGATGATCCATTCCTGTATCGTCAGCAAATCCATCGGCGTATAGGCAGTGCCATCTTCTTTAACCGCGCCTTCCTTTGCTTGGACGACATACATATAAATCTCACCAAGTCCGGTGGCGATTGGCCCCATGATTGGCTCTAACCCGTCCGGGATTTCACCTGTGATTTGTGATAGGCGCTCGTTTAGGAGCTGCCGCGCAAAATAAATATCGGTGCCATCTTCAAACACCACCGTCACTTGGCTAAGGCCATAACGCGAGAGCGAGCGTGTGTAGTCCAGCTTTGGGATGCCTGCCAATACGGTTTCAATGGGGAATGTAACGCGCTGCTCGACCTCTAAGGGAGAATAGCCCGGTGCAGCGGTGTTAATCTGCACCTGCACATTGGTGATATCCGGCACCGCATCAATCGACAGGCGGTTGAAATTATAAACCCCAAGCGCCATTAAGCCGATCACAATGAACATGACCAGCCAGCGGTGGCGTATGGAAGCGTAAATAATTTTCTCTAACATATTGCTCTCCTAATGGTCATGTTCGGCTTCGGATTTACCGATATCTGCTTTGATGATAAAACTGCCGACGCTGACATATTCCTCGCCCGCCTTTAGGCCGGAGAGAATTTCCACCATCTCGCCATCGCGTTTACCAACGGTCACCGGACGAGCTTCGTAAGCATTACCTTCTTTTACGAAGACCACATTTTTCTCTTCAATTTGCTGGATCGCATCTTCTGCAACTGCAAGGCTTACGGGATGCTGATTGAGCAATACATCGCCTTCAACGGTCATACCGGGTCGCCATGTGCTTTCCGAATTGGCTATGGATACCACGGCTGTGACCGTTTGGCTGAGTGGGTCAGCGGTGGGAAGGATCAGCGTAATCGGCGCTTCGGTTTTGTGGTCATCATCAATCGTATGCACCCGCACCGACTGGCCTTTTTTTACCTTACCAAGGTCACGCGGGAAAACATGAAATTCAGCCCACACTTCCGACAGATCGGCGATGGTGAATAACGGCGTATCTCCTACGACATTGCCGATATTGGTATTGCGCGTTAGCACGACGCCATCAACTGGAGAGGTAACATTGTAGCTGCGCAAACTATCATTGGCTTCAATGGAGGCCAACGCTTGACCTTTGCTGACCGTATCACCCCAATTAACTTTTACGCTTTTAACGATACCGGAAAAACGAGCGCCCACTTCTGCTGTAGTGTTGCGGTTGGTAACAATACGCCCGGTGAGGGTTAGGGTCTCATATAGTGTTGCTGCTTGGGCTTTGGCGGTTTGAATGCCAGCCTTTTCTGCCACTGAGTCATCAATGACCGTTCTGCCTTCGCCATGCTCTTTTTCTCCATCTTCCTCATGGTCTTCATCGCCATGTTCGTCACCATGTTCCGCATGAGAATGATCTTCGTGATCAGATGTCGCGTAGTAGCTGATGCCTCCGGCTACGACTAGAATAATCGCAAGAAGTATTAGATAATTGTTTTTCATTTGTTTTCTCCTGTAGTCGTCAGCCGCTGCACATTTGCGCTGGCAGTATGATAAGCGCGAAGTGCTTCAACATATTGCTCCTTCACTTCAAAAAGGGTGCGCTGGGCATCCAGCACTTCCAAATAAGGAAAGCTGCCTGCCTGATATCCTTCGCGGGAAAGCCGGAAGGCTTTTTCGGCGGAGGGAATAATGTCACCTTTGAGTGTTTCGGCCTGATCGTAAGCGTTGGTTAAATCTTCAAGATATTGGAATATCTCGTTACGCAATGTTAGTTGCGCATGACGACCTTGGCTTTCGGCCTGTGATGCCTCGCTCCGGGCTTTGGTGATGTTGCCCTGATTGGCGTTAAATACCGGGATGGGTATGGATAGTCCAAGCATGAAGGCTTGCTGGTCGTCCTCTCGCAAATCACGCACACCGACAGTGACGTTGGGATCAGGAATGGCATTCGATTCTTCCAATTCCGCCAATGCTGTGCGACGCTGATATTCCACCTCCCAGCGTTTTAAATCCGGCGTTTTATCCAGCAATGTTTCCACCTCATGTTCGGTGGGCGGTGCTTTAAGTTCATAGAAATGCGCGTCCGCTAAGTGAAAACTATCATCATGGCCTGCCCATAGGCTGGAAAGCACATGCTTGGTATGCTGTGATTCTCTCTCGGCGCGGGTCAGGTTGAAGCTGGCGGTGGAGACACCAATCTTCGCTTTGCTCTGCTGGATTTCCGGCTCACGTGCGGCCTGCACCCGTTTTCTAACCGTCTTGTATAGCTGCTCTGCCAGCTCCTTACGTTCCTGAGCAAGGCGCAAAGCCTCCTGCGCGGCAACCGCATCGGCATAGGCAATATGCACATCGCGCACTAAGTTAAACTGCTCGATATCCGTATCCAATTGGCTAAGGGCATATCCTTGCTCGGCCACGGCCATACGGTTGCTACGTTTTCCACCTATTTCGATTTGCTGCGATACCCCGTAAGTGATCTCAGCGCCGCTGATACCGCTAAACTGCCCACTACCTGCAATATCTTCTGCTTCCATAAAGATATTGGGGTTTGGAAGGTAGCCTGCTTGCTCGCGCATTCCTGCTGCCGCTTCCTGTCCGGCTTTACTGGCTTTCAATCGTGGAGCTGCGTTAATTGCTTTTGCAATGGCATCGTCAAGCGTGATGACAGATGCGTGATGCTCTTGATGTTCTGCGTGAATCTCTGGCTGCGCTGCTTTTTCTGCCCATGCGGCTGATGACAACATGGTTGAGCACACCAACCCTCCTACACAGAGTGTCTTTAATAATAATTGCATGATATTTTCCCTAAATTCCTAAATCCGTGCTGTATCGCAACGAGTTAAACGGCAATGACCGCGCACAAATTGCGTTGCAGGCACACGTCACCTGCTAAAAAAGGAATCTAGGCTTGGGGAGGTCGTGAAGGAGGGTAGTGCAGTTGAGAAAGGTAAGTAACACCCTCACTGCTATGCGCTGTTTGGCTTGAGGCCATCACAGGCTCGGATTTGCCGTTTGTGAAAGCAGCATGATGATGGTGTCCGGCGCAACGAGCGCAACAATCGCAATCAGCTTTCTGACTGCCATCATCTTGATCATGCTTATCCATCACAGAAGTTTGCTGTAACCCATCACAAACAAAGCCTTCCGCGCAATCGGCATGCGCTGTGCTGGCGATACTCATCACCATCATTGCAACCACCAAAATATATGCGGGAAGTTTTTTCATGCGCTCTAGCATAAAGCAAATAAAATAAACTGCAATAACATCTTCGTTTTTCGGTTCAATTTATCATTGGATTATAGTATTATGTGTGTTCACCTACTAAATCCATACTCAACCCACGATATACATTCCAACCTATAAACAAACTTATAAGTTGTGATAACTATTTTCATTATTCTTATTGTTATAACCCCTTATAACTTTTCTTATCGGCTAATTAGCCAACGAACAACAGGACGTTTTTGTAAAAAAAATGACGATTAATGATATATGGGGGATAACGTGCCAATCCCAGAAAAACAGTACACTAGATTGGAGGCGCTTCTAGGGAGGTGGAAACTATCTAGGGACGATGTATTTTATGCAATAGAGAACGGTTTGCTGCATTGTTGTGTCTGGCTACAGCCACGATATATGGAGTGCGGCTCGAAAGAAAATGGCTGCTTTCATGCCAAGCGGCAACAGCGTAAAGATGGATTGGTGCTGGTTCGGCCAGAAGATTGCCATGCCATATTCCAAAATGATGAAGTGCTGGCGCATAGCTTCATCCCCATAGAAAATCCCAACGATCTTCTACGCATTACGCATGAGCCACCGCAGCCCTATATTTGTCTGAGGCTGCAACATTTGCTGGTAATGCAAGATGAACAAAAGCGATTTGAGCGCACCTATCATATTCGCTGCCGTGGCAAATCCTATAAGAAATCAAAACATAGCCGTAAATGCCATCGCCCTAAGCCCACGATTCAGGTTTTCAATAATTACAAAGAAGTGCTGGTGGATGATAGCACCTATCATTTCGGGCAGGTGCAGGCTGATATCGTCAAGCAATTGCATGATGCCAGCAAAAGCAGTGATCCGTGGGTGCATGGTAAAACGCTACTGAATAATTCCGGATCACAGGCGATGCGGTTTCAGGATGTATTCAAAAATAAAAAAGGTTGGCGCGATATTATCGAGTCAGACGGACGCGGCCATTATCGACTAAAGCTAAAAGCCAAACAATCTTACAAGCCACCAGCCGGTAGCTTATCAAAACAGCAGCAGTTGGAAAGATGATCTTGAAATGCTCGTCTATTTATCGGTAGTGTTTTCAAGGAAGGTAGCGAGTGCATTTTGATTCTTCTGAGATAAAGCTCGGAAAGATTCAATTAGTTTTATTTCATCATCATTTAAGCGATATTGCTCTCCGCTTTGAGAGTCAGGTAAGAAATAATCATAAGCAAATCCTAATATCTCTGCAAACTCGTACAATCGAGAAACTGATAGGCGATTTGCTCCCCGCTCATACTTTTGAATTTGTTGAAAGGTGACTGGATCAGTAAGACTTTTCCCAAGCTCTGCTTGCCCGATTCCGCGATGTATCCGAGCCTCTTTTATACGTTTGCCGATATAAATATCTAGCGGATTAGTCTCTGTTTTTTTCTTCACAAAACACCTCGGCTTTAATGGACGAGGTTTGGCACCAGCAGGTGCCAGGAGGTTAGTAAGCCAACGAGCGGCTGCGGTGTATTCCCGCAAGCGGTATTGTATTTCACCGCCCTCCCGACATAAGTCGTGGAGGACATTTGGCGAATACGTAGTCCAAAAAGGACGTATCTCGTTGGGGTTACTACACCCCGTCACGAAAACGAACATACCTTATTCCAGATAAACTTCAATTGATTCAGTAATTAAGTTGGAGGTTAATGCTTCTGCCCCCAGTCAGCTCCCACCCAGCCCGTAGCCGACCCGTAGCCAGCCCCCACTAAGCTGTTACAAAATGGGAATACTAGCTGAATTTTTTCTCACACTGCCCGTAGCCAGCCCGTAGCAAGGTCATCCTTTGCTCCCAGACAGCCCCCAGCAGATTTTGCCAGCCTTGTGTCCGAACAGTTCGAACACAGGAGGCTTTTATGAACGATTCACAACACAATAAACCTATCTCTACCTTTGATGAAATATGCCATCTCACCATCGAAACGATGCGGAATATGGATATGGAAAATCTGCTTCAGTTGAAGAAGCAGGCAACCCGCGAATTTGATCGCGCTAAATTGACGAAAGGCTGCATTGAGCTCGCCTTGTCACTCAAGGCACAGGATCAGGATCGCGCACAGAAAGAAGCCGATGAGAATCAGCAAAGTTTACTCGATTAAAGCGGCGGTTTTCTATGGAATGGTACAGGGCTTATCATGGCTTGCCGCATGATCCTAAATTACAGGTGATTGCAAAGCGCACCGGGCAACCGATGGCGGTGGTGGTGGCGGTATGGGTATGCGTACTCGATGCCGCCTCCCAGCACGACCCACGCGGCGTCATCGAGATTGACCCGGAAGAAATTGCCGTCATTCAGCATGTGGAACTGGAAGCTATCGAAGCCATTCTGCAAGCATTTCGTGATAAGAAAATGCTGGATGAAGATGACCATCTAACCGCGTGGGATAAACGCCAGCACACCACATCCACAGAGCGTTCCAAGAAAAGCAGAGCCAAGAAAAAAGGTGATGCAGCGGATGGCAACGGCAAGCAACGCGGTGCAGCAGCTGGCAGCGCGACGCAACGCAAAAACGGCAAAAAATCACCAGATACAGATACAGATACAGAACATAGCAGAACAGATTCAGAACCAGATACAAATTCAGATTCAAAAACAAAACAGAAAAAAAATAGAGGGAGAGCAGAAAAGAAAGAGTCTGAGAAGGAAAAACAGAAAAACAGTGGAAAAGTAGAAAAGACCGAAAAGCAGATGCTGACGGAGATGTTAGATATCTGGAATGAAGAAGTTCAAAGCAAATTAACAAATGGCCAGAAAGCCATACTCACAAAGAAACGCAAAGAGCTACTAGCAGAACGATGGATAGATGAGTTTGCAGAAGATATCCGTGCATGGCGTTACTTCTGCGAGATCATAGGCAAATCAGAATTTTGCCTTGGCAAAATAGAAGGCAAAGATTGGACGATTGACCTGACATGGGCGATTCAATCATCCGACCGTGTAGCTAAAATTTTAGAGGGTGGGTTTTCAGGTGGTAAGCATCCACCCAAACCACCTTCGTGCGATTTGCCAGAATTTGCCGATGCGTGGGATGATGTTTTACGCCGCATGACGCATCACCACGGCAGGCCAGCAATACGCAGCTGGTTTTCCAACACAATCATCACAGCAGCTGAAGACACACCGGATGGTGCATTACTTCGGCTGGAATGTCCCCGTGAATTTGTGCGCGGCTGGATTGAAAAAAATTATCTCACCGATTTGAATCATTACTGGAGCGAGCAAACCACATGCTCGCGCCTCGTTGTCGGTGTGCAACTGGCCATCAAGGAGGAAAAGTCATGAGCAAAAAATGGACGGTAACCGATATCGCGGATCAATTTGAAGAAGCCGCGCAAACGCTACGCCGGATGCCGCCGGTAAAGGTGCAGGGATATTTCAACGCTATGCCACCGGTGATTCGCACGGCAATGGAATTATTGCAGGCAGAGAAACTGCCTATGCGGCTCGGACCACCTTCTGCAGAAGCAATTTCGCGGATGGAAGAAGCACTCGAATGGATCTGGCTTCTAGAAGATGAAGAAGAACGCCGCCTGATTTGGCTTCGCGCCGAGCGCGTGGTCTGGAAACGCATTTGTTGGCGTTAAAACGCATTTGTTGGCGTTTAGGTTGTGGCCGCACCAAAGCATGGCAGATGTGGACGATAGCATTACTCAAGATCGTTACACGCCTGAATGCCAAGCAGGGAGGGCGTTAGAATGTTCGAACAAAAAAAGACTAAACAGGATGAACAGAATCTGGCATATTCGCCTTATAGAATCGCCGAGAGGTGACTACAAAGCTCCCCTCGCATGTGCGCCCAGCAAACTCTTTTTATGCTGCGGAGGGATCATGAAAACCCCTCCAATCCACACAAACCAAGATAACCCCAAGCTCAACGAATTGTTTAATCGCATCGTTGGCCATATCCGCGAAATGTACAACAATGAAATTTCCGAACAGGAAGCGATTGAGGCGGCGCGGAATTGGCTAGGGTTCTGCGGAAAGCTGGATGAACTAGAAAAAGAGCAACAAAAACAGCCACTTGAACCTTGATTGCAGATGCAGGTGGGTTATCATGGAGCTACATGAAAAACAAAGGAGCGCAATGGAGGCGACAAAAGCAGTCATATTAGCCCGTGTATCCTCCCCGGAGCAGGAGGAAGGTCACTCAATTGATGCCCAACGCCACCGCCTGCAAGAATACTGCTCCCGTAAAAACTTAGACGTTCTGAAAACTTTCGAAATCATTGAATCTTCCACACGCGGCGACCGCAAACGTTTCATGGAGATGATCAATTATGTGCGCCGGTTCAAAGACCCTATCGCTATCGTGGCAGATAAGGTGGATCGGGTGCAGCGTAGTTTTAGAGAATTCCCGCTGCTGGATGATTTAATCCAGAAAGGCTCGATAGAATTACATTTTTACAGTGAAAACACTATCATTCACAAAGAATCGCGCTCAAGTGACCGCACGATGTGGAGTATGCGCGTATTACTCGCACAATCTTACACCGATGCGATGAGCGATAATATCAAGCGTAGCTTAGAGCATAAACGCCGGATAGGAGAATGGACGGGACCAGCCCCGCTGGGATATTTGAATGATCGTGATGAATTTGGCAAAAGCCTTGTGATTCTTGATCCGGTGAGAGCACCAATCATTCAACGCATTTTTGAAGAATACGCGACTGGCAGTTTCACCTTAGCGGAGATGGTAAAAAAGGCTAAGGATTGGGGATTGCGTAGCAAAAAAGGTTATTGTTTAACCAAGTCGGTATTGCACCGGCTGATTCAGCAACCGTTTTATTGCGGAGAAATGGAAATCAAAGGCGAGATGTTTAATCACCGTCACCAAACACTGATCCCGCGCTGGCTATTTCAAGCCTGCCAAGAAGTACGGTCGGGCTATAACAAAAAGCCGTTTAAATATGCTGATAAGGAATTTGTATTCCGCGGATTACTCACCTGCGCCACGAGTGGCCGCGTGGTGACCGCCGATACTAAGAAAAAGAAATACCCAAGCGGCAAAACTGCTGAATGGACATATCTGCGTTGCTGGAATCCAGAGAATCCGGAAAAGAAAATGTGGGTGCGCGAGGATGATATCGTGCAGCAGGTAGAGGACATTATCAGCCGCATCGGGATTCACAAAAAAGAATTACTGGATGACACGATTGAGTATCTCAAGGAAATTAACACCGCGAAGAAAGACCAGCACACGGTGGAGTTATCGCATTTGAAAAAAGAACATACCGAAATTCAAGCGCGACTCGACAGGTTAATGGATTTGCGGCTGGATGGAGAATTGAGCAAAGAGGAGTTTGAGGCTAAGAAACGCCGGTTGAAGGATCGACAGTACGAATTGAGCAATTTACTACAAACGTATGATCGCGCAGACGATGAATTTACCAAACGCCTAGAAATGCTACTAAATCTAACATATCAGGCACCAAAAATATGGAAAGGTTCGACAATTTCTCAGAAGCGCGAGCTTGTGAATTTCCTATTTGCGAACCTTAAATTGGAGGGTAAAACCCTTTGTTATTCCTTAAGAAAACCATTCGATGCCCTAGTTTTAGACCCAGAGCGTCCCGAATGGCGGAGTCGGAGGGATTCGAACCCTCGAGGGCTTGCACCCAACACGCTTTCCAGGCGTGCGCCTTAAACCGCTCGGCCACGACTCCAATGTACATAGAGCCGGAACATGTGCCCCGACTCTATGTGTCGTATCAAGTGAAGATACTAATGTAAAGTGTGAATATAGGTGAAGTGATACTTTACTCTTCCAATTCCATTGCCTCAACTGCTTTTACGGGTACTGATTGCGCACTTAATGCATGTAAATGCTCTCGCAGACCTGTTACCTGCGATGCCAGATGTTCATAAAGCTGTATGGCATTAGGCTTGGAAGAGATAGACGTCAAGGTTTGACGAATATCCTGATAAAGCTGTTTTACATAAATACTTGCTTGAAGGGCAGGATCATTAGGAGCAACATCTTCTGCTTCTGGCAAAGCATTTTGTAATACTGATACCACACGTTGGATTCGGGCATGACAATCATGCGTAGATTCAAAATCCTGCTGCTCACGATGCATTTTTGCTTCCTTCAATTTACGTGCAATAAAATCCAGAGATTTCAGCCAAATATCATATGATGTGTGGCTATGTACCAAAGCAGTTTGATATGCATTACTTGCTTTTCTGAAATTGTTATTATACATTAATTATCATCTCCTCCACCGAGCAATTCGGCCAGATATTGTTGCAAATTTTCAGCTTCCTGAATACTGGACTCCATTTTAGAATATTTCAGAATCTCCCGCTCTCTGGCTGCTTCTGCTCTGATTCGCACATCGTTTGCATCTTCAGTCAGTCGTGTGTTTTTGGTGTCCAGTTGACGAACTTCACGTTGAATAAGCCCGCTTTCAGGATCAGCATACGTGTCCAGCGCTTCCGTTAATCTGTCTGCAAGCCCTATGCCAACATTAACATCCAGCGAAACATCTGTGTCGCCTACGTACGCTAGTGTAATTCCTTCATAGTCGCTGCCTTTCGCACCAATAATACGATTACCATTCACGGTAAAAGCAGACGTATTACCACCGATACTTACTGTATCAATGTCCCCTGCCCCGTCCACGGTAATGTCCAGTGTAAATGACCGGCTTTCTCCCTGATAGTTATTGGTTAATACGCGAGTATTATCTCCGCCACCTGTCACAGTGATGCTACTTTCAAACAGACCTTGTACGCCTTCATAATCACTAAGCAATGCGCTATCTAATGCAGCTTCATCGACAACCAGCTTATTAGCAGCATTAATGGTGATACCTACCCCACCCAGAGAACGGATAGCGGCATTATCATCATTATAAATATCTGTGATAATACGACTTATCTGACTATTCATGCTACGCAGGGTTCCGTCAGCAAATAATAAGGCGGATGCATCCGGGTCGTCCGGATCAAACACTTGCTGGCTATCGTAAAAGTCACGGTAGCTATTATAGAGTTCTACGAAATTCAATATGGCGTCTTTCGCAGGGGAGGCATCATTCTCTACATTGATAGAAATGATGGTACCTGGTTCAGCATTTTGTGTTTCCAGATCAACACCGTCAATAATGTCATTAAAACTATTGGTAGTACGGATAATCTCGATGCCATCAAGTCTGATTCTGGCAGCCTGTGCAGCCTGTGCAATGTTAGCCAAATCACCGGAACCGTTCAACACGCCCAAACTTTGCAATACATTATCACCTGAGACAAAGACAGCTTCAATCATCATAGCAGCACTGACACCACCGAAGCTTAGCTTATATTCGCCTTCTGCTACTAAGACCACCATGGCTGTGACACCAGTGGCAATAGATACATTATTCACCGCAGCAGCTACTTCGTTTAAGTCCATATCATTGGTGACGGAAATCGTTTCACTTCCTCCGCCAGCAAGTCCAAGGGTAAATTCACCTGTCAATCCCAGATCTGTATCTGCACTAGCCTGACTATCTGATGTCACAATGGCTTTCTTGGCAGTCTCAAGTACTTCTACCTGATAGTTCCCTTCCTCGGCTGTGGAGTCAATGCCCACTGAGAGCAGAGATGAGGCAGGTGTGGCAGAGCTGCTGCCTACAGTACCGGTCTTAACATCAAACAGATTCGTCGCATCGAATGTTTTTGTTGCAGCAAGCCCACGAATGCTGGTGGCTGCTTCAGACGCTAGTGTTTGCAATTCTGTGTAAGCTTCCACTTTGGCAACATTGCTTTCAACTTCTGCTTCTAGCCTTACTGCCGGTTGTACTTTCTGATTATAGACTGCTTCGATTAATATTCCTGTATCTAGCCCACTTGTGGCCTGACCGGTAATGAAGATACGACCTGAGTCTGTTGTATTTACGCTTGTTACATTATCCATGATATTGGCCTCCTTTAATTATGCCATGCTACCTGATAAGTGGAAGCTGCCCTCAATGATGATTGAACGCAGCTTCCGGTCTCATCAGATAATTCCTAATTGACTACTGAAGCAGTCTTAGGAGTTCCTGTGGCAACTGGTTGGCCTTAGAGAGTGCCGCAACAGCAGCCTGAGTCAGTGTCTGGTACGTCACGAACTCGGTTTGCTCTTCAGCAATATCCGCATCCAAAATGGCAGAGTTTGCCGCTTTGATGTTTTCCACGGATGTGTTGATCACATCAGAACGGAACTCAAAACGAGAAATCTGTGCACCAATATTGGCACGGGCTTCTGCAACAATACTGATAGAACCATCCACAATGTTCGCAGCAATCTCAGCGTTATCAACAGTATCTACGCTGATATAGTCACCTGTTGCATTGTCAGAATCTGCATCCGCAATGCTTCCCGGAGACGCCAGGTTACCAGCTTCACCATCATCGGCAGCTGCAACCGTTACGTCACCTGTATCAGTGAATTGTGTATCACCCAGACCGTTAAGGCCTACCTGAGACATGAACTTACCAGCTTCTGCCGCCTTAATGACTAATCCGCCATTCGAGTCAACACCAGCTGTGACTACACCAGAACCATTGATCGCATCCAGCAAATCATTCACTGTGCTACCAGCAGCCGTTAATGGATCCTGATCCGATACAACGACACGCGTGTTACCCGCAGCAGAACCATCAAACTCAATATACGTGTATTGCACACCAGCAGCCGTACCATCTAAATCAATCGTAACCTGACGAAAGTCAGAATCAGCAACGGTTACGCTACCATCACCGTCGACATCCGTGCCAGTGAAGAACACCAGATCAGCAGCGGTTGGATCAATGACCGCCAGACCACCAACGTCTAATGATGCCAGCAAACGGTTACCGTCACTGTAATCATTACCGCCGGCACCGCCAAGTGCATTATTACCAGCAGAACGCTCAGTTGCAAACCCTTGCAGACCTGCAGTACGGAAATCACCCATTTCAATGCTTAAGCGGTTGCTGTCAGCGCCAGAGGTGGAACCATCCGTGCCAAGCAGGAATTCCTCGTTATACAGACCGCTCAATAATGACGCTCCGTTAAACGCAGTCGAACCCGCAATATCATCCAGCTCACCTACAAGCTGCTGGAATTCCGCATCAATAAAGTCACGTGTCGCATCGTTCACACCACCATTAATGGATTGTGCCGCCAGCGCGCTCATCCGTTGAAGCACATCATCCATACGGGCTAATGCACCATCAGCTGTTTGTAGCACAGAAATACCCTGATCCGCGTTAATAGACGCTTGCTCAAGGATGCTGATTTCACTTCTCAGGCTTGTGCTAACCGCAAGACCCGCTGCATCATCAGATGCACGCTCAATACGCTTACCACTGGATATTTTGGCCAATGACGAACTTTGCATAGACGAATTCTCATTCAAATAACGCAACGTGGTATTAGCAGAAAGGTTAGTATTAATGACAGGCATAGGTACCTCCTATGGGTATGTTATATGTGTTATCAATTATGCATCCTACCTGGACACTATCGTATCAGCCTGTCCGCTGATCTCTACATTACATCATAAAGTTACTAAAGTTTCCTTAAAGTAAACTCAGTTATCTGAATCGTGTATACCAAGTATGGCACCAGCAAGATAAAGTGATCCGGCTATAAATATGATCCCGCATTTAGTATAGGTATGCGTAATATGGGTAATGGCACGTTCAATATGACTATGCGCTTCAGCCTCATAACCTAATTGATTAAGTGTTGCTTTTAATAGGGCGGCTTCGCAAGCATAGGGATCATTTGGAATGGTAACGGTATGAATGCTGTGTGCGTTCTGTGCCAGCATTTCACTTATTAGCGTATAATCTTTATCCTGACGTATTCCAAGCAGCAGATGGACAGGTAGCGATTGTTGCTTCATCCAGTATTGCAAGCTGTGAGCTGCGGCAATATTATGCCCGCCATCTACAATTATCTGGTGATGCGTATTCCATATCTGACTGTCCAATGGCTGCAACCGCCCATTCCATTGCGTATGGGCAATGCCGTGTGATAGCAACGGCGTATCATGCAAACCTAAAATATCTGCACACGCCAATGCTGTTGCAGCATTATCATATTGGTGTTGTCCGGCCAGACTGCTGGCGGGTGTTGTAACACTTAGCGTATCAGAATGATAGTCAAGGCGACCATCCTGACATGTGCTATAATTCCACTCTTTTCCCATACGATAAAGCGGCGCACCACGTTCCTCAGCCACCTGTTCAATAACCGTCATCGCTACTCTGTCCTGACGTCCTACAATACATGGTGTGTTAGGTTTAATGATAGCTGCTTTCTCACCCGCAATTTCAGCCAGAGTATTGCCTAAGAATGCCTGATGATCCATAGATATGGGTGTAATCACGGTGCAAGCAGGCTGCGTCACCACGTTGGTAGCATCCAGACGACCACCCATACCAACTTCCAGTAATGTATAATCTGCTGCATGTTGCGAGAATAGCAAAAGTGCCAGCATTGTGGTTGATTCAAAATAGGTAAGCGGGCATGTATCTAGGGCAGATTTCATGCTCTCCAACCCTTCAACCAGCATAGCGTCAGAGGCTTCATGATCTGCAACCACAAACCGCTCATTAAATCGAACCAGATGGGGGGAAGTATAACGATGCGCTTTATAACCATGCGCTTTCATCAAACTGTGCAACGTTGCAATGGTGGATCCCTTACCATTCGTACCAGCGACATGCACAACAGGTGGCAGGTGATGTTGAGGATGACCAATGGAACGCAAAAAGGCATCCACCCGTTCTAACTGCATATCAATGACAGGCAGCGGATGTGACTCCAGTCGCTTCAGCCAGACGCTCATAGATTCCATGGCAGAAAAAACCTAAGGAATGAGATGAAGCTGCATAAAGATTGTTTGCAATGCGCTGACAAGATCGTCCATCATGGATTCTGTATGGAAAGGTGTAGGCGTCAGGCGTAAACGCTCTGTGGTTTTAGGCACTGTAGGAAAATTAATGGGCTGAACATACATGTCGTAAGTATCGCGCAACATATCCGAGGCCTGTTTGCATTTCACCGGATCTCCTACCATTACAGGCACAATATGCGTTGGCGTATCCATATAGGGAAGATTAGCTGCTTTGAGTTTTTCTTTCAGTAGTGCCGCCATCTGCTGATGAGATTCACGCAGTGAGTGATGCTGTATCAGGTAGCGTATGCTAGCTGATGCACCGGCAGCTTGAGCAGGCGTCATGGATGTGGTGAAAATAAAGCCAGGTGCATAGCTACGAATAGCATCTACCATTGCGTCAGATGCTGCAATGTAGCCACCCATAACACCAAACGCTTTCCCTAATGTCCCTTGAATAATATCAATACGATCCATGAGTCCTTCACGCTCGGCAACTCCAGCACCGCGCTTGCCGTATAATCCGACTGCATGTACTTCATCAAGGTAAGTGAGTGCCTGAAATTCTTCAGCCAAATCGCATATCGCACTTATGTCGCCTATATCACCATCCATAGAATACACAGACTCAAACGCAATAATTTTAGGGGTTTCCAACGGTACGGCTTTCAGAAGCTCGCGCAAATGGTCTATATCGTTATGGCGAAACACATATTTTTTTGCTCCACTATGGCGTATTCCCTGAATCATAGACGCGTGATTGCAGGCATCAGAAAAAATCACGCAGTCTTTAAATAATGATCCAAGCGTAGAAAGAGTGGTTTCATTTGCCACATATCCTGACGAAAAGACTAAGGCGGATTCTTTCCCATGTAACTCACATAATGTCTGTTCCAGTTGGGTAATAGCGCGGTGTGTCCCGGAAATGTTGCGCGTTCCCCCCGCGCCCGCACCCATTGTGTCCAATGCGTGATGCATGGCCTCCAGCACCAAAGGATGCTGTCCCATCCCCAGATAATCATTACTGCACCAGATAGTAATATCACGGCCAGTGGTATGACTTTTTGCCACAGGAAATTGGCCTACCATACGTTCAAGATCATTGAATTCCCGGTAACGTCCTTCACGTCTGAGTTTGTGAATCGCTTCACGAAACAGACGGTCATATTCTATGACAGTGTAATCATGAGAAGGAGCAATATGAGAAGGAGCAATGGAAGAACGGGAAATAGTCATAATAGGCACGTTTATATCAGTTATCTAATGGCATCGATAGCATTTTTTACGTGTGCGATGTTATCACCTTCGGCGAATAAATATGTCGCAACTGCATCATCACCAGCAATAATGCAACAAGCTGATGGAAACTTGCCAGTGCAATATGCACAACGCTAAGCAAGGTAGCAATACCAAGCAGCACCTGTAACATTGCAGTGACCATCACCCATAAAGCGGAAGCATTTTTGTGTCGTACCCATTGCCATATAATAGCGGCCAGTACGATGAATGCATACCAACGATGAACAAATTGTACAGATGCGATATGTTCAGCGATATTGCGGTACCGTGGTTGCAATGCCCACATGTCGACAGGGATAATCTGACCATCCATTAACGGAAAGCTATTATAGATATAGCCTGCATCCAGACCCGCTACGAATGCACCAAACAGAATTTGTATCATAATCATAGCCAGCACACCCCACCCTAGTGAGCGGCTTACTCTGGCACGTTCAGGCGATTGTGCAAGCAGCAATGTCCAGTAGGCGTATCCAAAAATAGCAATAGCTAATAATAGATGAAACCCTAAACGATACGGGCTAACCCATGGCTGATCGACCAATCCACTTTTAACCATGTACCAACCAACCACACCCTGCATACAGACCATCCCCAGCATAATCCATATACGTTTCAGATACGAGGTAGGAAGAGTGCGACGTACAGTGTAATAGATTGCCGCGCCCAGGAAAAACAAACCAATAGCGCGCCCAAGCAATCGATGCACATATTCCAGCCAAAAGATACGTTTGAAGTCCTGCACCTGCATGTAACTGTTCTTTTGCTGAAACTCCGGTGTCGCCTGATACGCGGTGAACTCTGCGTGCCACCCTGCGTCAGTCAGTGGTGGGAATACGCCACTCAGGAGCTTCCATTCCACAATGGACAAACCGGACTCTGTCAAACGCGTTAACCCACCTACAGCGACCATCAGCACAATCAGCGCCAGCGCACAACGCAGCCATATAATAAAGCCAGCGGGAGCAGTTAGTATGCTTGTCATATATGTGGACATCCTCTTACTATATGCGACTTCACTTATATGTCAGAATGGCTTGCTATTGCAAATGAAAATAGATACATACTTACGCCCATGAAAGCACCTGATTCCATCACTCTGCGCCCTCCTCTGCATTGGCTGATTATTGGCATTATTGCACTTAGTATCTCTGGATTATTTTCCATTGTGTTGGCGGTAGCATGGCACCCGTCAGTGAAATCCGTTGAATTATTTGCCACATTGTTTCATCGTAGTCTAGTATCACATGTTAACCTGTCTATCACCGTATGGTTTCTGTGTTGCCTGTTCATGATATGGGCATACCATCCCAACCCCACAACCCACAATATGACGTTACCTTACATGCAGCAAGGAGCAAAATGGTTGATGGTTATCGCATCATTGCTCATGTCAGCTGCCAGTCTACACCCTGACGCTGTGGCAGTAATGAGTAATTATGTGCCTGTATTACAACATTCATGGTTTTCCCTGTCTATTGGCTGTATGGTGTCAAGCATATTACTCATGATAGTTGATACTGCTTTATCACAAATAGGCAATAAAGATACATCTATCATTAGCACCCTCACCCGTACCAGTTTGGTTATGATGGTGTTAGCACTAGCTGCATTTGCCATGAGTGCCAGCGCATTGCGTGGATCAGGCTTATCCGGTGAAATCTATTATGAAATGCTCTTTTGGGGTGGCGGCCATGTAATGCAATTTATCTGGGCGCAATTACTGCTCTTTAGCTGGATTGCACTATTGAGCGCTATACACCCACGTCTTGTCATCCATCAGGGGTATCACTGGCTGTTTTATACAAACATGGTGGTTAGTGCTTGTAGCCTGCTCCCTTACGCTTTGTATGATGTAATAGATCCGGCGTTTCGGCAGCTTTGCACCAGTGTGATGATCTGGGGTGGTGGCATCGCACCTATAGGGTTTATCGCACTCTATGTTGCCAACATCAGACACCATCATATTGGTATTCCACTGAACACTGCACTGGGTTCAGCCATGTGGTGTTCACTTAGTCTGTTTGCTATTGGCGGGCTTTTCGCCTCAATGATTGATGGCATTAATGTCAAGATACCCTCTCATTACCACGGGTCGTTGCTCGGCGTTACCGTTGCGCTCATGGGGTTGACATACCTGGTTCTGCAGCAACATGGTTATCGCTATATTCTTACATCAAAGCTGATCGTACCCCAGTTTGCTCTGCTTGGCGGTGGGCAGGTTTTGCATATTGTAGGGCTATTTTGGTCAGGTGGCTATGGCGTGCAACGTAAAAGCCCCGGCGCAGGTGGAGATGCCATGGAACAGGCTGATCTGGCATTGCGTGTTCAAAGCAGCGGAGGCGGTATCGCCATTATTGGTGGATTGCTCTTCATTGTCATCTGTATCAAAGCATGGAAAAAAGGTAAAAGTTCGCTTGCTTAGCGGCCACTTCCCTAGTAGATTAAAGACGAATCAATGCAGGATTTTATACATATGAAATTACAACAGTTCTTTGCCATCGCCAGTGTAGGTATCTTCATCAGTGCGTGCGCGCCGCAACAGGGAGGACGTTACGGTAACAACACCTTTGGGGGTAATGGCCTAAACGTTGATAAGAAAACCATCGGTACCATTGCCGGTGCTGCCGGTGGTGCTGCACTTGGCTCACAAATTGGTAAAGGCCGTGGGAACATTATTGCCGTTGCGTTAGGTACGCTGCTTGGTGCGGGACTTGGACAGGAAGTCGGAGCATCACTTGATCGTGGTGACATTGCTTACTACAATAAAACATCACAAAAAGCGCTGGAAACCGGACAGCCGGGTCAGGTATTGCCGTGGAACAATCCACAAACCGGTGTTTCCGGCACAGTTACACCGTCTAACTATTATCAAACTGCACAGGGAAGATACTGCCGCGAATATACGCAAAGCATCAGTGTAGGTGGACAAGTATCGCAAGGATATGGTACAGCCTGTCGTCAGCCAGATGGCACATGGCAGATTGTTGAATAACACTCAGGACATAGGACACACATAATCATGGAAACAAGCATACCAGCTGGAAACCTACTTAAAGGCAAAAAAGGGCTGGTTATGGGTCTGGCCAATGATAAGTCTATTGCCTGGGGTATTGCCAAAACAGCCGCATCTCACGGTGCTGATCTTGCTTTCAGCTATCAGGGCGAAGCACTTAAAAAGCGTGTACTACCGTTGGCAGAGTCTGTGGGATCGTCTCTGGTGCTTCCATGCGATGTGACTGACGATGCCAGTATGGATAAGCTGTTTGCCACAATTGAAAAAAAATGGGGTGAGCTGGACTTTCTGGTACATGCGATTGCTTTTTCACATAAAGATGAATTGAAAGGCGATTATGTGGATACGTCATTGCCAAACTTTCTGACCAGTATGCATGTATCTTGTTACTCATTTACTGCACTGGCAAAACGTGCCTATCCGCTGATGAAAAACGGTGGCAGCATGATTACACTCAGCTATATTGGCGCAGAACGCCATATGCCGCATTACAACGTGATGGGTGTCGCAAAAGCTGCGCTGGAAGCCAGTGTGCGCTACCTTGCGATGGATATGGGTAAACATAATATTCGCGTCAATACCATCTCCGCAGGGCCTATTAAAACACTGGCTGCTTCTGGCATTGGTGATTTTCGCTATATTCTGAAATGGAATGAACTGAATACGCCTATGCAACGTACTGTTACCATTGAAGAAGTAGGCGGCACTGCGCTGTATCTTCTCTCTGACTTAGGTCGTGGCACAACAGGCGAAGTGATTCATGTTGATAATGGGTATCATGTTGTCGGTATGAAAAACATTGAAGCCCCCGACATTGATAAGACCGCCAACGAATGACATGGAATAGCTTTGGACGCATATTTCGCGTTACCACATGGGGCGAAAGCCACGGTGTGGCGATTGGGTGCGTAGTTGATGGTACGCCCTCACGTATTGCGCTGCAGGAAGCAGACATCCAACATTATCTTGATATGCGAAAGCCCGCGCAATCTAAATTTGTGACGCAGCGTAAAGAAAGCGATACTGTCTCTATTCTGTCCGGTGTGTTTGAAGGGCAAACAACTGGCACATCTATTGGGTTGATGATTCACAATGAAGACCAGCGCTCGAAAGACTACGGGGATATTAAAGATCGTTTTCGCCCG
Source organism: uncultured Alphaproteobacteria bacterium (assembly GCA_963803575.1). GTDB lineage: Bacteria > Pseudomonadota > Alphaproteobacteria > Rickettsiales > UBA998 > CAWDMW01. The sequence goes on from CAWDMW010000002.1 coordinate 1,671,899, forward strand.
GGTCATGCGGATTATACGTACCACGCAAAATACGGTATTCGCGACTATCGTGGTGGCGGGCGTTCCAGCGCAAGAGAAACGGCCATGCGGGTTGCAGCCGGTGCTATTGCACGCCGTATGATACCTGATATCCGCATACGTGGAGCCATGATACAAATTGGAGAACACCGCGTTGATCCACAAAACTGGGATTGGGATGAAGTTGGGCGTAATCCCTTTTGGTGTCCCGATGCAACCATGGTGCCTGTGTGGGAAGACTATCTGATGCGTATACGCAAAGAGGGTTCATCTGTGGGCGCAATTATTGAAATACGTGCAGAACACGTGCCTGCCGGATGGGGCGCACCCATTTATGGCAAATTGGACGCTGATATTGCACAAAACCTGATGAGTATTAATGCTGTCAAGGGAGTGGAAATTGGTGAAGGCTTTACCGCCGCGACATTACGCGGTGAACAAAATGCTGACGAAATGGTAATGCGCGGTGGCGAACCTGCTTTTACCAGCAACCATGCTGGCGGCATATTAGGCGGTATATCGACCGGCCAACTCATTATTGCCCGCTTTGCCGTAAAGCCTACCAGCTCTATGCTGCACCCGGTTTCCAGCATCACCACTAAAGGGGAACATGTTGATGTACAAACGAAAGGACGCCACGACCCTTGTGTGGGCATACGTGCTGTACCTGTTGGCGAAGCCATGATGGCCTGCACGTTAGCCGATCATTATCTCTTAGCACGTGCCACGCAGTACAGCAATTAATCTGCTGTTTCTTCCTCAACATCAAGTGTAATACATTCCTTCAGAGAAATATCATACTTAGGGTGTTGCAGCGATGTAAGCTCCGATTTAATGGCAAATAACCAACCTGCAAACAGAGGCATACCCATTGTTTCTTTCGATGATCGCACAACTACTTTCGCTGTATGTTCAGGCACTACAACACTATCTTCCGTGTAGCACTGATGCTGTTCAATAATGATGGCATCATCAAAGCGGTAGGCTTCACCGTTACTGAGTGTGATTGTGCTGACATGGGTTGTGCGCTTATCCAGCATAAGAAGCGTTGCACCATCCTGTAGCGTGGAACCAGTCACCGCAACCGCCATAGCAGGGAGCAGTGCAATTGCACAACTAACGGCTATGCATCGCAATAAGCTATGGCAGCGTAAAATCAGCATCATCTTCACCGTCTGAAGAAGCACCTGAGTCATCACTATCAACACCGCCACCACTAAACACAAATTTACCAAGCAATTGCTCCAGACTGATAGACGATTGGGTAAACTCGATCATATCCCCCTCTTCCATCATCATATCATCGCCACCCGGAGTAAGTGCAATAAATTTCCCTCCAAGTAAGCTCTCGCCGATAATGGATGCAGTTGTATCAATAGGTAGCTTCAATGTATCACGCAATTCCAAATGGACTTCTGCCTGATAGTTTTCATCGTTGAGCGACATAGATTGCACGGTACCAACCTTTACTCCGCCAATACGAACATCACTTCCCTGACTGATACCCGTAATATCGTTAAATTGCGCTTTTACTGCGTAATAATTTTCGCTCACTGACATGCCGCTTTGTGCGTAAACAGTGATAACAAAATACGCTGCCACTGCCAATACGACAGCTCCCATCAGTGTTTCAGAAAATGCGCGTGACATTAGATACTAATTTCCCGGTGTCCAGGGTTGGTAATCAGAGACAGAACTATCCCTTTTGGCAGAAGCTGAAAGCGATCCATCAGGACGGTAAGCATTTCTGGTTCCGGTCAGGTTGGGAATGTGTTCTTTCATCCATCCGTAGCTAGGCATATTTAGCTCATCTGGCATCTGGTCGATCGTGTGATGAAGCCAACCATGCCATAAGGGAGGGATTTTGGAAGGCTCAGCCATGCCGTTATACATAACCCAGCGCTTCTGCCGACCGCTTTTAGCTTTCTTTTCCACAAAATAGCGATTGCCAAAAATATCTTTGCCAACGCATTTTCCTTTCAGTGTCGTGTGTAACCAGGTGCCAAAACTCATAACACTACTTATACCCTTACGTTGCCCCGGCTGCAATAAAATTCAACGAAAGGTGTCTAGCCATTGTTTGGCCAGTCTTCTGGTGGCAAATGAGGCTCAATACGTGCAATCACCATCTTCAAACCAACATAATCAGATAACGTAACTATTACTGCAACTAACGCTCCGGCCACAACAGATTTAGTCAGCATGTAGGTAACCGCGCCCATCACACATGCGGTGACGATAGCAACAGCCATCAATTTTGGCATATGCTGTTTACGAAACAGGTTATTTGCGTTCACGTTTGACTAATGTTCCAGAAAGCTACGCATTTTACGCGAGCGGCTTGGGTGCTTTAATTTTCGCAATGCTTTGGCTTCAATCTGTCGGATACGCTCACGGGTAACTGAGAATTGTTGCCCCACTTCCTCAAGCGTATGATCCGTGTTCATGCCAATACCAAATCGCATACGTAATACACGTTCTTCACGTGGAGTCAGTGTGGACAATATCCGCGTTGTTACTTCACGCAAGTTTGACTGCATCGCAGCTTCCACAGGCAATATAGCGTTTTTATCTTCGATAAAGTCACCCAGCTGCGAATCTTCCTCATCCCCAATAGGCGTTTCCAAACTGACCGGCTCTTTCGCGATTTTCATCACCTTACGCACTTTATCTAACGGCATCACCAACCGCTCGGCCAGCTCTTCCGGTGTAGGCTCGCGGCCAATTTCATGCAACATTTGTCGTGAGGTGCGTACAATTTTGTTAATGGTTTCAATCATATGCACCGGAATACGGATGGTTCGCGCCTGATCTGCGATAGAACGGGTGATTGCCTGGCGTATCCACCACGTGGCATAAGTGGAAAACTTATATCCACGACGATATTCAAACTTATCCACTGCTTTCATCAAACCAATATTACCTTCCTGAATCAAATCCAGAAATTGCAACCCACGATTCGTATATTTCTTGGCAATCGAAATAACTAATCGCAAATTTGCTTCAATCATTTCTTTTTTGGCACGATTAGTCGTACGCTCACCTTTTTGCACGTCTGCCACCATGCGCTTAAACTCGGTGACGTCCACGCCTACTTCCCGACCAACAGAAAAGATTTTCTCGCGTACACGCTCTACGTCGCTACGATGCGTAGCAACAAAGTCTTTCCATCCTTTCGTGCGTAACTTGTTTACCTCATCCAGCCAATCCTGATTCATTTCATTACCAGTATACTGTTTGACGAAATCGCGTCGGCCAACTTTACTTTTTTCTGCCATCGACATAATACTGGCTTCCAGATCAAACAGACGCTTATTGGTATCGTACAACTGAAGGGTCAAATCTTCGATGCAGTTATTGGTTAATTTGATCTCCATCACCAGTGCAGCCAATTCTATTTTTTGTTCTGCATAGAGCTGTATATCTTCTTTGGTAATGGTTGCTTCGCCAAACATGCTGTCTAAGCGCTTTTCCTGATAAGCACGCATACCCTTACTGATTGCAGCAAAGTCATCAAGCGTTTCCAGCATTTGAGGTAGCAAAGCGTTTTCCATCGCTACCAGTGACATAGGCGCCGCTTCTTCGCTCTCCTCTTCATCACCTTCGCCGTCAGACTCCTCGCTTTCATCTGCTTCATCATCAAACGCGTCATCGTTTAATGTTTCTTCATCCTCATCCGTTTCATCCTCTATGCTTTCTTCAATAACATCATCATCAATGATATCGTCTTCAACAGCATCAGAGGCACCTTCTTCATCTTCAGATGCTTTTTCTTCATTTTCAGCAATTTCCGCGGAAGCATTAAAACTTGCATCCAAATCTATGATTTCACGCAACAAAATAGCGCCGGTATCCAGCTCATCCCGCCATTTCAGAATTTGCTTCATCACTACCGGATTCTCGCATAATGCGGTAATCAGCATTTCCCGCCCCTGCTCGATACGCTTGGCTATGCGTATCTCACCTTCGCGGGAGAGCAATTCAACATTTCCCATCTCGCGTAAATACATACGCACCGGGTCATCAGAGCGACCTGCCGTATCAGGCGTATTGCTATCGTCAGACGCTTCCTCTTCTTCGGCCTCTTCTTCCAGCAATTCATCATCTTCTTGCAGATGAATGCTTTTCTTCTTTGCGCCTTCGACTTCGCTTTCTTCCAAAACACGAATCTTGACCTGCCCCAACACGCTAATGACGCCATCAATACGATCAGGCGTAAACTCATTTGCAGGAAGTAGGTTATTCAGTTCAGTGTACGTAATGTAGCCCCGGCTTTTGCCAAGTTCGATCAGTTTCTTGACAATCTGCATCTCGCGTTTTTCAGTAGAGGCTTCACCTGCTTTGGTAGTACGTTTTGTCGTCGTCACAGCGTCTGCTTTCTCGTCATCTGTTGTTTCAGTAATGTCTTGTGTTTTTGCTTTAGCCATAAGTAAACCGATGCTATGATCCTATAGTCAGATTAAAATTCAGTAAGAGAGTGTTGTTATCAAATGTTTCTGCGTTCTTCAATAGATACATATAGGTCAAATGACACAAATTTCACTACGTAAGCATGATTGGATACCAGTAATTTTAAAATTTAGTGAATGTTCACGGTAGGGATATACGCATTATCAGATAATATAGCCTTAAATATAGGGGTCTTCCACCGTATTGGAAGTGTTTCGGAGAACTTCTTGTTGCATTTTTATCAACTCCAATAGCTGAGCATCGTTATTAGACTCCTGTGACATTTGTGACACATACTCCAGATCACGATGTACTTCTCCTTGCTGCAACTTCAGGCATAAACGCGCAAGCAGCGACTTGGCAAGCCCTCTGCCCTCTGCTTCAGATGCAGTGCAAACATGCGTTGGCAGGATGAAACGAGTGTAATGCTCTTGAAGTGTATGAGAAATATCTGAGAAATGCTGCTGTAAGTAAGCCTGTGCTAGATCACGAGATGCATAATCTTCCATGTTACCTGAAACGATATGGTTGATGCATTGACTGCAATATGTCTTACTCCAGTCCAGATCATACAGTAACTGTTCTGTTTCTGCCTCTTGCATAAGAGATGGATATAACATGAACAAGGCAAACATTTGATCCATTAACTGAAACGGCACTTTGGCCGCTACTGACGTTACCTGAGCCTTTGCAGGGTTTGAAGGCGCAGATGGTTGATGTTGTTTACGTGACAAGTGCCATAACCGGTCTTTGTAAGACTGTATAATACGTTTCTTCAATGGCTGATCGGTTACACTATTAACGGATTGCATTAATTTACTTTCTGCCCCTGCAAGCATTTCGGGCGTAGGGAAATGACGATTGCCAACAAACACATTCCATAGCACATCAGACATGCTTAGTGCGTTTTTCAGCAACCCTTCAAAGGCTGCCCTACCCTTTTGCTGTATATAAGAATCAGGGTCTTCACCTTCGGGTAAGATGCAAAACTGCACTAACTGATCAGCGCGTATCAGTGGTAAAGCCAAGTCTGCTGCCCGCAACATAGCACGTTGACCTGCTTTATCCCCATCAAAGCATAAGACAGGGTTAGCATGATAACGCCATAATTGTTGCAAATGACTTTCCGTGAAGGCCGTACCCAGTGGTGCAACAGCGGATGTAATTCCGGCTGCATGTAATGAAATAGCATCTGTATAGCCTTCCACTACGATAATACGCCCCGTTTCGTGCAACGTGCGGCGCACACGATCCATATTGAACAAAACATCCTGCTTTTTGAACAGTGATGTTTCCGGTGAATTGAGATATTTTGGCGCGCGTTCATGGGGTTTAAGCAAACGTCCACCAAACGCAATAATCTTTCCATCCATACGGCGTATAGGGAACATGACGCGATCACGAAAACGATCATAGGTGGGCTTGCCTTCCACCTGTATCAGCAATCCGCATTCCACCATCTGTGACTCGCTGATCCCCTGCTGTTGAAGTTCCTGCTTTAACCCATCACGTCGTGCTGGGGCATAACCAATACCGAATGTCTCCATGACGTCATCACTGATTCCGCGTTGCTTGACATACGCTTTTGCTTCCTCGCCTGTGTTACAGCGCAATTGGCGCATAAACCAGCTATGTGCTGCATCCATCACTTTCAATAACACTGCTTCATGATCATAACGTTCCTGCGTTTGTTTATCTGGTACAGGAACAGGAATCCCCGCCTGCTGTGCAAGCGTAGTGATGGCTTCGGGATACGATAAATGCAAATGCTCCATCACAAACGTAATGGCATCACCACTGGCTTTACAGCCAAAACAATGGTAAAACCCTTTTTCATCATTTACGGTAAAGGAAGGGGTGTTTTCCTGATGGAATGGGCAACATGCGTGATATTCCCGCCCGTGGCGCTTTAACGGCACATAACGGCTAATGACCTCCGATAAACGGAAATGATGTTTCACCTGGTCAACAAAGGATGATGGATAACGCATACCATGCAGCATATCATAGATACTATAATCTGCAACCATCTGCACTATGACATTATTGGCATAATCCATCCGCGTTGCACACGTTTATCGCTCCGGTACCATCCTGTGAAGCGTCAATGTCAGTTGCGTATGCCACCGCGCACGAGCGACAAACGTATTCGCCACTTTCTGGACGCGCACACGCAGCGTATCACGGTATATCTTCAAAGTCTGCCCCCTGTGACGCCACTATTGGCAGAAACCACCGTGCCTGTGCTTGGTACTGATTATACCTTGCCTGATACTTCCAGCGTGCGTATGCATTTAACTCATATGTTACGTGAAGCAATAGAAGAGATATTAAGCCATACGATGCAACACTCACAGTTTGAGGCATTTACCGATATGCCAACCATAGAATACCGCGATCCTGTCTCTCGGTGGGGAAGCTGCAACCGCCGCACCAAACGCATTATGCTGTCATGGCGGCTCGTATTTGCACCGGATGCAGTTGCACGCTACGTGCTGCACCATGAATGCGCGCACTTGCTACATCCCAATCATTCCAGTGATTTCTGGGCATGTGTTACTGCATTAGACCCACATATGCGCAAGCATGATCGGTGGCTCTTGCAGCATGGTCAGAATCTGTTTCAATATGCTGTTACTTAACTATCTAGGCCAATTAGTTGCTCTACCCTATCCAACGCACAGCGATCAAGCTCATCAATCAGAGCATGGCTACACTCACCAAGCAGGCCAAGCCCACGATAGATGATCCCGGTATAGCACTGAATGAGGGATGCTCCTGCTCTAATGCGCGCAACAGCATCTGCACCATTCATAATTCCCCCCACACCAATAATGGGCAAATTTCCTTCTGTATGGCGGTAAGCAGCCCTCACCAGATCACATGCACGCCGGGTAAGCGGTGCGCCACTTAGGCCACCTGTTTGCACGGCGTGTTCCCCGGATAACGTATCCGGGCGCATGATGGTGGTGTTGCTGATAATTACGCCATCTGCACGATGATGCATCAATGTATCCAGCATACGTTGCAACGCTTCTATGTCTATGTCAGGAGCAATTTTAAACAATACTGGCCTGCGAAATCCTTTATACGCAGCAATGCCGTTGCGTTCCTGCATGATGGCTCTGACAAAATCATCAAAATACTCTGCTTTTTGCAACTCGCGTAGCCCGGCAGTGTTAGGCGATGAGATGTTCACGGTAATATAATCCGCTGCGTCATACATATAATCCAGTAACAACACATAATCTGCCAGCGCGTCTTCTGTCTCTTTGTTTTTGCCAATATTAATGCCCAACATACCGGTACGTCTTGACGATTGCTGCATCACCTGTGTCAGTGCATTCTCAGCACCATCATTATTAAACCCTAATCGGTTGATAACAGCCTTATCCGCAACACATCGAAACATACGCGGTTTTGGATTGCCCTGTTGTGGTTGTGGTGTCACTGTTCCCACCTCCACCAGTCCGGCACCGTGGCGGTATAACTCACCAAAGGCCTGTGCATTCTTATCAAAACCTGCGGCAACGCCAACAGGGTTGCGAAAGGCAAGCCCTGCAACACACAAAGACAGCCGGTCATCCTGGGCGTGAGGCAATGGCGGGATGATTCCCCGCGTCAATGCTGCAACAGCCACCTTATGCGCTTTTTCGGGGGGCAACGTGAACAATAGTGGCCTAAGAAATGTGTAGTAATCGTTCATCGCATATACAGGCAGGATAGAATAGTGGTCAATACGTGTCTGGCATCCAGATACAGTGTTTTAATATCACGATAGTGCTGTTGATGCTGATGATAATGCTTCATCCACACATCTGAAGGATGTCTTGCACTCAATATCTCTATGGCCTGTTGCTCTTCCGGTGAATCTGCCAATGCTTCCATTGGTTGCCCTGCTTGAAATGTTACCACGCGCACCAACAGCGATTCGGTCAGTCGCTGGACGTCCTCTGGCAAAAAATCACTATCTTTAGCCAGTGCATCACGCAATTGCATCGCACGTGACGTTGCTTCTGCCAAAGGCGAGGATGCAATTGCCAACATATCCTGCCAGTAACGATGCCAGTGCGTTTCCTGCCAGCGTAATGCCAGACCTGGCGCACCACTGCTCAGGCGATACAATGCCGCACTATGATCGCCTGTGAGAATATAGGAGAAATTACGCTGGGTAAGCGGTTTTAAAGTGACAATGCGACAGCGTGACAGGATCGTTGGCAATAATCGTCCCGGAGCATGTGACGTGATAATAAACACGCTATGCTTTGGCGGCTCTTCCAACCATTTCAATAATGCATTAGCAGCAGCAGGATTCATGGCTTCTGCCGGATCAATCAGGATGATTTTCCACCCTGATTCACCAGCTGTAAGTGACATGAACCCACCAATTTTGCGGATTTGCTCAACTGAAATGTTGGGCTTCTGCCGTTTCTTCTTTTCATCATACGCAGGCGTAATAGATAGCACGTCACTATGTGTACCTTGCAACATACGTGTCAGCGCGGTTGAATCACGATCAATCACTAAAGCATCTGGCACGAGTGGTGGCAATGCATCTCCGAATAATCCGCTTTGCTGTTCAGATGGTGTGTCAACGGGTGCAGTAATCAGGCTCGCCGCAAGCTTATGCGCCAGTGTCGCCTTGCCCATTCCTTCCATGCCGGTAATCAGATAGGCATGAGGCATTTGTTTATGATAGATGGCACTGGCGAATTGTTTTTCAACCTCTTCATGACCATATAGTGGTGCTTCACATTGCGTAAGGAATGTGGTGGAATGCATCATAGTAGCCTGTCGTTTATTACATTCCAGACAGCCTGTTGCACCTGCATCTGTGTGTGCGCTGCGTCTATGAGAATAATGCGATCTGGTTCCATGCTAGCCAAATGACGAAAACCATCACGCAGGCGCTGGTGGAAATCATTGTCTTTTTGTTCAAAACGCGTTTCCGCATGATTGCGTGGTGCTGCACGTTGCAGGCCAATCACCGGATCTATATCCAACAGTAATGTTATGTCAGGCATCATGCCTCCCAGCATTAAGCGGTGCAGTTGGTCAGTAAAAGAGATTCCCAACGCACGCGCCACCCCCTGATACACACGTGATGAGTCATGAAACCGATCGCAAATCACCACATCCCCTTGTTGCAGTGCAGGAAGAATCACCGTATGCACATGCTCAATACGCGCTGCCAGAAACAACAAAAACTCGCTATCTACTCTCCATTCCTGCTTCGCTTCCATCTCTTCCACCACTAATGTACGGATGCGTTCCGCCAGCAACGTGCCGCCCGGTTCTCGCGTCAAAGTGACTGGGATGTTATGCGCTAACAGTGTGTCATGCAATAATCTGGCTTGCGTACTTTTGCCTGACCCCTCGCCGCCTTCAAACGAGATAAACATTATGGTTTGTCAGAGACAAGTAAACCAATATTGGTAATAAGCCGTTTCATATATCCTGCTTCTTCAACATCCTGAGCCGCCACAACTTCCACTTGCTGACGGGAAGCATTAGGTATTGTTACTTCAAGTACGCCAACCACATCGCCTTTGGCAATAGGCGCGCTAAGTCCAGTTCGGTAGATAATCTCTGCACTTAGCTTTTCTGTATCAATAGTTGGAACTGTTAAAACAGTGCCCGGGGCAGTTGTCACAGCTACTGCATCCATCGCGCCATACCATAAAGGCACCTCTCCAACAACGATTCCATCATCGTGAGGTCGGATGTTTTCAAATTCTGCAAAAGCATAGCGATATAGTTTTTCAGCCGCGCGTGCTCTGGCTTTCTCACTATCCAACCCGCCAACAACCACGTGAACACGTCTTCCATCCTGCTCGCCTGACACAGTGATTCCATAACCTGCCGCCTCGGTATGACCCGTTTTCATACCGTCAATCCCAATATTTTTCATCAGTAACACATTACGATTATATTGCTGAATATCATTATATGTGTAATCACGCTGAGCATAGATGGTGTAATACTCCGGAAAGTTTTTGACTGTCTCACGTGCCAGCACGGCCAGATCATAGGCAGAGGTCACATGCTCTTCATCAGGCCAGCCTGTCGCATTCTTGAAAACTGTATGTTTCATACCCAGTTCACGTGCTTTCTTCGTCATACGCTCTGCAAAACGTACTTCACCACCGGCAAACCCTTCGGCAAACACGATGCAGGCATCATTACCAGACTGAATCACAATCCCCTGCATCAGGTCTTTAATACTCACATCTTCGCCTAAGCGAACAAACATCTTTGATCCGCCCTTGCGCCACGCAAGTTCGCTCACCGGATACGTATCTTCAAGTGATAACTCACCGGATTTTAATGCATCAAACATCATGTAAGCGGTCATCATCTTTGTCATGGAGGCAGGATACATAGTATCGTATGCTTGTTTTTCGAGCAAAATAGCGCCTGTGTTATGATCCATGATAATGGCGTGAGAGGCCTGAGTGTCTATCGCGTAGCCATGGGAAGGCAGCCCCAATCCAAGCAAGACTATCAGGCAGGCATATCGTACATAGGTCATCATTCCACTTTACTCCACAAGAATACGGGCATTGGTATAGCCCATATGATGTGTTTTGTTCAATAAGTTTGTGGCTTGCTGATAAGTATCACCTGCATTAAAGGAAACACGGTAAAATGTTTCGTCGCGCACTACCACCGGAGTTACCATAGGATTAGCAATGGAACGCAATGCATCTGCGTGACGGCGGGCATTGTCGGGGTTGTTAAATGATGCAGTGTGTACACGGAAGCGCTGGTAACTGTTTGAAGCGGCAACATTAGGCGTTCTGGTACGCGATGTAGAGGCCAATACTTCACGAAACGCATCACTATCATCAGTTCCGAGGTCAGAGTAAGAGTGGTTTGACTGCTGATATGATACAGACACATCAACAGGTAATGGCACCGCAGAAGGTATTGTGTTTACACGCTGTGGCTGAAAAGACTCAACACCTTTTGTTTTACTCACTGGCTCAGCATAAACAAGCTTAGGCAATGGGACAACGGGTTGAGATGGTGGTGTATATGCTGCTTGCTGATAATCTGCTTCTCTTTCATCAGAGACCAGCACCGGGCGCGGCTTTAATGCCTTAATACCCATTTCATCCGGTGCCGTAATGCCAAGCCCTGCAATATAGCGTTTGGTAGAATCTTCCAGATATTCAACCTTTACCGAAGCCACACCATCATTAATCATATTTAGCTTTTTAGCAGCTGCTTTAGACAGATCAATAATGCGATCATCCGCAAAAGGCCCGCGGTCATTCACACGTACCATGATAGACTTACCCGTATCCAGACGAGTTACACGGACAAGAGAGGGCATAGGCAGGGTGCGGTGTGCAGCAGTCATCTCATGCTGGTCATAACGCTCACCATTGGCGGTTTGTCGCCCGTGAAAACCGGGGCCATACCATGAAGCTTCTCCTCTTTCACTATAACGCGGATTATGTCGTGGACGATAGGTTCGCCCTTTGATGGTGTAGGGTTTGCCAATTTTAACGCGTGTTGGGTGCTGGGTTCCGCCATAAGGGGAACCATTGTCAAATGTAATCGTATCAATCGTATTATTAACAGAATCGGAGCTACACGCTACTAGCCCCAATAGCCCAATACACATGATGCCATAAGGCTTCTTCATCAGCCAAAACAGAAAAAGGGAGGTGTGTTTTGTAAACCACCATACAATACGAGCAGCAATACGCATGACTTAAACTCTACTATACTCCTCGGCCAATGTCATCCGCCAACAGCCCTACAGCCGTACCAAAAAAGCGTGAGAAGTTCCATTTTAGCAACACATGATAGTTAGGATAAACCAGATATGCCCCCTCTTCTACAGCACCTGGCAACATGAATGCCGCCTGTAAATCCACATCCGGTAATGGCGTTCCATCCAGATAAGTGATGCCCTGACGTTTCCAGTGTGAAAGCGGGAAAAAACCATTAATATCTTCCTGACTCACATCAAACCCTTTAGGCAATCGCACCTGACGCCCCCAGCGTTCATCATCCTTCCAGCCACTTTGTTTCAGGTAATTAGCGATAGACGCGAATACATCTGGCAGCGTGTTCCATATATCTCTATGCCCGTCACCATCATAATCTACAGCGAAATTCATGAAACTGGATGGCATAAACTGGCACTGCCCCATAGCACCAGCCCACGATCCTTTCATATTTTCGTAAGTAATATGCCCATCTTGAATGATAGCCAGTGATGTCAAAAACTCTTTTGTAAACAGCTCTTTGCGCCGCCCTTCATATGCCAGTGTGGCGAGTGCGCGCGGAACATTATGCCCACCGGTGAAGCTGCCAAACGCGGTTTCTGTTCCCCATAATGCCACAATATACTTTGCAGGGACACCATACTCAGCGGCTACTTTCTCCAGCAGTGCACGATGTTTGCGGTACAATGCATGGCCACGCTTCACTCGGTAATCAGATACAATATTCTGGCGATACTTCGTAAAGCGTAGCTTATCTTCCGGCTGATTCTTATCTGCCGCTACAGCCTTCTTATTGACCTTAAAGCCGTGAAACACTTTATCCAGCAATGCGTTATCTATGCCCTCAGCTTGTGCTTTAGCACGCATAGAGGAAATGAACGGCTGCAATTCATTTGCCTGCACAGAATGATTCCATGATATAAGCATAACGTACAAAGAAAGAAGGGATAGATATTTATTCATAGCCCTAACCCTATAACAAACAAACTCTGTGCTATCAAAGTAATTCTTCGCAAATTTTTCATGATTTTTTTGATGACAATCTGTGTGACCTCATGGCATGAATATATCGTATGATGACTACGACCACTTACCCACTGCAAACCCCTTCAACGGATGATTCACAGCAACTGATTGATACCGGACGGACATACTGGACACAAAATTATAATCCTCGCAACATGGTGCTGGATCATGGGAAAGGGGCAATTGTGTGGGATAAAGATGGACATGATTACGTTGATCTGGGATCTGGGATTGCCGTGTGCAGCCTTGGCCATCAGGATACTGACCTATTGGAAGCACTGGAAACGCAAGCGCGCAAACTCTGGCATACAAGCAATATTTTCTTTACCGAGCCTGCGATTGCATTATCGGAAGCATTGATAAACGCCACCCCTTTTGCAAAACGCGTCTATTTCTGCAACTCCGGTGCAGAAGCAAATGAAGCCGCCATCAAGATTGCCCGGAAATGGGGAGCAGATCAAGGACGCCCGCCTGAAAAGCGTGAAATCATTACCTTCAAAGGCTCATTCCATGGACGCACTATTGCTGCCGTAACAGCTACCGCGCAACCTAAATACCATGAAGGGTTTGAGCCGATGCCCGGCGGATTTGTTTATTGCGATGAATTCAATGACCTTGAGGCGTTAGCATCCCTCATCACAGACAAAACACTGGCAATCATGCTGGAACCTGTGCAGGGTGAAGGTGGTGTTAAACCTGCAACTCATGCATTCATGAAAGGGGTTAGGTCATTATGTGATAAGCACAACTTACTCATGATTGCGGATGAAATTCAGTGTGGTATGGGACGTACCGGTGTTTTGTTTGGGCATCTTTACAGTGAAGCTGTACATCCCGACATTATGACCCTTGCTAAAGCACTGGGGTGTGGAATGCCCATTGGTGCAACATTAGTTGGTGAGAAAACAGAACATACTCTCCAGCCGGGAACGCATGGCTCCACGTATGGTGGTAATCCGGTGATGTGTGCGGTAGCGCTCAAAGCCCTGCATAAAATTATGTCACCATCTCTGCTGGCCAATGTGGAGGAACGTTCACAGCAGCTATTTACGACACTTGCCCACATTAATGATGAATTGCAATTATTCACAGAGATTCGTGGACGTGGGTTAATGGTAGGCGCGGAACTTATACCCGAACTGCACGGGAAAGCCGGTGCCTTATCAGAGTATGCACGTACCTTTGGCGTGTTGGTACTAATTGCCGGAGTAAATGTTATGCGTTTTCTCCCCCCTCTAAACATCACCGAGGAAGAATTGGCGCAAGGGCTGGATCGACTGAAAGCAGCACTTATTCATTACCGGGCTAACGTATCATGATTGCTTTGACAGCGTAAGGCTTGCCAACGTATAATAAGGCGTATGGATAACCAGCAGGCATTGCTTTCCCTGATGCAGGGAAAATACGCAGATATACGCGAGATTGAAACACGCTATCAGATATTCGGACATGAGGGAGATTACCGCTCCCGTATCGAATATTATCATGACGCTGTGCGTGCGCTCCATTCAGATTACGAAGACGGGCTGTCAAAACATTCGCGTCTTTCTGTAGAGCGTTTGGCTTATGATGCAGAAATGCTCCGCATTATCACCGCACGCCCTCTGGTAGCTGGCCGTGGCGAGCAGCATTTTTCTACCAGTGACGCAATAAGTGCTGACGGGATGGCAGGCAGTAACTTACGTCCTGACCGGCGTACAAAACAAGAACTGACGCAGCTATACCGCGACTACACGGTTTTCTTTGTAGCGATCATGATGCCTAAGGCAGATGAGAATAATACGGCGCGCAAAGAAGAATCCGACATACTGATAGAGGATTGCTACCGATTAGAGAACTTACTGAATCAGCTATCTAGCGGTAGTTTAGATATTGGTGCGGTTGTGAAAGCCGCGAATATGATGGAACATGAAGGCCTACGACAAAAGATTATGATGTTGCTTAATAATGGCATTCCTTCCAAAGGCGAATTAACGCAGGCCAGCCAGTCAGTGCAACAGGCACGACATTCCGTGCAACATGATGTGCAGGCAATGGACGCCGCTGCTATGCGTTTTTCCAGTAGTCAACTTATGGTCTATGAAGAATCGCGGGATACGGTGAAAAAATTAGCATCTCAAGGGCTAAATATTGCGGGCAAACATACCGGAACCGCTATACAACAACAGCACTCCGGACAAAGCCGTGGGGTCTAACTTATCGTTTGCACCGCAGCATGTGCCGTGCTATGAACAACGTTCAAATACATAAAGGGAGCAACATAATGCAGGACTTTGTGATACCTCATGTGAAACACATCATTAAACAGCTCACTTCTTTCAGAGGGTCTATGCTGGTGTTGTTTGCTGTCACAAGCCTGTGTCTGGCCTCGCTTAATATCATTATTATTGACTGATTTGTCCTCATGGCCATTCGCATAGCAAGCTGGAACATCAACTCTGTGCGGCTGCGTCTTCCGCTTATCGAGCAATATACCCGGCAAGCATCACCTGACATACTTTGTTTGCAGGAAACTAAAACAGTGGATGCAACGTTTCCTCTTGAAGCATTGCAGGCGTTGGGCTACCCGCATATTCTATATAGTGGCGAGAAGAGCTATAACGGCGTAGCAATTCTCTCCAAATTACCCCTTGCACCTTTGCCTGAAATGGATATGACAGGCGACAATGCAAAACGGCATATAGCAGCGCGTGTAGATGACAAACTTATGCTACATAATTTCTATATTCCTGCAGGAGGTGACGTACCAGATGCTGCATTAAATCCCAAATTTGCCAACAAGCTAGCGTTTTTAAGCGCGCTGGAATCATGGTCGTCAGGTATCGTGAATGATTCTGTTATTGCGGTAGGTGACTTTAACATTGCACCTTTCGAGCATGATGTATGGTCACACAAGCAATTGCGCAGTGTCGTATCACACACCGATATTGAGATCACTCGACTCCAGCGTATCCAGCGTGCGGGAAACTGGATTGATACGGGGCGTCATTTTACTCCGGAATCCGAGAAACTTTATAGCTGGTGGAGTTACCGCAACCGCGACTGGCGTAAATCTAACCGTGGCCGTAGATTAGACCATATCTGGGTAACACAGGTATTACGCCCTTCACTAAAAGCCTACGACACCCTAACGACTGCACGTGACTGGGAGCGCCCCTCCGATCATGTGCCTATTATGCTAACGCTTGACATTTAAGCAGGCTTTTTAGGCGTCGCGTGCATACCCGGTTTGGGCGATGACTTCCTACGTTTCAAATTCTCGCGCAAAGCACTCTTTAATCGTTTGTCGCCTGCTTTGGTAGAGATAGGGTCAGTTGGTTGTTTGTTAGTGGCCATCCATGATGATTAACATAACCACATCCACAAAACAATTAAACACTTGCAAGCCAACATGAAACATGGCATCAAGATGAGCCTGTAATGAGTTATGATATTGTTATGTGCTAATCACTCATTCTATTTGACATATCGCACCGATATGCAGCTGTAGCTCAGTGGTAGAGCGCATCATTGGTAAGCGGTTATTTACCGTGCCATCGGTGAATATGGCACAAATCGGAGCGAAAGTTCCAAACACCGCAGAGAACGTGACCTTTCATGGGTTCTCAACGCGGTGAAGATAGTGTAAATGAAAGGATCGAAAATGGGCAAAAAGCCAGCGGGTTACACCACGGTTACTAGTTCATTTTCAAAGGCATTTATGTCTAAAAGCCGCCTTAGCTCAGGGGCAGAGCGCGTCATTGGTAATGACGAGGCCACAAGTTCGATTCTTGTAGGCGGCACCATTTCTTCTTCTTTTAAGTTGCTTAAGGTCTGCTTTTAAGCAGCGAGGGTACACTAGAAACAATTGGATTAAATTCTTGAGAGTACCTACCTAACTGTTGGGTCAGAAGCCTCAGTTTTCTGTATGATAGCGCTGTTGGCAAAGAGCTTTCATCAAGGAGGTTTTTGCATAAATTCGAGATTACCTGACTCCACAACTTGGCTTGTCTTTTATGTAGAACCCCAACAATTACTCTGGAGAAAATATCTTTTGATATATTTTCCGTCACATCGTCCCGCACAATAATCCTCATGAAAAACAGCACTGCTATCCTCATAAATGAGCAAGTAATCACTCAATCGAACCTTAATTTTCTGCCATTTCTTCACCGGAATACGCAGCAATCGCGCAACGTCTTTATCATTATCCTGCAGGTGAACACCTTTTATCCACAGGTGATCCATCAGTAGGCGATAGGCTCCTTTCTCCTCCAGCGTCAACGTGCCGGTGTCGGCAATATGCGCGTCGGGATACCATTGTTGCATCGGAATTTTACCCATGGTTAAGCCACCGCCTCAAAGCGACGATTCACTTCGTGAGCATCCTCTGGACTACATGCTCCTATCTGTTCTTGTTTGGACGTCATGGGACTAGTATAGATACACACGCGATAGTTGAAAAGAATTTATGTGTTCGGATGCTATAGCCTAGGTTTTGTTGAGTTTTTATAATTTATTGTGTATAATCGATGGAATCGAGGAGGTTTTATGTCTTATACACAACGAATTGGTCAGCATCAGTGGGATTCTATCTATATGTATCTAAACGACTTTGCGAACATATATACCAAGAACGAGGCTGATTGTCGTCGCTTTGTTGAAGCGGTGTTTTGGATGGCGCGTTCGGGGTCGCAATGGCGACTTTTGCCGCCAGAATATGGCGCATGGAATACGGTCTATCGCCGCTTTTCGGATTGGGCAAAGAAGGGCGTATGGTATAAAATGATGTATTATTTTCAGAATGATCGCGATATGGAGTACATCATGATTGACTCCACTATTTTGCGTGCCCACGCTTGCGCCAGCCCTTCAAAAGCAAACAAGATGATGAAGGGCTAGGGCGATCCTGCGGCGGATTCTCTACAAAAATTCACGCCGTTTGCGATGCTTTGGGCAACCCACTTCGCTTTATTATCACGCCAGGTCAGCGCCACGATGTTTCACAAGCTATTGATATCATTAGTGGAATTAATACGCAAGCGTTATTAGCTGATAAAGGGTATGATTCAGACGAGCTGCGGGAGTTTGTCCAAAAATCAGGTGCGGCTGCGCATATTCCGCCACGAAAAAATCGGCTAAAAGAGAAAATTTACGATGAGAATCTTTATAAAGAGCGCCATAAAGTGGAGTGTTTATTTGGTTTTCTAAAGCATTACAGGAGGTTATTTGCACGGTTTGATAAAACCAAACAAAACTTCTCTGCTTTCCTCCATTTTGTCGGCGCACTTCAATGGCTAAAATAAAAATCTCAACAGAACCTAAATTAAAACATAAGTCATCCAAGCAAAGTGCGAACGTTTCAATACAGTCACGCACTAAATAACGTCTCAAAAAATACTGGAAACCATGTAAGAGCTTGTCCTTCTCTGCATCAGGTGGTTCATCCATTCAGTAGGAAAATTATCGGTTTCGATATTATCTGCTATACAGGTAAAATACTTGATGCGCCTAAAACTCTGGTCAAAGAGCCGAAAGCACTTAGTCGGTTGAATATCTATATTTATTACTTGTTTTTTATCCATCAACAGTCATCCCTTTTTCATCCAAATAATCACCCCACCATAGCTATTGCCGGTGATATCATGAATCTGTTTGAGCAGAGTCAGGCTTTGCGTGCAAAGCGGCACGATATGCGGTGATTTCATTTTCATACGCTCGGCTGGGATGTGCCACTCCTTACTTATCCCAATTGACCTCACTCCATAGCGCACCGCGAATCTCACCGGAGTGGATGAAGGTCAGGATCAGCAGCTTGAAGGCCAACTTAGTCAGCACATTGCCGTTATAGTCGGTGTTATATTTATCCAGCTCTTTGAGGAATACGGGCAGTTGTTTCTCAGAGAGGTGCGCGAAGTTTTTGCTTTTGACTGGGCGGAGCGCACCTTTCAGGTCAGTCGTAATATCACGCTCCGCTCTTCCGGTGGCCACGCCATAGCGGAAAATCTGGCCGCAAGTCTGCATCATGCGATGCGCCAGCTCGTGCTTGCCTTCATCTTCAATCGGGCGGATGGTGGCCAGCAACTCCGGCGGAGTGATGGCTTTTATCAAGCGTGCGCCGGTGGCAGAAAACATATGCGTGTATAGCCGCCTCAGGATATTTTCGGTATGTTTGGGTTGTCAGGCGTGTTTGCGGTTCTGACGCCATTCACGTGCCAACGCCTCAAAATTATTTTCATAGTCTTTGATGCGCTCCAGCTTGGCTTTCTTTTTCTGCTCGTTCGGATCAATGCCCTGTTCCAGCTGCTTCTTTGCTTGATAGCGTTTTTCTCATGCTTCCGCCAGACTGATGTGCGGATACACACCCAGCGCCAGCCGTTTTTCTTTATCCATAAAGCGATATTTCATCCGCCAATAGGTGCCGCCACTTTGCGTAACCTCCAGATACAATCCGCCACCATCAGCTGCTTTCTTGGCTTTGCCGACTTCCGTAGCCTCTTTGATGATGCTTTCAATCGCTTTTATGCTGAGTTTCATAATCTCCTACCTTTCCCGCGTGTATGCAGGGTTTTGGGCAGATGCCCCTAAAAGGGGGCATAATTGTTCCTCAAAAAGGAATTTGCCCTAAATATGCCCCCTTTAGCTCTAGTTTTGGCTAGATTTTAATGGACGGCGTTGGGCTGAGATTACGATAAAAACCCCGAGTTATCAAGGGTTTTTGGAATTATTTGGATGTGCTTGGAAAGTAGTCCTGGTGACCCCTACGGGATTCGAACCCGTATTGCCGCCGTGAAAGGGCGATGTCCTAACCGTTAGACGAAGGGGCCGTCATGCCGGAGGCCACACTATCCATATAATGACACTACCCGTCAAGCAAAAAAGACATGCTATTGGCAGAAAATAATGCCTTTCATCCCTTTCCTTATGGTAGTTTTATAGCATGACTTGCTAATATGAGTTTTAATAAAGACTATTTACAACAAACGGTACATCATGGCACATACGCAGCAAACAATTCAGGAAAACCTTACCACACGCGAAGCTGTTGGCATATTTCAGCGGCAGGAAGATATGCGCGCTGCAATTAATGAGCTGGAAACCTCTGGCTTTGAACGCCGCCAGATCAGTATGCTTGGTAATGACAAAGCTGTAGCTGATTGCTTAGAAGCACATAATGTTGACAATATCGTTGAGCTGAGCAATGAACCTTCGGCTCCCCGGTCTGTAGACGTAAAAGAAGAAGAAATTGGCGTATCGCAAGGGTTATTGATTGGTGGAGGTATGCTTGCAGGCGTTGCAGCAGGAGTAATTGCAACATTTGGTGTTGCCATACCTGCTATGATTACCACAGCAGCTATTTCAGGCGTTGGAGGAACTGCCCTTGGGTCATTCTTTGCCAAGATGCTGGGAGAAAAATATGCTGGTCACTTTGAGAAACAAATCGAACAGGGTGGCATATTGCTGTGGGTCAATGTGTGCGACGCTGAACAGGAAAAACGTGCCTGCGATATTCTAAGGAAGCATCATGCGCAGCATGTTGAAGTCCATGACATTCAGCGATTACCAAACGATGTCGTTATTTCCAGTATCCAGGATTACATGCTTCGTACATTAGCTGAGCTTCGCAACCAGCATAGCATTCTTCTTACGGATGACTCAATGATGTCAGACAAAATCCAGACTATTCATGATGCTGTAGAGCATAATGAAACGTCTCATAAGGCAGAAATATCGCAAAGCAATCAAGATACGCCAGTCAAAGACACGCTTCATAAAGCCATTGCTTACGCTGAAGATATGGCACGGGAACGGCAGCGAGTCATCGCCGAGAGTCACAATGTTGAATCAGGTGCAGAGCAAGATGCGTTAGAGCAGTATTTTGCTATTGCCAAGGATTTAAAGGATATATCGCGCAATTATACCGATAAGCTGAATTATATAGCCTGATATATATACCAACCACGCACCGAGTTGCGGATTCGACCATACCGTAATGTCCTGAAGATGTTATGCTTGCTATTTCAGCACCAACGCTGTAGCACAATGATGTTATGATTTTATGGTTCTATACATTCATTCTCAGCCTGTCAGCCTTTGCCTTTAGTGCTGCTGGGTCATGGGTAATGCGAGCAGTTGGCACCACACTGATGGCACCACGCACCCCTAATACCCGAGATAACCACACGGCTCCTGTGCCCAAAGGCGGTGGGTTAGCGATTATGATTGCTGTCATCAGCTTCTTACTAGTGGCCGGGGTTAATGCGGCTATTATCTGGGCAATATTGGTACTCACGATTATATCTTTCATAGATGATTGCGGTAGCATGTCTGCTTTGTGGCGTCTCATAACCCATATCGTCTCTGCCTATATCATTGTATCTGCGCTGGACGTGCGACTATTAGACGAATGGATGGTTGCGCCTGCTGAATCAGCTCTATGGGTGATAGTGCTGGTGTGGGGTATGAATCTGTATAATTTCATGGATGGTATTGATGGCATTACCAGCGTGCAAACGATGATGATCTGTTTTGGTATTATCACAATGACACTACTTGTACCTGCACTACCCAACGCATTTGCTTATGATAGCATTATCATCGTGTCAGCGGTGCTGGGATTTTGGTATTTTAATCGTCATCCGGCTACACTCTTTATGGGTGACAGTGGAAGCATTCCGTTGGGTGCTTTAATGGGATGGCTATTACTGAGTTTAGCAGCAGAAGGATACGCCCACGCAGCACTGATACTACCCTCTTACTATCTGGTTGATTCAGGATTAACATTACTCATACGTGTTGTGACATTGCAAAAGATATGGCGGGCACATTCTTCACATGCTTATCAGCGTTTTGTCAGAGGCAACCGTTCACATAATACGGCGCTCTTATGGATCATGCTGCATAACGTGGCAATGCTGGCATTGATCTACGTGACTATTATGTTTCCTACCTATGCATGGCAAGCCGTATGGTTGGCTTATGGATCGGCATTACTCTTATATAGTGTATTCATGCTGTGGCCACCCAAACGTATCACAACAGAGCAAGATGTGATTCCACCCGTCCATGCGATATCCTAAACGCTCACTCGTTGCTGCCATTCATGATATGGTTGCAGCAGCCATCAGTTTGCCTTTGGCGCTCTATTTGCGCTTAGGTGACGCTGCATGGTATATGGCTGCACCTTACTTTATGCAAAACATGGTGGTGTTTGTCTGCTGCTTTATGTTGTGTATGTATACATTTCGCTTGCAACGCGAAGTCTGGCGCTACGTCTCGATTAATGAACTCACCACGCTTGCCAAAGTGGTGACCATAAGCATTATCCTAACCTACGCTATTTTATTTTTCACTCAACGACTGGAAAATGTACCGCGCTCGCTACCCATTTTGCACTGGCTAATCCTTGGCGCGTCGCTGAGCATCCCACGTGTAATGTACCGATTACTGAGAGAGTCAGGCAAACGCTTACCCCATGCGTATGATACACCCCGCGTGCATGTGCTGCTGGCAGGTGCTAATAATCAGGCAGATAGTTTTATCCGTAACCTGCAACGTCAGGGCAATCACCCTTACTATGTGGTTGGAATAATTGACCAGAAAGAAACACGCCATGGCCGCACGTTACGTGGCGTACCAATTTATTCTGGAGAAGATCGCCTGAAAAAAGCGTTATTGCGGTTAGAGCGACGAGGTCGAAAACCACAGCGACTAATCCTGACCGAAGATTATATGGATAATGATGCCGCCCAACCTCTTTTAACGCTATGCGAATCAGAAGGTATTGGACTAGCGCATTTGCCACCAGTGATTGATTTGCATGATGGCATAACAGATAGCGATATTCGCCCTGTTGCCATTGAGGATTTGCTTGGGCGTTCACAAAGCACCCATGATTGCGAATCTATGCGTCAGTTAATTTCACAAGGTGTTGTACTGGTGACGGGGGCTGGCGGCTCCATTGGCAGCGAACTGGTGAGACAAATTGCCAGCTACTCCCCAAAACAACTTATTTTGCTGGAGCAAAGCGAATATAATCTCTACCAGATTGATAAAGAGTTACAAACGCACTTCCCTGACATTGACCGTGAAGCGTTATTGTGTGACGTGCGAGACACTATACATATTGAAGCGATCTTTTCGCGCGTAAAGCCAACCATTGTGTTTCATGCAGCCGCCTTGAAGCATGTCCCTTTGGCCGAGTTAAACCCGCAGGAAACCATCCTGACTAATGTGTTTGGTACACGCAACCTTGTGCAGGCCGCTGGCAAAGCGAATGTCCACGCCGTTGTGTTGGTATCTACAGATAAAGCTGTTCACCCAGCCAATATTATGGGTGCCAGCAAACGACTGGCTGAACACGTATGTATGGCAGCGGCAGCGGCTTTTCCAAACATGCATATGGTAGCGGTGCGCTTTGGTAACGTGCTTGGTTCAACCGGATCTGTTGTACCACTCTTTTATGAACAGCTCAAAGCGCGCAAACCCCTGACGGTTACACACCCTGATATGGAACGATACTTCATGACCATTCGTGAAGCAGCCGGACTTGTGATACAAGCAGCAGCACTTTCAGATACGGGACGCTCGCTGTATATTCTGGATATGGGCAAGCCCATCAAAATCGTTAAACTGGCAGAACAAATGATTTTGCTTGCGGGCTATAAACCCTACGAAGAAATCCCTATCAACTTCACAGGACTTCGTACAGGCGAAAAACTTACGGAAGAACTTATTTACGCAGATGAACATCTACAGCAAACCATGCATCCTCGTATTCGAAAGTCTCAACAACCCATGCAGCTAACACTGGACAATGAAGCACTTTCTTCGCTAGAAACATTATGCCATACATATGACCACATACCTGACACTGTAACCATACGCACTATGTTGCAAAAGCTGGTGCCTGAATATCAACCCCTTACTAAAGAGCTATAACCCCCTATGACGTCCCCTTCCCCCATCCGTACTGTTCTTGTTTCTGTATCTGATAAAACCGGTATTGTGGCATTTTGTCGTCATTTGCTCGGAAAACATCATGTTCGGATTCTCTCAACGGGTGGCACGGCATCATTGCTGAAAACAGAAGGATTAACTGTGCAGGATGTGAGCGACTATACAGGATTTCCAGAAATGATGGATGGCCGGGTAAAAACATTGCATCCTTCTGTGCATGGCGGCATTCTGGCGCGTCGTGACCATACAGGTGACACGGATGCAATGCAGACACACAACATCACCGCCATTGATATGGTAGTGGTGAATCTCTATCCGTTTGAAGCAACGGTTGCTCGGGGGGCGGATACAGCCGACATTATCGAGAATATTGATATTGGAGGGCCAGCCATGATTCGGGCAGCCGCTAAAAACCATGCTGATGTCGCTATTGTCACTAGTCATGAAGATTACTCACAGATTATGAGCGAGATGGACGCGCATAAAGGCGCACTCACCCAGGATACACGCACGCACCTAGCCGCTAAAGCATATGCCCACACTGCCCATTATGATGCAGCCATTAGCAAATGGTTTGCTACCCATACGCAAGATCCATTCCCTGCTACGCTGAGCTTACCCATGCAACGCAGTCAGTCGCTGCGTTATGGCGAGAATCCACACCAGCAAGCCGCTTTCTATGGCTCTGATGCACAGCAAGGCACGCTGGCCGACGCACAGCAATTACATGGCAAAGAGCTAAGCTTCAATAATATCAACGATACAGATGCTGCATGGAAGTTAGTTTGCGAGTTTGACCAGCCTGCTATAGCCATCATCAAACATGCAAACCCATGTGGTGTTGCGGTGGCTGATACGCTAGATTCTGCATATAAGCGTGCGTTTGCCTGCGATCCGCAAAGCGCGTATGGAGGCATCATCGCAGCCAACCAACCATTTGATGAAGCAACCGCCACTGCCTTATCCGCACAATTTGCTGAAGTGGTCATCGCACCTTCTTACAGCCCTGAAGCACTAGCATTGCTAAGCAAGAAAAAGAACCTACGCATCTTATGCACTAATAATGCATTATTACCCTCCTCTTCCATGCCCGATATTCGCAGCATTAGCGGGGGTTATCTTGTGCAGGATCAGGATGCATGTGTTTTTTCACAAGAACCCGCTACCATCTCCAAGCGTCAGCCAGCCAGCCAGGAAGTGCAGGATATGAAACTGGCCTTTACTATTGCCAAGCACGTAAAATCTAACGCCATCGTCCTTGCAAAAGACGGCGCTGCCATTGGCATTGGGGCAGGACAAATGAGCCGCGTGGATAGTGTCCGCATTGCTTGCCAAAAAGCTCAAACGGCAGGGTTAGATACGAACGGATGTGCGATGGCGTCTGATGCATTTTTTCCATTCGATGATAATATTCATCAGGCAGCTAAAGCAGGTGTCACCGCCATTATTCAGCCGGGTGGTTCCATCCGTGACGATGAAGTGGTTGCAGCAGCCGATAGCTACGACATGGCACTTATGACCACTGGCATCCGGCATTTCCGGCACTAAGCTGCATGGAATTTCTGCGCTATGTCACACGCCGTGTGTCGCTGCATAAAGGTATTGGCGAAGCACACGCGCAACGACTTAGCCAGTATATTGGCCGGTATAAGAAGCGGCAGGATTATCAGGCCATCATACGCGACATGCTGTTTCATGTGCCTTATGACTATATTGACCGCCGCCACATAACTCCCCTGTCACAGGCACGCGAGGGTATCGTCACCTGCAGTGTGTCTGTGGTGAAACATTTCCCCTCATCACGCCGCCACACAGGAGGGTTTACGCCTTACCGCATTCAATGCGATGATGACACAGGCAGCATGATGCTGGTATTCTTCCGTACTCACCCAACACAGATGCAAAAGCAGGCACCGGAAGGCGCAAATCTGATTATCAGCGGTGAGTTACAGCGCTATGATGGCATCTGGCAGATGACGCATCCAGACGTTATGGAACCCGTGGATAATGCAGATGAAGTGTGCCGTTTGGATGGTGTATATGCAACAACAGAACAGATTTCACGCAAATTAATGGCGAAATGGATTCACAGTATGGTGGATGCCATGCCTAAACCTGAGGAATGGCTGCTGCAGTCCACCGTGCAGCATCATCACTGGCCGGATTTTCAGCAAGCCTTGCGTGATCTGCATCTTCCCCATGATCGCTCAGACATTCAACGCGCACAGGCAAGGCTGGTCTATGATGAAGCTGTTGCGCACCAGTTAGTGATGCAGTTACTACGCCAGACGCAACAACGTCAGCCCGGTATCACGCTGCATTTACGCAGGCAGACGGACATTGAAGCCTTTATCGCTAAGCTGCCCTTTACACTTACAGAAGGTCAGCAACAGGTACTGGATGACATAGATAGCGATATACGATCAGGACAACGCATGTTACGCCTGCTTCAGGGCGATGTTGGTGCAGGCAAAACCATTATTGCATTGCTCGCCATGCTGGCTGCCACCAAGGTCGGGCATCAGGCCGCATTAATGGCACCTACAGAAATTCTTGCACGCCAGCATATGCAGTCCATTGATGCACTGCTTGGCCTGATTGAGGTGCCCGTCATTTTTCTGGCAGGAAGCCTGACAATCGCGCAACGTGAGCAGGTACGTGAGCAGATACGCACCTGCTCTCCTGCCATGATTATCGGCACCCACGCCTTATTTCAGGAAGGTGTAGAATTTGCCAGTTTGGGGATGGTGGTTATTGACGAACAACATCGCTTCGGTGTAGCGCAACGGCTGGCCATGGGAGAAAAAGCGATCAAGCAACATGGTATGGCACCCCATATGTTGCTCATGACAGCCACCCCCATTCCGCGCAGTCTGGCCATGACCGCTTATGGTGATATGGACGTCTCGAAATTACACCAAAAACCTGCCGGACGTCAGGAAATCGACACACGCGCCATGCCATTGGAAAAATTAGACGCCTTACTGCAAGGTGTAGCCCGCGCTATAGAGCAGGGAGATAAACTGTACTGGATATGTCCGCTGGTGGAAGAAAGCATCTCTGGCAATGAACATGTAGCATCACTTCAAGCGGCACAGGCGCGTTATCAGGCTTTACAGTTACTGTTTCCAGACAATGTCGGGCTGGTGCATGGTAAAATGCCCATGGCTGAACGAGAAACAGTAATGCAGGATTTTTTATGTAGCCGGATACAGATTCTGGTGGCAACAACCGTAGTGGAAGTAGGAGTGAATGTACCAGACGCCACCATTATGGTGATTGAAAACGCCGAGCGTTTCGGATTGGCACAATTACACCAGCTACGTGGTCGGGTTGGGCGCAGCGATAAAGCCTCACGCTGCATCCTGCTCTACAGTGCCAATTGTTCCAAAACTGCGCAATCTCGCTTAAAAACCATGCGCGAAACCAATGATGGCTTTGTCATTGCAGAAGCTGATATGGAATTGCGTGGCAGCGGCGACTTACTAGGCACCAAACAAACGGGCATACCTGAGTATCATTTTCTGGATTTGGAACATAACACGGACGTGATTGCGTCTGCGCAACAGGAAGCAAGCATCATTTTGCATAAACACGCTAAAACACCTCAACATGACACCATCAAGACATTACTCAAACTCTTTGATCTGGATGATGCCACACGTTACCTGCAATCAGGGTAAGTCAACATCAAGACAAAAAAATACCCTGATATAAGTCAGATATCAGGGTTGAGAAATCTAGCCACGCATTAAAAACATGGCTAAAAAGGTTAGGCTATAACAAGGCACAACAATGTAGCCTATCCATTTTGGAATGCTGCGTTGGTAGGTTAACCCCCACACTAGCGCAGTAAGAGCCAGTGTAACAACAGCTGGAGTCAGGTTAATCAATGTAAGTGGTAAATCAAAAGGTCGAATAATCATTGAAATTGCCAAGAATGAGGTATCAATTGCATTGCTACCCGCAAGGGCAACAATTGCAAAAAATAAATCTTTCTCACCTTTAACAAGCAAGGGCAACGTTGTTGCCATTTCAGGTGCTGATGTCAGTATAGCACCAACAGCACCAAGTGCTGCCGCGGGAATACCGATTATTGCTCCAAAAAACAGAATACTGCTGATTAGCAACATTGTTCCAATCACCATGTAACCAAAATCGCTTACCAAATTGAACCATGAGCATCTGAATCCTTCTGAGACTGGCTCTGGTTCAAACGTGCCTTTGGGGGCATCTTTAACAAATTGCCAGAATGACAACATAGCTAGCACAAAGATAACTATACCGATCTGCCACGAGAAACTTGTAATCATGGCTTGCAAAACAAACGCTGACATCAGCGTTAGAAACATCATATCCCAACGCAGTAATCGACCATCAAGATCCGATGACTTTGCTACCGCTACGCAGCAAAATAATACAAACCCGAGTTGAAAGCCATCGCTTCCGATAATGCTATGAGCGAGCATAGCATTCATTGTTTCTGCCTGCGCTGGGTCAAAAGCGCGCATCGTAGTTTCGTAGACAAAAAAACCTTCTGCAGAGCTAGTGCCTACAGCAACAATGCCGGGAAGAACTGCGGGGTTCCAGTTATTAACTCTTACTTTTTCGGCTGCCTGAGCAACAGCATCGTTTCCTCCATAAGTGAGGAAGCTATACCCTACATAACCAGCAATCCCAGCGGTTACCATAGTTAGACCATTAATAGGGGAACTTTCTAAAAAGTTATCCAGAGGGTTAATACCAAACCCAACTGACGCAATCGTCGCTACCATAACGATAGCGCGAAACAACAAATCCAAAACGGGCGGTAAGTTAGCCATTTCAAAAAGTGTAAAGAACATAAGATGCTTAAAAAAGCACCGAGCAACAAAAGCCGATAAAAACTATATCAGGCGATTTTCAATATGTTAGTTACCAGAATACACCCATCAGCGCAAGCAACAAAGCACTGGCTTTATGCGATATTTTCTTCCACCGCAGTTTCATCTGCCAGCGCCTGACGTGCTTTGGCTGATAATTGAATATTTAATTCTTTTAATTGCCTGTCATCCACGGTGGCTGGTGCGTTCATCAATAAATCCTGTGCTTTTTGATTCATCGGGAAAGCAATCACTTCACGAATATTTGGCTCATCAGCCAGCAACATCACCATGCGGTCAATGCCCGGGGCAATACCGCCATGCGGTGGTGCGCCATAATGGAAAGCACGCCATAAGGCACCAAATTTTTCTTCCAGAATCTTTTCATCGTAGCCCGTGATGGCAAAGGCTTTTTTCATAATGTCAGGGCGGTGATTACGGATGGCACCGGAAGATAATTCAATCCCGTTACACACAATATCGTACTGATACGCCAGAATATTCAGCAATTTTTTATTGTCGCCAGCAGATGCTTCCAGCAACTCCAGCCCACCTTGGGGCATAGAGAACGGATTATGTGAGAAAATGATCTTTTTCTCTTCTGCGTCCCACTCAAAATACGGGAAGTCTACTACCCAACAAAAGGCAAACACTGATTCATCTATCAATCCTAACTGATGGCCCAGCTCGGTACGCACTTTGCCTGCAATATCGCAGGCTTCTGCTTCCAAACCAGAGGCAAAGAAGATTGCGTCACCTGCCGTTAAGCCAGCCTGCGTTTTCAGCAGCTCCAACTTGTCATCAGCCAAAAACTTTGCAATAGGCCCCTTGCCTTTGCCGTGTTCATCAATAATAATGTAAGCAAGCCCTTTCGCGCCCTGCTCTTGTGCATAACCAATCATCTTATCAAAGAAACTACGGGGCTTATCACCAACAGAAGGCGCTGGAATCCCGCGTAAACATCCGCCTTTCTCCAAGACTTGAGCAAATACCTTAAAGTCCGAACCAGCCCATATTTCATCCGCATCAATAATTTCAATCGGGTTACGCAAATCCGGCTTATCACACCCATATTTCAGCATGGCTTCACGGTAAGGAATGCGTGGGAATGGTGCAGAGGTGACGGTTTTAGTGGAAAACTCGGTAAAGATACTCTCCATCACTGGCTCAATCGCGGCAAACACATCTTCTTGCGTGGCAAATGCCATTTCCATATCCAGTTGATAAAATTCCCCGGGTGAGCGGTCTGCACGTGCATCTTCATCACGAAAGCATGGTGCCACCTGAAAATACCGGTCAAAACCGGATGTCATGAGTAGCTGCTTAAAAATCTGCGGTGCTTGCGGTAATGCATAAAACTTCCCTGGATGCACACGGCTTGGTACCAGATAATCCCGTGCGCCTTCGGGTGATGAACTGGTAAGAATAGGCGTTTGTATCTCTAAAAACTCCTGATCCTGCATTTTATGGCGTAATGCTGCAATCACCTTCGAGCGAAGAATAATATTACTATGCAGCTTCTCGCGGCGTAAATCAAGGAAGCGGTAAGTCAAGCGTGTATCTTCGGGAAAATCACGATCCGTATTGACCTGCAACGGAATTTGCTCTGCCGCTGATTCCACATGAAACTGTGCGATACGCACTTCAATCTGCCCCGTGCTTAGTGTATCGTTAATGGCTTCATCATCACGCTTGGTGACTTCCCCATGAATTGTGATAACAGATTCGTTTTTAACGTGGCTGGCTACATCAAAGTCCGGATGGTTACTTTCCATCAGGCATTGGGTTACACCATAATGATCCCGCAAATCTACAAATAATAGCTGTCCGTGATCCCGCACACGATGCACCCAGCCTGATAGCGTTACCGTATCCCCTACATGGTCTGCATTTAATTCATGGCAGCGGTGGGTACGGTAAGGATGGGTAGATAATGTCATAGGGTATGCCACAGAATTTTGTTGTAAGAGCTGATATAACTCCATCTTATAAGAATACTCATTAGAAAAGTCAATTGACCCAGTTGCTTTTCACAAGCGTTTTAGCGTATAAAAAGACGTATGACAGCAACAGTAATCGACGGCAAAGCCTTTGCCACTAAAGTAAAAGAGACGCTTACTCTTAAAGTACAGCAGCTTAAAGACCAACACGATCTGGTGCCATGTGTATCTTTTGTGTTGGTAGGCGATGATCCGGCCAGTCACTTCTACATTAATTCCAAAGCAAAGACCTGTGCGGCAATGGGCATCACCTCACGTGACCATAAGCTGCCTGCGTCCACTTCGCGCGAGGAGTTGCTGGAACTGGTGACCTCACTGAATCAGGATGCAGATGTGCATGGTATTCTGATACAACTTCCCCTGCCCTCGCATTTGTACGAGCGCGAAATCATCAATGCCATTGATCCAATAAAAGATGTTGACGGCTTCCACCCTGTCAACGCAGGTAAACTGACAACCGGTGAAAAAGGCATGGTCGCCTGCACACCGCTTGGTGCTTTAATGTTACTTAGAAATACTTTGGGCGACAAGCTGGCAGGTAAACACGCAGTGGTGATAGGTCGCTCAAATATTGTAGGAAAACCTATGGCGCAGTTACTGCTGAATGAGCATTGCACCGTTACGGTGTGTCATTCCCGCACTAAAGATATTGCCAGCATTACGGCACAAGCTGACATTGTGGTTGCCGCAGTTGGCAGGCCTGAAATGGTAAAGGCTGACTGGGTTAAAGACGATGCTGTTGTGATTGATGTGGGTATTAATCGCGTAGATACCAATAACGGAAAAGGCAGGCTGGTTGGTGATGTGGACTATGCAGACGTACAACCAAAAGCCGCAGCCATAACCCCTGTACCGGGTGGTGTGGGGCCTATGACGATTGCTTGCTTAATGCACAATACAGTCGAAGCAGCGTGTATTCAGCATGGTATACCCTTTGATCTGTCGTTAACGGCGTGAAAAACCCTTACAACGCTGAATGGCTTCCAACCTTAAAGCGAGCCGTTAGAGATGCTGGTGACATTATCATGCAGCACCGCAAAGATGGCGTGGACGTCTCTTGCAAAGCAGACAATAGCCCTGTCACGAACGCAGACCGCGCAGCTGATAAACATATTTGCAGCATACTTTTAACGCTCGCGCCTCACATCCCTGTTATATCAGAAGAAGGCTCGCACCAGCAGGAAGCAGCAAAGTCGGGTACGTTCTGGTGTGTTGATCCATTGGATGGCACAAAAGGTTACATACGCGGTGAAGATGAATTCACCGTCAATATTGGACTGATTCATAATTTCATGCCCATATTTGGTATTATTTATATCCCTGCCATGAGCCAGCTTTATCATGGTGAGTCAGAACAGAGGCACGCCTACCGTGAAGATAGTGCGGGCGAGATCCCTATCACTGTTAGACAACCACAACCAAAGGCACTGTCAGCCATCACCAGTAAACGACACACCACAGCACGTGAACAGGCATTGCGTAATGAATATGGCATCACGTCTTTTACTTCCGCCTCCAGCTCGCTTAAATTCTGCCGTATCGCAGAAGGTGTTGCCGACATTTATCCACGCTTTGGTAATACAATGGAATGGGACACAGCCGCTGGTCATGCGATACTGAAAGCCGCAGGCGGTGAAATCTATGAGCTAGATACCCGTGCGCCCTTAGCATACGGGAAAGAAGGGTTTTTAAATTCGCGTTTTGTCGCTACATCAAGTGATTTGCCGGAAAATCTCAACATGACATTATAGATCTAACAAGAACACTTGCATATCTGGCAAAAATCATTACAACGATAGGTACTAAATATCATATCACGGAGATAGCCATAACATGAAAGTCTATTACGATCAGGACGCAGACGGGAACCTCATCAAACAAAAGAAAGTCGCCATTATTGGTTACGGTAGTCAGGGACACGCTCATGCACTTAATTTGCGTGATAGCGGTGCCACAGACGTAGTGGTTGGACTGCGCGAAGGGTCATCTTCACGCGCCAAGGCAGAAGGAGAAAAGCTGCAAGTGATGACTCCTGCCGAGGCAGCTAAATGGGCAGATGTAGTCATGATTCTGGTGCCAGATGAATTACAGGCGGATTTATATAATAATGAGTTGAAAGATAACCTGAAACAAGGTGCTGCGCTTGCCTTTGCTCATGGCTTCAACATACATTTCAAACTAATTGAACCGCGCAAAGACCTTGACGTATACATGATTGCGCCTAAAGGGCCTGGCCATACAGTACGCGGTGAATATGTGAAAGGCGGTGGTGTACCTTGTCTGGTTGCCATCCATCAAGACGCTTCCGGTAATGCAAAAGACATAGCCCTCTCTTACGCATCCGCCATAGGTGGTGGTCGCTCTGGTGTAATTGAAACCACCTTCCGTGAAGAATGTGAAACAGATTTGTTTGGTGAGCAGGCCGTGTTATGTGGCGGCGTGTCACATCTGGTGCAGGCTGGATTTGAAACCCTTGTAGAAGCCGGGTACGCACCTGAAATGGCGTATTTCGAATGTCTGCATGAAGTAAAACTGATTGTCGATCTCATGTATGAAGGTGGTATGGCGAATATGCGTTATTCTGTTTCCAATACTGCCGAATATGGTGATTACGTGACAGGCCCCCGCATTGTAACAGATGAAACCAAAGCAGAAATGCAACGTGTGCTTCGTGATATTCAAACAGGTAAATTTGCCCGTGACTGGATGCTGGAGAATAAAGCGGGGCAAGCCTCTTTCAAAGCGACCCGCGCATTACAAGCAGAGCATCCAATTGAAGAAGTTGGCGTCAAATTGCGTGAAATGATGCCATGGATTGGTAAGCACAAGCTGGTAGATAAAGACAAAAATTAGCGTATTTGGTAGTGGAAAAAGAATTGCACACAACTGAAAGCGATGAAAAATCAGGCATAAAGTGGCCGACGGTTTACTGTCTGCTGTCTGTGATTATTCTTCTGCTTAGTGTGTTAATTTTACGTTCTTTTTCTACTCAGGACATCCACGAAAAAGCGTTATATGATGCCATATCAAATCCTGCGCCTACTTACGATGAGTCAGCAGAGCAGATTGAAAACAGACGTCATCTTCGTCAACAATACGATGAGAACAACCATAATACGCAAAAGACGCTTCAAGCCATTCAGGATGAACAGGGTATTCAGTTTGACCAAATACACAGAGATTTGCAGCAGTAGGTAATGAGTATGACGAACGACCGTATCATTATTTTTGACACTACCCTGCGTGATGGTGAGCAATCGCCCGGCATGTCTATGAGCAAGCAGGAAAAACTGCTTGTGGCTGACGTGCTGGATAATATGGGCGTCGATGTGATTGAAGCGGGCTTTGCCATGGCCAGTGACGGTGACTTTGAGTCAGTTAAAGCAATTGCCAGCACTGCCAGACATGCAGTCATCTGCTCGCTCGCTCGTGCGAAAATAGCCGATATTGAGCGCGCGGCGGAAGCATTAAAGCCAGCGAAACGTTCACGCATACACACCTTTATTTCTACCAGCGATATTCACCTGAAATATCAATTCCGCTTAGAAAAACCACAAGTATTAGACATTATCCGCGATACCGTATCACTAGCGCGCAACTTTACTGATGACGTAGAATGGTCAGCCATGGACGCAACCCGCTCTGACATGACTTTCCTTTGTCAGGCAGTAGAAACAGCTATTCATGCAGGTGCTACCACCATTAACTTGCCGGATACAGTAGGCTACGGCACCCCTGCTGACATTGCCGCCATGTTTACGCACGTCATGAAACATGTGTCCAACGCAAATAAAGCGATCTTTTCTTTTCACGGCCAAAATGATTTGGGATTAGCTACAGCAAATACGCTGGCAGCATTGCAGGCAGGCGCACGTCAGGCGGAAGTCACTATTAATGGTATTGGTGAGCGTGCTGGCAATACGGCGCTGGAAGAAGTCATTATGACGCTGAACACACGCAAAGATCAGTATCAATTCACATGTGATATAGATACGACCCATATTATGCGTGCATCACGCCTGATTCAGTCTGTCACTGGACAGGCAGTGCAAGTGAACAAGGCTATTGTAGGGGCAAACGCTTTTGCACATGAGTCAGGCATCCATCAGGATGGTATGTTAAAGCATAGCGGCACTTATGAGATTATGACGCCAGAATCTGTGGGTTTATCAAAATCAAACATGGTGATGGGAAAACACTCCGGGCGACATGCATTTAAGGCTAAGCTAGATGAGTTGGGCGTACAGGTTGGCGACAACATGCTGGAAGATGCTTTTACTCGCTTCAAGGCATTGGCAGATAAGAAAAAAGACGTGTATGACGAAGATATACTAACGCTTATCGACAACAAAATAACAGTTCAACTTGTCACGTTAGCGTCTTTGTCGGTCACATGTGGTACAACACAAAACACGCAAAACGTGCAATTAAGCTTACAACGTAACGATGAGATTCTCTCGACGGAAACACATGGCAACGGGCCTGTAGATGGAATTTTTAAAGCAATCAAACAATTGCTTCCCGAAGCAGCTTCGGCACATCTCATCCTGTACCAAGTCCATGCTGTAACAGCAGGCACCGACGCTCAGGCAGAAGTTACCGTTAGATTGGCGATTGATGATAATCTTGTAAATGGCCATGGCTCAGATGTTGATACGCTGGTTGC
This sequence comes from uncultured Alphaproteobacteria bacterium, assembly GCA_963803575.1. GTDB lineage: Bacteria > Pseudomonadota > Alphaproteobacteria > Rickettsiales > UBA998 > CAWDMW01. The sequence goes on from CAWDMW010000002.1 coordinate 1,707,600, forward strand.
CGGTGCAAAAGCGTATCTGGATGCGCTGCATAAATTAAGTATTCTTAAAGAAAGAAAGCAGCTACTATAACACTCTATTAATATATCTTTGATAATATAAAATGACATTGTTATTGGAGGTGTGTAATGCGAAACTCGTCGGGGTTTTCTTTAGTAGAATTATCAATTGTTTTAGTTATCTTAGGGTTATTAGTCGCAGGTGTTACTACCGGTCAGTCATTAATAAAAGCAGCAGAACTACGAGCCATTACCACAGAATTAGAAAGTTACACCACTGCGGTGAACAGTTTTAGAGGAAAATATTTTGGTCTACCCGGAGACATAACAAACGCAACAGCTTTTTGGGCCGCAGCCACAACAAATGGTAATAACGATGGCATAATAGATGACGCCGCTGCCGCAGGCGGTGCAGGAGAAACGTTTGCGTTCTGGGATCAATTGGTGCTTTCCGGTATGATTCAAGGAAGCTATACCGGCTTTGCAGGCGCAGGACATGAGCTTGAGCATATACCTGGAATAAATGCCCCTGAATCCAAGTATGCTACGGGTGGTTGGTCAACCGGTTTTTGGGATGCATCTGCTATTACAACAACGGATCACTTCGCTCTAAACTATAACAACTTTTTCAATATTGGTCGAATATTAGCAAACAATCACCCTCATGCATCGCTTTTTAGACCTGAAGAAGCATGGAATATTGATAAAAAAATCGACGATGCAATTCCTTCAACAGGTAACGTTATAGGAGTTAATTGGAGTACATGTATTGTCGCTAATACAGGTGTAGCCAGTGCCTCAAATCTTGACACATCTTATAATCTGGCGAGTGAAAATGTTGCCTGCGCTATAAAATTCAGAGATGTCTTTTAATTAGAGACGTATATTAACAGATAATGCATGAGCATCAAGCCCTTCGCATTTAGCAAGCACAGACGAAGCACCCGCTAATGCTCTAAAACCAGATTTACTGCACTCAATCACAGAGGTCTTTTTCATAAAGTTATACACAGATAGCCCCGAGGAAAATGCAGCACTTTGGGTTGTCGGCAATACGTGCGATGCTCCGGCAACGTAATCCCCTATCGCTTCCGGCGTATAGCGTCCCATAAAAATAGCTCCTGCGTGGGTTATATGATCTATCCAATCTTGTGGGTTCTCTACCGCCAGTTCCAAATGCTCTGCTGCAACAATATTAGCTAATGCACAGGCCTGCATCTGATCTTTCACCACAATGCACATGCCAAATGTTTTCAGCGACGCATTGATAATGGTGCTACGATACAAGTTTTGTATATGCTGACGCATGGTTTCCATCACCTCTTTTGCATAATCTGATGACGTAGTAATTAAAATGCTTTGCGCCAACTCATCATGCTCTGCTTGCGAAAGTAAATCTGCTGCCACCCATGATGCTGGAACTGAGCCATCCGCAACTACCGCAATCTCTGATGGGCCAGCGACCATATCAATGCCCACTACTCCGAACAGCTGCCGCTTTGCTTCTGCCACGTAAGCATTACCCGGGCCAGCAATCACATTTACCGGCGCAATTGTTTCAGTGCCATACGCCATCGCTGCAACAGCCTGTGCGCCACCAACACAATATATCTCATTCACCCCGGCCATACGTGCAGCAGCAATCACCGCCGGATTCACTTCACCATGAGGGGTTGGCACCGTCATAGCAATACGGGTGACTCCAGCCACTATAGCCGGAATAACATTCATCAGCACCGAGCTGGGATACGAAGCTTTCCCACCCGGAACATACATGCCAGCAGCATCCACTGGTGTCCAGCGCATTCCCAAACGGTTTCCTTCATCATCGTTGTAATACCAATCTTCAGGCAATTGACGCTCGTGATAGGTGCGTATACGACGCGCAGCAAGGTCTAAAGCGTCCTGCACATCCTGCGGGCACTGGTCAGCAATTTGTTGTATGTTTTGCTCAGATAACCGCATTGTTTCCTGAGTCAGATTCACCTGATCCAGCGTATGCGTTAATTCCAGCAAGGCAGCATCTTTTTCATGTCTAACCCGTGCAATAATTTCTGCTACAGTTGCCGACACCTCGTGCGTATTATACTCACGCCTTTCTGCAAGAAACTCTTTCAGCGCACCAAGCGCATTCTCATCAGCAGATACATCAAACAGGCGTAGCAAGTCACGTGGAGGCATGAACGGCCTCGGTAAACGTATGAATCAGCTCGCTCATCATACTGTAACGGGTTTTGTATGTTGGTCTATGCACAATCAGTCGGGAGGATACCTGCATTAGTGTTTCGACTTCGACCATATGATTCGCCTTTAACGTATTACCCGTTGATACGAGGTCTACAATACGCTCCGACAACCCCATGATAGGCGCCAGTTCCATAGCCCCGTTAAGCTTGATGCACTCTGCCTGCACTCCTCGCTTGGCAAAATACTCTTTTGTAACATTTGGATATTTCGTTGCCACCCGAATATGACTCCATTGGTTTGGATTATCTGATGCAGCCAACGCAACTGGCTCTGCAATAGACAGGCGACATTTTCCAATGTCCAGATCCAACGGTGCATAGACGTCAGGGTAGTTAAATTCTTCCAATACATCACTGCCAACCACACCAAGTTGTGCCGCACCGAACGCTACAAAAGTGGCAACGTCAAAACTACGCACACGAATAAAACGTATATGCTTATGGTTGCTGCCAAACACAAGCTGCCTCGCAGATGCATCAAAGAATGCCGCTTCGGGCACAATGTCACATTGCTCCAGTACCGGCTGCAATTCTTTATATATTCTGCCTTTGGGAACAGCTATGGTTAAAGTGTCGTGTTTCACATGATAAGATATAAAAACAATCCGTGCGAATAGCAAGCATTTAGCCTGAGTCACACGTAATATTTCAACGTGTATCATATATAAGCTATAGCCTTATTCAACGTAGCATCATACATTGTCACTTATGACATCTGTTAGCACCTTCTTGGGACATAGGCATTTTGTGCAATCACTGGCACGTTATCTGCTGGAGAAATATCATCATGATGCGCAACCAGAAACGTTGCATCATCTCTATGTGCTGCTGCCAAATAACCGTAGCATTACCTCTTTGAAGGAAGCGCTTTTTGCACTATGCCCTAAAGGATTGCTGCTGCCAAACATGATTGCATTATCCGATATTGGAAACTCATCCCTCATGCCATTTGCTTCTGGCAGGAAACCAGCGACTCTGTCGTCTCATGCGCGCTTGAGCCTTACAACGCATTACATCATGAGACATAGTGATACACCGCTTGATATGGTGCAAGCAACGCATCACGCACAATCATTGCTAAGCTTGCGCGACGACATCGCCAGAGCGGGAAGTAAGCAACTGCCTGCTATACCGCAAGATGCCTTTGCCGCGCACTGGAAAGAACGGCTATTGCTGTTTGAGCGTGTTATGAACGCACTGGATGACTGGATGAGCGAACATGACTATAGCGAGCCTATCCCCCAATATCATCATGAAGTTGATGCGCTGATTCAACACTGGAAACATCATCCACCCAGCATTCCAGTGGTTGCCGCCGGTTCGACAGGTAGCCAACCTGCAACGGCCAGATTACTTCGAGCAATCGCACAACTGACTCATGGGCATGTTATCCTGCCCGGTCTGGATGGTTCCATGCCGCAAGAAATGCTACAGCATGTAAGCTATTCACATCCCCAATACCATATACATTCACTGTTAGCATCTATGGGGTTAGCACCCAAAGACGTATCCGTTATACGATATGCCCCTGATAAACGGGAGACTTTCACACGCCATGTCATGACACCTGCCGCTTTAGGCGATCAGTTGCAATCCTATCGACCTGACAGTGATGTGACGGAACATATTACGCTCACGGACGTTACAGACGATGTAGCGGAAGCACAATATGTTGCCTTGGCGGTACGTGAAGCACTCACGCAAACCGGACAACATATTGCCATCATCAGTGAAAAACAGACATTCATCCGGACATTAACGGCGTTGTTGCAACAGGCTGGAATCCCAGTAAATCATGCGGCAGGACTGCCAGCAGAACATCACCCTGCATGGCAATATACACAATTACTGGCTAACATACTGACGCAACCCTATCGTTCAAGCCGCTTACTCGCATTATTGCGCCACCCCTATTTCATGCCATCCTACCGAAAAGAAGCATTGGAGCTGGCAACACTGCTTGACCAGCACCATGTGCGTGGGTGGCATAGCTACACTGATCTTGCCACAGTGCTAACTGATGAGTCTATCACCCAAACCATGTCCCCTGCCATACGTACGATATTAACGCTTATATCAGATAATACGGTATCAGCTTATGCAGTAACACCATGTATCACCTTACTTCATCAGCATAGCATATGCACAAAGGCTTCTACGCAAGGACTGAACGCAGACCAAGCAGCAATTATTGACCAATTGCTGTTATTACTTGAATCTATTGGCCAGCATCAGCCAGGCAGCCGCTGTATACCGATACATTACAGCCATTTGCTGCAACAATATATTGTGAGTGAATCTATCTCGCCAGACATACCTGACATATCACCCGTCTCTATTATCGGAGCCATGGAAGCAAGAAGCATACAGGCAGATATGGTAATTATTCCGCATATGAATGAAGGAAACTGGCCGCCTGCGCCCGGGCGTGATCCATGGCTTAATGTTCAGACACGCCGCCAGCTGGCCTTAAACGCTGATGAACGACGTATTGGACTTGCAGCACATGATCTTGCAATGATGTTGCAGCAAATCCCTCACATCGTATGTACCCGCGCGGCCAATGAACAAAACACACCCATGCAATCCTCGCGATTTTTTGAACGCTTGAAACTATTAGTACCACCTCCGGTTAAGCCACCACTCTCTGAGTGGAGACGACATATGGCGCAAGCAACAGGGCTGCAACCACTGCCAAACTCTGCTCCTGCACCAACGCCAGATGTACAATACCGCATGAAGCGCGTTAGTGCCAGCGTCTGTGAAGCGCTGATGTGCAACCCGTTTGACGTGTATGTTTCACCTATTTGCGGTCTGCGCGCGCGTGACCCTATTGATGAACCGTTTAATCGCCGCTTATTTGGTGTATTGCTGCATAAAGCTGTGCAGGAGGCAGCCACCCATTACGATAATGAAGAGCATTACTACGCGACATTGCAGTATAAACTATATGAGGATTTGAAGCATTATGTACCCGAAGCGGAGCGACAATTTTATGCCATGCAACTGCAACATATTACTGAAAACATGATTGCAGAAGAACGCCATCGCTACCCTGATGTAGCACAATTAACAGTCGAACAAAATCTGGAATATACCCTGAACACACCATTGGGAGAAGTCACTTTACATGCGCGTATTGATCGTATTGAGTCATACCATAATGGTACAAGCGCCATTATCGACCATAAAACCGGTGCCGTTCCTCCCGCCACAGAAGTGAAAGCAGGACGGAAAAATCAATTGCTTGTAGCGAGTCTTTTGCATCTGCATCACGCTAAAAATACGACCGTAAAACAGCTGGAATATTGGGAACATAAAGGGCGCGATACCTTATCTAAAGTAATGTACCCGTCCAAAACACTGCCTGATATTGACTGGCAGCAAACAGAAGAACAGCTCGGCGTCATGCTTGGGCATTACTGTTATAACCCGCTAGCCGCCTACATCTGGAACCCGCCATCCCAACAGCAACACTATTCCTTAGCCGCACATATCGCACGCGTTGGGGAGTGGTAAAAAAGAAGGAACCCGAAAGGGTTCCATATAAATTAACGACACCTCTTAATTAGGGGTATCTTCTTGCTCCTCTGGCTTTTGCTGAGAAGCCCACAGGTTATCCTCATACTTATCTAGGGTTAGCCCTCCGTGATCTTCTTCAATCCGAGTTTCACCTCGCTGGTAGTGTTTACCAGTTTCACCGTCTACATAAAGATCATCGCCAATCTCGTGTTTTGGTGTGGTAGGATCATTTTTTAGATCCTCTCTACGCTCAGCAGCCACAATGTCGGCTTCCGAAGGCTTGCTAAAAATTGCAGAAGCTGTTTCTTTAATAGAATCTAATAGTCCCATGGTAATGGTAAATAAAGCACTAGAAACAGATCAACTTAAACCTGACTAATATCCAGCTCACCCGTAGATTCTTCAGCACCTAACACTAATTCATTATGAGCAGCACCGGCTGGAATCATCGGGTACACATTTTCATCAGGGTCAACAATCACATCCAGCAGCACGGCACCCGGATGATCCAGCATAGCGCTCAGAGTTTCGTCCAGCTTATCCGGTGCATCACATCGCATTCCTTTCAACCCAAAAGACTCTGCCAATGCCACAAAATCGGGCAATGATTCCATATAAGATTCAGAATGGCGGTTACCATGGAACATCTCTTGCCACTGCCTGACCATTCCCATATAATGGTTATTGAGAATAATAACTTTCACGGGCAAACGATACTGCTTTGCTGTGGCCAATTCCTGAATATTCATCATAAAAGAGGCTTCACCCGTCACGCACACCACCAGTTTGTCAGGATGCGCCACCTGCACGCCCAGTGCAGCAGGCAACCCATACCCCATTGTGCCAAGCCCACCGGAGGTCATCCAGCGATTAGGTTCTTCATAATCAATAAACTGCGCTGCCCACATTTGGTGCTGACCAACATCCGTTGTGATATAACGGTCTTGCTTACGTGATAATTCATTAAACCGCGCCAGCACATGTTGGGGCTTGATAATCTCTTTACCCTGATTATACGAGAAGCTGTTACGCCCACGCCACATCTCAATTTGCTTCCACCACGCCGCAATATCAGGCGATGGATTCAATCGTTTCCATGTAGCAATCATCATTTCCAGCGCTAATGCGGCATCACCCTTAATGGGTATATCCACAGCGATAGTTTTGTTAAACGAACTGGCATCAATATCCACGTGAATTTTACGTGAATGGGGTGAGAATCCATCCAGCCTACCCGTTACCCGATCATCAAAACGTGCGCCAATATTAATCATTACATCACACTCAGCCATCGCCATATTCGCTTCCAGCGATCCATGCATACCCAGCATCTTCAGGAATTGCTTGTCACTTCCGGGGTAACATCCCAGCCCCATCAGGGTAGACGTAATCGGGAAACCCGTAAGCTGAACCAATTCACGCAGTAATTCACTGGCACGAGTACCAGCATTAATCACCCCGCCGCCTGTGTAAAACACAGGTTGGTGCGCTTGCGCCATCAGCATGACTGCCTGTTCAATCGCTTCCTGCTCAGGCACGATTTTTGGCGTATAGGATGCACGCTTGACGTCCTCTTTCTTTACATAATCACCTTTTTGATTTTGAATATCTTTAGGAATATCCACCACCACCGGCCCTGGTCTGCCTGTTGTTGCCACATGAAAGGCCTCATGCATAATACGCGGCAAGTCGTCAATCGAGCGCACCAGATAATTATGCTTCGTACAGGAACGCGTAATGCCTGTGGTATCTGCTTCCTGAAATGCGTCACTGCCAATCAAGTGGCTAGGCACCTGCCCCGTAATCACCACTAGCGGAATAGAATCCAGCATTGCATCGGTAATACCCGTCACAGCATTCGTGGCTCCCGGGCCGGACGTAACCAACACCACACCTGCCTTGCCTGTAGAGCGAGCATACCCTTCCGCAGAATGCGTGGCACCTTGTTCATGTCGCACCAGAATATGCCGTACAGCGTCTTGCTGAAACAATGCATCATAAATGGGAAGCACCGCACCACCCGGATAACCGAAAATAGTATCAATGCCGTTATCTGCAATCGCACGCACAACCATTTCCGCACCAGTGACAGCATGTTGATTAGGCGTTGTAGAAGGAGGAGAAGAAAGCGATGGTGTCTGTGTCATAAAATGAAAGGCTAATGATAAATTGAGATAATGACTTTACCGCACAACTACCTTCAACTCAAGCATCATCAAATCATGCAAATCCTTTTAATGCAGGTGCTATAACATCATCACTTATGAGTGACGCTACCGGATACGCGCAATAATCTGCGGCGTAATACGCACTAGGCCGCAAATTCCCGCTATGCCCTGTGCCACCAAATGGCGCCGCGCTGGCTGCACCCGTGAGCGGACGATTAAAATTAATCAGTCCGGCACGCAAGCGAGGGTACACATATTCCCAATCAGCCACATCATCTGAAATGAGTCCGGCAGACAAACCATACGCTGTGTTATTGGCAGCGGCAATAGCATCATCTAATCCATCAATACGCATTACCTGCAAAAGCGGCGCAAATGTTTCATCATCACTTTGCGCGGTAGCATCTGTCATATCAACCAATCCCGCTGTTACAAATGGCAAACTCTTATCAGACTGCTCTACCATACGTATGGCTTTGCCACCTTGCGCCAGTAAGGCATCCTGCGCTTTCAACGTGTTGGCAGCTTGCTGCGTATTGACCAGACATGACATATACGGTTCCGGTTCCGTGGCAAACGGCTCTGCTACAATCATTGCATCAATACGCGCCGCTACCGCTTCAATGATAGCGTCACCCTGGGTACCTGTTGGCAACATCACACGGCGCGCGCAGGTGCAACGCTGACCAGTCGTCACGTAAGCAGAATCCACAATCAATGCTGCGGTCGCTTCAACATCAGAAGCACAACGCACGATGAGCGGATTATTACCTCCCATCTCCAGTGCCAGCATAATTTCCGGCTTACCTGCCAGTGACTTATGAATCTGTTTACCCGTCTGGTAGCTTCCGGTAAATAACACCCCTGCCACGTCCGGGTGCGATGTCAAAGCAGCGCCTGTCTCTTTCATCCCCTGCACCAGATTCACGACACCATCCGGCAGACCTGCTTCATGCAACAATGATACCAGTAATTCGCCACATTTAGGTGTTTGCTCGCTTGGCTTAAACACAATCGTATTACCCGCCAGTAAAGCTGGAACCATATGGCCATTTGGCAAATGCATGGGAAAGTTAAACGGGCCAAACACGGCCATCACACCCAGTGGGCGGTGGGATAACGCCCGGCGCACTCCTCCATCCATTTCCGCGTTAGTGCTGCCCGTTCTGGTATGGTATGCATCAATCGAAATAGCGATCTTACTCACCAGCGCTCCCGCTTCAAGATATGCTTCACGGTACACTTTACCCATTTCCTGTGAAATAGCGCGCGCCAGCATGTCACGATTATCTGCAAGCAACTGACTATAACGCTCAAGCACAGTAATGCGTTCTTCCAGTGAGGTAAGTGACCAATCAGCGAAAGCACGCTTAGCATTTGCCACGGCCTGATTCACTTGCCCGGCGTCACTCGCCTCCCCTTCCCATAATGGCTCTCCTGTTGCCGGATTTATGGACTGAAATATCTGTGTCATGAGTTTTAAGCTCCTGTGTAAGTAATCGTGTCATTTGGTTGCAGCGCAAGCAAATTAGCACTGGGTGTATCAATCGTTACCGTACCATCATTATGAAGCTGCACAAACCCCATACAGGTACGAAATTCGGCAAAAGTTGGCAGCGCAATCATGCAGCGTGTCCCTTGAGTCAACGCATCACCAGATACTGTACGAATCATTGCTGTACGACTCTCACGCACGGTACGAATGTCTGAGGTACGTGCTTCCAATGTTGGCCCCCCATCAAAGAGGTCAATATAATTATTATACACAAATCCTTCACGCTCAAGCATCGCTTTAGCTGGTTCACTATTTGCATAAGGGCGACCAATCACTTCGCGTGCCTCTTTAGGCAACAAATCAATATAAATAGGATAGCTTGGCATTAATTCAGAAATAAACCGGTTGCCTTGCGTGGCACAAATCCAGTCTGCTCGTGAAAAATCCATCTGAAAGAAATGGCGTGCCAGACTATCATAAAACGGGGCGTTACCATTGCCATCGTGCCAGCCACGTATCTCGGCAATCACCCGATCCGCGAAGCGCTCTGGAAATAACGCCACAAACAAAAAACGCATACGTGACAAAAACCGCCCCAGCCTGTCACGGCGATATTCCGGCATCAGGAACAGCGACCCAATCTCTGAGACACCCGTATGGTCATTGACCACCTGCAACATATCGTTACGCGAAAATATATCAAGTGACTCGGAATATTGCGTCACGGTAGTGAGTTTGTAGGAATACACCGGACGCTTTAAGCCAATATATGCCTCAATAGCGCATGTGCCAGCAATCTCTTTTGTGTCCGGGTCTTCCATGACAAAGAAATACAGGCTATCTTCTGCATCCGTGATGCTACCCTCAAAACTTTGCGCCGCCCGCTCCACTTTTTCTGCCAGCACATCCTGATCGGGTGGCAGCGAGGTCATACCAATACCGGCTGCTTCAGCAATACGCAGCACGGCATCTTGGTCAGTACGGGTAACGGGGCGGATAATCATAAGAGAATTATAGTAGTTAAGACGCCAGTGAGATGCAACGCAAAAGCATTTGGATTAAACGAATTTAGAAAAAGGAAAGGATGGCCAGTGTGGTAGCACACCCTAAAGATTAAAGGTCGTAAGTCAGATCGTGTTTAACGCCTGCCCCACTAAGTTTGACCCCTAATTGCAAAGCTTCTATTTTAACGTTAGCAGGTAGATTTTCTACCTGTTGTTTTTGAAAACTTTTATCTTGATTAGAAGGCTGATTAGCCATTTAATTATTTTGCACGAATATGCAAAAATAAAGAACGACCTTAACATAGCACATAACGGGAACGTGAACAACGACATTGACACATAATTGTCATTTTACAGCCGCCACCTCATTTGCTACACACACGCACTGCACTAACATGACGCACGTAAGGCAAGGCATAAAATGAAGCTGATTTCAGGAAATAGTAACGTACCACTGGCGCAGGCCATGGCAGATCAACTGAACCTGACACTCATGGATGCCAGCATTCACCGTTTCCCTGATTCCGAAATACGCATAGAGGTCAATGAGAATGTACGTGGTGAAGATGTGTTCCTGCTGCAATCCACGTCCAATCCGGCGAATGAGAATATCATGGAATTGCTCATCACACTGGATGCCTTGAAACGTGCCTCTGCACGCCGTGTAACAGCGGTCATCCCTTACTTTGGCTACGCACGACAAGATCGCAAGCCTGGCCCACGCACTCCCATATCGGCTAAGCTTATCGCCAACGTCATCACCTCTGCTGGTGCTGATCGTGTGCTAACACTAGACTTGCACGCCGCACAAATTCAGGGGTTTTTCGATATCCCGTTAGACCATCTCTATGCCTCGCCAGTAATGGTCAATGATATACGCAATCATTACGATTCTTCCAACCTGATGATTGTCTCTCCTGATGCAGGGGGTGTAGCGCGTGCGCGCTCCATGGCTAAACGGATTAATGCAGACTTGGCTATCATCGACAAACGCCGCGAACGCGCCAGTATTTCCGAGGTGATGAACGTGATTGGAAACGTGGAAGGGCGTGACTGTATCCTGATTGATGATATTGTAGATTCAGGCGGCACCCTATGCAACGCAGCCAATGCCTTAAAAGAAAAAGGCGCGCGCAATGTCTCTGCTTACATCACACATGGTGTGCTATCTGGTAAAGCAGTGGAACTTATCACCAATTCAGCACTAAAAGAATTGGTTACAACCGACAGCATCAGACCGACAAAAGAAGTGCTGGATGCACATAACATCCGTATTGTAACCATCGCTACTTTGCTAGCCAAGGCTGTGTATAGCATCAGTGAGGAATCCTCTGTTTCCACATTGTTTGATGAGAAATCTTTGCTCTCAGGACTTGGCGAATAAACATCACCCCGCCAAAGCCTTATTACTAGCATATTCACTCATCACATAGTGCCAATGCTCAACTGGCACTCCGGTTGGACGGCTTAAAATAGTTTCTACCAATGTCACCAGCTCTTTTGGGCTATTATCCGGGAATACCTCAATCAGCACCACCTGCGCTTTTCTCAGTGCAAGTTGCTTCACACGGTCATGTTTGTCAGCATTATTCTGATAATGCCCCGTACCCTGATATTCTATAGCAATCGCCGGACTACCAAACCCGTCAATAATAAGAAAATCCACACGCTTGCTATTAATGGAACGACGCCCCATTTCGCGTTTTTTCTCAGGGATAGACTGCTTCGGTACGACTTGCAGGAATTGCCCCATATTGGCTTGCGCCATGATACGGTGATAACTGTTAGATTCCAGCAGGTATTTCTCTACGCTTTCAAAATAAGGATACTCTTCTCGGTTCATCAGGCGTTTTTTAGATAACACTACCTCACCCACAAAACGCAACTGGTTGTGTGGGTTACGAATATCCGCTGTTTTATACGACTCTTTCTTAAGCCGTTGCTTTTCCTGTTCCTGCAATAATAATGACTGATTGCGCTTCGCTTCCTTGCGCGCTGTGCTAAGTTGAGATGAGGTAAGTGATAGTTTTTGCTGCGAGTCCACCATATGCTGCTGTTGCTCACGAATACTTCGCCGCAAATGCTGCACTTTGAAGCGGTAGCACAATACGAAGAACAACCCCACTGTCACTCCAATCAGAAAAGCAATCGCGGCATCTTTTGGTAATGTGACCACGCTATCTATCTGCCTGACTACCCATGGAAGCAAATGTTCTTGCATCCAATTATAGGTAACATCAGCGTAATGCTCTAGGCGATCCATTTATGCAGCTATGGCAGCTTTATGTTTATCCAATGCCTGTAACACGGCATCCCCCATGGCCGCAGTGCCAACTGCCTGCATCCCGTCTGCCATAATGTCTTGTGTGCGGTGTGACTGTAACACGTTGTTTACCGCCTCTTCCAGTAAGGTTGCTTCCTGCTGCAAATCAAAGGAATAACGCAACATCATCGCAACAGACAGAATAGTTGCCAGCGGATTCGCTTTGTCCTGCCCTGCAATATCTGGCGCAGAACCATGCACCGGCTCATAAAGTGCCGGACGCTTTCCATCTACACCCGGCGCACCCAGTGAAGCTGATGGCAACATTCCAAGTGATCCTGTAAGCATAGCCGCGCAATCAGAGAGAATATCGCCAAACAGATTGGTAGTGACCATCACATCAAACTGTTTAGGATTCCGCACCAGTTGCATTGCGGCGTTATCTACATACATATGCGATAGTGCTACATCACGGTAATCACTTTCCTGCAATGTGTCCATTTCCTGACGCCACATCTCGGTGGTTTCCAACACATTTGCTTTATCAACCGAACATAACCGACCACCACGCTTGCGCGCCAGCTCAAACGCCACACGTCCAATACGCTGCACTTCAGATGCACGATACACCATCGTGTTGCGCCCTACCCGCTCGCCATGTTCTTCCACCACGCCGCGTGGTTCACCAAAATAAATGCCACCAGTCAACTCACGCACAATCATTATGTCTAATCCGGACACTAACTCCGGTCGCAAACTTGACGCATCAACCAACGCATCAAAACATAATGCCGGACGCAAATTAGCAAACAACCCTAACTCTTTACGAATCCCTAGTAATCCACGCTCGGGACGCACTGTATAGTCCAGAGATTCCCACTGCGTACCACCTACAGCACCAAGCAACACCGCATCAGCTTTATGTGCCTTATCTAATGTTTCCTGCGGCAATGGTGTACCCGCTGCATCATAGGCGCATCCACCAAGAAGCGCCGTATCAGTATGAAAGGAAACACTGCTATGGTTACTGAACCATTCCAGTATTTTGGTAGCCTCAGCAATCACTTCCTGACCAATACCGTCACCCGGCAATAATAAGATGTGTTTATCTGTCGTCATAGTGATATGTTCCTGTCAATTACTATTTGTATTCTTATGTTATACATCAATCATAGAAACGCCAGCTTCACCTTGAAAAGCTAAGAAAGCGTAAATTTCCATCAGTATAATATATTATTTTCATGCCGGCATATTTGCTTTAAAGCGTTAGGCATCCTTCATCGCATAAAGCCATGGTGCCTGCTCTTTATTCGAGCCTTCAAATGCTGTGATAAGGTCTGTTTTTTCTGACGTTAAGCCAATATCATCCAACCCATTGATCAAACAATGCCTGCGAAACGGCTCCACCTCAAACAAATAGGTTTGGCTTGCAGCAATAACTTTCTGGTCGGGCAAATTCACAGATATAGTTTCGCCTTGCGCAGCCAGTTCAGCAATAACGTCTATATCTGATTGCGGTAGCACAACCGGCAAAATACCATTTTTAAAGCAGTTATTATAGAAAATATCGGCAAATGACGGAGCAATAATGCAGCGTATGCCAAAATCCAGCAATGCCCATGGCGCGTGTTCACGGCTGGAACCACAACCAAAATTATCACCCGCTACAATAATTTTCGCCTCATCAAATGGCGCACGGTGCAAAATGAAATCATCCTGCCTTACTCCATGAATATCATAACGCATTTCATAGAACAGCCCTTCAGCCAGGCCTGTACGCTTAATGGTTTTCAGAAACTGTTTGGGGATAATCATATCCGTATCAATATTTTGCAACGTCAGTGGCGCGGCAATAGCGGTGAGTTCAGTAAATGGCTGCATAAAGGAATAACTACGTAATATAAGTGACAATGTTGAGACGGATACTAACGTATGTAAGTTTGGCGGTCAACCAGCTTCCTAAAGTAGAATTTTACCTTGCATAGCAAGCGCGCTTATAGCAAAGTGGTGTCCTTCTTTTGTTTACGCTGATAATCAACAGCACCTAGTTTTTATTTTCAGCGTGTACTCAAGTACAACATGATGTTTAGTAGCTTTGAATGTAAAAAGCTTACCTATATGCTTCCTATCGAAACTCGATTCTTTTATACTTCCGTTGGCTATATGCTTTCCGGGAAAAATCGTACAGTTTGTTCAGAAATTGAGGCTGAGCTTATAAAGCTTGGCCTACAGTACGAAGAAATGGATATTATGGAAACTCATTTGCAATTAAACATACCGCGGATAGAAAACCCTCGCAAGTATGGCTGCAATGAAGACAGTACAGTTATCATGTACAAAGCTTTCCTAATTGAAAGCGAGGAAGCCATAAAACATCTAATGCCCGTTATTGTTATCACAACAACGATCAACTAACCCATTCAATCCCTGCTTTTGCGGGGATATTTTTTGCTTTACCCATCTTCCACATGCAGCAGCACAACCACGCTTAACATCACTGCCAAAATGTAAGGCGCGCTGACCGCCACCTCCACAGGCAAACTCCCTGCATAGCCGAAAGCATGAAACAGGCCAGTCAGAAAATTTAGCGTAAACCCAGATACCACCGCACCAAACACCATCAGCATCATTTTGCCACGTCTGGGCATTCGCAGGGAAAACACAGCTGCAAGCAATACCATTGCCAGAAACACAAACGGTGAAATAAGGATACTGTACCAGTGCAGCTTATGACGAAGCGCGGAAAATCCTGCTTTCTCTAGCGTATGAATAAAGCCGGATAATTGCCAAAATGACAGCGTCTGAGGTTCTGCAAAACTATCCTGAATCTGGCGCACACTTAATTCCGTTGGCAGCACATAACGATCCTGATATTGTGGGATATTGCCCGGAATAGAAATCACTGCATTTGCCAGCTTCCAGTACCCTTCTGACAGGCGCGCCGTATCTGCATCAATGCGTCCAATAAATCCGTTATCATCATTTTGCAAAAAGATAATCACATCCGATAATGTCATATCAGACTGATCTATGTGCTGCGCTTGCATAATATAACTACGCACGGCCATGTCATCCACTATAGTGGATTGCGTATCCACATGTTTCAACCATAAGCCTGACGATGAAACGGACAGCACTTGTTGCACGCCATTAATATAGCGTGCTTCCATACGTTCATACCGCGCTAACGTAGCAGCAGACAGCGGATTAATCACCGCAATGCCAAGCCCGCCAATCATCACGGCAATCATCATTGCTGGCATCAAGAATCGCCATACCGATACACCAGCGGCGCGCATCACAATTAATTCACTGGAACGAGTGAGCTTCATCAGCGCCATCATGCTTCCCACCAGCACGCTATAGGGCAATAATTTCTCTGCTAGGTGCGGTAATCGCAACGCAGCCATTTGCAGTGTAATAAATACGGTTACGCCATCTTTGCTGGCCGTGCGACGAAACATTTCTACCAGATCAATCAATCCGGCAATGGCAATCACCACACCCAGCGCAATAAGAATATTCACCAGCACATGGCGTCCAATATAGCGATATACAATCCATGCCATAACGCTAACGCCCCATGCGCCATTGATATTTGCCAAGCATAAGCGCTGATCCTGCAAAAATAGCCATCATATATCCATATAACACCGGCACCAACATAGGCAGCTTCACCAGCATATTGACCAACCCGAAGAAGCCCACAACTAACGCCAGCGATATACCACCCGTCACAACCAACCGCTTCCACATGCCACGGCGGCTGAAACTTCCACCCATCAAAATAGATACAGCACATAATGAAAGCAGCAATGAAAACCATGGCCATGAAAGACGCTGATGCAATTCCGCCGTCAGCTTCCCTGAAAGCGGCTGCTTAAGTGATTTCGCCTGAAATATTTCACTAACATATAATTCACTTTCATCACGCTGTCTGTCCAGTTTCTTTTCCGTGTAATAACTAATATCCACACTATACCGGTCAAAATTCAGCCAAGATATGCGCTTACCTCGCTTTTCCTGACGGATACCATCTTCGAGCAAAAAGCGAGGGCCAGATGGTGTAGACAGCAACGTGGCCTCATCTGCCATCATCGTCACAATAGTATCGGGGTCACGGTTATCATGTACCAGCACGCCTTTCAACTTACCCGTATCTGCACGTTCCCGAATAAACACGGTCATCCCATCCACCGGATGATTAAACACTTCTTCCTGCAACAGCACAGAGGCATAATTATCTTTTAAAAACTCCCGCATATCTTTGAACTGGCGGTTGGCAGAAGGGAGCAAATACAATGTAAAAGCGTATGTCACGAGCATAACGCAAGCACCAGAGACAAGCACAGGCCGCGCCATACGCCAGCGGCTTAAACCAGATGCCTGCATCACAACCAACTCACTATCACTGTAAAGTTTGTGATAAGTGAACACTACAGCAATCAGTAATGCCACAGGTAATATGATGGTCAATAGTGACGGCAAAATTAGCATGGTCAGGTACACGAAGTCACCAACAGACAGGCCGCGATTAATAATAAAATCGACAAAACGCAGTGCCTGCATCAGCCAGATAATAGCTGTTAAGCTGAAGGTAATCAGTACGGTTGGCCAGAGCAACAACCCCAGAATATATTGCGTGATACGGCTTAAGCCCATAAGGTGTGTCTTGCATCCCCGACTGTTCCTCCTTATGTTTAAACACTCTAACGTTAAAACACAAGAAATGAAGGAACGACATCACCATGGAATATCACTACCTCACACTAGACGAATACCGCAGCAAAGCGGAAACTGAAGATACTCCAACGGCGGTGGCATTTATTGTCTCTGATGAAAAACAACCGGGTAAATCTGCAACCGCACTGGATAGTGCAGCAGGTGGGTTGCTCGGTAAAGCACTGACTTCTGCACGTTTTGAAGGAAAAGCAGGGCAATCTGTTTCGGTCATCCCTAATGGCGATCTGGACGTTGTTTTCTTCATTGGACTGGGTGCAGAAGACAAAGCAACACATTTAAGTTACGAACAAGCCGCAGGTGAGGCCGTTAAGCTGGCCAACACGCATGGCATAGAAAACCTTTATATTGTGCTGGATAACATTTATGCACGCGACCTTGGCACAGGTGAAGCGGAAGCACATTGTGCGTTTGGTGCTAAGATGGCAGCGTACCATTTTAACAAGTATTTCACCAAGAAAGAACCGCACGAATTGCCAACACTGCAAAAAGTGATGATTGCCGGACATAAAGAGGGCGCACAAGCCTTCCATCCACGTCTGGATGCTCTGGCTAAAGGCATGATCTTCACACGCAATGTTGTTACGGAACCCGCTAATATCATCCATCCTGAGTCACTGGCGGAGCTATGTTCAGGTATGGGACGCATAGGCTTGGATGTAGAAGTCATCGGCGAAAAACGCCTGCAAAAAATGGGGCTGAATGCATTGCTGGCCGTGGGTCAGGGCAGTACACGCGAATCACAATTGGTGGTGATGCGCTGGAACGGTGCAGAAGATAGAAAAGCGCAACCTGTTGCGTTTGTTGGCAAAGGCGTATGCTTTGACTCAGGCGGCATCAGCATCAAACCATCCAACGGTATGGAAGAAATGAAATGGGATATGGGTGGCGCTGGCACCGTGATTGGCCTCATGCGCACCCTTGCCCTGCGCAAAGCGAATGTTAATGCTGTTGGCGTAGTCGGGCTGGTTGAAAACATGCCTGATGGTAACGCGATTCGCCCGGGCGATGTGGTAACGTCTTACTCCGGTCAAACTATTGAAATCCTAAATACTGACGCAGAAGGCCGCTTAGTGCTGGCCGACGCGCTATGGTATTGTCAGGAACAGTTTAAACCTAAGTTCATGGTGGATCTGGCCACTCTTACAGGAGCAGTGATTGTAGGGCTTGGCACAAAATATGCCGGATTGCTCTCTAATAATGATGAGCTGGCAGAGCGTTTACATAATCTGGCTGAACATACGGGTGAAGATAGCTGGCGTTTGCCACTGCACAGCTATTATGACAAGCAGATTAATTCTGGTATTGCCGATATGCAAAATATTGGTGCAGACCGTGAAGCAGGCACCATCACGGCTGCACAGTTCCTGCAACGTTTTGTTAATGATGTGCCATGGGTGCATCTTGATATTGCCGGCACCGCATGGAAGAAAAAGCCCACCGCCACTTGTCCAAAAGGCGCAACCGCTTTTGGTGTTCGCTTGCTGGATGCATTAATAGAAAAACATTACGAAGGCTAGCCTTAGGTGAAACTCTACCACTACGATCACTGCCCTTATTGCGTGAAAGCCCGAATGATTTTCGGGTTAAAACAAGTACCCGTCACGCTGGAAGCATTGCTCAACGATGATGAAGCTACCCCTATCGAACTGATAGGAGTAAAGCAGGTGCCTATTTTAGAAACCGACCACGGCCATCATATGGCTGAAAGTATTGATATTATTCATTATATTAATGCCATTGATGACGCGCCCGTATTGCATCAACTTTCCAATAATACCGTCATTGCATGGCTGGCAAATGCACGGGAATACACCTACCGTCTGGCCATGCCACGCTGGGCGCAAGCACCGCTTGAAGAATTTGCAACACCATCCGCTCGTGCATACTTCACGCATAAAAAGGAAGCGATGATTGGGTCATTTGAACGCCAAATGGAGCAATCCGATGCCTATATCTCGCTAGCCAATCAGCACTTGCAAGAATTAGATACGCTATTAGCCTCAGATCATACCGTACATGATTGCGGCCTGTCACTGGATGATATGCATGTATTTGCAATCCTTCGGAGCCTATCCATTGTTAAAAGCATCACGTATCCTGAAAAAGTGGAGGGTTACAGACAACATATGTCGCATGTCTCACACGTGCCATTACATGATGACATAGCAATCTGAACAGTGAGATGTCAGCGGATGCCGGCGAATGAACGAGTGTTCGTATTCTTAAAATATTTTTACTCCAAACGCATTCTTTCTTTGACTTTTACGGCTGTGCGTGGTGTGTTATAAGGGAATAATCCAACGTACCCCGCCACTTTAGAGGAACCGCTTTATGACACTTAATTTGCAACTCCCCACCCAGGATCACGCCATGCGGCCGGTCATTACGGTAGTCGGCGTTGGTGGTGCAGGCGGCAATGCAGTGAATAATATGATTTCTGCACAACTCGAAGGGGTTCAGTTTGTCGTAGCAAATACTGATGCACAGGCACTGGATAGCGCGCTGACTGAACGCGCGATTCAGCTTGGGCGCACCATCACACAAGGGTTGGGCGCTGGAGCAACGCCGGAAATTGGGCAGGCAGCAGCGGAAGAAGCAGGCGAAGAAATCGCTAACTGTATTGAAGGCAGCCATATGGTGTTTATCACTGCCGGTATGGGTGGCGGCACAGGAACAGGCGCAGCACCCGTGGTAGCACGCATGGCACGTGAGCAAGGCATGTTGACGGTAGGTGTCGTTACCAAGCCTTTCCAGTTTGAGGGCGGAAAGCGGATGCGCTTGGCTGAGCAAGGTATTGCTGAGTTGCAAAAATATGTGGATACACTAATTGTCATTCCTAACCAGAACCTGTTTCGCGTAGCTAATGAAAAAACCACCTTCGCCGATGCGTTCCGCATGGCGGATGAAGTGCTACACTCTGGTGTGCGCGGTGTTACCGATCTAATGGTAAAACCGGGTCTGGTGAATCTTGATTTTGCGGATATTCGTACTGTTATGCAGGAAATGGGTAAAGCTATGATGGGTACGGGTGAAGCATCGGGCGAGAAACGTGCCATTGAAGCATCTGAGGCGGCGATTTCCAATCCTCTGCTGGATGACGTATCACTTAAAGGCGCGCGCGCTGCACTGATTAACATCACGGGTGGATCAGATATGACGCTTTATGAAGTAGATGAAGCAGCAAACCGTATTCGTGAAGAAATTGATTCTGACGCTAACATCATCTTCGGTTCCACCTTCCACGAATCTATGCAAGGCGTCATACGCGTGTCTGTAGTCGCTACAGGCATTGATGTTGAAACGGAACAGACTCATACCAAGCCAACAGGTGGAAACGCCCCCCCACGTCACTATGGCAGACCTGGCGGCAATAATAATGCTGGTGGAAACGGTCAGCAAAAAGCATCGTTTAAAACGACTTCAGCATCTTATGCAGGACGCAAGCCCTCAAATGGTTACACGGCGCAATCATCTTCATCTAACTACTTTGGCAAAGACGATCAGGCAATTGACACACGCCATTCTACAGAAAGTAATGATGTACAGCATATGTCAGACGCTCGTTACGAACCAGATGCACAATCCGTTTCAGGTAATAGCCATAGGCAGGAAACACAGGAAGTGCCCCGCTTCGTTCCGCCAACCCATGTGGCCGCGCCCGCGCAACAGCAACGGGACATACATCGTGTTCCTTCACCTGCTCCGCGTCCAACCTATATAGCCGGACAACATCGCCAAGAGATGTATAGCCCGGATGTGCGCCAGCCCGTACATCATGATGTACAACAGGAAGATGCTTCACAGTCAGATGCACAAGGACAATCCGGATTTAACATTTTTGGAAAAATCGCAGATGTAGGACGTTCTCTGAATAGTCATCATGCTCGCCGTGACCCAGACCCTCAACAACAGCGCAGCGTTGAAGTACATCATCGTCAGGCTACAGATGTTCATGAAACATCTTCGCACGAACACCCGGAACAGGAAGAAGAAAATTACTATGATATCCCTGCCTTCCTAAGACGTCAGGCCACTTAATTATTTGCTATTAGCAAAGGAACGTTATGCAAAAAGATTCTAAGTTTTTCGATGATATTTCTAAAATGATGTCTGGTGCCACCAATATGGCATTCGATATGAAACGTGAAACCGAAGCAGTAGTTGCACGCCAGATGGAAGCATTTTTATCCAAAACATCATTAGTGACACGCGAGGAATTTGAAGCGGTGAAAGCCATGGCGGTGAAAGCTCGTGAAGAAAATGATGCGCTACATAAAAAGCTTAATGAGTTGCTTAAGGCGAATACTGCGTCTGAATCAGAACAACCTGCCACTGGAAAAACAACGACACGCCGGAAAACGACAGCTAAAACCGAAAACACAGTAAAAGCTGACACCGATAAATCTTCATAAATAAGACTTGGCAAAAACATCACACTTGCCTATGGTGCGCTCATGAATAAACGCGCATCTGACACTGATAAGCCTGCACATCCATGGAACGATAATATTCGTACCATAATACTTGCTGTCTTGCTTGCACTGACGTTTCGTAGCCTTGCCTATGAGCCGTTCCATATTCCTTCAGGCTCTATGAAAGATACGCTATTGATCGGCGATTATATCTTTGTCTCAAAATATCAGTATGGCTATAGTCGCTATTCTTTTCCTCTGGGACTTGACCTGTTTGACGGACGCATCATATCGGACAATCGCCCCAAACGCGGTGAAGTGGTTGTCTTTCGTTTACCCAGCAAACCACGTATTGACTATATCAAGCGTGTTATCGGACTACCCGGCGATACAGTTCAAATTGTCGATGGTGTCGTCTACATTAATGATGTTGCCGTACCTCGCACACGCATTGAAGATTATACTGAATATACCAGCGACAACCGTAGTGTAACCGTGCGCAGGTATGAAGAAACCCTGCCTGACGGGAAGGTACACCACACTCTGGATACCTTACCTTACGGCGAAGTCGACAACACCTATGTATACACCGTTCCAGACGGGCATTATTTTATGATGGGTGATAATCGTGATAATTCCATGGATAGCCGCTACACAGAAGAAGTTGGCTTTATTCCTGAAAGCCACCTGATTGGTCGCGCTGAAATGATTTTTTTCTCCGTTGATGAACGTACAAATATTTGGAAAGTCTGGGACTGGGTGTGGGCGCTACGTACAGACCGGTTCTTTAAGGTCATTGACTAATGTCCTTCACGTATTCCTTTCATTCGCCTGAACTGGAAACGTTGGCTATGACGCATCGTGGTGTGGATGGAACCATCAATAATCAGAGACTGGAATTTCTAGGAGATCGTGTTCTTGGGCTGGTTATCGCGGATATGTTATACAAGCACTTCCCTGATGCTCGCGAAGGAGATATGGCCATTAGA
Source organism: uncultured Alphaproteobacteria bacterium (assembly GCA_963803575.1). Classification (GTDB taxonomy): domain Bacteria; phylum Pseudomonadota; class Alphaproteobacteria; order Rickettsiales; family UBA998; genus CAWDMW01. The sequence continues at coordinate 1,730,439 of CAWDMW010000002.1, forward strand.
CATGCAAAAATGGTCTGTCGCGATACGTTAGTTTCCGTTGCCATTGATTCGGGTATTCAACAACAGCTCGTTCTCTCCAGCAGTGAAGAGCAGTCAGGTGGACGTGATACGCTATCTACGCTCGAAGATGCGTGTGAAGCCTATATTGGCGCAATGTATCTTGACGGCGGGTTGGCAGCAGCCGAAACATTTATTCACCATTACTGGCACACATTATTACAGCAATCGGAGACACCCGTTAAAGATGCGAAAACCCAATTGCAGGAATGGGCGCAATCTCACGGTCTTGCTTTACCGGAATACACTGAAATACATCGTGTTGGTGCCGCGCATAATCCATTATTCACCATTCAGGTTACGGTAGAAGGCCTCCCCCCCGCTTGCGCACAGGCCACCTCCAAACGCATCGCCGCGCAGGAAGCGGCAGGATTATTGCTTAGTAACATACAGGAAACAGTTTCATGACACAAACACGCTGTGGTTTTGTTGCCGTCGTTGGCGCACCAAACGCTGGAAAATCAACGCTGGTCAATCACATGGTCGGCGCTCATATCGCTATCGTGACACCCAAAGTCCAGACAACCCGCAACCGTATTTTAGGCATCACAACCCATCATGACAGCCAGCTCATCTTCATAGACACGCCTGGTGTGTTTAATGCATCGGCACGATTTGAAAAAGCCATGGTCAATGCCGCGCTCGGTAGCACCAAAGAAGCTGACATTATTCTCATATTGTTGGATGCGTATAAAGGGTTATGCAAAAATACGCAGCAAGTGCTGGATAATATTAAGCCGTTAAACGCAACCAAATTGTTGGTACTAAATAAAGTAGATAAAACAGACAAAGCAAGCTTATTAACGCTGACAGAAACACTTTACAAAGAAGATGATTTTGCCCATTGCTTCATGATTTCCGCACTCACAGGTGATGGAACAGATGCGCTACGTGATTGGCTTGCTGAGCATATGCCTGAGGATTCATGGCATTACCCGGAAGATCATATCACAGACGTACCTATGCGACAATTGGTTGCTGAAATCACGCGTGAATCTCTTTTCTTTCGCCTGCGCCAGGAACTTCCCTACAGCACTACAGTCGAAACAGAAAGCTGGGAGGAAGGTGAAAAAGCCATTACCATTCGGCAAATTATCTATGTCCAGAATGAAGGACAAAAGAAGATTGCTATTGGTCATAAAGGCGCAATGCTTAAAGAAATTGGTAAAGCAGCGCGTCAACGTATGGAACGACTAACCGAATCCAGAGTACACTTATTGCTGTTTGTAAAAGTGTCTGAACGATGGAAAGAGCAAAAGGAATTTTACACCTCCATTGGTCTGGATTATTGACGGCAATTCATTAAATAGGTTGCGTTTGCAGTCATTATGCGCTAATGAAGCAGATCAAATAATAACACTTTAGCTATGAGATTAAGCCATCATGGAAACTACCTATCAGTTTGATGCACAGATTCGGCCAGAATGCGGAACAAGCAGTGCGCGTACCCTACGCAATAATAACAGAGTTCCTGCTGTATTATACGGCGCAGATCAAGAACCTATTCATTTTTCTATTGAAGAAAAAGAAATTCAACGCTGTTATCTGAAAGGTGGATTTTTTGGTAAGCTCGTTACGTTGAATCTGGATGGTAAAGCCATCTATAGCGTAGCCAAAGATATTCAAAAACATCCAGTTAATGACCGTATTCTCCATGTAGATTTCACTTTGGTAGAAGCCGGAAAAGAAATGCGAGCGCTTGTGCCGGTTCGCTACTTAAATAGCGAGCGTTGCGTGGGTATTCGTCGCGGTGGCACACTGAACGTCGTGAAGTTTGCCGTAGAGCTTTATTGTATGCCTGAGAATATTCCTGAGTCTTTGAGTGTCAACTTGCAAGCAATGAATATCGGTGAGTCCGTACATATATCTGACATTGATTTGCCCGAAGGTGCTCGCACTGTCATCAAACGTGACTTTACGCTTGCTGCCATAGCAGGACGTGTGAGTCGTGCAGCTCGTGATGCAGAAGCTGGTGAAGGCACAGAGGAAGAAGCGGAAGCGGCTTAAGAGTTACATACCAAACATAACGTTTAACGCCCTGCCATCAAAAGCAGGGCGTTCCCTTATCTGCGGTAGAGGAGATTCATGTTTTTACTGGCAGGTCTTGGAAATCCCGGCACAAAATATGCCGCAACGCGTCACAACGCTGGATTCATGGCTTTGGATGCGTGTATCAAAGCGCATTCTATGACAGAGATAGGTAATAAGTTTCACGGTGTTTGCTGGAAAGGCACTATTGCTACTCATAGTGTGATTGCTTTAAAACCTAATACATACATGAATAAATCCGGTATCAGTGTTGGTGAGGCTGCCCGCTTTTATAAAATTTCCCTGCAACATATTATCATACTCTATGACGATCTGGATCTGGCAAAAGGAAAAATGCGTATCAAATGTGGTGGAGGACATGGCGGGCATAATGGATTGCGCGATATTGATCGCGCTATAGGCACAGACTACTGGCGTATTCGCCTTGGCATTGGTCGCCCAGAGCATAAAAGTCAGGTACATAACTACGTACTTTCGGAGTTTAGCGAAGATGGTGGCATTATTATGGATCATCTGTGTAATAATATTGCCGCCCAACTTCCCTACCTGCTCAATGACGAACCAGAGAAAATGATGACACATACGGCGCGCAAAATGAATGCAATCTTAGCGCCTGACAGCGCATCATGATGACAGCCAGCTTACCCAAAATCCTTACCATTGCAGGTTCTGACTCTGGCGGCGGAGCTGGCATTCAGGCTGACATTAAAACAATTACAGTACTTGGTGGCTATGCGATGACAGCCATCACTGCCATTACTGCCCAAAACACCCTTGGCGTGCATGGAATACATATGATTCCACCCGACATGATTGAGCAACAAATACGCGTTGTGCTTTCTGACATAGGTGCAGATATCATAAAAATCGGGATGCTGGGTGATGCATCGACCATTCAGGCTGTGCATCGTGCCTTATCTTCTCATGAAACACACATTCCGCTCATCCTTGATCCTGTTATGCAGGCGAAAGGGGGACAACCCCTTTTGCAGGACGATGCGATACAGGCATTAAAAAACCTCCTATTCCCTCACGCAACACTCATCACGCCTAACATCCCTGAAGCCGCCATACTGTCCGAGCAATCTATTGATTCAGTTGACGATATGAAACATGTTGCTAAGCTATTAAGCGAGCAATGCAAGGTAGCTGTACTGGTGAAAGGCGGGCATGGGAGCAATCAGACGTTACATAATGTGCTTTATGATGGGCAGGCCTTTCATACATCCACATCACAACGACACCATACAAAGCATACTCACGGCACGGGCTGCACCATGGCATCTGCTATTGCCACGTATGTGGGGCATGGTTTAACACTTTACGAAGCCATACACCGTGCAACTAAATATGTTCATGAAGCTATTACTCACGCCCCGGGTTATGGGCAGGGACATGGTGCAATACATCATGGTTGGCCATGGATGATAAAATAACACATGATGATGAGCGCATTGTTATACTAACTGGCGCAACCGCATCTGGCAAGTCAGCGAAAGCACTGCAATTAGCCCAACACTATCATGGTGTCATCATTAATGCTGATAGTATGCAACTCTATAAAGACGCTCCCATTTTAACAGCGCACCCAACGCAGGAGGAACAAGCCTTAATACCACATTTGCTTTACGGGTGTATCCCGGCAGACCAACCTTGCAATGTTGCGTTGTGGCTGCAATGGGTTGTGGAACTGATACAACAAACATGGGAACAGCAGAAACTCCCGATCATCGTTGGTGGAACGGGTATGTATGTCAGTGCCTTACTAAAAGGTATCGCCCCCATACCAGTCATTCCAGACAATATTCGCCAGTCTATCAGAGCATTAACCACGTCACAGCTTGCAAGCGTATTACGCGCAGAAGACCCGGTAATGTCAGAAAGATTGCGTCCCTCAGACACTCAGCGTATGGCGCGTGCTTTAGAAGTTATACGCGCTACCGGCCAGTCTTTAAGTAAGTGGCAACATAAACCGACGCAGCCCCCCTTGCCTCGTGCAAACATCACGTTGTACGCAACACACATGGATCGGGAATTACTTTACGAACGCATTAATCAGCGCTTTGATGAGATGATAGAGCAAGGTGCGTTGGAAGAGGCACAAAGTCTGCTTGAGCGAGGTTACGACCAGGACTTGCCACTAATGCGAGCCGTGGGCATAGCCCAGCTTTTACCTTACCTACGCGATGAGAACGTTACGCTTGAGGAAGCACTACAAAACGCCAAAACCCAAAGCCGTCGGTATGCTAAGCGTCAACTCACCTGGATTCGCAGGCAATATCCAGAGGTACATTACCTCAACGCCTAAACTGGAGCGGGTGATGGGAATCGAACCCACACTACTAGCTTGGAAGGCTAGGGCTCTACCGTTGAGCTACACCCGCACTAAGGCTTTGCTTGTACACATATACAATCATCTTTTCAACCGCTTTTTTCATTCATCCTTTTGCGTATCGTTTGAATGGTTAAGAAACACCATTTTATCATGGTTAAACCCGTATTCCTTTTCCATCTTACGGCGAATATCCTGTGATGGCTCTCCTTCACCGGATTCAATAATAATACCATATTGCTCAGGGTCGAAGTTAGGTTGAGCTTGCGCTGCCATAAACGCATCCAAATGGTCTGCACGCACTCCTACATAAGCAAAAAGTGGCTGCCCCGCTTGTGATGTTCCACGCACAAGCAGCACACATATGGTTTTCTCGGCAATCAGTTGCTCTGATTTATTTAAATCTTTCATAACAACTTAATGTACTCACATATACGTAAAAAGTCCAAATCATTCTACTATGCGTATAATACCTATTCACCCGAAATCTTTTTAATTTCTTCGGACACCATACGCTCTACAATGCCGGGCAAATTAGCATTAAGCCAGTCTTTCAATTGTGGTTTAAGTAACTCGGTTACCCATTCTTCTATAGTAGAATCTGATGGCTTGACCGCACTAGGTTTGGAAGATGGCGGGCGCTGATGGGACTGCTCTTTTAAGGCGTTCAATGCGCTGCTGGAAGCATTTACCGTGTCTGAATTAAGTAATGAATCAATACCAGCCAGCACATCCTCATCTGATCCGGCACTGGCTGGTGGCTGGGGTGGCTCAGCCTCAGGCTTAGGGAGCGTAACCGGATTAGCCTTCCCTGTATCAGTAAGATTTTGGTCAATCATCGCCAATACATCCTGATCCGCTTCCTGTTCATCTGTAGCAGCAGGTTCCGGCTCGGTTGGCTGCAATGTTCCTTCTTCTACGATGTCCTGCAACTCCAGTACGTCGGATTCTTGCGGTAATGGTTTCTTGGGCTTTACCGCTGGTGCAGATGCATTAGAATCTTCTAGCTCATCATCCGCAATGATACGCTTGATGGACTGAAGAATCTCCTCCATTGACTGATCTTTGCTATCATCTTTGCTGTGGGATGCTTCGGTCATGGTACTCTAATTAAGGCAATTAAGGTCAGGTATGTTATTAGCCATAACAGGTAAAAGTTAAAACCCTATGAACTGATACGTTATTTCATCAGCAATGGCTTCTGTGTCATAGGTATCAATGCCAAGCTGTAATGTTTGCGGGCTTAGCTGACCTAATATGGACAGTAAATTATATACGGCAAACAGGCGGTCACGCTCAGAACGAGCCAGATCAACGCGAGCAGCAAATAATTCCTGTTCTGCGTCTAACACATCCAACACTGTGCGCGTACCATAAAGTCGCTCTTGCTGAACACCATCCAATGCAACTTCTGCTGCAACAATCGTATCCTTTTGGGATTCAATCGCAGCCATTTCGGTTACATATTGTTCCCACGCACTGACGGTTTGCTGGCGCACCTCATTCATAGTTTCCATTAACTCATAACGGCGACGGCTTTTGTCACTTTTTGCTGCACGAACACGTGAATATTGCGCTCCCCCCTGATATAAAGGTAGCGATACGTCTACCAGCACAGAGTCAGAATCAAAATCAATACCCGTAAATGCTCCTTTCGCACGACTCATGGTGCCACGAACTCTGGCCGTAGGTAGTAACGCCGCTTTTGCCGTACCTATCGCATCATCTGCTGCTTCTTCCGTATATTTGGCTGACAAAATACGTGGATTCAATGCTTGAGCTACGTTAATTGCTTCTTCTAACGTAGCAGGAATGGGTGGTGTGGTTTTTGGATAGGCTAAGCCTTCATCGGCTTTCAGGCCAGTAATACGAGAAAATGCCGCTTCAGCAATCGCTACGCTTCCGGTAGACTGAATCGTATCTGCTTCACTTCGGGAAAGACGCGCTTCTGACTGGGATACATCCGTGCGCGTGGCTTCACCCACATCAAAACGGTCACGTGTTGCTCCCAAATGCTGCTCTAATACGCGTTCATTATTCTGGCTTAATCCAAGAATTTCACGATCCCGTACCACATCTATGTAAGCACCAATTGCGTTAAGCAAAATATTTTGGGTTACAGAAATAAGCTGTGATCCACTGGCATAAAACGTATTATTTGCGCGCCCAATATCGTAATAAGTATCAACACGAAGAATGGGCTGAGAAATATCAAGACGTTGATCTTCCGTGGCAATATAATTCCAGTCATCTCGTCCACCTGCAGTGTTAGATGGTTGACGGTTACGTTGTCGTCCGCGTTGATAGTTCAAATTAATGCTTGGCAACCAACCGGACAATGCCTGATTTACTTCTTCTCCAGTCTGTTCAAACGTTTTACGCTCTGCAATAATACGTGGATTATTTTGGTAGGTTGCTTCCAAAGCTGACTTGAACGCCTGATAGGATACCTGTTGATCGGCTAACGAACTTTCGCTTTGTGTAAGCGAAGTGTCCTGCGCCAATAAAGGACAAGACACACAAAGGATAGTCGCACTAACCAGTGCAGATAAGACGTTCATAAAATTCTCAATACCTTACATTAAAATTTAAATTGCTCTTGAAGGTGTAGTGGGTAGAGTGAGTATGCGCCTACGCGATCTTTCACTGTATACACCGTCTGGTCATTGCGTTTTGTACCAAGAACAATGTCACATAATATTTTTCCTGTAACAAAGCTATCTGCCACAGCCTGCAACGCGATAATTACGCCATTCTCTGAAAGCTGCTCTTCAAAGGCCTGCGGAACAGCGTCTACGGCACCTTCCAGAAAAATCCGGTCATAGGGTTGGTGGGCACTACATCCGGCATTCAGGGGCGCCGTCACAAATGAAACATTATTGATTTTATCATTCGCTAATTTTTTGCGTGCGGCAGCAACCAGTTCTGCACTGGACTCAATCGCTATCACCTGCTTACTCAGGCGGGATAACACAGCACTGCTATAACCCAGCCCTGCACCAACATCCATCACATAATGTGAAGCGTCCAGCGTGGCATAGGTCAGCATTTTGGCAAACACTAAAGGTTCCAGCAAATAACGGGTGCCACACAGGCGAATATCATCATCCACATAAGCAGAGTGCTTCAGCGATTCGGGTACATAATAGGTGCGATCCACACGCGTCAGGGCGTCAATAATCACAGGGTCATGAATACCGTTCGTCGCAAGCTGTCCTTTCACCATAGAAGCAAGTGAAACCTGAGATGTCTGTGTATGCTGATGCTGTTTCATCATTCCTACCTACTCTGGTTAAAGCACAAAAGCAATCTATCAGTCGCGCAAGCCATAGTTTTTTTATCAATACCACCTCAGATTGTATCATTTTTCTCATCTATATTTCATCTGGCATCAATCCTGCATAGAGTGCTGACATTACCACCTACTCACCCTTTTCACGGATTAATTAAACCTATGGATAATAGTGTCTATATCGCTCTTTCTCGTCAAATGGCAGCATTTCGCCATCTGGATGCCAAGGCCAATAACATCGCCAATGCCAACACCACCGGTTTTCAGGCAGAACAAATGCTTTTTACTGATTATCTGGTAGATGATGGAAACCGGCACAAAATGTCGTTCCTTCAGGATGTCGCCACGTATCACACGCAAGAGCAAGGCGCATTGCAGGCAACAGGCAACCCTCTGGATGTGGCCATTGAAGGAGACGGATATTTCGTACTCGAGATACCCGGGGGTGGTCGCGCATACACACGTGCGGGAAATTTTCAGCTAGATGGCAACGGTGTGCTTGTCAATCATGACGGGTTAGCCGTGCTTGATGATGGTGGCAATCGTATCCAGTTTGAAGATCAGGATAGCAACATTACTTTTGGGCAAAATGGTATTTTGTTAGTTGATGGTCAGGAGCGTGCAGCGTTGGGGTTAGCCGAATTCCAAAACCCTCAAAATATGCAACAATTGGGTGGTGCCATGCTCACCTCAGAGGGTGAACCCCCTCGCCCTGCCATTAACTCGCGTGTCCTGCATGGGATGCTGGAAGATTCTAACGTGTCTGCTGTGATGGAAGTGGTGGACTTAACAAAAGTCTCGCGTGGTGTCAGCAATACTTCCAAATTTATTGAAGTCATGTACGACCTGCAACGCAAAGCAAACAACGCCTATGCGAAGAATCAGGGCGGTTAATATCCAGACTCAACCTATGCATGAGCAAACAACAAAATATGGCACGGATAGTGCATTAATCAGATAAAACATAGCGTATACACAGGAGTATTCCCGCATGAGATCACTTAATATTGCTGCAACAGGAATGCAGGCACAACAAACCTACGTTGATGTTATTTCTCATAACATTGCGAACATGACAACCAATGCATATAAACGCCAACGCCCCGAATTTCAGGATTTAATTTATGAAAACATCCGCCGTGTTGGTACAAACTCTACCGATGCAGGCACCATCATTCCCACCGGTATTCAACTTGGGTTAGGGGTAAAAACCGCAGCCACTTACCGCAGCATGGCGCAAGGCACGGTAGAGCTAACCGACAATTCACTTGATATTGCGATTAACGGTAGAGGGTTCTTTGTAGTAGAGTTACCTAATGGCACACAAGCCTATACGCGTAACGGTGCATTGCAACTAAGTCCACAAGGCGAAGTTGTCACGGCTGACGGTTTCTTAGTCGCACCGGGTATTACCGTACCGGAAAATGCAATCAGTGTGAGTATCAATCAAAGTGGAGAAGTAGAAATACAAATTGAAGGACAGGTGCAACCAGCAAATCTTGGACAATTGCAGTTGATGACATTCGTCAATGAAGCAGGACTGGAAGCCGTTGGAGATAGTCTATTTCTGGAAACCATGGCCTCAGGCCCTCCCATACAGGGAATTGCCGGTGAACAAAATTTCGGCACCATTTTGCAAGGCTACCTGGAAACATCTAATGTGGATTCGGTGAAAGAAATCACCAACCTTGTGGTAGCGCAGCGTGCGTATGAAATGAACTCGAAGATTATTACCACATCCGATGAAATGATGCAGGCACTCAACCAGTCAGCCTAAACGTTTCTTTAATATAACCACCTTAAAGAGAATACCATGATCATGAGCTTACTAATGACCACCACCCATACGTTACCAGATAAAACCTATGAGTCCTTAGGGCTTGTCTCCGGTGAAGCGATTATGGGAACCAATATTGTCAGAGATTTATTTGCCAATATCACCGATGTGATTGGCGGACGCTCAGCCACTTATGAGAAAGGGCTGCGCGAAGGTAAATATATTGCCATGTTGGAAATGGAAGACGAAGCCCGCAAGATAGGTGGCAATGCCGTCATTGGCATTGATCTGGACTACCAAACGGTTGGCACTAATAGCAGCATGTTGATGGTGGTTGCCGCCGGCACCGCAATACGCATTCGGGATGACGCATGAAGCACACAATCATTTTCCTTATCACTATGGCATTATTGCCTTTTCCTGTTCATGCAGCCGTCGATTTATTGCTAAGCGATGTAGAAGAAGCCGTGTCCCACGCGTTAAGTGAAGAAGATATCGCCGACTTTATCAAAGCCACCACAACCAGCACCCGTAAAAAAATACTCTATAGCGGGCAGAACGGTGCAGCCGTAGAAATCAATAACCTCACTTACGATGAAAAAACGCTTACCTGGTCAGCCAATATGCTGGTCGTAAAAGACGAAAAAGTACTGACAGCCCAACCACTATCCGGGCGGTACGCTGAACAACGCCAGTTGCCAGTATTAAAACGCCGTATCAAAAAAGGTGAGGTAATTAGTCAGGAAAACATTACCATGCAGCTTTTCCCTACAACCCGCATTCGTGATAATACCGTTACTGACGTAAAAGAGCTTATTGGCAAAACACCTGAGCGCATGATCTCCAAACATCGCGCTATTAGAGCAAGTGAAGTCAGCCACCCTGCGGTGATGGATAAAGGCAGTACGGTACAGATGCGTTACCAGACACCTTATATGCAGATCAGTACGATTGGTGAGGCCATGGAAGATGGAAGTATGGGTGAATATATCCGTGTTCGCAATAATGACAGCAACCAGATTATCCGCGCGCGCGTGGTATCGAATAATGCAGTTATCGCAGGGGGCATGGAACGCTAATGCGATATTCTGCTTCCCTTTGTGCATTGCTCTTACTTACCACCGCATGTTCAAGTCGTCTGGATCGTTTGGAACAAATTGGTGAGAAACCGCCCCTAACGGTTACAGAAAACCCGCAAGCTAAACCAGCTTACCGTCCGTTAAGCTGGCCACTTCCGGCGCCCATGCCGCCTGTGAAGCAATATTCTAACTCGCTATGGCAACCGGGCGCACGCGCTTTTTTCCGCGATCAACGCGCATCGCGTGTAGGGGATATTCTACGTGTCAGCATCATGATTAATGATCGGGCGGAACTCGAAAATGCAACGCAACGCAACCGCATCACACAGGAAGCTGTCGGTATTCCGGGTGCCTTTGGTCTGGAGACGTTAATTGATAACGTCCTACCCGGATCACCTGACCCTGACTCACTCTTAGACATTACCGGCAACACGATTGGTATTGGTGATGGCTCAATCGAACGTGAAGAACAAATCGAAACCCGTATTGCAGCCGTCATCACACAGGTACTTCCTAACGGCAATTTTGTGATTCACGGATCACAGGAAATACAGGTTAATTATGAGATGCGCGAGATTGCCGTGACCGGTATTGTGCGGCCAGAAGATATTGACTCCAGCAACAGCATTGATTCCGCGCAAATTGCTGAAGCACGTATCGTCTATGGTGGACGTGGACAGATCACCGATATTCAGCAACCTCGCTACGGCCATCAGATTATTGATATTCTCTCGCCTTTCTAAAAGGGCATAACATATAAAAACGCGCATGTGTTGATATCATCCCTATCTAATCTATATCTCGCTTGCTGTGCGTCACTAACAGCGGATAAAGATCCATTAGACGTTGTGCAATCTGGCATCACAAGATTTCTCCATGTTTGAATTTTTCCAGTTCCTGGGTTTGCGTCATCAATTTTTTTATCCATATTATGCACTTCAATGGGTGACAAAATATGACCAAATGTTTTGTTATTGGTTGCTTCCGCCCCATACCAGAAGCGATGACCAGTGTGAGGGAAATCGCCTGCCCAACCAAGAGGCAGATTTACATAGTCTACTGACACCCCAGCACCATGCAACTTTCCTCGTGGCACATTCACACCAATCGTGGAATCATTTAATGACCCTGATGAAGCAACACCCGTAAATTGGCCGGTAATCATACCACTATTGCTCAAGTGCTTCCAGAATGCGAAGTTTTCGCCAGCCAGCCCCGCACCTGTTGGAACATCAATCCGTCCATCTCCATTTCCGTTACATGTTTCTGTGCCTACTCCAGCCGTGGCATCTGGGCAGGTACCTGTAGACATAGTATGCCAAAACGACTCTGCATTGCTAATATCACCTGGAAGCTGTGTATATGTATGTTTGAATGTGAGAGTTGCACTATAATAGTGGTGAAGTTGCGCGGGAACGCTCTTTAATTCAGCAGCTCGTATCAAATGCCTTCCAAGTGTGACACCACCAGCCAAAAGTCCTATGATAACAAGAACAATCGAGAGTTCGAGTAAAGAAAATCCTTTTTGCATACCTTTAGTATCTAATAAATAAGATAATTTTTTATAAATAATAGTTTGTTACTTGACAGTTATTACATGCACTTATACTTATATTATGAACTATTACGTTCTAACACTGCGACAAAGAAGCCATCCACTTCATCTCTATGAGGCAATAACTGCATCATTTGAGTTGTACTGCCGTCAGGCAATGCAACCGAGTACAATGTATAATGCGGATGATCCAATAAAAAGCGTTCTATTTGCTTAGTATTTTCTTCTTCAAGAATAGAACAGGTTGCATAAATAAGCTGTCCGCCAGCTTTAACCAAACGTGCCGCCGAGCCTAAAATTCGTTGTTGAAGCGCCACCATTTCCCCAAAGGCAAACGGTGTTGTACGCCATTTCAGGTCAGGGTTGCGCCGCCATGTACCGCTGCCAGAGCATGGCACGTCAATCAGCACCCGGTCAGCACTATCTTTATGGCGTTTTAAAAACCCATCATGTTCCGAATCAATATGGCGGGTCGTCACATTATGCACCCCTGCCCGCCTGAGTCGTTTAGTCATTTGCTTTAAGCGAGGCTCATTCGTATCACACGCTAAAATCCGTCCTTTATTCTCCATTTTGGCGGCCATCGCCAATGTTTTACCACCGGCACCAGCACAAAAATCTATCACTTTATGACCGGGCTGAGCATTAACTATATCCGCTACATATTGAGAACCTGCATCCTGCACCTCAAACCAGCCATTGCGGAATGCATCCAGTCCAAATAATGCGGCACGCTTTTCCAGACGTAACCCGCTTTCTCCCATAGGGGTAGCATAGGAGGTAATACCTTCCTCCAGCAATGCTTCGCGTACATCCTGCACGGTGGCTTTCAACCGATTCACCCGCAAGTCCGTTGATGCTTCCTGCATCAGCGATTCTAACAGCGCAAAACTATCTTCACCGTAAATGGCATAGATTTGATCGTATAACCATAACGGTACATTATATCGTATATGCAGCGGCATCGCATCTGTCACAAATGTTTTCCCCTGCAAAGCACGTGCAAAGGCCTGTTCTTCAGGGTGCAGTTTAGCGGGTGCGTATTTATCACCGCTAAAGAGTTTTTCCAGTAACTCCAACGTTATATTTTCATGCACCAGTAATAACGCCAGCACAAACTGACGCGCCGTCATTGGCATATGGTGTTGCTCCAGCCACCATGACAACACACCCTGCTGACGCAAAAGCAGGTAAAATAACCGCGAAATCTCTGCACGATCTGATGAACCAATATAGCGACGATTACGAAAATAATGCCCAAGCGCGGCATCTGCCGGAACATTACGTTGCTCTATCTGTCGCGTTAGATAATCATCAACTAATTCAATAGTAGCATCAATACGTGCGTGGTACTTCATGGTAAGTATGTGTCCAGTTCAGGAAATTACTTAACCAGCTATAGCCTATCTCTTACCCAAAAGACAAGACGAAGCTATATCATCTATCACGCTCCTACAGAAGCAGGATGCATAGGGCTGTCATGAAAGAACGTTTCTTCCATAAAAGGAATGCATTTTCCGCATTTGGGCGCACAACCCTGCTTCTCATAAATTTCCAGCGCGCAATTGGCACCGTTCTCTAAAGAATTGCGGCAATGTTCTTCTTTCAGGCAGTTACAGATACATATATACATAAACTTATGTATACGTCGTTTTCACTGAAAATGCAAGTCATTCTTAATTGCAACAGGCACGTTATGATGCTGTTTTTCCGACGGTGTGATGTATCAGTTAACGCCGCCTCAACTTCCCGTCTTGATTCTTTTAACGACATCGTTTAAAAGTGATCGACTTTAATATCAACTGCCTTTCACGTCATTAGCGACTCCTATGCCATTACTTCCTTCCGGATTGCATGACATCATGCCCCCTCATGCCAGCCAATCGCGGCAGATCGTTGGGCAACTGCTCAAATGCTTTGCGCTATTTGGATATCAGGAAGTCAACCCACCCCTGATGGAGTTTGAGGAATCATTACTAGCTGGAAAAGGTAAAGCACACGAGCATAATACCTTCCGAGTGATGGATCCCCATTCTCACAAAATGATGGGCGTGCGAGCAGATATGACTACGCAGCTTGAGCGCATTGCCACCATTATGCATGGTAGCGATAGCAATCACCCTGTACGCTTATCGTATAGCGGGTCGGTACTGCGCGTCTCTCCTCCCAGCCTGTCACCAACACGGCAGATGCAACAGACTGGCATTGAAATGATTGGTTACAGCAAGCAAATTAGTAGCGTTGAGATTCTGACGGTATTACTGGAAGCTTTGCTAAGCATCGGTGTGACATCACCTGTGATAAGCCTGTCAGTTGCAGGCATAACAGATACTTTGTTTGGCAGCTGCATTGCCCCTTCACGCGAAATGATTGATAAGGCTATTCTCCACAAAGATAAAGGCACACTTCCTGAAACAATGCCATATCGGGATCTGATTAGCGATATGATGATATTGCCGTTCGATCAGGTAACCGCCCGTCATGATTTCCCTGAAATTATAGCAGGCCAGTTGCATATGATGCAGCAAGTGCGCAATCAAATACAGGAACAGTTTAAAGATGGCATAGACATCTATTGTGACCCGTTGGATATGGCTGGGTTTTCTTACCATGACGGTTTGTGTTTCACACTATTTGATGCAGACACCGCGCAAGAGATTGGACGTGGCGGACATTATACCATTGATGAAACACTTTATGGATGTGGTGCAACATTATACACGGCTCCTGTTATAGACGCTGTGAAACATGTTTCACACAAAGCTGAAGTACAGTATGTTTCACGTGAAACACCTTACGCAGACATTAAAGCGTTGCATAATTGCGGTATTACAACCCTTTTCACACAAGAAAGCTAGAACATAAGGATAAACAAGAACATGACAAATGTAGCAGTGATTGGCTCACAGTGGGGCGATGAAGGAAAAGGAAAAGTCGTAGACTGGTTAAGTGAACGCGCAGACGTGATTGTACGTTTTCAGGGCGGTCATAATGCCGGGCATACGTTAGTGGTAGATGGCGTTACCTATAAGCTAAGCCTGCTACCGTCTGGCGTTGTGCGTTCGGGCAAACTAAGCATCATTGGCAATGGTGTCGTTATTGACCCATTTGCGTTATTTGCTGAAATAGATCGCGTGGCCAAGCAGGGATTGCATATCACACCGGATAACCTACAAATAGCCGATAATGCGACACTTATTTTACCTGTACATCAGGAAATTGACGCGGTAGCAGAAACATTGCGTGGCACCTCCAGCATCGGCACTACCCGCCGTGGCATTGGCCCCGCTTATGAAGACAAAATTGCCCGCCGCGCTATTCGTGTATGCGATCTGGCTGATCCTGAGGTGCTTGATAGCAAGCTGGATAATTTGCTGGCACATCACAATATCGCCATGAATCTGGCAGAGTTACCACCTGTTAGTAAGAAAGATACATTAGAGAAACTAGCCAGCATTAAAGAGCGCTTACTATCTTTCGCACGTCCTGTATGGCGCACACTGGATGAAGCCAGCAAAGCACGTAAACATATCCTGTTTGAAGGCGCACAAGGTACTATGTTAGATGTCGATCACGGCACCTATCCGTTTGTTACATCGTCCAACACGATTGCCGGTGCTGCTTCCACTGGTAGTGGCATGGGTGTGGGCAATATGCATTACGTACTTGGCATCACAAAAGCCTACACGACCCGCGTTGGAAGCGGGCCATTCCCGACAGAACAACAAAATGATATCGGCCAGCTTCTTGGAGAACGTGGCCACGAATTTGGTACCGTCACCGGACGCGCACGACGTTGCGGTTGGTTTGATGCGGTGATGGTGCGTCAGGCCGTTACCATCGGTGGCATTAATGGGATTGCCCTGACCAAACTTGATGTGCTTGATGGGATAGACACGTTGCACATATGCACCGGGTATCGCTATAAAGGCGAAGTGCTGGATTATTTCCCAGCAGGACAAAGTGCGCAAGCCAACGTTGAGCCTATCTATGAAACGATTGAAGGCTGGCAGGATACCACTGCCGGATGCACAAGCTGGAAGGACTTACCAGCCGCCGCCATCAAATACATACGCCGTATTGAAGAGCTAATTGACTGCCCTGTGGCAATGCTCTCCACCAGTCCTAAGCGTGAAGATACGATATTAGTGCGTGATCCATTTTTAGGATAGATCGCACTAACACATCCCTATACGCTTAGAAGTTTTCTTTGGTGATGGGTGCCTTCCCAGCAATCATATGTTTGGGAGACTGTGCAAATTTATGCTCAACATCTCTTTGCTGCAATCGCATTCGCATATTTGATGGGCTGTCAGCCTCACGTATGGCCGTTTCATGTGTAATGATTTCATCTTCATATAGCTTTATCAGTGACTGATCGAACGTTTGCATCCCTATATCCACATTCTTCTCCATCACCTCTTTAATCATATGCACATCACCACGGTGAATATAGTCGCGGATAATTCCCTCATTGAGAAGAATCTCAATAGCAGGTGAACGCTTCTCTAAAATATTATCTACCAGCCGTTGTGAAACGATTGCCCGCAGGTTGAAGCTTAAATTTGCCAATACCTGAGGGTGCATATCTGAAGGGAAAAAATTCAATATACGCTCAATTGCCTGATTCGCATTGTTGGAGTGCAAGGTACTCACGCATAAGTGACCCGTTTCTGCAAAGGAAATAGCGTGTTCCATCGTTTCGCGATCCCGTATTTCACCAATTAAAATGACATCAGGCGTTTGACGAAGCGCATTTTTTAACGCCATACCATAAGAGTACGTATCAATACCTACGTCACGTTGTGAAATAATGCAATTGCGATGCTGATGTACAAATTCGATTGGATCTTCGATGGTAATAATATGCCCTTGCCCATTCTGGTTACGATACCCAATCATGGATGCCAGTGTTGTCGATTTCCCTGATCCCGTTTGTCCAACGACAATAATCAACCCACGCTTTTGCATGATAAGGTCTTTATAGATAGCTGGCAGACTTAAAGAATCCAGTTCAGGAATATGCGTTTCAATACGTCGTATGGCGAACGCAGTATGTTGCAACTGCTTGAACACGTTAATGCGCAAACGGGCAATGTCATTCCAGTTTTTCACCAGATTCAATTCCATGGTGCTGTCAAATTCATCAATCTGGTCTTCGTTCAGTAATGCATTAACGAGCATATTCATGTCTGCATCATCCAGCATGTCATCATCCGTACAAAACCACCGACTATCCACACGCATGGTCGGCGGAAAACCAACAGTTAGAAATAAATCGGATGCCTTATGTTCTGCAAACATAGTAATGATAGCATCAAGGGAAAGCTTACTCACAGTCAGCTTAAAAACTTGAAGAGTTTGCTTTAGTAGCAGTGGTGGCACCGCCCTTTCCTGGTGTCTGTTCCATGTCGCTACTGGTTGCCATCACACGCTGCATTTCGCTTTCATCAATCACACCGCTTTCCACCAGTCCAACCAGGCTTTCTTTCATAGAGCGCATACCAAATTTAGAACCGGTTTGTATGACTGAGCTTAGTTGTGGTATTTTGCTCTCCCGTATCAGGTTACGCACTGCAGAAGTACCAAGCATAATCTCGTGCGCGGCCACACGTGACTGACCATCAGCGGTTTTAAGCAACGTCTGTGAAATAACTGCCTCGAGTGAGACAGATAACATTGCCCGTGCCATAGCCTTATCACTGCTTGGAAAGACGTCAATAATCCGGTCAATGGTTTTTGGTGCCGTATTCGTATGCAAGGTTCCCATTACTAAATGTCCGGTTTCGGCAGCAGTCATGGCTAAATGAATCGTTTCAATATCGCGCAATTCTCCAACCAGAATAATGTCAGGGTCTTCACGCAGACAACTTTTTAATGCACGTGCAAATGATTTAGTACTGGCACCAACTTCACGCTGGTTAATCAGTGATTTTTTAGACGGATGCACAAATTCGATAGGGTCTTCGATGGTGATAATGTGCTTTTGCTGATGCGTGTTCACATGGTCAATAATGGCTGCCAACGTTGTAGACTTCCCGCTACCTGTAGGTCCGGTCACCAGCAACATACCCTTATGCAAGTGAGTCAGCTTATAAAACACGTCTGGTGCATTCAGTTCTTCCAGTGTCAGAATGCGAGTAGGGATGGTACGAAATACCGCAGAACCACCATTCATCGTGTTAAATGCATTGACCCGAAAACGTGACGCCTCACCAAACGAAATTGAGAAATCTATCTCTAACTCAGACTCATATTCCGCTCTTTGCTGGTCTGTCATGATGGAATAAATCATTTCCTTGATATGTTCCGGCTGCAACGGGGGAACATTATCCATAGGAATCATATCACCATTTAATCGCACCATAGGCGGGTTAAATGAAGATAAATGTAAATCTGATGCACCATTTTGATGCGTAACAGCGAGAAGATCAGTAATGTCCATCAGGTTGCGCCCTTATGAATGGGTTTGTAAGAAAGTAAGACGTTTTTGCAGGTCAGACAACGTGGCAGGTATGTCCTTTCCGTCTAATCCTGCGCGTATAAGCTGACGGTAAATCACAGATGCCCGGTTAACTTTTCCCTGCTTGTCATACAGCACCGCTAAGTTATAGAGGTAAATCAGATTCTCAGGTGACATAGCCACAGCTTCCTGCATATTGGCGACAGCTTGCGGATGATTACCCTGTTGCGTGTAAAGCCGGGCTAATTGCGCATATACCGGACTGAAATCACGGTTGTTCATTTTAAGATCTTCCAGATACACAATAGCAGATTCCGGTGCTTCTTCCCCTACTAATGCGAGAAAGTTATTGAGTGCCTCGGTGTTATAAGGGTCTTGCTCTAGCAACCGACCATAAACGGGACGCGCTTTTTCTGTCATACCCAATTTGTGATACGTAGTTGCTAATCCAAATAATGCATGTTTATTGGATGGTTCTGCCTGTAAAATATCGTGATAAATACGAATGGCAATCTCGGTATTCCCTCGCAATAAGGCATTATACGCTTTTTCCAGTTCATAATTCACATCTACATCTTGACGTCTGATAGCGATATTAGCCCCAATAGATTCAGACATATCAACGCCTTCACCTGTTGGCAGCCCCTCAAACGGGACGTTACGATCAACCTCAAATCCTCCTTGAGGGTGGCGAGGAGTTGGGAAGATGTCAGCTGGTAATGTGTTCAAAATAGCTTTTGTTTTTGCAGAAATGGGAGATGGGGGAGTTACTGGCTCGGCAGGTATGGGTGGCGCAGACATTGCGTTGGCGGCAACAAAAGGCGCTGGCGGAACAAAAACCTGTGGTGCTTCCCCAAAGGGCGTATTGCTGGCTTTATAGGTGGAAACTTTGTTATGATCCAAATGTATAGCAGGAGCAATATCAAGCAGATCGTTTGCGCCCGGAACAATGATCGCTTCTTCAACAGGTTGTACGCTTTTGGCTGGTATAGGCTGGGTGATCTGTAATGTTGACTCTGGCATCTGAATTGGCTGTACATTAAGCGGGATATTCAGAGGTATAACGCCATGAGGACGCACCCGTACACTGCTGGTTGCTAGTGGCGCTATAGTCTCGGTTGCCGGCGGTACTGGTGTCGGTATGGCGGCGGCTGGCACAGTTGGTGGTATGTTTCGCTGCACAGGACGTACCGTATGTTTTAGAGGACGTTTACGCAAAGTATCACGATTGCTGTAATGCACATCGCCTTTTTCAAAAGCAGATACGGAGACTCCATGAGGCGGCAGAGGCTTTCGCGATACAGGAAGATAGGTTGATGCTGGTGATGCTTTAACGTTGCCCGGAATAGGGTACGGGGTTGCATTCGCTGATGCTGAAACATTTGCGGCATTCATGCTACAAAGCGCAGCCAAAATGATGCCGAATTGCAGGGTATATCGCATATAAGGTATGTGTGACAGCATGGCAGATGGTTTCATATCCGCTATGTTCTACTGCAAAGGTTACAATAGATTTAATCCACCTCTAAAAAGGTCAGGGTGGCTGCTGATTGCTCTGTCGCTTATCGTCAGCTGTGATACGCTTCATGACACACTGGCAAAACCCATTAAAGGAAATGCTCGTTTCATGCCACTGTCACGTGGTGAGGTCACTACTGCACCAAGGCCGTTGCACCGTGGTCAAGCGGCAGCTTCTTTCAAGTCGCTTGGTAAGTATCATCCGGACACACAATTTCAGGCAAATATCTCTGGCTTTTCGCCGTTGCGTGATAATCGCCGCCCCGGGCGAGTAGCAAGCACTATGTCAGAGAATGCCGCAGCGTGGCCACTACCTGTGGATGCGGTATATCGTATTAGTTCCACTTACGGGTATCGTACGCATCCGGTGACAGGAGATTACCGGTTCCATCATGGCGTAGATTTAGCCGCGCCCTCAGGTACAACGGTATTGGCAACGCATGATGGCGTGGTTTCAGAAACAGGAACGCATCGGCATTTGGGCAAATATGTCAAAATACGGCATAACGATAAAGAGTACAGCGTTTACGGGCATTTAAGCAAATGGCTGGTAACGCAAGGCAGACGGGTTGCACGCGGAGAGGTCATTGGCAAGGTTGGCTCCACCGGACGCTCTACTGGCGCCCATCTGGATTACTCACTGCGAGTCAACGGCCAGTCAGTCAACCCTATGCTTCACCTGATTCCACCGGGTTAATAGCCTTGTTTGGCTATTGCTTATTCACCCTGACTTTTAGTAAAGCCCAATTCACCACAGAAATCGAACAGATTAATCACCTGCAATACATCCAGATCAGCTTCAACCAACCGTGTAAATAGTTTTGCCGGATAGTCACGCCCTAAAATCGTATCATCGTCTTTCACCATAAAGCGGCAACGGTAACAGTCACTCACAACACCTTTTGCTTCCGCATCTGGCCAGACTTTTAAGCCTTTACATGAAATCACTTTCAATGTTGCCTCATCGCCTGCAAGATCATCCAATTGTTTTCCCAGCGCATCTAAATCGCAGTCACTGTCACCAACGTAAACGTCTACACCAACCAGTGATTTTTCGCACTCAATGAGATCTACGTACTCGCTAGGCTTTTTCGCATCTTCAGGCAGTGGGTCAAAACGCGCACGCTTAAATTTGTACGGATACTCACCCAGATTATCCACAACGGCTTTAGCGAAATCCATAGTGCCAAGCTTTTCTTTACTGCTTGCCTCATTATAAATATCGCCGGTATGCATTCCATCTTCAATCGTTTTTAACCATGCGTTATGAATCGTGCTTGCTGTGTCATTCTGCCCTAAATGCACCAGCATCATCACGGCACCACCGAGTAGGCCAGAAGGGTTTGCAATGCCTTGTCCTGCAATGTCAGGGGCTGAACCATGGATCGCTTCAAACATGGCAAAATCATCACCTACATTAGACGAACCCGCAAGCCCTACGGAGCCAGAGACTTCTGCGGCAATATCGGAGATAATATCACCATAGAGGTTTTCAGTGACAATCACGTCAAACAGTTCAGGACGCGATGCCACACGCGCTGAGCCAATGTCAATGATATAGTGATCGGTTTCAATATCCGGGTATTCTTTCGCAACTTTATCATAGATGCGGTGGAACGCACCGTCTGAGAGCTTCATGATGTTGTCTTTAGTCATACATGTAACTTTACGGCGGCCATTTTGTACAGCATAATCAAAGGCATAACGGATGATTTTCTCACTGCCGGATTCGGTAATCACCTTATGAGCATGATAGGCATCGGTGGAATGACGATACTCAATACCCGCATATAAATCTTCTTCATTTTCGCGGATAATCACCAGATCCATCATTGGGTGCAGGCTTTGCACAAATGGGTGATAACTACGGCACGGACGCACATTCGCGTATAAGCCAAGCGTTTTGCGGATGGTGACGTTAATGCTTTTATACCCGCCACCTTGCGGAGTTGTGATGGGTGCTTTAAGCAGCGTTTTGGTACGATACAGACTATCCCACGCATGAGGAGGAATTCCCGTGGATACGCCGCGACCATAATAGGCAGCACCAATATCAATGGTGTCAATGGATAGATCTGCTTTGGCTTCTTTCAGAATAAAGAGGGTGGCATCCATAATTTCAGGGCCAATACCATCACCAAACGCTACTGTAATTTCTGTCATGACTTATTATATCTCACAAGGTTGCACTATTTCTATATGCGAATCATATTGCCCAAGCCCTTAGATAATGTAAACATAAAACATAACATCCTGTGTCAGCCGACTTCATTATGCTTGCATCTGTGGTAGATTTTTAAGCACCACCTGCAATGGTCATGCCTTCCACTCTAAGCGTTGGGCTGTTCGTGCCATAACGAAAAACCAGATCATTGGCCGGTGTTAGCTGACTAAACATAGATTTTAATTGCCCTGCAATAGTTAACTCGGACACCGGATAGGTGATGACACCATTTTCAATCCAGAAACCTGACGCACCTTGTGAATAATCACCCGTAATCAGGTTAATCCCCATACCAAATGCTTCATTCACGTAAAAACCGTCACCAATATCTGACATGAGTTCATCAGGTGATATGCTTCCAGCTTCCATATAAAGGTTCGTTGATGAGGGATAAGGTTGTGAGCCTAAGCCGCGTGAGGCGTGGCCGGTGGTGGTTAGCCCTAATTTGCTGGCACTGCGTGTATCCAGAAACCATGACTGCAACACCCCGTCCTGCACCATAGCGCGTTTCTCACACGCCACACCTTCCGCATCAAACGGGTGTGACGCCAAACCACGCGCGCGGTGTGGATCATCCATAATCTGGATAGATGTATCAAATAGTTGCGTCTGCATGGCATCTTTTAAGAATGACGTGCCACGCACGATGGCTGCTCCATTAATCGCGCTGGCAAAACTACCCAACAGCGAGCGCGCCACACGTGGATCAAACACCACAGGCACCTGACAACTCTCTTTTTTCTTAGGATTCAGGCGTTTTAGGGTTTTTTCGGCGGCTGATGCTCCAATAATATGGGCATCGGGTAGATCGCTAAAGAAACGCGATACAGCATAGTCATAATCCCGCTCCATACCATCACCGCTGCCAGCCAACACAGAGGCAGATAGGGAAAAGGATGTGTCTGTATATTCTCCATAAAACCCACGACTACTGGCCAGTGCAATCTGTGTTTTGCCATATGAACAATCGGCTCCTTCGCTATTGGTGATGCCTTCTTTCTCGAGCGCTGCTGCTTCCGCGCTCATGGCAATATCTTGTAACCTTGTAGCATCTGGCTCGTACGTATCGGCTAAACCAAGTTCAGGTATTTCTTTAACCAGCAACTCGTCTGATGCCAGCATGATATGTGGATCTTCGGTTGCTACGCTAGCCATGGCTACGGCACGCTCGGCCAGTTCATCCAGACTGGAGTCGGAAAGATCACTGGTGGAAACGGTTGCCAGACGTTGCCCTTTCCATACACGCAGGCCAATGCCGCTAGATTCAGAGCGTTCCATTTCTTCCTGTTTGCCATGACGGCACGCCACAGACAGATCCACGCCATGCACATAAATGGCATCAGATGTGGTGGCACCATGTTTTTGTGCGTAGTCAAGTATTTGCTGTATTTTTGTCATGTGTAATTGGGAGATGTTAGATTAGCTATAAGGTGGGCAGTGGCGGGCTGTGGGGGATTCGGTAAATAACTCAAAGCCATCGGCGGTGACTGCCAGAGAATGCTCAAATTGTGCAGAGAGTGAACGATCACGGGTGGTGACTGTCCATCCATCTTTATTGTTCAACCGCGTTTGGCGTTTGCCCAGATTTATCATTGGTTCAACCGTGAAGAACATTCCTTCTTTAAGCTCTACCCCTTCACCACGCTTGCCATAATGCAGGATGTTGGGTGCTGTGTGAAAGACCTGACCCAGCCCGTGGCCGCAATATTCACGCACGACCGAAAACCCTTGTGATTCAGCATATTTCTGAATGACGGCACCAATGTCACCTGTGTAAGCACCCGGGCGCACCTGTTCGATGCCCAGCATCGTACATTCATAAGTGATTTGAATTAATCGCGATGCTCTGATGGGAACCTTACCGACATGATACATTCGGCTAGTGTCACCATGCCAGCCATCCACAATACTGGTAACGTCAACATTAATAATATCGCCCTCTTTCAGCACTTTGTCTGAAGGGATGCCATGGCACACAACATGATTCACTGAAGTGCAGACCGATTTAGGAAACCCGCGATACCCAAGGGGCGCCGGTATTGCGCCTGCTTCCGTGATACGCTTGTGGCAATACTCGTCAATCGCTTCCGTAGTGATGCCCGGCACAATCATATCAATTAATTCATCCAGAATGCTGGCGGATAGCTGGCCTGCTTTTCGCATTCCTGCGTAAGCCGCTGGATCCGTGTGAAGTATGATGTCTTTTTTCATGAGCCATACCATAACGCAAACTCGTTATGCGGGCAAATCATTTATCTTTGCACATCAGGCCTGTCATATAATCAAGTTGTGCAGTTAGCCAGACTGGATTATAGAGGAATCACTATGACTGATTGCCTGCTTTATATGATTTCTCCTCCTTCCATACCTGATCTGGGTGCGTTCACCCAGCAATGCCGCGCGGCATTTGAGGCAGGTGGTGAGCATATAGGTGCGTTTCAGTTACGGTTGAAAGCGGATATGCCAGCGCCAGATGCACTCACACAAGCTTCCGCTCATGAAGACGTTATTTGCCGCGTGTCTGGCGCATTACTGCCATTATGCAAAGAATATGGCGTTCCGTTCATGATGAATGACAAGCCTGCATTAGCACGTAAAGTGGGTGCAGATGGTGTGCATTTAGGACAGGAAGATGGAACGGTTGCAGATGCACGATCTGTGTTAGGGGATGAGGCGGTTATTGGGGTGAGTTGCCATGCATCAAAGCATCTGGCAATGCAGGCTGGCGAAGATGGTGCAGATTACGTAGCGTTTGGCGCGTTTTACCCCACCCGGTCTAAATCTGCCAAAGCATTAGAGCATTGGGGAACACCTGAGCCTGAAATACTGACATGGTGGACACAGCACGCAGTGTTACCTTGCGTTGCGATTGGTGGGATCAACGAAGATAACGCAGACCTTCTGATTGAAGCAGGTGCTGACTTTGTAGCGGTTATTTCGTCCATATGGCAGCACCCCAAGGGAGTAGCGCACGCGGTACAAACACTTTGTGAGAAGTTTTAAGCTGATTAGAGGGGTGTTGACAGAGACACTGTGCCAACTTACCGTATTGTTTGATAGTAACGTTATGCTTGATATTTTTGTGTGTGATAAACTGGACATTGCTAACGTGTGATATGGAGTGCTATACTCCCCCTCATTATCACTGATTACACTATAAAAATAGGCTATACTCAAATGTACCGATCTCTTATATGCTTGGCGGTTAGTGCCATGCTTTATACATCATCATCTTACGCAGCAGATACGTTCCGTTTTGACCCGTCACATACGAATATTCATTTTGCTGTGGATCATGCCGGTTTTTCACAATTTATGGCGGAGTTTCAGCAATATGATGGAGACATTGTGCTGGATTTTGATAATCCTGCCAAAAGCCATGCGACCATACGCGTTATGCCGGAAAGCGTGGATACCGATTTGCCAGACTTTGACAAGAAGCTGCAAAGTAGCGCGTTCTTTGACACAGCGACCTATCCGCAAGCAACGTTTAACACAACTAATGTAAATATTACTGGTGAGAATACAGCAGATATTACGGGTGATTTCACGCTGAAAGGTCAAACACACCCGTTGACATTGCACGCGGTGATGAACAAGCATGGCTACGATAAATGGCGCAAAACCTATAAAGCAGGACTGTCATTAACAGGAGTGTTCAAGCGTAGTGAATGGGGTTTTGACACCTATGTGCCAGTTGTAGGCGATGAAGTAACGCTAACGATTGAAACTGAAATAGAGCGCCCGCTGAAGGAAAGTGAAACGCTACCATCCGCTGATGTGAGTCAATGAGTCAGTCATCGACTTCGTATAATTGGCTAAGCAAGACATTTCATTGGGTTATGGCTGTTGGTATTGTTGGGATGCTAGCAGTTGGCATCTATATGGTTGATATGGATGTTAGTCCGGATAAGTTCCGTCTGTATGGTATCCATAAATCAGTGGGGGCGGTATTGCTATTGCTCGCTGCTATGCGCGTCATATGGAATGCGCGCTCGCCGTCCGTGCCACTGCCGGGCAACACGCCACGCTGGCAACGTTATGCCGCACGCTCGTCACATATTGCACTCTACGCCTTGATGCTGTGTATGCCACTAAGCGGTTGGGCGATGTCCAGTGCTTACGGTTTTCCGGTATCAGTGTTTGGCTGGTTTACGTTGCCTGATATTGCGGCAGCAAATAAAGAACTGGCAGCTATCCTTAAACGTTGCCACGAAGCAGGCATGATTGCTTTTCTTGTGTTGCTCCCTGTTCACGCGGGTGCGGTATTGCTGCATCATTTCTATTACAAAGATGCAGTCTTGAAACGGATGCTGCCTTAAGCGGTCTTGACGATGCAGCCACCTATTTCGTTACGTAAACTACAGCATACACCGAACGCATCTGTGGCGATTATTGGTAATGCACCACTTCTATCAGACCATGGATGCGAGATAGATGCACATGATTATGTAGTACGTTGCAATAAAGCCGCTGGATTTGGCGGTGTCACCGGCCATCGTGTGAATGAGTTGGTGCTGGTTAATAGCGGTGGTCAAATGAAAGAATGGCTGGATCTCAAAACTATCGAACATTCTACTGTATTTCAGGCTACACCTGTTATTCGCTTACCCATCCATCCACGTAAAATTGACTGGTTGACTCCGCCTTTATCAGAGGGAGAACAGCAAGCAGCGATGCTGGAAGATCACACGGCAATGGCACGCGCGCGTTTTGCATCTTATCATAAGAAAGTCCGCCTGTTTAGTGCAGGTCATTTTCCAGCAAGTGTTGAAGCACTAGGACACATTCCTTACAGCCGCACGACTCCCGCTGCAAGCACAGGACTGCTGGTGGTGCGCTGGTTGGTTACGTTTGGCAACATGCTATAACTTCACCTGCCATATGTACGGATTTCGCTTTACCGGTTGGGCAGGACATAACTTTGACGCTGAGCGCAACTGGTATGAGAGACACGCCGGACAACATCTTGTGATTCATGCAGTAGACTAAAAAACCCCTATTATGCTATCATTGCACTTACAGCAATCACATTACTGAGGGAATATCATGCACTATCTTATCGCTATCATGATGCTACTGGCAAGCGGAAGTCAGGTTTATGCAGATGATACACAAGACACTGCGGCAAAGGAGCAACAAGAAACGCATCATATCGTGAAGTCAGAAAGCTACGTCACACTGCATCCGACAGTCAATAATGCAGCTATTATGATTACCTTAAGTGACGTGGATACCGGTATCTGGTTTTATCCGGATAATCTGGAACAAAGTGAACTGAAAGCCCTTGTTACGCTCTCAAACGACACGCTGGATGCGCCTTATGAGGAGGTGAGCGATGGGCTGCTTGAACGTGACTGGCTTGATGCGGATACTTACGAAACTGCGCGTTTTGTTGCGCGCGACTTTGAGCGTCAATCGAATGCGATGTATAAAGGATATGGCCGCATCACGCTACGCGACACAACATTACCGGTAGAGTTTTACATGATTTTGACAAAACGTGATGACGGTAAAATTGTCGCGGACGTGATGACGAAAGTAAACCGTTTAGATTACGGTATTGGTCTAGGTGAATGGGAAGATACGGATACCGTTGCGAATGTGGTTGCGATTAACGCCCATATTGTGACAGATGCCGTTGGTGACGCAGGAGATAGTACCCCTCCCCTTTATGACCGCAGTCAATAGGGGTTAGTCTTCTTCATCTGGTGCAAGCGTATCAAACAATGTGCGTTTTAAGTGTTCAATATTGGTGCCGGCAATAGCAGAAATAATATATACTGGCTTGCCTGTGTGATCGCTTAATTGTTTGCGTTGTGCTTCAATTGTTTCATCGTCTAAGGCATCACACTTATTCAGGGCAATCACTTCCTCTTTGTCTTTTAATACAGCACTATACGCAGTGAGTTCATGGCGTATCGTATCGTAAGGCGTGATGACGTCTTCTGCGGTTGCATCAATCAGGTGCAATATGGCGCCGCATCGCTCAATATGTTTCAAAAAGCGAATACCTAAGCCAACGCCTTCATGCGCGCCTTCAATGAGGCCGGGTATATCTGCCATCACCAGTTCTCGATCATCGGCGTAGACCATACCCAGTTGTGGAGCTAAGGTGGTGAAGGGATAGTCAGCGATTTTTGGTTTTGCCCGACTAACGACAGACAAAAACGTGGATTTTCCGGCATTGGGAAGCCCAACCAGTCCAACATCACAAAAGAGCTTGAGTTTCAACCATATCCATTGTTCGGCACCTGCTTCACCCGGCGTGGCTTTGCGTGGTGCCTGATTAGTGGAGGACTTAAAATGCATGTTACCCACACCACCTTTTCCACCATCGGCTAAGACCAGTTCCTGATCTGGCAATGACATATCGGCCAACATGCTATGGCCATCTTCAGCATAAATCTGGGTGCCAACAGGGACTTTCATTATCACATCATCACCTTTCGCGCCGTCACGATGTCTGCCCATGCCATGCATACCGGTTTTGGCTTTGAAATGCTGCTGGTAGCGGTAATCAATGAGAGTGTTTAAATTCGGTTCTGTGCGGATAATAATATGGCCACCACGTCCGCCATTGCCACCATCAGGCCCGCCATGTGGCACATTGGCTTCACGGCGAAAACTTACGCACCCTGCCCCGCCATTACCCGACTTAATATAGATTTTCGCTTCATCAATAAACTGCATGATTCACGCTATAGCGTACTTTAGCGCATGGTGCAATGCTGCTATAGTTTTTCCGTTAATTCCGGCAACAAGATAAACAAGTCTCCAACCAGACCATAATCGGCTATGTCGAAGATGGGGGCGCTCTCATCTTTGTTGATAGCGACAATCACTTTGGATTCTTTCATGCCTGCAAGATGCTGGATGGCACCAGAGATGCCTACTGCAATATAGAGTTCAGGTGCGACCACTTTACCAGTTTGCCCAACCTGATAATCATTTGGCACATACCCTGCATCCACCGCCGCGCGTGAAGCACCAACTGCCGCCCCCAGTTTGTCTGCAAGTGCATTAATTAAGTCAAAATTCTCTGATGACCCTACACCACGGCCACCAGACACCACAATAGATGCGCTTGCCAGATCAGGGCGATCACTGCCGCTTTGTTCCTGTGAAACAAAGCGTGTTGCGTGCTGGTATTCTGGTACATTCACTTCTTTTATGGCTGCATTTGCATCGTGAGTTTGTGCTTTATCAAAAGCTGTTGGACGAATAGACACGATGTGTGTGTCGCCTAAGCTTTGCACGGTTTCCAGTGCATTACCTGCATAAATAGGGCGCACAAACGTGTCAGAGGATACAACTTCCACAATGTCAGAGACTTGTTGCACATCGAGCAACGCGGCAATACGTGGCAGGCAATCTTTACCCGTTGTATTCGCCGCCATAATGATATGGCTGTAAGCTTGTGCCTGTTCCATCACCAGTAGCGCAATAGATTCTGCCAGTGGCACGGCATAATCAGGAGACAACGCAACCAGCACTGTTCGGACGCCTTCAATGGTTGCCACAGTGGTTACGGCGTCATCTGTGTTATCACCGGTGATAAGCACATCAACGTCACCTCCCATGGCGCGGGCTGCCGTAACAGCAGGATAGATGGATGCACATAATGCCCCCTGATGCAGAGGAGAGATAAGAAGAGCAGTCATGATGGTAAAACTCTGGCTGTATGTTGCAATTCATGGATAAGTGCGTCTACGTCTGGCACTTTCTTTCCACCACTACGTTTCTTCGGTGCCTGTACTTTGCTCACCTGCAACTTTGGCGTCATGTCAACCTCCAGATCAGCGGCTT
Organism: uncultured Alphaproteobacteria bacterium; assembly: GCA_963803575.1. GTDB lineage: Bacteria > Pseudomonadota > Alphaproteobacteria > Rickettsiales > UBA998 > CAWDMW01. The sequence goes on from CAWDMW010000002.1 coordinate 1,760,594, forward strand.
CTAACGTGATTACTGGTTTTGCACGAGCTTTCATAATGTTAGGTAATGATGCATAACGCGGCTCATTTAAGCGCAAATCTGTGGTAATAACGCAGGGTAGTGGCGTAGTGATGGTCATTAAGCCGCCATCCACTTCACGTACCACCGTAGCTGTGCCATCGTCTATGGTGATATCGGAAGCAAACGTTGCCTGCCCCCAACCAAGCAATGCTGCAAGCATTTGACCTGTCTGGTTGGCGTCATCATCAATCGCTTGCTTGCCTAAAATCACGATGTCTGGCGCATGTTCTGTTACTTGTGACTGAATCAGTTTGGCAGCCATCAATGGTTCAATGGTGGCGTCTGTGCGAATATGCACAGCACTATCAGCCCCCATAGCCAGTCCAGCACGCAATGTTTCCACTACCGCGTCACTACCGATGCTCAGTGCAATCACGTCTGTTGCTTGGCCTGATTCTTTGAAGCGTATAGCGGCTTCCAGTGCGATTTCATCAAACGGGTTCATGGACATTTTGACGCCGCCCAATTCCACACTGCTTTCATCGGTTTTGACGCGGATGCGTACGTTATAATCCACTACACGCTTGATCGGTACCAGTATTTTCATCTATCTCTACCTGTTATCTTCCATCTTAATCAGTGTACCTTAATGCAGCACACTTAACAAGTCATTGGTCTAACACCGTTAGTGTGCTATGAAACCCTCTATGCCATTGCCGGAAAAAATATGCCCTGTATGCAAGCGCCCGTTTAGCTGGCGTCGCAAATGGAAAGATTGCTGGGATGAGGTGCAATATTGCTCGCAACGTTGTCGTAACCGTAAGCAGGTTGCAAAACAACAAAGTAGGGCAAAAGATCCTACATGAATAATGCATCTTGTTATCATCTTCGTTGGTACATATATGCCAACCTATTATGACACAATCTGATTTTGAAACCATAGTGCTTAACGTTTTAGGCGAGCCATTACAGCCCTGTTGCTTTGAACCCAAAACCGGTTTTTATCGTGATGGCTATTGCCATACGGGCGCACATGATACGGGCAAACATATTGTCTGTGCAAAAATGACGGAAGCCTTTTTGGCTTTCACGCAAGAGCAGGGAAATGATCTGTCCACCCCACGGCCAGACTATGACTTTCCCGGCTTGAAAGCCGGGGATCGCTGGTGTTTATGTGTGATGCGATGGAAGGAAGCACTAGAGGCAGATTGTGCGCCACTGGTGGTGCTGGCATCATGTCATGAAAATGCGCTGAAGCATGTCACGTTAGACACACTGAAAACACATGCTACTCACGGGATGCATTAGGCTTGTGTGGAATTTTACTAACAGCTACGCAGCATTGCCTGAATCACTATGTACACCGATTGCCCCCTCACCTGTGAAACGGCCAGATATGGTGATATTCAACAGGTCACTCGCAGATTCCATGGGTTTACATATCTCTGATGAAGCATTGGCAGAGCAGCTTTCAGGAAATTCGCTAGCAGATGGAAGCACTCCGATTGCTCAGGCTTATGCAGGGCATCAGTTTGGGCATTTTAATATGCTGGGTGATGGGCGCGCGCATTTGCTCGGGGAGCATACCACCCCCAATGGCATAACGTTAGATGTGCAACTGAAAGGGTCAGGACGCACCCCTTACAGTCGGCGTGGTGATGGACGTGCAAGTTTGAGTGCGATGTTGCGGGAATATGTTATGAGTGAGGCAATGGAGGCATTGCATATTCCTACCACACGTAGTCTTGCCGTTGTCGCAACAGGTGAACCCATTTACCGTGAGACTGCTTTGCCCGGAGCAATCCTTACGCGCGTTGCCGCGAGCCATATCAGGGTGGGTACGTTTCAATATGCAGCAACGTTGCAGGACAAAGAAGTATTGCAGGCTTTAGCAGATTATACCATTGCCAGACATTATCCTGAACTGGAACATACCGATCAGCCTTACCGGCGTTTGCTGGAAATGGTGATGGAACGCCAAATTACACTGGTAACGCATTGGTTGCGTGTTGGGTTTATTCATGGCGTGATGAACACGGATAATATGGCCATATCTGGTGAAACGATTGATTATGGCCCTTGCGCGTTTATGGACACCTATGACCCACAAACAGTCTTTAGCTCTATTGACCATCAGGGGCGCTACGCGTATGGCAATCAGCCTCACATAGCCAAATGGAATCTGGCGCGTTTGGCAGAAGCGCTTTTGCCATTGCTTCATGATGAGGTAGATCAGGCGGCTTCACTGGCAGAAAACCTGCTGGACACCTTTAATACACGCTTTGAAACGGCATGGCTAGGCATGATGCGTGGTAAGTTAGGGATGTCTGGCGAAGATAAGTCAGATGCAAGCATTGTCGGCGGGTTCCTGAAATGGATGCAACGCCATGAGGCAGATTACACTAATAGCTTTAGAGCCATCATGTCAGAGGATGTTCCAAGCGGTGACATCTACCGAAGTGATGAGTTTATACAGTGGCACCAGACGTGGAAAGCACGACTGCAACAACACGCCCCCTCAACCAATGCTGCAACTGGCCTGATGCAGACCCATAACCCCGCACGTATTCCACGCAATCATCAGGTGGAACATGCGCTGGAAGCAGCACAGGAGCAGGAAGATATGGCGCCACTGCACGCATTACTGGATGCACTGGCTGAGCCTTACCATGAAGATACAGTTTACGCGAAATATACCACACCTCCAACGCCGCAAGAGCGTGTGTATCAAACGTTTTGCGGGACGTAAACTTAACAATACATAATTCCCTCATGCGCCAGCAATGTGCGTTTGACGTCTAAACCCCATGCAAACCCGCCGAGTTTTCCGCCTTGCGCTAACACACGGTGGCAAGGGATGAAGAGTGGCAACCTATTTTTGCCGCACGCCGTGCCTGCCGCGCGCGATGCTTTTCGGTTCCCTGCCTGCTCTGCCAACTCGCCGTAAGTGATCGTCTGGCCAAAAGGTATAGAGGCAATAATCTGCCAGCATTTGGTAATAAACGGGCTGGATATGGGTATATCGCATGGAACATTTAATGATACACCCTCTGAGAAATACGCATCTAATGCTTGGTGGATTGATACCGCGTCATCTGGCGCATACACCATGTCATCACCATGACTATCTGTCAGTGATGGGCAATAAGTGATGGAATGTAACTGGCCGTTTTGACATATAATACGCAAACCTTGCTCACCGGTAAATAATGCGGGATGGGTATAGTGGCTGTAAAAACGTAAGTCTGACTGATGCATTTTAATTATTTAGAGGCAGATAGTTCAATTCTTGATGCTCTATCACATCTCGGTCAATCAGTGTGGTGATATCTGGAACTTGCCTGCATACAGGAACAAATGACTCATCCCTATACTCATACAAAACACGATCTGGAATCATCTGATATTCCAGATCACTATCACGCTTATCATATGGCCTACCACGTTTATAACCCTGCAAAACATAATGTTTACTGTCTATTGCGATGACAGACCAGGATTTTATTCTATCGCACCTATGGTCTGTTAAACGTGCAAGCTGCTGCTTTAGTTTGCGTAAAGACGGACTCATATCCTGATGATCTGATAGGCTTAAAAACTGTTTATCACATCCACATCCATCACCACTTGATAGCTGATGGGTAAGAATGCGCTCACGGTCACCGTCTGCGTTTAGATCACTATAGCTTTCATGCGTTGTGTCAGTTTCCCTAAGGCGTGGTATATCTACCGTTTGTTGCAGTGTTTGATAGTCTCCACTATCCATTGTTTGACATACCGGACTGCTTGACGGCTCTGCACTTTTCCAGCCATGAAAGCGGTAGACCTTGCTACATAATATTTCAATGTCGTTGTTTTTATTAATGTAAGACAGATAGTCACCAGAACTTACAAGAGATGTTTGGTTTTGATATGAAACAGGCGTGAATGTGCCGCCAAACCAGAAACCATTCACATTAGAGTTGGAGGTTTCCAATCTTTCTATATCTAAAGATTCTTTTGAATGATGAAAGAGGCCAATACTATCTGAGCGTCATGTTCCCATACCAGTATATAACACATAGTGTTGAAGGTGGTCTT